>NZ_JAOEBG010000020.1 GCF_029836165.1 Pseudomonas sp. GD04091
CTGCGCGGCCCTTTCGCGACACAAGGCCGCTCCTGCAGCGATTGAGCAGGCTGCGGCCTCAATCCAACGCCTTCCAGATCTCGGTCGCATACTCGCGAATGGTCCGGTCCGACGAGAACCAGCCCATCCGCGCCGTGTTCAGCACCGCCATGCGCCACCACTCCTGCGGCGCATGCCACAGCTCCTCGACGCGGCGCTGGGCATCCCAGTAGGCATCGAAGTCGGCGCACACCAGGAAGCGGTCATAGGCGATCAGCCCATCCACCAGCCCGGCGTAACGCGCCGGATCGTCCGGCGAGAACACCCCGCTGCGGATCGCCTGCAGCACGTCGCCCAGGCGATGCGAGGCGGCGATCGCCGCGGCGGCGCCGAAATCGCCGCTGCGCTTGCGCGCCTCCACCTGCTGGGCGGTCAGACCGAAGATGAACATGTTCTCGGCGCCGACCTGCTCGCACATCTCGACGTTGGCGCCATCGAGCGTGCCGATGGTCAGCGCGCCGTTGAGGCCGAACTTCATGTTGCTGGTGCCCGACGCCTCGTAGCCGGCGGTGGAGATCTGCTCGGACAGGTCCGCCGCCGGAATGATGCTCTCGGCCAGGCTGACGTTGTAGTTGGGCAGGAACACCACCTTGAGCAGGCCGCGCACGGTCGGGTCGTTGTTGACCACCCGGGCGATGTCGTTGGCCAGCTTGATGATCAGCTTGGCCTGGTGGTAGCTGGCCGCGGCCTTGCCGGCGAAGATCTTCACCCGCGGCACCCAGTCGGTGCCGGGGTCGTTGCGCATGGCCTGGTACAGCGCCACGGTGTGCAGCAGGTTGAGCAGCTGACGCTTGTACTCGTGGATGCGCTTGACCTGGACATCGAACAGCGCCTCCGGGTTGACCGTCACCCCCAGCCGATCCTGGATGATGCTGGCCAGGGCGCGCTTGCTGTGCAGGCGCTGAGCGGCGAACTGCTTGCGGAAGGTGGCCTTGTCGGCGAACGGCACCAAACCCTTGAGCTTGCCTTCCGGGTCGTCCAGCACCTGCGCGCCCAATGCCTCGATCAGCATCGCGGTGAGTTGCGGGTTGGACTGGTACAGCCAGCGGCGGAAGGTGATGCCGTTGGTCTTGTTGTTGATCCGCTGCGGGTAGAGCTTGTGCAGCTCGGCGAACACCGTGCTCTTCATCAGTTTGCTGTGCAGCGCCGACACGCCGTTGACACTGTGCGAGCCCAGGAACGCCAGGTTGCCCATGCGCACCCGCCGGCCGTTGTCTTCCTCGATCAGCGACACCGCGCGCAACACGTCGAAGTCGTGCAGGCCTTTCGCCCGCAGCGCATCGATGTGGTAGGCGTTGATCAGGTAGATGATCTGCATGTGCCGCGGCAGCATGCGCTCCATCAGCGCCACCGGCCAGGTTTCCAGAGCCTCGGGCAGCAACGTGTGGTTGGTGTAGGCCAGGGTCCCGACCGTCAGCTCCCAGGCCTTGTCCCAGGGGATTTCGTGCTGGTCCACCAGCAGCCGCATCAGCTCGGCGACGGCAATCGACGGGTGGGTGTCGTTGAGCTGGATGGCGGCGGCTTCCGGCAGGTTGAGCAGGTCCTTGTGCATGTTCAGGTGGCGGCGCAACAGGTCCTGCAGCGAGGCAGAGACGAAGAAGTACTCCTGACGCAGGCGCAACTCTTGCCCGGCTTCGGTGCTGTCGGCCGGGTACAGCACCCGCGAGATGCTTTCGGCCCGCGCCACCTCGGCCACCGCGCCCAGGTGATCGCCGGCATTGAAACGCTCCAGGTGCAGCTCTTCCAGCGCCCGGGCCCGCCACAGGCGCAGGGTGTTGACGCTGGCGCCGCGCCAGCCGACCACCGGCGTGTCGTAGGCCACCGCTCGCACCGTCTCGCCCGGCCACCAGACCTGGCGCTGCTGGCCATTGCTTTCGTGCACCGTCTCGACGCTGCCGCCGAAGCTGATCGGGTAGATCACCTCGGCGCGTTCGAACTCCCAGGGGTTGCCGAAGTCCAGCCAGTTCTCGGTCTGCTCCTGCTGCCAGCCATCGACCACGGCCTGGCGGAACAAGCCGTGCTCATAGCGGATGCCATAACCGTGGGCGGCGATGCCGAGCGTCGACATGCTCTCCATGAAGCACGCCGCCAGGCGCCCCAGGCCACCGTTGCCCAGCGCCGCGTCGGGTTCGAGCAGGCGGATGCGCTCCAGGTCGACATCGAGGTCCTGCAGCGCTTCCCGGGCGATCTCCAGATAGCCCAGGTTGCTCAGGCTGTCGTACAGCAGCCGGCCGATGAGGAATTCGAGGGAAAGGTAATAGACGCGCTTCTGGCTTCGCCGGTAGGCCTGGCGGGTGTGGTCCATCCAGTGGTCGACCATGTGGTCGCGGGCGGCCAGGGCGATGGCTTCGAACCAGTCATGGTCGAAGGCGTGTTCCGGATCCTTGCCGACCGCGTAGGTCAGCTTGGCCAGCACGGCGGCACGAAAGGCGGCCACCTGCGCGTCATGTGCCTCGGCGGTCGTCGGGACCTTGGCGTCGCGGGCCTGATTTTCCTGGGACATGGGGCATCCTCGGGCAAGTGGGCGAAAGCGCTGGGAGATTGTTCAGCCTAGACGCTCTGACACGGAGCGACAGCGACGGTTCGCGGTTTTCATCGACCGCTCGCCGAACCGGCAAAAGGTTGTTCACAAATTGAACAACTCCGGTATGATCGCGCGCCCCAAAACCGTGATTTCCCTTGCAAGAATAAAACCGCAACCATGAAACCGACCCTGATCGCCGCCGCCGAAGTCGACCGCCTGGAGACCTGGCAGCGCTATGCCAGCCACATGTGCGGTGGCTGCCACTCGACCTGCTGCACCCTGCCGGTGGAGGTGAAGATCAAGGATCTGATCCGCATCGGCGTGGTGGACGAATTCGAAAAGGACGAACCACCGAAGAACATCGCCAAGCGCCTGCAGAAGGACGGCATCATCGAACGCTTCAACCAGAAGTCGGGGATCTTCACCCTGACCCGGATGAGCAACGACGACTGCCTCTATCTGGACCGCAAGAGCCGGCTGTGCACCATTTACGACAAGCGCCCGGATACCTGCCGCAATCATCCCAAGGTCGGGCCGCGGCCGGGGTATTGCGCTTACAAGCCCAAGGTGGCCACCCGTTGATCCTGCTTTGCTTTTGACATCCTGGGGCTGCCTTGCAGCCCTTTCGCGACACAAGGCCGCTCCTACAAGGGCCCGCTATCTCCTGTAGGAGCGGCCTTGTGTCGCGAAAGGGCCGCAAAGCGGCCCCAATTTCTCAAGGCAAACAAAAACGCCCCCGGCCTTTCGACCGGGGGCGTTTTTTCATTCAGCCTGAACTAATGACTCAGTTCTTGGCTTTCTTGGCAGCGCGGGTACGCTCGCCTTCGTCGAGGATCTTCTTGCGCAGACGGATCGACTTCGGCGTGACTTCGCACAGCTCGTCGTCCTGGATGAACTCCAGAGCCTGCTCGAGGGTGTGGCGAACCGGCGGAACCAGGGCGATGACTTCGTCCTTGCCCGAAGCACGCATGTTGTCGAGCTTCTTGCCTTTGGTCGGGTTCACGCCCAGGTCGTTGTCACGGCTGTTCAGGCCGATGATCTGACCGTTGTAGATGTCCTGGCCGTGCTCGATGAACAGCTTGCCACGAGCCTGCAGGGTTTCCAGCGAGTAGGTCAGCGCCTTGCCGGTCTCGATCGAAACCAGAACACCGTTCAGACGGCCGGACATCTGGCCCGACTTCATGGTGTCGTAGCGATCGAAGATCGAGGTCAGGATGCCAGCACCGTTGGTCAGGGTCAGGAACTGGTTACGGAAACCGATCAGACCACGCGCCGGTACGTTGTACTCCAGACGCACGCGACCCTTGCCATCCGGCGCCATGTTGGTCAGGTCGGCTTTACGCAGGCCCATCTCTTCCATGACCTTGCCCTGGGATTCCTCAGGGATGTCGATGGTGACGTTCTCGAACGGTTCCTGCTTCACGCCGTTGACTTCACGGATGATCACTTCAGGACGGCCCACGGCCATCTCGAAGCCTTCACGACGCATGGTTTCGATCAGAACCGACAGGTGCAGCTCACCACGGCCGGAAACCTTGAACTTGTCGGCCGAGTCGCCTTCTTCAACGCGCAGTGCAACGTTGTACAGCAGCTCTTTGTCCAGACGTTCCTTGATGTTGCGGGAAGTCACGAACTTGCCTTCCTTGCCGCAGAACGGCGAGTCGTTGACCTGGAAGGTCATCGAAACGGTCGGCTCGTCGACGGTCAGCGGCTTCATCGCCTCAACGACGTTGATGTCGCACAGGGTGTCGGAGATGAACAGCTCGTCGAAACCGCTGATGCAGACGATGTCGCCCGCCTGGGCTTCTTCGACGTCGACGCGGTGCAGGCCGTGGTGGCCCATCAGCTTGAGGATACGGCCGTTACGCTTCTTGCCGTTGGTGTCGATGGCGACGACCGGGGTGTTCGGCTTGACGCGACCACGGGCGATACGGCCAACGCCGATGACACCGAGGAAGCTGTTGTAGTCCAGTGCGGAGATCTGCATCTGGAACGGGCCGTCACGGTCGACAGCCGGCGCCGGTACGTTGTCGATGATCGACTGGTACAGCGGGGTCATGTCTTCGGCCATGGCGGTGTGGTCGAGACCGGCGATGCCGTTCAGGGCCGAGGCGTAGACAACCTGGAAGTCCAGCTGGTCGTCGGTGGCGCCGAGGTTGTCGAACAGGTCGAAGATCTGGTCCAGAACCCAGTCAGGACGCGCGCCCGGACGGTCGACCTTGTTGATCACGACGATCGGCTTCAGACCGGCTTCGAAGGCCTTCTTGGTCACGAAGCGGGTTTGCGGCATCGGGCCGTCCTGGGCGTCGACCAGCAGCAGCACGGAGTCGACCATCGACATCACACGCTCCACCTCGCCACCGAAGTCGGCGTGGCCGGGGGTGTCGACGATGTTGATGTGGTAGCCGTTCCAGTTGATGGCGGTGTTCTTCGCCAGAATGGTAATGCCGCGCTCTTTTTCCTGGTCGTTGGAGTCCATGACGCGCTCGTCGTTGAGCTCGTTACGCTCCAGGGTGCCGGACTGGCGCAGGAGTTTGTCGACCAGGGTGGTTTTACCATGGTCAACGTGGGCGATGATGGCGATGTTACGCAGATTTTCGATCACAACTGTATCTCGATCAGAGGATTCGGTTGCCGCCAGTGTAGGCGGCCAATATGTACTGTTTAAGGCTCAGCGGGCCCGGCGGTCGGGAGGGCGATGGCGGATGCTGCCGCCATACAGCCCTGGCGTCTTATGTCGGACGATAAACACGCACATTGGCATGTCCCTCACTGAGCAGGTGGTGTGCGTGCAGACGGCTCATCACACCCTTGTCGCAATACAGCAGGTACTGGCGGTTGGCATCCAGGTGCTTGAACTTGCTGTTGATCGCGTAGAACGGCATGGCCTGGACTTCGACGCCTTCGAGCACCAGGGGTTCGTCTTCCTGGGCATCGGGGTGACGAATGTCGATGACGATCTGGCCCGGCAGGGCCTCGGCCACCTCTTCGATTTCGATATCCTTGCCCAGCTCGTCGATCACATGGTCGATGGAGATGAACTTGGCGCGCTCCAGGGCGCGCTCCAGCACCGCCATGTCGAACTGCTTCTCTTCATGCTCCATGCGGTGACGCTTGGCATGGGTGGTCGGGTTCACCGAGATCACGCCGCAGTATTCGGGCATGTGCTTGGCGAAGTCGGCGGTGCCGATCTCGGTAGCCTGGTCGATGATGTCCTGCTTGTGGCTGGCCAGCAGCGGGCGCAGCACCAGCTTGTCGGTGGCCGAATCGATGATCGACAGGTTCGGCAGGGTCTGGCTGGAGACCTGGGAGATTGCCTCGCCGGTGACCAGCGCATCGATCTCCAGGCGGTCGGCCATGCGCGCGGCGCCGCGCAGCATCATGCGCTTGAGGGTCACGCCCATGTAGCTGTTGTCGACCTTGTTGAGAATCTCGCCGACCACTTCCTCGAACGGCACGCTGATGAACAGCACGCGCTGGCTGCTGCCGTATTTCTTCCACAGGTAGTGGGCCACTTCCATCACGCCCAGCTCGTGGGCACGGCCACCGAGGTTGAAGAAGCAGAAGTGGGTCATCAGGCCACGGCGCATCATCTGGTAGGCCGCCACGGTGGAGTCGAAACCACCGGACATCAGCACCAGGGTCTGCTCCAGGGCGCCCAGCGGGTAGCCGCCGATGCCGTTGTGCTGGTTGTGGATCACGTACAGGCGCTGGTCGCGGATCTCGATGCGTACCAGCACTTCTGGCTTCTTCAGCTCGATGCCGGCTGCGCCGCACTGCTGGCGCAGCTGGCTGCCGACGTAGCGGTCGACGTCCATCGAGGTGAAGTCGTGGTGGCCGCCACGCTTGCAACGCACGGCAAAGTGCTTGCCGGCCAGCAGGTGGCCAAAATGGTGCTTGCACTTGGCGACGATATCGTCGAAGTCGCCCAGCGGGTACTCCTCGACCTGCAGGAAGTGGGTGATACCCGGGGTGCAGGTGAGGCGCTCGATCATCTCGCGCTGGATCTTCTCGTCCTCGACGCGGGTGACCACTTCGAGGTTGTCCCAGACACCATCGACCACGAGCTCAGGATCGAGATCCTTGAGCACGTTGCGGATGTTCTTGCCGAGCTGGCGGATGAAGCGCTTGCGCACCGGCCGGCTCTTGATGGTGATTTCCGGGAAGACTTTGACGATAAGTTTCATTGGTTTAACAGCGCGCGCCGGGCCTGCCGAAATTAGGGGGCGCGAATTATAGCGGAAATTGCTCAAGGTTTGAGCAACTTTTGATCAGAAGCTTTGAGATGAATGCAACAGGGGACTTCTACAGCGCCTGCACGGGCCCTTTCGCGGGTGAACCCGCTCCCACAGGGATCGCACAGTCATTGAAGCCGGTGCAGATTCTGTGGGAGCGGGCTTACCCACGAAAGGGCTCCCGAAAGAAGCACAAGACCACGTCATTGCACCAAAATAGTGCGTCAAATTCAAAAAGCGCCTTCAAAGGGTGCAGTCTTTCCACCCCGTCACCTCGTAAATACCCGCAAACGCCCCCTTTTATCCCGCGCTCGCCATTTTCGGGCACTGGCATGCAATTTGCTCCCTTGTGAGGCAGGTAAGCTTGGCCGACTATCCGCGCCCGGCGACACTCTTTTTCCAGGGCAGCGGCCCACCGCGCCCTAGACCATCCGGAGGACAACATGTCGAAGTCGGTTCAACTCATCAAGGATCATGACGTCAAGTGGATTGATCTGCGTTTCACGGACACCAAAGGCAAGCAGCACCACGTCACCATGCCGGCTCGCGACGCGCTGGATGAGGACTTCTTCGAAGCTGGCAAGATGTTCGACGGCTCGTCGATCGAAGGCTGGAAAGGCATCGAAGCCTCCGACATGATCCTGATGCCGGACGACTCGTCCGCCGTGCTGGACCCGTTCACCGAAGAGCCGACCCTGATCCTGGTCTGCGACGTGATCGAGCCGTCCACCATGCAGGGCTACGACCGCGACCCGCGCGCCATCGCCAAGCGTGCCGAGGAGTTCCTGAAGTCGACCGGTATCGGTGACACCGTCCTGGTGGGCCCGGAGCCTGAGTTCTTCATCTTCGACCAGGTCAAGTTCAAGTCGGACATCTCCGGCTCGATGTTCAAGATCTACTCCGAGCAAGGCTCCTGGATGACCGACCAGGACGTCGACGGCGGCAACAAGGGCCACCGCCCTGCCGTCAAGGGCGGCTACTTCCCGGTTCCGCCGTGCGACCACGACCACGAAATCCGCACCGCCATGTGCAACGCCATGGAGGAGATGGGCCTGGTCGTCGAAGTTCACCACCACGAAGTGGCCACCGCCGGCCAGAACGAGATCGGCGTGCGCTTCAACACCCTGGTGACCAAGGCTGACGAAGTCCAGACCCTGAAGTACTGCGTGCACAACGTGGCCGACGCCTACGGCAAGACCGCCACCTTCATGCCGAAGCCACTGTACGGCGACAACGGCTCGGGCATGCACGTGCACATGTCCATCTCCAAGGATGGCAAGAACACCTTCTCCGGCGAAGGCTATGCCGGCCTGTCCGACACCGCCCTGTACTTCATCGGCGGCATCATCAAGCACGGCAAGGCCCTGAACGGCTTCACCAACCCGGCCACCAACTCCTACAAGCGTCTGGTGCCAGGCTTCGAAGCCCCGGTGATGCTGGCTTACTCGGCCCGCAACCGTTCGGCCTCGATCCGTATTCCTTACGTTTCCAGCCCGAAAGCCCGCCGTATCGAAGCGCGCTTCCCGGACCCGGCCGCCAACCCGTACCTGTGCTTCGCCGCCCTGCTGATGGCCGGCCTGGACGGCATCCAGAACAAGATCCACCCAGGCGACGCCGCCGACAAGAACCTGTACGACCTGCCGCCTGAAGAGGCGAAAGAGATCCCACAGGTTTGCGGCAGCCTGAAGGAAGCCCTGGAAGAGCTGGACAAGGGCCGTGCGTTCCTGACCAAGGGCGGCGTGTTCTCCGACGACTTCATCGATGCCTACATCGAGCTGAAATCGGAAGAAGAGATCAAGGTCCGTACCTTCGTCCACCCGCTGGAATACGACCTGTACTACAGCGTTTGATGTAGGCGACGCCTGGCGTCACCGACATCGATCTGAAACGGCCTCCCTCGGGAGGCCGTTTTCGTTTGCGCGACTGCAAGATCGGACTAAACCTATAGCCACCCTCGATCAACTGCAGAGACTCAGGTCTCCATCCCCCCAGGAGACCACCATGCGTACCTCCCTTGCCCTGATCTGCAGCCTGACCTTGTCCGGCTGCGCCTCCCCTGCGCCGCCCACACCGGCACTCGGGCACTTGCTCGACACCCTCGAGCGACGCCTGGACCTCGCCGAAGCAGTCGCCCTGCACAAGTGGGACCGCCAGCAACCGGTGCAGGCCAGCGTTCGCGAAGCGCAGGTACTGGCCAGCGTGCGCCAGGCCGCCCCCTCCCATCAGCTGGCGCCGGCCCGGGCCGAAGCATTCTTCGCCGACCAGATGGAGGCCAACAAGCTGCTCCAGTATCACCTGCTCGACAGCTGGCACCTCGCCCGCCAGGCGCCCAACCTCCCGCGGCGCGACCTGAGCCACGATATCCGCCCGGCGCTGGACCATCTGCAGGACCAACTGCTCGACGCCCTCGCCCGCTTCGACCAGGCACCGCCCTGCGCGTGCGCCGACCGCCTGGCCGATGCCCTGAGACAGCGCACACAGGACCCGACCCGCCATCTTGCCTTGGTCCGTGCCAGCGGCCAGCTGTGCAAAATACCTTGATCACCCTATGCTCCATATTGGTGCATGGATAGGATGCACGCCCCATCATGCATCCCAATTTGGGTCACAAGAATCGATAAACCAGGGCTTTCTGGCCTGAACTCGCGCCTATCCAGGGCTTTGTCCGGAATTTCCGCTTCTTTTCGGAGCCTTGGTTTGGTTCTTGCATTTTCACTGCATCCAGCACGCCATCCCTGTGCGCCCCGGCAGGTCCCGGGGCGCCAATGTGCCAAAAGAGGTCAACGACGCCTTATGACCATCAGCGATGCACAGCACCGTCTGCTCCTGGACAACCTGACCACCGCCACCTTGCTGCTCAACGGCGAGCTGCGCCTGGAATACATGAATCCGGCCGCGGAAATGCTCCTGGCCGTCAGCGGGCAGCGCAGCCATGGGCAGTTCATCAGCGAGCTGTTCACCGAGTCGGCCGAGGCGCTCAACTCGCTGCGCCAGGCGGTCGAGCAGGCGCACCCGTTCACCAAGCGCGAAGCGCAGCTGACCTCGCTGACCGGGCAGAGCATCACCGTGGACTACGCGGTGACGCCGATCCTGCACCAGGGCCAGACCCTGTTGCTGCTGGAGGTTCACCCACGTGATCGGCTGCTGCGCATCACCAAGGAAGAAGCCCAGCTGAGCAAGCAGGAAACCACCAAGATGCTGGTGCGCGGCCTGGCCCACGAGATCAAGAACCCGCTGGGCGGGATTCGCGGCGCGGCACAGCTGCTGGCCCGCGAGCTGCCCGAAGATGGCCTGCGCGACTACACCAACGTGATCATTGAGGAAGCCGACCGCCTGCGTAACCTGGTCGACCGCATGCTGGGCTCGAACAAGCTGCCCTCGCTGGCCATGACCAACATCCACGAAGTGCTCGAACGGGTCTGCAGCCTGGTCGAGGCGGAAAGCCAGGGTGGCATCACCCTGGTGCGCGACTACGACCCGAGCCTGCCGGACGTACTGATCGACCGCGAACAGATGATCCAGGCCGTGCTCAACATCGTGCGCAACGCCATGCAGGCCATCAGCAGCCAGAACGAGCTGCGCCTGGGCCGCATCACCCTGCGCAGCCGCGCGGTGCGCCAGTTCACCATCGGCCATGTGCGCCACCGCCTGGTGGCCCGGGTCGAGATCGTCGACAACGGCCCGGGCATTCCCGTGGAACTGCAGGACACCCTCTTCTATCCCATGGTCAGCGGCCGCCCGGACGGTACCGGGCTGGGCCTGGCCATCACCCAGAACATCATCAGCCAGCACCAGGGTCTGATCGAATGCGAAAGCCACCCTGGGCATACCGCCTTCTCGATCTACCTGCCCCTGGAACAAGGAGCCACCGCCTCATGAGCCGAAGTGAAACCGTCTGGATCGTCGACGATGATCGCTCCATCCGCTGGGTCCTGGAAAAAGCCCTGCAACAGGAAGGCATGACCACCCAGAGCTTCGACAGCGCCGATGGCGTCATGGGCCGCCTGGCCCGCCAGCAACCGGACGTGATCATTTCCGATATCCGCATGCCGGGGGCCAGCGGCCTCGACCTGCTGGCGCAGATCCGCGAGCAGCACCCGCGCCTGCCGGTGATCATCATGACTGCCCATTCCGACCTGGACAGCGCCGTGGCTTCGTACCAGGGCGGCGCCTTCGAGTACCTGCCCAAGCCGTTCGACGTCGACGAGGCGGTGTCGCTGGTCAAGCGCGCCAACCAGCATGCCCAGGAGCAGCAGGCGCTGGACGTGCCCCAGGCTCTGGCCCGCACGCCCGAGATCATCGGCGAGGCCCCGGCGATGCAGGAGGTGTTCCGCGCCATCGGCCGCCTGAGCCACTCCAACATCACCGTACTGATCAACGGCGAGTCCGGCACCGGCAAGGAGCTGGTGGCCCACGCCCTGCACCGCCACAGCCCGCGCGCGGCGGCCCCGTTCATCGCCCTGAACATGGCGGCGATCCCCAAGGACCTGATGGAGTCCGAGCTGTTCGGCCACGAAAAAGGCGCCTTCACCGGTGCGGCCAACCTGCGCCGGGGTCGTTTCGAACAGGCCGATGGCGGCACGCTGTTCCTCGACGAGATCGGCGACATGCCCGCCGACACCCAGACCCGTCTGTTGCGGGTGCTGGCCGATGGCGAGTTCTACCGGGTCGGCGGCCACGTGCCGGTGAAGGTGGACGTGCGCATCATCGCCGCCACCCACCAGAATCTCGAGTCACTGGTGCAGGCCGGCAAGTTCCGCGAAGACTTGTTCCACCGGCTCAATGTCATCCGCATTCATATCCCGCGCCTGGCCGATCGCCGCGAGGACATCCCCGCGCTGGCCCGCCACTTCCTCGGCCGCGCCGCCCAGGAACTGGCGGTGGAGCCCAAGCTGCTCAAGCCGGAAACCGAAGCGTTCATTCGCAACCTGCCGTGGCCGGGCAACGTGCGCCAGCTGGAGAACACCTGCCGCTGGATCACCGTGATGGCTTCCAGCCGCGAGGTGCTGATCGGCGACCTGCCGCCGGAGCTGCTCAACCTGCCTCAGGACGCCACGCCGGTGACCAACTGGGAGCAGGCCCTGCGCCAGTGGGCCGACCAGGCCCTGGCACGCGGCCAGTCGAACCTGCTCGACAGCGCCGTGCCGAGTTTCGAGCGGATCATGATCGAGACCGCGCTCAAGCACACCGCCGGCCGCCGTCGCGATGCCGCGGTGCTGCTGGGCTGGGGGCGCAATACCCTGACGCGCAAGATCAAGGAGCTGGGGATGAAGGTCGATGGCGGGGATGATGACGAAGGTGAAGAGCACTGATCACAGTGCTTAAAGGACATCGCGGGGCAAGCCCGCGATGCTTCGATGCACCGAACCTGTGCCGCTTGCACCGAGTGAAGGCAAAAAACCCGTCAAATTCTGGCCAGACAGCCATCAACGCCAGCGTTTTCAGGCATCTAAAACCTGGCACGCCCCCTGCAATAGACACCGTATCTCCAGTTTCGGGGGCCTCGGTACAGGCAGGCCGGGATACCCCCTCTTTAATTTGCAATCGCGCAAGTTTCGGGGACCTCGGTACAGGCAGGCCGGGACATCCCCTCTTTTATTCGTGCAGCCTGACCTGCACCCGCCAACGCCCGTCATCCTTCGCGCCGGTCCACTCCCCGCGCAGGGGGCGGGCGGCCACCACGGTCAGCAGCAACCCTTGATCGCTCTTCTGCAGGCGCCAGCCCACCGGCTTGCCCTGCAGCATCAGTTGGCCGCGCTGGGCCTTGCCTTGGGCCTCGAACACCACGGCCACGGTCCCCTCGACATGCTCGCCATGCAGCTGCGGTTCCTCGTTGAACCACAGGTCGAGCCCATCCTGCACCACCGTTACCTGCTCCAGCATCCGCTCTTCGGGCGAGGTCAGGCGGCCGATCATCATGCCCACCATCAGCCCGACGATGGCCAGCGACAGGATCACGCGTGGGAAGGCCTTCGAACGCAGGTCCGGTTCGAGGGTAGAATGCCCGTCATCTTCACGCCTGGAGCCGTGCATGTTTCACGTCATCCTTTTTCAACCAGAAATTCCGCCGAATACCGGCAACATCATCCGCCTGTGCGCCAACAGCGGCTGCGACCTGCATCTGATCGAGCCGATAAGCTTCGAACTGGATGACAAGCGCCTGCGCCGGGCAGGGCTGGATTACCACGAGTATGCCACGCTCAAGCGCCACGACAGCCTGGCCGGATGCCTGGAGAGTCTGGGCAATCCACGGCTGTTCGCCTTCACCACCAAGGGCTCGCACCCGTTCCATGAGGTCGAGTACCAGCCAGGCGACGCCTTCCTGTTCGGCCCCGAGAGCCGCGGGCTGCCCGCCGAGGTGCTGGACAGCCTGCCCGCCGAGCAACGCCTGCGCCTGCCGATGCGACCGGGGTGCCGTAGCCTGAACCTGTCCAATACCGTGGCGGTGACGGTCTACGAGGCGTGGCGGCAGCAGGGGTTCGCCGGCAGCTGATGCGGTGGCTGTACGGGCCCTTCGCGGGCTCACCCGCGAAGGGCCCGGCGCAGCGGCAACGCAACAAAAAGGCGACCTCGAGGGTCGCCTTTTCAGTTGCCGCTGCAATCACTGCACGGTCGGCACTTCACCGGCTTCCTGCATGCGCTGCATCTCTTGCGCGTACAGGGCGTCGAAGTTGACCGGCGACAGCATCAGGGCCGGGAACGAACCACGGGTCACCAGGCTGTCCAGGGTCTCGCGGGCGTACGGGAACAGGATGTTCGGGCAGAACGCGCCAAGGGTGTGGCTCATCGAGGCCGCGTCCAGATTGGCGATCAGGAAGATGCCAGCCTGCTGCACTTCGGCGATGAAGGCTACTTCGTCACCGTTTTTCACGGTCACCGACAGGGTCAGCACCACTTCGTGGAAGTCGCCTTCCAGGGCCTTCTGGCGGGTGTTCAGGTCCAGCGAGACGCTCGGCTCCCACTGCTGGCGGAAGATCTGCGGGCTTTTCGGGGCCTCGAACGACAGATCGCGCACGTAGATGCGCTGCAGGGAGAATTGCGGGGAGTTGTCTTCGGCAGCGCCGTTGGTCTGTTGGTCAGTCATTGCAGATCCTTTTCCTAATGTTCTTGAATGCAGTGCGAATCAGGCCGCCAGCAGCGCGTCGAGCTTGCCCGCGCGCTCCAGGGCATAGAGGTCATCGCATCCACCGACGTGCGTGCTGCCGATCCAGATCTGCGGCACCGAGGTACGGCCGGCCTTCTGGCTCATTTCGGCGCGGACCTGGGGCTTGCCGTCGACCTTGATCTCCTCGAACGCCACGCCCTTGCTCTCGAGCAGGTACTTGGCGCGCATGCAGTAGGGGCAGTAGTCGCTGGAATAAACGATGACGGGCTTCATATCACTTCACCAGGGGCAGGTTATCGGCTTTCCAGCTGGAAACGCCACCGCTGAGCTTGGCAGCGGTGTAGCCAGCCTTGAGCAGCTCGCGGCAGATGGTACCGGACTGCTGGCCCATCGCGTCGACGACGATCAGGGTCTTCTCTTTGTGTTTTTCCAGCTCGGCCATGCGACCGGCCACTTTGTCCTGGGGAATGTTCAGCGCGCCGACGATATGCCCGGCGGAGTATTCCTTGGCGGGGCGGATATCGATCACCACGCCCTTCTCGGCATTGACCAGCGCGGTCAGCTGGCCATTGCTCAGGCTCTGGCCGCCGCGACGGATTTCGTTGATCAGCAGCAGCACCAGCAGTACAACGAAGATCGCCACCAGGATGAAGTGGTTTGTCGCAAATTGGATCAGGTTAGCAACCATCAGGGGTGTTCCAGGCGATTGAAAATGGCGGCCAGTATACACAGCCCCCCATGACCGCCAAAGCCCACCGGGCCGGCCGCAAAGCCGGCTTCATGTTGCATGCCTGACCGCGCCTGTCGGGCGATGGGAGGAATATTCGCCGTCGCTGGCGCATTTGCCCTAAAATGCGTGTCTTTATCATCTTTGAACAACCGTGAGTTTGATTGATGACGAGTACGCCTAAACCCCTGGTCCTGATCATCCTGGATGGCTTCGGTCACAGCGAAAGCCCCGAATACAACGCCATCTTCGCCGCCAACACTCCGGTCTACGACCGCCTGCGCGCCACCCAGCCGCACGGTCTGATTTCCGGCTCCGGCATGGACGTGGGGCTGCCCGACGGGCAGATGGGCAACTCGGAAGTCGGTCACATGAACCTCGGCGCCGGCCGTGTGGTGTACCAGGACTTCACCCGTGTCACCAAGGCCATCCGTGACGGCGAGTTCTTCGAGAACCCCGTGCTCGGCGGCGCGGTGGACAAGGCCGTCGGCGCCGGCAAGGCCGTGCACATCCTCGGCCTGCTCTCCGACGGCGGCGTGCACAGCCACCAGGACCACCTGATCGCCATGGCCGAACTGGCCGCGCAGCGTGGCGCCGAGAAGATCTACCTGCATGCCTTCCTCGATGGCCGCGACACGCCGCCGCGCAGCGCGCAATCCTCCATCGAGCTGCTCGACGCGACCTTCGCCCGCCTGGGCAAGGGCCGTATCGCCAGCCTGATCGGCCGCTACTTCGCCATGGACCGCGACAACCGCTGGGACCGCGTCAGCGCCGCCTACAACCTGATCGTCGACAGCGTCGCCGACTACAACGCGCCGACCGCCGTGGCCGGCCTCGAGGCCGCCTACGCACGCGATGAGAGCGACGAGTTCGTCAAGGCCACGCGCATCGGCGAAGCGGTCAAGGTCGAGGACGGCGACGCCGTGATCTTCATGAACTTCCGCGCCGACCGCGCCCGCGAGCTGTCCCGCGTGTTCGTCGAGCCCGACTTCAACGAATTCCCCCGCGCCCGCCTGCCAAAACTGGCCGCCTACATCGGCCTGACCCAGTATTCGGCGAAAATCCCGGCCCCCGCGGCCTTCGCCCCCGCCAGCCTGAACAACGTGCTGGGCGAGTACCTGGCGAAGAACGGCAAGACCCAGCTGCGCATCGCCGAGACCGAAAAATACGCCCACGTCACCTTCTTCTTCTCCGGTGGCCGCGAAGAGCCGTTCGAGGGCGAAGAACGCATCCTGATCCCGTCGCCGAAGGTCGCCACCTACGACCTGCAGCCGGAAATGAGCGCCCCCGAGGTCACCGACCGCATCGTCGAGGCCATCGAGCAGCAGCGCTACGACGTGATCGTGGTCAACTACGCCAACGGCGACATGGTTGGCCACACCGGCGTGTTCGACGCCGCGGTCAAGGCCGTGGAAGCGCTGGACGGCTGCGTCGGGCGTATCGTCCAGGCCCTGGACAAGGTCGGCGGCGAAGCGCTGATCACCGCCGACCATGGCAACGTCGAGCAGATGGAAGACGAGTGCACCGGCCAGGCGCACACCGCCCACACCACCGAGCCGGTGCCGTTCATCTATGTCGGCAAGCGCCAGGTCAAGGTCCGTGAAGGCGGCGTGCTGGCCGACGTGGCGCCGACCATGCTCAAGCTGCTGGGGCTGGAAAAGCCGGTGGAAATGACCGGCACATCGATCCTGGTCGACGAGTAAAACCCCATGGGAGCGGGTTTGCCCCGCGATAGCGTCATCTGCTGCAGTGATGTTCCAGCGCAGGCCGCTATCGCGGGACAAGCCCGCTCCCACGAGGATTGCGACGCGCTTTACGCATGAATTCCAGACCAACGCCCCGCCGCACACGCCACGGGGCGTTTTTTTTGCACGCCCAGGCGGGCATACTAGGCCAGTCTCCATCCCTGGTACGCCCAACCCCATGCTCCGCGCCCTTCTATTACTCGCCTTGTCATGCCTGCTCATCCCGGCCTTCGCCGACGAGCGCGCGCAGACCCAGCAACAGCTGGACGCCACCCGCCAGGACATCGCCGAGCTGAAGAAGATGCTGGGCAAGCTCCAGGAGGAAAAAGCCGGCGTGCAGAAAGACCTCAAGTCCACCGAGACCGACATCGGCAAACTCGAGAAGCAAGTGGAGGCGCTGCAGCAAGAACTAAAAAAGACCGAGGGCGAGCTGGAGCGCCTTGATCACGAGAAAAAAAAACTCCAGAGCGCCCGCGTTGAACAGCAACGCCTGATTGCCATCCAGGCCCGTTCGGCCTACCAGAACAATGGCCGCGAGGAATATCTCAAGCTGCTGCTCAACCAGCAGAACCCGGAGAAGTTCGCACGCACCCTCGCCTACTACGACTACCTGAGCAAGGCGCGCATGGACCAGCTGCGCGCGTTCAACGAAACCCTGCGCCAGCTGGCCAACGTCGAGCAGGACATCGCCCGCCAGCAGGAACAGCTGCTGACCCAGCGCGCCGACCTCGACAGCCGCCGCCAGGCCCTGGTCGCCGAGCGTGACAAGCGCCAGCAGGTACTGGCCAAGCTCAATGGCGACCTGAAAGCCCGCGACCAGAAGCTGCAGAGCCGCGAACAGGACCAGGCCGACCTGAGCAAGGTACTCAAGACCATCGAGGAAACCCTTGCCCGCCAGGCCCGCGAGGCCGAAGAGGCCCGCCAGCGCGCGTTGCTGGCCAAACAGGAAGAAGAAAAGCGTCGCAAGGAGCAGGCCCTGGCGGCCGCCCGCGCCCCGGAGCCGGAAGAGGCGCCGAAAAAAGCCCGCACCACCCTCGGCCCGGTGGTTTCCAGCGATGGCGCCAGCTACGGCGGGGCATTTTCTGCAGCCCGGGGAAAACTTCCATGGCCGGTCAATGGTCGATTGCTAGCGCGCTTCGGCGATAGCCGCGGCGGCGATGCCCGGGCCCGATGGGACGGGGTGATGATCGGCGCCAGCGCCGGCACCCAGGTACGCGCCGTGCATGGCGGGCGCGTGGTGTTCGCCGACTGGTTGCGCGGCGCCGGACTTCTGGTCATCCTCGATCACGGTAACGGTTACCTGAGCCTGTACGGCCACAACCAGAGCCTGCTCAAGAGCGCCGGCGACATCGTCAAGGCCGGCGAGGCCATCTCCACCGTCGGCGACAGCGGCGGCCAGGACAGCGCCGGGCTGTACTTCGCGATTCGCCAGCAGGGCCGCCCGACCGACCCTGCGCAATGGTGCCGCGGCTAGGCACCGACTACTTTTACGGCGCGGCCCCTGAAATGGCCGCACCGCTGCTCCCGCCGGGAGCGCCAACAGGATCAGGAGTTCGTTCGACATGCTGCACTCGCCTCGTCTCACCCAACTGGCCCTGACCATCGCCCTGGTCGTCGGCGCGCCCCTGGCCATTGCCGCCGAGCCGGCCAAGCCAGCCGTGGTCAAGCCGGCCACCGAGGTGACCGCCAAGGCGCCGCTGCCGCTGGAAGAGCTGCGCACCTTCGCCGAGGTGATGGACCGCATCAAGGCCGCCTATGTCGAACCGGTGGACGACAAGACCCTGCTGGAGAACGCCATCAAAGGCATGCTCAGCAATCTCGACCCGCACTCGGCCTACCTCGGCCCCGAGGACTTCCAGGAGCTGCAGGAAAGCACCAGCGGCGAGTTCGGTGGCCTGGGGATCGAGGTCGGCATGGAGGACGGCTTCGTCAAGGTGGTCTCGCCCATCGACGACACCCCGGCCTCCCGTGCCGGCATCGAGGCGGGCGACCTGATCGTCAAGATCAACGGCGCGCCGACCCGTGGCCAGACCATGACCGAAGCCGTGGACAAGATGCGCGGCAAGATCGGCGAAAAGATCACCCTCACGCTGGTGCGCGATGGCGGCACGCCATTCGACGTGACGCTGGCGCGCGCGGTGATCCAGGTCAAGAGCGTCAAGAGCCAGCTGCTGGAGAACGACTACGGCTACATCCGTATCACCCAGTTCCAGGTCAAGACCGGCGACGAAGTGGGCAAGGCCCTGGCCAAGCTGCGCAAGGACAACGGCAAGAAGCTGCGCGGCGTGGTCCTGGACCTGCGCAACAACCCCGGTGGCGTGCTGCAGTCGGCGGTGGAAGTGGCCGACCACTTCCTGACCAAGGGCCTGATCGTCTACACCAAGGGCCGCATCGCCAACTCCGAGCTGCGCTACTCCGCCGACCCGGCCGACGCCAGCGAAGGCGTGCCGCTGGTGGTGCTGATCAACGGCGGCAGCGCCTCGGCCTCGGAAATCGTCGCCGGCGCCCTGCAGGACCAGAAGCGCGCCGTGCTGATGGGCACCGACAGCTTCGGCAAGGGCTCGGTGCAGACCGTGCTGCCGCTGGCCAACGACCGCGCGCTGAAGCTCACCACCGCGCTGTACTTCACTCCCAATGGCCGCTCGATCCAGGCCCAGGGCATCGTCCCGGACATCGAGGTGCGCCCGGCCAAGCTCACCGCCGAGGCCGACAACGACAACTTCAAGGAAGCCGATCTGCAGGGTCACCTGGGCAACGGCAACGGCGGCGCCGACCGCCCGAGCGGCAGCAGCAAGCGCAAGGACCGCCCGCAGGACAACGACTTCCAGCTCAGCCAGGCTCTCAGCCTGCTCAAGGGCCTGAACATCACCAAGGGCGACTGACCACTTCCCATGCGTTACTTGCTGTTCGCGCTGTTCTGCCTCATGGCCGGCGTCGCCCAGGCGGCGCCGGCCAAGGCCTACATGAGCATCATCATCGACGACCTGGGCCAGAGCAGCGAACGCGACAGCCGCACCCTCGCCCTCCCCGGCCCGGTCACGATGGCGATCATGCCCGACACCCCGCACGCCACCGACTTCGCCCGCCAGGCGCACAAGGCTGGCAAGACGGTGATCCTGCACATGCCCATGGACCCGGCCACCGGCCCATACGCCTGGCATCCCGGCACGCCGATCGAGGAGCTGGCCCGCCGCCTGGACGCGGCGCTGGCCAAGGTGCCCTATGCCGCCGGCATCAACAATCACATGGGCAGTCGCATGACCGCCCAGCGCGCGCCGATGGGCTGGCTGATGAGCGAACTGCAACGGCGCCATCTGCTGTTCGTCGACAGCCGCACCAGCGCCGCCACGGTGGCCGCGGCCGAGGCCCAGGCGATCGGCCTCGCCCACGTGTCACGCGATGTGTTCCTCGATGATGTGCGCACCGTCGAAGCCATCACCGACCAGCTACGCCAAGGCGTCGCCCTGGCGCGCAAGCAAGGCTCGGCAGTGCTGATCGGTCACCCCTACCCGCAAACGCTCGAAGTGCTGGAAAAAGAAATGCCCCGGCTCAAAAGCCAGGGCATCGAACTGATCAGCCTGCGCCAGATGGTCGCCGAACGAGGCAACCAGGCCATGCCGGCCCACGGCCGCCAAGGGCGCTACACGAATCGCTGAGCATCAGGTCAGTGGAATGATGCCGGTGATGTCCTCACGAACCAAAGGCCCACGGTGCACACGCTCACCCTTGGCCACTTCGTATGCATGCCCCTGGAAACGCTTGGGCCAAAGCTTCAAGTGAGCAAAGGTGAAGTCTTGCAGATGAGCGGCTTGTGAGCTCAGATGAAAGTGCGCGGCCCAGATGGCCTGCTCTTTCTTTACACCCGAGGCCTTCAGGCGGATGATCTTGAACTCGTCGAACGGGCTGGTGTTTCGCGAGGTGTCACGCCTCGCATACTCCACCTTGATCAGCTTGTGCCTGTGCAGAAAGCGCAACGCTGCAGCGGTTGGATACTTCGTGTTGGTGTAGGCCTCTGTCAACAGCTGCTCGCGCTGTGCCGGCAGTGCGTCCAATGCCGCCAGTACGCGCAATCTGCAGGCTATTGATGATCGCGGCGGCATATTCATCCCACGCCTCCTGCAAGATCACGATCCTGTCGGCCACCGGCATGGAGGACATCAACAGCTCGCCATGCTGGAGCCCGCGAAATGATGGGCGCAAGCAAGCCCAGGTTGTAATGACGCTCGTCCAACGGCTCCAGCGTGATTGGCTTGCCATCGAGCTGTGCCTGCAGCACGGCATCCACCAGGGAGCTGGTGGCCCAGTATTCGCTGTCGGGATCGGGACTATCCAGCGTCAGCGGACTCCAGAGCGGGCTGAACGAAAGCCAGCCAGGGCAGTTGCTCCAGCAGGACGGCCAGCAACTGCTTGCTTGCCACCTCGCAAAGCGTGGGACGGTCGCCGAACGCCTGGGCGACGACGCAGGTGCTGACGCACCTCCCCCAAGCGCGACCTTGCTCGAAAACAGATGCCCCGGCTCAAGAGTCAGGGCATCGAACCGATAAGCCTGCGCCAGATGGTCGCCGAACGGGGCAACCAAGCCATGTCCGCCCATGGCACAGGCGGTCAACCGTCAGCCGTTCGACCTGCCCGCCCAGGCGATGATTTCCTTGGCCTGTTCACGGGTCAGCGGCCCACGGTGAATACGTTCGCCGTCGGCCGCCAGGCGCTTGGCGTCCTCGCGACCGTAATGGCGTTGCGCCCAGGTCTTGATATGAGCCAGAACGAAGTCATCCGCCGGGTCGGACTGCCCGTTGTAGTGGTAATGCACTGCCCAGAGGATCTTCTCTGACTTGGCTTCCTTGCCCTTGAGCAATCGGATCGCGTACTCGTCCAGGGCAGTCCGGTCCTTGAGCAGCTTGCGATTCGGCCGGTACTCAACCTTGATGAGGTTGCGCTCGCTGAGGAAGCGCAAGCTTTCGAAATCCGGGGAACGCGTTTCGGTGTGCAACGTCAACAGCAACGACTCGCGCCTGGCCGGCCACTGGGCAAGCTTGTTCTTGAGCAATAGCGCGGTTGCCCCGGTATTGTCCCCGAACGCATCGGCCAGCTTCTGCAGCTTGCTGACATGCTCGTCCACCAGCCGCTCCAGCAGGCGATGGTGGACCCGCTTGGCCACGTACTCGTCGGCCATGCCCATGACCGACGCATCTTCCGCGGTCACCGTCAACGCCTGTCTCAACAGCTCATCCCTGACAGGCGCAAGCTCTGGAGCAGCGCGCTCCACCACCTCGACCCAGGCCTGCCCCACCTGCTCGAAACGGACGATTCTGCTACGCGTGCCGGGGTCGCGTACCTCCATCGACCTCCGGCCACCCTCCTCGACCACATCACCCACCACGATCTGGCCATCGCTCCTGCGCGCGACCGCCCTGACCCGAGCGCCAGGATCGTAGGCGACGCCCATCTGGGCAGGCTCCCCGTCCTCCACGCCAATCGCCTCCACCAGGCGATCGCCAGCGTCCTGCTTGAGTGACTGCATGACCTCAACGTAACGGTCGAGCATGGCCACGTCCACCAGGCTGCCCCCGTCACGCTTGATATCGACCGCATTGATGATCGCCGCGCTGTATTCATCCCAGGCACTCTGCAACGCCTCGACCCGGTCAGCGGCTGACAGACTGCCGAACTGCACTTCGCCATGCGCGAAGGCCGCGGCTCGCAGGTGCACGCTCATCAATGCCTGACGATACCGGGGGAGCTGGCCGGTCGGATCCTCCATCTCGTAATGAATCGCCAGTTCGCAATAATGGACAGCCTGCTGGAACCGAATATCCACAGTGGTCAGGGCACGCTGCGCAGCAAGCTCACCGAACAGCACCCTCGGTGGGCCGTCGACCACAGCCACCAGTGGAGCTTGCGGATCGACCTGCGGCAGGAACTGGTCCACCAGAGCACTCGCCCTAATCATCCGCTCCTGCAAAGGGATCGTTTCACGCATGCGCTGCCGGAAAGCCTCGTACTGCTCCGGCACGTCACTGACAATCCGGCCGTGCAATGCCTGCCCCATCTCGCTGATGCGGGGATAGTCGATCATTTCACCCAGACGCGGGAGATTGAACCAGCACCCTCTCACGATCGCTTCACGGGCGAACACCAGCGACCTTCTGAGCTCTTCGGGTCCAAGCCCGCTGTTGACTCTGCGATAACGCTGCATGTCGAGCATCTTATGGGCATCGTCAACCACCTTCAGATCGATCTCGACCATGGCTTCCATCTGCGCGACGTAGTCGCTACGTGCGTCTTCGAACACTTTGCGCTTGGCACGTATATTGTCGTCGTACAAACCCAGCATTCTGTCGAGTACCTCTTGCGACAGACCGCTTTCATTCGCTGCGGCCTTGTCCCGCAACGCCTGTACTTTGTCCAGTTCGGCTCGGCTGTTGAGTTCGCGGGCATCCATCACGTTGGATTCCCTGCTCATCCTGTTGTAAGTCTCGATCAGCTCGTCGAGCCGAGCAGAGATGCGGTCGAAGGCGGCCTGGGTCACCTGCGCCCCGCGCGCCTGCTTCGGGCCGCCGCCAAGGGCGAATCCGTCGCTCCGTACCCGCCAGACCCCATCATGAAAAAGCCAGGGTCCGAGCTCGCCAGCCGGGCCGACGATCCGTCGCCCTTCGTCCTCATGCACGACCTGGTAGTGATCGCCCAGCACGGCGGCATAAAAGCGCCCGCCCAGCAGGTAAAGGTCATTGCCAGGCGCCACGCCAGACAGATCGACGCTGGCCCGGTACGGCCGCAGCATGGCGCGCTGCTCGACAGGGCCAGCTCCCCAGCCATGTCCCAGCGACACCTGCCCGCTCCATTCACTCAATGCCTTATCTAGCGGCTCATGCCGCACCTGCCCGACCACCTGCGGCAAGCGCAACGGCTCTCGCAGCGCCGGCTCC
This sequence comes from Pseudomonas sp. GD04091, assembly GCF_029836165.1. Lineage (GTDB taxonomy): Bacteria > Pseudomonadota > Gammaproteobacteria > Pseudomonadales > Pseudomonadaceae > Aquipseudomonas. Next base: position 23,302 of record NZ_JAOEBG010000020.1, read on the forward strand.
ACCAGCCTGACGGGGGCCGGCGCCGGCAAGGCGACGCCTTGGCGGGTATCGGGGAGTCGCTCATGCAGCAACGCCATCGCCAGGTTGGCCGCCAGGTCGATGGCGAACGCCGAATCGGCGCCTTCGACCCGCGGTGCCTGCTCAGGCTCCAGCAGCGGCGCCAGCAGGCTCGCGACCCAGGCCACCTTGCCCAGCGAGCCTGGCAGCACCGGCGCGATGAGGTCGAACAGCAACCAGCCAAAGCGCTTCAAGGTGGACCAGCGCTGCTGGGTGTTGGAGAGGGTTTCACGCTGCGCCAGCGCAATCAGCGCCTGGCGCTTGTCGCCGTACATCCAGGTATCGATGTCCGCCAGGAACGGGACCAGCGACAAGCTCGCCGGCTCGACGGGTTCCGGCCAGATCGACGTATCGAAAATGACCCGGCGCAGATGAGGCTCGAGGAAGCCGCCCCGGGCATAGACATTGAACGCTGACTCGGGCAGCCACCGCAGGACGCTGTCTTGGAGATCCCCCACAGCACTGATCGCCGTCATCAAGGTGGCTTCATCGGCAAAGCTCAGCAACGTGCGTTGCGGGTAGAGCGGGCGATACAGCAAGACCGCCTTTGGCGTGTGCAGGCGAATGACATACATGCACATGGCGGCGTCGCGCTGGCGACTGTCCGGCTCGGCCTTGAAGGCCAGGGGCGCCAGGTCGACATTCGCCTTCAGATCCTTGTCGCTGCGGCAGAATTCGGCCAGTGCCCGCCAGCAGGCTCCGTCCAGTTCGCCATCGACCTTGGCACGCAGGGCATCGAACAACAGCGCGCTTCGCCACTCCCGGGAGAACCGCTCGATCCGCACGGCCTGCTGCCCAGGGTCGTTCAGTCTGTCGGCCACATACGCCGGGTAGGTACCCCCGATATCGACCGCCTCGACCAGGCCAGCGACATAGACAGGCGTCATCCAGCCCGGTATCGGCCGCCCATCACGATGATCGACAGACGTTATCAATGCATCCTGCAGCCCATCCAGACGCTCGACGGCATACGCGACCAAGGTCTTGCCGCCAACAGGCTTGAGCACCACCGGCAGTTCCTTGTCGATGACCGGGTCCGGCACCGACACATGGATCAACAGCTCATCGGGCGCCAACTCTGGATCCTGTGGATGATCCAGGCTCATCTGCTCGATCAGGCGTCGCACCGTGAAGGCGTGCAGGTCCTCCACCCCGTCGAGCGATGTCTTCCCCCGCGAAAGCGCCTGGGCAATGGCCAGGTCCTGCATGGCCACCTGATACTCGAAGCGGTCCTGCGTCGAGGCCGCCGCCAGCCACGCGGGCACCCCGGCCGTTGGTGCGTCGGCAGTGAACAGATCGTCCGAATAGAACATTCGCGACGGATCGGTCAGTAGCGCCAGCGTCTGTTCGAGCTGCTCCGCGTCGGTGATATCGGACAACTGCAACCGTTCGACATCCGCCAGCAGGCTGCTCAGCAACAGGGCGGACTGCTGCAGGAAAGGGTCTGCGTCGAACGTCCGGCGCTGCCAGGCCAGCTCATCGAACAGCAGGCGCGGCGCCAGTTCGGCATGCAGGCTGGCCATGAACGCCGAGATCGATTCGAACGCCTGGACACGCCCGCCGGGCTGGCAGCGCACGATCAACTCGCGCTCCTCGCGTTCGGCTTCGATCAGCAGATCGGGCAACAGCTGGCTGAATGACGTGCCGTCCTGGGTGAACGTCAGTTCGATGGCCGATACCGAGGTGCCTTTCTGCAACCCCAGCATCACCTCGTAGAGACAGTCCCGTTCCTCGTCACGCCACCCCGAACGAGCGACACTGCGCAGCAGCGTCGACCTCAGCGCCTGCCGCATCCAACCATGCCGGCTGACCGTGGTGATGGCTGGGACGATCGCATCGTCCTGCTCCCAGAAACGTATGTGCGCCTGCAGGAACGTCGGGATCAGCGACTGGAGAACGGTATCGAGGTCATCATTCATGGGGGCAAGGGACAGCTCGGTGAGCGAGTCGTCGTCAGCATCGATGCCTGTCACCTGTTCGAAGAAATCTTCAAGGGCGGCACGACCGAAGGCCTCCAGGCGAAGCGAGTCGCGAACGCCAAAGGCAACCTTCTGTCCTTGCACGAAAACACTGAGCAGCAGCGACAGCAGCGCCTCGGGATGCCGCTTCCCGTCAAGGCCTGGACGGATGAGTGTGTAGGGCTCGGCAAGGTCATGGTCGATGGAGGCCGTGGCCTGATCAGGGTGATGCTTCACCAGGACCTTGTGGATCTCCTGGCTGAGGACGTAACGCAAGGTCGGCCGATAGGCGAACTGTCGCGCGACAGCCGCCTTGAACGTGGTCGGAAGAGATGTGGCATCTTGCATGGCGGCACTCCGGCTGATGATTTGGAGGGCCACGCTAAGTCACTGCCTGCATCGCAAGGCGTTATTCATTCATTACCAGCGGCTGAAACGACAGAGGGCCCGACGCTTGCGCGACGAGCCCTCTGTCGTTGCCTGAGCCGTTGTTGCCTCAACTGTTGAATGGAATGATGTCTTTCACCTGCTCATAGGTAATCCGGCCATAGTGAACGTCAATGCCGGTTTTCTTGCGCTGGGCACGGGTCTTGAGGTGGCCGCGCACGAATGCGGAGGCGACGTCTGCCTGCCGCTGGAAGTGGAAGTGCGCGACCCAGAAGTCAGTGCCTTTCCCCTGCGCGTGCGGAGTCCTCAACCAATTGATGGTGTACTCGTCCATGGCCGAGCCATTGGCTATGACGGAGCGACCGCTGTAGGTGATCTTGAGCCGACCACGCTCGAACAGGAAGCGCAGGCCTTCGAGGTCCGGGTAATGGGTGCTCCTGTAGAGCTCGGTCAGCCAGCTCTCCTTGTTGGCTTGCCATGTCCCGATACGGGCATCGATGGCATCGGTGTTTTCGCCCGCTCGCAGCAGCGTGCTCCTGGCATCGTCGAGCGCTTGCAAATGCGCATTCACCAGTTCGGTCAACGCCTCGACGCCCGCATCACCTTCGACGTATCCCTGCGCAATCGACTCCACCCTCGCGCTATCGGCCAGCACCCGGCTTTGCAAGTGCCTGGCGATATCGATCAACTGCGGCCCTTCGGCGCTGGCCGATGTGCCCGAGCCCGGGCTCGACCCGGATTCGACATCAGACTCTGATTCAGTCTCACTCTCGGACGCGAGCCTGGGTTCGGACGCAGGCCGGGAGCCTGCCTCCGAACCGGACTCGGATTCGGTCTCGTAGCCAACCTCCAGATCAGCAGCACCACCCGCCTGGACCCAGTCACCCTGGGCATCCGCCTCGAAACTCAGCAGCACCCTGTTGCTGAACGGTTCGAGCACCTGCAGGACGGTCGTTCCATCCGCCTGAACGGCCTCACTGGCAATGACCAGCGTCTGTGCGCGCGTGCGGACGGCCCGATAGCCCGTTTTGACTGGGTAGGGTGATACTTCTTCCCCCATCGGCGTGCCCTCTAGCTGCGCCTGCGCCCTGAGCAGGGCCGGCGCCATGGCCTTCTTGAGCGCCTCCATGTGCTTCTTGTATTGCTCGATCATCCCAGGGCTGTAGGTGGCGGTGTCCCTGTGCAGGAGCACGTCCGCCTTCACGATTGCATTGCCATATCGACGCCACGCAGCCTGCAGTATTTCCAGCCGATCGTCGGTACTCACCTCGCTCATCAGTACACGGCTGTGCGCAGCGCTGACGACACGCAAGGAGAGACCCGCAAGCTGTCTCGAGACACGCAGAAGCCTTTGGGTACTGGTGACCTTGGTGACATCCAGCGCCAGATTGGCGTAGCCCATTGCGATATGGAACCGGTAATCGACGTACGTCCGCTCGCGCAGGTCGATCAGCTCGTGCCTGAACAGGGTTCTACCCTGCAGATCGACCGATATGTCCGGCGGCAACTCACCGATGTGCTTGTCGATGAGGTCCAGCGCGTCAGCCATCACCTCCTCGTTATTGACGGCTTCACGCAGAACATCCTGGTAGGCGGGCCACTCATGGGACAAGTCACTGTCCGGGGCGAATGCACGAGCACGTGCGTCGATCAGATCTTTCGCCTTGTTCACCCTGTCCAGCATGTCCAACACGGTGAACCCCTCGACCAGCAGCAACCTCAGCGCGGTGACATGCCGTTCCTCGTGGTTCGTAAAGGGCACCCCCTTCTTGGCTTTATCGAGCACGACCAGCAGCTCGTCGGCATGAACCATCAGGGTATATCGGGTGGTCTCTCGGTCCGTGCTTGTCTTGCGGATCAGCATGCGCCAGTTCCTGACCTTTTCCCCAAGCACACCCAGGACCTTGTATTCCTCGCTTTCAGGCTCATATCCAGCGGCCATTTCCAGCTTTAGATTGTCTGCATCCTTCTTCAGCTGGGCCTGCAGGAACCGGATATTGGAGTTCAGGGCCTTGATCTTGTCGTTGCTGTTCCTGATCCTGGTGGCAATATCGCTCGCGATACGCTGATACCTCGGCAGACTGATGGATGGTCCTGCCGCGCCGCCCCTGCCCGACCCACCCTTGAGGCCGAGATCAAGCACCCAGCCTTCGTCCCCCGGACGCAACCATGGCCCTTCCCGACCGTCGGGTGCCACGATTCGGGCGCTCCCCCAATCCACGCGGACTTCATAGGACTGCCCGTCGAGCTCGAGATACAGGGGGCCATCCACTTCTACAAGACCACGCATGGGCCATTGCTTTTCGCTCAGCCGCCCGACAAGGGAAACCGAAGCCTCGTAGGTCGCCAATCGCGCCTTCAACGACGGTGTCAGAGTATTGAAGCGCTGTTCGCTCCAGGCGTATGCCTGCAACGCCTCACGGTCGTCCATGGCACGCAGTGGAGCACCCTCCTCTGCCACGGTCATTGGCCGCAGCACCCGGGCGATGGCATCGTCCTCGAGCAAGTCGCCCTGTTCCTCGAGCGAGGCATCCATCGGCTCCCAGGGCCGACTGCGTTCAGGCGGCGCTGCCAAGGTGACGGGCGTGTCGTGCTCGACAGGCACTGGCGCCCCATCCTTGGCTCCGTGGCCATGGACCAGCAGCATGGCCAGGTTGTTGAGCAAGTCGACCAGTGCGAGCGATTTCTGCGCATCGTCGCCGTTGGCGAGTGCGCGAAAATCATCCGGCAGGCCGTGCACGAGCGCCGCCAGCCACGCCACGCTGGCCAATGGGCCGGGCAGCATCGGCGTCACCAGGTTGAACAACAGCCAGCCCAGCTGATTGGCGATCGCCCAGCGCCGCTGTGCGTTCGAGACGGTCTGGCGCGCAGTCAGCATCGCCAACATCCTGCTTCGGGCCTGATACATCCGTGCATCGAGGTCGGCGAGCCAGAACTTCGGCGTGGCCTTCACCGGTTCGCGCAGGCTTTCCAGGTAGGTCGCCACGTTGTCCGCCTCCAGGGTCAGCAGATGCAGGATCGACTTCAGCGCATCATGCAGGTGCGGCTTGCCGAAGCCGCCGTCGTCGTAGACCGCACGCACATCGTCCGGCAGCCAATCCAGCACGCTCTGCTGCAAATCGCCCGGTTCGCGCAGCTGCCTCATCAAGTCGTCCAGATCGGCAAACGCCAGGATCGCGCGGGCCTCATACAGGGGGCGGTACAGCATCCACTTGCCCAGCTCGTTGAAGCGAATCACGAACATCCCGCTGACCTGGTCCGCAGTGCGGGCGCCCGGCGCGCACTTGAAGGCCAGCGGCGCGATGCTCAGGTACTGGGCAAAATCGCGTTTGCTGCGGCAGAAGGCTGCCAATACCTGCCAGCAGGGTTCATCCAGGTGGCCTTCGATCTTCGCCCTCAGCGCCTGGAACAACAGCGCACTGCGCCATTCACTGGCGAACAGCCTGAGGCGCTCGGGCTGACCCGTGCTGTCATCGAGCGCGCGGCCGACCTGGCTCGGATAGGTGCCGCCAATGTCCACGCGGGTGAGCAGCCGGTTGACGTATGCCGGGGTCATCCAGCCCTGGACGCTCCCACCGCCGGCATGGGTAACGCCTGTCACCACCTCCAGCGTCTCGACCGCAGGTTGGGTATACGCCAACTCCGTCAGGCTTAGGTTTCTCGCGGGTTTCAGGGATGCCGGCAGCTCGGGGTCGATCGCAGGGTCGGGGACCGCCAGGGCGATCGTCAGCTCATCCGGATCGCAGGGCGCCTGCCCGGGGTGATCGGCCTGCATCTGCTCGCGCAGGCGGCGCACGGTATAGCCATGCAAGTCCTCGATGCCGTCCAGCGAGGTGGCGCCCCTGGAAAGCGCTTGCCGGGCACTCTGTTCCTGCAACGCCATCTGGTACTCGAAACGGTCGGCGCTGCTGGCCTGGCTCAACCAGGCGGGTAGCTCGAGCGCTGGCAGGTCCTGGCCCGGCTCGGGCCGTTCGGGGAAGTCGGTCGACGGATCGCTCCACGTCTGGAAGCTGGTCTCCAGCTGCTCGACCGTGTCGGCTTGCCACATCTTCAGGCGCCCGATGCGCTCCAGCCCGCACTGCAGCAGCAGGCGGGCCTGCTGGGCGAACGGGTCCCCCTGCAGCGGGCTGCGCGACCACGACAAGGTGTCGAAGCGATAACGCTCGGAGAACGTGTCACGCAAGGTACGGGCGAAGCCCAGGTCATCGTCATGAGCACGCACGGTGCCGAAGGGCTCGCACCACAGCAGCAGGCTGCCCTCCTCGGACTCGCCGCTGATCAGCAGGTTCGGCAACAGCTCCCGGTATTCATTGCCATCGGTGTTCAAGCAGCATTCGACGGCATCTACCCGCAGCGTGGCCCTGTCGCCCATCAAAACCCCGTACAACAAGCTCTTTGCCTGCTCGGTCAACCCCTGGTGCTCGATGTTCCGTGCCAGGGCCGCCTTGATCACCTGCGTCATCCACTCGGCCCGGATGATCCCCAGCCCTTCCTGGCTGCCATTCCAGAAACATACCTGGGCCTGCCGGAAGCGATCGACCAGGCCCGCCAGCAGCTGGTTGAAGTCGTCGTTCAACAGGCTCAGGCGCAGGTTGACCTGCGCGGGTGCCATGTCCTTGGTGATGATCTCGGCGGCGCGAAAACGATGGGGCGTGTCGAGGCTCAGGTGATCGTCGTCGCTGAAGGCGACCCGCCCATCCTCGAGGAACACCTCGAGCAGGTGATCGAGCAACGGGGTATAGCGGACCAGCCCGGTGGCATCCCGCGCCCGCATCAGCGTGAAGGCGGCGAGGCTGTCGAGGTGCGGGTAACTGGACGTGACCAGTGGGTAATGGCGGGCCAGGAGCTTGAACCCCTCCCTGGCCACTACCTGGCGTAGCGTGGGTCGAGAGGCGAACTGGTACGCGACAGCGCCCTTGAGCGTGGTGGTACTCGGCATGGCAATGTTCCGGCTGATGATTCGGAGGGCCACGCTAAGTCACTGCCGGCGCCGCAAGGCGCTATTCATTCAACACCACCGGCCGAAACGACAAAGGGCCCGGCGCTTGCGCGTCGGGCCCTTGCTTGCGGTCAGCAGACTGGATCAGCTGTACACACGCCCCAGCAACTGGCGGTGGCTCTCGAACTGATCGAGCACGTCACGCACGATCTGCTCGCGGGTGAAGCCCATCAGGTCGTACTCCTGGCTGCCATCGTGCAGGTACACCTCGGCACGGTAGAAGCGCTGGCGTACCTCCGGCTCGCCTTCGACCGGCGCCTCGCTCGGGGCGGCCATGTAGCCATCAAGGCTGGCTTCGTAGACGAAGGGGTTGCCCTCTTCCATCATCACCCGCAGGCCCATCATGTTGCGCGACTGGCCAACCCGGGTCTCGACCTCGAAGCCCAGGGTGCGCAGCTGCTCGGCGGCTTCCTTCAGCGCCGGGCTGACCTGCTTGTCCATGAAGCGCTGCACCACCGCCTGGGTCGGCTGCAGGTCCAGCTGGCTCAGACGCTCGCTGAAACCGCGACGGCCACGGGCGGCCAGCTCGGCGCGCTCGCTCTCGACCGCGACGTCCTGCTTCATGGCCTTCATCAGGCCGAACATGAACAGCACCAGGACCACCGAGAATGGCAGGCCGGCCAGCACCACCATGGTCTGCATGGCTTCGAAGTTGCCGGCGAACAGCAAACCGATGGTGACCAGGGTGATGACCACCGACCAGAACACTACCATCCAGTGCGGGGCGTCTTCGTCGACCTTGCCGCCTTTGCACGACAGGTTGGCCATCATCACCGCGCCGGAGTCGGCCGGGGTCAGGAACAGCACGAAGCCGACGAACACCGCCAAGCCGATGACGATCTTGGCCGCCGGGAAGAACTCCAGCAGTTGGTAGATCGACATCGACGGCTGTTCGAGCGCCGTCTTGCCCAGCTCCACGGCGCCCTGGTTGATCACCAGGTCCAGCGCGGTGTTGCCGAAGATCGACAACCAGGCCAGGGTGAAGCCCAGCGGGATCAGCAGCACGCCGGTCACCAGCTGGCGCACGGTACGGCCCTTGGAAATACGGGCGATGAACATGCCGACGAACGGGCCCCAGGAGATCCACCAGGCCCAGTAGAACACGGTCCACAGGCCCAGCCAGCGCTCGGACTTGTCGTTATCGCCTTCGTAGACATAGAGGTCGAAGGTCTTGAGCACGATACCGTTGAGGTAGTCGCCGACGTTCTGCACGAAGCCGTTGAACAGGTGCAGGGTGTTGCCGGCCAGCAGCACGAAGATCAGCAGGCCGCTGAACAGCAGAATGTTCAGGTTGGACAGACGGCGGATGCCGTTTTCCACGCCCGACACCGCGGCCACGGTGGCCACGCCGGCCATGACCAGGATCACCACCAGCAGGTTGGTCTTGCTGTGGTCCATGCCGAACAGGTATTCCAGCCCCGAGGCCACCTGCATCGAGCCGATGCCGAGGTTGGTCACCAGGCCCAGCAGGGTGACGAACATGCCGAAGATGTCCACGGCATGACCGGCACCGCCCTTGACCCAACGCTCGCCGACCAGCGGGTACAGCGCCGAACGCAACGCCAGCGGCTGGTTGTGACGGTAGGCGAAGTAACCCACGGCCAGGCCGACCAGGGCGTAGATCGCCCAGCCGTGCAGGCCCCAGTGCAGGAAGGTCAGCTGCAGGCCCTGGCGCGCGGCCTCGAGGCTGGCAGGCGTGCCTTGCGGCGGGTTGAAGTAGTGATCCAGCGGCTCGGACGCGCCGAAATACAGCAGCGAGATACCGATACCGGAGGAGAACAGCATGCCGGCCCAGGCGCCGTAGCTGAAGTCCGGGGTGTCGTCCTTGCCGCCCAGCTTGAGCTTGCCGAAGTCGGAGAAGGCCAGGTAGACGACGAACAGCAGGTAACCGCAGATCACCAGCATGTAGTACCAGCCGAAGGTACGGGTCAGCCATTTCTGGGCGACGCCCAGCACCTGGCCGGCGGTTTCGGGGACAGCGATCAGCAGGGCAGTCAGAACGAGGATCATCATCGCCGAGGTGTAGAACACCACGCGATTGACCCGTACCCGCTCGGCGGGAGGCTTAGTCAGGGAGGCAGAACTCATTGCACGAATGCTCCGGGCAGTGCGGCAGTGGAGGCTATACAGTTATTTCCCGCGCAATTGGTGCAATAGCCCTACTGCGCAAGGTGTTATAAAAGGCACCTGGAAACCGTGATCCCGAATCGAAACGCTGCAAAAAAAACAGACCGGCCGCCTGTCGCCTTGCCACGCACTCAGCAGAAGGTGCGCGCATTCGCCACAGACCACCTGGCCCGCTCCAAGGGCCGACCGCGCAGTCCATGACCGCTCGGCAGAATCTGTCCTTTGCATCGCTCATGCCCGTCAACGCCTTGTATTCCGGGGGTTACACGATTTCCTGGGGTGTCGATTCGTGTCCTCTTGACCGCCTGAAAAACTGTCAATGGCACAAATTGTCGCAGAGCTTATTCTTTATTGATTGAACGTTCAATCAAAACAAAATAGACTGGCCTTCGCCGAGGCAGCCGCTCGTCGTCTGTCCGCAGGCCTGAGGAGATAGCAAGATGCCCAAGGTCGGTATGCAACCCATCCGCCGCCAGCAGTTGATCGAAGCCACGTTGCAGGCGGTCGATCAGGTCGGACTGGGAGATGCCAGCATTGCGCTGATTGCCCGTTTGGCCGGCGTGTCGAACGGCATCATCAGTCACTACTTTCAGGACAAGAACGGCCTGATCGCAGCGACGATGCGCTACATCATGAACATGCTCAACGAGGGTGTGATCGCGCGTCGTCAGGCACTCACGGACGACAGCCCGCGTGCCCACCTGAAGGTGATCATCGAAGGCAACTTCGATGCGAGCCAGGTGAATGGCCCGGCAATGAAAACCTGGCTGGCCTTCTGGGCCTCCAGCATGCACCAGCCGTCTTTGCACAGGTTGCAGCGGATCAACGATCACCGCCTGTATTCCAACCTGTGCTGCCAGTTCCGCCGCGTCCTGCCGCTCTACCATGCGCGCAAGGCCGCCCGCGGACTGGCGGCCCTGATCGACGGCCTGTGGCTGCGTGGCGCCCTGTCGGGAGATGCATTCGACACCGACCAGGCGATACGAATTGCTTACGAATACATGGATCTACAACTGGCTAAACAGCAGTCCCTGGGCACAACCGACCAGGCCTCTGAACAGCCGCGCGCAGCGACCAGCCAATCGGCAGGAGCGTGACGCGGCAGCCAACCACACACTGCACTTGCGAGGACACTATGGCCCGTTTCGGAACGCAAAAACTCTACATTGATGGCGCTTACGTCGACGCTGGCAGCGACGCCACCTTCGAAGCCATCAACCCGGCCACCGGCGAAGTCCTCGCCCACGTGCAGCGCGCCACCCAGGCTGACGTCGAGAAGGCCGTGGAAAGCGCCGAGCGCGGCCAGAAAATCTGGGCCGCGATGACCGCCATGCAGCGTTCGCGCATCCTGCGCCGCGCCGTCGACATCCTGCGCGAGCGCAACGACGAGCTGGCCATGCTGGAAACCCTGGACACCGGCAAGTCCTACTCCGAAACCCGCTACGTCGACATCGTCACCGGCGCCGACGTGCTGGAGTACTACGCGGGCCTGGTCCCGGCCATCGAAGGCGAGCAGATTCCGCTGCGCGAATCGTCCTTCGTCTACACCCGCCGCGAGCCACTGGGCGTGACCGTCGGTATCGGCGCCTGGAACTACCCGATCCAGATCGCCCTGTGGAAATCCGCTCCGGCCCTGGCCGCCGGCAACGCGATGATCTTCAAGCCGTCGGAAGTCACTTCGCTGACCACCCTGAAACTGGCCGAGATCTACACTGAAGCCGGCCTGCCGAACGGCGTGTTCAACGTCCTGACCGGCAGCGGCCGCGAAGTCGGCACCTGGCTGACCGAGCACCCGCGCATCGAGAAAGTCTCCTTCACCGGCGGCACCACCACCGGCAAGAAAGTCATGGCCAGCGCCTCCAGCTCTTCGCTGAAGGAAGTGACCATGGAACTGGGCGGCAAGTCGCCGCTGATCATCTGCGACGACGCCGACCTGGACAAGGCCGCCGACATCGCCATGATGGCCAACTTCTACAGCTCCGGCCAAGTCTGCACCAACGGCACTCGCGTGTTCGTGCCGGCGTCGATGAAAGCCGCCTTCGAAGCCAAGATCGCCGAGCGCGTCGCGCGCATCCGCGTCGGCAACCCGGAAGACGAAAACACCAACTTCGGCCCGCTGGTCAGCTTCCCACACATGGAAAGCGTGCTGTCGTACATCGCCAAGGGCAAGGAAGAAGGTGCCCGCGTACTGTGCGGCGGTGAGCGCCTGCTGGAGGGTGCCTTCGCCAAGGGCGCCTTCGTCGCCCCGACCGTGTTCACCGACTGCCGCGACGACATGACCATCGTCAAGGAAGAGATCTTCGGCCCGGTGATGAGCATCCTCTCCTACGAGACCGAGGAAGAAGTCATCCGCCGCGCCAACGACACCGAATACGGCCTGGCCGCCGGCGTGTGCACCAACGACATCAGCCGCGCCCACCGCATCATCCACAAGCTCGAAGCCGGCATCTGCTGGATCAACGCCTGGGGCGAGTCGCCGGCCGAAATGCCGGTTGGCGGCTACAAGCAGTCGGGCGTCGGCCGTGAGAACGGTGTCAGCTCGCTGGCTCAATACACTCGCATCAAGTCGGTTCAGGTCGAGCTGGGCGGCTACAACTCGGTTTTCTAAACCCTGTCCAGCCACGCCCGTGCCAGTGAGCACGGGCGTTTCCGCTCCCTGATCACCGCCAACGAGGGTACTTTTTCATGTCCCAAGAATTCGACTACATCATCGTCGGAGCAGGCTCCGCCGGTAACACCCTGGCCACCCGCCTGACCGAAGACGCCAGCGTCACCGTGCTGCTGCTGGAAGCCGGTGGCCCCGACTACCGCTTCGACTTCCGCACCCAGATGCCGGCCGCCCTGGCCTTCCCGCTGCAGGGTCGCCGCTACAACTGGGCCTACGAGACCGATCCGGAGCCGCACATGGACGGCCGCCGCATGGAATGTGGCCGCGGCAAGGGCCTGGGCGGCTCCTCGCTGATCAACGGCATGTGCTACATCCGCGGCAACGCCATGGACTTCGACGGCTGGGCGGAACTGCCAGGCCTGGAAGACTGGACCTACCTGGATTGCCTGCCGTACTTCCGTAAAGCCGAAACCCGCGACATCGGCCCGAACGATTACCACGGCGGCGACGGCCCGGTCAGCGTGGCCACGCCCAAAGCCGGCAACAACCCGCTGTTCCACGCCATGGTCGAAGCCGGCGTGCAGGCTGGCTACCCGCGCACCGAAGACCTCAACGGCTACCAGCAGGAAGGCTTCGGCCCGATGGACCGTTCGGTCACCAAGAACGGCCGTCGCTCCAGCACCGCCCGCGGCTACCTGGACCAGGCCAAGAAGCGCCCGAACCTGACCATCGTCACCCACGCCCTGAGCGACCGCGTGCTGTTCGATGGCAAACGCGCCGTTGGCGTGACCTACCTGGTGGGTGACAGCGAAGAGCGCGTCGAAGCCCGCGCCCGCAAGGAAGTGATCGTTTCCTCCGGCGCCATCGCCTCGCCGCAACTGCTGCAACGCTCCGGCGTCGGCCCACGCGCCCTGCTGGAAAGCCTCGACATCCCGGTGGTCCACGACCTGCCAGGCGTCGGCGAGAACCTGCAGGACCACCTCGAGTTGTACCTGCAGTACGCCTGCACCCAGCCGGTGTCGCTGTACCCCTCGCTGCTGTGGTGGAACCAGCCGGCCATCGGTGCCGAGTGGCTGTTCAACGGCACCGGCATCGGCGCCAGCAACCAGTTCGAGGCCGGCGGTTTCATCCGTACCCGTCCTGAGTTCAAGTGGCCGAACATCCAGTACCACTTCCTGCCGGTCGCCATCAATTACAACGGCTCCAACGGCGTGAAGGAGCACGGTTTCCAGGCGCACATGGGCTCCATGCGTTCGCCTGCCCGTGGTCGCATCCAGGCCAAGTCGAAAGACCCGCGCCAGCACCCGAGCATCCTGTTCAACTACATGTCCACCGAGCAGGACTGGCAGGAATTCCGCGACGGCATCCGCCTGACCCGCGAAATCATGGCCCAGCCGGCACTGGACCCGTACCGTGGTCGCGAGATCAGCCCGGGCGCCCACGTGCAAACCGATGAAGAGCTGGACAAGTTCATCCGCGAGCACGCCGAAACCGCCTTCCACCCGTCCTGCTCGTGCAAGATGGGCACCGACGACATGGCGGTGGTCGATGCCGAAGGCCGCGTCCACGGCATGCAAGGCCTGCGCGTGGTCGACGCGTCGATCATGCCGCTGATCATCACCGGCAACCTCAACGCCACCACGATCATGATCGCCGAGAAGATCTCGGACAAGATTCGTGGTCGCCAGCCGCTGCCGCGCAGCACCGCCAAGTACTACGTGGCCGGTGATGCTCCGGTGAAGGGCAAGGCACTGCGTGAAGTGAAGCAGGGCTGAGCCAGCGACTCAGTGTCCCTGCACCTGTAATACCATTGGGGCCGCTTTGCGGCCCCAATTGCTTCACACTGACCGGCCTTGACCGCCAGTTGCGCAGCAACCCAATGGAAACGGTTCAGTACCGCACGTTCTGCGCGAATGGCTGCCACTTCCAGCCAGAAAATCGTAACAGTCCCCCATCCTGCTACTCCGTGCCCGCCCTGGCCTGGCACTGTCGTGCCCGATTCGCCGAACGCCAACGCGAAAGATCCTCCCTCCTCCTGCACGTCAGTGCCCTCCCCTGTTTCCCCGCCCAACGCATTTCGTCGGTTTCAGGACCACGATGAAAAATCCGTCATAAATTTGGATCCAAAATCCGGAATGCCATATTCTCCGCTGGCCAGCAGTCCGGCGTAGCCCGAGTGGCATCCCATACAAGAGACAACGAGAACAAACATGGAAGGTTGGCAGATCGAGCTTTTGCATGCACTGGAACGGGCCGGCGATGAAAACGTCATCTTTGCCTTGATCCTGGAAGCCAGCGTCGCGCTGGACTTCAACTACTGCGCCTATGGCCTGCAGACCCCCTACCCTCTCTCCAACCCCAAGGCGATCATGCTCAACAACTACCCGGCCCGCTGGCAGGAGCGCTACAAGGAAGCCCGGTACCTGGAGAGCGACCCCACCATCCTCCTCGGTCGGCAGTCGGAACGCGTCATCATCTGGAGCGACCAGCTCTATACGCAGACGCCCGAGCTATGGGAGGAGGCCCGTGGCCACGGCCTGCGCAAAGGGCTCTCGCAATCGATTCTCAACGCCGGCGGAACCTGCGCAATGCTTACGCTGGCCCGCAGCGACGGCGATATCAGCGAACGCGAGCTGCGCCACAATGGCGAGCAGCTGCGCTGGCTGGCCAGCACCGCCCACGCATCGCTCAGTTCAATCCTGACCAAGCGTCACCGCAACGCCGAGGCCCCAGAACTCACCGAGCGCGAACGGGAGATCCTCAAATGGACCGCGGATGGCAAGTCAGCCAGTGAAATCGCCGACCTGCTGACGGTGTCGAAAAACACCATCGACTTCCACATCAAAAATGCCGTGCGCAAGCTCAAGACCGCCAACAAGACCGCCGCAGTGGTGCGCGCCGCCATGCTCGGCCTGCTGTTCTGAAACCACCGCCAAGGCACTAACATGACAGGCGAATGAATACCACCCTACTGCTTTTGGTAGGTTACACAGCCAGGGACTGTTGTATCTAATAGCTCCGCCAACGGAAGTTTGCGGAGCCCAAGAAATGGAATTCATCACCGGAACGCTGGAAACACTGGACGCCAGCGTACGCTCGGCCATGGCGCACTATCGGTACCAGGTATTTGTCCGACAGTTGGGATGGGAGCTGGACTGTGAAGAGGATGCCGAATTCGATCAGTTTGACCGAAGCGATACGGTTTATATCCTCGCCCGGGATGAAAACAAACAAGTAGTCGGGGTGGCGCGTTTATTGAGCACCGCCACGCCTTACTTGCTCAGCGAAATATTTCCCGAACTAATGGCCGGCCAGCCGATGCCCGCCAGCGAACAGGTCTGGGAATTGTCGCGTTTCGCCGCCGCCGGCCCTTCGTCGTGTCGTGCCGAGCGTCAGATTTCCTCGCCCAACGCCATCGCCCTGATGCAGGAGACCTTGCGCTGCGCCGCGGAGTACGGGGCTCGCAAGCTGATCACCGTATCACCACTGGGCATCGAACGCCTGCTGCGCAAGGTAGGCATCGATGCCTCCCGCGCCGGTCAGGTCTGCAGCAAATATGGCCAACCCCTGTATGCATCCTGGATCACCGTGAACTGAGCGGCGAACGGTTCGCCATTCGTTCCCACCCCACCTGACTGGAAAAAAACATGAGCCTCGACCAGATCAATGATCATTGGTACGCGAAAGCGACTGTCCGCAGCACACCGCGAATCATCGTCCCGGAATATGACGGCGAACAACTTATCTATCCCGTCTCGCGTTGTGCCATGTGCGAACACCCGATTATTCAGGCGCAAGGCAAGGGCATTAAAAACTATATATTGACCCAAGCGGCCTATCAGTTCCTCTACAACGTTGGGTTACTGGAAACGAAGTTCATAATCCAATGCTGCCTGGACATGTTGCACGACCGTTTCACCGGTATTGGCGATGTGGAAAAACTACAGGCCCTCACCGTCATCATCGACGAGGGTTACCACGCCCACGTGGCGCTGGACTATCTGACCCAGATGAATGAAAAGAGCGGCATCGAGGCGATCGAGGTGCCGCAGACCAACCAGAAGCTGAACGCGACCGCCCGCGCCTACGCGCAACTGCCCGAATCGCTGCGTACCGAATTCCAGCTGCTGGCCGTGACCATCGCCGAGAACGTGCTCACCGACGAAGTGGCCAACCTGGGGCGTGAACGCGAACTGAGCAAATCGTTCACCACCCTCATGACCGATCACGTTCGCGACGAAGGTCGCCATTCGCGGTTCTTCGCCGACCTGATGAAAAAACGCTGGCCGACCCTGCCGGAAAGCACCCGCGAGCGCTTCGGCCTGATGCTTCCCGCCTACCTTGACGACTTCCTCGACCTCGATCCCGAGCGACGCTTCGAACGCCGCATCCTGGCCCATTGCGGCCTTACCCCGGAACAGGCCGAGCAAGTGATCCACGAATCCGACCCGACCTTCCACGCCGACCATGCGCGCATGAAGAAATCGATTCTCCAGCGTCTGTACCGGCTGCTGCGGCAGATGGGCATCCTCGACCTGCCACAGGTCAGGGAAGCGTTCGCCGACCGCGACTACGTCAGCGCTTGAGCGGAGGGGAACGACTGTGAAAACACTGATCGTCGACAACTTCGATTCGTTCACCTACAACCTGTTCCAGTTCATGGGCCAGGTCTGCGGCGAAGAGCCTGACGTCTTCACCAACGACGTATCGCCCGCAGACATCGACCTGAACCGCTACGCCGCCATCATCATCTCCCCTGGCCCCGGTACACCGGCGCGCAAGAGCGATATCGGCCTGAGCGAAGACGTCATCCGCGATGCCAGCGTGCCTGTGCTGGGCGTCTGCCTCGGCCATCAATGCATGGCCCACCTGCACGGGATGGACGTGGTGCATGCCCCCGAACCGATGCACGGACGCCTGAGCCGCATCAGCCACGATGGCCAGGGCGTCTTCGCCGGGCTGCCCGCCGACCTGACCGTGGTGCGCTATCACTCGCTGATGGTGCGCCAGGTCAAGTCGCCGTTCGTGGTCAGCGCCTGGGACCAGCACGGCATGATCCACGGCATCCGCCACAAGGATCGACCACTGCACGGCATCCAGTTCCACCCCGAATCCATCTGCACCGAAGCGGGCCTGCAGATGCTCGGCAACTTCCGCGACCTCGCGCACCAGCACCAGGGCGGCCGCTGCTGACGGCCCTCGCCTGACTTTTCCGGAGATTCTAGATGAGCGACAACCGTGTCGAATTCCGGGCCTTTGACCATGTGCCCGACACCCTGGCGGCCTTCGAGCAAGAGTTCGCCCAATCCCCGGCCCGCTTCCTGCTGGAGAGCAGCGTGGTTATCCCGGGGTTTTCCCGATTTACCTTCATGGGCGATTCCCAAGGCCGCTGGGGCGAGGTGCTGCGCTACAAGCAGGAGAGCAGCAGCGTGGAGATCCAGCGCCTCGAGGGCACGCAGCACGAGCGCGCCGAAGACTTCCTCGGCTGGCTCGGCGAACGCATGCGTGCGCAGCACACTCCGTGCCCCGACGCACTGCCGTTCGACTTCAACCTCGGCTATGTCGGGGTTCTGGGTTATGAGCTGAAGGTGGCTACCCTGGGCGATCCTGCCTGGTCGTCCCCCGCCCCGGACGCCTGCTTCATGTTCGCTACCCGCATGCTGGTGATCGACCATCAGGAAAACCGCAGCTACCTGCTGCATCTGCTCAGGGACGATCACGACACGCCGGTGGCTCGCGCCTGGCTCGACCAGGCCTGCGAGCGCCTGCAGTCACTGCCAGCCGCCCAGCCACTGGCAAGACGCCCGCGGCGCATGTCGCTCGACCAGGTCGAGCACTGGATCCGTGCTCACGCCAAGGCCCGCCACGAAAAGCCGGCCTATATCGAAAAGATCCTCGAGGCCCAGCGCCAGATCGTCGATGGCGAAACCTATGAAGTCTGCCTGACCAACCTGGTCGAGCTGCCGTTCGAACACTCCGCCTATGCCCTCTACCGGATCATGCGCGAGCTGAGCCCGGCGCCCCACGCGGCCTACTACGCGATCCCCGGCTTCGAGATGGCCAGCTCTTCCCCGGAGCGCTTCCTCAAGGTCGATCGTCAAGGCGAGGTCGAGGCCAAGCCGATCAAGGGTACCCGCCCACGCAGCGACGATGCGCGGGAAGACCAGCGCCAACTCGACGATCTGCGCCAGGACGAGAAGGACCTGGCCGAGAACCTGATGATCGTCGACCTGCTGCGCAACGACCTGGGCAGGGTATGCCAGATCGGCTCGGTGAAAGTGCCCGGCCTGTTCGTGGTGGAGAGCTACTCCCACGCGCACCAGCTGGTGTCGACCATCCAGGGCCAGCTCAAGCCTGGCATGCAGGCGCTCGATTGCATCAAGGCCAGCTTCCCCGGCGGCTCGATGACCGGCGCCCCGAAAAAACGCACGATGCAGATCATCGGTGAACTCGAACAAGGCGCCCGGGGCGCCTATTCGGGGTCGCTGGGGTGGATCGGCCTGGGCGGAGCCTGTGACCTGAGCATCCTCATCCGCAGCGTGGCGGTACATGACGCGCTCGCCCGCTTCGGTGTCGGCGGCGCCATCACCGCGCTGTCCGACCCGGAAAGCGAATATGTCGAGACCGTGGTCAAGGCCAGTGGCGTGGTGGAAGCGATCGCCCTGCTCGAGGAGGTGAGTGCATGAGCCTCCCCTCGCGCCCGGACAACGGGCAAGCCATCGTCATCGGCGCCGCCGGCTCGATCGGCCGCATGCTCTGTGAGCAACTGAGCGCAACCGGCCTGAAAGTACTGGGCGTCGACCTGGTGCCGGCGCAGGTGCCAGTGTCACAAGGCTACGAAACCCTGCAAGACGACATCTGCGCGCCATCCGCGCAGCTGTGCCAGCGGCTGGCGAACGCCAATCTGCTGGTGCTGGCAATCTCGGAGAAGGTCTTGCTGCAGGCGCTTCCCGCCTTGATCCCGCACCTGGCGCTGGAGTGCCTGCTGGTCGAGACGCTGTCCATCAAGAGCGCGTTCGCCACACTGATTCGCGATGTTTCGCTGCCGCAGGCCGTGGCCGGGCTCAACCCGATGTTCTCTGGCGACCTGTCGCCCGAGGGTCGACCGGTGGTGGTGGTTCCCTATCAGGCCGGGGTGCAGCTCGACGACCTGCGCGAACGCCTGGCAAGCCGTGGCATGCGCCTGTTCACGCTGTCGGCGCAGGAACACGACCAGACCATGGCCCTGCTGCAGACCGTCGGCCACTCCATGGTACTCGCCTTCGGCCACTCCCTGGCGGCCAGCGGTGTGCCCCTGGCGCAGTTGATCGAGCTGGCCCCGCCACCGTTCAAGGTCATGCTCTGCCTGCTGGCCCGCATGATGACCAACCACCCTGACGTGTACTGGGAGATCCAGGCAGCCAACCCGGCCTCCGAGGCCGCGCGCGAAACGGCCATCGCCCATCTGCAACGCCTGGACGGGCATGCCCGCAGCGACGCCCACGTCGAGTTCCTGGCCGCCATGGCCAGCCTGCGCAACCACCTGGAAGAGGTCCAGCCACAACTGGCGGCAACCTGCCGGCAGCTGTTCGAAGTGGTCGAGGGGCACGCGCCGCGGCCCTCGGGCAACGGCGTCGCGCTGGGCAGCCACCGTGAACGCATCGACCGTATCGACGATCAGCTGATCGACCTGCTGGCACAACGCCTGGACATCATCCGCGAGGTCGCCCACAGCAAGAAGGACAGCAATACCGCCGTGATGCAGCCAGAACGGGTCAGGCAGGTGGTCGGCCGCTGCACCGCGCGCGGGCACACCCGCAATGTCCCGGCGGCGCTGATCGAACAGCTCTACCACGCCATCATCGAGCAGTCCTGCCAGATCGAATACGACGTCATTGGCGGCCCCCGCCAGACGCTGCTCGCCGTCACCCCGGAAGTGTTTTCTCAGACAGGAGTCCGCTGAACATGAATCAGGACAAGCACAACGCCGGCCCGCTCATCGAATGGCTGGCCCAGACCCTCGATCAGGATTACCAGTACCGTCAGGACACCCTCAGCCTGACCGCCAACGAGAACTACCCGAGCGAACTGGTACGCCTCACTTCCGGCAGCACCGCCGGGGCGTTCTACCACTGCTCCTTCCCCTTCCCGGTACCGCTGGGCGAGTGGCACTTCCCCGAACCCGGGCAGATGAACGAGATCGCCGACGACCTGCGCGGGCTGGCCAGGCGCATGCTCGGTGCCCAGGCATTCGACTGGCGTCCCAATGGCGGCTCGCCCGCCGAACAGGCGCTGATGCTGGCGGCCTGCAAGCCAGGTGAAGGTTTCGTGCACTTCGCCCATCGCGACGGTGGGCACTTCGCCCTCGAGCAGCTCGCGAGCAAGATGGGCATCGAGATCTTCCACCTGCCGGTCGACCCGCACACCCTGCTGATCGATGTTCCCAGACTCGACGACCTGGTGCGACGCAACCCGCACATCCGTATCGTCATCCTCGACCAGTCGTTCAAGCTTCGCTGGCAACCGCTGGCGGAGATTCGCGCCGTGCTGCCCGAGTCCTGCACCCTGACCTACGACATGAGCCACGACGGTGGCCTGATCCTGGGTGGCGTGTTCGACTCGCCGCTGGCCTGCGGCGCCGACGTCGCCCATGGCAACACGCACAAGACCATTCCAGGTCCACAGAAGGGGTACATCGCCTTCAAGTCCGCCCAGCACCCGTTGCTGGTCGACACCTCGATGTGGGTCTGCCCGCACTTGCAGAGTAACTGTCACGCCGAGCTGCTGCCGTCGATGTGGGCGGCGTTCAAGGAGATGGAGGCCTTCGGCCCGGCCTACGCCCAGCAGATGGTACGCAACGCCAAGGCCCTGGCGCGCCAGCTCCATGAGCTTGGCCTGGAGGTTTCCGGCGAGTCGTTCGACTTCACCGAAACCCACCAAGTGCACTTCGCCGTCGGCAATCTGCAACAGGCGCTGGCCATGTGCGTCGACAGCTTGCATGCCGGCGGCATCCGTTCGACCAACATCGAGATCCCCGGCAAGCCAGGCGTGCATGGCATTCGCCTGGGCGTACAAGCCATGACCCGCCGCGGCATGCGCGAGGACGATTTCCGCCAGGTCGCCGGGCTGGTCGCCGACCTGTACTTCAAGCGCACCGAGCCCGCACGCGTCGCCGCCAGAGTCAAGGAGCTGCTGGCGGGTTTCCCTCTGGCGCCACTGGCGTACTCGTTCGACGGGCAGATCGACGAAGCCCGTCGCCACCTGCTCGAGCGAGGAATCCAGCGATGAACGTACTGACCCGGTTATTCACCTCGTCTCGGGAAATGACCCTCGGGCAACTGGTGGGCCATGTGCTGGTGGAAAACGACATAAGCGATCTGTTCTGTATTCCCGGCGACTTCACCATGCAGCTGTCGCGAGAGATGCTCGGCACTCCGGGCCTGACCCTGCGCACCATGTCCCACGAATACAGCACCACCCTCACCGCCCTGGGCTATGCCCTCGGCGGGCAGGCGCCTGGCGCGGTGTGCTTCACCTACGGGGTGGGTGCGCTGAACGCCATCAATGGTATCGCCCAGGCCTACGTCGAACGGCTGCCGCTGGTGGTGATTTCCGGTTCGCCCGGGCACAAGGAGCGCCAGGGCTCGATGTTCGCCCACCACACCATCGTCGACCACGGCACACAGTTGCGCCTGATGAAGGAGGTCACGGTGCACCAGGCCTGCATCGAGGATCCACACCAGGCCCAGGACCAGTTGCGCGAAGCGGTCGCCATCGCGCTGCGCGAGTCACGCCCGGTGTACGTCGAGATCCCCCGCGACCTGTTCCTGCACAAGATCCGCCATACCCCACGCCGCGCGCCGCTTGAGCGTCAGCCGGCGCTGTTCGACCAGCACGCCCTCGGTGCGGCCGAGCAAGCCCTGAAGCTGCTCGACCAGGCCACACAACCGATCCTGGTACCCGGTCTCGACATCAAGCGTGGCCACCTGGGAGACGAGGCCCTGGCCCTCAGCGACGCTCTCGGCCTGCCCTGGGTCGAAACCCCGATGTCACGGGGCGGCCTGCCAACGGCGCATGCCAACTACCGGGGAATCTACGCCGGCCCGGCCTCGCCTTCGCGCCTGACCCAGACCCTGGTCGACGGCTGCGACGTGCTGATGCTGCTGGGCGAACCCAACTCCGACGTGAACATGGGCATCGCCAGCCAGATCGCCGGTGGTCGGCTGATCCACGCCAACGACGGCGTGGTGATGGTCGGCCGACAGCGCTACGAGCTGAGCACCGAAGCCTTCCTGCGTGCCCTGCTTGGCCTGGCCAGCACCTCGCGGCGCCACGGCCAGACCCTGGCGCCACTGGAGGCGGAACAGACCGCCTTCATCCGTCCGCCGGCGCCGGAGCGGCTGCTCGCCTCGGACTCGCCACTGACCCCCTACGAGATCATCGACGAACTGAACAGGGTGTTCAGCGAGCATCCCGACCTGGACCTCATCGCCGACTGCGGTGACGCCTTCTTCATGTCGCTGGGCATGTTCCCGCGTGACGTGCTGGCCTCATCCCTCTACATGAGCATGGGGCTCGCCGTGCCGGGCGCCATCGGCTACCAGCTGGCGAGCGGCAAGCGCCCCTTGGTGCTGGTAGGGGACGGTGCGTTCCACATGACCGGCAACGAACTGATGCATGCCGCGCGCTTCGGTACCAGCCCCATCGTCGTGATTCTCAACAACCGGCGCTGGACTTCGCTGTCCGGCAAGCCACAGGACCGTCCGCTGACCGAGCAACCTGACCTGGAGTTCATCGACATTGCGCGATTCCACAAAGTGCAGGGTTTCACCGCGCACACCTCGGAGCAGCTTCGCGAGCAGCTCGCCGAAGCCTTGGCCATGGACCGCCCCGTACTGATCGATGCACGGGTCGCCCCCGACACCCGCTCCTACCTCTGCGAGCGTTTCTTCGATGCGGTGCAGAAGCAGCAGCATCTGCCCAAGGCCTGAGCCGCAGAGCCTCAGACACAGAATGGAGCCGTTTGAAATGGAAGCCGTCACCACTCTCCCGCTTACTGCCGCCCAGCACGCGATCTGGCTGGGGCAGCAGATGGCCAGCGACAGCGCCGCTTACAACATCGCCAGCCTGCTGCGCTTCGACGGCCGCCTGGACGCGCAGCGCCTGGCCGCCGCCCTGAACCAGGCCGTGGGCGAGAGCACTTGCCTGCGCGTGCGCCTGTGCGAAACGCAAGGCCAGGTGCAGCAGCAGATCCTCGCTGAGCCCCGGTGCAGCCTCGCCGAGCACGCCTTTGCCGACGAAAGCCAGGCCCGTCGCTGGATGGCCAGTGACCTGGCCACGCCTGTCGACCTGGAACAGGGCCCGCTGCTGCAGGCGAGCCTCGTGCGTATCGCCGACGCCGCCGATTGCCTGTACGTAAAGAGCCACCATATCGCGCTGGACGGCGTCGGCCTTGGCCTGTTCCTCAAGCGCTGGGCACAGTTGTACGCCGAGCGGTGTGGCCAGAACATCGTCGCGGCGCCGCTTGGCGCGTTCGACAAGGTCCTGGAAGCCGAACAGGCCTATCAGGCATCGCCGCGCTACGCGCAGGACCGCAGCTTCTGGCAGGGGCAGGTCGACGGCAGCCTCACCGTGGCCAGCCTCAATCCACAGGTGAAACTGCCGACCAGACAAGCCTTGCTGTACCGTGGCCAGCTGTCCGAGGCGGCCTTCCAACGCCTGCGCCAATGCGCCAGTCAGCTGCACAGCCACTGGGTGCACGCGCTGATCGGGGCCTTCGCCGCCTTCATCGGCCGCAGCACCGGCCAGCGTGACGTGGTGGTCGGCATCCCGATGATGAACCGCCTGGACACTCAGGCGCACGATGTACCCTGCACACTGGCCAACGTGCTGCCGCTGCAGGCCCGGATCGATCCTTGGACCCGCGTCGGCGAGCTGGTCGCCGAGGCCGGCAAGACCCTGGCCGGCCTGCGCGAACACCAGCGCTACCGAGCCGAGGACATCCGCCGCGACTGCAATCTGCTCGGCGAGGGCCGACGCCTCACCGGGCCGCAGATCAACATCGACATCTACTCTCCCACACTGGCCTTCGGTACGCTGGGCTGTGACGTCGAGGTACTCAGTGCCGGCGCCGCCGACGACCTGTCGCTGCTGGTCCAGCCGCTACCAGGCCAAGGGCTGCGCGTGTGCGGCATGGCCAACCCCGAGCTGTACGACGCGCAGGCGCTGGGCGCCCACGTGGAGCGCTTCCTCGCCTTCGTGGAAGCCTTCGCCACCGACGCCGAGCGTCCGCTCGGTCAGCTCGAAGCGTACGTACCGATGGCCTGCCCGCCGCTGGCGCAAGCCCGGCAAGATCAGGCGACGCTGCTCGACGGCTTCGCCCGCTGGGTTGCCAGCACACCGGATGCGGTCGCGCTGACACTGGGCGACCGCTCGTTGAGCTACCAGGACCTCGACCGCCAGGCCAACCGCCTGGCTCACCTGATCAAGGCCCACCTGCCGGCCCGCACGTCTTCGCCGCAACGCACCATCGCCCTGCTGCTGGAGCGTTCGCTGGAAACCGTGGTGACCATCCTTGCCGTGCTCAAGTGCGGCGCGGCCTACGTGCCGTTGGACCCCGACGCCCCTGAAGAACGCCTGGCCGGCATTCTCGACGAATGCACCGCCGAACTTCTGCTTTGCAGCGAAGCCACGGTGGCCAAGGCCTGTACCCTGCAAGCCGAAGGACGGACCCTGAGCATCGACGCCCAGGCCACGCTCGAAGCCCTGCGGCAGTCCGCGGAGCATGCGCCGCAAGGCGGTCCGCAACCCCAGGACAGGGCCTATGTGATCTACACCTCGGGCTCCACCGGCAAGCCGAAGGGCGTGTGCGTCAGCCACCACAACGTGGTGCGGCTGTTCAGCAGCACCGACGCCTGGTTCGACTACCGCAGCAGCGACGTCTGGACCGCCTGCCATGCCTACATGTTCGACGCCTCCGTCTGGGAAATGTGGGGCGCGCTGCTGCACGGCGGGCGCCTGGTGATCGTGCCGGTGGACACCACCCGCGACCCCCATGCCTTGCTGGAGCTGGTGGTGCGCGAGCAGGTCACCGTGTTCGGCCAGATTCCCTCGGCGTTCTATCGCTTCATGGAGGCCGAGGCCGACCATCCCGAACTGGTCGCACGCATGAACCTGCGCTACCAGTGCTTCGGGGGCGAACCCCTCGACCTGGGCCGCCTGGCTCCGTGGTTCGAACTGCCGCGCCCGGCCGGCACGCAATTGCTCAACCTGTACGGGATCACCGAGACCACCATCAACACCTGCCACCGCTTCATCACCCGCGAACAGGTGCTGGCCAATGCAGGCAGCTTGATCGGCCGGCCCTACGCCGACATGGACATCCTGGTCCTGGACGACGCGCTGCAGCCGGTACCCGAAGGTGCGCAAGGCGAGATGTACGTGCGTGGCGAGGGCTTGGCCCAGGGCTACCTGGCCCGCCCCGAACTGGATGCCACGCGCTTCGTCGCCGACCCCTTCGGCGCGCCGGGGCAACGCATGTACCGCAGCGGCGACGTGGCGATCCGCCTGGCCGACGGTGAACTGGAGTACATCGGCCGCGCCGACCAACAGGTCAAGCTGCGCGGCTATCGCATCGAGCTGGGTGAGATCGAGAGTTGCCTGCGCGCTCACGTGTCGGTGTCCAACGCCGTGGCCCTGGTGGTGAGCGACCGAGCCAACGACCCGCGACTGATCGCCCACGTGGTCCCTGCACCGGGCTACGCAGTAGGCGATGTCGACAGCGAAGCATTGCGTGAACACCTGCGCGAACACCTGCCGGCCTATATGGTGCCGTCGGCGATCGGTGTCCAGCAGGCCTTTGCCGTCACCGCCAACGGCAAGCTCGACCGCCGTGCCCTGCCGGCCATCGAGGCGAACCACACACGCCACCTGGAACCGGCGCGGGACAGCCTTGACGAACAGGTACTGGCCCACTGGTCGACGCACCTGGACCAGCAGCGAATCGGTATCGACGACGATTTCTTCGCCATCGGCGGCGACTCGATCAAGGCCATCGGCCTGTGCCGCGACCTGGGCCTGCCCGTGCTGCAACTGTTCGAGCAGCCAACGCCTCGCGGCTGCGCCGACTACCTGCGACACAGCGGCATGAGTACCGGCGACAGCTGGACCCAGGCCATGGGGGCCAGCGCCCGCACCGACCGCGCCACCTTGCTGCTGGTGCCGTTCGCTGGCGGCAACGTGTTCGCCTACCGGCAACTGGTCGAGCAGCTTGGCAGTGCCTTCAACTACCTGTGCGTGCGCCTGCCCGGCCATGACGTGGTGCGTGCCGATGAGCCTTTCGCGGACAATGCCACCATCGCCGCTGGCGTGGTCGCCGACGTACTGGCCAAGGTGCAGGGCCCCCTTCTGGTCTACGGCCACTGTGCCGGCAACGCACTGGCACTGGACATCAGCCGTCGCCTGGAGCAAGCCGGCGCTGACCTGCGCGGGCTGACCATCGGTGGCATGCTGCTCGACCTGCAGCCCGACGAAATCGAGCAGCAGGTGGCCGAACGGTCGGGTGAGCAGATCATCGGCTTCCTGCGTGAACTGGGTGGATTCAAGGAAGTCCCGGACGCGCAAAGCCTGGCGGCCATCGCCCGGATGACCAAGCACGACGCCGGACAGACGGCCGCGTTCTTCAGCCGCGAGGCCAGGCAGCGCGCATCGCTGCAGGCCCCCATCCATGTCATCGTCGGCAGCGACGACCCGTTGACCCCGGACTACGCCAGCCGCTACCTCGACTGGCAGGCCTATAGCACGGATGTATCGCTGGACGTGATCGAGGGCGGTGGCCACTACTTCGTCTCCGAGCAGCCGGAGGCACTGGCACAGGTGCTGCTGCGTCGCAACGCGACACTGGCCAGGCCCCAGGCGCGGCGCACGCAGCACGTGCTGCGTGACTTCCACAACCCGTTCGATGCCGCCCATGGCCACTTCCTGCTGCTGCGCAACGGTGCTTCGCAGCCGTCGCTGTGGCCAAGCTTCAGCCCGATACCGCACGGTTGGCAGGTGGCATTCGGCCCGGCTTCGCGCCAGGACTGCCTGGACCATCTGCAGGCTCATGCCCAGTCAGCGGTACCCCAGCTGCCCGGACTGGATGCCCCCTACTGGCCGGAGAGCTTCGAGCGCTACTACCGCCAGCAGGGTGCCTGGACGGGTGAAACCCTGGATGCCTGCATTGCCCGGCATGCCCGCCAGACCCCCGAGCGGATCGCGGTCAGTGACGGCGAACGCAGCCTCACGTACGCCGAACTCGACAGCCGCTGCAACCAGCTGGCCGACGGATTCAGCCGATTGGGGCTGCGCCCAGGCGATCGCATCGTGGTGCAGCTGCCCAATGTGCTGGAGTTCATCGAGACCACCTTCGCCCTATTCCGCCTCGGCGTGGTCCCGGTATTCGCCCTGCCCACCGACCGGCGCAACGAGATCACCCATATCGTCCAGGCCAGCAAGGCCGCGGCATATCTGATCAAGGACCGCGCCCTGGGCTTCGACTATCGAGACATCGCCCGCGAGCTGCTGGCCCTGCCGGATGCGATCCGCCACGTGATCGTGCTGGGTGATGCCGCGGAGTTCGTCCCCTATGCCAGCCTGTATGGCACGGACCTGCCAGTGCCGGCCGGAGACAGCCGCGCGCCAGCGCTGATCACGCTGTCCGGTGGCAGCACCGCCATGCCCAAGCTGATCCTGCGCCGGCATGATGATTACCTCTACAGCATCCGTGTCAGCGCCGAGATCTGCCAGCTGGGACCGCAGAGCGTGTACCTGTGCGTGCTGCCGGCCGGGCACAACTTCACGCTCAGCTCGCCCGGCTTCATCGGCACGCTGCTTGCCGGCGGCAGGGTCGTGATGCAGGCCGATCCCAGTGGCTCGGCCTGCTTCGCCAGCATCGCCCGCGAAGGGGTGACCTTCACCGCCCTGGTACCGAGCCTGGCCCAGGCCTGGCTGCACGCGCCACGCCAGCACGACCTGAGCAGCCTGCGCTTCCTGCAGGTGGGTGGCGCACGCCTGAGCGACGACGTCGCGGCACGCCTGAACGACAGCTTCGACTTCACCCTGCAACAGGTCTACGGCATGTCCGAAGGACTGGTCTGCTACACCGACCTGGCCGACGACCTCGACCAACTGCTGCATACCCAAGGGCGGCCGATGAGCCCGCTGGACGAAATCCTCGTGGTCGATGACGACGACCAACCACTCGCCGTCGGGCAGCCAGGCCATTTGCTGGTGCGCGGTCCGTACACCATCCGCGGCTACCTCGATGCTCCCCAGCAGAACGCTCGGGCCTTCACCGCCGATGGTTTCTACCGCACCGGCGATGTCGTGTGCCTGCGCGCGGACGGCTACCTGGTGGTCACCGGCCGGCACAAGGATCAGGTCAACCGTGGCGGCGAGAAGATCGCCGCGGAAGAAATCGAAGGCCACCTGCTGGCCCACCCTGGAGTACTGGAGGCGGCCGTGATCGGCATACCCGATCCGCACCTGGGCGAACGCTCTTGCGCCGTGCTGGTCGCCGCGCCCGGCCAGGGATGTGACACCGAGGCGCTCAAGCTCCACCTGCAGGCGCGCGGCGTTGCCGTGCAGCGCATTCCCGACCAGTTCCAGTGGCTGTCCGGCCTGCCCAAGACCACCCTGGGCAAGATCGACAAGAAGGTTTTGCGCCAGCAATTCGCGGCGTGACCCGCCCTAACGCTTTCAAGGATATTCCGATGGCTATTCCACAGATCCAGCACTACCCGATCCCCAGCCAGGTCATGCTGAGCCGTCCGGCACTGCCATGGACGCCGGCACCTGAGCGAGCGGCCCTGCTGATCCACGACATGCAGAACCACTTCCTCAAGCCCTATGCCTCGCAGGCCTTCGTCGACACCCTGGTGCAACGCATCCAGTCGGTGCGGGCGGTCTGCCATGCGCTTGGCATGCCGGTCTACTACACCGCGCAGCCCGGCGATCAGAGCGTCGAGTCGCGCGGCCTGCTGTGCGACCTCTGGGGGCCAGGACTGGCCGAAGACGGGCACAGCCCTGGCATCGTCGCCGGGCTGACTCCCGACCCTCGGCGCGATGTCATGCTGGTCAAGCATCGCTACAGCGCCTTCGCCCGCTCCGACCTGCTCGAACGCCTGCGCGCGGCGGGTCGCGACCAGCTGATCATCTGCGGTGTCTACGCCCATATCGGCTGCCTGGTCACCGCCACCGACGCCTTCATGGCCGACATCCAACCGTTCGTGCTGGCCGATGCTCTGGGCGACTTTTCCCTGGAGCGCCACCAGCTGGCGCTGGAACACATGGCGCACTGCTCGAGCGTCGTGCTGTCGACCCGCCAACTGCTCGATACCCTCGCCCCGACTCGACCGGCCCATGACCTGCTCGGTGACGTCGCCCGTTGCCTGGCTCTGCCCAAGGAACACGTCGCCGAAGTGGACGACCCGGTGCAGCTTGGACTGGACTCGGTACGCCTGCTGATGCTGTTCGAACAGTGGCAGGAGGCGGGCCTGCCGGTGACCTTCCTCGAACTGCTCGAGCGCCGCAGCATCCGCGCCTGGTCGCAACTGATCGATCAACGCCGGCAGGCGCAGGTCGCTGGAGAACCCGCATGAGGCGTTTCGCTGGCAAATCGGTACTGGTGACAGGCGCCGCGCGCGGCATCGGTGCCGCCGTGGTCGAGCGCCTGCTCGCCGAGGGTGCCACGGTGATCGCGCTCGACCGCGACGAGGCTGGCCTGGAGGCCATCGCCCAGCGCCTGCCTACGGACAACGTCAAGCTCCACGCCGCCGACATCACCGACCGGCAACAGATCGCCAGCCTGGTCGAGCGCATCGACGAGCATTATCCACTCGACGGCCTGGTCAATGCGGCGGGCATCCTCGAGGCAGCGCCCTTCACACAGATCTCCCCACAAGCGTGGCTGCGGCTGTTCGAGATCAACGTGCACGGCACCTTCCATGTTTCCCAGGCCGTTGCCCGGTGCATGTTGCAAAGGCGCCGGGGGGCGATCGTCAACGTTGCCTCCAACGCCGCGAGCACGCCGCGGGTCAACCTGAGCGGTTACTGCGCCTCGAAGGCCGCCGTGGCCATGCTCACTCGCTGCATGGGCCTGGAACTGGGCCAGCATGGCGTGCGCTGCAACGTGGTATCCCCCGGTTCCACCCGCACCCCCATGCTGCACCAGCTGGCCGGTGACGACGACAGCCTCGACCAGCGCATGGTCCAGGGCGACCTCGGCCTGCATCGCATCGGCATTCCGCTGGGCAAGATCGCCGAACCCCAGGACATCGCCGCGGGCATCACCTTCCTACTGTCGGACGATGCCAACCACATCACCCTGCAGGACCTGGTCATGGATGGCGGCGCCACCTTCGGCTGAGCACCCCATCATGGATATTGCGAGACGGACTGCCATGGACATCACTATTTCGCCCCATTCCAACCCCACGCGCAGCAACGACCACGTGCCACCAGGCCGGGCCGGCGCTGGCCCGCTGAGCCAGCACCTGGACCAGGCCCTGAGCGGTGAAGGCTTCATCCAGTGGATCGAGGTGCCGACCGACGCGAGCGTCGATCGCCACACCCTCGACACCACCTGCCAGCGTCTGCGGCGCTATCTGCAGTGGATGATCGGCGGCCCGGTGCTGACGATCCTGCACGTCACCCCGGCGCAGGCTTCTGACCTGGTCGGGATCAGCGATGCCTACCTGGCCGTCGACACGGCCAATCAAACGGGCCACGCAGCCTCGCTGAACCTGCTCGACAACCAGCTCCGCCCGGCCTGGCCGGAGGTGACGGTTCGCCCGCTGGCACTGGAGGCACACGGGCTGAGCCCGGCCCGGCTGGCGCAACGGCTTGCCGACGCCAACCCGGCCAGGGCCCACACCCTGGCGCTGCTGCTGTGCGATGTCCCACCACTACACGACGGCAGCCTCTGGCTGTTCGACCCCCGCGACAACCCGCACAACCTGCGAAGCGTGACGCAACCGGACAGACGCCCGCACGGCCTGGTCCATCGCTGGCACGGCATGGTCGACGCCGCGGCCCGGCCACCGTTGCCCGCCCCGTCGGATTTCGAAAGAGGCCTGCAGCTCTGCAGTCACCTGGCCCAGGTATTCAAGGAGCCAACTTGCGCATGATCAGCCCCTTTGACTTTTCCCTTCCCGCCCCTGCGCTCGGCGTGCAGGACACCGGCAGCGCGCTGCTCGCCGAACTGAGCAGTGCCTTTCCGGCACTCGCCGAGCAGTTCAGTTGCGTCTTCAGTGAGCACACCGATGGGCGTGACCGCTCGCTGGTCGGGCTCGGCAGCCAGTATCGCCTGTGCGTGACCCGCGAGCCGCAGGCACTGCGTATCGACTGGCTCGACCACGACCGTGTGCTGTACCGCGACATCCTGCACCTGGACCGCGAACGGTGCTTTCACGAACAGCTGTTCAAGGGTGTCGCGCACTTCTGGAAGACCCTGCGCGACACCTCGCCCGCACTGGCAGGCCTGCCCGGCGATGTACCCTTGCTGGGCGGCTGGCGCTGCGCCACTCACCCGGAACGCCTGGACGAGCCACTGATCATGACCCTGCCGAGCCTGTTCCTGTGGGTGGAGCATGGCCGTATCAGCGGCGCGACCTTCGCCGCCGACCTGCAGCCTCGGATCGAGCAGGCCGTGGCACGCCTGGCGCCACGCAGCTATCCGGCACTGCCCGCAGTCAGCAGCTGCGAGCTCATCCCGCAATGCACCGACTATGTCGACAACCTGCTCGACCTGCTCAAGGAAATGTCGACCAGCGAAGCGGACAAGGTGGTGATCGGCCGTGAGGTCCGCCTGAAGATGAGCGAGGCGGTGGATCCCCTGCAGTTGCTCGAACAAGTCGCGCCACGTCCCAATCCGCACTACGAATACCTGTTCTGCTGGGACCAGGGACCGGCATGGATCGGCATCTCGCCGGAAACCCTGATCCGTACCCATGGCAGCAACGTGGTCGTCGAGCCTCTCGCCGGAACCCGCAAGGGCTCCAGCGAAGCGCTCAAGCGCGACCGCTATCGCCAGGAACTGCTATCGGACAAGAAGGAGCTGGAAGAGCACGAAACCGCGGCCCAGCTGTTCCTCGAGCAACTCCAGCAGGTTTGCCGACCAGGTTCGCTGGACCTGCGCGAATCAAGAAACGTCATCGACCTGGGGTATGTACAACACCTCAAGAGCCGCATCGAAGGCGAGCTGGCCACCGGCGCGAACGTGTTCGACGCCCTGGCCGCCGTCTACCCGCCGGCGACCATCTGGGGCAAACCCCTGGACCTGAGCGGCGAGCGGATCCGCCGTTTCGAATACATCGACCGCGAGTTCTTCACCGGAGGCCTGGGCTACCTCACCCTCGCTGGCCAATCCAACTTCGCGCTGGCGATCAGGACCGCGAAGGTGACCGCGGCGCATGTGCACATCTTTGCCGGCAGCGGCATCGTCAAGGCCAGCGATCCTTACCGGGAATGGCTGGAGACCAGCAACAAGATGAAACCCTACCTGCAGAATGGCTCCTGGTCATATCGAGGGTGATACCGCCGCAAAGCCTTGCACCAGGTCACGCAAGGCTCTCTACACCGGCGCCCAGGCGCCAACGTCAAACTAAACGGGCAGCAAAAACATGATCTCAATCGCTCTACCGGATGGCAGTCGCAGGGAATTCCCGGAACCGCTCAGCGTCCAGCAACTGGCACAGTCCATCGGCAGCGGCCTGGCGGCCGCCACACTCGCGGCGAAGGTCGACGGGCGTCTGGTCGACGCCTCGTGCATGCTGACTGGCGATACCACGGTCGAGATCGTCACGAACAAGAGCGAAGACGCCCTCGAGATCGTCCGCCACTCCACCGCGCACTTGCTCGCGCAGGCTGTGCAGCGCCTGTACCCGGGCACCCAGGTGACCATCGGCCCGGTGATCGACAATGGCTTCTACTACGATTTCGTGGCCGAACGCCCGTTCAACCAGGACGACCTGCCACTGATCGAAGCTGAAATGCACCGGATCGTCGCCAGCGCCCTGCCGATCGAACGCCAGGAGCTGTCGCGCGGACAGGCCATCGACCTGTTCACGACCCTGGGTGAGTCGTACAAGGTGCGGATCATCGAGGACATCCCGGCGCAGGAAACCCTCTCGGTGTACCGCCAGGGTGAGTTCACCGACCTGTGCCGCGGCCCCCACGTGCCCGATACCAGCAAGCTCGGGGCGTTCAAGCTGATGAAGGTGGCCGGCGCCTATTGGCGCGGCGACTCCAGCAACGCCATGCTCAGCCGCATCTACGGCACCGCCTGGCTGAACGACAAACAGCTCAAGACCTACCTGTCGCAGCTGGAAGAAGCCGAGAAGCGCGACCACCGCAAGCTGGCCAAGCAATACGACCTGTTCCACCAGCAGGAGGAAGCGCCAGGCATGGTGTTCTGGCACCCCAAGGGCTGGGCGATCTGGCAGACGGTGGAGCAGTACATGCGCAAGGTGTACCGCGACAGCGGCTACCAGGAGGTGCGCTCGCCACAGGTGGTGGACAGCTCGCTGTGGCGCCGGTCCGGGCACTGGGACAACTACAAGGAGAACATGTTCGTCACCGAATCGGAAAACCGCCAGTACGCGCTCAAGCCGATGAACTGCCCGGGGCACATCCAGATCTTCAAGTTCGGCCTGCGCAGCCATCGCGAGCTGCCGATCCGCTACGGCGAGTTCGGCGGCTGCCACCGCAACGAGCCTTCCGGGGCCCTGCACGGCATCATGCGCGTGCGCGCCTTCACCCAGGACGACGGGCACATCTTCTGTACCGAGCAGCAGATCGAGGCGGAAATCCGTACCTTCCACCAACAGGCCCAGAAGGTCTACAAGGCCTTCGGTTTCGAGGACGTGGCGGTAAAGATCGCCCTGCGCCCCGAACCCGGCAAGCGCCTGGGCAGCGACGAAGTGTGGGACAAGGCTGAAAACCAGCTGCGTTCGGCATTGTCGGCCTGCGGCGTGAGCTGGGAGGAACTGCCAGGCGAAGGCGCCTTCTACAGCCCGAAGATCGAATACCACCTGCGTGATGCGATCGGTCGCGAATGGCAGGTCGGCACCATCCAGGTCGATTACCACATGCCAGATCGCCTGGGCGCCGAGTATGTCGACGAGCACTCGCAGCGCCGACGCCCGGTCATGCTGCACCGGGCGATCGTCGGCTCGCTGGAGCGCTTCATCGGCATCCTCATCGAGCATCACGCCGGTGTCTTCCCGACCTGGCTCGCGCCGGTACAGGCGATGCTGCTTACCGTGACCGAGGCCCAGAACGCCTACGCCGAGCAGGTGCGCCAGCAGTTGCGCGAGCGGGGGCTACGGGTCGAGGCTGACCTGCGCAACGAGAAGATCGGCTACAAGATCCGCGAAAGCACGCTGCAGCGGGTGCCTTACCTGCTGGTGATCGGCGACCGCGAGAAAGACAGCGGCACGCTCACCGTGCGCAGCCGCACCGGGGAGGACCTCGGCACCTTGAGCGTCGATGACTTCGCCGAGCTGCTGGCCAGGGACAACCAGATGGACTGACCTCGCCCGTCACGGGCTTCGAACGCGCGGAGCCCGTGGCCAGCCCAGGGATGGCCTGGTTTGGAATGGATGCTGAACCCAGGAGGTCGTGATGTTTGCAGCCCCACCCGATTAGCCAGGCGGTCGCCACACCTTCGCCACACGCCACACGCCACTTTGCCTCGCAGCCACGCGCAGGCGCGGCCGGGTCGCGCCTGCGCGTCAGCGGCGAAGCGCGGTTCGAACACCCCCGAAAGCGTGCACCTCTGTTTTCCAGAACGACATCAGGACGTCCGACATGAACACCATCGCCACCTTGCGTTCGACCCCCCTTGCTGCCCAGGCCTACGGCCTGGACATGGACCCCAGCACCCAGGCACTGCCCAGCGCCCATGCGCTCAGGACAATGCTGCCGCTGGACGAGCGCCTCGCAGCGCAGATCCGCCAGCAGCGCCATCAGGTCAGGGAGATCATCCACGGCAACGACCCACGCCTGCTGGTGATCGTCGGGCCATGCTCGCTGCATCACGGCCAGGCCGCACTCGAGTATGGCGGCCGCCTGGCCGACCTTGCCGACGAGCTGCGCGACGACCTGCTGATCGTCATGCGCGCCTATGTGGAGAAGCCACGGACCACGGTTGGCTGGAAAGGCCTGATGTACGACCCCGACCTCAATGGCAGCGACGACATGTCGGCCGGCCTCGAGCGATCCAGGTCGCTGATGCTCGAACTGGCCGGGCTCGGCCTGCCACTGGCCTGTGAAATGCTGCAACCCATGGCCGCGCAGTACTTCAGCGACCTGCTGAGCTGGGTGGCGATCGGTGCCAGGACCTGTGAATCGCAGATCCACCGTGAGCTGGTCAGCAGCCTGGACGTCCCGGCAGGCTTCAAGAACGGCACCGATGGCGGCCTGGGCATCGCCTGCGACGCCATCTGCAGCGCCGCCCACCCGCATCGCTACTTCGGCATCGACCTGCTCGGCCGGCCGGCACTGATCCGCAGTACCGGCAACCCGGACTGTCACCTGGTACTGCGCGGCGGGCGCAACGGCCCCAATCACCATGCCGAAGCCGTCGACCAGGCACGTGTTCAACTCACCGCAGCCGGTATCGCGCCGCGCCTGCTGGTGGATTGCAGCCATGCCAACAGTGGCAAGGACTACACCCGTCAACCGCAGGTGCTGGAGGAAGTGCTGGCACAGCGCCGCGCGGGCAACCGCGACCTGTTCGGCATCATGCTGGAGAGCAACCTGAACCCAGGCCGGCAGGATCTTTCGACGCAGCTGCGCTATGGGGTATCGATCACCGATGGCTGCCTCGGCTGGGACGATACCAGGGCGCTGTTGCGCCGCGCCGCCGAGCTGGCCTGAGCGGACTCCGGCGACACACCCGTGTCGCCGGAACGCTTTGACAGTCGCTGCAGTGCTCGGGTTAGAATTCTGGCACGCGAACTGCTTGTTCCCCTCGCCTGCCCTGCTGCCCCTGGAGTACTGCCTTTGGATGCGAGCACCATCAATAGCCTGTTCCTGATCGGCGCACTGCTGGTCGGGGCCAGTATCCTGGTCAGCTCGCTGTCGTCGCGCCTGGGCATCCCCATCCTGGTCATCATCCTCGCCGTCGGCATGATCGCCGGGGTCGATGGTGGCGGCATCATCTTCAACAACTACCCGACCGCTTACCTCGTGGGCAACCTGGCCCTGGCCGTCATCCTGCTCGACGGTGGCCTGCGCACCCGCGTGGCGAGTTTCCGCGTGGCCTTGTGGCCGGCCCTGTCGCTGGCCACCGTCGGCGTGCTGATCACCACCGGGCTGACCGGCATGGTCGCCGCCTGGCTGTTCGACCTCAGCCTGATCCAGGGCCTGCTGATCGGCGCCATCGTCGGCTCCACCGACGCCGCGGCGGTGTTCTCGCTGCTCGGCGGCAAGGGCCTCAACGAACGGGTCACCGCCACCCTGGAAATCGAATCGGGCAGCAACGACCCGATGGCGGTGTTCCTCACCGTCACCCTGATCGACATGATCGCCAGTGGCCAGACCGGCCTGCACTGGAGCCTGCTGACCCACCTGCTGCGCGAGTTCGGCATCGGCGGCCTGCTGGGCCTGGGGGGCGGCTGGCTGATGCTGCAACTGGTCAACCGCATCAACCTGGCGGGCGGCCTGTACCCGATCCTGGTGGTGGCGGGCGGCCTGGTGGTGTTCTCGCTGACCAACGCCCTGCACGGCAGCGGCTTCCTCGCCGTCTACCTGTGCGGCCTGGTGCTCGGCAACCGGCCGATCCGCAGCCGCCACGGCATCCTGCACATGCTCGACGGCATGGCCTGGCTGGCGCAGATCGGCATGTTCCTGGTGCTGGGCCTGCTGGTCACGCCCCACGACCTGCTGCCGATCGCCTTGCCGGCGCTGGGCCTGGCGCTGTGGATGATCCTGGTGGCGCGACCGCTGTCGGTGGTTGCCGCGCTGCTGCCGTTCAAGGCGTTCCATGGGCGCGAGAAAGGCTTCATCAGCTGGGTCGGCCTGCGCGGCGCGGTGCCGATCATCCTCGCGGTGTTCCCGCTGATGGCCGGTTTGCCGCAAGCCCAGCTGTTCTTCAACCTGGCGTTCTTCATCGTGCTGGTGTCGCTGCTGGTGCAAGGCACCAGCCTGCCGTGGATGGCCAAGCTGCTGAAAGTCACGGTACCGCCTGACCCGGCGCCGATCTCGCGCTCGGCGCTGGAGGTGCACATCACCAGCGAATGGGAGCTGTTCGTCTACCGCCTGGGCGCCGAAAAGTGGTGCATCGGCGCTGCCCTGCGCGAACTGAAGATGCCTGAAGGCACGCGTATCGCCGCGCTGTTCCGTGGCGAGCAGTTGCTGCACCCCTCGGGCAGTACCGTGCTCGAAGTCGGCGACATGCTCTGCGTGATCGGCCACGAACACAATCTGCCGGCACTGGGCAAGCTGTTCAGCCAGGCGCCGCAGCGTGGCCTGGACCTGCGTTTCTTCGGCGACTTCGTGCTCGAGGGCGACGCCGAACTGGGCGCGGTGGCGGCACTTTATGGCCTGAAACTCGACGGACTGGACGCGAAAATGCCCCTGGCGCAGTTCATCCGACAGAAGGTCGGAGGCGCGCCAGTAGTAGGCGACCAGATCGAATGGCACAGCACGATCTGGACCGTCGCGGTCATGGACGGGAACAAGATCCAGAAAGTGGGCGTCAGATTCCCCGAAGGTACCCGACCCGGCCCCGGGTTGTTCCTCTAAACTCCGATTTGCCTCGTAGCCCTAAGAATTCTGCCTATGTCCCTGCGTGACCACTGCCGCGCAACCCTGCTGGGGCTGTGCCTGACCCTCTCGTTCGCCGCCGTCGCGGTGGAAGTCCCGACCACTCCGGGCATCCAGAGCAGCCTGAGCAAGATCACCGAACGCAAGCTGCCCGAAGCCGAGCAGAAAGCCGTGCAGCAGGTGCTGGAGCAGACCCTGGCGCTGCTCAACGCCCGCGACGACAGCGAGAAGAAGCTCGAAGCCCTCAAGCAGCAGCTGGCCAGCGCCCCCCAGGAGATCCGCGACAGCCAGCGCGAGCTGATCAAGCTCAAGGCCACCATCACCGTGCCGGTGGCGCAGCGCTACATCAACCTGACGGTGCCCCAGCTCGAACAGATGCTCAGCGAGCGCAGCACCCAGCAGGGCGACCTGCAAAAGGCGCTGTCCGAGGCCAACAGCCTGATCATCAACTCGCAGACCCGCCCCGAGCGCGCGCAGGCCGAGATCAGCAACAACCAGAGCCGCGTCCAGCAGATCAACAACAGCCTCAAGAGCGGCAAGGACGGCGGCAAGACGATCAACGCCGACCAGCGCAACCAGCTCAACGCCGAACTAGCCTCGCTCAACGCCCTTACCCTGCTGCGTCGCCAGGAACTGGCCGGCAACAGCGTGCTGCAGGACCTGGGCAATGCCCGCCACGACCTGCTGATCGAGCGCGCCGCGCGCCTGGAGCAGGAAATCCAGGACCTGCAGACGCTGATCAACGAAAAGCGCCTGGCCCAGTCGCAACAGACCGTCACCCAGCAGTCGATCGAGGCGCAGAAGGCCGGCGGCAGCAACCTGCTGGCCACCGAGAGCACGGCCAACCTGCAACTGTCCGACTACCTGCTGCGCAGCACCGACCGCCTCAACGAGGTGACCCAGCAGAACCTGCGCACCAAGCAGCAGCTCGATACCCTCACCCAGGCCGACCAGGCCCTCGACGAGCAGATCAACGTGCTCAAGGGCAGCCTGCTGCTGTCCAAGATCCTCTACAAGCAGAAGCAGGCGCTGCCGCACCTGAAGCTCGACCGCGACCTGGCCGACCAGATCGCCGACATCCGCCTGTACCAGTTCGAGATCAACCAACAGCGCGAACAGATGAGCAGCCCTTCCAGCTATGTGGACAAGCTGCTGGCCAATCAGCCCCAGGAAGACGTCACCCCGCAACTGCGCAAGGCCCTGCTGGAAGTGGCGATCACCCGCAGCGACCTGCTGGAACGGCTGAACCGCGAGCTGTCGGCGCTGCTCAATGAATGCATCACCCTGCAACTGAACCAGAAACAGCTGCTGAGCACCGCCCAGAACCTGCGCACCACGCTGGAAGAACAGATGTTCTGGATCCCCAGCAACAAGCCGCTGGACTGGCAATGGCTGCGCGAAGTGCCCGAGCGCCTGGCCTACCAGGTGGCCAGCCTGCCCTGGGGTGCCGGCATCAAGGAACTGGGCGACGGCCTGGTGCAGCAGCCGCTGCTGTTCCTGCCCTTGATCCTGGTGATCGGCGCCCTGCTGTGGCGGCGCAAGGCGCTGTATCGGCGGCTGGGCAAGGTCCACCAGGACATCGGCCACTTCAAGCGCGACAGCCAGTGGCACACGCCCCAGGCGATCCTGATCAACATCCTGCTGGCCCTGCCGGTGGCCCTGGCGCTCACCCTGGGCAGCTACGCCCTGCAGATCGACGCCCGTGGCCAGAACGCCAACCTCGGCGCCGCGCTGTGGCAGATCGCCCAGGCCTGGCTGGTGTTCTACACCGCCTACCGCATCCTCGCCCCCGGTGGCGTGGCCGAGATCCATTTCCGCTGGCCCAAGCCCCAGGTCGAATTCCTGCGTGGCTGGGTGCGCCGGCTCGGCACCGTGGTACTGGCCCTGGTCGGCGTGGTGGCGGTGGCCGAGCACCAGCCGTCGGCACTGGCCGACGACGTACTGGGCATCGGCGTGGTGCTGACCTGCTACGCACTGATGGCCTGGCTGCTCAGCCGCCTGCTGCTGAGCAGCCCGGCGCACCGCGACACCTCGCTGTTCCGCAAGGCCGTCGGGGTGGCCTTCACCGCCCTGCCGATCGCCCTGTTCGTGGCGGTGTGCTTCGGCTACTACTACACCGCCCTCAAGCTCACCGACCGGCTGATCTACACCCTCTACCTGCTGCTGTTCTGGCTGGTGATCGAGGCCGCCTTCGTCCGCGGCCTGTCGGTGGCGGCGCGGCGCCTGGCCTACCAGCGCGCCCTGAGCAAGCGCCAGGCCGCCAAGGAAGGACTCGACGGCGAGGTGGTGGTAGAAGAGCCGACCCTGGACATCGAACAGGTCAACCAGCAGTCCCTGCGCCTGATCCGCCTGGCCTTGCTCGGCGGCTTCATCGGCGGGCTGTACTGGGTGTGGGCAGACCTGATCACCGTGTTCTCCTACCTCAACAACGTCACCCTCTACGAGTACAGCAGCGGTACGGGCGCCGCGGCCAGCATGGTGCCGATCAGCCTTGGCGACCTGCTCGGCGCCATGGTCATCGCCGGCATCGCCGTGGCCCTGGCCAGCAACCTGCCTGGCTTGCTCGAAGTGCTGGTGCTGTCGCGCCTGAACCTTGCCCAGGGCAGCGCCTATGCCATCACCACGCTGCTGTCCTATGTGATCGCCGGTGTCGGCATCGTCAGCACCCTGGCCACCCTCGGGGTCAGCTGGGACAAGTTGCAATGGCTGGTGGCGGCACTGTCGCTGGGCCTTGGCTTCGGCATGCAGGAGATCTTCGCCAACTTCATCTCCGGCATCATGATCCTGTTCGAGCGCCCGGTGCGCATCGGCGACACCATCACCATCGGCAACCTGTCCGGCACGGTGAGCAAGATCCGCATCCGCGCCACCACCATCACCGACTTCGACCGCAAGGACATCATCGTCCCCAACAAGACCTTCATCACCGGCCAGCTGATCAACTGGTCGCTGACCGACACGGTCACCCGGGTGACGCTGAAACTGGGCATCGACTACGGTTCGGACCTCGACCTGGTCCGCGACCTGCTGCTCAAGGGCGCGCACGAGAACCCACGCGTGCTCAAGGACCCGGAGCCGTTGGTGTACTTCCTCAACTTCGGCGAAAGCTCGCTGGACCACGAGCTGCGCATGCACGTGCGCGACCTGGGTGACCGCAACCCGACGCTGGACGAGCTCAACCGCTATATCAACCGCGAGTTCAAGGCGCACAACATCAAGATCTCGGTGCGCCAGGTAGAGGTGTTCCTGATGGATACCAAGGGTGGCAAACAGCAGCTCATCCCAATGGAACACAAGCCCGACAGCGCACCTCCTGTCTGAGTGGACGTCAAAGGGGTAACCGCCCAGAATGCCGGCGAGGGCTTCGCCCTCGTTCGCGGGTAAACCCGCGAAGGGCCGCAAAGCGGCCCCAATGGCACCGAATCCAGGAGCAGGCCCCGTGAAGTCCCTCGACCAACTCACCTTCGACAACCGCTTCGCCCGCCTCGGCGATGCCTTCTCCACCCAGGTCCTGCCCGACCCCATTGCCGAGCCGCGCCTGGTCGTCGCCAGCGAATCAGCCATGGCCCTGCTCGACCTCGACCCGGCCCAGGCCGAGCTACCGGTGTTCGCCGAGCTGTTCAGCGGCCACAAGCTCTGGGAAGAGGCCGACCCACGGGCGATGGTTTATTCCGGCCACCAGTTCGGCTCCTACAACCCGCGCCTGGGTGACGGTCGCGGCCTGCTGCTGGGCGAGGTCCTCAACGATGCCGGCGAGCACTGGGACCTGCACCTCAAGGGCGCCGGCCAGACACCTTATTCGCGCATGGGCGATGGTCGCGCCGTGCTGCGCTCGTCGATCCGCGAGTTCCTCGCCTCCGAAGCCCTGCACGCCCTGGGCATTCCCAGCAGCCGCGCACTGTGCGTGATCGGCTCGAGCACGCCGGTATGGCGCGAGAGCCGCGAAAGCGCGGCCATGCTCCTGCGCCTGGCCCAAAGCCACGTGCGCTTCGGTCACTTCGAGTACTTCTACTACACCAAACAGCCGGAACAGCAGCGGGTGCTGATCGATCACGTATTGGAGCAGCACTACCCCGAGTGCCGTGACGTCGAACAACCCTACCTGGCGATGTTCCGCACCATCGTCGAGCGCAACGCCGAGCTGATCGCCCGCTGGCAGGCCTATGGCTTCTGCCATGGCGTGATGAACACCGACAACATGTCGATCCTCGGCATCACCTTCGACTTCGGCCCCTACGCCTTCCTCGACGACTTCGACGCCAACTTCATCTGCAACCATTCCGACGACCGTGGACGCTACAGCTACGCCAACCAGGTACCGATCGCCCACTGGAACCTCAGCGCCCTGGCCCAGGCGCTGACCACGGTGATCGAAGTGGAGCCGCTGAAAGAGGCGCTCGGCCTGTTCCTGCCGCTGTACCAGGCGCACTACCTGGATCTGATGCGTCGCCGCCTGGGCCTGACCACGGCCGAGGACGGCGACATGGCCCTGGTCGAGCGCCTGCTGCAACGCATGCAGAGCGGCGGCGTGGACTACACCTTGTTCTTCCGTCGCCTGGGCGAGCGACCGGTGGCCGAGGCGCTGCAAGTGGTACGCGACGACTTCATCGACCTGGCCGGCTTCGACGCCTGGAGCGCCGACTACCTGGCACGCTGCGAGCGTGAACCGGACAACGCCGAAGGGCGCCGGGAACGGATGCACGCGGTCAATCCGCTGTACGTGCTGCGTAACTACCTGGCGCAGAAGGCCATCGAAGCCGCCGAGGCAGGCGACTACAGTGAAGTGCGGCAGCTACATCAGGTACTGAGCAAGCCGTTCGAGGAACAGCCCGGCATGCAGGCCTATGCCGAGCGGCCGCCAGAGTGGGGCAAGCACCTGGAGATCAGCTGTTCGTCATGAACCCCGGGGCCGCTGCGCGGCCCTTTCGCGACACAAGGCCGCTCCTACAGAAAGACCCATACCCCTGCAGGAGCGGCCTTGTGTCGCGAAAGGGCTGCTCAGCAGCCCCAAGCATCATCAAGGAGACGAAATGTCCGACCCCCTGGTTATCCCCTGCCCCCACTGCAACGGCCTCAGCCGCCTGCCCGCCGAACGCCTGGGCGACAGCCCGAAATGCGGCCGCTGCAAGCAGGACATGCTGCTGCCCCGCCCCTTCGACCTGAGCGAAGCCAGCTACAGCGCCCAGATCAAGGGCGACCTGCCACTGCTGCTGGATGTCTGGGCCGACTGGTGCGGCCCCTGCAAGAGCTTCGCCCCGGTATTCGAACAAGCCGCCCGCCAGCTCAACGGCCGCTGCCGCCTGGCCAAGCTCGACAGCGAGGCCAACCGCAACCTCGCCGGGCAGCTGGGCATC
The DNA here is from genome assembly GCF_029836165.1 of Pseudomonas sp. GD04091. Classification (GTDB taxonomy): domain Bacteria; phylum Pseudomonadota; class Gammaproteobacteria; order Pseudomonadales; family Pseudomonadaceae; genus Aquipseudomonas. The sequence goes on from NZ_JAOEBG010000020.1 coordinate 66,580, forward strand.
CGCTCGATCCCCAGCCTGATCCTGTTCAGGAATGGCCGCGAGGTGGCGCGCCAGGCTGGGGCGTTTCCACTCCAGTCATTGCTGGAGTGGCTGCGCGGCCAGGGCGTCTAGGCGCTGCGCTCCAGCAGGTCGTGCAACTCGACGAACTGCTGGGTCAGCTTGTGCCGTGGTTCCAGGTGGATCAGCGGCAGGCTGGCATGGTGGGATTCACGCATCTTCACCGAGCTGCCCAGGTACACCGGCAGCACCGGCAGGCCCTCGGCCAGCAGCTCGTCGAGCATCTGCTGCGGCAGGCTGGCACGTGACTGGAACTGATTGACCACGATGCCCTCGACCACCAGCTCGTCGTTATGGTCTTCCTTGAGTTCGTCGATCTCGGCCAGCAGCCCGTATAGGGCCTGACGCGAAAAACTGTCGCAATCGAAGGGAATAAGCACGCGATCAGCGGCGATCAGCGCAGAAACCGCATAGAAGTTCAACGCCGGCGGAGTATCGATGTAGATCCGTTCGTAATCTTCGTCCAGCTCGTCGAGCAGTTTGCGCAGCTTGTTGATCTTGTGCTTGGCCTCCAGCTTGGGCTGCAGGTCGGCCAGCTCCGAGGTGGCGGTGACCACATGGAGGTTGTCGAAGGGGGTTTCGTAGATGTCGACCTTGTTCTTCTTGGCGAACGGCCCGCTGGACAGCGACTGCTTGAAGAAGTCGGCGATGCCCATGGGGATGTCGTCGCCGGTCAGCCCGGTCAGGTACTGGGTGGAGTTGGCCTGCGCATCCAGATCGATCAGCAGGGTCCGATAGCCTTCACTGGCACTGACCGCCGCAAGATTGCAGGCAATGCTCGACTTGCCCACGCCACCTTTCTGATTGAACACCACGCGCCGCATGTCAGACCTCCGTGTATCAACGAATGCCCGAGTATGTGGCGCCCCGGCGTCAATGGCCAGCATTCTTCGCTCAAGTTGTGGCGATTGCATCCGACACTGTATGGCCAACCGATTGTCGGAAATCGCGTACACGAACAGCCAGGAATGACGCACATGCGTGCAGCGATTGTCTGATTGCCACCATGCGGATTGATACACACCCCGGTCACCGGGATAATGCGCGCCACTCGCCCATGCGCTCCCCTGCAAGGCAGGTGGCCAGGGATCACTCCCACGGCAAGGAAATCCTTCAGGGTAGACAGCAGACGCGAACGTCACATTAAACATGATCAGCTTCGACATCAGCCAATGGCGTGCCTGGGCCCCCGGCCTGCAGACACCCGCCGACTGGCAGGCATGGGCGCACGGTGAGTTGCAACCGCATCAGGACGGGGCAGCTCCCGATGTAGCGTTCCTGCCCGCCATGCAACGCCGTCGCCTCAGCCACTTGGCGCGCATGGCCTTCGCCGTGGGCTGGCCGCTTGCCCAAGGGCACGCGCGGTTGCCTTTGGTGTTCGTCTCGCGCCATGGCGAAACGCCGCGGACCTTCTCGATACTTAGCGAACTGGCCGCGGCTCAGCCGTTGTCGCCCACCCAGTTCAGCCTGTCGGTGCACAACGCGGTGATCGGTCAGTGGTCGATCCTGCGCGGCTCGACCTGCGAGATGACGGCCCTGGCCGCGGCCGGCGATGGTTTCGAGCACGGCCTGCTCGAAGCGGCCACGCTGCTGGCCGAGGGCGCCCCGGCGGTACTCGTGGTGGTGGCCGAGGAGCTGCCCCCCGAGGCCTACCGCCCCTGGATCGATGACGTGCCCTTCGCCTATGCCCTGGGCTTGCTGCTGACCCCGGGAACGCAATGGCTGTTGACCCCTGGCCAGGCGGTCACTCCCGCCACGGCGCCTCTGCCCCACGCCCTGAGCTGGTTGCAAGCCTCGCTGAGCGGCCGGGATTCCTTCACCCACACATGGAAGCGTCGTACATGGAACTGGCAACGCCAACCGTGACCCGGACGCGGGACGCCTATCACTGGCGCCTGCTGGCCACCGCCGCGAGCTTCGTGCTGTTCGGGCTGGGCGGGCTGGGCCTGCGCGTGCTGGTGTTTCCCCTGCTCGCCTGCCTGCCCGGCGGCGCCGAGCGCCACCGCCAGCGCGCGCGCCATACCATCAGCTGGCTGTTCTGGCGCTTCGTGCGCTTCATGCACGCCAGCGGCGTGCTCACCTACCAGATCGAGGGCGCCGAGCGCCTCGGGCGCCCCGGGCAGATGATCATCGCCAACCACCCCTCGCTGATCGACGTGGTGTTCCTCATCGGCCTCGTGCGCCAGGCCAACTGCGTGGTCAAGCAGAGCCTGTTCGACAATCCGTTCACCCGTGGCCCGGTGAGCGAGGCCCAGTACATCGGCAACGACGGCAGCATGGACATGCTCGACACCGCAGTAGCCTCGCTGCGACAAGGCCAGACCCTGGTCATCTTCCCCGAGGGCACACGCACCCCGCCCGGCCAGGCGCCCGCCTTTCATCGCGGCGCCGCCGCCATCGCCCTGCGCGGTGCGAAGATCATCACCCCGGTGACCATCCAGGTCAGCCCCACCACCCTGACCAAGCACGAACCCTGGTACCGCATCCCCGCCCGCCGCGTGCATTTCACCCTGCGGGTCGGCGCCGATATCGACCCCCAGGCCTTCGCGGCGCTGGGGCCGGCGCCCCAGGCCTCGCGCAAACTCAACGACCACCTGCACCAGCACTACATCAAGGAGCTCGCCGCCGATGAGCGCGCCACAGCAAGACCTCAACCGTGACCTCAAGCAGCTGATCATCGACGCCCTGGGGCTCGAGGACATCGGCGTGGAGGACATCGCCGACGACCAGACCCTGTTCGGCGAAGGCCTGGGCCTGGACTCGGTGGATGCACTCGAGCTCGGCCTGGCGATCCAGAAACGCTACGGCATCAAGATCGATGCCGACGCCAAGGACACCCGCAACCATTTCAGCAGCGTGGCCGCCCTGGCCGCGTTCGTCACTGCCCGTAAGGCCGCCTGAGACCGTCCCATGCAAACCCGCGAAGACATCTTCAACATCCTGCGCGACGCCCTGGTCGAGCTGTTCGAACTGGAGCCGGCGAGCATCAGCCTGCAGTCCAACCTCTACCAGGATCTGGAAATCGACAGCATCGACGCCGTCGATCTGATCGACCACATCAAGCGCCAGACCGGCAAGAAGATCGCCGCCGATGACTTCAAGTCGGTGCGTACCGTCAATGACGTGGTCGAAGCCGTGTTCCGCCTGGTCAATCCCAGCGCATGAAGCGCCTGATCGGCCTCGGCCTGCTGTTGGCCGGCGTGCTGTATCCCTTTGCGGTGCATTTCGGCATGGGCCACTTCGCCCCCTGGCAGTTCGGTCTGCTGCTCGGCGCGTTGTGGCTGGCTCGTGCCCTGAGCGCGCCACGCCGTCCCGGCAGCCTGTGGATGGCCATCGCCGCCCTGGCGTTCTGCGCCCTGCTGGGCCTGTCCGACAGCCCGCAGCTGCTGCGCTGGTACCCGGTGCTGATCAGCGCGTTCATGCTCGCCCTGTTCGGGGGCACCTTGCTGCACGGCATGCCCATGGCCGAACGCCTGGCCCGCCTGCGCGACCCGGAACTGCCGCCACGGGCGGTGCGCTACACGCGCCAGGTCACCCAGGCGTGGAGCCTGTTCTTCCTGCTCAATGGCCTGATCGCCGCCGGCCTTACCCTGTGGGCGCCGCTGAGCTGGTGGACCCTGTACAACGGCCTGATCGCCTATGCCGCGATGGGCCTGCTGTTCGCCATCGAATGGCTGATACGACAACGTGTGCGAGGACGCTCATGAGCTGGATCAACCTCGAACACCTGCTGCGCCCGCTGGATGCGCCGCGCCAGGTGACCCAGGCACCCGACCTGGACCACGCCCAGCTGTGCCATCAGGCCCTGCGCCTGGCCGGCGGCCTGCGCCAACGTGGCGTAACGCGCCTGGCCGTGCACCTGGAGGACGCCGCGCAATTGGCCATCGCCCTGCTCGGCGCATGGCGCGCCGGGGTCGAGGTGCTACTGCCGGCCGACCTGCAGCCGGGCACGCGCGAGCGCTGGGGCAACCAGGTTGACCTGTGGCTCAGCGACCAGGCCGGCGATGCCGCCCTGGAGGCCCTGCTGGCGGATCCACTGCCCTGGACCGACCTGGACCTCGCGCAGTGCCGCATCAGCCTGTGCACCTCCGGTTCCAGCGGCGAGCCCAAGCGCATCGACAAGCAGCTGCGCCAGCTGGCCAATGAAGTGAGTGCCCTCGAACACCTGTGGGGCAGCACCCTGGGCGACGCCTGGATCATCGGCAGCGTCGCCACCCAGCACATCTACGGCCTGCTGTTTCGCGTGCTCTGGCCACTGTGCGCCGGGCGTGGCTTCGAGCGCCGCCAGTTGCCCTTCCCCGAGGACCTGCAACGCGCCAGCCGCGAGCATCCGGCATTCGCCTGGGTGGCCAGCCCGGCACTGCTCAAGCGCATGGGCGACAACCTCGACTGGCCGGCCCTGCAAGCGGTGCGCAAGGTATTCTCCTCTGGCGGCGAGTTGCCCACCGAGGCCGCGGGGCGCCTGCACCAACGCCTCGGCCAGTGGCCCACGGAGATCCTCGGCAGTTCCGAGACCGGTGGCATCGCCTGGCGCCAGGGCGAAACGCTTTGGCAGCCGTTCGTCGACGTCCGCCTGAGCCAGGACGAGCACGGTGCGCTACGCATCGCTTCGCCCTACCTGCCCGACGGGCATGTCGAGCAGAGCGCCGATGCCGCCGAACTGACCGAGGACGGACGCTTTCGTCTGCTCGGGCGCCTCGACCGCATCGTCAAGCTGGAAGAAAAGCGGGTGTCCCTGCCCATGCTGGAGCATGCCCTGGGCGCCCACGCCTGGGTCGCCGAAGCCCGCCTGGGCATGATCGAGGAAGGCCGTGCCTACCTTGGGGCAGTGGTGGTGCTCTCGCCGAGCGGCCTGCATGCCCTGCGCAACCAGGGACGCCGAGCACTGGTGCAAGGCCTGCGCGCCCACCTGGCCGGGCACTGCGAGCCACTGGCCCTGCCCCGCCGCTGGCGGCTGGTACGACAAATGCCGCTCAACGCCCAGGGCAAGCTGCCCCAGGCCACCCTGCAGGCGCTGCTGCTCGCCCCGCGCAGCCTGGCCCCGGAGGTGCTGGAGCTGCGTCACGAGCAAGGCGAAACGCATCTGCGCCTGGCCGTGCCTGTGGACCTGGCCTGCTTTACCGGGCACTTCCCGCGCACCCCCGTGTTGCCAGGCGTCGTGCAGGTGGACTGGGCCATCGCCCTGGCCGGCGAGCGGCTTGGCATCCAGGGCCGCTTCGCCGGCATGGAGGTGCTCAAGTTCCAGCAACTGGTGCGCCCCGGCGACGAACTGACCCTGACCCTGCGCTTCGACAGCGAGCGCGGCAAGCTGTACTTCGCCTACACCTGCGCCGGGCTGGCCTGCTCCAGTGGTCGCATCCTGCTGGAGGTGGCGCGTGCATAAGCCCTGCGCCGTGATCCCGGTGTACAACCACGAGCAGGCGCTGCCCGCCGTGGTGGCCGACCTGCAGCACGCCGGCCTGCCCTGCGTGCTGGTCGACGACGCCAGCCATGCGGCCTGCGCCCAGGTCCTGCGGCAACTGGCCGGGCAGGCCGACGTGTACCTGGTCACCCTCCCGGTGAACCAGGGCAAGGGCGGCGCGGTCATGGCCGGGCTGCGCGAAGCTTCGCGCCTGGGCTTCAGCCATGCCCTGCAGGTGGATGCCGATGGCCAGCACGACCTGGCCGACGTCAGCCGCTTCCTGGAACAATCCCAGGCTTTCCCGCAGGCGCTGGTGTGCGGCTATCCGCAGTACGACGCCAGCGTGCCCAAGGGTCGCCTGTATGCCCGTTACCTGACCCATGTCTGGGTCTGGATCAACAGCCTGTCGCTGCAGATCCCCGACTCGATGTGCGGCTTTCGGGTCTACCCATTGCCCGCGACCCTGGCGATGATCGACAGCGTCGCCCTTGGGCGGCGCATGGACTTCGATCCGGAGATCCTGGTGCGCCTGGCCTGGCGCAACCAGCCGATGCGCTGGCTGCCGACCCGGGTTCACTACCCGCAGGACGGCCTGTCGCACTTCCGGCTGTTCCACGACAACGCGCTGATCTCCAAGATGCACGCCAAGCTGTTCTTCGGCATGCTCCTGCGCGCGCCGCTGATCCTCTGGCGCAGGTGGCGTGCATGAGCCAGCAGCCCAGGCACTGGGCCGAGCACCAGGAGCGCGGCAGCTTCTGGCTGATGAAGCTGACCGCCACCCTGGTGCGCCTGCTTGGCCGACGCCTGCTCAGCCCGCTGATCCATGTCATCGTCGCGTACTTCTTCCTGTTCGGCCGCCGCGCCCGGCGCAGTGCCTGGCAGTACCAGCAGCGGCTCGCCCGCTGGAATGGCGGACAGACGCCGATGCCCGGCCAGTGGCAGGTGTTTCGCCAGTTCATGGCCTTTGCCGACGCGCTGCTGGACAAGCTCGACGTGTGGAACGGCAAGCTGCGCCTGGAGGACATCGAGATCGACGACCCGGCGCAGTTGCGCCTGCAACTGCGCGGCACGCGTGGCCAGATGCTGGTGGGCGCGCACCTGGGCAACCTCGAGGTGTGCCGTGCCCTGGCCGAGCTCGGCGAGCAGGTGACCATGAACGTGCTGGTGCACACCCGCCACGCCGAACGCTTCAATCGCCTGCTGGGCGAGGCCGGGGCGAGCAACCTGCGGTTGATCCAGGTGAGCGAGCTGGACCCCGCGGTCATGCTGCAGCTGTCCGAGCGCCTGGAGCGCGGCGAGTGGCTGGCCATCGCCGGCGACCGGGTGCCCCTGCACGGCGCGCGCACCGTCGAAGTGGACTTTCTCGGGCACCCGGCCGCCTTCCCGCAAGGCCCCTGGCTGCTGGCCGGCATGCTCGAATGCCCGCTCAACCTGCTGTTCTGCCTCAAGCACCAGGGGCGCTACCGGGTCACCCTCGAACCCTTCGCCGAGCGCGTGCACTGGCGGCGCGGCCAGCGCGACCAGGTGATCGCCGAGTGGGCCGCGCGCTATGCCCAGCGCCTGGGCCACTACTGCGGCCAGGCACCCTTGCAGTGGTTCAATTTCTACCCTTTCTGGAAGACCGATGACGATGCATCCGCATGAGCCTGTAACGTTCGGCGAATCGCCGCTCGCGATCGAAGACGTCCTCGCCCTGGCCGAACGCCGGGCGTCGGCGCGACTGGACAGCGACACCGCCTACCGCGAGCGCATCGAGCGCGGCGCCCGCTTCCTCGACACCCTGCTCGACAAGGAAGGGGTGATCTACGGTGTGACCACAGGCTATGGCGACTCCTGCGTGGTCGCCGTGCCGCTGGAGCACGTCGAGGCCCTGCCGCGTCACCTCTACACCTTCCATGGCTGCGGCCTGGGCAAGCTGCTCGACGCCGTCGCCACCCGCGCCGTGCTCGCCGCCCGCCTGCGCTCGCTGAGCCACGGCGTGTCGGGCGTGCGCCTGGTGCTGCTGGAGCGCCTGCAGCAGTTCCTCGAGCACGACATCCTGCCGCTGATCCCCGAGGAAGGCTCGGTGGGCGCCAGCGGCGACCTGACGCCCCTGTCGTACGTGGCCGCCACCTTGTCCGGCGAGCGCGAGGTGATGTACCGAGGCGAGCGCCGTGACAGTGCCGAGGTGCACCGCGAACTGGGCTGGCAGCCGCTGGTGCTGCGGCCCAAGGAGGCCCTGGCGCTGATGAACGGCACCGCGGTGATGACCGGCCTGGCCTGTCTGGCCTACGCCCGCGCCGACTACCTGCTCAAGCTGGCGACCCGCATCACCGCGCTCAACGTCATCGCCCTGCAAGGCAACCCGGAACACTTCGACGAGCGCCTGTTCGCCGCCAAGCCGCACCCCGGCCAGACCCAGGTCGCCGCCTGGCTGCGCCAGGACCTGGCCATCGACGCCCCGCTGCCATCCCTGCACCGCCTGCAGGACCGCTACTCGCTGCGTTGCGCGCCCCATGTGCTGGGCGTGCTGGCCGACAGCCTGGGCTGGCTGCGCGGCTTCATCGAGACCGAGCTGAACAGCGCCAACGACAACCCGATCATCGACGGCGACGCCGAGCGCGTGCTGCATGGCGGGCACTTCTACGGCGGGCACATCGCCTTCGCCATGGACAGCCTGAAGACCCTGGTGGCCAACGTCGCCGACCTGCTCGACCGACAGCTCGCCCTGCTGGTGGACGTGCGCTACAACCACGGCCTGCCGAGCAACCTATCCGGCGCCGAGGCCGAACGGGCGATGCTCAACCACGGTTTCAAGGCCGTGCAGATCGGCGCCAGCGCCTGGACCGCCGAAGCGCTCAAGCAGACCATGCCGGCCAGCGTGTTCTCACGCTCCACCGAGTGCCACAACCAGGACAAGGTGAGCATGGGCACCATCGCCGCCCGCGACGCCCTGCGCGTACTGGAACTGACCGAGCAGGTCGCCGCCGCGACCCTGCTGGCGGCCAACCAAGGGGTCTGGCTGCGCGCGCGTCAGGCCGATGCGCGGACATTGCCTGCGACCCTGGCGCGGATGCACGAGGCCCTGCTCGAGGACTTCGCCCCGGTCATCGAGGACCGCGCCCTGGAGCGCGACCTGCGCCTGTGCCTGGAGCGCATCGGCCAGCGCCACTGGAGGCTGCATGCGTAACCCTGGCGTGTTCCATGTCGACAGCGAAATCGTCGTGCCCTTCTTCGACGTCGACAGCATGCACATCGTCTGGCACGGCCACTACGTCAAGTACCTCGAGGTCGCGCGTTGCGCCCTGCTCGAGCGCCTGGCCCACGACTATGTGCGGATGCAGGCCAGCGGCTACGCGTGGCCGGTGATCGACCTGCAGCTGCGCTACATCCGCGGCGCCACCTTCGGCCAGCGCCTGCGCGTGCGGGCCAGCCTGGTGGAGTGGGAGAACCGCCTGAAGCTGCACTACCTGATCAGCGATGCCGAGACCGGCGAACGCATGACCCGGGCCAGCACCGTGCAGGTTGCCGTGCACATCGAAAGCGGCGAAATGCAGCTGGCCTCGCCCCAGGTGATGCTCGATGCCGTCGCCAAGGTGCTGCCATGAGCGCCTCTCATGGCTTCGCACGATCCGTGTGGGAGCGGCCTTGCGTCGCGAAAGGGCCGCGAAGCGGCGCCTGGATTTCGACAACGCTGCTTGGATGGCTGGGGCCGCTACGCGGCCCTTTCGCGACGCAAGGCCGCTCCCACAGGGCCCTGATAACCATCGTCCTGCTGCTCATCAGCCCCCTGGCCCAGGCCTTCACCCTCGACGACCTGCAAAAACAGCTCAGCGAACCGGCGGTGGTCAAGGGCCCGTTCATCCAGGAGAAGCACCTGCGCGCCCTGCCCCAGCCGTTGCTGAGCAAAGGCCGCTTCGTCCTGGCCCGCGACCACGGCCTGCTCTGGCTGCTGGAAACCCCACTGCGCCAGGACTACCGCATCGACGCCAGCGGTATCGCCCGCCGCGACCCGAGCGGCTGGCAGACCCTGCCCAGCCACAGTGCCGGCGCCCAGCAGAACCGCCTGTTCTTCGCCGTGCTGCAAGGTGACAGCAGCGGCCTGCAACGCGACTTCGAGCTGAGTCTCAGTGGCGATGCCACGCACTGGCAATTGCGCCTGACGCCCCGTTCGCTGCTGCTCAGGCAGGTCTTCGCGCGCATCGACATCAGCGGCGGACGCTTCGTCGAACGCATCGAACTGAGTGAAACCCAGGGCGACAGCACCGTGCTGCGCCTGCCCGAAAGCAGCGGCGCCCCTGCCCTGAGCGATGCGGAGCGCAGCGACTTTGCCGACTGAACGCCTGTTGCCACGCCTGTTCCTCGCCCTGCTGCTGGTGATGCTCGCTGTCGCCGGCTGGCAATGGCACCGAGGAGCGCCGCTGTCGGCCGACCTGATGACGCTGGTCCCCGGCGCCACCCATGATCCGCTGGTGGAGCGCGCCGAGCAGCGCATGCAGGAGCCGCTCAACCGCGAGCTCCTGGTACTGGTCGGCCACGCCGATCGCCAGCAGGCATTGGCGCTGGCCGAGCGACTGGCCGGGCAGTGGCAGGCCAGCGGCCTGTTCGAAAAGGTGCAATGGAGCCTGCAGACCGACCTCGCGGCCGTGCGCGAACAGTTGCTCCGGGGACGCCTGGCGATGCTCTCGGCCGTGGATCGCCAGCAACTGCGCGAACACCCCGATGCCTTCGTCGAGCAACGTGTGCAAAGCCTGTTCGACCCCTTCGCCGGCCTCAGCCTGGTGCCCAGCCAGGACGACTGGCTGGGCCTGACCGGGCGTATCCAGAACAGCCAGCCAAAGCCTGCCAACGTCACCCTGGACACCGCCAGCGGGGCCCTGGTCGCCGAGGCTGACGGTCGCCATTGGGTACTGGTGCGCGCCCGCACCCTGGGCAATGCCTTCGATATGCACCTGCCGCTGCAAGTGGCCGGGCTGCTGGCCGACGCCCGCGCCCAGGCCGACCGACAGGATGCGCGGCTGCTGGCCGCCAGCGGCCTGTTGCATGCCGCCGCCGGCCAGCGGCAGGCCAGCCGCGAGATCACCTGGGTCGGCGGTGGCGCCACCCTCGGCATCCTCCTGCTGTTGCTGCTGGCTTTCCGTCGCTGGCGCGTGCTGCTGGCCTTCGTCCCGGTTCTGGTAGGCATGCTGTTCGGCTCGGTGGTGTGCGTGGCGCTGTTCGGCCAGATGCACGTGATGACCCTGGTGCTGGGCTCCAGCCTGATCGGCGTGGCCGTGGACTATCCCCTGCACTATCTGTCGAAAAGCTGGAGCCTGCGTCCCTGGCGCAGCTGGCCCGCGGTGCGCCTGACCCTGCCGGGCATGAGCCTGAGCCTGGCCACCAGCTGCATCGGCTACCTGGCACTGGCCTTCACGCCGTTCCCGGCCCTGACCCAGATCGCCGCCTTCTCTGCCGCCGGCCTGGTCGGCGCCTACCTGAGCGCGGTATGCCTGCTGCCGGCGTTGCTCGGCGGTGTCGAGCTGCGCCCGGCGCAATGGCCGCTGGGTGTCGCCGAAACGCTCACCGGCTGGCGCGAGCGCCTGCTGCGCAAGGTACCCAGTAGTGCGCTGCTGGCGCTGGTGCTGGCGTTCTGCGCGCTGGGCCTGTGGCGCCTCGATACCCACAACGACATCCGCCAGTGGGTCGGCAGCCCGCCCCAGTTGCTCGAAGAGGCACAGGCCGTGGCGCGCATCACCGGTTACCAGCCCACCAGCCAGTTCTTCCTGGTGCGCGGCGCCGACCAGCAGCAGTTGCTCGAGCGCCTGCAGGCCTTGTCGGTCAAGCTCGGCGAGCTGGTCGACCTGGACAAGCTCAAGGGCTACATGAGCCTCGGACAGCTGGTCGCCAGCCCGGCGGAACAGACCGCGACGCGCCTGGCGCTGGCCAGCCTGCCCGACCACTGGCAAGCGCTGGTGGACCTGGGTGTACCACGGGCCGCGCTGGACGACGAACTGACGCGACTGGGCGCGCTGCCCACGCAGACCATCGACCAGGTGCTGGCCGGCCCGCTGGGGGAAGCCTGGCGGCCTCTGTGGCTTGGCCAGGACGGCAGCGGCGTGGCGGCTATCGTCAGCCTGCAAGGCCAGGCCGATGCGGCGTTGCTGCGCCTGCAGGTCGGCGATCTGGCGGGCGTCCAGCTGGTGGATCGTCTCGGCGAGCTGAACCAGCTGTTCGCCGCCACCCAGCTCAGCGCCGCCGAGCTCAAGCTGCTGTCCTGCGCGTTGATCCTGGTGCTGCTGGTGCTGCCGTTCGGCCTGACCGGCGCACTGCGCATCGTCGCCCTGCCGCTGCTGGCGGCATTGTGCAGCCTGGCGAGCCTGGGCTGGCTCGGCCAACCGCTGACGCTGTTCAGCCTGTTCGGCCTGCTGTTGGTCACCGCCATCAGCGTCGACTACGCGATCCTCATGCACGAACGCATCGGCGGCGCCGCCGTCAGCCTGCTCGGCACCTTGCTCGCCGCCCTCACCACCTGGCTGTCGTTCGGCCTGCTGGCACTTTCCAGCACCCCGGCGGTGAGCAACTTCGGCCTGGCGGTGAGTCTGGGCCTGGCTTTCAGCTTCCTGCTGGCCCCCTGGGCCGCCCCCCGCGATGGAGCGCGCACGCAACCATGACCGTCCTGTTGTTCTGGGCCCTGGCCCTGTCGCTGTATGCGCTGGCCAGCACCCTGGGCAAGCGCCTGGGGCTGATCCCGATCGTCAGCCAGCTGTTGCTGGCGACCCTGGTGCTGCCGGTGGTCATGCTCCTGTGGGTCGAGCCGCACTGGCAGGTCGATGGCGCCGCGCTGGTGGCCCCGGCCTGGCTGAAGGCCCTCTACGGCTGCAGCTTCGCCCTGCTGCTGGGGCATATCCTCACCGACGTCGTGGAGCTGCGCCCCGACCGCGAGGCGCTGAAGCTCGCGGTACCCAGCTTCCTGGTACCGTTCGCCTGCGGGCTCGGTTGCGCAGTGTGGCTGCTCGACCAGGGCGGGGTGACCGCGCTGGCCCTGGGCCTGGTGTTCGCCATCACCGCGATCCCGGTGCTGTACCTGTACCTGCGCGCCATCGACTACCCTCCCGCGGCCAGCCGTCGCCTGCTGCAAGCCGCGATCCTGATCGACCTGGTGTGCTGGCTGCTGCTGGGGCTTGGCCAGGGCACCCTGCAGCCGGGCAGCCTGGTCCTGCCGCTGCTGGCGGCGCTGCTGCCGCTGCCACTGCACGCCCTCGGCCTGCGCGCGCCCAAGGCCTATGGCCTGCTGTTCCTGTTGCTGCTGTTCGGCGCCGAGCACTACCGACTCAACGCCCTGATCTTCGGTATCGGCTACCTGGGTTGCCTGGCATGGCTCGAGGTGCCGGTGCGCCTGCCACTGTCCGCGGCCTGGAGCCGCCGCCTGCAACAGGGTTTCGCGGTCCCGCTGATCCTTACCTACGGCGTGGTGCAGATTGACGTGCACCACGCGTTGCAGGGCTTCGACGGCTGGCAGTTGGCGGCGCTGCTGGCACTGCCGATCCTCAGCAAGCTGCTCGGCAACTGGCTCGGCCTGAGTTGGGCGACGCCCTCGTTCGCCGGTGCCAGCATGTGGCGCGAAAGCCTGTTGCTGAACATCCGCGGCCTCAGCGAGATCGTCTTCCTCAACCTGCTGCTGTCCCAGCAACTGATCAGCCCGGCGCTGTACTTCGCGCTGATGCTGATGAGCCTGGTCGCCACCCTGATGCCCGCGCTGGCGGGCCTGCACCGTCTACCCCTTACTTCTGTTTCCCCGGCAAGGAGGCCTCATGCCGAACACTGAACTGCAACAACGCCAGGTCCTGGTGATCGGTGCCGGCCCGTCCGGCGCCATCGCCGCCGCGCTGCTCAAGCGCCACGGCCATGACGTGCTGATCATCGAACGCCAGCGTTTCCCGCGCTTCTCCATCGGCGAGAGCCTGCTGTCGCACTGCCTCGACTTCGTCGAAGAAGCCGGCATGCTCGAAGCCCTGCAGGCCGCGGGTTTCCAGCACAAGAACGGCGCGGCCTTCGCCTGGGGCGATGAATACACGCACTTCGACTTCGGCCAGACCTTCACCCAGGGCAAGCCGAGCACCTTCCAGGTGCAGCGCGCACGCTTCGACCAGTTGCTGGCCGACCAGGCCGAGGCGCAGGGCGTGGAGATCCGCTACGAGCAGGAAATCGTCAGCGCCGACATGAGTGGCGCGCAACCCCACGTGCGCGTGCGCCGCGCGGATGGCAGCGAGTACCAGGTCCAGGCCACCTTCGTGCTCGACGCCAGTGGCTATGGTCGGGTGCTGCCGCGCCTGCTCGACCTGGAGGCACCGTCGAACTTCCCGGTGCGCCAGGCGGTGTTCACCCATGTCGAGGACCGCATCGACCACCCCGGCTTCGATCGCGACAAGATTCTCATCACCACCCACCCCGAGCACCGCGACATCTGGTTCTGGACCATCCCCTTCAGCGATGGCCGCACTTCGCTGGGCGTGGTCGCCGCGGCCGAGCGCTTCGCCGACGCGCCATCCGACCTGGACCAGTGCCTGAAGCACTTCGTGGCGCAGACCCCGAGCCTGTCCAAGGTCCTGGTCAACGCGGTGTGGGACACCCCGGCGCGCACCATCGGCGGCTACTCGGCCAACGTCAAGCGCCTGCATGGCAAAGGCTTCGCCCTGCTGGGCAACGCCGCCGAGTTCCTCGACCCGGTGTTCTCCTCGGGCGTGACCATCGCCATGCGCTCGGCCAGCATGGCCGCCGGCCTGCTGCACCGCCAGCTGCAGGGCGAGACGGTGGACTGGCAGACCGAGTTCGCCGACCCGCTCAAGCGCGGCGTCGACACGTTCCGGGTGTATGTGGAGGGCTGGTACGACGGCGGCTTCCAGGACGTGATCTACCATCCCGGCAGCTCGCCGGAGATCCGCGCCATGATCAGTTCGATCCTCGCCGGCTACGCCTGGGACACCCGCAACCCGTTCGTCGCCGAGCCCCGGCGACGCCTGCGCACCCTGGCCGAACTGTGCGCGAGGGAACCGGCATGAGCCAGCAGCCCTACCTCAGCGAGACCTACGTCGAGGAAACCCGCATCGGCTTCCGCTTCCTCAGCAGCCACACCTGGCAGCACCACGTGCTGCGCGTGGCCATCGACGACCTGCGCCGCCTGTTCGACGGCGAACCGCCCCAGGCCCCAGTGCTGCTCGATGCCGGCTGCGGCCAGGGCAAGTCGTTCAAGCACCTGCACCAGGTGTTCGCCCCGGCGCGCCTGCTCGGCACCGATGCCGACCCGCACAGCCTCGACCTCAGCGCCGCCGAAGCCGGGCGCCTGGGCATCGAGGTGGAGCTGCGCGGCAGCGACTGCGCCCAGCTGCCCTACCCGGACGCCAGCGTCGACCTTCTGTTCTGCCACCAGACCTTCCACCACCTGGTCGAGCAGGAGAAGGCCCTGGCCGAGTTCCATCGCGTGCTCAAGCCCGGCGGCTACCTGCTGTTCGCCGAGTCCACCGAGGCCTACATCGACACCTGGGTGATCCGCTGGTTCTTCCGCCACCCCATGCATGTGCAGAAAAGCGCCGAAGGCTACCTGCGGATGCTCCGCGAGCAAGGCTTCGTGTTCGGCCCGCAGAACGTGTCTTACCCCTACCTGTGGTGGAGCCGGGCCAAGGACTTCGGCCTGCTCGAACGCCTCGGCCTGCGCAAGCCGCCACCCGTGGGCCAGCGTGAGGAGACGCTGGTCAACGTGGTGGCGCGCAAACCCCTGGAGCCTGCATGAAAGCGCTATTGGCGATGGCCCTGTGCCTGCTGCTCGGCGCCTGCGCCGCCCATGCGCCGCTGCCCACGCAACTGCCGGCGCTGACGCTGCCACAGCAGTTGCATGTGGCCCGCGAGCAGGCCGGGCAACGCCAGGACTGGCTGCTGGTGATCCAGCGTGAAGAGGGCCGCCTGCGCTGGTCGCTGCTGGACCCGCTGGGCATCCCCCAGGCCCGTCAGCTGCTCGATGGCCAACGCTGGCAGGCCGACGGCCTGCTGCCACCCAACCCCGAGGCCCGGGAACTGTTCGCCGCCACATTGTTCGCCCTGACCCCGGCCGGCCAACTGCCGCTGCTGTATCCGCAGGCCCGCCAGCAAGGCGATCGGCGCTGGCTCGACGACCGCTGGCAGGTCACCTATCGGGCCGTCGACCGCTTCGACTTGAACCTGGGCCAGGGCCTGCGTTATGTAGTCGACCCACTGCCCAGCGAGACCGCGCCATGACCGCCTACCTCAATGCCCTGGGCCTGGTCTGCGCCCTTGGTCGCAGCCAGGCCGAAGTGGCTGCCCGCCTGTTCGCCGGCGACTGCTCCGGCATGCGGCACCAGGATGGCTGGATCCCCGGACGCCGCCCCCCGGTCGGCGCGGTGAGCGGCGAGCTGCCGGCATTGCCCTTGCCCGACCGGCACAGTCGCAACAACCAGCTGCTGTACAGCGCCGCCCTGCAGATCGAGCCGGCCATTCGCCAGGCCATCGCCGAGCATGGCCCGCAACGCATCGCGGTGATTCTCGGCACCAGCACGTCCGGGATCGCCGAAGCCAGCGAGGGCATCGCCCACTACCTGCAGGCCGGACACTTCCCCGACCACTACCGCTATGACCAGCAGGAACTGAGCGCGCCGGCCAATTTCCTCGCCGACTGGCTGCAACTGAGCGGCCCGGCCTATGTGATTTCCACCGCCTGCACCTCCAGCGGGCGGGCCCTGCTCAGCGCCCGTCGCCTGCTGGAGCAAGGCCTGTGCGACGCCGTGCTGTGCGGCGGCGTGGACAGCCTGTGCGGCCTGACCCTCAACGGCTTCAGCGCCCTGGAGGCGGTGAGCGAGCAACGCTGCAACCCGTTCTCGGTCAATCGCGACGGTATCAACATCGGTGAAGCCGCGGCGCTGTTCCTGATGACCCGCGAGCGCAACCGCGAAGGCCCTTGCATCGCCCTCCTCGGTGCCGGCGCCAGCTCCGACGCGCACCATATCTCCGCGCCGGACCCGACCGGTGCCGGCGCCTTGCAGTGCATGGGCAAAGCACTGGACAATGCCGGCCTTGCGCCGGCGCAGATCGACTACCTGAACCTGCACGGCACCGCCACGGCGCACAACGACGCCATGGAAAGCCTGGCCGTGCACAGCCTGTTCGGCGGCGCCCTGCCTTGCTCGTCGAGCAAGCCACTGACCGGCCACACCCTCGGCGCCGCCGGTGCCCTGGAAGCGGCCTTCTGCTGGCTGAGCCTGAGCGAGCACAACCGGCAAGGCCTGCTGCCACCGCACGTGTGGGACGGCCAGCGGGATCCGCTGCTGCCAGGCCTGGCACTGGTCGACGGCAGTCAGCGCCTGGACGCCCGGCGACCACGTCGATTGATGAGCAACTCGTTCGCCTTCGGCGGCAACAACGTCAGCCTGATTCTCGGAGACACCCCATGATTTCCTGGCCTTTGGCCGAACTGCTGCCCCACGCCGGCGACATGATCCTGATCGACCGGATCGACAGCTGCGAGGAGGAGCAGATCCACACCCGCGCCACGGTGCGTCCTGGCGGCCTGTTCAATCGCGCCGACGGCAGCCTGCCGGCCTGGCTGGGCGTCGAGCTGATGGCCCAGAGCGTGGCCGCCTACGCCGGCTGCCGCGCCCGCCGCAGCGGCCAGCCCGTGGAGCTGGGATTTCTGCTGGGCACCCGCAAGTACGAATGCGATGTCGAGCATTTTCCGGTCGGCGCCGAACTGCACATCCACGCCCTGCGCTCGCTCGAAGACGAGAACGGCATGGGCGTGTTCGAATGCCACCTGCGCGGCCCCGGCATCCACGCCAGCGCCCGCCTGAATGTCTACCGCCCGCCACAAGTGGCCAGCTACCTGGCCGAAGCGGGCCCAGAGGAGTCCTCCCATGACTGACACCATCCTGGTCACCGGCTCGAGCCGGGGCATCGGCCGGGCCATTGCCCTGCGCCTGGCCCGCTCCGGTTACGACCTGGTGCTGCATTGCCGCAGCGGCCGCGCCGAGGCCGAAGCCGTGGCCGCCGAAGTCAGCGCGCTGGGCCGGCAGGCGCGGGTGCTGCAGTTCGACGTGGCCGACCGCGCCACCTGCCGGGCCATCCTCGAGGCCGATGTCGAAGCCCATGGCGCCTACTACGGCGTGGTGTGCAACGCCGGCCTGACCCGCGATGGCGCCTTCCCGGCGCTCACCGACGAGGACTGGGACCAGGTCCTGCGCACCAACCTCGACGGCTTCTACAACGTGCTGCAGCCACTGACCATGCCGATGATCCGCCGCCGCGCGCCAGGGCGGATCGTCTGCATCACCTCGGTGTCGGGGCTGATCGGCAACCGTGGCCAGGTCAACTACAGCGCTTCGAAGGCAGGCCTGATCGGCGCCGCCAAGGCCCTGGCGATCGAGCTGGGCAAACGCCGCATCACGGTCAACTGCGTGGCGCCCGGGCTGATCGACACCGCCATGCTCGACGAGCATGTGCCGGTCGACGAACTGCTGAAGATGATCCCGGCCGGGCGCATGGGCACGCCGGAAGAGGTGGCGGGCGCGGTGAACTTCCTGATGTCGCCCGAGGCGGCCTATATCACCCGCCAGGTGCTGGCGGTCAACGGAGGGCTGTGCTGATGCGCCGCGTCGTGGTCACCGGCATGGCCGGCCTCACCGCCCTGGGCAACGACTGGGCCACCATCGCCGGGCATTTCGCCGGCCAGCGCAGCGGCATCCGCCGCATGCACGAGTGGGACCGTTTCGAGGAACTGAACACACGCCTGGCCGGGCCGATCGATGACTTCCAGGTGCCCGGCCACTGGACCCGCAAGCAGCTGCGCAGCATGGGCCGCGTTTCGCGCCTGGCAGTGGCCGCCGCCGAGCGGGCCCTGGCCGACGCCGGGCTGCTCGACGACCCGAGCATTCGCGACGGGCGCATGGGCGTGGCCTGCGGCTCCTCCACCGGCAGCACCGACGAGATCAAGGCGTTCGGCAACATGCTGCTCAACTCGGTGGCCGACGGTCTCAACGCCAACTCCTACGTGCGCATGATGCCGCACACCACCGCCGCCAACATCAGCATCTTCTTCGGCCTCACCGGGCGCCTGATCCCCACCTCCAGCGCCTGCACCAGCGGCAGCCAGGGCATCGGCTACGCCTACGAGGCGATCAAGTACGGCCGCCTGCCGCTGATGCTCGCCGGTGGCGCCGAAGAGCTGTGCCCCACCGAAGCGATGGTGTTCGACGCGCTGTACGCCACCAGCCTGAAGAACGACACCCCGCACCTGAGCCCAAGGCCCTACGACAGCGGCCGGGACGGGCTGGTGATCGGCGAGGGCGGCGGCATGCTGGTGCTCGAGGAGCTGGAGCATGCCCTGGCCCGTGGCGCCCGGATCCACGCCGAGATCGTCGGTTTCGGCAGCAACGCCGACGGCCAGCACACCACCCGCCCCGAGCAGACCACCATGCGCCGGGCCATGGAGCTGGCGCTGGAGGATGCCGCCCTGCCGCCCGAGGCGATCGGCTACGTCAACGGCCACGGCACCGCCACCGAGCAGGGCGACATCGCCGAGACCCTGGCCACCAGCAGCCTGTTCGGCCCACGCATGGCGATCAGCTCGCAGAAGAGCTTCCTCGGCCACACCCTGGGCGCCTGCGGCGCGCTGGAATCGTGGTTCAGCATCGAGATGATGAACAGCGACCGCTACGCGCACACCCTCAACCTCGACGACATCGACCCACGCTGTGGCGAGCTGGACTACCTGCGCGGCGAATTCCGCGGCATGAGCCACGAGCATGTGATGAACAACAACTTTGCCTTCGGCGGCGTCAACACCTCGTTGATCTTCCGCCGCTGGCCCTGACACCCCCACCCCTGACTGGAGAGCAAGGAATGTCCCCATTGATTCGCGCCGCGGCCCTGGGCCTGGCACTGACCGGCCTGGCCGGCTGCACCTCGAAGCCGGTGCTGAACCCGGCCGAGCAGCTGACCGCCAGCCACAACTACAGCCAGCCGCAGGTACAGCAGGCGATCCTCAAGGCCATCGCCGAGCGCGGCTGGACCGCGCGCAATGTCGGCCCCAGCCTGATCCAGGCCGACATCACCGTGCGCAACACCTTCTACGCCGCCGTGGATATCCACTACAGCCCGAGCCAATTCCGCATCGCCTATCGCGACAGCCGCGAGCTGGGCTACAAGGACGGCAAGATCCACCGCAACTACAACCGCTGGGTGTACAACCTGGATCGCGCCATCGTGCAGCAACTGAACAACGCCTATTCGCAGAACCTGACGCAGCAGGGCACCGCGCTCAAGTGATCCATCCTCTTCGCGGGTGAACCCGCTCCCACAGGCTCTGCACAGTCCTTGAGTTCAGCGCTGACCTGCGGGAGCGGGTTCCCCCGCACTGGCCGCGCGCCTACTGGCCACCCACCTGCCCCGTCAGCAATTCGGCGAATGCCCTGGCCATCGCCGAACCACCTCGCTCACGCTGCACCAGCCACACCGCCGTCATCGCCTCTGCATCCAGCAACGTGCGGTACACCACGCCATCGATGCGCATGCGCTGGAATGACGCCGGCAGCACCGAGACCCCAAGCCCCGCCGACACCAGGCCGATGATGGTCATCGCCTCGCCCGCCTCCTGGGCGAAATGCGGGCTGAACCCGGCCGCGCGCGCCAGGCTCAGCAACTGCGCATGCAGGCCGCTGCCGTAGCTACGCGGGAAGAACACGAACGGCTCGTCGGCCAACGCCTGCATGTACAGGCCTTGTTCGCTGCCTTGCGCCAATGGATGCGAGGCGTTGATCACCGCCACCAGCGGTTCGCGCAGCAACTCGGTGACCAGCAGCCCTTCCGGCAACGGCATGGGCCGCATCAGCCCCACTTCGATGGACTCGTCGAGCACCGCCTCGGCCACCTCGCGGCTGCTCATTTCCCGCAGGTTCAGATGCACCGCCGGGAAGCGTTGGCGAAACGCGTGCAGCGCCTTGGGGATCTTCGAGGTGAACGGCGCCGACGAGGTGAAGCCGATCTTCATCTCGCCCAGCTCCCCCAGCTGGGCGCGACGCGCCACATCGGCGGCCTTGTCCACCTGCGCCAGCACCAGACGCGCCTCGTCGAGGAACAGCCGCCCGGCTTCGCTGAGCTCGACGCGACGATTGGTACGGTCGAACAGCCGCGCGCCCAGTTCCTGCTCCAGGGCCTGGATCTGTTGGCTCAAGGGCGGCTGGGAGATGCCCAACTGCTGGGCGGCGCGACCGAAATGCAGTTCCTCGGCCACGGCGATGAAATAGCGCAGGTGACGTAGCTCCATGATCGGCTCCAGAACAGGTCGTCAAACATCTCAAATAGGTCGAACAATATATTGGATCTAATCATTAGCCAGCTATATGCTTTTTCTCATCGCAGCACCGGCCCCGCGCCCGAGGTACCCTTCCGTGAGATCCGCCGTAGCCCCCCTGCCCGCAGACCCCGAGCCCATCCTCAACGACCTCTGGATCGAGAAAGGCAGCCCCGCCTTCATCAAGACCGTGCTGGCCCTGTTCAGCGGCGGCTTCGCCACCTTCGCCCTGTTGTACTGCGTGCAGCCGATGATGCCGCTGCTGTCCCAGGAATTCGCCATCAACGCCGCGCAGAGCAGCCTGGTGCTGTCGGTCTCGACCGCCATGCTCGCCTTCGGCCTGCTGGTCACCGGGCCGATCTCCGACCGCGTCGGGCGCAAGCCGGTGATGGTCTTCGCCCTGCTCTGCGCCGCCCTGTCGACCTTGGCCAGCGCAGTGATGCCGAGCTGGGAACTGGTGCTGGCCACCCGCGCCCTGGTGGGCCTGTCCTTGAGCGGCCTGGCGGCGGTGGCGATGACCTACCTCAGCGAGGAGATCCACCCGCAGCACATCGGCCTGGCTATGGGCCTGTACATCGGCGGCAATGCCATCGGCGGCATGAGCGGGCGCCTGATCACCGGCGTGCTGATCGACTTCGTCAGCTGGCACACGGCGATGCTGACCATCGGCGGCCTGGCCCTGGTGGCGGCCCTGGTGTTCTGGAAGGTACTGCCCGAGTCACGCAACTTCCGGCCCCAGGCCCTGCACCCGCGCAGCCTGCTCGACGGTTTCGTCATGCACTTCAGGGACGCCGGCCTGCCCTGGCTGTTCCTCGAAGCCTTCCTGCTGATGGGCGCCTTCGTCACCCTGTTCAACTACATCGGCTACCGCCTGCTGGCCGAGCCTTACCATATGAACCAGGCATTGGTCGGGTTGCTGTCGGTGGTGTATCTCTCGGGCATCTACAGCTCGGCGCAGGTCGGCGCCCTGGCCGACAAGCTGGGCCGGCGCAAGGTGTTCTGGGCCAGTATCGTGGTAATGGCGGCCGGCTTGCTGCTGACCCTGGCCAGCCCGCTGGCACTGATCATCGTCGGCATGCTGGTGTTCACCTTCGGCTTCTTCGGCGCGCATTCGGTGGCCAGCAGCTGGATCGGCCGCCGCGCGCTCAAGGCCAAGGGCCAGGCATCGTCGCTGTACCTGTTCTGCTACTACGCAGGCTCGAGCGTCGCCGGCACGGCGGGCGGGGTGTTCTGGCACCAGGCCGGGTGGAACGGCATCGGCCTGTTCATCGCCAGCCTGCTGACGGTGGCATTGCTGGTGGCCCTGCATTTGAGCCGGCTGCCCGCCAAAGCCGCCTGATTGCTCAGCCGAACCGCCGCGCCGGCAGCCACAGCCTGACCCGCACGCCACCGTCGACGTTGTCGACCGCCAGCGTCCCGCCGTGCAGTTGCATGACTTCGGCGACGAAGTTCAGCCCCAGGCCCGTGCTCTTGCGCCCGGAACCCGGCCTTGGCAACGAATAGAAGCGCTCGGCGACCCGGGCTATGGCATAGCCGGGGATCGCCTGCCCTTCGTTGAACAGGCTCAACGCCACCCGCTCCCCTTCACGCTCCAGCTCGAACAGCAACGCCCCCCCTGACGGCGTGAAATCCAGGGCATTGTCCAGCAGGTTGGCGAGTGCCTGGCGCATCAGGAACGGGTCGCACAATAGCCGTGTACCGCCCGGCACTCGCTGGCCAACCTGCAACCCCGCGCGCGCAATCCGCGCCGCATGGTTCAACACAAGCTCATCGACCAGCGGCACCAGGGCCACCTGCTGCTCGTCTTCCAGTGCCTGCATCTGCTCGACCCGGGCCAGGTTGAGCAGGCGCTCGATCATCTGCTGCAAACGCTCGCTCTCGCGTTCGATGTTGCCGGCGAAACGCACCCGCTGCTCGTCCGGCATATCGCCCTGGAGCAGCTCGGACGCGCCCCGGATCGCCGCCAGCGGGCTCTTCAGCTCATGGGTGAGCGTATGCACGTAGCGTTCGACGTAGGCCTTGCCCTCCAGTTGCGTGCGCATGCGTTCCACCGCCGTGGCCAGTTGCAGCAATTCACCGCCCCTGTAATGCGGCAAGGCGGCGCGCTCGCCCTCGCTGACGGCCTGGGCGTAGTAGGTGAGGCGACGCAGCGACCGGGTCAGCCACCACGACAGCGCCGCGCCGACCATCAGGCCGAGCACGATCAGCCCCAGTCCAAGCGTCAACAGGTGCCGCTCGGAGCGGTCGATGTAGGGTTGCAGCGAGCTGTTGGGCTTGGCCACGGTGACCACGCCGATGATCTTGCCATCGTCGAGAATCGGCGCCGCCACATGCATGACCGAGGTGCTTTCGTCATCCGGGTCGCTGCGGGTGGAACGGGCGCCGTACTGGCCACGCAGGGTGAGGTAGACATCGTTCCAGCGCGAGTAGTCCTTGCCCAGGTCCTGGCCGGTGGAGTCGAGCAGCACGATGCCCTTGGCGTCGGTCACGTAGATGCGGTGGTTGACCTGGGTCTTGGCCAGGCCCCAGATCTGCGCGCTCGGCTGACGTTCGCCGTAGGACTGCAGCACCTGCGACAGTCGGCTCTGGTTCAGCGTGCCGCGCTTGAGGTCGTCATGAAGGATCTCCGCCAGCAGGTTGGCGGTGTCCACCAGCGTCTCCTCCGAGGCCTGGCGCACCACCGGGCGAATCTGCTCGCGCACGGTATTGAGCAGGAAGTAACCCGCCAGCCCGACGAACAGGAAGTACACCAGGAAGATGCGAATACCCAGGCGCATCAGGCGTGATCCGGGCTGTAGCTGTAGCCCAGGCCGCGGTGAGTCTGGATCGGCTCGGCGTCCGCGGTGACCTGGCGCAGCTTGGCCCGCAGGCTCTTGATATGGCTGTCGATGGTGCGCTCGTAACCCACGTCCGAGGCCACGCCAAGGCCGTCGAGCAGCTGCTCGCGGCTGAATACCCGGCGCGGCTGTTCGAGCAGGCACTGCAACAGCCGGAATTCGTGGCGGGTCAGCGCCAGCGGCTGGCCGCGATAGACGATGCGCATGGCCAGGGTATCGAGCTGAAACGCGGCAGCCGGCTCGCCAGGTTCGGTCCGTGGCGCCATGCGCTTGAGAATCGCCCGTACCCGTGCCGCTACCTCGCGCGGGCTGAACGGCTTGACCACGTAATCATCGGCGCCGATCTCCAGACCCAGCACCCGGTCGATCTCGGCGTCGCGGGCGCTGAGGAACATCACCGGCACCTCGCTGAAGCGGCGCAGCTGGCGGCAGGTTTCGAAACCGCTGATATCGGGCAGGCCGATGTCGAGGATCACCAGGTCCGCCGGGCGCAGACGCTGCTGCTCCACCGCGGCGCTGCCGAGGGTCACCCAGTCGGTGCTGTGGCCATCGGCCTGCAGGGCGTAGACCAAGGTATCGGCGATGGCGGCTTCGTCTTCGACGATGAGGATATGGGGCATGGCGTCCGGCCTTGCTGGGGGCAAAGCTGGATTCTTAGGGCATTGAAGGAATGTGGCAAGCGCCTGCACCGGCCCCTTCGCGCGTTTACCCGCGAAGGGGCCGGTGCAGCAGCATGAGATCAGCAGTCCGGCTTGCCCGCGGTGAACTTCTTCGCCGGGTTCACCGCGGCCTTGAACTCGCGCAGGGCCTTGGCGCCTACCAGCAGCGGGTAGTTGAAGCTGCTGCGGTCCACCAGGTTGACCTCCACGGTGCGCTTCACATCGCCCAGGCACAGCTCCAGGTCCACCACCGGGCGCCGGGACAGCTCGGGCGCGTCGCCTTCGTCCTCCTCGTCGGCGCGGTTCTTGATCTTGCTGATGCGCGCCAGCTTGTGTTCGTAGACCTTGCCATTAGCCCCCTTGGTGGCCAGGCGGAAGCGCACCCATTCATCCCCGTCGCGGGTGAACAACTCGATATCCTTGGCCGAAAGCGACGCGGTATAGGCACCGGTATCCATCTTGGCTTTCAGGGTTTCACCGATCTCCGGCAGGGCGATGTTCTCGTAGCGGCCATAGATCGTAGGCTCCGCGGCCATGACCGGCAGCGCCAGAAGAGACAGCAGGGCAAGCAGGGATTTCACAGGGCAGGCTTCCTTGAGGGGGGTCAGTGCTTAGACTGCGCAGGCAGGATAGGTTCGTCGCCACAGCTTAAACAACATAATGTGAAACATTTGTCCCAGTTAATGGACGTACGACGTTTGGCGTAGGCCACCGCCCTGCTTATCATTGCCAACCGTTTCCTTCTGACAACACGAGTCTCCTTATGCGTCGCCTGCTGACCGGCATCCTCACCCTCACCCTGCTGCTGCTCAACACCCTGGTGCTGATCTGCCCGCTGCTGGTCTTCGCCCTGCTCAAGCTGGTGCTGCCGGGGCGTGGCCGTGACTATGCGTCCTGGGCGGTGATGTGGATCGCCGAGACCTGGTCGGAAATCGACAAGGCCATCTTCGCCCTGTGCATCCCCACCCAATGGGACATCCGCGGGGTCGACAAGCTACGCCAGGACACCTCCTACCTGTGCATCAGCAACCACCAGACCTGGGTCGATATCCCGGCGCTGATCGAAAGCCTCAACCGCCGGGTGCCGTTCTTCAAATTCTTCCTCAAGAAAGAGCTGATCTGGGTGCCGCTGCTGGGCCTGGCCTGGTGGGCGCTGGATTACCCGTTCATGAAGCGCTACAGCAAGGCGTTTCTCGACAAGCACCCGGAACTCAAGGGCAAGGACCTGGAAATCACCAAGGCCGCCTGCGAGCTGTTCAAGCGCCAGCCGGTGACCGTGGTCAACTACCTGGAAGGCACCCGCTTCACCGAGGCCAAGCGCGCGCAGCAGCAGTCGCCCTATCGCCACCTGCTCAAGCCCAAGGCCGGCGGCGTGGCGTTCGTGCTGGCGGCGCTGGGCGAGCAGCTGGACGCACTGCTGGACGTGACCATCGTCTATCCCGGCAACCAGGCGCCGGGGTTCTGGGACCTGCTCAACGGCAGCATCAGCCGGGTGATCATCGACATTCGCGTGCGTGAGCTGGAGCCGGCGCTGTGCGAGGGCGATTACGAGAACGATCCGGCGTTCCGCCAGACGGTGCAGGCCTGGGTCAACCAGTTGTGGCTGGACAAGGACCAACGGATCGAGCAATTGCGCGCCGAGATGCGTTGATCCTGTTCCGCCCTCTTCGCGGGCTTGCCCGCGAAGAGGGCGGCAATCCAAGTGAAAGTTCCCGATTAAAATCCAGGTTAATAATCGACATTAGCAACTCTTTGTTTGTCATCCTCCACGTGAGTGGATAAAAATCGATCAACCACAACTACAAAAAAAGCCAGGATCGATCGATGGCCAACCCACCTTGCTCCGCCCCCGCGCAACTGCGCCGTGTCCTGGGCCTGCCCGCCCTGGTGTTCTTCGGCTTGGTGTACATGGTCCCGCTGACCATCTTCACCACCTACGGCATCGTCACCGAAATAACCGGTGGCCGTACCGCCGGCGCCTACCTGGTCACCCTGCTGGCCATGCTGTTCACCGCCACGTCGTACAGTTTCATGGTCAAGCGCTTCCCGGTCGCCGGCTCGGCGTACTCCTACACCAACATGGCCTTCGGGCCGAACGTGGGCTTTCTCGCCGGCTGGTCGCTGCTGCTCGATTACCTGTTCATCCCGATGATCAACTACCTGCTGATCGGGCTGTTCCTCAACATTGCCTTCCCGGCCATCCCGGCCTGGACCATCGTGCTCGCCGCCATCGTCCTGGTGACCGTGCTCAACGTGGTCGGTATCCACTCGGTGGCCAGGACCAGCAACCTGATCGTCGGCGCGCAGATCGTCTTCATCGGGGTGTTCGTCGCCCTGTCATGGCAAGGCCTGGCCGGGCAACCGCTGGACCTGCTGGCGCCGCTGCGCGGTGACGGCAGCGCGCCGGGCTTCGCTGCGCTGATGGCGGGGGCGGCGGTGCTGTGCCTGTCGTTCCTCGGCTTCGACGCCGTCTCCACCCTGGCCGAAGAGTGCAAGGACGCCCGGCGCGACGTGCCACGGGCGATCATCCTCACCACCCTCGGCGCTGGCCTGCTGTTCACCGTGCTGGCCTATGTCAGCCAGCTGGTGCTGCCGGGCAGCACCTTCGCCAACACCGACGCCGCGGCCAACGAGGTAATGCTCAAGGCCGGCGGGCAGTTCCTCGCCAACTTCTTCACCGCCGCCTTCGTCGCCGGCAGCCTGGGCTCGGCGCTGGCCTCCCAGGCAGCGGTGTCGCGCATCCTGTTCACCATGGGCCGCGACCGCGTGCTGCCGCAGCGCAGCTTCGGCTACCTGTCGCCGCGCTTCGGCACGCCGGTGTTCGCCATCCTGCTGGTGTCGGCGTTCTCGCTGCTGGCGCTGGTGATCGACCTGGCCACCCTGGCCTCGCTGATCAGCTTCGGCGCGCTGGTGGCGTTCTCGGCGGTGAACCTGGCGGTGGTGAAGACGCACCTGATGGATGATGCCAGCCAGCGCCGGCCAATGGACCTGCTGCGTTACGGCGTGGTGCCGCTGGTGGGGTTGAGCCTGACACTGTGGCTGTGGACCAGCCTGTCGGCGCTGACGCTGGTGATCGGCCTGTGCTGGTTCGCCCTGGGGCTGGCGTACCTGGCGGTGCTGACGGCGGGCTTTCGCAAGCCGGTGCGGCTGGTGGATTTCTCCGAGGCCGCTTGAACAGACACAAGGCCTGTGGGAGCGGGTGAACCCGCTCCCACAAGGTCCGCGCCAGGTCTTTAAACCGAAGGTTGGGCCAACGGTGCCGGCGTCGCCCACAAGCTCCCCAGGTTCTGCAACAGCGAACCGGCGATCCCCTGCTGCCCCAGGTACTGCAGGATCAGCGGCGCGAACTGGCCGATCATGCCGGTATCCATGCCCAGCGCCTTGAAGGCGTTGTCCAGGTCGTTGCGGTTCTCCACCTCACCGCCCAGGGCATTGCTCAGGGCCGAACTGTTCTTGTCTTTGCCCAGCAACTGCCCCAGGCCGCCCAATCCACCCAGTGCATTGTTGCCTGACAGCAGGTCCAGGCCCGGCACGGCCTTGGTCAATTGCCCGTACTCGTCGCCACTGAGGTTGTTGCGCGCCAGCCCCAGCATCGCACCCGCCCCGCCTACGGCCTGTTCCGGGGTGATCTTCAGTTCGCTGCCCAAGGTGTTGAGCAGGTTGGCCTGCGCCGCAGGCGCCTGCACCTGACCGCTCGGATTCTGCGTGGCAGAGACCGCATTGGCGACGTCGTTCAGGTTGAAGGCGAACACCGGGCTTGCGGCCAGGGTCATCAGGGTTGCCAGGGTAAGTGCTTTCATCGGGACGGACCTCGTCGGCCGGAATGGCCGGGAAACGAGGGTTGGACTGGGGGCATGGCACTTTGTTCCAGACCGGCCATCGCCGTTCGCCACAAGTGCCCTATCGCGGGCAAGCCCGCGATAGGGCTCGGCTATCACGCCGCGCTGAAGGTCTTGTGCGGGTCGATCACGAATTTCTTCGGCACGCCCGCGTCGAACTCGCCATAGCCTTCCGGTGCCTGGTCCAGGCTGATCACCTGCACGCCCACCACTTCGGCGATGTTGATGCGATCCCACATGATCGCCTGCATCAGCTGGCGGTTGTACTTCATGGTCGGGGTCTGGCCGGTGTGGAAACTGTGCGATTTGGCCCAGCCCAGGCCGAAGCGAATGCTCAGTGCGCCGATCTTGGCGGCGGCATCCACCGCACCCGGGTCTTCGGTCACGTACAGGCCCGGGATACCGATCTTGCCGGCCACGCGGGTCACCTGCATCAGCGAGTTGAGCACAGTGGCCGGGGCCTCGTGCTTGGCGCCTTCATGGCCATGGCCGCGGGCCTCGAAGCCCACCGCGTCGACGGCGCAGTCCACTTCCGGCTCGCCAAGGATGTCGACGATCTGCTCATGCAAAGGCGTGTCCTTGGACAGATCGACCACCTCGAAGCCCTGGGCCTTGGCGTGGGCCAGGCGGGCCGGGTTGAGGTCGCCGACGATCACGCAGGCGGCGCCCAGCAAGCGAGCGGAAGCGGCAGCGGCCAGGCCGACCGGGCCTGCGCCGGCGACGTACACGGTGCTGCCCGGGCCCACCCCGGCGGTCACCGCGCCATGGTAGCCGGTCGGCAGGATGTCTGACAGGCAGGTCAGGTCGCGGATCTTTTCCATGGCCTTGTCGCGGTCGGGCAGTTTCAGCAGGTTGAAGTCGGCGTACGGCACCAGCACGTACTCGGCCTGGCCGCCGGTCCAGTCGCCCATGTCGACATAGCCATAGGCACCCCCGGCGCGGGCCGGGTTGACGGTGAGGCAGACGCCGGTGTGCATCTCTTTGCACGAGCGGCAACGGCCGCAGGCGACGTTGAAGGGTACCGACACCAGGTCGCCGATTTTCAGGCGTTCGACATCCCGCCCCATTTCAATGATTTCACCGGTGATTTCATGGCCCAGAACCAGGCCGACCTGGGCAGTGGTACGGCCACGGACCATGTGCTGGTCGGAGCCGCAGATGTTGGTGGAAACCACCTTGAGGATGACCCCGTGCTCGATCTTGTTGCCGCGCGGATCCTGCATCTTGGGATAGTCGATCTTCTGCACCTCGACCTTGCCCGCGCCGAGATACACCACTCCACGGTTACCAGACATGCTCTTACCTCGCTTGATTTGTATTTATGCAGCGGTGGTGGAAAGCGCCGCCGTCCGTGGGCGGCCTGTGTTACTGGAATGAGGGGAATTGTGGGCTGGATGGGGGGCGGGGCGGTGACTGGATGCGACAGGCAGATGCCTGTTCACGGCAGGCCAAAAGCCGGGGCCGCTGTGCGGCCCTTTCGCGACACAAGGCCGCTCCCACAAGGCCAGCGCAGCCCTTGGGACTTGCGCTGTACCTGTAGGAGCGGCCTTGTGTCGCGAAAGGGCTGCAAAGCAGCCCCAATGTCAAAGCACCACAGTCCGATTGGCGTTGAGGAACACCCGCCGCTCGATGTGATAACCGACAGCCCGCGCCAGGGTCAGGCACTCGATATCGCGCCCCTTGGCGATCAGGTCCTCGGGATAGTGCGCATGGTCCACCACCTCGACGCCCTGGGCGATGATCGGCCCTTCGTCCAGGTCGTTGTTGATGTAGTGCGCGGTGGCGCCGACCATCTTCACGCCCTTGTTGTAGGCCTGGTGATATGGCTTGGCGCCCTTGAACCCCGGCAGCAACGAGTGGTGGATATTGATCGCCCAGCCATCCAGCCGCCGGCACAACTCGGGCGACAGCACCTGCATGTAGCGGGCGAGGATCACCAGTTCCGCGCCGGTCTGCTCGATCACCTGCAAGACCTTGCGCTCCTGCGCCGGCTTGTCGTTCGGGTCGAGGGCGAAGTGGTAGTAGGGGATCTTGTGCCAGTGCGCCAGCGGTTCGAGGTCGGGGTGGTTGGACACCACCGCGACCACATCCATGGCCAGCTGGCCGATGCGCTGGCGGTACAGCAGGTCGTTCAGGCAGTGGTCGGCCTTGGACACCATGATCACCACCTTGGGGCGGTGGTTCGGCGCGGTCAGCTCGAAGGCCATGCCGAAGGCTTCGCTGCGCTCGGCAAGGTCTGCGCGAAAACCCTCTTCATCGAAGCCTTCCGGTACACGAAACTCCACACGGATGAAGAACCGTCCCGACAACCGGTCATCGAAGGAATGGTGCTCGGTGACGTAGCAGCGCTGCTCGTAGAGGTGACGCGTCACCACATCGACCGTGCCGAGCATGCTCGGGCAGTCGGCAGTGAGAATCCAGGTGTCCGGTGCCCGACTCATGGGTAATGCTCCTTATGCCTCGATGGCCAGGCCGTATTCGGCCGACGCGTCCTGCAGCCACAGCCACCAGTAGTCGGAGAAGCTGCGGCGGATCACCAGCTCCCAGGTGTCCTCGGCGGTGCGGCGGATCACCAGTTGCGACTTGGCGAACACGGTGCCGACGGCCTTGCCGACCGGGAAGTTGTTCGGATGCACATCATAGCTGGTGGACTTCATCAGCACCTCGCGCACGTTGGCGCCGCGCAGCTCGAGCAGGGTCTGCCCGCCGCTGACGTTGACCACCTGGATATGCTGGCCGTCGAGGGCGTCGCGCAGCTTCTGCTCGACGGCGAACTCCTGGCCGCCGGGGACGATCAGCAGGTACTCGTCCGGGCCCATCCACTGCAGCGACATCTCGCCATTGGCGACCACGGTCAGGGCCACCGGCAGCTCCAGGCCGAGGGCCTTGTGCACGCCGCCGGCGAAGGCCGGGTCGTGGCCGTCGCCACGCAGCGTCAGGTGGCCGAGGAGTTTCTTCTCGCGCAGGGTCACGCCTGCGTTCTTGCGGCCCTTGCCGACCAGGCTGGCCAGGTCGGCGTGGTGCAGCGGCGACTGGGCCTTGGCGTCGGTGCCTGGGTTTTGCTGGAAGACGTTGATAGCGCTCATTTATTACCTGCCTTGAATGCCTGTTCGTCGAAGAGACGCAGCTTTTCGACTGAATCCATCGCCCCTATCGCTGGCAAGCCAGCTCCCACAGGGACCGCGTGAACTCCGAAATCTGCTCCGATCCTGTGGGAGCCGGCTTGCCGGCGATAAGGCCTGGCCTGCCCCCACAGGCGCCTGGAATCAAACGTTCTGCCGCTCACCCTTCGGATCGAAGAACACCGAAGACACGATTTCGGCCTCGATCACGCTGCCGTCGGCCTGCGGCGAATACACCCGCTCGCCCAGGCGCTTGAGGCCACCCTTGACCACGCCCATGGCGAACGAATAGCCCAGGGAGTTGGCCGCGTAGCTGGAAGTGACGTGACCGACCATGTCCATCGGGATCGGCTGCTTGGGATCGAACACCAGCTGGGCGCCCTCGGGCAGCCAAACATTCGGGTCGACCGGCTTGAGGCCGACCAGCTGCTTGCGGTTCTCGCGCACGGTGTCCTCGCGGTTCATGCCACGCAGGCCAATCCACGAGAACGGCTTGTTGCGGCCCACGCACCAGCTCATGTTGAGGTCGTCCGGGGTCATCGAGCCGTCGGTGTCCTGGCCGACGATGATGAAGCCCTTCTCGGCGCGCAACACGTGCATGGTCTCGGTGCCATAGGGAGTGAGGTTGTACTTCTTGCCCGCCTCGACGATCTGCTCCAGCACGCCCATGGCGTAGTTGGCCTGCACGTTGATCTCGTACGACAGCTCGCCGGTGAACGAGATGCGGAACACCCGCGCCGGCACACCGCCGACCAGGCCTTCCTTCCAGCTCATGAACGGGAAGCCTTCCTTGTCCAGGTCGATGTCGCTGACCCCGGCCAGCAGCTTGCGGCTGTTGGGGCCGGACAGGGTCATGGTCGCCCAGTGGTCGGTGACCGAGGTGAAGTACACCTTCATCTCTGGCCATTCGGTCTGGTGGTACAGCTCCAGCCACTGCAGCACACGGGCGGCGCCGCCGGTGGTGGTGGTCATGATGAAATGGTTGTCGCCGACGCAGGCGGTGACGCCGTCGTCGAAGACCATGCCGTCTTCCTTGCACATCAGGCCATAGCGGGCCTTGCCCACGTCGAGCTTGGTCCAGGCGTTGGTGTAAATGCGGTTGAGGAATTCGCGCGCGTCCGGGCCCTGGATATCGATCTTGCCCAGGGTCGAGGCGTCCAGCAGGCCGACGCTGTCGCGCACGGCCTTGCACTCGCGGGCCACGGCGGCATGAATGTCTTCACCGGCTTTCGGGAAGTACCACGGCCGCTTCCACTGGCCGACGTCCTCGAACTCGGCGCCGTTCTTGATGTGCCAGGCATGCAGGGCGGTGAAGCGCACCGGCTCGAACAGGTGGCCGCAGTGCCGGCCCGCCACCGCGCCGAAGGTCACCGGCGTGTAGTTGGGGCGGAACATGGTGGTGCCCATTTCCGGGATGCCTATCCCGAGCGAGCGGGCGGCGATGGCCAGGCCGTTGATGTTGCCCAGCTTGCCCTGGTCGGTGCCGAAGCCCAGCGCGGTGTAGCGCTTGACGTGCTCGACCGACTCGAAGCCCTCGCGGGTGGCCAGCTCGATGGCGGCGGCGGTGACGTCGTTCTGCTGGTCGACGAACTGCTTCGGCGCACGGGCGGTGCCCTTGTCGTGAGGCACCTGGAACAGCGCCACGGTGGCCTCTTCCTTGCGCGCCAGGGTTTTCGGCAGGGTACCGGCGCTGGCCTTGAAGCCGGCCTCGGTGGCGGCGCGCGCGCCACCTTCGAAGCCGTCGGCGATCACATCAGCGAGGGCATAGACACCGTTCACGCCACCGACGCACACGCGCTTCTGCGGAGCGTCGCCCGGCACGAAGCCGAGGATGTCTTCGCGCCACACCGGGCGACCGCCCAGGTGCGAGGCCAGGTGGACCACCGGGCTGTAACCACCGGAGGTGGCGATCAGATCGCAGTCCAGGGTTTCGCCGGGGCTGGTGACCTTGTGCGCCTGCACATCGATGGCGGCCACGCGGGCGCCGGTGACGTGCTTGCTGCCCTTGGCCTCGATCACCGCGCTGGAGGTGAGGATGCGGATACCTTTGGCGCGTGCCTCTTCGACCAGCGAGCCACGCGGGTTGTGGCGGGCGTCGGCGATGGCGACCACCTGCAGCCCGGCGTCGTGCCAGTCCAGCGCGGCGCGGTAGGCGTGGTCGTTGTTGGTCGACAGCACCAGCTTGCGACCCGGGGCCACGCCATAGCGGCGCACGTAGGTGGAGACGGCGCCAGCGAGCATGTTGCCCGGCAGGTCGTTGTTGCCGTACACCAGTGGTCGCTCGTGGGCGCCAGCGGCCAGCACCACCCGGTTGGCGCGCACGCGGTGCACGCGCTGGCGCACCTGGCCGATCGGCGCACGATCGCCGAGGTGGTCGGTGAGGCGCTCGTGGATGGTGAGGAAGTTGTGGTCGTGGTAGCCGTTGACCGTGCTGCGCGGCAGCAGGGTGACTTCCGGCAGGCTCTCCAGCTCGGCCACCACGGCGGCGACCCAGTCGGCCGCGGGCTTGCCATCGAGGGTTTCGCGGGTGTCCAGCAGGCTGCCGCCGAACTCTTCCTGCTCGTCGGCCAGGATCACCCGGGCGCCGCTGCGGGCAGCGGCGAGCGCCGCAGCCAGGCCAGCGGGGCCGGCGCCGACGATCAGCACGTCGCAGTGCTGGTTCATGTAGTCGTAGCTGTCCGGATCGTTCTGCAGCGGCGCACGGCCCAGGCCCGCCGCCTTGCGGATGTACTTCTCGTAGGTCATCCAGAACGACTTGGGATACATGAAGGTCTTGTAGTAGAACCCCGGCGGCATCATGTTGCCGCCGACCTTGCCGATGATGCCCATCATGTCGTTGTTGACGTTCGGCCAGCCGTTGGTGCTGGTGGCCACCAGGCCGGCATAGAGGGCCTGCTGGGTGGCGCGCACGTTGGGGATCTGGGTGGCTTCGCTGGCGCCGATCTGCAGGATGGCGTTCGGCTCCTCGGTGCCGGCGGCGATGATCCCGCGCGGGCGCGAGTACTTGAAGCTGCGCCCGACGATGTCGACGCCGTTGGCCAGCAGCGCGGCGGCCAGGGTGTCGCCGGCATAGCCCTGGTAGGTCTTGCCGTTGAAGCTGAAGTTCAGCACCTTGCTGCGGTCGATACGGCCGCCGCTGGCGAGGCGATAGGTCTGGCTCATACTTTTTCCCCTTGGCCCTTGGCGGTCGCTGGCGCGGTGCTCTGTTTCGAGGCGGCGGTGACCTGTGGCTTCTCGCCGATCTTGTAGGTTTCCAGGATCTCGTAGGTCACGGTGTCACGGGTGACGTTGAAGTACTGGCGGCAGCCGGCGACGTGGTCCCACAGCTCGTGGTGGATGCCGCGCGGGTTGTCGCGGAAGAACATGTAGGTGCCCCACTCCTCGTCGGAGCAGGCGTTGGGGTCCAGCGGGCGGGCGATGTGCGCCTGGCCCGATGCGTGGAATTCTTCCTCGGAGCGCAGCTCGCCGCAGTGGGGACAGAAGATTTGCAACATGACGGTTGTCTCCGGGTCAGTGGGCGACGGCAGCGGCGCCGTGTTCGTCGATCAGCGCACCGTTGTAGAAACGGTCGATGGAGAAAGGCGCGGCCAGCGGATGCATCTCGCCCTTGGCCAGGCTCGCGGCGAACACGTTGCCCGAGCCCGGGGTGGCCTTGAAGCCGCCGGTGCCCCAGCCGCAGTTGAAGAACATGTTCTTCACCGGGGTCTTGGAGATGATCGGGCAGGCGTCGGGGGTGGTGTCGACGATGCCGCCCCACTGGCGGTTCATGCGCACACGGGAAAGGATCGGGAACATCTCGACGATCGCCTGCAGGGTGTGCTCGATGATCGGGTACGAGCCGCGCTGGCCGTAGCCGACCCAGCCGTCGATACCGGCGCCGATCACCAGGTCGCCCTTGTCGGACTGGCTGATGTAGCCGTGCACGGCGTTGGACATGATCACGCTGTCGATGATCGGCTTGATCGGCTCCGACACCAGCGCCTGCAGCGGGTGCGACTCCAGGGGCAGGCGGAAACCGGCCAGCTTGGCCATGTGCCCGGAATTGCCGGCGGTGACCACGCCGACACGCTTGGCGCCGATGAAGCCCTTGTTGGTTTCGACGCCGATCACGGCGCCGTTCTCTTTGCGAAAGCCGATCACCTCGGTCT
Organism: Pseudomonas sp. GD04091; assembly: GCF_029836165.1. Lineage (GTDB taxonomy): Bacteria > Pseudomonadota > Gammaproteobacteria > Pseudomonadales > Pseudomonadaceae > Aquipseudomonas. Next base: position 101,953 of record NZ_JAOEBG010000020.1, read on the forward strand.
GCTGGATCAGGTCCACGCCCAGGGCGTCGGCGGCACGAGCGAAGCCCCAGGCCACGGCGTCGTGACGGGCCACGCCGCCACGCCGCTGCACGGTGGCGCCGAGGATCGGGTAGCGGGTGTTCTTCGAGCAGTCCAGGTACGGGATCTCGGCCGCGACCTGCTCGGTGCGGATCAGCTCGCCATCGACGCCGTTGAGGCGGTTGGCGTTGACCCGGCGCTCGGAGTCGCGAATGTCCTGCAGGGTGTGGCACAGGTTGTACACGCCGCGCTGGGAGAACATCACGTTGTAGTTGATGTCCTGGGACAGACCCTCCCACAGCTTCATGGCGTGCTCGTACAGGTGCGCCGACTCGTCCCACAGGTAGTTGGAACGCACGATGGTGGTGTTGCGGGCGGTGTTGCCGCCGCCCAGGTAGCCCTTTTCGACAACCGCCACGTTGGTGATGCCGTGCTCCTTCGCCAGGTAGTAGGCAGTGGCCAGGCCATGGCCGCCACCGCCGACGATGACCACGTCGTAGACCTTCTTGGGCGTCGGCGTGCGCCACATGCGCTGCCAGTTCTCGTGGTGGCTGAGGGAGTGCTTGAAGAGGCCGAAGCCTGAATAACGTTGCATGGTGTTCTGCTCCACTCAGCGGTAGACCGGGAAGTCGGCGCACAGCGCGGCGACGTTCTTGGCCACATCGGCCTCGACATCGGCGTCGCCCAGGTTGTCCAGCACATCGCAGATCCAGCCGGCCAGCGCCACGCACTGGGCGACCTTGAAGCCACGGGTGGTGACGGCCGGAGTGCCGATGCGCAGGCCGGAAGTGACGAACGGCGACTGCGGGTCGTTGGGCACGGCGTTCTTGTTGACGGTGATGTGGGCACGGCCCAGGGCGGCGTCGGCGTCCTTGCCGGTCAGGCCCTGGCGAATCAGGCTGACCAGGAACAGGTGGTTGTCGGTGCCGCCGGAGACCACGTCGTAGCCGCGGTCGATGAACACCTGGGCCATGGCCTGGGCGTTCTCGATGACTTGTTTCTGGTAGCTCTTGAATTCAGGCTCCAGGGCTTCCTTGAAGCACACCGCCTTGGCCGCGATCACGTGCATCAGCGGGCCGCCCTGCGCGCCGGGGAACACGGCAGCGTTGAGCTTCTTCTCGATCTCTTCATTGGCCTTGGCCAGGATCAGGCCGCCACGGGGGCCGCGCAGGGTCTTGTGGGTAGTGGTGGTGACCACGTCGGCGAAGGCGATCGGGTTCGGGTACAGGCCGGCGGCGACCAGGCCGGCGACGTGGGCCATGTCGACGAACAGCAGCGCGCCGACCTTGTCGGCGATCTGACGGAAGCGTGGGAAATCGAGGGTTTTCGAGTAGGCCGAGAATCCGGCGACGATCATCTTCGGCTTGTGCTCGAGGGCCAGGCGCTCGACTTCGTCGTAGTCGATCAGGCCGGTGGCGGTGTCGATGCCGTATTGAACGGCGTTGTACAGCTTGCCCGAGGACGACACTTTCGCGCCGTGGGTCAGGTGGCCGCCGTGGGCCAGGCTCATGCCCAGGATGGTGTCGCCGGCCTGCAGCAGGGCGAGATAGACGGCGCCGTTGGCCGAAGAACCGGAATGCGGCTGGACGTTGGCATAGTCGGCGCCGAACAGTTGCTTGGCGCGCTCGATGGCCAGGGCCTCGACCTTGTCCACATGCTCGCAGCCACCGTAGTAGCGCTTGCCCGGATAGCCTTCGGCGTACTTGTTGGTCAGGCCGCTGCCCTGGGCCTGCATCACGCGCTTGCTGGTGTAGTTCTCCGAGGCGATCAGCTCGATGTGATCTTCCTGGCGCTGTTCCTCGGCATTCATCGCCGCCAGCAGTGCGTCGTCATAACCCTGGATCTGGTCTTGCTTGCTGAACATCGTGTATCTCCCGGCAGCGATCGTTTCTTGTCTGGTGAGGGTTTTCCCACCCTTTGCGGCGATGGTATGACCGGGCACGGGGGCACAGATGCCTGCGCGCGCCTTGCAATGGCGCGTTTACGACATTGGCTGCAGTGTTCGCCTGTGCCGGCCTCTTCGCGGGTTTACCCGCGAAGAGGCCGGCACAGGCGACGCAGGCATGGGCCTGTATAGGCAACCGCCAAATCGATGGTTTAGAGTGCGTTCCTGCGTCGTACAAAAGGACAGGCGTCATGACCGACAACAACCAACAATTCGCCAGCGACAACTACTCCGGCATCTGCCCCGAAGCCTGGGCCGCGATGGAAAAGGCCAACCACGGTCACGAGCGTGCCTACGGCGACGACCAGTGGACCGAGCGGGCCTCGGAATACTTCCGCAAGCTGTTCGAGACCGACTGCGAGGTGTTCTTCGCCTTCAACGGCACCGCCGCCAACTCCCTGGCCCTGGCCTCGCTGTGCCAGAGCTACCACAGCGTGATCTGCTCCGAGACCGCCCACGTCGAGACCGACGAATGCGGCGCGCCGGAGTTCTTTTCCAACGGCTCCAAGCTGCTCACCGCGGCCAGCGTCAACGGCAAGCTGACGCCCCAGTCGATCCGCGAAGTCGCGCTCAAGCGCCAGGACATCCACTACCCCAAGCCACGCGTGGTGACCATCACCCAGGCCACCGAAGTGGGCACCGTGTACCGCCCCGACGAGCTCAACGCGATCAGCGCCACTTGTAAAGAGCTGGGCCTGAACCTGCACATGGACGGCGCGCGCTTCACCAATGCCTGCGCGTTCCTCGGCTGCTCGCCGGCCGAGCTGACCTGGAAGGCCGGCGTCGATGTGCTGTGCTTCGGCGGCACCAAGAACGGCATGGCGGTGGGCGAAGCGATCCTGTTCTTCAACCGCGACCTGGCCGACGATTTCGACTACCGCTGCAAGCAGGCCGGGCAACTGGCGTCGAAAATGCGCTTCCTGTCGGCGCCGTGGGTCGGGCTGCTCGAAGACGGCGCCTGGATGCGCCATGGCCGGCACGCCAACCACTGCGCGCAGCTGCTGGCATCGCTGGTGAGTGACTTGCCGGGTGTCGAGCTGATGTTCCCGGTGGAGGCCAACGGGGTGTTCCTGCAGATGCCGGAGCACGCGCTGGAGGCCCTGCGCAACAAGGGCTGGCGCTTCTATACCTTCATCGGCAGCGGTGGGGCGCGGTTCATGTGTTCGTGGGATACCCAGGAAGCCCGGGTGCGGGAACTGGCGGCGGATATCCGCGCGATCTTCAATGCCTGACAGTCCGCATCGCCGGCAAGCCGGCTCCCACAGGGTGATGCGATCCCCTGTGGGAGCCGGCTTGCCGGCGAAACGAGCGCAACGCGCTCGCCTGTGATCTAAAGCCTGAACCCTCCCATCTGCCGCGCCAGGTCATCAGCCAATCCACGCAACGCCTGGCACTCCTCACGACACCCCTGCACTTCGCTGGCCGTCTGTCGCGCCAGGTCGGAAATCCCCTGCACCGTCCGGTTGATCTCCTCGGTCACCGCCGACTGCTCCTCGGTCGCCGTGGCCACCTGCTCGTTCATGCCGCTGATGCGCTCGACCTGATCGGTGATCGCCCCCAGCGAGGCCCCGGTGCGCTGGCTCGATTCGACCCCGCTGCCCGTCGCCTCCCGCCCGGCCTGCATCGAAGCCACCGCCGTGCCGGCGCCGTGCTTGAGGCGCTGGATCATCTGCTGCACTTCATCGGTGGACACCTGGGTGCGCCGTGCCAGGGTACGCACTTCATCGGCCACCACGGCGAAGCCACGGCCCATCTCGCCGGCCCGCGCCGCCTCGATGGCGGCGTTGAGCGCCAGCAGGTTGGTCTGCTCGGAGATACTGCGGATCACCGCCAGCACTTCATCGATCGAGGCGACCTCGTCGGCCAGTTGCGTCACCGCCTCGGCGGCGCGGCCGATCTCCCCGGACATGCCTTCGATGTTGTGGATGGAGCGATGCACCACCTCCCGCGCCTGCAACGCCTCGTCGCGCGCCGACTGCGAGGCATGCGCGGCGGAGCCGGCGTTGTGGGCGATGTCCTGCACGGTCAGGCCCATCTCGTGCACGGCGGTGGCGACCATCTCGGTCATCTCCTGCTGGCGACCGGAGCGTTCGGCGGTGTTGTCCACCACCTGGGTCACCTGCTCCACCGACCGGTGCAGGCGCTCGGTGGTGCGCAGCACTTCGCCGATCAGGTCGCGCTGGCTGTCCAGGAATCGGTTGAAGCCCCGGGCCAGGTCGCCCAGTTCGTCGTGTCGCGAATCATCGAGGCGATGGCTGAGGTCGCCCGCGCCACCGCCGATCTGCACCAGAGCCGCCGTGACCTGACGGATAGGCCGTACCAACCCGCGCGCCAGCAGCACCACCAGCAACAGTGAAAGCAGCGCCACGCCGCCGCCGATCAGGCAGGTCTGCCAGATGGCCTGGCGCGCCTGGGCATAGATTTCGGCCTCCGGCACTTCGGCCACCAGGGTCCAGTTCAGGTCACGCAGGGGTAGGCCAAGGGCCAGGTAGTCCTCGCCAGCGCGGCTGAAACGACTGCTGCGCAGCCCCTCGCCACCGCTCAGCACCGCCTTCGCCGCGGCGGCATCCAACTGCTCGGCGAGCTGGCGCCTGCCGCTGAACTGCTGCTCGGGGTGGACCTGGATAAGGCCATCGTTGCGGACCAGGAACACCTTGCCGTGCTCGCCGAAACTGAAGTCGTGGATCAGCTTCGACAGCTCGGTCATGCGCAGGCCCATGCCGGCCACGCCGACCAGCTGGCCATCCTTCTCGACCCGATAGTCGATGAACAGTGCCAACTCACCGGTGGAGCCGTCGATATCGATATTGATGAAGCGCTCGGCGCCACTGTCGATGTAGCCGTAGAACCACGAGTCCTTGGGGTTCGCGCGGCTGAGAGTGCGGTCCAGGCCCTTCTCGTTGTAGTAGTGGCCGCTGACGGTCGAGGCGAACAGGGTGGTGAAGGCGTGGTTGCGCTGCTTTGCCGCGTCCAGATACTCGATGAAGCGCGGCAGCTCGGCCGGGGCTTCACCGGCTGCCAACCAATCACGCAGGAGGGTGTTGCCGGCAATGTCCGCCGCGGCCACCAGCGGCTGGCCGAGCATGCGTTCGATATCGTTGCGAATGGCCTCGACGCTGGCGGGCAGCGCCGTGTCGACCAGGTAGCGTTCGGTGAGGCGATTGAGCGCCATCGTGTAGATCGCCACCACCACCAGGATGCTCGCCAGCAGGGCGGCGCCCATGCTTGCGATCAGTTGCCATTGGATGCTCCGCCGCCAGATACGCATGTCCCACTCCCGACAATTATTGTTTTTCGGGATGTATACACTTAAGTATCCAATTGTTCCAGTGATCCGAGGCAGCACAAAACAACTGTGGGAGCGGGTTTACCCGCGAAGACGATGGTGGCTCCACCGACGTCTTCGCGGGTAAACCCGCTCCCACAGGGGATGCTTGAGCGCTTTACTGGTCGCCGATGGTCCGGCTGAGGGCATCGACGGTGGCGTCGATCTGCGCCTGGGTGCGCTCGAGGGTGCGGTCGTGCTCGCGCTGCAGTTCGATCTGCTTCGAGCACAGGTTCAGGGCGGCCAGCACCAGCAGCTTGTCGCCGATCAGGGTCGGGTACTGGCGCTTGGTCTCGGCCAGGGCGACATTGAGCATGCGCACGGCCTGGTTCAGGGTTTCTTCCTGGCCTTCAGGGGCCTTCAGCGAGTAATCGTTGCCCAGGATGGACACGACGTTGACTGGCTGCGCTTGCAGTCTCATGCGTTCACGACACCTGCGCTGGCGCGCTCCACCAGGGCCTGGATGCGGGCGGCGGTGGCGCCGTGCTTCTCTTCCTGTTCCATCAGCGACAACTGCAGGCTGTCGTTCTCTTCCTTGGCCTGGGCCAGTTCCTGGCCGAGGCTGGCGTTCTGCTCGGCCAGTTGCGCGTTCTTGTGCATCAGGTCGTTGACCAGTTGCTCGAGTTGATTCAGGGAAGTTTCCAACATGCGTCTATCTCGGGTTGTTGCAAAGGGCGCACACGATAAGGAAAAACCTGCGCCCCCGCCATTAAATATCGGATTCAAAAGGTTTTTGCCTGGATCAGGTTGACCGGAGATCGCCCTCCTTGTTCCGACCTGGATCAACCGCTGGTCAGGAAATTAGTTAGCTGCCTCACAATTTCATCGTTTCGCCCTCAAGACTGCGCGGTCACGACCGATAGGCAGGCAGATCTAATTCCGTCGCAGGGATCGCGGCATTTCTTCTGCCTTGAGAATCGCCACCATGTCCTTACGCAATATGAATATCGCGCCCCGCGCGCTGCTCGGGTTCGCCGTGATCGGCCTGCTGATGCTCGGCCTTGGCGTCTTCTCGCTGATCCAGATGGGCAACATCCGCCAGGCCGGTGTGACCATCGAAGAGATCAGCGTGCCCAGCATCAAGACCCTCGACGAACTGACCGCGCTCAACCTGCGCCTGCGTACCCTCTCCTACCGCCTGCTGCTCAACCGCGAACCGGCTACCCAGCAGGAGACCCTGCGCTTGCTGGATGAGCGCAACGCGCAGATCGACAAGGCCCGCCGCATCTACGAGCCACTGGTCACCGCCACCGACGAGAAAGCCGCCTTCGATCAGTACGGCGCGCTGCTCAACCAGTACCGCCAGCTCGAAGCGCGCATGCGCAGCCTGAGCCAGACCGGTGACCTGGATGCGCTGCGCGACCTGCTCAACCGCGATCTGCTGGCCAACTCCGAGCAGATCAACAAGGTCATGGACACCCTTGTGCGCATCAACACCGACCAGACCAGCGCCACCAACGCCCAGGCCGCCAACCAGTACAGCAGCGCCTTCACCCTGGTGATCGGCCTGCTGATCGCGGCGACCGTCCTGACCTTGCTGTTCGCCTTCCTGCTGACCCGCAGCATCGTCAAGCCCATCGACGAAGCCCTGCAGGCCGCCGAGCAGATCGCCGAAGGCGACCTGACCCACAGCATCCGCCCCGAAGGCAGCGACGAGGCCGCGCGCCTGCTGCAGGCCATGGCCAAGATGCAGGACAAGCTGCGCGACACCCTGCAGTTGATCGCCGGCTCCGCCACCCAGCTGGCCTCGGCCGCCGAAGAACTGAACAGCGTCACCGATGAAAGCGCCCGTGGCCTGCAGCAGCAGAACAACGAGATCGAGCAGGCCGCCACTGCCGTCACCGAGATGACCAGCGCAGTCGAGGAAGTGGCGCGCAACGCGGTAAGCACTTCGGAGGCCTCCAGCGAAGCCAGCCGTTCGGCCGGCGACGGCCGGGACCTGGTGATGGAGACCGTGGGCGCCATCGAACGCATGAGCGGCGATGTGCAGGCCACCGCCAAGCTGATCACCCACCTGGCGGAGCAGTCCCGCGATATCGGCAAGGTGCTCGACGTGATCCGCGGCCTGGCCGACCAGACCAACCTGCTGGCGCTCAACGCCGCCATCGAGGCGGCCCGTGCCGGTGAAGCGGGCCGTGGTTTCGCCGTGGTCGCCGACGAAGTGCGCGCCCTGGCCCATCGTACCCAGCAGTCCACCAGCGAGATCGAGCGGATGATCGGCAGCATCCAGGGCGGCACAGAGCAGGCCGTGGACTCGATGCGCACCAGCACCGAGCGCGCCGAGTCGACCCTGAACATCGCCCGTGGCGCGGGCCTGGCGCTGGACACCATCGCCGGCGCGGTGGCACAGATCAACGAGCGCAACCTGGTGATCGCCAGCGCCGCCGAGGAGCAGGCCCAGGTTGCCCGCGAGGTGGACCGCAACCTGGTGAACATCAACGACCTGTCGGTGCAGAGTGCCACCGGGGCGCATCAGACCAGCGCGGCAAGCGCCGAGCTGTCGCGCCTGGCGGTGGACCTCAACGGGCTGGTGGCGCGTTTCCGTACCTGAAAGCAGTCGCGGGCAAGCCCGCTCCCACAGGTCATGCGCTGTACCTGTGGGAGCGGGCTTGCCCGCGAAGAAGTCAGACTGGCCGCCGGATCAGTACTCGATCCGCACATCTCCCTTCGGCACGCTGCAGCACGACAGGATGTAGCCCTCGGCCTCGTCTTCCTCGGTAATCCCGCCGTTGTGCTCCATTTCCACCTCGCCACCGAGCTTGAGCACCTTGCAGGTGCCGCAGATGCCCATGCCGCAGGCCTTGGGAATCATCAGCCCGACCTTGGCCGCCGCCGCGTGCACGGTCTCGCCCGGGGCCACGCGGATGCTCTTGTCGCTGCCGACGAACTCCACCAGGTTGAGGTCGGCCACATCCACTTCCGGCGCATCGGCCGCCGCTTCGGCATGCTCGACCGCGTCGGCCTTGGCCTCCGGCGGCGTCGCGCCGAACGACTCCTCGTGGTAGTTGCGCATGTCGAAGCCGACGGCCTCGAGCATGCGCTTGACCGCGTTCATGTACGGCGTCGGACCGCAGCAGAAGATGATGCGTTCCAGGTAGTCCGGGGCGATCAGTTCCATCAGGCGCTGGTTCAGGTAGCCGCGATAACCGGCCCACGGCTCGCCCAGGCCATGCTTCTCGCAGACGATATGCAGGCTGAAGTTGGGGATGCGCGAGGCCATCTGTTCCAGTTCGCGGTGGAAGATGATGTCCTTCGGCGAGCGGGCGCTGTGCACGAACACCATGTCGACGTTGGCGTTGGTGTCGTAGAACCAGCGGGCCATGGACATCACCGGGGTGATGCCGACGCCGCCCGAGAGGTAGAGCGTCTTCGGCGCCGGGAAGTCGATGGCGTTGAACAGCCCCACCGGCCCGTGCACCGGCAGCTCGGCGCCTTCGTGCATGGTGTCGTGGAGGAAGTTGGACACCAGCCCGCCCGGCACGCGCTTGACGGTGATCGAGAAGCTGTAGGGCACCGACGGCGAGCTGGAGATGGTGTACGAACGCATCACCGGCTTGCCCTCGATTTCCAGTTCGAGGGTGACGAACTGCCCGGGCTTGAAGAAGAACATGATCGGCTGGTCGGCCATGAAGCAGAAGGTGCGCACGTCCCAGGTCTCCTGGATGACCTTGACGCAGCGCACGATGTGGCGGCCATTGGCCCAGGTCTGGGTGGTGACCGGATTGAGGAAGGTATCGGACATGTTCATCTCCAGCAGCCGACTGTCGGCCTTTCTTATGGCTCCGATAATGCGCAAGCCCGTGGCTGTGTACATTCCCATCCGCGACATCGGCGTGCTTATCGCGACCAGCCCCGCGCTACAGGGGTTGGCGCGTCGGAATTCGATTCGGCCATGTCGCCCATGGACATGGTCATTTCCCGGCCCGGACGCACACTCCCGGCAAAACAACACGCTGTTTATCCACCAGCAGCCTTGCGGCACAAAAACAACGATTAGCCACCTTTTGCCGGCCGCACGCGGCCCCGAGGACCACACGATGGACGTCACCGCAACCCTGAGCCTGGGCGATCCACTGGAACCTGCGCGCAAGGCCACCGCCGAGATGCTGCAGACCCGCGAGCGCACCTTCTCGCTGCCGCAACCGTTCTACAGCGAAGAACGCCTGTTCCAGATCGACATGCAGGAGATCTTCCACAAGGAATGGCTGATCGCCGGCCTGGTCTGCGAGATCCCGGCCAAGGGCAACTACCTCACCCTGCAGATCGGCAAGAACCCGATCATCGTGGTGCGGGGCGCCGAAGGTAAGGTGCACGCCTTCCACAACGTCTGCCGCCACCGCGGCTCGCGCCTGTGCGTCAGCGAAAAGGGCAAGGTGGCCAAGCTGGTCTGCCCGTACCACCAGTGGACCTACGAGCTCGACGGCCGCCTGCTGTTCGCCGGCACCGAGATGGGCGCCGACTTCGACATGAACCAGTACGGCCTCAAGCCTGTGAACGTGAAGGTCGCCGGTGGCTACATCTTCATCAGCCTGGCGCAGAACCCGCCGGCCATCGACGAGTTCCTGGCGACCCTCGACCACTATATGGAACCGTACGACATGGAGAACACCAAGGTGGCGGTGCAGACCACCTTGATGGAAAAGGCCAACTGGAAGCTGGTACTGGAGAACAACCGCGAGTGCTACCACTGCAACGGTTCGCACCCCGAGTTGCTCAAGACCCTGCTGGAATGGGACGACACCGAAGACCCCCGCGCCAGCCAGGAATTCAAGGACCACGTCGCCGCCTCCGCCGCCGCCTGGGAAGCCGAGAAGATCCCGTACCTGCACAAGAGCCACGGCCTGCGTAACCGCATCGTGCGCATGCCGCTGCTCAAGGGCACCGTGTCGATGACCATGGACGGCAAGGTGGCGTGCAAGAAGCTGATGGGCCGTATCAAGAACCCGGACCTGGGCTCGATGCGCATCCTGCATCTGCCGCACTCGTGGAACCACTGCATGGGCGACCACATGATCGTGTTCACCGTGTGGCCGATCAGCGCGCAGGAGACCATGGTCACCACCAAGTGGCTGGTGCACAAGGATGCGGTGGAAGGGGTCGACTACAACCCCGAGGACATGCGCAAGGTGTGGGATGCCACCAATGACCAGGACCGGCGGTTGGCAGAGGAGAACCAACGGGGGATCAATTCGACGGCGTATCAGCCGGGGCCGTATTCGAAAACTTATGAGTTTGGCGTGGTTAATTTTATCGACTGGTACAGTCAGCGGATCTTGAACAATCTGGGAGCTGAGCCCGCACCGTACCTGAAGGAAGTCAAGGCACAATGATTCAACCCGCCCCCGCGAAATCGGGGGCGGGCCCATTGAGCATTGAAATGCATTTCACCAACACCCAACACAAACTACATTTCGCCACATATACCGCATACAAATTAAATATTCCAAACAACGCTAAACTTCCTCCCTCAATACATCTGCCCACTTCATTAAGCCCCCGAGCTCCAGCTTCTCCGCCGCGATCGCGACTGTTAAAAAACTCGCGTTCTCGCTACTCTGATCTGACAGCCTACTCTCTCGAGTATTTGCTTGGTTTATAGGGCTTAAAACCAACCCTAGACCGCCGTGAGATATGTGCCCAGAGGAGTGGAGACTGCAACTTTCCAAACCACTCGAATGGCTCCAAACAGCACTGCCATTGAGGCTTGAGCTCGGCGAAACAGTTCTCTACCGTGCGTGCATAGTGAAATGCCAACATCCAAAGTACCTAATGCAACCCCGGACACCATGGCATAGTTACCCGCCATTTGAAATCCTTCACCTTGCTGCACGTTCTCGAACGTCTCTATCATTCGCCCTCCAACATAACTCGTAGCGCCACCTATGGCTAGTTAAAGAGAAGCAATGGACTTTCTTGTGAATGATTGATTAAAGACCTTACTCACAACTACAGCCACTATTCCAACCAAGAGCATCACTCCATTAAGGAGATCGCAAGTAGAAGCCAAGTGGCTATAGTTTCCGCTCCGGTCGTGTCGATTGATCGGATCTCCGTTGCAATAATCGTAACTGTTAATCCCGCCCCTTACGAACGGGCTTAATCGATCGGACGAAAGAAAGCGCATCAACGCCGGGCTGTATGCTCGATATCCGTTGCCCAGTAGATAATTACCCTGTTGTCGCTCGTGTAGCTGGCCAGTGAAGCCGATTTTGGTGAAACCGGGAGGCCCAGGCCGGTAGCCATAGGTTCTGTATAAAAACCTTTAAAACCTCACCGGAGCCTCTGGAAGCCTGATTTTCCGTTGAGTTCTCGCTTTTTAGGCGAAGGATTCTGCCATGTCCAAGCGATACGAACTTTCCGATGAAAAATGGAAAATAGTCGCAGATCTCTTCACCGCACATCGACGTACAGGACGCCCAAGAGTCGACGATCGCTCGATGCTCAATGGCGTGTTGTTGGTGCTGTGCACCGGTGCAACCTGGCGGGACATCCCTAAATTTATACAAATAAAAGACTCAGTCTCTGCCATCTCTCACGATGGCCATTTCTTGACTCGATTGTCCAGTTCCATGGTTGCCGCGCGACATTGACGAGCGACCCTGTTCTAAGGGAGCAGGGGGATGCAGGATTAACTGCTGGTTAACCTCCCCTTGACGCGTATTATTTTTGTCTCTCCCATTACCATAGTGTTTCCTAAACATTTCAACAGCTGATATTCCTAGCAGCATACCTTCGCCCACGAGGGCCATCGTGGCACCGCCCATATAGGCTACGGCCAGACCGAAGTCATTGGGACTATTATCTACTCCGGAATACTTTGGATCCATATCTCCGGTCTGGTTAGAAAACTTGATAAAACTTGCCGTACCAGCAATCACTCCCCCCGCCGATTTCAATCCTTGGCCTGCGATCTCGACAACTGCATAGGGCTTATTATCAAGATAGCTTTTTGCCATCTTCATCCCATTATGAACAAACGATACCCCGGAATTCGCAAGTGAAATACTTGAGCCAGCTAACCACATCATCGGATTGGCTGCTAGCCCATCTGGATCAGTAAAGTTCATCGGATCATTCTGGACATACGCATAAGAGTTTATACCTCCACGTTCGAACGGACTGAGGTGATCTGGCGAGTGAAAGCGCTTTAATTTTGGGTTATAAATGCGATGACCGTTCCCCAACATGTACCAACCAAAATTTTTCTCGCGCAGCTGCCCAGTATATCCAACCGTCCTTGGCGACACAGAAGGCTCAGTGTAACCGTAAGGGGTGTATTGAATTGACCGTTGTTCGCGGTCGACTCTCGAAGCAAGCACGCTAGACTGTCGGTCTGACAGGAAAATCGTTAATGAACTAGACATAGTAGCCTCCACAGGCATGATTACTCGTGAATTAGCCGCTACCACCAAACCCCATTACTTAAATAGTAACTGCAGGGTCAAAATTTTACGACGCACTATAAACTCGGGTATTCGCGCTCAGCACATTAGGCGATGAACTATAGGAATCATTCAGATTGATCCAGAGCGCCAGGCGTAGGCTGAAGGAAACTCATTACCGACTCGCCTCTCAATACCCCGAATAGCCTGATCATATGCCTGATCCATGTCCAAATCGTCAATCTGCGGGAAAGTATTAGAGCCATGCAACAAACTCCGCTTTGCTTTATCAATCTCAATATCAAGCCTCATAACCATTTCAGTGTATTCCGCCCTCCTAACAGTCATCTGTGCAAGTTCAGTAAGACGCTTTAAGCTTTCATCGGAATGTGGCTCTCCGCTAGGTGAGCGTCGAGAGATAATGAGTTTTTCGGTATCTTGTATTGCAGTGCTTAGCTTAGTCAAATAAGCATCATATTCGAGTCTTTTTTTACCTAGATCATAGACTCTTTCCAAATAATTGCGTTCTCCGCTCGACAGGTGCCCAGTATTGTCTTTATTTTTCAATCCCACGTTGGTAGTGCTGGAAAATAGCGACCTGGTTAGTTTTTTTCTATTTCGTCCAGACGGGTCCCGCCAATTGACTGGATCACCTTCACAGTAGGCATAAACATTGATGCCTCCCCGCCCAAACGGACTCAGGCGATCCGGTGAATGAAATCGCATCAGTATCGGATTGTAAGCTCTGTATCCATTGCCTAGCAGGTAATGGCCCCGTTGTGGCTCCCATAACTGGCCGGTGAAACCGATTTTCGTGAAACCGACAGACACAGGTCGATAGCCGTAGAGCGCGTACACCATGGACATGGAGTCGGACATGGAGTCAGATGCAGACCGAACAGCAAACGGGCTCTCGAGCAGGTCCGTCATCAGCAACTGTGTTGGCGCCATAAGCCAAGCCCCCGCGCTCGAGGTTATTAGGCGAGTAGGATATGGATTCGATTCTGTCCTTGGCTCGTGAGGTTAACAACTGACAAAAATACCAGGGTGTCGCCCTGCTTTGGCGTACCTACCCACAGACCCCTTTCCGCTTGAGCGAAGGGCGGCCGCGACAGTCGTCGTTAGCACCGGTGGTAGGCAGGTCAAATATCGAGCAGTTCCATGTACGCTAGGCATTACGGGGCCTGCAGCGAAAACCCAACACTTTTTCCACAGGTGGACTCACAGGAACTGTGAAAAACTTTGCCCGATGGAGCAAAAGGGGTTGTGCATATCTCACCGGAACCCACTTTTCTCAATATCTCTTTGGTGGCCTAGCCTTTGATCGTTTATTGAACAATCCATCTAGTCCCCGAAGAAATGGGGCCTCCAGCAATAGGCACACACGTTATCCACAGCAGGGCCAACAGAGATTGTGGGCAAACCGTCTTGAGCAGGGAAAGAGCTGCATTGTCGCCTCTGGGTAGACTTGATCAAATTTCGAACAATTCCTTGTAAGCCTTACTGAGTAAGGCCTGCGGCGAAGCGCGAACACTTTATCCACACATTGTCGAACAGATTTCGTGGATAACCGAAAGCCAGATTGCCGACCTCCCTGATCCGGCCGGAAGTGGTCGCGGCGAGAGGCGTTGTGGATAAGATCAAAACCGCTGCGAAATGAAGTGAGTGGGGGTGATTCGTGTAGGGCCTGTGCTGGCCCTTTCGCGGGCAAGCCTGCTCCCACAGGGCTTGCCGGTGGGTCTGGCAAAGCATCCGCGAGCCCCGGCATGGAATCCTGTGGGAGGTACCGCCTTGCGCAAATTGCTCAGACTGGCCTGATCCCTGTGGGAACGGGCTTGCCCGCGAACATCGAGCCTGTGCGCTGCACTCGATCGTCGAAATCTCAGCGCAGCACACCCTCCTCCACCAGCAACTTGAGAATGGCTTCGGCGCCTTCCTGTGGGGAAACATCCTTGAGCACCTTGCCGCCACCGCCGCTGGCCTTGGCCGTGGCGGCCTTCATGCGGTCGGCGCCGCTCTTGGCCTTGATCACCTTGAGCCGCTTGGGCCGTGGACGGGCGGGTTGCAGGGCGTCTTCGGCCAGCAGTGGATCTTCCACGACCTCTACATTGCGCGCCGCCAGCACACCTCGGCGCGCCGGGCCGAACGCGCTTTGCCGTGGCTTGGGTGCAGCGTTATCCACAGTCGCCAACAGCGGCAGGCGTACCTTCAGGCGGCGCCGCTGGCCACGGGGCAGTGCCTGTAGCACCTGGGCAGTGCCGTTATCGATGGACTCCACTTCAGCCAGCCCGACCACCAAAGGCCAGCCCAGCTTCTCGGCCAGCAGGAACGGCAACATGCCCGAGCCCTCGCCGGTCTCGGCCTGGCTGCCGGTCAGCACCAGCTGGGCGCCCGCCTCACGCAGGTAGTCGCCGAGCACGCCGAGCACATCGGCGCCAACAGGCTGTTCCAGCACATCCAGGTGCTCCAGCCCCATGCCCAGGTAGGCGCGCAGGGCCTCCTCGCGCGGATCGCCGGCGTGCACCACCTGCAAGTTATCCCCAGCCAGCTGCAAGCCCAATTCGACGGCGCGGGCATCCTGCTCGGCGCGGCGGGCGCGACCGGAGCTGGGGTGGGCGCCGATCGAGACCAGGCTGATGACTTTCGTACTCATGCTCATTGCCCCTATGCCGCGTCGCGCTGGCTGCCGCTGCGGTAGTTATCCACAGCGTCGATCAATGCCTGAAGAATCGCCGAGCTGTCGCCGATCACCGACAGGTCGGCCCGCTTGATCATGTCGCAACCCGGGTCCATGTTGATCGCCACCACCTTGTCGCAGGCGCCGATGCCCTGCAGGTGCTGGATGGCGCCGGAGATACCCACAGCCACATAGACCCGTGCGGTGACCCAGGTGCCAGTGGCACCGACCTGGCGGTTGCGCGGCATGAAGCCGTCGTCCACCGCCACCCGCGAGGCGCCCTCGGTGGCACCCAGGGCGGCGGTGGCCCTGTGGTACAGGTCCCAATCCTTGACGCCGTTGCCGCCGGAAACGATGAACTCGGCCTCGGCCATGGCGATGGCGGCCGGGTCGACGGCCACCGAGCCAAGGTCTTCGATCCGCGACAGGCTCCGGGCCACGCCTGTGGACAACTCCATCGGCAACGCTTCGTGGCGGGTTTCACTGACCGGTTCGGCGCACTCGGCGGCGGCCAGGATCAAGCGTGGCAGCGAGCGCTGGATATCCTGCTGGCCGGCGCCAGCGCGGCCGATGCATTGGCCATCCTTGACCTGCCACACCCGCGTCGCCGGGCGCTCGCCCAGGGCCGCGGCGAAACGCCGGCCCAGCTCGCCGCCGCCGCTGCGGCTGTCGGGCAACAACCAGTGGCGCGGCGCGAACTGGTTATCCACAGCCCGTAGCCCCTGCACCAACTGCTCCGGTGCATAACCTTCGAAGGCCTCACCCTCGATGACCAGCAGGCGGTCGACGCCGGCTGTGGAAAAGTTGTTTTCCTTGTGCTCGCCAAAGACGATGGCCAGCACCGCGCCGTCGCTGCCGGCCAGGCCGTGGGCCAGGCCCAGCAAGTCGCGGTCGTGGCTGCCGAGGCGGCCACCGACCATGTCCGGCACGACGGCGATATAGAACGCCGGCTCCACGACTTGATGCATCGGCAGTTGCACTTCGGCGGTCGTCGAGCGCCGTCCGCCCACAGCGGTGCCCTGCTGGGCACCGCTGCGGTCGAGGCGCTTGAGGCCGTTGGGGCCGATGAAACCTGCGGCGATCGCATGGGGGTTCTTGCGGATGAGACCGTTGGGCCCCATCCAGCTGGTCTGTTGCGTCTGCATCGCCGCGTGCAGCGGATGCAGGCGGTTACGGGCGATCCACTCGGCGCGTGGGTCGCGGCGGATGATGTCGCTCATCAGTGCACCTCCGCAGGTTCACGTTTGGCCGCCTGCGACTTTGGGGTTGCAGGGGCTTGCTCTTCGATCAGCACGTCGGCCACCAGCTCGGCCAGGTCCTTGACCTGGGGGCGCGGCTCGACCACGCCCTCGAGCATCGCCGTGCACTGTGGACAACCCACGGCCACCAGCTCGGCCTCGGTTTCGCGAATGTCGTCCATGCGCATGTCGGGAATGCGCTGCTTGCCAGGGATATCGGTGATCGGCGCACCGCCGCCGCCGCCACAGCAGCGGGAACGGAAGCCCGAACGTTGCATTTCGCGCACCTCGATGCCCAGGGCCTTGAGCACTTCGCGCGGGGCTTCGTACTCGCCGTTGTAACGGCCCAGGTAGCACGGGTCGTGGTAGGTGACACTGCCGCCCTTGTGCTGGCCAAGGTTGAGTTTCCTGGCCGCGATCAGTTCGGCGATGTAGGTGCTGTGGTGCTGCACCTGGTAATCGCCGCCAAGGGCGCCGTACTCGTTCTTCAGCACATGGAAGCTGTGCGGGTCGCAGGTGACGATGCGCTGGAACCCGTACTTGGCCAGGGTCTGGATATTGCGCCTGGCCAGTTGCTGGAAGGTCGCTTCGTCGCCCAGGCGGCGCGCCACGTCACCACTGTCGCGCTCTTCGAGCCCCAGCACGGCGAAGTCCACGCCCGAGGCCTTGAGCACCTTGACGAACGCGCGCAGGGTGCGCTGGTTGCGCATGTCGAAGGCCCCGTCGCCAACCCAGAACAGCACGTCGGTGCTCTTCACCTCGGACAGCAGTCGCAGGTTGAGGTCGGCCGCCCAGTTCATTCGACCGCCTGGGGCGAAACCGCCTGGGTTGTCGGTGGCGATCAGGTTGTCCAGCACCTCGGCGCCCTTGTTCGGCGTGGCCCCCTTCTCAAGCGTGAGGTGACGGCGCATGTCGACGATGGCATCGACGTGCTCGATCATCATCGGGCACTCCTCGACGCAGGCCCGGCAGGTGGTGCATGACCACAGTGTCTCGGCATCGACCAGGCCGTTGACGATCGGTTGATGCGGATGGCCGCCATGCTCGCCAATCGGCTTGCCAGGGTACGGGCTGCCGGCAAACCGGGCGTCGGTGCCACCGGCCAGGCCGATGACCATGTCCTGGATGAGCTTTTTCGGGTTCAGCGGCTGGCCGGCGGCGAACGCCGGGCACATGGCCTCGCACTTGCCGCACTGCACGCAGGCGTCGAAGCCGAGCAGCTGGTTCCAGGTGAAGTCCACCGGCTTTTCCACACCCAATGGCGCGTTGGGGTCTTCCAGGTCCAGCGGCTTGAGGCCGGTGGAGCGACCGCCGCCGAAGCGCTCGGCGCGGCGGTGCCAGGCCAGGTGCAGGGCGCCGGCGAACGCGTGCTTCATCGGACCGCCCCAGGTCATGCCGAAGAACAGCTCGGACACGCCCCACAGCACACCGACGCCCAGCAGCGCGACCAGCACCCAGCCACCGGTACCTTCCGGCAGGATGCCGGCCACCGGCAGCGTGGCGATGAAGAAGCTTGCCGCGAACATCAGCAGGCTCTTGGGCAGGCGCATCCACGGGCCCCTGGACAGACGCGAAGGAGGATCGAGCCGGCGTTTGAAGACGAAGAGCGCACCGCTGAACATGATCACCGTGGCTACCAGCAAGGCATAGCCCAGGATCTTGCTGTGCAGGCCGAAGCCGTGCACCAGGATTGCCAGCACGGCAGACAGCACGAAGCCGCCTGCGGTGGCCACGTGGGTCTTCGACATGTATTTGTCGCGCTCGACCACATGGTGCAGATCCACCAGGTAACGTCGTGGCATGGCCAGCAGACCGCCGAGCAGGTTTACCTTGCTCGGCCGGCCACGCCGCCACATGCGCACCCGGCGCAGGGCGCCGAGCACCGCCAGGGCGAGTGCTGCGAACAGCAGGATGGGTAGAAGGGTGTTCAACATGGGAGGCTCCCACAACAGCTAGAATCATGCGCCGCTCTCAAGGGCGACATCGACCCCTGTAGGAGCGGCCTTGTGTCGC
>NZ_JAOEBG010000021.1 GCF_029836165.1 Pseudomonas sp. GD04091
CGGTGCCGCGGCCTTGCCCTCGTCCTTGGCGTCGCGGGCGGCGATCGCTATCCCCCCGACTGCTGCGATGACGCCCGCCACCACAAGGATTCTGATTTTTTTGCGCATGGAAGTGACCCTTTCTTGGATGCAGGGCTCCGGCCCTTCCGAAGCGCTCTGCAGAAATTTGTGTGGAGGCTAGGCGTTACAACGAAGGCAAGGTCAAGCCCTTTGGGTTGCCCTAGCGGGCAGGTTGCATGGACAAGGTGGAGGGAAGCCCCGCGTCGTCGCCGTGGTCGGCCTCCGGCGCGCCCTTGAAGCGCAGCAGGCGCAGCGCATTGAGCGTGACCAGGGCCGTGGCGCCGGTGTCGGCCAGCACGGCGACCCACAGGCCCGTGATGCCCATCACGCTGGTGACCAGGAACAGGCCCTTCAGGCCAATGGCGAACACCACGTTCTGGTGGATGTTGGCCATCGTCGCGCGCGACAGCGCCACCAGGTGCGCCACGTCGGTGACGCGGCTCTTGAGCAGCGCGGCATCGGCCGTCTCCAGGGCCACGTCGGTGCCGCCGCCCATGGCGATGCCCACGTCGGCGGTCGCCAGGGCCGGCGCGTCGTTGATGCCGTCGCCGACCATCGCCACCTTGGCGTCACGCTTCATATCGTTGACCAGGCGCAGCTTGTCCTGCGGCAGCAGCTCGGCCTCCCACTCGATGCCCAGCTTGCCGGCGATCGCCTGCGCGGTCCGGCGGTTGTCGCCGGTCAGCATGACCGAGCGCACGCCCATGGCGTTGAGCTGGGCCACGCCTTCCCGTGCATCGCGGCGCGACTCGTCGCGCAGGGCCA
This sequence comes from Pseudomonas sp. GD04091, assembly GCF_029836165.1. GTDB lineage: Bacteria > Pseudomonadota > Gammaproteobacteria > Pseudomonadales > Pseudomonadaceae > Aquipseudomonas. The sequence goes on from NZ_JAOEBG010000021.1 coordinate 826, forward strand.
GCAGGCCCAGGACGTTCTTGCTGGCCTCGTCGAACAGGACCACCACGGTCTTGCCGCCGTCCTCCAGCTTGTCGATCTCCCTGCGGTGCGCGTCCGTCAGCGTAGCCGTCTGACCCGCATGGGCGGGCGAGCCGACGGCGAGCGCGCTGCCGTTCACGGTGGCGCGCACCGCCTTGCCCGCGATGGCCGATGCGTCCGTGGCCTGCGGAATCGCCACTTCCAGGCTCTTGGCATGGGCGACGATCGCCTTCGCCAAGGGGTGGTTCGAGCCGGACTCGACGGCCGCGGCAAGCGCCAGGACCTGTTGATGCTTGAACAGCCCGAACGGCACGACCTCCGTGATGCGCGGCTTGCCCTCGGTCAGCGTGCCGGTCTTGTCGAAGGCGATGGCCCGCACGCGGCCGATGGTTTCCAGGGCGTGGCCGCCCTTGATCAGCAGTCCGCGGCGCGTGGCGACCGCGAGGCCCGAGGCGATCGCTGCCGGGGTGGACAGCACCAGCGCGCAGGGGCAGGCAATCAGCAGCAGCGCCAGGCCCAGGTACAGCCAGGTGCCCCAGTCGCCGCCCATGGTCAGCGGCGGCACCACGACGATCAGCGCGGCGATGGCCATCACGGCCGGGGTGTAGTAGCGGCTGAACTTCTCGATGAAGCGGGCCGTAGGCGCCTTGGAGGACTGCGCCTGCTCGACCAGTTGGATGATGCGCGAGATGGTGTTGTCCGATGCCGCCTTCTCGACCTGCACTTCGAGCACGCCATCGACGTTGATGGAGCCGGCGAACACGTCGGCGCCGATGGCCTTCTGGCGCGGCACGGATTCCCCGGTGATGGGCGACTCGTCCAGGCTGCTTTCGCCGCGGAGGATCTTGCCGTCCGCGGGCACCCTGTCGCCGGGACGCACCAGCACGCGGTCGCTCACGCGCAGGGAAGCGGCGGGCACCTCGCGCTGCCCGCCCGCGGCATCGAGCAGCACCGCCGTCTTGGGCACCAGCGAGGTAAGAGCCTTGATGCCGGCGCGCGCGCGGCCGGCGGCCACGCTTTCGAGCAGTTCGCCGACCGCAAACAGGAACACCACGGCGGCGGCTTCCTCGGCCTCGCCGATCACGAGCGCGCCCAGCGAGGCAACGACCATCAGCGTTTCGATGGAGAACGGCGAGCCGGACATGGCCAGCGCGAAGGCCTTGCGGGCGAACGGCAGCACACCCGCGATCACCGCGGCGGCGAAGATCCATTCGGCGTAGCCGGGAACGAACTGCGCGATCGCGTAGGCCGAGCCCATGAGGCCGCCCAGGCCCAGCACGTGCTTGCCTTTCTTCGTCTGCCACCAGCGCTGGCTGGCGGCCGAGGACGCCGGAGCCGGCGCAGCAGGCGCGGAGCCGTCGTGGCGGCGCACGTCGGAGACGCCGAAGCCCAGGCTCTTGATGGTCTTCTCGATGTCGCCGAGTTGCGTGGGTCCGCCGGACGCGAGGGTCAGTTCCAGCGTTTCGGCGGTGAAGTTGATGCGGGCGTCGGAGACGCCTGCCATGCGCGCGAGGGCCGTTTCGATCTTGCCGACGCAACTGGCGCAGTCCATGCCCTCGACGCGCATGGACACGTTGGGGGGCGTGCTGGGCGCCCCACGGGAGGCAGAGGCCGACGCATGGTCATGCCCGCTGCAGGCTCCGTGATCGTGACCGTGGTCATGCGCGTGGCCGTGTCCATGGTCATCACCGCACGCCTTGCCGTGCGCTTGATCGTGCCCGTGGTCGTGGGCATGCCCATGGTCATGGTGGCCGCCGCATCCGGCGTGGTCATGCGCGTGGGCCGCCTGACGCGGCGCGGGTGCCGCGGGCAGGTCGGACGCGGGCAGTGCCTGCACGTCGAAGCCCAGGGAGCGGATTTTCTTGGCGATGTCCCGCGCGGTGGCACGGCTGTGCGGATCGCGCCTCAAGGTGAGCGTCTCGCTCGCAAAACTGACCTGCACGTCCGACAGGCCGTCAATGCGGCCAAGGGCCGTCTCGATCTTGCCGACGCAGCTCGCGCAATCCATTCCCTCCACGCGAAAGCCGAGGCGTTCCCCGGCTTCCTCGGTGCGGTCCATCGTTTCCAAAGACATATCGATCTCCAATTTCTCCGAATCCCTCACACGGTGGAGTGCGCCGCAGACCGATCTGACCGTCTTGCTATCTGAAAACACATGCACATACGTTCATATATCAGGCCAGAAAAAAAGACGTCTCCGTCCTTCTGGCTGCGATCCCCGGTGGTGATGGTCTGCGGCGCGCGTCCTCTCAGTTCTGACGCAGTTGCAGGTAGTTCTGGAGGGCAACCCGATAGGCAGGGCTGTGTGTGTCGGCGCTTTGTTCGCCCGCCGAGAAGCGGTCCAGTCCGGCACGCTTCCAAAGTGCCAGATCGGCCTTCACCTGATCGCGCGTCAGCGCCACCGGCTTCTGGTACTTCTCGCCGTCGCGCATGCGCAGATAGTTGTCGTAGGCCGCACGGTATTGCGCGCTGAATGTGTCAGCGCCGCCTTCGCGGAGTTCGAGCTTGTCCAGGCCGGCGCGCTGCCACAGTTCCAGGTCGGCGCGCACCTGCTCGCGCGTCAGGCTCGTGGGTTGGCGATAGTCGGAGCCCTGAATGCGCTGCAGGTAGCTCTCGTAGGCCTGGCGGTACTCGGGGCTGGACGTGTCGGGACCGCCTTCCCCGCGGGACAGCTTATCCAGCCCGGACTGCTGCCATGCGGCCAGGTCGGCGTTGACTTGCGCGCGCGAAACGCCCGCGTCGAGGGATTGAGCGCCTGCACCAGCCGCGGCGAACGCGGAAAGCAGGACAGCGAGGCGAAACTTCTTGAACATCATCAATACTCCTTGACGTTGAAAACAATGGCGTGGTGCTCACGCCTCCTTCGGTTAACCCGTGGATGAATAATAGCACATATGAAGATATGTTCAAATGTTTAATTCCACGATACCAATGGGCCTTTGGCCTCGGGGAGAGGCTTCGGCTTCAGGCTAGACCGTAAGGAGCTGTCGCCGCCCCAGGATTGATCGCTCCCCCCCCAAAAAAACGGCATGCTCCCTGAAGGAGCATGCCGGCGCGCATTCGCACGTTCAGTCAATCGTCGTTTCTGTCCTCGGAAATGTGGACCGCCATGTCCTGCAGCACCTGGCTGACGTGCTGATCCGCGATACCGTAGAAGATGTGCTTGGCCTGGCGTTCGCCGCGCACGAGGCGCGCGCCGCGCAGCAGCCGCAGATGATGGCTGACGAGGGACTGCGACAGGTCGAGCGCTTCTGCGATGTCCCCCACGGCGACCGATCCACGCATGCACTGCAGCAGGATCTTCAACCGCGATTGATCGCCCAGCAGGCGGAAGGTCTCGGCCAGAACAGCGACGTCGCTTTGCGACAGCGCAAGGGCATCGGAGGCTGCGCCGTGGCCCGGGGTCGAGCATTGCTGGGCATCGGCGCTGGTGGTTTTGCGGGACGTCATGGATTCAACCCTCAAGTGGACTGCGAGCGAACTCGCGCGGCCTCAATGCTTGTGGCCCGGTGCGGAATGGTCGTGGTCATGGCCGTCGCCGTCGCGGTGGCCGGCGCCATGGTCATGCCCACTGCCATGCTTGTGGCCGCTGTGGTCATGTGCGCTGTGATCGTGGCCGCTGTGGTCGTCCCGTCCGGTAGTCGGTTGGAGGCTGCAAATGTTCTCGACCGCGTCCGAGTTCCAATCGATCCCGATCGTGGCGTGTTCGATGCTGAATTGCTCTCGAAGCACCGCATCGACGCGCTTGACCACGGCCCGCGCTTCCTCGTCCGTGTTGGGGCGAACGTGGAGCGTGGCCATCGTGCGACCGGAGGTGAGCTGCCACACGTGAACGTGGCTGACGGCAGCCAGACCCGGCACGGCGCCCATCAGGCCTTGCTCCACCTTCTCCGGCGAGGCGTCCTCGGGTGCGCCTTCCAGCAGGATGTGGATCGACTTGGCGAGCAGCTTCCAGGCGCTGCGCAGGATCAGCGCCGCCACCAGAACCGACAGGATGGGGTCGATCGGCGTCCAGCCCGTGAGGTAGATGACGACGGCGGCCACGATGGCGCCGACCGAGCCGAGCAGGTCTCCCATCACGTGCAGGATGGCGCCCTTCACGTTGACGTGATCGGTCTCGCCGCGGGTCATGATCCACAGCACGAGCACGTTCACCAGCAGGCCGAGCACGGCGACGATCATCATCGGCCCGGCCAGGATGACGGGCGGCGCCTGCAGTCGCTCCCACGCTTCATAGCCGATCCAGGCGACGATCGCGAACAGCGTCACGGCGTTCAGGAAGCCCGCGATGACCTCGAAGCGCAGGTAGCCGAAGGTGCGCTTGCTGTCGGCCGCGCGGCGGCCGAACCGGAATGCGGCATAGGCCAGCGCCAGCGCCGCGGCGTCGGTCAGCATGTGGCCCGCGTCGGCCAGCAGGGCCAGCGAGCCCGACAGCACGCCGCCGACGGCCTCCACGATCATGAAGCCGAAGATCAGGAAGAAGGACAGTAGAACCTTGCGCTCGTTGGCGCTGGTCACTGTGGGGGTGTGGTCGTGATCATGGTCGTGATCGTGACCATGGTCATGTGCATGGGATTGGGACATGGGGGCCTCTGGCAACTGGGTGTTTGACTGTGGGCTTGAATATAACACATGAATATGTGTTCATGTGAAGTATTTTAGCCAGCCATCTCCAGTGGCCGAGGCCGATGCGTTGCGGCACCGCGACGGGAAAGTGCGCCTATCCTCTCGGCCAGACCCGATGCAGGTCGTCCACGATCAGCGGGTGATGGTGCCCGCCCTGGTCCGCGTGCGTGCGCAAGTGGGGGTGGTCCGCCGGCAGGTTGGGATGGTCATGGGCCAGGTCGGACGGGTCGCTGGCCGGCCACAGCCAGAGCGCCAGCGCCACGCCGGCCAGGCCGATCAGGGACATGACGACGAAGGTCGATTGCAGTCCCATGGCCGCGCCGAAGCGGCCGGCCAGCGGGTAGCAGATGAGCCAGCAGGCGTGCGACAGCGCGAAGTGCGCTGCGAAGATCGCAGGACGGTCCTCGGCGTGGGCCGAGCGGCGCAGAAGACGACCGGATGGCGTTTGCGCCACGCTGTAGCCAAAGCCGATCACCAGCCACAGCGGCAGCAACAGGGCATAGCTCGGCAGCAGCGCGCCAATCGCCGTGCCCACGACGAGGACGGCGGCGCCGGTGAGCATCGCGGGCCGGTCGGCCACCTTCTCCAGCAGGGACGGCAATACGAAGGCCGCCATCATCGAGCCGCCTCCGAACGCCGCCAGCGCCCACGCCACTTCGACTTCGCCCAGGCCGAAGCGCGCCTTCACGAGGACCACCGTGTTCACGATCACCATCGCGCCCGCGGCCGAGACGGCCAGACTGATCGCCAGCAGGCCCCGCAGGCGTGGCGTGGCGAGGTAGATGCGCGTACCGCGCGTCGTGCGCTCCCAGATACCGCGGCGCGGGCCGGGGACGGTCGTGGGCAACCGCACGCTGACCACGAGCGCGGCCGAAACGAGGAAGCCGAGTACCGTTCCCGCGAACAGGTTGTGAAAGCTGATGACGGTCAGCAGCGCGGCGGCCAGCATCGGGGAAGTCAGGGTTTCCAGGTCGTAGGCCAGCCGGGACAGCGACAACGCCTTCGTGTATTCCTCTTCGTCGGGAAGGATGTCCGGGATGGTGGCCTGGAAGGTCGGCGTGAAGCCGGCGGACGCCGCTTGCAGGACGAAGATCAGCAGATAGATCTGCCAAACCTCGGTGACGAAGGGCAGGCACAGCGCGACAGCCGCTCGCACCAGGTCCAGCGCCACGAGCAATGACCGTCGCGGGAGCCGGTCGGCGAAGGCCTGAGCGACCGGCGCGACGCCGACGTAGGCCAGCATCTTGATGGCCAGCGCCGTCCCGAGCACCGCGCCGGCATCCGCCCCGGCCAGCTCGTAGGCTAGCAGGCCGAGCGCCACCGTCATCAGGCCGGTGCCGACGAGTGCGATCACCTGGGCTGTGAACAGGTGGCGGTAGGTACGGTTCTTCAGGACGGAGAGCATTCGGTGGCCTCAGAGCAGTTTGGTCAGCGCCTTCATTTCGACCAGAACGGAGTCCTCGTCATGGGACAGGCAGTGGTCGATGTGGTCGTGGATCAGGACGCGCTTGGCCGCCGTTACCGCGCTTTCCACCGCCGCGAGCTGGCGGGCGATGTCGAGGCAGGTTTCTCCCCCTTCGATCATCCCGATGACGTGCCGCAGATGGCCCTCGGCGCGTTTGAGCCGCTTCACGAGATCGGGGTGGGTGGCGTGCTTGTGCGTCTCTTTCATGCGGCCATTGTATCCCCCCTAGGGGGATACGATCAACGAGCCCGCATCGCCGCTTGCGCAGCGAGATAGGGCTGCCCCGCCCTCGATGTCACCCCCTGCGGTAGCAGGCGATGGAGACTCGTTGGAAGGTTTTCCTTTCTCATTCATATGAATAGATATACAATTGTTCATATCTAAGCTGCGACGTAGCGGCTTTTCAACGACGACGAGCACTTGCCCTGGGGGAGAGCACCCGGCCGGGGCGAGTACTGATGCAGGACCGACGGAGAACTGAATGCTTCGCAAAGACATGCGCAGGGGCTGGATATGGGCGGTATCCATGCTTTGGGCCGGCACCGCGCTGGCCCAGCCGGTAGCCGCGCCGCACGCCCCATCCGGGCCGGACAGCCACATGGTCGCCCAACTGTGGGAGTCGGCCTGGCAGCGGCAGCCGGAGGCCGCTGGAGAGCGCGCCTGGCAGCAGGCCGCCCAGGCGCGCCAGGAGACGGCCGGTCGCTGGGTGGCCGGTCCGATGGCGCTGGAAGCCTCCACCAAGACCGATCGCTTCAACGACCGCAACGGCCAGCGCGAATACGAAGTCGGGGTGGCCGTTCCGCTCTGGATGCCTGGTGAACGCGCTTCGTCGGCGCGCTGGGCGGATGCGGAAAGCCTCGCGCTGGCCAGCCGGATGCAGGCCGCCAAGCTGCGCACGGCCGGAGAGGTCCGCCAGGCATGGTGGGCCTGGCAACGCGCCCAGGCCGAACTGGCGGCGGCGCAGGACCGCGCCCGCAGCGCGGGCGAGTTGGCGCAGGACGTGGCCCGCCGGGTTCGCGCGGGCGACCTGGCGCAAGCCGACCAGAACCAGGCCGATGGCGCCTTGGCGTCGGCCAGAAGCGCCCTGGCGATGGCCCAGGCCGAAGAAGTCACGCAGCGCGAGGCGCTCCTGGCGCTGACCGGCATCGAAAACGTCCCGCCGCAGACGGGCTCAGCGCAGCCGGAACTGCCAGGCGTCCAAGCTCCGGCGCGATCGACACAACCGTCCGTCGCATCGCTGGAGAACCACCCGGCGCTGCTGGAACTGCAGCACAAGGCGCTCGCCGCCCGCCGTTCCGCAGAACTGGTGTCCCATCAGAAGTACGCCAACCCCGAGCTGACGCTGGCGACCACGCGGGATCGGGGAGGCGCCGGCGAGCGCTACAGCCAGACGGTCACGGTGGGGGTGCGCATTCCTTTCGGTACGGGCAGCCGCCACACCGAGCAGTTGTCCACCGCCAATGCGCAGGCGCTGGAGGCCGAATCGGCGCTCGCGGCCCAGCGCATCCGGCTGCTGTCGGAAATCCGAACCGCCCAATCGCGCGAGCTGGCGACCAGCACCCAGATGCAGGCCGCCTCGGAGCGTCAGCGGCTGGCCCAGCAAACGCGCACCTTCTACCAAAAGTCGTTCGCGATGGGCGAGACGGACATGCCTACCCGCCTTCGCATCGAGCAGGAGGCCACCGAGGCCGAGCGCGCGGCGCTGCTCGCCAAGGTGGAACACGCCGCGGCCATCTCGTCCCTGTTGCAGGCCCAAGGCGCGCTGCCGCAGCCGACCGGGCCCTACACCGACAACTCCGGCACGCGCTGACCGGCGCGCGCTCAACCATCCTGGAACCTTAGAAATGGCGCAATCCTCTTTCTGGCGTGCTGCTGCCTTGTCCAGCCTCCTGCTTGGCAGCACCGCAACGTGGGCCGGCGACGGCCATGACCATGGCGAAGCCGCTCCTGCACCCGCTGCCGCCGCGCTTCCGCGCTTTGCCGCGGTCTCCGATGACTTTGAACTGGTGGGCGTGCTGAACGGCCAGCACCTGACGCTGTACCTCGACCATGCGGCCGACAACCGGCCGGTGGCCGACGGCGAGCTGACCCTCGAACTGGGCGGTCAACAGGTGAAGATCAGCCCGCACGGGGTCGGAGAGTTCGAGGCCGAACTGGCCGAGCCTTTGCCCGATGGCGAGACTTCGATCATGGCCACCGTGACCGCGCAGGGCCAATCGGACCTGCTGACGGGGGTCCTCGATGTTCATGGCGAACACGCCGAGCACGACCATGCCGCCGCACCCAGCCGCGTGGTCGTGCTGGGCGGCGGTGCCGCGGTCCTCGGCGTCGGCGTCCTGGTGTGGGCGCTGCGCAGACGCACGCGCGCCAACGGCGCACTGCGGGGTGCAGCATGAAGCCCAACGTCCGTTTCCTGATGACGACGGCCATGGCGGCCGTCCTGGCTTTGGCTTCTCCCGCCTTCGCCCACGACGGTCACGACCACGGCGACGAAGCGCCGGCCGCTTCTTCCAATGGTCCGCAGCGCCAGCCCGATGGCAGCGTGTTTCTTCCGAAGCCGTCGCAGCGCCAGATCGGCGTGCGCACCCAGCCGGTCAAGCAGGAGCCCTTGGCCCGCAGCCATGAGCTGGCCGGCAAGGTGATCATGGACCCGACCACGGGCGGCAAGGTGCAGGCCATGGTGATGGGCCGGCTGGTTCCCGGGCCGGACGGCCTGCCGCAGATCGGCCAGTCCGTGCGCAAGGGCCAGGTGCTGGCCTACATCGAGCCGGCCAGCGGCGTGCTGGAGCGCTCTGGCCAGATGGCCCAGGTCGCCGAGCTGCGCGCGGCCCAGACGCTCGCGCAGAAGCGATTGGCGCGGTTGCGCGAGCTGTCGGAGACCGTGCCGCGCAAGGAAATCGAAGCGGCCGAAAGCGAAGTGACGAGCCTGGCCGAGCGCGCCCGCGCCTTGAGCGGCGGCCTCGCCGGCAGGGACGTGCTGAAGGCCCCGGTCAGCGGCGTCATCGCGTCCAGCCCCGCCGTCGCTGGGCAGGTCGTCGATGCGCGCGAACTGGTGTTCGAGGTGGTCGATCCGACCCAACTGCGCATCGAGGCGCTTGCCTACGACCCGGCCTTGGCGCAGAACCTGGCCGGTGCCGCGCTCGCCGTGGGCGGCCAGAAGGTGCCGCTGCGCTTCGTCGGCGCCGCCAGCAGCCTGCGCGAGCAGGCGCTGCCCATGCTGTTCAAGGGCTCCGGCGAAAGCCTCTCGCGCCTGGCGGTCGGTATGCCGGTGGTGGTCTTCGTGCAGGAGGCGACGACGATACCGGGCTACCGCGTGCCGTCCGGTGCGCTGATGAAGAACCCGGCCAACCAGAACATCGTCTGGGTCAAGGACCAGGCCGAGCGCTTCGAGCCGCGCGTGGTGAACATCACCCCGCTGGACGGCGCCTCCATCGCCGTGACCTCGGGCCTGGCGGACGGCGACCGCGTGGTTGTCGAGGGCGCGTCCCTGATCAATCAAGTTCGTTGAGGGGCGCCATTCCATGTTCAAGTGGCTCCTCGAAAGCAGCTTACGAAACCGGCTCCTGGTCATCATCGGCGCGCTGGTGCTGATGGCCTATGGCGCGTTCACCCTGACGCGCACGCCGGTGGACGTCTTCCCCGATCTCAACAAGCCGACCGTCACCCTCATGACGGAAGCCGGTGGCATGGCCGCCGAAGAGGTCGAGCAGCTCATCACGTTCCCGCTCGAAACGGCCATGAACGGCCTGCCCAGCGTCGAGAGCGTGCGCTCGGTCTCCAGCGCGGGCCTGTCCTTCATCTACGTGACCTTCGACTGGAAGACCGACATCTTCCGCGCGCGCCAGATGGTCTCCGAGCGCCTGACGTCCATGGAGGAAGGGCTCGCCCCGGGCGTCACGCCCACGATGGGGCCGATCAGTTCGGTGATGGGCGAGATCATGCAGATCGCCATCCCCATCGGCGCCGAGCCCACAGGGCAGAAGAACGCGGCCCCGCCGCTGTCGGCCATGGACACGCGCGAGTACGCCGACTGGGTGCTGCGTCCTCGGCTGATGGCCATTCCCGGCGTGGCCCAGGTCATCCCGATCGGCGGCGAGGTCCGGCAGTTCCAGGTCCAGCCCAACACCACGCGCATGTCGGAGCTGGGCGTGACCGCCGCCGATCTGGATGCGGCGCTCAAGGGCTTCTCCGCGAACACCTCCGGCGGCTTCCTGGAGATCAATGGCCGCGAGTACCTGATCCGCAACCTGGGCCGCACGTCCCGGCTTGATGACCTGCGCAACCTGCCGCTGGCGGTGCGCGCGGGCCAGCCCATCCTGCTGCACCAGGTCGCGGACGTTCAGTTCGCGCCAGCCATCAAGCGCGGCGATGCGGGCTTCGAGGGTCTGCCCGCCGTGATCCTGGGCATCCAGAAGCAGCCCACCGCGGACACGATTGCGCTGACCCGCTCGATCGAAGCCGCGCTGGCGGACATGAAGGGCTCTCTGCCGGCTGGCATGGCCGAGCCGCAGGTGACCTTCCGGCAAGCCAACTTCATCGAGGCGTCCATCACCACGCTGCAAGGCAAGCTGATCGGTGCATCGGTGTTCGTGGCGGTGATCCTGTTCTTCTTCCTGGGCACCTTGCGCCCGCTGGTGATCGCGTTGACCGCGATTCCTGCGTCAATCTTCGTGACCGGGCTGGTGTTCCAGTACTTCGGCCTGTCGATCAACACCATGACACTGGGCGGCCTGGCGATCGCCATCGGCGGCCTCGTGGACGATGCCGTGGTCGATGTGGAGAACATCATGCGGCGCCTCAAGGAAGACCGTGCCCGCCACCCCGAGAACCGGCTGTCGCCCCTGGTGATCGTCGCCAAGGCCTCGATGGAGGTGCGCTCGGCGATCCTCTACGCCACGATGATCATCGTGCTGGTGTTCCTGCCCCTGTTCGCTCTGCCGGGCATGGAGGGGCGGCTGTTCGTTCCGCTGGGCATCGCCTTCATCGTGTCCACGCTGGCCTCGCTGCTGGTCTCCGTGACGGTCACGCCGGTGCTGTCGTACTACCTGCTGCCCAAGATGAAGACGCTGGACCATGGCGACACGCGGCTTCTGGCCTGGTTGAAGGCGCGCTACCAGGGCGGTCTGCGGCAGGTCTTGCAGCGGCCGCGCGCCGCCCTCGGCATGGCCGCGGTGGCGGTCACGCTGGCCATCGCTGCCGTGCCGTTCTTTCCGACCACGTTCCTGCCGCCGTTCAACGAAGGCACGCTCCTGGTGGGCCTGCGCCTGAATCCGGGTGTCACGCTGGCCGAATCCTCGGCGCTTGCCCAGCAGGCCGAGCTGCTGGTCGCGCAGGTGCCGGAGGTGCAGCACGTGGGCCGGCGCAGCGGGCGAGCGGAGCTGGACGAGCATGCCGAAGGCGTGCATGTCAGCGAACTGGACGTGGGCCTGCTGCCCGCCTCGGAGCTGAAGCGCTCCATGGAGGAGATCACCGCCGACATTCGTTCGCGCCTGGCCCACTTGCCCGGCTCCATCGGCATCGGCCAGCCGATTTCGCACCGCATCGACCACATGCTATCGGGGGTGCGCTCGCAGATCGCCATCAAGGTGTTCGGCGAGGACCTCGACGTCCTGCGCGGACAGGCGGACCTGCTGCGCACCAAGCTGGCCGGTATTCCGGGGCTTGCCGACCTGGAGATCGAAAAGCAGGTCCTGGCGCCGCAGATCAAGATCCGCGTGGACTATGCGGCGGCGGGACGCTACGGCGTGGCCGCACCGCAAATCCTGTCCACGCTGCAAAGCCTGGTGGAAGGCGAGAAGATCACCGAGGTCATCGAGGGCAACCGCCGCTTCGCGCTGGTGGTTCGCCTGCCCGAGCAGGCGCGTTCGGTGGAGGGCTTGAGCCGCATCCTCATCGACACGCCCATGGGGCGCGTCCCGTTGTCGCGCCTCGCCACCATCGAAGACAGCGACGGCCCCAACCAGGTCAGCCGCGACGATGGCCGCCGGCGCATCGTCCTGTCGGCCAACGCCCAGGGGCGGCCGCTGTCCGAAGTGGTGGCCGACATTCGCAGCGTGGTCCAGGAAGTGCGCCTGCCCGAGGGCTACTTCATCACGCTCGGCGGCCAGTTCCAGGCGCAGGAGGAAGCCTCGCGCCTGGTGGGCCTGCTGTCGATCGTCTCGCTGACGCTCATGTTCGTGGTGCTGTACACGCGCTACAAGTCGGTCGTCCTGTCGGCGCTCATCATGGTCAACATCCCGCTCGCCCTGGTCGGCGCGGTGCTGGGGCTGTGGCTGTCGGGCCAGCCGCTGTCCGTGGCCGCCCTGGTCGGCTTCATCACGCTCGCGGGCATCTCGGTGCGCAACGGCATCCTGAAGGTGAGCCACTACCTCAACCTCATGCGCATGGAGGGCGAGGACTTCGACCAGAAGATGATCGTGCGCGGCTCGCTCGAACGGCTCTCCCCGGTGCTGATGACGGCGCTGGTCACGGCCTTCGCGCTGGCCCCGCTGCTGTTCGAGGCATCCCGACCCGGCACCGAGATCCTGCACCCCGTCGCCGTGGTGATCTTCTCGGGGCTGGTCAGCTCCACGCTGCTGGACACCTTCCTCACACCCGCCATGTTCTGGCTGTTCGGTCGCAAGCCCGCCGAGCGCCTGCTGGACGACCGCGACGCGGAGGCGTTCTGATGCAGCGCCTTGCCCGTCACCCGATTTCAACCACCGCAACCCCCATAGGAGCTTTCATGCCGGTTCTCTTTCGTTCCCTCGCGGCAGGCACCGCACTCGCCCTGGCATCCGTCACGGCCTTCGCCGCAGGCGACCATGACCACGCCCATGACCACAAGCCGCTGCATGGCGGCGTCGTGACCGAAGTCCGCGACGTGGACTACGAGCTGGTCGTTCAGCCCACGGCCGCGCAGCTCTACCTGCGCGACCACGGCAAGCAGGTCAACGTGAGCAACGCCAAGGCCAAGCTCACGCTGCTGACCGGCTCGCAAAAGCAGGAGGTGCAACTCACGCCCGCAGCGGACGGCAGCCGCCTCGAAAGCAGCGGGACCTTCGCCGCGGCCAAGGACACGAAGGCTGTCGTCCAGGTCGAGCGCGGCGGCAAGGTCGCGAGCGTGCGGTTCGTGCTGCCGTAGTGCCAGGTGTGGTCGTCAGGTGGACCGGCGGGCCACTTGGCGATCACCCAACCCATGACCGCCACGCAGGCGAGCGCCTGAAAACCTCTAGGAGATTTCAATCATGGACACGAATTTCGACGTCATCGTCATCGGCGCCGGGCCCGGCGGCTACATCGCGGCCATTCGCGCTGCGCAATTGGGCATGAAGGTCGCCTGCGTCGATGCCTGGAAAACCAAGGATGGCAAGCCGGCCCCGGGCGGCACCTGCAACAACATCGGGTGCATCCCGTCGAAGGCGCTGCTGCAGTCGTCCGAGAACTTCGAGCAGGTCAAGCACCACTTCGGCGCGCATGGCATCGTCTCCACGGGCGAGTTGCGCATGGATGTGACCACGATGCTGGAGCGCAAAAATCAGGTCGTGAAGTCGAGCAATGAAGGCATCCTCTATCTGTTCCGAAAGAACAAGGTCCAGTTCTTCAACGGCCTGGCGTCCTTCACCAGGGCCGTCGATGGTGGTTTCGAGGTGAGCGTCGCCGCCGATCAAGCGGCCACCCTGGTGGGCAAGCAGATCATCGTCGCCACCGGCTCCAACGTGCGGCCGCTGCCCAACCTGCCGTTCGATGAGCGGGTCGTGCTCTCCAACGACGGTGCGCTGGACATCGCGGCCGTGCCCGAGCGGCTGGCCGTGATCGGCGCCGGCGTGATCGGCCTGGAACTGGGTTCCGTGTGGCGCCGCCTGGGGGCGGACGTCACGATCCTCGAAGGCCTGCCCGGCTTCCTGCCGATGGCCGACCAAGCCATTGCCAAGGAAGCCAAGAAGGCGTTCGACAAGCAAGGCCTGAAGATCGAACTGGGTGCGAAGGTCAGTGAAGTCAGCACAGCCGATGCCGGCGTGACGATCCAATACACCGACAGCCAGGGCCAGGCGCAGTCCCTGCAGGCCGACAAGGTGATCGTGGCGATCGGCCGCGTGCCCAACACCGAAGGATTGAATCCGGCCGCCGTGGGCCTCCAACTGGATGAGCGCGGTGCCGTGGTGGTGGACGGCGATTGCCGCACCAGCGTGCCCGGCATCTGGGCCATCGGCGACGTGGTGCGCGGCCCGATGCTGGCGCACAAGGCGGAAGAGGAAGGCGTCGCGGTGGCCGAGCGCATCGCCGGTCAACATGGTCACGTCGATTTCAACACGATCCCCAACGTCATCTACACCAGCCCGGAGATCGCCTGGGTAGGCCGCACCGAGCAGCAGCTCAAGGACGCGGGCGCCCCCTACCGGGTCGGCACCTTCCCGTTCATGGCCAATGGCCGCGCGCGTGCGCTGGGCGACACGACGGGGCTCGTCAAGGTGATCGCCGATCCTGCAACGGACGAAATCCTCGGCGTGCATGTGGTCGGCCCGCAGGCCAGCGAACTGGTGGCCGAAGCGGTCATCGCGATGGCGTTCAAGGCCAGCAGCGAGGACATCGCTCGCATCTGCTTTGCCCATCCGACGCTCTCCGAGACGTTCAAGGAGGCCTCGCTGGCGGTGGACAAGCGCGCCCTGAACTTCTGATCGATCGGAAGCGTCATCCAAGCCGCCTCACCGAATGCAGCCGCGGGTCATACGCTCGCGGTTTGCCGTAGCCCGCAGGCTGCGACGCAATGGATGCTTTGCCCGAAGGCTACTCGTCGCTGTGGTCTTCGGCGATGTGGATGGCCATGTCCAGCAGCACCTGGTTCACGTGCTTGTCGGCCACCTCGTAGAAGATCTGCTTGGCTTGGCGCACGCCCTTGACCAAACGGGCACCGCGCAGCAGCCGCAGGTGGTGGCTCACCAGGGATTGCGAGAGTTCGAGGGTTTCCGCGATGTCCCCGACCGATGAAGAGCCCTTCATGCAGCACAGCATGATCCTCAGCCGGGACGGGTCGCCCAGGAGCCGGAAGGTCTCGGCCAGGATGGTCACGTCATTCTGTGACAGGGATGCCAGATCGGCGCTTGGGGCCTTCGGTGGGGCACTGGCTGGTTTGCGTGGAGTCATTTCTCAAAATTCCTACCCTCGAACGGCTGTTCTTGCCCTTCAGGTTCAACGAGGCTGCGAACGCTTGAACGCGCGTACAGCCCGGGACCAGGGCGAGCCTGGCAGCCAAGGCCCCTCGTTCCCCCGTGCGCCGGGCCATTTCTGAAGCCTGACAGTACATAAAAAAACGCTTGACCTTCCCACGATGGTAATCCCTAAGCTCCCCCATGTCGAATATCAACTATGGGAAACAACCATGAGCATGCCAATAACGAGTGATGCTCGTGCCACCGCAGCAGCGATCAGCCTGCCCATCGAGGGCATGACCTGCGCGAGCTGCGTCGGCCGAGTCGAGGCCGCCCTGGCCAAGGTCGCAGGCGTGGACAGCGTGTCCGTTAACCTGGCTACCGAGCGGGCGGACATCCGCCTGTCGGCGCCTGTCGATCGCATGGCGCTGATCCAGGCGGTCGAGAAGGTCGGCTACGACGTGCCCGCCGGCACCGTCGAGCTGGCGGTCGAGGGCATGACCTGCGCGTCCTGCGTGGGCCGCGTCGAGAAGGCGCTCAAGGCCGTGCCGGGCGTCACCGAGGCCACGGTCAACCTCGCGACCGAGCGCGCCACTGTGCGCGGCGTGGCCGCCGTGGCGGACCTGATCGCGACCATCGAGAAGGTCGGTTACGAGGCCAGTCCGGTCGATACCGGCGCGCAGGCCGACGAGGAAGCCGCCGAGAAGAAGGACGCCGAGCGCGCCGAACTCAAGCGCGACCTGACCCTGGCCGCCGTGCTGGCGCTGCCTGTGTTCGTGCTCGAAATGGGCTCGCACATGATCCCCGGTATGCACGAGTGGGTGGCTTCCACCATCGGCATCCAGCAGAGCTGGTATCTGCAGTTCGTGCTGACCCTGCTGGTACTCGCCATTCCAGGCTGGCGCTTCTACGAGAAGGGCTTCCCGGCGCTGTTCCGCCTGGGTCCCGACATGAACTCGCTGGTCGCGGTCGGCACGGCCGCGGCCTTCGGCTATTCGATGGTCGCCACCTTCGCGCCCGGCCTGCTGCCGGCCGGCACGGTGAACGTGTACTACGAGGCCGCCGCCGTCATCGTGGCGCTGATCCTGCTGGGACGCTATCTGGAAGCGCGTGCCAAGGGCCGCACCTCCGAGGCCATCAAGCGCCTCGTCGGCCTGCAGGCCAAGGAGGCACACGTGCTGCGCGACGGCCGCGTCGTGGACATCCCGATCAATGACGTGGCGCAGGGCGACATCGTGGAAGTTCGCCCCGGCGAGCGGGTGCCGGTCGATGGTGAAGTGACCGAAGGCCGCAGCTTTGTGGACGAGTCGATGATCACCGGCGAGCCGATCCCCGTCGAGAAGGCGGAAGGCAGCACGGTGGTCGGCGGCACCGTCAACCAGAAGGGTGCGCTGACGCTGCGCGCGACCGCCGTGGGCGGGCAGACCATGCTGGCGCAGATCATCCGCATGGTCGAGCAGGCGCAAGGCTCCAAGCTGCCGATCCAGGCCGTGGTGGACAAGGTGACGCTGTGGTTCGTGCCGGCGGTGATGCTGGCCGCCGTGCTGACCTTCCTGGTCTGGCTGGTGTTCGGCCCGTCGCCCGCGCTGTCCTTCGCGCTGGTCAATGCCGTGGCGGTGCTGATCATTGCCTGCCCGTGCGCCATGGGCCTGGCGACGCCGACCTCCATCATGGTCGGTACGGGCCGGGGCGCCGAGATGGGCGTGCTGTTCCGCAAGGGTGAAGCGCTGCAACTGCTCAAGGACGCCAAGGTGGTGGCCGTGGACAAGACCGGCACGCTGACCGAGGGCCGCCCGGTCCTGACCGACCTGGAGATTGCCGAGGGCTTTGACCGCAACCAGGTGCTGGCGAAGGTCGCGGCTGTCGAATCGCGCTCGGAGCACCCGATCGCGCGCGCCATCGTCGAGTCGGCCGTGGAAGGCGGCATCGCGCTGCCGGCGATGACGGACTTCGATTCGGTCACGGGCATGGGCGTGCGCGCCACCGTGGACGGCGCCCGTGTCGAAGTCGGTGCCGACCGCTTCATGCGTGAGTTGGGTCTGGACGTCGGTTCGTTCGCGGGCACCGCCGAGCGCCTGGGCAACGAGGGCAAGTCGCCGCTGTACGCCGCCATCGACGGCCGGCTGGCCGCCATCATCGCGGTGGCCGACCCGATCAAGGCCAGCACGCCCACCGCCATCGCGGCCCTGCACCAGCTCGGCCTGAAGGTGGCGATGATCACCGGCGACAACGCGCGCACCGCGCAGGCCATCGCCAAGCAACTGGGCATCGACGAGGTGGTGGCCGAAGTGCTGCCCGAGGGCAAGGTCGAAGCCGTGCGCCGGCTGAAGGCCAGCCACGGCCAGATCGCCTACGTGGGCGACGGCATCAACGACGCCCCGGCGCTGGCCGAGGCCGACGTGGGCCTGGCCATCGGCACCGGCACCGACGTGGCGGTGGAATCGGCCGATGTGGTGCTGATGTCGGGCAACCTGCAGGGCGTGCCCAACGCCATCGCGCTGTCCAAGGCCACCATCGGCAACATCCGCCAGAACCTGTTCTGGGCCTTCGGCTACAACACGGCCCTGATCCCGGTGGCCGCGGGCGTGCTGTACCCCGCCTACGCGGTGCTGCTGTCACCGATCTTCGCGGCCGGCGCGATGGCGCTGTCCAGCGTGTTCGTGCTCGGCAACGCGCTGCGCCTGCGCCGCTTCCAGCCGCCGCTGGCGGCGGATTCCGCTCATTGAGAAAGGAGGAACACCATGAACATCGGTGAAGCATCCAAGGCCTCGAAGGTCTCGGCCAAGATGATCCGCTACTACGAGCAGATCGGCCTGATTCCCCCGGCCGACCGCACCGATTCGGGCTACCGCGCCTATACCCAGGACGACGTCCACCGCCTGCATTTCATCCGGCGTGCGCGCGACCTCGGCTTTTCGGTGGCCGAGATCACGGACCTGCTGGGCCTGTGGAACGACAAGTCGCGTCAGAGTGCCGACGTCAAGCGCCTGGCGCAGCAGCACATCGCCGAGCTGGACCGGCGCATCGCGAGCATGCTGGAGATGGCCGAGACGCTCAAGGCGCTGATCCACTGCTGCGCCGGCGACGAACGGCCGGACTGCCCGATCCTGCACACGCTGGAGCAGCCCGATACCAGCGACGACGAGCCCGAAGCGCGCACCGGCGCCGTGCCGCGCCGCGCACGTGGCAACGGGGCGGCGAAAAAGCCGCGTTCGCATTGATCGGCCAGGAGAGACATGCCCAAGATCACCGTCTTGCCCCATCCTGAACTGGCGCCCGAGGGCGCCGAACTGAACGTGCCAGCCGGCACCTCGATCTGCGAGGCGCTGCTGGACAACGGCATCGAGATCGAGCATGCCTGCGACATGAGCTGCGCCTGCACGACCTGCCACTGCATCGTGCGCAAGGGGTTCGATTCTCTCAACGAGGTCGAGGAGTGCGAGGACGACCTGCTCGACCGGGCCTGGGGGCTGGAGGCGCAATCGCGCCTGAGCTGCCAGGCCATCGTGTCGAAAGAGGACCTGACCGTCGAGATCCCCAAGTACACGATCAACCACGCCAAGGAGAACCACTAGGGCCTGGCGTGCCACCGCAGGCACGCCAGCCTGCGGCCGGGGTGTGCTGGGGAGTGAAGGATTGAGGCCGATGCAGCCTGACGACCTACCCGTGAGCCAGATGCCTACACACCCTTGCACCACCGCTGGTTAGGCTAGAGAGGTCGTCAAAGTACTTCCGTGACGGCCGGCCCTGCGGCCGCGGCTCATGGAAAGCCCCACAGGAGAAGTCCAGCATGTCTGCGCTCAAGCACGCCACGCTCTACCGGATGGTCATGCCCGGCCATACCTGCCCCTATGGGCTGAAGTCGCTCGATCTGCTCAAACGCAAGGGCTACGAGGTCGAGGACAAGCATCTGGCGAGCCGCGAGCAGACGGATGCGTTCAAGAAGGAGCATGGCGTCGATACCACGCCGCAAACCTTCATCGACGGGCGGCGCGTGGGCGGCTACGACGACCTGCGCAAATTCTTCGGCATGTCCGTGAAGGACAAGAACGCCGTGACCTACACCCCCGTGATCGCGCTGTTCGCCATGGCCGCCGCGATGGCGCTGGCGGCGAGCTGTGCGGCCTTCGGCCAGCTCTGGAGCATCCAGGCGGCAGAGTGGTTCGTGGCCTTTGCCATGTGTCTCCTGGCGCTGCAGAAGCTCAAGGACGTGGACGGCTTCGCGACGATGTTCCTCAACTACGACCTGCTGGCCAAGCGCTGGGTTCGGTATGCCTACTTCTACCCGTTCGCGGAGGCCATCGCGGGCGTTCTGATGATCGCGGGCGTGGGGATGTGGGTGTCGATTCCGCTGGCGCTGTTCATCGGCACCGTCGGGGCCGTGTCGGTTTTCAAGGCGGTCTATGTCGATCGCCGGGAACTCAAGTGCGCCTGCGTGGGCGGGGACAGCAACGTGCCGCTGGGCTTTGTGTCCCTGACGGAGAACCTGATGATGGTGGCGATGGCCCTGTGGATGTGGGCCAAGGTCGCCTTCCTGGGGATGCACTGAGCGCTGGGTCAGGCGGGGTTGGCGCGTTGCGCCGACCTACTTCGGTAGCCCCCTAGCGTGTAGCGGTGCCCGAAAGCCTGGCCCGGATGGCGTCCATCTGTTCGATCTCTCGCCGCTGGGCGACGGCAATCTCCTCGCACAGCTTCACCAGCTCGGCGTCCGAGAGATTGGCCTCCCGGCACATCAGGATGGCACCGGAGTGGTGTGGGACCATAGAAGCGACGAACTGCTTGTCGTCAATCGCGGTCTGTGTGCGCGTACCCGCCAGAGACAGGACGAATACCGCCACCAAGCCAGCGTGAATGAACAGGTTCGTCCGCTTGCTGGGATACATCCCCGGCATGGTCAACAACATGATGATGCCCATCGGTGCCACCATCGTCAGCGCCATGTACAGCGTGTTCAGGTTGTTGCGGAAGTCGCCCCACGTATCGATCATCGTGAACATCACGAGATACATGGCGACCAGGCTCAACGCCATGTTCAAGGCGAAGAGCGCATAGGGGCGCCCGTGCTGAGAGCCGGAGTGTTGGTGGTTGCTCATGGTCGCTCCTTGAGAGTCAGAAGGTTGTTCGATCATCACAAGCTACAGCACGCGGGCTCGTCAAGACGTGGGAAAGATGCCAAGCGTGGTCCAGGTCGGTTCGGCAAAGCGGTCGATGCGGGGGCGCACCGCCAACATCGCACACGGCCCGTCGAATTGACGGGCCGTGAAGAGGATTACTGCGCGCGCGGCGGGAAACCAGCTTCGCTCAGGGCCGCGGCGATCTGCTCTTGCGAGGCCGAGGTCTGAACCTCGACACGGCGGGTCGGCGGGTCCGTGACGATCTTGGCATTGGGGTCGATCGTCTGGATCGTTTTCGTCACGGTGCGGGCGCAGCCGCCACAGGTCATGTCTTCGAGATGGAATTGCATGGAAAACTCCTTTCGGGTTGGGGTGCATGAAGTCTGGTGCTTGCCACGGTTGGAAGGTCAAGCGCTATCTGCATCGACCGATCGGACGAGTGCTTATAGCGGCAAGGCCGTGGTGCTCTTCACGCGGTCCAGCACGAAGCTGGTCTTGCAATCCTGCACGCTGGGGTGCTTGAGCAGCGTGTCCAGCACGAAGCGGGAGTAGTGGGCCATGTCCCTGACGACCACGCGCAGCAGGTAGTCCATGTCGCCGGTCAGCGCATGGCACTCAACGACCTCCGGCCAGTTCTGGACCGACGCGCGGAACACGTCCATGGGATTGCGCTTGTGCGAATCGGAGTGCTTTTCGAGGCGCACGTTCAGGTAGGCGGTGAGTGTGAGGCCGATGCGTTCAGGATGCACCAAGGCCACATAGCCGGCGATGACGCCAGCCTCTTCGAGGCGGCGCACCCGCCGCAGCGTGGCCGAGGACGACAGGCTCGCGTGCTCGGCCAGCTCGTCGAAGGTGGACCTTCCATTGCGTTGTAATGCATCAAGAAGGCGTCTATCCGTGCCATCAAGGGCTATTTCTGTGCTCATTTCTTTCACCACGCAGGAATCAGGCGTCAAGAAGTCTATTTGCAATTGATTTTGCAGAAATGATGTGCGGGCTTTTTCTTACCATCTAGGGTGTCCAGATTTCCACCCCAAACCCAAGAGAGACACCCCGATGACCGACCTCTTTGACAACCCGATGGGCCTGTGCGGCTTTGAATTCGTCGAGTTCGCCTCGCCCACGCCCGGCGTGCTGGAGCCGCTGTTCGAGAAGCTCGGCTTCACCGAAGTGGCCCGACATCGCTCCAAGGACGTGTCGCTCTATCGCCAGGGGGACATCAATTTCATCGTCAACCGCGAGCCCAAGAGCCAGGCGGCGTATTTCGCGGGCGAGCACGGCCCCAGCCCCTGCGGGCTGGCGTTCCGCGTCAAGGATTCGCACAAGGCCTACCACCGCGCGCTGGAGCTGGGCGCGCAGCCGATGGACATTCCCACCGGCCCGATGGAGTTGCGCCTGCCGGCGATCAAGGGCATCGGCGGCGCGCCGCTGTACCTGATCGATCGCTTCGAGGACGGCAAGTCCATCTACGACATCGACTTCGAGTTCCTGCCTGGTGTGGACCGCCATCCCAAGGGGCACGGCTTCTCGATCGTCGATCACCTCACGCACAACGTCTATCGCGGTCGCATGACGTACTGGGCGGACTTCTATACGAAGTTCTTCAACTTCCAGGAGATCCGCTACTTCGACATCAACGGCGAGTACACCGGCCTGGCCTCCAAGGCGATGAGCGCGCCGGACGGCCTGATCCGCATCCCGCTGAACGAGGAAGCACGCCAGGGCGGCGGCCAGATCGAGGAATTCCTGATGCAGTTCAGCGGCGAGGGCATCCAGCACATCGCCTTGCTGTGCGACAACCTGATCGATGCGCTCGACCGCGTGCAGATGGCCGGCATCCCGCTGCTGACCGCCCCCAACGACATCTACTACGCGAACCTGGAAAAGCGCCTGCCCGGCCATGGCCAGCCCGTGCCCGAGCTGCAGGCGCGCGGCATCCTGCTCGACGGCACGACCGAAGGCGGCCAGCCACGCCTGCTGCTGCAAATCTTCTCCGAGCCGTTGCTCGGGCCGGTGTTCTTCGAGTTCATCGAGCGCAAGGGCAACTACCGCGAGGGCTTCGGCGAGGGGAACTTCGGTGCCTTGTTCGAGTCCATGGAGCGCGACCAGATCAACCGCGGCGCGCTGGAGATCAACCCAGCCTGATCAGGCCGTCTCCTGGAAGGCATAGCGCCTTCTGCACCTCGCGAGCCCCTGTGTGGGCTCGCTCTGCTTTGGCACGCGAGCGCGCATGACCGGGGGAGCGATCGGCACCAGCCATGTGCAGGCCGTTCGTCGTCCTGATCCCCTCCGATATTGAGCGGGCTCGTCTCGATGTCACGTTCCGAAACAGTTGCTACTGGCCTCGACTTGAGTTAATACATGAACATATGTATTCTTATTCAAATAAACCGATGGCCTTTTCCTTGCCCTGAAGGGGGACCCAGCACTACCTCGCCCCCTCTGAGCACACTTCGGCAGCAATGCGCCGTGGCCAACCGAATGACCAGGACTGCTGAAGGACGTGCCCATGGAACTCCGTCATCTGCGCTGCTTCGTGGCACTTGCCGAAGAACTGCACTTCACACGCGCCGCGGAGCGACTGCATATCGAGCAGCCGCCGCTGTCCCGCACCATCAAGGAATTGGAAGACGAACTGGGCGTGATGCTCTTCGACCGGGATCGCCGGGGAACCCGGTTGACCGCCGCAGGCACCGCCTTCTTGCAAGACATTCGGCGGCTGTTCACCGTGCTGGAGCAGGCGCGAGAAAACGTTAGGGCCATCGCTGCTGGCCTGAAAGGCAGTCTGCGCATTGCCATTTCCGACGGCGCCATCGATCCGCGGCTGTCGGCGCTCCTTGCCTTCTGCCGCCAGGAGGAACCGGAAATTGAAATACGGCTCTCCGAAGTCCCCTTGGCGGAACAGTTGCGCGGACTGAGATCAGGCGACTTCACGATCGGATTTGCACACACCGCTGACGTCGGCGATGGTCTGGTCGCGGAATCGATCTGGCAGGACCCCCTGGTGGTGGCGGTCCCGATCCGGCACCCATTGCTCGCTCACAAGGAGGTGTCGCTGCGTGAACTCGCAAGCTACCCGCTGGTGATGTGCGATCCGCAGCTTTGCGAGGGCTACTGCCGCGAATTGACCCGGCTGCTGCGTCCCCTGGAGCGCGAGCCCACCATTGTCGAACACGTGTCCTCGCTGGACATGATGCTCACCCTGGTCGGCGCTGGCTACGGCGTCGGCTTCGCAACGGCGACCAGGATTGCGGCATGCCAACGCCCTGATGTAGTGATCCGGCCATTGGCTCTGGATTCGGCCGTCATCACCACCTACCTGCTTCGGCCCGAGAGCGATAGCCCGCTGACTTCGCTGGAACGGTTTATCGACCGCTTACGCAGCCCGCCGGATAGCTGAGGAAGCGGTCCTCCGCCACTCGCGTTCATAACTCGGTGTCGGCATGAAGATTTCGCTCTGTTGCGGCCATCAGGTCGGCGGCGCTGATCCCGAGTGCCACGGCGATCTTCAAGATGAGTGGCAGTGTGGGCACGTGCTCTCCACGCTCGATCTTTCCCATGTGGGAGCGCGCGATGCCTGCCCTAGATGCAAACTCGTCTTGAGCGACTCCCTGAGCGACACGGGCAGCGCGCACAGCCTGTCCGAAGGCCTGTGCCGGTTCGGATTCATACGTGGTTGTGCCAGATGGACGACCTGGCTGAATAGTGGGCTTCCGCATCAGCAGAAGCGTCGAACAATCCACGGAAATTAACCACGTTATTGTTATAGACGTTAAAGTTATCTCTTTACTATTATGTTGCTTCGCCCTTGATCTGGTCAGACGCTTCTGCGGGGCTCTCCATGCACGACATCAACATCCATCCCCCCCGCCTCAGAGTTGCTATCGCGCCAGGGGTGCCTTCACTACAACTTTCCGCGTTGCTTGCGCTGCAACGTGCGGAAGACCCGGATACAGCCCTCACGCTTTTCGAGGTCGCGGGTGATGATCTTCTTGAAGGCCTACTCGAAGGCCGGTACGACGTAGGGGTGTCGCTTTCGGAGGCGAGTAGTCCAGCCTTCAAAACACAACCCTTATGGATCGAGAACATGGCCGTTGCCATTCCGCTGCAATTTCCCTTGCTTGACCAAGCGGCGCTCACGATCTCCGATTTACATGACTGCTCGGTCTTTCGCTGGCAGGCAGAGGCCTGCCCCTTGCTGGATCACCGGCTGTCCTCCCTCCTACCTGTGGACCAACAAAACCTTCAGACCGTTACCTCCTTCGAGATGATGGCGCTACGGGTCGCGGCCGGCTACGGGATCGGGGTATCCGCGCAATCGCGCATTGAATACGCTCACGGCTGGGAAATCGACATGCGCCCGCTGTCCGACGGCCCTTACGAGATCGTGACGCACCTGCTGCGGCCCAATGGGCAAGTCAGCCCAGCTATTGATCGGTTCGAGCGCAGGGCGCAGCAGGTTGCCAAGGCTGGCAGCACCTAATCCACAACCCGACGACCGGAGTAGTCCCGCCTCCGGCCGTCGGGTAGCGGCACGCGTCAAGCCCCTTCAAGCGTCACAGCGCTATCCACTAGCCGACGAACGCTCTGCCGCACATCTTCGGGGATTGGCCGCGAGGCAACAGCCTCGGGTGCATCCGCGGGGTGCTGGTAGTCACCCATGAGGACCCGGATGATCGCGGGCACGTTCGTCGGCGTGACCGCATCAATGGCTGCGCGATCGCCCAGGTCCGGGTGCGGTTGGGTCAGCATGCGGTACAGATCCCAAGAGTCCGAGTGCGGGCACTGGTTCATGAGCACCTGGGCCAGCCTGTGCTTGAGCGGCACCAGTTGCCAGTCGGGAACGCGCTGCCCTCGATTGCCCAAGCTGATAGACAGCAGCTTGCCCGCCTTCAACTCGCGGTTGATCTGGTCCTTGGACTTCCCGGCCAGCTTGCCGAACAGCGGAACCGGCAGATTGTTCGGCGACTCGTAGATGACCAGCATTTCCTCGCGCTCGCGCTGGATTGCGGAGACTTCCGGCTCCGGGGCGTGCGTCGGAGGCGGCGGCACCTGCGACAGCCGCTGGAACGTGATCCCGCCGCTGCTCGGTGTTACGACAATGGGCGTGGCCACGACCGGCGGAACGCCGGGGGGAGTGGGCTCGGCCGCCGTGGGGACCGCATGCACGACTTCCTCCACTTCTGCCATCGCCGGCACCCCGTCGATGCGGATGGTCAAGTGCGCGCTCGCAGCCTGCACTTCGCCCTGTTCGAGCAAGTCGAGGCGATCGGCCCAGTCCTGCATCATCCGGCGACGCGGTTCCACGTACTTGGCGTGGTTGTAGGCCGAACTCACCTTGTTGGGGTCGGAGTGCGAAAGCTGCGCGTCCACCCAAATCTTGGGGTAGCCGATCTCGTTGAGCGCCGTCGAGATGGTGCCGCGGATGCCGTGGCCGGTCAGGCGGCCCTCGTAGCCCATGAGCTGCACGGCCTTGTTGAGGGTGTTCTCGCTGATGCGCTTCTTGAGTTCGCTGCGATGCGACAACAGGTACTTCTGCGCCGGACGCATCACGCCCAGGAGATAGCGCACGATCTCGATGGCCTGCAGGGACAGGGGCACGATGTAGGGCGGCACGTCCTGCGGCCGCTTGCCGGCCTTGCGCATTTCGTCCTGGAGCTGCTTGACGACCTGCGGCGGGATAATCCACAAGCCGCGGTCGAGGTCGAATTGCTCAGGTTCGGCCAGCCGCAACTCGCCCGTGCGCACCCCCGTCAGGAACAGCAGACGGACACCAAGCTGGGTCTGCCAGCCACGGGGGTTGTAGAGCCGGAGCTTCTGAAGGAACTCGGGCAGTTCGGGCAGGTGCAGGTAGGGGTTGTGCGCCACCGGAGGCTTGGGTTCGGCCACCACGTCCAGGTCCGCAGCCGGGTTGACTTCCAGCCCCTCAGCAATGACCAAGGCATAGCGAAACATCTGGTTGAACCAGGTGCGCACCTTCTCGGCGGTGGTGAACGCCTTGCGCTTCTCGATGGCCGCCACGACGCCCACGAGCTGGGGCCGGCGAATGTCGTAGATCGACATCTTCCCTAGAGTGGGCAGCACGTCTTTGTTGAAGATGCGCAGGATCTGCGAAAGCGTGCTTTGACGGCCTTCCTTGAGTTCCTTGCGGCGATGCTCGACCCAGGCATCGAAGACGTTCTTGAAGGTGTATTCGCCCGCCAGCTTGGCTGCGTGCCGACGCTGATCGCGTTCGATTTGGGGATCGATCCCCCTGGCGAGCAGGGCCTGGGCCTTGTCCCGCTCGGTGCGTGCCTCGCGCAGGCTGAGGGCGGGATAGCCGCCGAGGGACAAGCGCTTCTGCTTGCCCAGCCAGTAGTAGCGGAAGATCCACGACTTGCCGCCTGCGGCAGAGACCATCAGGCCCAGGCAGTCGTTGTCGGAGAGGGTGTAGCGCTTGCCGGTGGTCCTTGCCTGCCGGACGGTCAGATCAGAGAGTGCCATTTCGAGGCTCCTAAGTTATGACTTAGGCCCTATGCTCGTCATGGTTCCCGCTCAGCCCCAGCAACTATCCGGTAGCCGTCCCACCCGTATTCTTGTGCCTCAATTGGTCACTCAAAAACGGTAGCTGTGGGTGGATTTCCGTGGCGCTCGCTGGAATGAAAAAAGGGGCCGAAGCCCCTCTTTTCAACGACTTACAGACGTCAGTGGAAGTCTGTAGATCATAACTTGGAGCGGGAAACGAGACTCGAACTCGCGACCCCGACCTTGGCAAGGTCGTGCTCTACCAACTGAGCTATTCCCGCGTCGTGATGGGCGCCATTCTAGCAATTTGAAGAACGGCGTCAACCCCTTGATTCAAAAAAACTTTTACTTCTGCTCCGAGCCTTCGCGCAGGTGCGGCCAGGCTGCCAGCAAGTAGTGCACCATCGACACCAGGGTCAGGCCGGCGGCCACCAGCAGCAAACCATAGCCCAGCACCACCCAGAAGGTCAGCACCGGCGGGTTGGCCAACAGGATTACCAAGGCCAGCATCTGCGCGGCGGTCTTCCACTTGCCGAGGTTGGATACCGCCACATGTGCCCTCGCCCCCAGCTCGGCCATCCACTCGCGCAGGGCCGAGACGACGATCTCGCGCCCGATGATCACCGCCGCCGGCAGCGTCAGCCAGAAGTTGGCATGCACCTGCACCAGCAACACCAGGGCCACCGCCACCATCAGCTTGTCGGCCACAGGGTCGAGGAAGGCGCCGAACGGCGTGCTCTGCTGCAGCCGACGCGCCAGGTAGCCGTCCAGCCAGTCGGTGGCGGCGGCGATGGCGAACACCGTGCTGGCGGCCATGTAGCTCCAGTGGTAGGGCACATAGAACAGCAGGATGAAGATCGGAATGAGCAGGACGCGTAGAACGGTGAGCAGGTTTGGAATATTCATCGGTACGACTGGCTGCGAGTTGAACCCGGCATTCTACTCGCTATGCAGGCTGGCATAAATCGACTCGGCAAGCTTTTTACTGATGCCGGGGGCTTTGGCGATCTCGTCGATGCTGGCGCGGTTCAACTCCTGCAGGCCGCCGAAATGTTTCAGCAGCTCACGGCGGCGCTTGGGCCCGACACCGGCCACATCTTCCAGGCTCGAGGTACGCCGGGCCTTGCCGCGCCGGGCGCGGTGGCCGGTGATGGCGAAGCGGTGGGCCTCGTCACGGATCTGCTGGATCAGGTGCAGCGCCGGCGAGTCGCCCTTGAGGGTGAATTCGTGGGCTACATCGTTCAGGTACAAGGTCTCGAAGCCGGCCTTGCGGGTCACCCCCTTGGCCACGCCGAGCAGGGTGAGGTCGGTCAGGCCCAGCTCCTGCATCACCTCGCGGGCCATGTTCAACTGCCCCTTGCCGCCGTCCACCAGCAGCACGTCGGGCAGCTTGCCCTCGCCGTCCTTGATGCGACCGTAGCGGCGCATCAGCGCCTGGTGCATGGCCGCGTAGTCGTCGCCAGCGGTGACGCCTTCGATATTGAAGCGGCGGTAGTCGGACTTGAGTGGCCCCTCGGGGCCGAACACCACGCAGGACGCGACAGTGGCTTCGCCACTGGAATGGCTGATGTCATAGCACTCCAGACGCTGCGGCACTTCATCCAGGCCCAGCACCTGGGCCAGCGCCTCGAAGCGGGCGGCCATGTGCTGGCGGTTGGCCAGGCGCGCATTGAGCGCCTGCTCGGCGTTGGTCACGGCCAGTTGCTGCCAGCGCGCCCGAGTGCCACGCACTCGGTGGCTGATGGCCAGCTCGCGACCGCGCAGGGTCTGCAGCGCTTGGGTGATCGCGTCGAAATCCTCGTGCACCACGTTGACGATGAGTTCACCGGGCAGCTCGCGCTCGGCGTTGCCCAGATAGTACTGGGAGAGGAACGCCGCCATGACCTCGGCCACCTCCTCCTCGATACCGACCTGGGGGAAGAAGTTCTTGCTGCCCAGCACTCGCCCGCCGCGCACGCTGATCAGGTGCACGCAGGCACCGCCCGGGTTGACGAAGGCCGCCACCACGTCGACATCGCCGGAGCCGCCTTCCATGTACTGCTGGTCCTGGACCCGGCGCAGCAAGGCGATCTGGTCGCGCAGCTCGGCGGCCTTCTCGAAGTTCAGGGCCATGGCGGCCTTTTCCATCTCGGCATTGAGCTCGTTGCCCAGTTGCTGGCTGCGGCCTTCGAGGAACATCACCGAGTGACGCACGTCCTCGGCATATTCCTCGGGTGTCACCAACCCCACGCACGGCCCTTTGCAGCGTTTGATCTGGTACTGCAGGCATGGGCGGGTGCGGTTGGCGTAGTAGCTGTCCTCGCACTGGCGCACGGAAAACGCCTTCTGCAGCAGGCTCAGGCTTTCGCGAATGGCGCCGGCGCTGGGGTACGGGCCAAAGTAGCGGCCCTTGGCCTTCTTGGCGCCACGATGAATGCCCAGGCGTGGGAACTCCCCGTCAGACAAAAATACGTACGGGTAGGACTTATCGTCACGCAGCAGGATGTTGTAGGGCGGCCGCCACTCCTTGATCAGCGTCTGCTCGAGCAGCAGCGCTTCGGTCTCGTTGGCGGTGATGGTGGTTTCGACCTGGGCGATGCGCCCCACCAGGGCAGCCGTCTTCGGCGCCAGGCCGGCCTTGCGGAAATAGCTGGCCAGGCGTTTCTTGAGGTTCTTGGCCTTGCCCACGTAGAGCAGCCGGGCATCGCCGTCGAACATCCGGTACACGCCCGGGCGACCGCTGCAGGTCGCCAGGAACGCGCTTGCATCAAAGGTTTGTGACATGAGGTGTGCTTACAGACTTGCGTCGACCATACCGTGGCGGACGGCCAGCAACGTCAGTTCGACGTCGCTGGTGACCGAGAGTTTTTCGAAGATCCGATAACGGTAAGTATTGACGGTCTTGGGGGACAGACACAACTTGTCGGAGATGATCTGCACCTTCTGGCAGCCGACGATCATCAGGGCGATCTGGATTTCCCGCTCGGACAGCGCATCGAACGGCGAACCTTGCGGCTGGAACGACTTGAGTGCCAGTTGCTGGGCGATCTGCGGGCTGATGTAGCGCTGCCCGGCAAACGCCAGACGAATGGCCTGGACCATTTCGTCGAGCCCGGCACCCTTGGTCAGGTAGCCGGCGGCACCGGCCTGCAGCAGCCGGGTCGGAAACGGATCCTCTTCGCACACGGTCACCGCGACCACTTTCGTGTCCGGGTGGCTGCGCAGCAATTTGCGCGTCGCTTCCAGACCACCAATCCCTGGCATCTTCACGTCCATCAGGACCACGTCCGGCTTCAGCTCACGGGCAAGCTTGAGGGCGGACTCTCCCGAATCCGCCTCC
This sequence comes from Pseudomonas sp. GD04091, assembly GCF_029836165.1. Classification (GTDB taxonomy): domain Bacteria; phylum Pseudomonadota; class Gammaproteobacteria; order Pseudomonadales; family Pseudomonadaceae; genus Aquipseudomonas. Next base: position 31,000 of record NZ_JAOEBG010000021.1, read on the forward strand.
CCCACCACTTGCAGGCCATCGATGTCGGCCAGCATGCGCGTGATACCCGTACGCACCAGATCGTGATCGTCGACCACCAGGACCCTAATCAAGCAGACACCTCGTCAGTGGGGCGATTGGATCCCGCCACCTTAACAAAATTTTTCACAACGAACCTAGCGCAAAGCGTCATGGAAATATGCCTGCCGGTCGGGGCGACGCATGCGCAGGGACTCCGCCCCTCCCGCCTCGCCCGCCAGCCGGTTGAGCAGGTGCCAGACAGCGGCCTGGTCGGCGGCAGGCAGGCGCCGGAAAGCGCCCAGCAGACGGTCCTCGTCGGCATTCAGGCTGTCCAGCGGCGCAGGCGTGTGCACCCCGCTCAGCACGTACAGCGCATCGACCCCCCGCGCCGCCACGGCGGCAAGGTAGTCCATGCGCGGCGTACGCTCGCCGCTCTCGTATTTACCCTGGGCGTTGGGTTCCACGCCGCCGATGTCGCCAAAAATGCGCTGGGTGAGCCCCAGGCGCTCGCGCTCTTCTCTGAGTCGCGGGCCGAATCCGTGCATCTGCCTTGCCTCCTTTGCATGAATGGAAACGGGTACATCCCGCACCCGAGTGAATGCGTGGGCATTCGCACGGCACTATGCCAATTGGATCCAATCCTTGCAAGCCATCATTGCGCCATGGCTGAAGCAGAGCACAGAACCTGTCGCTGGAACGCCTCGGCACCCTTCATGGCAACGGCCGCTCGATGCAAACAGGGTAATTGAAGCCTGATCATCGAAGGTGTCGGACACGCCCACCCAGTGCAATTGAAGTACGAACTTAACACCCGAAGAAACAGCAATAAAAGAGATGACGAAAGGCCATCAACGGAATGGAAACTTTGAAAAACGTCGATTTGACGCCATTTTATCGTCAGCAGCGCACGAATCATTTTTTTGACGCCTAACTTATATCAAACTTTAACTATATGATTTTATTGAGTTTTTTAACTTTAATGTGACAACAAAAGTCATTTTCAAACTTAAAAAACAACAAAGCTTGCCGAGCAAATAAAAAACTCCTTAGGATGTAAAAAGACCACCAAGAAACAGCTTGCAGCGCCACATTCGAGCGCGGCTTTATTCTGCGCGCCTGCCACTAAAAAACTTCTTGAACTGTGTATCTCGGCCGGCCTTGCGCCGCGCCTGGGGAGAGGGATCTATGAACATCAGTATCTTTGGACTTGGCTATGTGGGCGCCGTGTGCGCCGGGTGCCTGTCGGCGCGCGGGCACCTGGTAGTGGGAGTGGACGTCGACCAGACGAAGATCGACATGATCAACCAGGGCCGCTCGCCGATCGTCGAGCCAGGGCTCGAACAACTGCTGCTCGACGGTGTGCGCCAGGGCCGCCTGCGCGGTACCACCGATGTCCAGGCCGCGATCCTGTCCAGCGAGCTTTCACTGCTGTGCGTGGGCACGCCGAGCAAGAAGAACGGCGACCTCGACCTGGTCTACATGGAGGCGGTGTGCCGGGAGATCGGCGCGGCCCTGCATGACAAGGCCAGCCGCCATACCGTGGTGGTGCGCAGCACGGTACTGCCCGGCACGCTGAACAACGTGGTCATTCCCATTCTCGAGAAAGCGTCGGGCAAGAAGGCCGGTATCGACTTCGGCGTGGCGGTCAACCCCGAGTTCCTGCGCGAGAGCACGGCGATCCAGGACTACGACTTCCCGGCCATGACCGTGATCGGCGAACTCGACAGCCAGTCGGGCGACCTGCTCGAATCGCTGTACCAGGGCCTCGATGCGCCGGTGATCCGCAAGTCGGTCGAGGTGGCCGAGCTGATCAAGTACACCTGCAACGTCTGGCACGCCACCAAGGTCAGCTTCGCCAACGAGATCGGCAACATCGCCAAGGCCTCGGGGGTCGATGGCCGCGAGGTGATGGACGTGGTCTGCCAGGACCACAAGCTCAACCTCTCGCGCTACTACCTGCGCCCGGGCTTCGCTTTCGGTGGCTCCTGCCTGCCCAAGGACGTGCGCGCCCTCACCTACCGCGCCAGCCAGCTGGACGTCGCACACCCGCTACTGGCATCGATCATGGCCAGCAACCGTAACCAGGTACAGAACGCACTCGACCTGGTGACGCAATCCGGCAAACGCAAGGTCGCCTTGCTCGGGCTGGCGTTCAAGGCCGGCAGCGACGATTTGCGCGAAAGCCCGCTGGTGACCCTGGCCGAGCAGCTGACCGGCAAGGGTTACGACGTGCGCATCTTCGACGCCAACGTCGATCACGCCCGCCAGTTCGGCGCCAACCGTCACTACATCGAGCAGCAGATCCCGCACGTCAGCGCCCTGTTGCGCAGTGACCTGCAGCAGGTGATCGACGAGGCCGAAGTGATCGTGCTGGGCAACAACGACGAGCGCTTCGTCCAGGCACTGGAAGTTGGCACCGACAAACAGGTGATCGACCTGGTCGGGTTCATGGCCGGCGCCAGCGACGCCCGGCGCCAGGGCATCTGCTGGTAACCCAAGCCGCTCCCGCCGCGCCAGCGGTGGGCAACCGAACACAGGAGCTACAGCGACATGGAACGACAGCATCAGCGCCCTTGCGCGGCCCCGGGCTACCTGCGCGCGGCCGCCAGCTTCTGCGCCTGGGCGTTGCTCGCCGGGCTGATCGCGCTGGCCTCGCAGATGGTCGCGCCGCAGTACCTGGATCCGAGCCATCACCTGTTCATCTTCATCATCGGCACCCTGGGCATGTGGCGCTACGGCAACGCCATCGTCCACTACCTGCGCGGCATGTACTTCCTGCACTGGCGCTTCCCGCGCCTGCGCCGTCAGGTCGAGCGACTGGGCGACGCGGCGTTGCCGTCGCACATGTTCATGGTGGTGACCAGCTTTCGCATCCCTACCCACACCACCTTCAAGGTGTACCAGTCGGTGTTCCAGGAGGTGCAAAGGCTCAAGGTGCCATGCACGGTGATCGCCTCGATCGTCGAGAAAGGCGACGAGCAGTTCATCAAGGACATCATGCGCAACGAAGTGCAGGGTCGCGATGACATCGGCCTGGTGATCGTCCGCGCCCGCGGCACCGGCAAGCGCGATGGCCTGGCCCACGCCTTCCGCGTCCTGTCGCGGCAGATGCCGCTGGATGACGCGGTGGTCGGCGTGGTCGACGGCGACACCATGATGCTGCCGGGGTGCGTCGAGCGGGCGGTCAAGCTGTTCGCCCTGTTGCCGAACGTGGGCGGCCTGACCACCAACGAGTTCTGCGAGGTCGAGGGCAGCCGCTGGATGCGCCAGTGGCACTCGATGCGCTTCGTCCAGCGGCACATCAACATGTGCTCGATGGCGTTGTCGCACCGGGTGCTGACCCTCACCGGGCGGTTGTCGTTCTTCCGTGCCAGCGTGATGACCGACCCGGATTTCATCCGCGATGTCGAAGCCGACTTCCTCCAGCATTGGCGCCTGGGCCGTTTCCAGTTCCTTACCGGCGACGACAAGTCGAGCTGGCTGAGCCTGATGCGCGCCGGCTGGGACACCTTCTACGTGCCCGACAGCCACACCCTGACGGTGGAGCACCCGCCCAGCGACAGTTTCTGGGTCGCCACCCGCCAGCTGATGTTCCGCTGGTACGGCAACTCGCTGCGCCAGAACTTCCGCGCCACCGCCCTGCTCGGCCGCGCGCGCCTGGGGCTGTTCACCCTCTACGTGCTGCTCGACCAGCGCGTGTCGATGTGGACCTGCCTGATGGGCCTGACCGCCTCGGTGGTGGCCGGCCTGGTATTCGGCATCCAGTACCTGCTGGTGTACCTGTTCTGGGTACTGATCTCGCGCAGCCTGGTGACGGTGCTGTTCGTCTTCGCCGGACACCCGGTCAGCCCGATGTACCCGTTCGTTCTCTATTACAACCAGATCGTCGGTTCGCTGATGAAGGTCTACGCCATGTTCCACATGGACCAGCAACGCTGGACGCGGCAGCAGACCACCCTGGCCAACGGCAGCGTCGACTTCGACGCCAGCCTCAATCGCTGGTCCTCGAAGGCGATGCTGTGTTCCTCGATCGCCATCTTCTTCGGGGTCATCACCGTTCTTCTGGAACTCACGCAACGTTAAGGAAAGGCGCCTGCACATGAGTACTTCGAATACCCCCGCCACCCCGGGCAAGACCGCGGCCAACATCGTCCACGAAGCCATCGACGAACGTCAGTACGTGCGCACCCGGATGAACGCGCGGGTGCGCATGGCCGGTGCCGGTCGCGAGTCGTTCGAGGCGGACCTGGCGGATATCTCGCTGGGCGGCATCGGCCTGCTGCACGAGGCGCCGCTGACCGTCGGCGCACTCTATGACGCCTCGATCCAGCTGCGCCTGAACCAGGTGGACCTGTCGATCGACGGCAAGGTGCGCATCGTGTCCCAGCGCGGCAAGGAGGTCGGCGCCCAGTTCGTCGACCTCGACGCCCAGAAGCGCGACATCCTGCGCTACCTGATCAGTGCCTACCTGTCGGGCGAGATCGCCGACATCAACGGCCTGTTCAACGTGATGCAGCGTGAGAACTACATCAAGGAGCGCAAGCACAAGCAGGCCACCGCCCGCACCCCGGGCGAGCGCCTGAAGGCCGTGGCGGGCACCGCGCTGTACAGCGCGATCGGCCTCGCGGCGCTGGGTTTCGTCGGCTACAAGGGCTACCTGCTGTTCTTCCGCGTCCCGGCCGTGCAAGCCACGGTGGCGACCAACGCGCAGGTGATCAGCATGCCGGACAACGGCTACGTGAAATACCTGCTGCCAGCCGGGGCCACCGAGGTCCAGGCCGGCCAGCCGCTGGCGAGCATCTCGACCCAGCTGGCCACCAGCTTCACCAGCCCGGCCGACATGAAGGCCCTGGCCGACCTGGCCCCGGGCGATCTGCAGGCGCTGCTCGGCCGCGCCACCATCGAGACGGTGATCAACAGCCCGTGCGACTGCCAGGTGTACTACCCCTCGCCGCCGCTGGATGGCTACGGCTACAAGGCCGCGCCGATGATGCACCTGCTGCCGAAGAACGAGGGCCTGTTCGTGCGCGCCAACGTGCCGTTCGACAAGCTCGCCGATGTCAGCCGCGTGCGCGCGGTGGACATGCAGGTGTTCGGCCTCGATGAGCACTTCAGCGGCAAGGTGGTCGATGCCCGCTCCGACGAAGCGAACCGCAACCTGGCCCTGACCATCCAGCCCGACAGCCCGCTGCCAGCGGCCGCCTACCAGAAGGCGGTGGCGGTCGACCTGTACCTGGGCCTGCCGTTCGGCAGCGCCAACTGAGGACCGGCCATGAACGCCAAGAACGCCCCACGGCTGTTGCTGGCCGGCCTGGGCCTGGCCTGGGCGGGTGCCGCCTGTGCCGGGCAAAGCCTGGAGCAGATCCGCTACGCGCTGTACAAGGACCCGAGCGCCGATGTCAGCGCCGACCTGCGCGAGCTCGCCGCGCGGGGCGACCTGGCCTCCAAGCAGTTGCTCGGCGACGTGCTCGCCGGCAATGAAGGGGCCAGCCGCCAGGAGATCATCCGCCTGTACCGCGAAGCCTTCGCCGACGGCAAGGGCCAGATTCCGGCACTGGCCTCGCTGGCCCGCCTGCTCGATCGCACCCCGCGCCTGCAGCGCAGCCAGGAGCCCTGGGTGCGCGAGGCGCTGACCCGTTACCCCAACGACCGCGATCCGCGCAGCACCAGCACCAGCCTGGAAGTGTTCCTGGTCTATCCGCAGCTGTTCCCCGGCCAGCGTGCCGCCGAACTGCTGGCCCTGTACGAACAGAGCTGCCTGCTCAATTGTCGCCCCGAGCTGTACCGCGCCGTGGTGGCCGAGCGCCAGGGCCGACGCGACGAGGCCGAGCGCTGGTATCGGCAGGCCGCGCGCATCGACCCGCGCGGCATCGATCGTTACTACCGCTTCCTCGGCGAGCGCCAGGACCCGGTCTTCCTCGCCTTCGCCCGCAGCCTGGAGCCCGAGATGGCCAGCCTGTCGGTGGAGGTGGTGCAGCGCATCGGCTCGCTGATCGACAGCATCCACGGCATCACCCGCGCCGAGCTGGACGCCGAGCGCGAGCAACGCCAGGGCATCGCCATGGGCCCCAAGGTCGAACCCAGCGCCGAACAGCTGGCCCGCGATCAGGCCAACGCCAAAGTGCGCGCCGAGGGCATCGCCGAGTACCAGCGCTGGCTGGACCACGCCGTCGCCCGTGGCTACCTGCCAGCGCTGGTATCCAAGGCCAGCTTCATGATTTCCAACCCCACCGAACATAACGCCGAGCAGGCCCAGGCGCTGATCGAGCAGGTGCGGGCCAAGGACCCGACCCGGGCCAAGGCTCTGGACGCCTCGTTCTACATGGTCAACAACTGGCTGACCCTGGACCCCGAGAAGTCCCAGGTGCTGATCGACGAACTGATCGCCGCTCGCTTCCCCGATGCGCAACTGCTGCTCGGCGACCTGTACAGCAAAGGTGGTCTCGACCAGCCCGACCAGGAGCGCGCCCTCGCCGTGTGGCAACAGCAGGCCGAGCAAGGCTCGATCGCCGCCTGGTACCGCATGGCCACGGTGTACCTGCGCGGTCGCGCCATCTGCCATGACCCAGTCAAGGCCTACACCTATGCACGCATCGCCCTGGACCTGGGCGACACCCGCGCCCGCGGCCTGCTCAGGCGGCTGGACAAGACCCTGCCCAAGGATGACATCGAGCGCGCCCTGGCCGCGCGCAACGAACTGTTGAAGGAGGCCACCCTGTGAAAGCGCATCAACCCCTGTTCGGCGCCCTGCTCGCCCTGGCCCCGCTGCCAGCCGCCCTGGCGCTGGAGGAAATCACCGGCCCCGAGGCCGACAGCAATGCGCCCGTGCGCGTCGCCAACCTGGACGGCGGCGAGCCGGTGATCACCTCGGAGTTCTTCAACAAGCTCACCGTGCAGACCGGCTACGGCCCGGAAGACTCCCAGGTCGGCCGCGACCGCGAGAGCTTCTACAGCCTGCGCTACGAGCCTTCGTTCGCCTGGTACTCGCCGGAAAAACGCTGGGCCAAGTGGATGGTCTACGGTCGCCTGTGGCTGAACTACGACTCCAGCCAGTCGAGCAACCTGGCCAACGAATCGACCAACAACAATGAGCGCGAACAGCCGGAAGGCTGGTACGCCGAGCTGCGCGAGCTGTACGTCAAGCGCAACCTGATCGGCGACGACCCACGCTTCTCGTTGTCGTTCGGTCGCCAGCGCTTCTACGACGACTACGGCATCTGGTGGGACGACAGCCTGGAATCGGTACGCTTCAACTATCAGGACACCTTCTCCGACGCCTTCGTCGCGGTCGGGCAGAAGTTCCACAACTACAACACCGACGTCAACTCGCTGGCCGCCAGCGAGGAACGCACGCTGTACCTGATGGGCCAGTACGCCTATCGCTGGAACCCGAACAACCAGGTTGGCGTGCGCCTGATGCACGAGAACGATCGCAGCGACCACGACATCGATGATCGCTACGACTTCAAGGGCCTGCGCTACGGCGTGTTCTTCAAGGGCGACAACCTGCCGCTCGACAGCGACTACCACCTGGAACTCGCGGCGCTGGACGGCAAGATGGACAACACCGACGGCAACGGCGTCACCACCACCGGTCACACCAGCCGTGGCTGGGCAGCGCTGGGCGAGGTCGGCAAGCGTTTCGACAACCTGCCCTGGACCCCGCGCGTGGCCCTGCGCGGCGGCCTGACCGACAAGCCGGATGACGACAACGACGGTTTTCGCCTCAACCCGATCCAGTCCGACCGCATCACTCGCCAGGGCTCCTACAGCACGCGCCTGACCAGCTCGTTCGTCGCCCTCGACCTGCGCAACCTGAGCTACTACGGCATCGCCCTGGAGACCCGGCCCACTCCGCGCAGCGCCCTGGACCTGCGCGTGACCCAGCTCAACCTGCGCGACAAGGACGGCGCCCTGCCGATCCGCATGGACGCCGAAGCCCGCTCGCGACGCCAGAGCGACATCAACGCAGGCGGCAACGGCAATGGCGACAACGTCGGCCAGATGATCGACCTCAACTACTACTGGAAGATGTTCCCGGTAGCCCTCGACGGCAAGCACCTGGACGTCAACACCCTGGTCAGCGCCAGCTACCTCAACGCCGGCAGCGCACTGGACACCGGTGACGACTACCAGCTGAGTGTCGGCGTGGTGATCAGCTACTAAGGACGGGCCTGCATGATCTTCGCCTCCAACGTATTCCTGTTCCTCTACCTGCCGTTGTTCCTGGCCATCTACTACCTGGCCCGGCCGCAGTGGCGCTCGCTGGTGATCGTCGCCGCCAGCTACATCTTCTACGCATGGTGGCGCCCGGACTTCCTGCTGTTGTTCGTCGCCATCACCTGGTGGAACTACGCGTTCGGGCTGCGCATCAAGGCGCGCCTGGATGCTGGCGACAAGCGCTGGGCACTGCGCCTGTTGTGGATCGGCGTGGCCGGCAACCTGGCCACGCTCGGCTACTTCAAGTACGCCAACTTCGGCGCCGAGGTCCTGGCCCTGCTGCTGGCTCCGCTGGGCATCAACACCTGGACGCTGGAGAACATCTTCCTGCCGCTGGGCATCTCGTTCTACGTGTTCCACGCCCTGAGCTACATCGTCGACATCTACCGCAAGGACGCCACGCCCACGCGCAGCTTCATCGACTTCGCCGCCTTCGTCGCGCTGTTCCCGCACCTGGTGGCGGGCCCCATCCTGCGCTACAGCCAGTTGGCGCCGCAGCTGCGCCAGCGCAGCCACTCGCTGGAACTGTTCTCGCTGGGCGTGTGCCGCTTCATGCTCGGCTTCATCATGAAGGTGCTGATCGCCGACCGCCTGGCGCCGATCAACGTGCTGTTCATCGGCGAGGGCACCCTGCAGTTCAGCGATGCCTGGTTCGGCCTGGTGGTGTCGACCCTGCAGCTGTACTTCGACTTCGCCGGCTACAGCCACATGGCCCTTGGCCTGGCCCTGATGATGGGCTTTCGCTTCCCGGAAAACTTCAACCAGCCGTATGTGTCGCAGAGCATCACCGAGTTCTGGTCGCGCTGGCACATGACCCTGGCGCATTTCCTGCGCGACTACGTGTACATGCCGCTGGTGCGCAAGCGCGTGGCCGGCGCGCTGCCGGCGCTGGTCTGGACCATGCTGCTGTCGGGCCTGTGGCACGGCGCGAGCTTCGCCTTTATTTGCTGGGGGTTGTTCTTCGGCATCGGCATGGTGCTGGAGCGCAAGTTCGGCCTGGCGACCAAGGTCAGCACGCCCTATCACCTGGGTCGCAACCTGCGCACCGGCCTGCTGATCGTGCTGAGCATGCCGCTGTTCTTCACCATGGACCTGCGCCACAGCCTGCAGATCTACCAGGCGCTGCTGGGTTTCAACGGCTTCGGCTCGCTTGAGCTGTACGTGCTCGGCGCCTCGAAGATGGCCATGGCCTTCGCCCTGGTGGCGTTCGCCTGGCTGATCCTGGCCGGGATCAACAACGTGCGCTTCTACGCCGGCAACAAGGAGGGCTACTTCATGCGTCACGTCGGCGTGCTGCACAGCCTGCTGCTGTGGGGCGCCTTCCTGCTGGCGCTGAGCAGCCTGGCGGCCAATTCGTTCTCGCCGTTCCTGTATTTCCAGTTCTAGGGGGCTCCTGTGGGATCGCGTCAAATCAATGAATTGTGTCTCTGCTCCACGGGAGTGCCATGTATCCAGTGATGAATTCGGCCAGCAAGGCCAACGGTGTGATCTTCGCCCTGGTGCTGGCGGCGATGTTCGTCTACTCGCTGCCACCGGTGCTGAGCTTCGCCCGCACCCAGACCGACGCCTGGAACCTGTTCGTCGACGGCAAGCTGCTGCGCAAGTTCGAGCAGGCGTACGACAAGCGCTTCTTCCTGCGCGCCCCGTCGGTGGAGCTGTGGGCCGACGCCCAGTTCCAGCTGTTCGGCGAAGGCACCAAGGGCGTGGTGCTGGGCAAGGACGGTTGGCTCTACACCAACCAGGAATACCGCGTGCCCAATGACCTGGACGCCAACCTGGCAAGCCAGCTGGAGCAGATCGTCAAGGTCGAGCGCCAACTGGCCGAGCAAGGCAAGCAACTGGTGCTGCTGCCACTGCCGATGAAGCTGGACATCTACGCCGAGCACGCCGAGCGCGCGTTCGACCCGCAGGTGATCAGCCTCTACGACCGCTTCGTCGCCGGCCTGCAAGACCGCCGGCTGGATGTGGTACCGCTGCGCGAAGCCTACCTGCGCAACCTGTCCGGGCCACGGCTGTTCCTCAAGTCCGACACCCACTGGAGCCCCGACGGCGCGCGCCTGTCGGCCTACGAGCTGGCGCGCCAGCGCCCGCAGCTGCTGGGCGACCAGGTGTATGTCTCGCACAAGACCGGCGACAAGCGCATCAACGGCGACCTGATGAACTACCTGCAGTTCGACCACGCGCGCCTCGCGCCACAGTTCGGCCCCACCTCGATCGCGCTGTACGAGACGCTGCGGGCCGAGCAGAACAGTGACGACTTGTTCGCCGAGCAGGCGCAGAGCCTGCTCCTGGTGGGCACCAGCTACAGCAAGATCGACGATTGGAACTTCGTCGGTTTCCTCAAGGAAGCGCTCAACCGCGACCTGCTGTCCGTCGCCGTGGAGGCTCGCGGGCCGTTCGAGGCGATGAGCCAGTTCCTCGCCAGCGACCAGTTGCACAACCCGCAGATCACCACCGTGCTCTGGGAGTTTCCCCTGCGCACCCTGCTTGCCCAGCGTCCCGGCACGCTCGAGCGCGGCACCCAGCCTGCGCATTTCTGACGTTTCAAGGAGATCCTGATGAAGCTTTCGCCCCTGTTCACCGCCCTCGCCCTGGCCGTTGCCAGCCATGCCGCCCTCGCCGCCGAAGGCAACGCCGACCTGTACGACGCCGTGGCGCCGGCGGATTCCGCGTTCGTGCGCGTGCTCAACCTGTCGGACAACAGCATCGACGTGACCCTTAGCGGCAAGGTCAACCCGCAGAAGGTCGCCCCGGGCCAGCTCAGCGGCTACCGCTTCGTCCCGGCCGGCGTCCACAAGATCGGCATCGGTGCCAAGGCCATCGAGCCGACCCTGGTGGCCAACGCCGCCAGCACCGTGGTGTACGACGGTCGGCAGCTGAACCTGATCGCCGACCAGTACGTCAACGAGCCGAAGAAGGCGCAGGTGGCCTTCTACAACCTCACGCCCGCACAGGCCATGCTGCGTACGGCGGACGGCAAGCACGAGGTGGTCAAGACCCTGGCCAGCGGCCAGACCGGCACGCGCATGGTCAACGAAATCAAGATCGACTTCGCCGCTTATGTCGGTGACAAGGAGGTGGCCAGCTTCGACGAGCTGTTCCTCAAGAAAGGCCGCTCCTACAGCTACGTGCTGCTGCCGGGCAACCGCAGCCTGAGCCTGGCCAACAGCATCGACCCCACCGAGTGACGCAGTGCCACCAGCAAGGATGACCGGCCCATGAACACCCTCCTCCCCCTCGGCCTGGCGGCCACCCTGGCCCTGCTGAGCCTGCCTGGCCAGGCGGCGCAGGCCACCGCCAGGTCCGGCTGCGACAGCTTGCAGTGCATGGTCTGCCCGGCCCTGGCCGAGCCACGGCATTATGCCGAAGGGCGCATGAAGCTGATGCGCCAGATCGTTCCCGGCAAGGAGCGCTGGCTGTTCCGCTCGATGGTCGACCTGACCAACGATTTCGGCATCCCCACGCCCATGCGCCCGGAGTTCGCCCGGCTGATGGATGCCTTCCACAGCCAGGGCATCCAGGTGGCCATGGCGATCCAGCCGACCCGGGGCCTGATGCATCACGACAAGCTCTATGCCGACCAGTTGCACGGCTTCGACCATGCGCGCGCCAGCCGCAATCTCGAGGCCTACCTGGGGCAACTGCGCCAGGGCGGCGCGGTGGTGGCGCCGATGATGCAGCTGGTGCGCCAGCCGCCCAAGGGCGAGTACTTCTTGCGCCGCGACCATCACTGGACTCCGGCCGGCGCCGAAGCGACCGCTAAACTGATGGCCGAGGAAATCCGCCGCCAGCCGTTCTATGCCGACCTGACCAAGAAGCAGTACCGCACCGAGCCCGGCGTGATGGTGCCCAAGGACGGCACCCTGAACCTGGCGCTGAGCTACATCTGCGGCAACAACTACGGTTTCCAGTACGTGCGCGGCTACCAGACCATCCCAGTGGCCGACAGCAGCGATGCGCTGTTCGACGAAACACCCGACCCACAGGTGATCCTGGTGGGCGACAGCAACGCCGCGGCCCGTGAAGACGAGAGCAAGCAGTTCAACTTCGACGGCTACCTGAAGCAGTACCTGGACGTGGACATCCTCAACTACGCCCTGCCTGGCGTGGGCGAGGACGGCTCGCTGCTGGAGTACCTGCTGTCGGCCGACTACAAGGCCGACGCGCCGCCCAGGCTGATCATCTGGGAACTGCCGGCCAACTACCGGCTGGACTCGCCACTGATGTACCGCCAGCTGGTGCCAGCGGTGCATGGCGGCTGCAAGACATCGAAACAAGTGCTGGCCTCGAAACTGCAGCGCCCGGCGCTGAAGGTCGGCGAGCGCATCGAGCTGCTGAGCAATGCCGGCAGCGCGCGCCAGTCGCTGACCGGATCGAAAGGCTTCCTCGACATCCGCCTGAGCGACAAGAACGTCAAGGACTTCTACATCATCGTCTATTACGACAATGGCGCCCGCGACAAGGTGTGGTTCCGCCGCGAGGCGGCAGTGAGCGGCGGCCAGTACTACCTGGAGCTGAGCAAGGCCCCGGAGTTCGCCGGCGCCAACCTGCTCTCGGTGTTCCTCGAACCGACCAAACCCGGCACCGCCGCCACCGATGTGGAGACACGCCTGTGCCTGTAATGTGCCTAGCCGCTCCCTGTGGGAGCGGGTTTACCCGCGAAGGCCCCGACACATCCTCTGGCCTGTTTGCGGGCAAGCCCGCTCCCACACGCATCCTTGCACTGCTCGCGTTCGTCCTTGTGCTGCCCCAGGCCCAGGCCGCCCAGTCGATCTGGCCCGCCCGCGCCACCGCGCAGGCCGCCATGATCGCCGACTACCGTACCCTGGCCTGCAACAGGGAGCCGCCGCCGCCCTACACCGGCAGCCTGCGACTGCAGAGCAAGTACGACCAGCGCGACACCAGCAAGTCGACCCTGCGCGCCAGCCCAGACGCCGACAGCGAACGCATCGCCAAGCAGGTCAAGCAGTTCATCGGTGGCCTGGTCTACGCCGGCAAGCGCTTCCAGAACGCGAAAAAGCCCCAGGACGCCAACATGGCCCTGGCCTGTCAGGACCAGTGGCTGGAACACTGGGCCAAGGCCGGTGCCTTGCTCGACCCGGACGCCAGCAACACCGGCATTGCCGCGCGCAAGTGGGCGTTGGCGGCGATGTCCGGCGCGCTGCTGCTGACCCAGGCGGCCGCCGATGGCAAGGTCCGGCTCACCCCCGTGCAGCAACGCTGGTTCACCCAGCTGGGCGAGCAGGTGATCCGCGAATACGACCCGCGTCGCCAGTCCACCACCGTCTACTTCAACAACCATGACTACTGGGCCGCCTGGGCGGTGGCCGCCGCCGGCATGCTGGTGGGCCGCGACGACTTCATCCAGTGGGCCGATGGCAACCTGCGCCGAGGCCTGGCCCAGGCCGTGCGCCATGGCGAATATGCCTACCTGCCGCTGGAAGTGGCCCGCAGCAAACTGGCCGCCAACTACAGCCAGTACGCCCTGGTGCCGCTGGTGCTGCTCAGCGAGTCGGCCCGCGCCAACGGCCTGCCCTGGAGCGACGACGACCAGCGCACCCTCGAGCGCCTGGCCAGCTTCGCCGCCCGCAGCGTGCTCGACCCTGACACCCTGCCCGAGCTCAAGGGTCAGCGTCAGGCCGATGTCGCGCCCTACAAACTGGCCTGGCTGATCCCGTTCCTCGCCCGCCAGCCCAACCACCCCCTGGCTCGCCAGCTGTACGACAGCGAGGACGGCGAAGTGGACAACTACAGCCAGATCGGTGGCCCGCTCAAGCCGGCCTACCCCAACCTGCCTTGACCAAGGACGCTCCCATGGCCCCGTTCAGCCGCTTCTCTTTCACCAGCCTGGCCGCGCTATTGCTGGCGGGCGCCGTCCACGCCGCCCCCACGGTGGATACCCTGCCCCTGGCGCAACACCAGCAGCAGCTGACCCAGTTGCGCCAGCACGCACGCCAGGCCGTGGCCTTCGAGCAGGCCCGCCGCCCGCCACCGCCGGGTCGCGCCAGCGTCAGCCTGCAGACGATGTTCTCGTCCCAGGCCGGCAGTTGGCCGTTCGAACCCTTCGTCAACAACGGTCTGTTCCGCGCCATCGCCGGCTACCAGGCGCACCACCCGCAGGCTGTGGTGCTGCGCGGTGGCAGCATCACCCTGGCGCAATTGCATGACGCCCTGCGCGATCCGCGTATCCTCAAACGCTACAAGGACGGTTACCTGCTCAGCTATCCGTTGATGATCGGCGCGGACGCCGGGCTGGTGCTCGAAGGCACCAGCCTCTACCTGTACAGCTTCTCCGGCACGGCGCTGATCAACCAGGGCTGGCTGGGGCTGAACCAGTCATCGCTCCAGAGCATGGCCGGCGACAAGGCCGGCAACACCGACCGCGCCTGGCGCCCGTTCGTGGTGGCCTGGGCCGGCAGCCACACCCAGGTGATCGGCTCAACGCTCAAGCGGCTGGGCTACAACGCCAATCTTTCCCGTGGCCTGAGCACGGCGCTCAGCACCCAGCAAGCCGCCACCACGCGCCCGGCCACGCTGCTGATCGAAGCCAGCCGGTTCAGCGAGCTGTCCAGCGCGGTGGAACTGCAGCACAGCCAGGCGACCATCACCGGCAGTCAATTCGAGCGCTCGCAGCAGTACGCGATCGACGTCCGCGACAGCCAGTTGCGCGTGCAGGGCAACCAGCTGCGCGGCATCGACAACAACAGCGGCGTGCGCCTGCGTGGCCAGACCCGCGCCCTGATCGAAGACAACCTGATCCTTGGCGCGGCCAAGGCCGCCATCGAGATCAGCGACCAGCGCGGCGCCGTGCTGCTGGCCGGCAACCGGATCGGCGACAGCCGTGGCAATGGCATCCAGCTGCGCAACCTGATGCCCACCTCTACGGCCCCGCTGCTGATCGACGACAACCTGCTGGCCAGCAGCCAGGGCAGCGCGGTGGACGCCAGCGAAGTCGCCGCCCTGGCACTGGTGGGTAACCGCATCGGCAATACCCCGGAGTACGCCATCAGCCTGCGCAACGCCGCACCCCAGCCGGGGCCGCTGCTGATCAGCGGCAATCGCCTGGGCCAGGTGGGCAAGGCCGTGGTGCGGGTCGAAGGCATGCGGGAGGTCGAACTGGGCGGCAATACCTTCGATGGCAAGGCCTTGCTGCAGAACCTGCTGATCGGCGATCTGTTGCCGGTGCAGGGGCAGGTGCTGGAAGCGACGCAGGCCGACGCAAAGAGGGTGCGGGTGCGTAATCAATAGCGCCGCAGACAAGCCCGCTCCCACAGCATCAAGCCACCGATCGCTGCATCCGCACGAAACACTCGTCCATTCCCATCTCGACGAATCCCCGGCGCTGGTACAGGCGCCGCGCCGGATTGCTGCTGAACACCATCAACCGCAGCGACGGCAAGCCTCGCTGCGCCGCCCAGCCGGCGAGCTGCTCCAGCACCCAGCCACCCACGCCGCGGCCTCGATGCTCGGGCAGCAGGTGCAACTCACGGATGAACAGCGCCTGGCGGTCCTGGCTGAGGCTGCAGAAGCCCAGCACCTGCTCGTCCTCGACCACCAGCCATTGCTCGCGCCAGCCCCAGGCTTCATCGAACGCCTCTTCGATCCACAGCAGGTCGAATTCACGGTAGTACGGCAGCATCGCGCGGCGGGTGAGGTCGCGGGCGAAGGTCAGGTGCTGGTCGGTGGCGGGGATCAGTTCAAGGGGCATAGCACACCGGCGAACTTGCCGGGCCACGGCGTTCCAGTTCGTCTTCCAGCCACTGGGCAAGCACCTGGGCGTTGTTGTGCTCGGTATCCTTGCCGGCGTACAGCAACGTCAGGTCGCCCTTGCTGGCCAGGTCCAACAAGGGATACCAGTGCTCGGGGTGGTCGGCCAGCTCCTGCCGGTAACGCCGGGTGAAGCCGGAGAAATCCACGTCGCCGGCATGAAACGCCTTGCGCAACGCGTCGGAGGGCGCGGCCTCGCGCAGCCACTGACCGTGCAGGTCCTCCTTGCGCTTGTTGCGCGGCCACAGGCGATCGACCAGCACACGCTGGCCATCCTCGGCGCCAACCGCTTCGTAGACGCGTTTGCAGCGAATCATCAGACACTCCTGCGACATCGTTCACCAGCAAGCCTAGGGCCTTCATTGACCGAGGTCACGCACCAGTAACGAATTGTTTCTATGCTCAAAGCCCTCGGCATCATCGCCCGACGCCAACCGGAGCCCTCATGGCAACCCCGTCCCTGGCCAGCCAGACCGACCTGGCCGCGCGCAATCCGCGCCCGCAGCTTGCCCACAAACCTGGCCGCGCCACCCTCACGCTGTTCTTCGGCCTGCTGCTGGCAGGCCTTGCCTACACCTTCTGGAGCCTCAAGCAGGACGTCAGCGCCAGCGGCACCGTGGTCACCACCATCACCCCCTTCCTGCTGCTGGGCCTGGCGCTGCTCATCGCCCTGGGCTTCGAGTTCGTCAATGGTTTCCACGACACCGCCAACGCCGTGGCCACGGTGATCTACACCCACTCGCTGCCGGCATCGGTGGCCGTGGTGTGGTCGGGGCTGTGCAATTTCCTCGGGGTGCTGCTCTCCAGCGGCGCGGTGGCCTTCGGCATCATCGCCCTGCTGCCGGTGGAACTGATCCTGCAGGTCGGCTCGTCCGCCGGATTCGCCATGGTCTTCGCCCTGCTGCTGGCGGCGATCATCTGGAACCTCGGTACCTGGTGGCTGGGGCTGCCGGCGTCGTCCTCGCACACCCTGATTGGTTCGATCATCGGCGTGGGCGTGGCCAACGCGCTGATGCACGGGCGCGACGGCACCAGCGGCGTGGACTGGACCCAGGCCAGCAAGGTCGGCTACGCCCTGCTGTTCTCGCCACTGATCGGTTTTGCCTGCGCCGCCCTGTTGCTGCTCGCCCTGCGGGCGCTGGTCAAGCGCCGCGAGTTGTACCAGGCGCCGGAGGGCCAGACGCCACCGCCCTGGTGGATCCGCGGCGTGCTGATCCTCACCTGCACCGGCGTGTCGTTCGCCCACGGCTCCAACGATGGCCAGAAAGGCATGGGGCTGATCATGCTGATCCTGGTCGGTACCCTGCCGATGGCCTACGCGCTGAACAAGACCATGCCCAGCGAGCAGGCCCTGCAATTTTCGGCGGTCGCCGAGGTGACCCGTCAGGCGCTGGTGCGCTCGGCGCCGGCCACGCCACCGGCCGACCCGCGCCAGGTGCTGACCACGTTCATCACCGAACCCAAGGCCGGCCCCGAGCTGGTCCCGGCGCTGGCCGCGCTGGCGGGCATGATCGGCGAGGAAGTCAAAGGCTATGGCTCGCTCAACCGCGTACCGGCCGAAGCCATGGCCAACGTGCGCAACGACATGTACCTGACCAGCGAAGCCATCCGCCTGATCGACAAGCACCAGCTGGCCAGCTTCGACGCCGACACCGCAAGCCATGTGCAATTGTTCAAGCGCCAGCTGGACGATGCCACTCGCTACATCCCGCTATGGGTCAAGGTGGCGGTGGCCATTGCCCTGGGCCTGGGCACCATGGTCGGCTGGCGGCGCATCGTGGTGACGGTGGGCGAGAAGATCGGCAAGACCCACCTGAGCTACGCCCAGGGCGCCTCGGCCGAGGTGGTGGCGATGTGCACCATCGGCGCGGCGGACATGTTCGGTTTGCCGGTATCGACCACCCACGTGCTGAGCTCGGGCGTGGCCGGGACCATGGTGGCCAATGGATCAGGGCTCCAGCGGCGCACGCTGGTCAATCTGCTGATGGCCTGGGTGCTGACGTTGCCGGCGGCGATGCTGCTCGCGGGAAGCTTGTACTGGCTGCTGAACCAGGTGTTCTGACCCGCGCCAGGAACAAGACCTCCGTGAGAGCGGGAGAACCAGCTCCCACGGAGGCCTCGTCCATCGTCAACCGGGAATCTTCAGCCCACGCTGCACCGCCGGACGCTCGAGGAACGTCGCCAATACCCGCCGCACCTCGCCGAACCGGTCGAACTCCACCAGCTCCCGTGCGTTGTAACGCTCCACCAGGTTGCGCACCCAGGGGAAGATGGCGATATCGGCAATGCTGTACTCATCGACCATCCACTGTCGCCCTTGCAGGTGCCGGTCGAGCACGCCCAGCAGGCGCTTGGACTCGTTGACGTAACGGTCCCGCGGGCGCTTGTCCTCGTAGTCCTTGCCGGCGAAGAAATGGAAGAACCCCACCTGGCCGAACATCGGCCCGATGCCGCCCATCTGCAACATCAGCCACTGCAGCGTCTG
Organism: Pseudomonas sp. GD04091; assembly: GCF_029836165.1. Taxonomy (GTDB): domain Bacteria; phylum Pseudomonadota; class Gammaproteobacteria; order Pseudomonadales; family Pseudomonadaceae; genus Aquipseudomonas. Next base: position 49,472 of record NZ_JAOEBG010000021.1, read on the forward strand.
GTAACGCTGGGCCGGGTCCAGGCTGAGCAACTGGCCGCTCTTCTCTGCCAGGTACTGCAGGATCGCGCCCGACTCGAACAGCGGCAGCGGCAGCCCGCCCGGACCATCAGGGTCGAGGATCGCCGGGATCTTGTTGTTGGCGCTCAGCGAGATGAACTCGGGGCTCAGCTGGTCGTCGCTATCGAAGCTGACCTTGTGTACCTCGTACGGCAGGCCGATCTCCTCGAGCATGATCGAGACCTTGACACCGTTGGGCGTGGCCAGCGAATAGAGCTGCAGGCGCTCGGGATGCTGCGCCGGCCATTTGCGGGTGATGGGGAATGCGGAAAGATCGGTCATGTTCGCGCCCTGGAGAGGTTGGGTTGCTCAATTTAAAGGCCTGAAGGCGACCTGACCATCACCCAGTCTATGTGCCGTTCATCGCCACACGGAAAAATCGCCTCCCCCACCTTGCCGAAGCCATTGCGCCCGTAGAAGCGAATGGCCCTGGCATTGCGTTCGTTGACGGTCAGGCGAACAGGGCCTTGGGTGTGGGCCAGAGTCGCCTCGAGCAGCTGCTGCGCAGCGCCCTGGCCGTGGGCGCAAGGCAGTACATAGCATCGGGAGATTTCCACCAGGTGGTCGGCAGCGGCGATGCCCAGTTCGCCAGGCGCCAGGTCGAGCATGCTGTAGCCCACCACCTGGCCGCTCTGCTCGACCACCAGCAGACGCTTGTGCGGGTGGCGCAAATGCGCCTGGAAGTGCTCGGGCTGGAGATGGTGGGCGATGTAGTGCCGCTGGGCGGCGGGGGCGCTGTCGGGCGGACTGGCCAAGGCGAAGGTGGCCTGGCCGACGAGGCTCAAGGCCGCACAGTCTGCGTCGCAGGCCGGACGGATCTGGTAGGGCATGGCAACATCCTGTCGGGTAGCCGGATCACACCCGACAATGCCAGTCCCGACGCGGTGCTGCAAATGAAAAGGCGATCCGATCTGCATCGGATCGCCTGCCGGACTCAGTGACGCGTCGCCACCGGTCGCGCGTCATGGGAGACGACCACCTCCACCCGGCGGTTGAGCTGGCGCGACTGAGCGTGCGCGTTGCTCGCCACCGGATATGCCTTGCCATAACCGACGCTGACGATCCGTTCCGGGGCTACCCCCTGACGGTGCAAGGCATTGGCCACCGCCGCCGCGCGCTGTTCGGACAGGCGTTGGTTCAAGGACTCGCCACCGGTGGCGTCGGTGAACCCTTCGATACGCACCTTGCGCTCAGGATTATCCAGCAGGAACTGGGCAAGCCGCTGGATATCAGCATGGTTGCCAGCACGCAGCTCGGCCCGTCCGGTATCGAACAGTACGTCGCCGAAGGTCACCACGGTGCCGCGCTCGGACGGTTGCCCCTTGAGCGCTTTGAGCGCATTGAGCTGAGCCGTGCGCACATCGAGCCGAGCCTGGGTGCGACGCGCCTCGATACCCCGCATGCCGGCCTCGGCCTGGCGCAGGACGATGGTCTGCTCGGCAGCCTCGATGCTCCGGTGGGCCAGGTAGGCAAGTTGCCCGACTTCGGGCGACTTGCGGTTGCCCAGCGAGGCCTGCTCGGCTTTGTCCAGCGCGGCTTGCGCCTGCCGGGTTTCCAGGGCTGCCATACGGTGCGACTCCGGCTTGCCCTGCAAGGCCGCGTAGGCCTGCCTGGCTTCCAGCAACTGCGGGTTTTCCGGCGTGGCGGCGCATCCGACAAGCGTCAGGGTAAGACCGGACAGGGCAGGCAGCAGATAGCGTTTCGACATGTTCGGTTCCTTACTGAGCAGGGTGGGTCGGGATGGCATCTGGCGCGCCGAGCATTTCATGCTTGAGCACTTCGATGCCTTTTTCCGCGCTGTCGAGTTGATCCAGCGTCCTGTGAGCCCGCGCCTTGATTTCGGCGAGACGGGCATCGGCCTCGGCCTCCCGCGCCAGCAGACGGGCCTGCTCGTACTGTTTCTCACCCAGTGCGCGGTCCATGGCGCTCAGCTTGTCCTGGGCTTCACGCATCTCCACCGGTGCGTATTGGGTCGCATCGGCCGTGACCGCGCGGTTGACGGCATTACGCGTGAGTTCGATCTGTTCGGTGGGCACCACCACGCTGGAACACGCCCCCAGCATCACGAACAGGCCTGCAAGCGGCAGCGTCTTGCGGTTGAAAAGAACAGGCATGGAAAAGCTCCTTCGGTGCACGCGCAAGCCGGTGTCCGGCGAACGTCGATCACCACCGGCATCGGCACCATCGTGCGGGAATTGTCTGAAATGCTCGTCGCAAACCGGCAATACCGGTAGCGCGGAGTCTTGCCAAGACTTCGGAGATCGAGAATCTCGAAGACAGACTGTTGGAAAAGCGGGCTCAGACTATTCCCGGCGACCGGGCGGACATAGAGGACTTTTCACAAGCGACCCATCAGTTTTTTCAACAGTCAGCCAGGCTCGCCGTTGTACAGCGAAGACTCGCTGCAAGCGCGCGGCCAGACCTGCGCGCACGCTTGGCCAGGGGCTAGCCCTGCTGATGGGCCTGGCGCTTGAGCTTCTCGGTATCGACCCGCACGAATACCGAGTCGGCGCTGACGGTCAGCACATCCCCGGCCCAGACCTCGCAGATCACCCGGCTCTTGCGCCCGACGTCACCCTCGACCCGTGCCTTGAGCAGCAACTCGACACCCATCGGCGTGGGCTTGAGGTAGGTCAGGCCGAGCTGGCCAGTCACGCAGTCGATGCGCGGCAGGCTGCCCGGTTCGCGGCCTTCGGCGCGGTAGTGATAGGCCATGGCCGTCCAGTTGGAATGGCAGTCGACCAGCATCGCCAGCAGGCCGCCGTAGACCAGCCCGGGCCAGCCGATGAAGGCCTGGTCAGGGGAATGACGGCACAGCAGGTGGATACCGTCGACGTCCCAGCGGCTCTCCAGGTGCAGACCCGTGGGGTGGGAAACGCCGCAGCCGTAGCAGGTGCCTTCGGGGGCGGCGAGTTGTTGCAGGGAAAGCGCGTGCTCGGTCATATGCATCCTTGGCTTGTTGGAAGGGTCCGATGGTAGCGCCCTGCTCTGCCGCCGCCAATGAGCCGGTCCGAAGGGGCCGCCATGCGGCCCCGGTGCCGGATCAGGCCGCTTGCAACGCGCCCGCTCGCTTGCGCCGCTGGGTCAGCGACACCAGCAGGATGAACAGGGTCACGCCCGCGGTCATCAGCGTCTCGTAGCGGTACGCATCACTGAACAACATATAGCCCAGCACCATGACGATGGTGCCGATCACCAGCCAGGTCAGCCACGGGAACAACCACATCTTCAGCTCCGGCGTACGCCCTTCTCGCTCGGCGCGGGCGCGCATGCGCAGTTGCGACACGGCGATCACCAGGTACACCAGCAAGGCGATGGCGCCGGTGGTGGACAGCAGGAAACCGAATACCTTGCCGGGAAACACATAGTTGACGAAGCAGCCGGCAAAGCCCGCCAGGGTCGAGAGGATGACCGCCACGGTCGGCACGCCCGCCCCGGAGATACGCTTGGTCATGCGCAGCGCCTGCCCCCGGGCACTCAGCGAGTAGAGCATGCGCGAGGCGGTGTACAGGCCCGAGTTCATGCAGCTGGTCACGGCCACCAGCACCACGATATCGACCAGCAGCTTGGCGCCGGGCACGTTGAGCACTTCCAGCACCCGCTGGAACGAGCCGACCGCCTTGAGCCCCGGGTCGTTCCAGGCCACCAGCGACACCACCAGGAAGATCGACGCCAGGTAGAAGATGGCGATGCGGTACACCACCAGGTTGGTGGCGCGGCGGATCTTGTCTTTCGGGTTGGCGGTCTCGTCGGCGGCGATGGTGACGATCTCCGCGCCAAAGAACGAGAAGATGGTGATCAGCACCCCACCGAGCACCGTGCCGAAACCGTTGGGCATGAAGCCGCCGTTGTCCCACAGGCGACTGACGCCGGAGACCTGCGCCAGCGGCCAGAAGCCGAACACCGCCAGGCTGCAGACCACGATGAAAGCGATGATGGCGACCACTTTCACCAGGGCGAACCAGTATTCGAAGGCGCCGAAGTTCTTCACGCTGACCAGGTTGGTGCCCGACAGCACGATCATGATCAGGAAGGCGAACAACCAGGACGGCACATCCGGGAAGTAGGCATGGAGGATATCCGCGCCGGCAATGGCCTCGACTGGGATGATCAGCACCCAGAACCACCAGTACAGCCAGCCGATGGTGAAGCCCGCCCAGGGGCCGATGGCCTCGCTGGCGTAGGTCGAGAACGAGCCGCTGTTGGGATTGGCGATGGCCATCTCGCCGAGCATGCGCATCACCAGCAGTACCAGCAGGCCGGTCATGGCGTAGGAGATGAGAATCGCCGGGCCGGCGGTGGCGATGGCATTGGAAGAGCCGATGAACAGCCCGGCACCGATGATGCCGGCGATGGAGATCATGGACACCTGGCGCGAGGTCAGGCCGTGTTGCAGGGAACGCTGTTTCTTGTTGTCTGGCGAAGCCATGGGGAACCCTCGAATGGGTCGGCCGCCGCAAGGACGACTGAAGGTTGAAGCAGGATTCGGTAGTTCTGAGTTGCTCTTTCTTGTTGTTTTAAAACGCCGCTGACGGGACTTTCCCTCCTTTTCGAAACTGCAGTTGTCATCGTTGATCCAGGCCAGTATTAATCTATGGGGGCAGGTCAACAAACGACCTTTTCGACGCATATCATTCCCAAAAAGAATGAACTCCTTCCATTTTCGCTGGGTAGCGCCTCACCATGTCCAAACGCCTGATGCCCTCTACCACTGCCCTGCAATGCTTCGAGGCGGCCGCCCGGCACCTGAGTTTCACCCGTGCGGCCCAGGAGCTGCACCTGACCCAGAGCGCGGTCAGCAAGCAAGTGGCGCAGCTCGAGGACATGCTGGCGCACCCGCTGTTCCAGCGCATCCGCCGACGCCTGCACCTGACCCCGGCCGGGGCGCTGTACCTCACCGAGGTGAACAAGATCCTCACCCAGATCGACATGTCCAGCCGCTACATCCTCAGCTACGGCGACGAGACCGAAGTGCTGCGCATCGCCACCCAGCCGACCTTCGGCGCCCGCTGGCTGGTGCCCAGGCTCAAGGGTTTCGGCGATCGCCACCCGCGCATCCACCTGGACATTCGCAATGAGCTCGAGCCCTTCGACCTGGTGCAGGCCAAGGCCGACATCGCCTTCTTCTTCGGCCAGGGCACCTGGCCGGGGGCAACCTGCATCGAACTGTTCAGCGAGCAAGTGGTGCCAGTCTGTGCCCCGGCACTGCTGGCTCGGCAGCGCTTTTCCAGCGCCGCGGCCCTGGCCGAGCACCGCCTGCTGCAGTGCGCCTCACGTCCGGAGGCCTGGCATGAATGGTTCCTGAGCCAGGGGCTGCACAGCCAGAACAGCTACCACGGGCCGCGTTTCGACACGTTCTACCTGTGCATTCGCGCCGCCATCGCCGGCTGCGGCATTGCCCTGATCCCGCGCTACCTGGTCGCCGAGGAACTGGCCGAGGGCAAGTTGGTGGTGGCCTGGGATCACCCCGTGCCAAGCAATGGCCGACATTTCATGGCCCACGCCGAGCATGCCGCCGAGGTGCCGAAGGTACGGGCGTTCGTGCAGTGGATTGGCGAGCGGGTGGCCGTGGGGGATTGATGCTGCCTGCACCTCTTCGCGGGCAAGTCGCATCGGCGCAGCGCCGCTCCCATGGTAACGATGCCTGAGGATTTGGGAGGCGCATATGCCGATGACATTGCGAATTATGGGAATGACCGTAATCCAATAATTCGTTTGCGCAATGCACTCCCGACACGCTTGGATACCGCTTATTTCGAACAGCAGGCCGCGTGCACATGAATCAGGAAAGTATCAGTCAGTCCATCGCCATCGTTCACCCGATCACGCTTTCCCATGGGCGTAACGCCGAAGTCTGGGATACATCCGGCAAACGTTACATCGACTTCGTCGGCGGCATCGGCGTGCTCAACCTGGGCCACTGCAACCCGGCGGTGGTCGAGGCGATCCAGCGGCAGGCCACGCTTCTGACCCACTACGCCTTCAACGCCGCGCCCCATGGCCCTTACCTGGAATTGATGGAACGCCTGCGCCAGTTCGTCCCGGTCAACTACCCGCTGGCGGGCATGCTCACCAACAGCGGCGCGGAGGCGGCGGAAAACGCCCTCAAGGTCGCCCGCGGCGCCACCGGCAAGCGCGCCATCATCGCCTTTGACGGCGGCTTCCACGGTCGCACTCTGGCCACCCTCAACCTCAATGGCAAGGTCGCCCCGTACAAGCAGCGCGTGGGCGAACTACCCGGTCCGGTCTATCATCTGCCCTACCCCAGCCCGGACACCGGGGTGACCTGCGAACAGGCGTTCACGGCCATGGAACGGCTGTTCAGCGTGGAACTGGCAGTGGAGGACGTGGCGGCGTTCATCTTCGAGCCGGTGCAAGGCGAAGGCGGCTTCCTGGCGCTCGACCCGGCCTTTGCCCAGGCCCTGCGGCAGTTCTGCGACGCACACGGGATCCTGATCATCATCGACGAGATCCAGTCCGGTTTTGGCCGTACCGGCCAGCGCTTCGCCTTTCCCCGGCTGGGCATCGAGCCGGACCTGCTGCTGCTGGCCAAGAGCATTGCCGGCGGCATGCCGCTGGGGGCGGTGGTCGGGCGGCAGGCGATCATGGGCGTGTTGCCCAAGGGCGGACTGGGTGGGACCTATTCGGGCAATCCGATCGCCTGCGCGGCGGCGCTGGCGAGCCTGGGGCAGATGACCGACGCCAATATCGCCACCTGGGGCGAGCGTCAGGAGCAGGCCATCGTGGCGCGCCATGCGCGCTGGAAAGCGTCGGGAGGGTGCGCCGCGCTTGGCCGCCTGACCGGCACCGGGGCCATGCGCGGGCTGGAATTGGTCAACCCGGACGGCAGCCCGGCACAGGCGCAACTGGCCAAGGTGCTGGAGGCGGCGCGCAGCAGAGGCTTGCTGCTGATGCCCAGCGGCAAGGCGCGGCATATCATCCGCCTGCTGGCACCGCTGACCATCGAGCCTGAGGTGCTCGAGGAAGGTCTGGATATTCTCGAGCAGTGCCTCATGGAACTGAACTGAGGGTTACAGGCCCAGTTCTTCCGGGGTGGGCATGTCGCATTCGAAGGCGATCCAACCGCCTTCGAGTTCGGCGTGGCCGTTGACGATCGGGCCGTAGTAGCTCAGACCGTTCTCCAAGGTGACACAGATGTGCGTGGCGCCTTTTTCCGGTGCCCCGAGCGTACCGACGAAATGCACCTTCTTCAGGGTTTCGGTCACCGCCTCGAGGCCGACACGCATGCTGGGGTTTTCCGAGGCCTCGGTATCACCCCCACGGTCTTCGGCGCTGACGGTCACGGTGGCGGTGTAGGGGTACTTGGTGCTCAAGCGGGGTTACCTCGGTTTCGAAGGGTTGGATAGCTGGCGCGTAGAGTACGGCAGGCGTTCCCGGTTGTCTCTACCGGCCTGATCGCGGGGCAAGCCCGCGCCCACGCCCACCATCGGACATGGCCTCCCCTGCCTCGATCTGTTAGGGTGCCCGCCGATGCACGCCACACCACGAGAGGACACCGAGTGAGCGCCGAACAACCCCTGATCGCCGACCTGTTCGAGGTCGACAAACGCCTGACCCTCAAGCCCGTCGTGGACTTCAACAGCTACCTGCGCAACGCCTTCGGCGAGGGACCCTGCCGCTGCCACCGCTGCGCCGAGGGCAATGGCGACGAGAGCGGCTACAGCCACCGCCACAGCTTCGAGCTGGAAGGCCGTACCGTGCATCGGCGCTTCGCCAGCACCGCCGGCAGCGATGTGTTGATGGCACTGAAGAAGGCCTGGCTGTCCTACACCAAGGCCGAGCTGATCACCGTCGGCACGCTGGACATGACCACCCTCAAGTCGTTCACCGAGGCCACGCTGCACGAGCGTCTGCTCGCGCTGCTGCCCGCCAGCGGCCTGGCCCGCGAAACCGATGGCCAGTGGCAACTGCAGGTGCTCGCCGACTGACGGTCGCCCCGGCAGGATTCTCCCGCTCTGCTACCGTGGGAGAATCCTCACCCACAGGTGATCCGACCATGGCCCGCACGACCCCCATCGAGCTGTACCGCAATATCGGTATCGTCGCCCACGTGGACGCCGGCAAGACCACCACCACCGAGCGGATCCTGTTCTACACGGGGGTCAACCACAAGATGGGCGAGGTCCACGACGGCGCCGCGACCATGGACTGGATGGCCCAGGAGCAGGAGCGCGGCATCACCATTACCTCGGCGGCCACCACGGCCTTCTGGCAAGGCTCGACCAAGCAGTTCGAGCACAAGTACCGCTTCAACATCATCGACACCCCCGGCCACGTCGACTTCACCATCGAGGTTGAGCGCTCGCTGCGCGTGCTCGATGGCGCGGTGGTGGTGTTCAGCGGCGCCGACGGCGTCGAGCCGCAGTCCGAAACCGTGTGGCGCCAGGCCAACAAGTACCATGTGCCGCGCCTGGCCTACATCAACAAGATGGACCGCCAGGGCGCTGACTTCCTGCGGGTGGTGAAGCAGATCGACAAGCGCCTGGGGCATCACCCGGTGCCGATCCAGCTGGCCATCGGCAGCGAGGAGAACTTCATCGGCCAGATCGACCTGGTGAAGATGAAAGCCATCTACTGGAACGAAGCCGACCAGGGCACCAGTTACCGTGAGGAAGAGATCCCGACCGAACTGCTGGCCCTGGCCGACGAATGGCGTGCGCACATGATCGAGGCGGCCGCCGAGGCCAACGACGAGCTGACCATGAAGTTTCTCGACGGCGAGGAACTGACCGTCGAGGAAATCAAGGCCGCCCTGCGCCAGCGCACCATCGCCAACGAGATCGTGCCGACCATCCTTGGCTCATCGTTCAAGAACAAGGGGGTGCCGCTGATGCTCGACGCGGTGATCGACTATCTGCCGGCCCCTTCCGAAATCCCTGCGATCAGGGGCACCGACCCGGACGACGAAGAGAAACACCTGGAGCGCCACGCCGACGACAACGAGCCGTTCTCGGCGCTGGCCTTCAAGATCGCCACCGACCCGTTCGTCGGCACCCTGACCTTCGCCCGGGTGTATTCCGGCGTGCTCAGCTCCGGCAATGCCGTGCTCAATTCGGTCAAGGGCAAGAAGGAACGCATCGGCCGCATGGTGCAGATGCACGCCAACCAGCGCGCCGAAATCAAGGACGTGTGCGCCGGCGACATCGCCGCACTGATCGGCATGAAGGACGTCACCACCGGCGACACCCTGTGCGACATGGACAAGCCGATCATCCTCGAGCGCATGGACTTCCCCGACCCGGTGATTTCCGTGGCAGTCGAGCCGAAGACCAAGGCCGACCAGGAAAAAATGGGCATCGCCCTGGGCAAGCTGGCCCAGGAAGACCCGTCATTCCGCGTGCGTACCGACGAAGAAACCGCGCAGACCATCATCTCCGGCATGGGCGAGCTGCACCTGGACATCATCGTCGACCGCATGCGCCGCGAGTTCAACGTCGAGGCCAATATCGGCAAGCCGCAGGTGGCCTACCGCGAGAAGATCCGCAACACCTGCGAGATCGAAGGCCGCTTCGTCCGCCAGTCCGGTGGCCGTGGCCAGTACGGGCATTGCTGGATCCGCTTCGCCCCGGGCGACGAAGGCAAGGAGGGCCTGGAGTTCGTCAACGAGATCGTCGGCGGCGTGGTGCCACGGGAGTACATCCCGGCGATCCAGAAAGGCATCGAGGAGCAGATGAAGAACGGCGTGCTCGCCGGCTATCCACTGATCAGCCTGAAGGCGGCGGTCTACGACGGCTCGTACCACGACGTCGACTCCAACGAGATGGCCTACAAGATCGCCGCGTCCATGGCCACCAAGCAGCTGTCGCAGAAAGGTGGCGCAGTGCTGCTGGAGCCGGTGATGAAGGTCGAGGTGGTGACCCCCGAGGAATACCAGGGCGACATCATGGGCGACCTGAGCCGCCGCCGGGGGATGATCCAGGACGGTGACGAGACGCCCGCCGGCAAGGTGATCCGCGCCGAGGTACCGCTGGGCGAGATGTTCGGCTACGCCACGTCGATGCGCTCGATGACCCAGGGCCGGGCCAGCTACACGATGGAATTCACCCGTTACGCCGAGGCCCCGGCGAGCATTGCCGATATCGTCGTGAAGAAGAATCGCGGGGAGTCATAGCCACACGCCCCCTGTAGGAGCGGCCTTGTGTCGCTAAAGGGCTGCGCAGCAGCCCCGGCAATTTCAGCAGCGGTGCTGGGGTCTGGGGGCTGTTTTGCAGCCCTTTCGCGACACAAGGCCGCTCCTACAACGATCGTGCCCGTCAGCACCAATTCAGGGCTGCTCCCCCGCCCGTTTGAGCAGCTTCTTGCAGCGCTCCGACAGGTGCACCACCCGCAACTGCTTGCCGGCCTTGGCATACCGCTCGCGCAAGGTCTGCAACGCAGCCACCGCCGAATAATCGACAAAGCTCAGGTGCTGGCAGTCCAGCGTGACCTTGGCCGGGTCGCTGGCCGGATCGAACTGGTTGAGGAACGGCGTGGTCGAGGCAAAGAACAGCGTGCCATGCACCTGGTAATGCTTGCTCCCCTCGCCATCCACATGACTGTCGGCATACAGCTCTCGCGCATGCTGCCAGGCGAAGTTGACCGCGGCGATGACGATGCCGAACAGCACCGCCGTCGCCAGGTCGGTGAACACCGTGACCACGGTCACCGCGACGATCGCCAGCACGTCGCTCACCGGCACCTTGTGCAACACCCGCAGCGACGCCCAGGCGAAAGTCTGCTGCGCCACCACGAACATCACCCCCACCAGCGCCGCCAACGGAATGCGCTCGATCAGCGGCGACAGGAACAGGATGAACAGCAGGATCATCACCCCGGCCACCACCCCCGACAGCCGCCCACGGCCGTTGGAGCTGAGGTTGATCACGGTCTGGCCGATCATCGCGCAGCCGCCCATGCCGCCACATAGGCCCGAGACCATGTTGGCCGCGCCCAGCGCCACGCACTCGCGGTCCGGGTAGCCGCGGCTCTCGATGATCTCGTCGGTGAGGTTGAGGGTCAGCAGGGTTTCCAGCAGGCCGACCATGGCCATCAGCACCGCGTAGGGAGCGATGATCTTCAGGGTCTCGAGGTTCCACGGAATATCCGGCAGGGCCAGCGTCGGCAGGCCACCGGCGATGTGCGCCATGTCGCCGAGGGTACGGGTCGGCAGGCCGAGCAGGTAGACCAGCAGGCCGACGCCGAGGATCGCCACCAACGCCGGCGGTACGGCCCGGGTCAGCTTCGGCAGGACGTAGACCACCAGCATGGTCAGCGCCACCAGGCCGAGCATCAGGTACAGGGGCGTCCCGCTCAGCCAGTGCTCACCGTCCTTGAAGTGCTCCAGCTGGGCCAGGGCGATGACGATGGCCAGGCCGTTGACGAAGCCGAGCATCACCGGGTAAGGCACCAGGCGTACCAGTTTGCCCAGGCGCAGCGCGCCGAACAGGATCATCACCACTCCGCCGAGCAGCACCGTCGCCAGCAGGTACTGGGCACCGTGCTGCACCACCAGCGCAACGATGACCACGGCCATGGAGCCGGCGGCGCCGGAGATCATGCCGGGGCGGCCACCGAACAAGGCGGTCAGGGTGCAGATGATGAAGGCGCCGTACAGCCCCATCAATGGGTTCAGGTGCGCCACCAGGGCGAAAGCGATGCACTCCGGCACCAGGGCGAACGAAGTGGTGAGGCCGGCGAGCAGATCGGCGCGTAGACGTGCGGGTTTCATGGAGGTCCTGTAAACAACCCCGGCGCAGACATCTGCGCGGGAGCGGGCTTGCCCCGCGATGGCGCCCTGGCAGGCATTGATGATGAGCCTGCTGACGTTATCGCGGGGCAAGCCCGCTCCCCCGCTGTAGAGCGTCGAGGGAATAAGCCTGAAAGCGAGGATCGGGATGTTACGGAATTTGCCTTACAGCAGCCACCACGGGTTATTTCTCGCCGCCGTGATCCACACCCGGCAAGATCCAGACAAATTTGCCATCATGTCCATTCCACCCGCGGAGATCATGGACATGCCGCTACGCCCACTTCTCGCTTCCCTGCTGTTGGTCACCAGCCTCACCGCTCAGGCCGCCACCGAAGTCATCCCCCTGCAACACCGCAGCAGCGCCGAATTGCTCCCCGCCGCGCAGTCATTCCTCGGCAAGGACGGCAGCGTCAGCAGCTTCGAGGACAAGCTGATCGTCAACGCCAGCCCCGAGCGCATCGATGACCTGCGCACGCTGCTGCAACAGCTCGACACGGCGCCCAAGCGGCTGATGATCAGCGTCGACAACAACGACAGCAACTTCCAGGACAACCGTGGCAACGCGCGGATCATCCGCTACGGCACCGCCAACCGCGAAGGCGGCCTGCAGCAGGTCCAAGCCAGCGAAGGCCAGCCGGCGCTGATCCAGGTCGGCCAGAGCATTCCTGTCACCAGCACCTCCACCGACGGCTACGGACGCCTGCAGAGCGACACCGAATACCGTAACGTGACCCAGGGTTTCTACGTCACGCCGCGCCTGAGCGGCGACACGGTTCGTCTGCAAATCAGCACCAATAATGATCGAATGAGCGAGGAACGCGCCGATGTAGTGAAAGTGCAAAGCACCGACACGACCGTCACCGGCAAGCTCGGCGAGTGGATCACTCTGGCCGGTTTCAATCAGCAGAGCCAGTCCGAACGCAGCGCGTCAAGCCTCAGTTACAGCACCCAGCGTGGGGAAAACATGACTTTGCGTGTCAAAGTCGACCTTCTCGACTGAACCCAGGCAAATCAAGGCCTCGACCAAAGGCCTTGAAACTGACCGCCAAGTCGCATCAGACCAAAGATGTAGTAAGCCAAAAAAAGCACTACAAAACATTTGACAGGCTCTTTTCGCCAAGGGCATGATGGCCTCGCTCCCGCTAATCAGAGGCCCTGGCAAGGGTCTTCGAGGTGCGCTCCTCCCACCGTGGAGGCACCTCGTGTCCATAAGGCCCACAAGGCGGTTCGACGGGATTGCGACTGCAACGAAGAAGTTGTCCCGAGGGACGGAAGCGCATCACCGCAGTACCGGCAATCGCGTCGCACCGCAGCAAGGCAACCACGAGCCGACCTGCAGGGCACACCTTCGCCTGGCCTGCCCCCTTCCCCCTTCGAGCCTCCTGCGTTCGCCGCCGCACTCCCCCGGACAGGACAGCCGCCTGGCTTCTGATTCGCGTATCCGAGCATCAGCACAATTACACTCAAGATCGATGCGACGAGGTTTATTTCCATGGCACTGACACGCGAACAGCAAATTGCAGCCCTCGAGAAAGACTGGGCCGAAAACCCGCGCTGGAAAGGCGTGACCCGTACCTACACCGCCGCCGATGTCGTTCGCCTGCGTGGCTCGCTGCAGCCGGAGCACACCTTTGCTCGCCAAGGCGCAGAAAAACTGTGGAAGCTGGTCACCGAAGGTGCCCACCCATCCTTCCGCCCGGAAAAAGATTTCGTCAACTGCATGGGCGCCCTGACCGGCGGCCAGGCGGTGCAGCAGGTAAAAGCCGGCATCCAGGCCATCTACCTGTCCGGCTGGCAGGTCGCCGCCGACAACAACTCGGCCGAGTCGATGTACCCCGACCAGTCGCTGTACCCGGTCGACTCGGTACCGACCGTGGTCAAGCGCATCAACAACGCCTTCCGCCGCGCCGACCAGATCCAGTGGAAAGCCGGGAAGAACCCGGGCGATGACGGCTACATCGACTACTTCGCACCGATCGTGGCTGACGCCGAAGCTGGTTTCGGCGGTGTGTTGAACGCCTACGAGCTGATGAAGAACATGATCGAAGCGGGCGCCGCCGGCGTGCACTTCGAAGACCAGCTGGCCTCGGTGAAGAAATGCGGCCACATGGGCGGCAAAGTGCTGGTGCCAACCCAGGAAGCCGTGCAGAAGCTGGTTGCAGCGCGTCTCGCGGCCGACGTTTCGGGCGTGCCGACCATCATCCTGGCCCGTACCGACGCCAACGCCGCCGACCTGCTGACCAGCGACTGCGACCCGTACGACCAGCCGTTCGTGATCGGCGAGCGTACCCGTGAAGGCTTCTACAAGGTGCGCGCCGGCCTCGACCAGGCCATCGCCCGCGGCCTGGCCTACGCCCCATACGCCGACCTGATCTGGTGCGAGACCGCCAAGCCGGACCTGGAAGAAGCCCGCCGCTTCGCCGAGGCGATCAAGAAGGAGTACCCGGACCAGATCCTGTCGTACAACTGCTCGCCGTCCTTCAACTGGAAAAAGAACCTGGACGACGCCACCATCGCCAAGTTCCAGCGCGAGCTGTCGGCCATGGGCTACAAGCACCAGTTCATCACCCTGGCCGGCATCCACAACATGTGGCACGGCATGTTCAACCTGGCGCACGACTACGCCCGCAACGACATGACCGCCTACGTGAAGCTGCAGGAGCAGGAATTCGCCGACGCCAGCAAAGGCTACACCTTCGTCGCGCACCAGCAGGAAGTGGGCACTGGCTACTTCGACGACATGACCACCGTGATCCAGGGCGGTGCTTCGTCGGTGACCGCGCTGACCGGTTCGACCGAGGAAGAGCAGTTCCACTGATCGGCCATCGAGCAGCCGATCCGCACGAAAACCCGAGGGCGCACCGCGTCCTCGGGTTTTTTGTTGCATCTGTCATCGTCTTTCGCCGAGGAGCCGTGGCAAACCGGCTTGGCCTCAGGCAGATCCCGTCAAAAAGCTCATGCGCGCGAAGCCGTGATCGGCAGGGCTATCCATGGGGACCCAGGCTTAGGGTGGTGCCATCCTTGAGCCGCGAGACCCAGCGCTGCTCGCTGCCGACACGCACTTGCCAGCGCCCGAGCAATTCGTCGACATCCAGCAGCTGCGCCCGGCGAGCAAGGCGCAAGTACAGGCGAACAGCCTTCACGCTGGTGCAATGCTCAAGCAAGCGTCCACTGGCCAGGGGGCAGATTGCGTTGACGGCGCCAAAGCGTGTACTGGCCGCAGTCAGGCCGTCAGTACAGCCGACTTCGTAGAGCATCTCCAGCAGCGCACGCTCAGGCGTCGACCTGAGCAGCCCCGCCTGTCGTTCCAGGGTCGCCGCGTGCAGCGTCGGCATGGCATTCCAGTCGAACAACCGCGCATGCCTGTAGCGCGCCGGATAACGTTCGACGAACCATCGAGGCAACGAAGCCCTGTCGTCGCCCCACAACAACAGCGGGGCCTGATCGCCGCTTGCCTCACGCAACACACTGTCGCCTCCTACATGCAAGCCGGCAATCTGCCGCGCCAGGTAGGCAAATCCCGCACCCAGGCTTGGTTCGGTTTCTGGAAAGGCATAGAGCCCGTGACCGATGCGATTCAACCAACCATTCCTGGCATAACTGGCTGCGCGCTGACTGGAAATGCCCATGCGATGCAAGGCGTCGAGATCGAGCAGCGCCTCTCGTGGCTGGGAGGTGTAGAGCTTTTTGATCAACGAATGATGTGGTTGTCCTGACATACCTCGCACCCTGCGACTTATGATGGGCAAATGCCTTTGCCGGTGAAAAGACCAGAAGGTTCCAATCGCTTATGCCGCCCCAAGATTTGGGATTTATGTTTTAGCCTGGCAATCATTTGGCGAGCGAGAATCATCACGTAGATCCCGCGAGACAAGCCACCGCTCTCTATCGGAGCAACTCCCCACGTCACAGACTCGCCCGCGACATACACTACGCGTTCGCTTGACACCTCGATGAGTCATATATCTTGCACGCATGCCGTGACCTGCATTTCGCCGCAAATGGTTCGACCTTATTGAGTGCAGCGACAGTAGCGACACTGGTGAAACCTGGCCGCACCACCAATGCACCACCCTCGCGCAAGAGAATGCGGAGGCCGCTACCAACCCGGATTCCATATACGCTCATGAAAAACCAAAAACAAAACCTTCCCTGCCATGTTTAAACAAAAATATTCAACACGAGACACTTCTTACACCCAGACTAGAACGAACAGACCTTATTGCCCTCACCTGAAAAACAGTGAACTTCAATAGCAACATCACATGACGCAAGAGGTCAAGCACCAAACAAAGCACGAGCAAAAATCGCGACACAA
Source organism: Pseudomonas sp. GD04091 (assembly GCF_029836165.1). GTDB lineage: Bacteria > Pseudomonadota > Gammaproteobacteria > Pseudomonadales > Pseudomonadaceae > Aquipseudomonas. Next base: position 65,596 of record NZ_JAOEBG010000021.1, read on the forward strand.
ATAGTCGCAAAGGTTAATTAGCTAGCCGATTTCAATCAGCCAGTCCACTCGAAAAAAGATCAGAAACAACTTGTGACGCTCACCGCGAGAAAGTTACCCGCGCACCATCTAGGCTCTTCTGCGCACTCCAAGCCCTTGAACAACTTTTCACTGGAGAACAGAAGTCATGGACAGACTCAGAGGCAAGCGCGTATTGATCACCGGAGCGTCGAACGGCATTGGCCGGGCCATCGCCGAGGGATTCATTGCCGAGGGCGCTGACATCTTCGTCACCGCATTCACCGATGCCAGAGCGATCGACGCGCTGGTGGCGGCAGCTCGCGACACCGGCAGGCGCGCCGGGTCGGCGCTCATCGACCTGGCCGATGCGGATGTCGATACCTTGTTCGATCATGCCCAGGACACACTGGGCGGCCTCGACGTGCTGGTGAACGGCCCGGCGTTCGTCTCGCGCACACCCTTCCTGCAGTTCAGCGAACAGGAATATCAGCGAACCCTGGCGGTCAACCTGCACTTTCCGTTCTTCGCCATTCAGCGCTTCGCCAGGGACTGCATTGCCCAGAACCATGGCGGCAGCATCATCAACCTGTCGTCGGTGAGCGCTTTCCGGGCAGTGAGCCGCATGGCCGCCTACCAGGCCAGCAAGGCGGGCCTGTCGATGCTCACGCGCAGTTGCGCCCTGGAGCTGGCGGCCCACGGTATCCGGGTCAACACCTTGTCCCCGGGGCTGACCGCCACCCAGGGCAACGCCGATCAATGGCGCGACGCGCCGGACCTCTGGCAAAACCGAAAAAGAGACATTCCTCTACAGCGCTGCGGCATTCCTGCCGACATGGTCGGCGCGGCGATCCTGCTCGCTTGCGACGAGTCTTCCTGGATGACCGGGGCGGATCTGGTCATCGACGGCGGGCTCAGCTGCATATAGTCACCGGGGACTTCAGGCATCGTTGACTATACTGGGCGCACCGAAGGCTCAAGGACTGATCATGTCACGCACATCATGGCTGGTATCCGCAGCGCTGCTTGGCGCCGTCCTCTACCTGTGCGCAGTGGCCAACCAGATGCCGTGGCTGGCGCTGGCGAGCAAGCCGATCCCCGTCCTCGCACTGCTGATCTGGCTCGGCAGCGCCGAGCGCACGACCTACCGCCACTGGATCATGCTAGGGCTGGGCTTCTCGCTAGTGGGTGACATTTTCCTGGTGCTGCCCGCTGACCTGTTCGTTTTCGGCCTTTCGGCCTTCCTCTGCGCTCACCTGTGCTACCTCGCCGGCTATCTGGGCAGGACACGGCGCACTGCACGGACGGCCCTGCTCTTCTCGCTGGCGGTGGGGGGAACGCTGTTCGCCCTGCTGGCCAGCCACGGCCTCGGGCCGCTGCTGGTGCCCGTGGCCCTGTATGCCCTGGCCATCGGCTGCATGCTCTGGCGCGCCCTGGCCTGCGGCGGACTGGCCGCCCTCGGCGCCTGCCTTTTCGTGTTCTCCGACGCGATGATCGGCATCGATCGCTTCGTCAGCACCTTCGCCTGGGCGCCGTACCTGATCATCCTGGCGTACTGGCTCGGACAGTGGCTCATCAGCGCGTCGGTCGTGCGCAGCTCAACCGATAAAGTATTGATCCACAGCGGTACACGCAGCCCCGGAAGCTGCTAGAACGAGAGTTTTTCGCATTTGCAAGTGGGCAGACAAGCAGATGAACTTTGCAAGGCTCAGAAGCGCTAAAACAGTACAGCTCAAGTTAAATGATATTAATTATCATTACGCAGCTGCGGCGTCGTTACGAAACACAAGAAACATAATTAACAAATCCGCACGCAATGCCCGAAATTCAAGGCTTTCAGCCATTTACGAAAGATTTTTGTTCTTAATCCTACGAATAAATTTGCAACGGAAATTTTACTTGCACTGGGTTTACCCATAAAATCAGCGCGATTGATTCAGCTGCGACATTTGGTCACTGCGTCTGCGACACCACGTCGCCGCTCTACTTTATTTCAGACTGCAGAGCTGGGTCTCTGTATAAGGATTTCTAGCATGTCCGATTCGGCAGGACTCATCGCCCACAACTGGGGCTTTGCCATCTTCCTCCTGGGTGTCGTCGGCCTGTGCGCCTTCATGCTCGGCCTGTCCAGCCTGCTCGGTAGCAAGGCCTGGGGTCGCGCCAAGAACGAACCCTTCGAATCCGGCATGCTGCCCGTCGGCAGCGCCCGCCTGCGCCTGTCCGCCAAATTCTATCTGGTCGCGATGCTGTTCGTGATCTTCGATATCGAAGCCCTCTTCCTGTTTGCATGGTCTGTGTCCGTCCGCGAAAGCGGCTGGACCGGATTCGTCGAAGCTCTCATTTTCATAGCAATTCTGTTGGCTGGTCTTGTCTACCTATGGCGCGTCGGGGCGCTCGATTGGGCTCCCGAAGGTCGCCGCAAGCGGCAAGCGAAGCTGAAACAATGAGGCTTTGGCATGCAATACAATCTCACCAGAATCGATCCGGATGCACCCAACGAGCAGTATCCGGTCGGTGAGCGGGAAACCGTCACCGATCAGCTGCTAGAGGACCAGGTCCACAAGAACATCTTCATGGGCAAGCTCGAAGATGTGCTGCGTGGCGCGGTCAACTGGGGTCGCAAGAACTCCCTCTGGCCGTACAACTTCGGCCTGTCCTGCTGCTACGTGGAAATGACCACGGCCTTCACGGCACCCCACGACATCGCCCGCTTCGGCGCCGAAGTCATCCGGGCGTCGCCGCGTCAGGCCGACTTCATGGTCGTCGCCGGTACCTGCTTCATCAAGATGGCGCCGATCATCCAGCGCCTGTACGAGCAGATGCTCGAGCCGAAGTGGGTCATCTCCATGGGTTCGTGCGCCAACTCCGGTGGCATGTACGACATCTACTCGGTCGTTCAGGGGGTCGACAAGTTCCTCCCCGTGGACGTGTACGTGCCTGGCTGCCCGCCGCGCCCCGAGGCCTTCCTGCAGGGCCTGATGCTGCTGCAGGAGTCGATCGGCCAGGAGCGTCGCCCGCTCTCCTGGGTTGTCGGTGATCAAGGCATCTACCGTGCCGAGATGCCCGCCCAGAAGGACCTGCGTCGCGAACAGCGTATCGCGGTAACCAACCTGCGCAGCCCCGACGAAGTCTGATCCAGCGACCTGCCGCCCGCTCCCGAGGGAGCCGGCGGCCTGGCTTCATTCTCTACGTTGACTCAAAGCGACCGAGACCATGACAGCGGACACCGCTATTTATATTCCGCCTTACAAGGCTGACGACCAAGATGTGGTCGTCGAACTGCACAACCGTTTTGGCGCCGACGCCTTCGTCGCCCAGGAAACCCGCACCGGCATGCCGGTCCTGTGGGTGAAGCGTGCCCAGCTCAAAGACGTGCTCTCCTTCCTGCGCAACGTCGCCAAGCCGTACAGCATGCTGTACGACCTGCATGGCGTCGACGAGCGCCTGCGCACCCAGCGCCGCGGCCTGCCGGCCGCCGACTTCAGCGTGTTCTACCACCTGCTGTCGGTGGAACGTAACAGCGACGTGATGATCAAGGTGTCGCTGAGCGAAGGCGACCTCAACCTGCCTTCCGTCACCGGCATCTGGCCCAACGCCAACTGGTACGAGCGTGAAGTCTGGGACATGTTCGGCATCGACTTCGCCGGCCACCCGCACCTGTCGCGCATCCTCATGCCGCCGACCTGGGAAGGCCACCCGCTGCGCAAGGACTTCCCGGCCCGCGCCACCGAGTTCGACCCGTACAGCCTGAACCTGGCCAAGCAGCAGCTCGAAGAGGAATCGGCGCGTTTCAACCCCGAAGCCTGGGGCATGAAGCGTCACGGCACCAACGAGGACTACATGTTCCTCAACCTCGGCCCCAACCACCCTTCGGCTCACGGCGCCTTCCGTATCGTCCTGCAGCTGGACGGCGAAGAGATCGTCGACTGCGTCCCGGACATCGGCTACCACCACCGTGGTGCCGAGAAGATGGCCGAGCGCCAGTCCTGGCACAGCTTCATCCCCTACACCGACCGTATCGACTACCTTGGCGGGGTAATGAACAACCTGCCTTACGTACTCGCGGTCGAGAAGCTGGCAGGCATCCAGGTGCCGCAGAAGGTCGACGTGATCCGCATCATGCTGGCCGAGTTCTTCCGCATCACCAGCCACCTGCTGTTCCTGGGCACCTACATCCAGGACGTCGGCGCCATGACCCCGGTGTTCTTCACCTTCACCGACCGCCAGCGCGCCTACACCGTGATCGAGGCGATCACCGGTTTCCGCCTGCACCCGGCCTGGTACCGCATCGGTGGCGTCGCCCACGACCTGCCGCGTGGCTGGGACAAGCTGGTCAAGGACTTCGTCGAATGGCTGCCCAAGCGCCTCGACGAATACACCAAGGCCGCCCTGCAGAACAGCATCCTCAAGGGCCGCACCATCGGCGTCGCCGCGTACAACACCAAGGAAGCCCTGGAATGGGGCACCACGGGTGCCGGCCTGCGCTCCACCGGCTGCGACTTCGACCTGCGTAAAGCACGCCCCTACTCCGGCTACGAGAACTTCGAGTTCGAAGTACCGCTGGCCCACAACGGCGATGCCTACGATCGCTGCATGGTCCGCGTCGAGGAGATGCGCCAGAGTATCCGCATCATCGACCAGTGCCTGCGCAACATGCCGGAAGGCCCGTACAAGGCGGACCACCCGCTGACCACGCCGCCGCCGAAAGAGCGCACCCTGCAGCATATCGAGACCCTGATCACCCACTTCCTGCAAGTCTCGTGGGGCCCGGTCATGCCGGCCAACGAGTCGTTCCAGATGATCGAGGCGACCAAGGGCATCAACAGTTACTACCTGACGAGCGATGGCGGCACCATGAGCTACCGCACCCGGATCCGTACCCCGAGCTACCCGCACCTGCAGCAGATCCCTTCGGTGATCAAGGGCAGCATGGTCGCGGACCTGATCGCGTACCTGGGCAGTATCGACTTCGTTATGGCTGACGTGGACCGCTAAGCATGAACAGCACGCTTATCCAAACCGACCGTTTCGCCCTGAGCGAAACCGAGCGCTCGGCCATCGAGCACGAGATGCACCACTACGAGGACCCGCGCGCGGCGTCCATCGAAGCCCTGAAGATCGTTCAGAAAGAGCGCGGCTGGGTGCCGGACGGCGCCATCTATGCCATCGGCGAAGTGCTGGGCATCCCCGCCAGCGACGTCGAGGGCGTGGCCACCTTCTACAGCCAGATCTTCCGCCAGCCGGTCGGTCGCCACATCATCCGCGTGTGCGACAGCATGGTCTGCTACATCGGCGGCCATGAGTCGGTGGTCAGCCAGATCCAGAGCGAGCTGGGCATCGGCCTCGGCCAGACCACCCCGGACGGACGCTTCACCCTGCTGCCGGTCTGCTGCCTGGGCAACTGCGACAAGGCCCCGGCGCTGATGATCGACGACGACACCTTTGGCGACGTTCAGCCCGCTGGCGTTTCCAAGCTGCTGGAGGGTTACGCATGACCATCACTTCCTTCGGCCCGGCCAACCGCATCGCGCGTTCGGCCGAAACCCACCCGCTGACCTGGCGCCTGCGTGACGACGGCGAGCCTGTCTGGCTCGACGAATACCAGGCCAAGAATGGCTATGCCGCCGCCCGCAAGGCGCTGGCGGAAATGTCCGCGGACGACATCGTCCAGAGCGTCAAGGACTCCGGCCTCAAGGGCCGCGGCGGCGCAGGCTTCCCCACTGGCGTGAAGTGGGGCCTGATGCCCAAAGACGAATCCATGAACATCCGCTACCTGCTGTGCAACGCGGACGAAATGGAACCGAACACCTGGAAGGACCGCATGCTGATGGAGCAACAGCCCCATCTGCTGGTCGAGGGCATGCTGATCAGTGCCCGTGCCCTGAAGGCCTACCGTGGCTACATCTTCCTGCGTGGCGAATACACCACCGCGGCGAAGAACCTCAACCGCGCCATCGACGAAGCCAAGGCCGCGGGCCTGCTGGGCAAGAACATCCTCGGCAGCGGTTTCGACTTCGAGCTGTTCGTGCACACCGGTGCCGGTCGCTACATCTGCGGTGAAGAGACCGCACTGATCAACTCGCTCGAAGGCCGCCGCGCCAATCCGCGCTCCAAGCCGCCCTTCCCTGCCGCCGTCGGCGTCTGGGGCAAGCCGACCTGCGTGAACAACGTCGAGACCCTGTGCAACGTCCCGGCCATCGTCGCCAACGGCAACGACTGGTACAAGTCGCTGGCCCGTGAAGGCAGCGAAGACCACGGCACCAAGCTGATGGGCTTCTCCGGCAAGGTGAAGAACCCAGGCCTGTGGGAACTGCCGTTCGGCGTTGCCGCCCGCGAGCTGTTCGAGGACTACGCCGGCGGCATGCGCGACGGCTACAAGCTCAAGTGCTGGCAGCCGGGCGGCGCCGGTACCGGTTTCCTGCTGCCCGAGCACCTCGACGCGCAGATGTATGCCGGCGGCATCGCCAAGGTCGGCACCCGGATGGGTACGGGCCTGGCCATGGCGGTGGACGACAGCGTCAACATGGTCTCGCTGCTGCGCAACATGGAAGAGTTCTTCGCCCGCGAGTCGTGCGGCTGGTGCACCCCATGCCGTGACGGCCTGCCATGGAGCGTGAAGATGCTGCGCGCCCTGGAGAAAGGCCAGGGCCGCGCCGAAGACATCGAGACCCTGCTGGGTCTGGTCAACTTCCTCGGCCCTGGCCGCACCTTCTGTGCTCACGCACCGGGTGCCGTCGAGCCATTGGGCAGTGCCATCAAATACTTCCGCTCGGAATTCGAGGCCGGTGTCGCTCCAGCAAGTGCTGCCGACACCCTGCGCCCGAACCTGGCGAAGCCGATCGTGGTCGGCGCATAACAAGATGAACAGCGGATGGTCCGTGCCATCCGCCAGCCTGTCGGCCGGCCAGCACGATGCGAGGCCGGCCACAGGCTCACCGATTTCCATTAGCCACGCCTGCTCACGCGGGCCAACGAAGAACTTTGAACCATGGCCACTATCCACGTAGACGGCAAAGCGCTCGAAGTCAACGGTGCGGACAACCTGTTACAGGCCTGTCTGTCGCTCGGCCTCGACATCCCTTATTTCTGCTGGCACCCGGCGCTCGGTAGCGTCGGTGCCTGCCGGCAGTGCGCGGTCAAGCAGTACACCGACGAGAACGACACCCGTGGTCGTATCGTCATGTCCTGCATGACCCCTGCTTCCGACGGCACCTGGATCTCCATCGACGATGACGAGTCCAAGGCGTTTCGCGCCAGCGTCGTCGAATGGCTGATGACCAACCACCCGCACGACTGCCCGGTGTGCGAGGAAGGCGGTCACTGCCACCTGCAGGACATGACGGTAATGACCGGCCACAACGAGCGCCGCTACCGTTTCACCAAGCGTACCCACCAGAACCAGGACCTCGGCCCGTTCATCGCCCATGAGATGAACCGCTGCATCGCCTGCTACCGCTGCGTGCGCTACTACAAGGACTACGCCGGCGGCACCGACCTGGGTGTCTATGGCGCCCACGACAACGTGTACTTCGGTCGCGTCGAGGACGGCGTGCTGGAAAGCGAGTTCTCCGGCAACCTGACCGAGGTCTGCCCGACCGGCGTGTTCACCGACAAGACCCACTCCGAGCGCTACAACCGCAAGTGGGACATGCAGTTCGCCCCGAGCATCTGCCATGGCTGCTCCAGCGGCTGCAACATCAGCCCCGGCGAGCGCTACGGCGAACTGCGCCGCATCGAGAACCGCTTCAACGGCTCGGTGAACCAGTACTTCCTGTGCGACCGTGGCCGCTTCGGCTATGGCTACGTCAACCGCGCCGACCGTCCACGCCAGCCGTTCCTCGCCGATGGCAGCAAGCTGTCGCTGGACGCCGCCCTGGACAAGGCCGCCGACCTGCTGCGCGGCCGTACCATCGTCGGCATCGGCTCGCCACGCGCCAGCCTCGAAAGCAACTACGGCCTGCGTGAGCTGGTCGGCGCCGACTACTTCTACTGCGGTATGGAAGCTGGCGAGCTGGCCCGCGTACGCCTGGTCCTGGACGTGCTGAACAACAGCCCGCTGCCGGTGCCGACCCTGCGCGACATCGAAGACCACGATGCCGTGTTCGTGCTCGGTGAAGACCTCACCCAGACCGCCGCCCGTGTCGCCCTGGCCGTGCGCCAGGCCACCAAGGGCAAGGCCGAGGCCATGGCCGACGCCATGCGCGTGCAGCCTTGGCTGGACGCTGCGGTGAAGAACATCGGCCAGCACGCGCTGTACCCGCTGTTCATCGCGTCCTTGGCCGAGACCAAGCTGGACGACGTCGCCGAAGAGTGCGTGCACGCAGCTCCGGCTGACCTGGCTCGCATCGGTTTCGCCGTGGCCCACGCCATCGACCCGAGCGCCCCGGCCGTCGAAGGTCTGGACAGCGAAGCGCAAGCACTGGCCCAGCGCATCGCCGATGCCCTGCTCACCGCCCAGCGCCCGCTGGTGGTCGCCGGTACGTCCCTGGCGGATCCTGCGCTGATCGAAGCCGCCGCCAACATCGCCAAGGCCCTCAAGCTGCGCGAGAAGAACGGTTCGCTGAGCCTGGTCGTGCCCGAGGCCAACAGCCTCGGCATGGCGATGATGGGCGGCGAGTCCGTCGACGCCGCGTTGGACGCCGTGATCAGCGGCAAGGCCGACGCCATCGTCGTGCTGGAGAACGACCTGTACGCCCGCGTACCGGCCGCCAAGGTCGACGCGGCCCTGGCCGCGGCCAAGGTGGTGATCGTCGCCGACCACTCCAAGACCCCGACCCTCGAGCGCGCCCACCTGGTGCTGCCGGCGGCTTCCTTCGCCGAAGGCGACGGCACCCTGGTCAGCCAGGAAGGCCGCGCCCAGCGCTTCTTCCAGGTGTTCGACCCGCAGTACCTGGACAGCAGCATCCAGATCCACGAAGGCTGGCGCTGGATGCACGCCCTGCGTGCCACCCTGCTCAACAAGCCGGTGGACTGGACCCAGCTGGACCATGTCACCAGCGCCTGCGCCGAAGCCGCGCCGCAACTGGCCGGCATCGTCAACGCCGCGCCTTCCGCCGCCTTCCGCATCAAGGGCATGAAGCTGGCCCGCGAGCCGCTGCGCTACTCCGGCCGTACCGCCATGCGCGCCAACATCAGCGTGCACGAACCACGCACTCCGCAGGACAAGGACACCGCGTTCGCCTTCTCCATGGAAGGCTACTCGGGCTCGGCCGAACCGCGCCAGCAGGTGCCGTTCGCCTGGTCGCCGGGCTGGAACTCGCCGCAGGCCTGGAACAAGTTCCAGGACGAAGTGGGTGGCCACCTGCGCGCCGGTGACCCGGGCGTGCGCCTGATCGAGTCGCAGGGCGACCGCCTGAGCTGGTTCAGCGCCATCCCGGGCGCGTTCAACCCGGCCCGTGGCACCTGGACCGCGGTCCCGTTCTTCCACCTGTTCGGCAGCGAAGAGAACTCCTCCCGCGCCGCCCCGGTGCAGGAGCGCATCCCGGCCGCCTACGTCGGCCTGGCCAAGTCCGAGGCCGACCGCCTGGGCGTCAACGACGGCGCGATGCTGAGCCTGAACGTCGCCGGCCAGTCGCTGCGCCTGCCGCTGCGTATCAATGAAGAGCTGGGCGCTGGCCTGGTTGCGTTGCCCAAAGGCCTGGCCGGCATTCCGCCCGCCATCTTCGGTGCATCCGTCGAAGGCCTGCAGGAGGCAGCACAATGAGCTGGTTCACCCCCGAAGTGATCGATGTGATCCTCACCGTCGTGCGGGCCATCGTGGTCCTGCTGGCCGTGGTGGTCTGCGGCGCGCTGCTCAGCTTCGTCGAACGTCGCCTGCTGGGCTGGTGGCAGGACCGCTACGGTCCGAACCGTGTCGGCCCGTTCGGCATGTTCCAGATCGCCGCCGACATGCTGAAGATGTTCTTCAAGGAAGACTGGAACCCGCCCTTCGTCGATCGCATGATCTTCACCCTGGCGCCGGTCGTGGCCATGAGTGCCCTGCTTATCGCCTTCGTGGTCATCCCGATCACCCCGGTATGGGGCGTCGCCGACCTGAACATCGGCCTGCTGTTCTTCTTCGCCATGGCCGGCCTGTCGGTCTACGCCGTGCTGTTCGCCGGCTGGTCGTCGAACAACAAGTACGCCCTGCTCGGCAGCCTGCGGGCCTCGGCGCAGACCGTGTCGTACGAAGTGTTCCTGGGCCTGGCGCTGATGGGCGTGGTGGTGCAGGTGGGTTCGTTCAACATGCGCGACATCGTTGAATACCAGGCCCAGAACCTGTGGTTCATCATTCCGCAGTTCTTCGGCTTCTGCACCTTCTTCATCGCTGGCGTCGCCGTGACCCACCGTCACCCGTTCGACCAGCCGGAAGCGGAACAGGAACTGGCCGATGGCTACCACATCGAATATGCCGGCATGAAATGGGGCATGTTCTTCGTCGGTGAGTACATCGGCATCATCCTGGTCTCGGCGCTGCTGGTGACCCTGTTCTTCGGCGGCTGGCACGGCCCGTTCGGCCTGCTGCCACAGGTACCGTTCCTGTGGTTCGCCCTGAAGACCGCGTTCTTCATCATGCTGTTCATCCTGCTGCGCGCCTCGATCCCGCGCCCACGCTATGACCAGGTGATGGACTTCAGCTGGAAGTTCTGCTTGCCGCTGACCCTGATCAATTTGCTGGTGACCGCTGCGATCGTGCTCTACAACACGCCAGCCGTCGCGGCCCAGTGAGGATTTGACCCATGTTCAAGTATATCGGCGACATCGTTAAGGGCACCGGCACACAGCTGCGCAGCCTGGCCATGGTGTTCTCCCACGGGTTCCGCAAGCGCGACACCCTGCAGTACCCCGAAGAACCCGTGTACCTGCCGCCGCGCTATCGCGGCCGCATCGTCCTCACCCGCGACCCCGACGGCGAGGAGCGCTGCGTGGCGTGCAACCTCTGCGCGGTGGCCTGCCCGGTTGGCTGCATCTCGCTGCAGAAGGCCGAGACCGAGGACGGTCGTTGGTACCCAGAGTTCTTCCGTATCAACTTCTCGCGCTGCATCTTCTGCGGCCTGTGCGAAGAGGCGTGCCCGACCACCGCGATCCAGCTGACTCCGGATTTCGAAATGGCCGAGTTCAAGCGTCAGGACCTGGTGTACGAGAAAGAAGATCTGCTGATTTCCGGCCCCGGCAAGAACCCTGACTACAACTTCTACCGTGTTGCGGGTATGGCCATCGCTGGCAAGCCGAAAGGCTCTGCGCAGAACGAAGCCGAGCCGATCAACGTGAAGAGCTTGCTCCCATAAGGACAGAAAGATGGAATTCGCTTTCTACTTCGCATCCGGGATCGCCGTGGTCTCCACCCTCCGGGTGGTGACCGGCACCAACCCCGTGCACGCCCTGCTCTACCTGATCATTTCGCTGATCTCCGTGGCGATGATCTTCTTCTCCCTCGGTGCGCCGTTCGCCGGCGCCCTGGAAGTGATCGCCTACGCCGGCGCCATCATGGTGCTGTTCGTCTTCGTGGTGATGATGCTCAACCTCGGGCCGGCCTCGGTCGCCCAGGAACGTGGCTGGCTCAAGCCGGGCATCTGGGCGGGGCCGGTGATCCTCGCCGCCCTGCTGCTGCTGGAGCTGCTGTACGTGCTGTTCGTCACCCCGTCGGGCGCTGCCATCAGCGGTACCACCGTGGACGCCAAGGCCGTGGGCATCAGCCTGTTCGGCCCGTACCTGCTGGTGGTCGAACTGGCGTCGATGCTGCTGCTCGCCGCCGCCGTCACCGCCTTCCACCTGGGCCGCAACGAGGCGAAGGAGTAAATCATGGGTGCTATCCCTCTCGAGCATGGTCTGGCGGTCGCCGGCATCCTGTTCTGCTTAGGTCTGGTCGGCCTGATGGTCCGCCGCAACATCCTCTTCGTGCTCATGAGCCTGGAAGTCATGATGAACGCCTCCGCCCTGGCGTTCATCGTCGCCGGTGCCCGTTGGGTCCAGCCCGACGGCCAGGTGATGTTCATTCTGGTGATCAGCCTGGCAGCCGCCGAGGCCAGCATTGGCCTGGCGATCCTGCTGCAGCTGTATCGCCGCTTCCACACTCTCGACATCGATGCTGCCAGTGAGATGCGCGGATGAACCTTATCTTCCTGACGTTCGTATTCCCCCTGATCGGCTTCCTGCTGCTGTCGTTCTCCCGTGGACGGTTCTCGGAGAACCTGTCCGCGCTGATCGGCGTCGGTTCGGTGGGCCTCTCGGCCGCCGTGGCCGCCTACGTGATCTGGCAGTTCAACGTCGCCCCGCCTGAAGGCGGCGCATACAGCCAGCTGCTGTGGCAGTGGATGTCGGTGGACGGCTTCGCGCCGAACTTCACCCTGTACGTGGACGGCCTGTCGGTCACCATGCTGGGCGTGGTCACCGGTGTCGGCTTCCTGATCCACCTGTTCGCCTCCTGGTACATGCGTGGCGAAGCCGGCTACTCGCGGTTCTTCTCCTACACCAACCTGTTCATCGCCAGCATGCTGTTCCTGGTGCTGGGCGACAACCTGCTGTTCATCTACTTCGGCTGGGAAGGCGTGGGCCTGTGCTCGTACCTGTTGATCGGTTTCTACTACAGCAACCGCAACAACGGTAACGCGGCACTCAAGGCCTTCATCGTCACGCGTATCGGCGACGTGTTCATGGCCATCGGCCTGTTCATCCTGTTCGTCCAGCTGGGTACCCTGAACGTGCAGGAACTGCTGGTGCTGGCACCACAGAAGTTCCAGGCTGGTGACACCTGGATGGTCCTGGCGACCCTGATGCTGCTGGGTGGCGCGGTCGGTAAATCGGCACAGCTGCCGCTGCAGACCTGGCTTGCCGACGCGATGGCGGGTCCGACCCCGGTTTCGGCACTGATCCACGCTGCAACCATGGTGACCGCGGGCGTGTATCTGATCGCCCGTACCAACGGCCTGTTCCTGCTGGCACCGGACGTCCTGCACCTGGTCGGCGTCGTTGGTGGCGTGACCCTGGTCCTGGCCGGCTTCGCCGCGCTGGTGCAGACCGACATCAAGCGTATCCTCGCCTACTCGACCATGAGCCAGATCGGCTACATGTTCCTGGCCCTGGGCGTCGGCGCCTGGGACGCGGCGATCTTCCACCTGATGACCCACGCCTTCTTCAAGGCCCTGCTGTTCCTTGCCTCCGGTGCGGTGATCGTCGCCTGCCACCACGAGCAGAACATCTTCAAGATGGGCGGCCTGTGGAAGAAGCTGCCGCTGGCCTACGCCAGCTTCGTGGTCGGCGGCGCCGCCCTGGCCGCCCTGCCGATCCTGACCGTGGGCTTCTACTCCAAGGACGAGATCCTCTGGGAAGCCTTCGCCAGCGGCAACACCGGCCTGCTGTACGCCGGCCTGCTCGGTGCGTTCATGACCTCGCTGTACACCTTCCGCCTGATCTTCATCGCCTTCCACGGCGAAGCCAAGACCGAAGCCCATGCCGGCCACGGCATCAGCCACTGGCTGCCGCTGGGCGTGCTGATCGTGCTGTCGACCTTCGTCGGCGCCTGGATCCACCCGCCACTGGCAGGCGTGCTGCCTGAGAGCGCCGGCCACGCCGGTGGCGAAGCCAAGCACTCGCTGGAGATCGCCTCCGGCGCCATCGCCATCGCCGGTATCCTGCTGTCGGCCCTGCTGTTCCTGGGCAAGCGCCGCTTCGTCAGCGCGGTGGCCAACAGCGGTATCGGTCGCATCCTGTCGGCCTGGTGGTTCGCCGCCTGGGGCTTCGACTGGATCTACGACAAGCTCTTCGTCAAACCTTACCTGCTGATCAGCCACATCCTGCGCAAGGACCCGGTTGACCGCAGCATCGGCCTCATCCCTCGGATGGCCCGTGGCGGCCATGTCGCCATGAGCAAGACCGAGACCGGCCAGCTGCGCTGGTACACCGCCTCGATCGCCGTCGGCGCCGTGCTGGTGCTCGGTGCCGTGGTAGTGGCCGCGGTATGACTATGAATCTTGCGACTTTGCCAAAGGAAACCAACCCGTCATGATTTTGCCTTGGCTGATCCTGATCCCCTTCATCGGCGGCTTCCTGTGCTGGCTGGGTGAGCGCTTCGGCTCCACCCTGCCGCGCTGGATCGCGCTGCTGACCATGTCCCTGCTGCTCGGCATCGGCCTCTGGCTGTGGGGCAACGGCGACTACACCCTGGCCCCCGCTCCGGGCGCCGAACCTGCCTGGGCCCTCGAATACAAGGTCGAGTGGATCAAGCGCTTCGGCATCAGCATCCACCTGGCCCTCGACGGCCTGTCGCTGCTGATGATCCTGCTCACCGGCCTGCTCGGTGTGCTGTCGGTGCTGTGCTCGTGGAAAGAGATCCAGCGCCACGTCGGCTTCTTCCACCTCAACCTGATGTGGATCCTCGGCGGCGTGGTCGGCGTGTTCCTGGCCCTGGACCTGTTCCTGTTCTTCTTCTTCTGGGAAATGATGCTGGTGCCGATGTACTTCCTCATCGCGCTCTGGGGTCACAGCTCGGCGGACGGCAAGAAGACCCGGATCTATGCGGCGACCAAGTTCTTCATCTTCACCCAGGCCAGCGGCCTGATCATGCTGGTGGCGATCCTTGGCCTGGTACTGGTCAACTACAACAGCACCGGCGTGATCACCTTCAACTACAGTGACCTGCTCAAGGCCCAACTGCCGCCGGGCGTCGAATACCTGCTGATGCTCGGCTTCTTCATCGCCTTCGCGGTCAAGCTGCCGGTGGTGCCGTTCCACTCCTGGCTGCCGGACGCCCACGCCCAGGCGCCGACCGCAGGTTCCGTGGACCTCGCGGGCATCCTGCTGAAGACCGCGGCCTACGGTCTGCTGCGCTTCGCCCTGCCGCTGTTCCCGAACGCCTCGGCCGAGTTCGCGCCGATCGCCATGACCCTGGGTCTGATCGGCATCTTCTACGGTGCCTTCCTGGCCTTCGCCCAGACCGACATCAAGCGCCTGGTGGCCTTCTCCAGCGTCTCGCACATGGGCTTCGTGCTGATCGGCATCTACTCCGGCAGCCAGCAGGCCCTGCAGGGCGCGGTGATCCAGATGCTGGCCCACGGCCTGTCGGCCGCCGCGCTGTTCATCCTGGCCGGCCAGCTGTACGAGCGTCTGCACACCCGTGACATGCGCCAGATGGGTGGCCTGTGGCACCGCATCGCGTATCTTCCGGCCATCAGCCTGTTCTTCGCCGCCGCGTCGCTGGGCCTGCCCGGCACCGGCAACTTCGTCGGCGAGTTCCTGATCCTGATCGGCAGCTTCGCCCACGTCCCATGGATCACCGTGATCGCCACCACCGGCCTGGTGTTCGGCTCGGTCTACTCGCTGATCATGATCCACCGCGCCTACTTCGGTCCGGCCAAATCCGACACCGTGCTGGCTGGCATGGACGGACGCGAGCTGATCATGGTGCTGGGTCTTGCGGGCCTGCTGATCCTGCTGGGCGTGTATCCGCAGCCGTTCCTCGACACCTCTGCCGCCACCATGAGCGGTGTGCAGCAGTGGCTCGGTTCCGCTTTCACTCAACTCGCTTCGGCCCGGTAAGAGCGCTATGGAATTCACCACTCAACACTTCATCGCATTGGCGCCGATGCTGATCACTACCATCACCACGGTGGTGGTGATGCTGGCGATCGCCTGGAAGCGCAACCACTCGCAGACCTTCCTGCTGTCCACCGTGGGCCTGAACCTGGCCCTGCTGTCAATCCTGCCGGCACTGAAGGTCGCGCCGCTGGCGGTCACCACGCTGGTGACCATCGACAAGTTCGCCTGCCTGTACATGGCGATCATCCTGGTGGCGACGCTGGCCTGCGTCACCCTTGCCCACGCCTATCTGGGCGAGGGTTCCAAGGGTTTCCCGGGCAACCGTGAAGAGCTGTACCTGCTGCTGCTGATGTCGGCACTGGGTGGCCTGGTGCTGGTCAGCGCCAACCACCTGGCCGGCCTGTTCATCGGCCTGGAGCTGCTGTCGGTGCCGGTCTACGGCCTGGTGGCGTACGCCTTCTTCAACAAGCGCTCGCTGGAAGCCGGCATCAAGTACATGGTGCTGTCGGCCGCCGGCTCCGCCTTCCTGCTGTTCGGCATGGCGCTGCTGTACGCCGACGCCGGCGCCCTGACCTTCGACCAGCTGGGCAAGGTCCTGGCCGCCACCAGCATGCCGAGCCTGCTGGCGCAGCTGGGCCTGGGCATGATGCTGGTAGGTCTGGCCTTCAAGCTGTCGCTGGTGCCGTTCCACCTGTGGACCCCGGACGTGTACGAGGGCGCTCCGGCGCCGGTCGCCGCGTTCCTGGCCACTGCCAGCAAGGTCGCGGTGTTCGCCGTGGTCGTGCGTCTGTTCATGCTCTCCCCCGCCGCCAGCAGCGGCGTGCTGAGCACCGTGCTGGCGGTGATCGCGGTCGCCTCGATCCTGATCGGCAACCTGCTGGCACTGACCCAGAGCAACCTCAAGCGTCTGCTCGGTTACTCGTCCATCGCCCACTTCGGCTACCTGGTCATCGCCCTGATCGCCAGCAAGGGTCTGGCCCTGGAAGCCATGGGCGTGTACCTGGTGACCTACGTCATCACCAGCCTGGGCGCGTTCGGCGTGATCACCCTGATGTCCTCGCCGTACGCCGGCCGTGACGCCGACGCCCTGTACGAGTACCGCGGCCTGTTCTGGCGCCGCCCGTACCTGACCGCGGTACTGACCGTGATGATGCTGTCGCTGGCCGGTATCCCGCTGACCGCGGGCTTCATCGGCAAGTTCTACATCATCGCCACCGGCGTCGAGTCGCACCTGTGGTGGCTGGTCGGTGCTCTGGTGATCGGCAGCGCCATCGGCGTGTACTACTACCTGCGCGTCATGGTCACCCTGTACCTGGTCGAACCGAACCTGCGTCGCCACGACGCCCCGCTGAAGTGGGAACAGCGCACCGGCGGCGTGATGCTGCTGGCCATCGCCATCCTCGCCTTCGTGCTCGGCGTGTACCCGCAACCGCTGCTGGAGATGGTGCAGCAGGCCAGCCTGCAACTGATCGGCTGATCGAGCTTGCAAAACAAGACACCCCGCTTCGAGCGGGGTGTTTTTTTATCAGCTATCGATAACTGAACATCGGCGCCCGCCATCGCGCGCGATGGTTGCGACATCACCTTCGCGCTGCAATGCGCTCCTGCGCAATTCACTGCCAGCGGGCGGCAGATAGACATCAGGCCTGGGCATGCCGCTGGGCGAAAGCTCATGGGTCATTTCAAACTCGGCCCTGACCGACCAGCCACAGGCCTCGTTGGTGCATTGCAGATACGCCACCCGCAGAAAGATATGCCGCCCTTCGCTGGTGCGGGTACGCATGCGACTGCTGCAATGCGGACAGACCAGTTTGTAGGTACTCACGGCAACACCCTGCATATGAGGCAACGCCGATGTGACCGCTGGAGAGATCGCCTGCCAGAGTGCGCCTCGAGCGCCGCACTCACCCTCCTCTCCACAATGTGATTGTTCATGTCGGATTATTCCCCCAATGCAGTAGCCGTATGGTTCGTGGGGCCTAATTTAAGCCGAAGCAATCACCAGCAACCAATCCGGGAGATGTTTCCCCCATCCGCAGGTGCTCGGCAACCACGTCCTCATCCTGCCGCGAGCATACCGAAGCGGATGGCCTTGCTAACCGCGGCAACCCGAGTGGCGACATCGAACTTGCGCAGGATGTTGCCCACATGAAAGTTCACCGTGGACTCCTTGCATTGTAGGATCCTGCCAATTTCCCACGAGCTCTTGCCGTAGGCGCACCACAGCAGTACCTGCTGCTCGCGGGGGGTCAGGTACACCGAGGCCGTGTTGTTCATCTGTCGCTCAACTTCGCAGATCATCGCGCGTCATCCTTCAGGGTCTGTAGCAGCGGGAATTCCCACAGCTGTCTTCGCCACACCTTACGAAGCCCTCAAGTCCCTCTCTACTCGCACACTCTGTAAAGACCTCTCCTACAAAGACGTTCTCACTGAACGACGGCGAAATGCAGCTTGCTCCGTGCTCTGGGCGGAAATTCGTTCGTCTCAACGCCGTTCCCGTCAGCCTTTCGTCTGGAGTTGTACGATGCGTCCTGTTTTGCCACTTTCGTCTTGCCTTGGCCTGGTCGCCCTATTAGGCGCCAACTCACCAGGTTTGGCCGCGCCTGTGGAACTGGGCCAGGTGCTGATCAGCGACGCGGAGCAGGACGAGCTGGAAGCGGCGCGCGAACGCCTGCGCGACGTGCCTGGCGCCAGCAACCTGGTGGATATGAGCAAGGTGGGCGACGGCCGGGTGGCCAGCAACCAGGAGGTGCTGGCCTACCAGCCCGGCGTGTTCGCCCAGTCGGCGGGCAACGACGGCATCAAGCTGTCAATCCGGGGCTCGGGCATCAACCGCGCCCCGGGCGCGCACGGCTCCGGTGTCTACACAATGTTCGACGGCCTGCCGCTGACCGGCCCGGGCGGCACCCCCTACGAACTGTTCGAGCCCTTGTGGCTGAGCCGCGCCGAGGTGCTGCGCGGCGCCAACGGCTTCGACCAGGGGGCCCTGGCACTGGGCGGGGCAATCAACTACGTGACCCATACCGGCCACGATGCCGCACCGCTGCAGGTGCGCTACGAAGTCGGCAGCCGTGGCTACCAGCGCCGACACATCAGCTCCGGCCAGGTGCTGGGCAACCTCGACTACTACGTGGCCCTGACCGATGCCGAGTACGACGGCTACCAGGACCACAGCAGCGGGAGCGCCAAGGGCATCGCCGCCAACGTCGGTTATCGCTTCAATCCGAACCTGGAGACGCGATTCTACCTGCGCTACCGGGAGACCGAGAACGACCTGGCCGGGCGCCTGACCAAGGACCAGATCAAGCATCATCCCCGTGCCGCCAACTCCGCCTACCTGGCCCGCGACGACAGCCGTCCGCAGCCAGGCAGCACCTGGGTGGGCAACAAGACCACCTTCTTCCTCGACGACGACTCACGCCTGGAGGCCGGGCTGGTCTATCACGACTACCCGATGGATCTGCGCGAAGGCCCGATGCGTCTGAAAGTGGCGTACAGCGATGTCAGCGGCACGCTCAACTACTTGCGCCGTGACACCCTGTTCGGCCACGAGAGCAAGACCACCGTCGGCTGGCGCACCACCAAGCACCTGCCCAACAGTGGCGCCTCGCAGTTCACCCGCAGCGGCGGCAACGACTTCGGCGCCCGCAGCCGCGACTTCAGCTACCAGGGCTCGGACACCGTGCTGCACGTCGGCAACGACCTGGAGCTGATCCCCGACCTGTGGCTGAGCACCGGCCTGGCAATGATCTACACCCGTCGCGAAAGCGACGTGACCTACCCCGCCGAAGGCGGCAAGGTCAGCCAGCACGATTGGGACTACGCGCCCCGCGTGGGTCTGCGCTATGACGTTCGACCAGACCTGCAGGTCTACGGCAACCTCAGCCGCTCGGTCGAGCCGCCGCATCCCTGGTCGTTGATCTGGAGCTCGACGGTCGCTACCCAGCCGATCGAAATGCAGAATCAGACAGCCACCACCCTGGAACTGGGCGCACGAGGCGATTCTGCACTGGGGCGCTGGGACCTGGCCTGGTACTACGCACAAGTGCGCCATGAACTGTTGGCCGTGGAGATCGTCCCTGGTCTCCCCGCCAAGGAAGTCAACGCCAGCGCCACCGTGCACCAGGGCATTGAGGCCGGCCTCGACAGCACCCTCTGGGAACAACCGGGCACCGGCAAGCTCAGCCTGCGCCAGGCGTACACCTTCAGCGACTTCCATTACCGCGACGACGACAGGTTCGGCGACAACCGCCTGCCCGGCATCCCCATGCACTACTACCAGGCCGAACTGCGCTACGACTGGCCGAGCGGTTTCTACGCCGGGGTGAACACGCAGATGGCGTCCAAGGTGCAGGTGGACTACGCCAACAGCTACCACGCCGATGCCTACGCCCTGCTCGGCGCGCGCCTGGGCTGGGATTCGCCGAAACGGGACTGGCAGACCTGGCTGGACCTGCGCAACCTCACCAACAAGCGTTACGCAGCGACGGTGACGCCGGGGTACAACGATGGCGGGCAGGACGTCGCCCGCTCGACGCCGGGGGAAGGGTTCGGGGTGTATGCGGGGGTTTCCTACAGTTTCCGTTGACACCGGAGGCGCCTTGCGCGCCATTCGCCGGCAAGCCGGCTCCCACAGGAACCTGCGGTTTCCTTTTAAGAGCCGGCTGGTCGGCGATGGGCTGCGCAGCAGCCCCTTCAAGACGGCAACTGCACCTGCGGCTTGGTCGAGGCGAAGATCGCCCAGCTGGAAATGAACAGCGCCGCGATCAACGGCCCGATCACGAAACCGTTGAGCCCGAACACCGCCAGCCCACCCAAAGTCGAGACCAGCACCAGGTAATCCGGCATGCGCGTGTCCTTGCCCACCAGGATCGGCCGCAGCACGTTGTCCACCATGCCGATCACCAGCACGCCGAAGGCCGTCAGCACGATCCCTTGCCAGATCGCCCCGGTCAGCAGGAAGTAAAGCGCCACCGGGCCCCAGACAATCCCCGCGCCCACCGCCGGCAGCAATGACAGGAACGCCATCAGCACCGCCCACACCAGCACGCTGGGGATGCCCAGCACCCAGAAGATCAGCCCGCCCAGCGCCCCCTGGGTGATCGCCACCAGCAGGTTGCCCTTGACCGTGGCTCGCACCACGCGCTTGAACTTCAACTGCAGGCGGCGCTTCTGCTGCTCGGGCAGCGGCACTGCCTGGCGCACCTTGCGCGCCACCTCCGCGCCCTCGCGCAGAAAGAAGAACAGCAGGTAGAGCATGATGCCGAAACTGACCAGGAACTCGAAGGTGCCCTGGCCGAAGCTGAACGCCTGGCCGGCGAGGAACTGGCTGCCCTGGGTGGCCCACTTGGTGATCTTGTCGCGCAAGCCATCGAGGTTGCCCATGCCCATGCGATCCAGAAAATGCTGGGCATAGGCGGGCAGCATATCCTTGCCGCGCTCGATATAGCCGGCGATGTCCAGTTGGCCGCTTTCGATGCGCTGGTACAGTGCCGCGCCCTCCTGCACCAGCAAGGCGCTGATGATGATCACCGGCAGCACGGCGACCAGCAGGCAGGTGGCCAGCGCCGTCGCCGTGGCCAGGTTGCGTCGCCCGCCCAGGCGCAACAGCAGATGGCGCTGCAGCGGCGAGAAGAGAATGCCGAGGATCACCGCCCAGAAGATCGCGCCGGAGTACGGCAGCAGGATCCAGATGAAGGCGATGGTCACCAGTGCCAGCAGCACGGTCAGGGCTTTGTTCTGCAATACGGTTTCGTTCATGGGCATTCCTCGAGGGCTCAACAATTTAGTGCCCTGCGCATCGGCAAAAGTGCCGTTGATCCAGATCAATACCTGCACGTTGCCGCCGCCTTAGCATCCGCGCCTTTTGCCCCGGTGCGCACCATGACCTCTCCTGCCAAGCCCGAACTGCTCGCCCCCGCCGGCACCCTGAAGACCATGCGCTATGCCTTCGCCTACGGCGCCGACGCGGTCTACGCCGGCCAGCCGCGCTACAGCCTGCGGGTGCGCAACAACGAGTTCGACCACGCCAATCTGGCCCTCGGCATCCAGGAAGCCCAGGCCCAGGGCAAGCGCTTCTACGTGGTGGTCAACATCGCCCCGCACAACGCCAAGCTCAAGACCTTCCTCAAGGACCTGGCGCCGGTGATCGAGATGGGCCCGGATGCGCTGATCATGTCGGACCCGGGTCTGATCATGCTGGTGCGCCAGCACTTCCCGCAGATGCCCGTCCACCTCTCGGTGCAGGCCAACACGGTGAACTGGGCCAGCGTGCAGTTCTGGCAGGGCATGGGGCTGACGCGGGTGATCCTGTCTCGCGAGCTATCGCTGGAAGAGATCGAAGAAATCCGCCAGCAGGTGCCGGACATGGAGCTGGAAGTCTTCGTGCATGGCGCGTTGTGCATGGCCTACTCCGGGCGCTGCCTGCTGTCGGGCTACATGAACAGGCGCGACGCCAACCAGGGCACCTGTACCAATGCATGCCGCTGGAAGTACCAGGCCAATGCAGCCACCGAGAGCGCCACGGGCGAGATCGTCCGCGAATTCGAACCGACCCTGGGTCTCGGCGCGCCTACCGACCAGGTGTTCCTGCTTCAGGAAAGCAGCCGCCCGGGTGACGAGATGCCGGCCTTCGAGGACGAGCACGGCACCTACATCATGAACGCCAAGGACCTGCGCGCCATCCAGCACGTCGAGCGCCTGAGCCGCATGGGTGTGCATTCACTGAAGATCGAAGGCCGCACCAAGTCGCACTTCTACTGCGCCCGCGCGGTGCAGTCGTACCGCCAGGCCATCGACGATGCGGTGGCCGGGCGGCCCTTCGACTGCAGCCTGATGGACAACCTCGAGTCCCTCGCCCAGCGCGGCTACACCGAAGGTTTCCTGCGCCGCCACGTCCACGACGAGTACCAGAACTACCAGCGCGGCAACTCGGTATCCGAACGCCAGCAATTCGTGGGCGAACTGACCGGGACGCGCATCGACGGGCTGGCCGAGGTCAAGGTCAAGAACCGTTTCGCGGTGGGCGACCATCTGGAGCTGATGACCCCACGCGGCAACTACCACTTCGACCTGCACCGCCTGCGCGACCGCCAGCAGCAGGCTATCCAGGTGGCGCCGGGCGATGGCCATGTGGTGTACCTGCCGATCCCCGAGCAGGTATCCCTGGAATTCGGGCTGCTGATGCGCGACCTGGGCAGCGGCGAAGCGGCTGCCTGACAATGCTGTAATCTGCGCCTCAGCTGACTGACAGGCGCCGGCGGCGACGATCGTGGCACTTTCGAAGCGAGAGCACGCCATGCCATCGACTCCAACCCGCCGCACCTTCGTCAAGGGCCTGGGCGCCGCCACCGCCCTAGCCGGCCTCGGCCTGTGGCGCCCGCTGGCCCACGCCGCCGAGGGCCGCCTGCCGCTGCACGACCTGAGTGGCCAGCAGTTCGAACTGTTCATCGGCCAGACCCCGGTCAACATCACGGGCCGCCCACGTACCGCGCTGACCATCAACGGCAGCCTGCCCGGCCCGCAGCTGCGCTGGCGCGAAGGCGACACGGTCACCCTGCGCGTGCGCAACCGCCTGGACCAGCCCACCTCGATCCACTGGCACGGGATCATCCTGCCGGCCAACATGGACGGCGTGCCGGGGCTCAGTTTCGCTGGCATCGAGCCCGGCGGCGACTACCTCTACCAGTTCACCCTGCGCCAGAGCGGCACCTACTGGTACCACAGCCATTCCGGTTTGCAGGAACAGGCCGGCGTGTATGGCGCCATCGTCATCGAGCCGCGCGAACCGGAACCGCACCGCTACCAACGCGATCATGTGCTGCTGCTCAGCGACTGGTCGGACCAGGCGCCGGAGGCCCTGATGGCGACGCTGAAGAAGCAGTCCGACGCCTTCAATTACCACAAGCGCACGCTCGGCGACTTCGTCGACGACGTCGCCGAGAACGGCTGGGGCAAGGCCGCCGGCGAACGCTGGGCCTGGGCGAAGATGCGCATGAGCCCCACCGACCTCGCCGACATCAGCGCCGCCGCCTACACCTACCTGCTCAACGGCCAGCCGCCTGACGGCAACTTCACCTGCCTGTTCCAGCCCGGCGAGACCGTGCGCCTGCGCCTGATCAACGCTTCGGCGATGACCTACTTCGACTTCCGCATTCCCGGTCTGAAGCTGACGGTGATCGCCGCCGACGGCCTGCCAGTCACCCCGGTCAGCGTGGATGAGCTACGCATCGCCGTGGCCGAGACCTATGACGTGCTGGTGACCGTGGGCGACCTGCCCGCCTACACCCTGTTCGCCCAGAGCATGGACCGCACCGGCTTCGCCCGTGGCACCCTGGCACGCGCGGCCGGTTTGCAGGCGCCGGTGCCCGCCCCCGATCCACGCCCGGTACTGACCATGGACGACATGGGGCACGGCGGAATGGGCCAGATGGACCATTCGAACATGCCGGGGATGGACCACGGCAGCATGGCCGGCATGGATCACTCGGCGATGGCCGGCATGGCCGCGATGCAGCGTCATCCCGCCAGTGAAAACGACAACCCGCTGGTGGACATGCAGACCATGGCCCCGCGCGCCAACCTGGCCGACCCCGGCATCGGACTGCGCGACAACGGCCGTCGGGTACTGTGCTACGCCGACCTGCGCAGCCCCTACCCCGACCCTGACGGTCGCGAACCGTCACGTGACATCGAACTGCACCTCACCGGGCACATGGAGCGCTTCGCCTGGTCGTTCGACGGCATCAAGTTCAGTGATGCCGAGCCACTGCGCCTGAAGTACGGCGAGCGGGTGCGCATCACCCTGGTCAACGACACCATGATGACCCACCCGATCCACCTGCACGGCATGTGGAGCGACCTGGAAGACGAACAGGGGCGTTTCCTGGTGCGCAAGCACACCGTCGACATTCCGCCCGGCAGCCGGCGCAGCTACCGCGTGAGCGCCGATGCCCTGGGCCGCTGGGCCTACCACTGCCACCTGCTCTATCACATGGAGACCGGCATGTTCCGCGAGGTACGGGTCGATGAATGAACTCAACAACCGGCGCATCGTCACCGGCGTCGCGCTGCTCGCCTTGTTGGCCAGTGAACGCGTTTTGGCAGCCGGCACGGAGCCTATGCGGCACGGTGCGATGCCGATGGACCACGGCCAGATGAATCACGGCGCGATGCCCATGGACCAAGGCCGGATGAACCCTGCCACGCCTGCGACGAACCTGCCGCGCACGCCGCTGCCGGTGGTCACAGAGGCTGATCGCCGCGCCGCGTTCCCACCGCTGCCCGGCCACCAGGTGCATGACCGAGCGACCAACTGGGCGGTGATCGTCGACCAGCTGGAGTACCAGAACTTCGAAAACAGCAGCGCGCTGAACTGGAACGCTACCGCCTGGATAGGGGGCGATATCGACCGTCTGTGGCTGCGCAGCGAGGGCGAACGGGAGCAGGGCAAGACCCACAAGGCCGAGCTGCAGGCGCTCTGGGGACATGCCATCAGCCCCTGGTGGGAGCTGGTCGGCGGCGTGCGTCAGGACTTCAAGCCCGCCACTGGCCAGACCTGGGCAGCCTTCGGTATCCAGGGCACGCCGCTCTACGGCCTGGAACTGGAGGCCACTGCCTACGCCGGTGAGCGGCAGCAGACCGCGCTGCGCCTGGAGGCCGGTTACGCTATGCTGCTGACCAATCGCTGGATCCTCGAACCGACCATCGAAGCCAACTTCTTCGGACGCGACGATGCCGGGCGCGAACAGGGTTCGGGCCTGGCCGAAAGCGAAGTGGGCCTGCGCCTGCGCTACGAGATCAGCCGCGCGTTCGCGCCCTATGTCGGGGTCAGCTTCAACCGCCTGCACGGCAACCGCGCCGACCAGGCCCGGGAGGATGGCGAGGATCTCGGCCAGACCCGGCTGGTGGCCGGGATTCGCCTGCGCTTTTAAGTGGCGCAAGGCCCAATGAATCATGCTGTTTCACAGGAGCTTCACCATGCTGCGCAAACACCTGCTCACCCTTGGCCTGCTGGCCTTCACCGGCCTGGCCCAGGCCGCCGAGACCATCGATGTGTACCGCGACCCCAACTGCGGTTGCTGCAAGGAATGGATCAAGCACCTGAGCGACAACGGTTTCACCGTCAACGACCACGTCGAGCCGAACATGAGCGTGGTCAAGCAGCGCCTGGGCGTGGCACCGCGCCTGGCGTCATGCCACACCGGGGTGATCGGCGGCAAGTTCGTCGAAGGCCATGTGCCGGCCGAGCAAGTGCGCCTGCTGAGCCAGCGCGCCGATCTCAAGGGCCTGGCCGTGCCCGGCATGCCCATGGGCTCGCCGGGCATGGAGATGGGTGATCGCAAGGATGCCTACCAGGTGATCGGCGTGACCCAGGACGGCCAGGACACCGTGGTCGCCAGCTACTGATGCTCGGTCTTGGGGCGCTGTTCCTCAGCGCCTTCGGCGCCGCCACCCTGCTGCCGCTGCAGTCCGAGGCGGTACTGGTCGGCCTGCTGCTGCGCGAACCGACGGCGTGGGCGACCCTGCTGCTGGTCGCGACCCTCGGCAACGTGCTTGGCTCTGTCGTCAACTGGCTGCTTGGCCGGGCCATCGAGCACCTGCGCGACCGACGCTGGTTCCCGTTCAGCGCCAGCCAGCTGGAGCGCGCCCAGCAGCGCTACCAGCGCTACCAGCGCTGGGGCCAGTGGTCGCTGCTGCTGAGCTGGATGCCGGTGATCGGCGACCCGCTCACGCTGATCGCCGGAATCATGCGCGAACCGTTCTGGCGCTTCGTGCTGCTGGTCACCCTGGCCAAGGGCGGACGCTATATCGTCGTGACGATGATTACCCTGGGCTGGTTTCATACCGGGTAACACCTTTCACGGGGCCCCGGGCCAACCGACTGCTACAGTCGCCATTTCCCGTCTGGCCCCACATGGAGTGCTCCCATGCTGCGCGCAACCGCCCTGACCCTGGCCTGTCTGACCGCCGGCGCCGCTCTCGCCGCCGAACCGCCCACCTATGGCAAGCAACTCGAAGGCTTCGCCTACCCACATCCGCTGCAGCGCTTCGATTTCCAGTCACAGGGCCAGACCCTGCAGATGGGCTATATGGACATACCCGCCAAGGGCAAGGCCAACGGCCACAGCGTGGTGCTGATGCATGGCAAGAACTTCTGCGCCGCCACCTGGGAGACCACCCTCGATGCTCTGAGCCAGGCGGGCTACCGGGTGATCGCTCCTGACCAGATCGGCTTCTGCACGTCGAGCAAGCCTGCGCACTACCAGTACAGTTTCCAGCAACTGGCCACCAACACCCATGCCCTGCTGGCGAAGCTGGGCATCGACAAGGCCGTCGTCCTCGGCCACTCCACCGGTGGCATGCTCGCCACCCGCTACGCCCTGATGTATCCGCAGCAGGTGGAGCGCCTGGCCATGGTCAACCCCATCGGCCTGGAAGACTGGAAGGCCCTGGGCGTGCCCTATCGCACCATCGACCAGTGGTACGCCCGCGAGCTCAAGCTCGACGCCGAAGGCGTGCGCAACTATGAGCGCAACACCTACTACGCCGGACGCTGGAAGCCTGAGTACGAGCGCTGGGTGCAGATGCTGGTGGGGTTGAACAAGGGACCCGGGCATGAAGCCGTGGCGTGGAACTCGGCGCTGATCTACGACATGATCTTCACCCAGCCGGTGGTCCACGAGTTCAAGGACCTGAAAATGCCGACCCTGCTGCTGATCGGTGACCAGGACACGACGGCGATCGGCAGCGACATCGCATCGCCCGAGGTTAAGGCGGCACTGGGCAGGTACAAAGAACTGGGGCCGCGGGTGGTGAAGATGATTCCGCAAGGCGAGCTGGTCACCTTCGAGGGCCTGGGGCATGCGCCGCAGATCGAGGAGCCGGACCAGTTCCACCAGGCGTTGATCGGGTGGCTGGAGAAGTGACGGGGACAGGGGCTTGCCCGCGAAGGACCGCTCAGCGGCTCCAGACCTGTTCCTCGCTCCAGCCCAGCTCGGCGAAATCGGCCGCCCGCAACCCCGCCTCCTCTTCACAGAAAAACTCGTCCAGCTGCGGTGGCTTCACCGCCGTGTCACTGAGCATCGCATGCACCTGCCCACGATGATGGATCTGGTGCTCGAACAGGTGCGACAGCAGTCGCAGGCGCTGCTCGCGGTGCACCCGGTCGGGCCGTGCGATGCTCACATAACGCCTCAGCTGATCGTCATGTAACGCCCGGCAATAGGCGACCAGTCGCTGGTCGGCCTGGGCCTGCTGGGCCTGCAGGTCGGTGCAGGTGGCGAACGGCTGCTCCGGCTGGAAAAAGCGCTCGCCGTCCGGATCGGGGGCTTCGCCGCGCTGCTCGCACTCCAGGGCATCCAGGTAGAACCAGTCCACCGTCAACAGGTGGTTGAGAGTGGCCTTGATCGAGGGGAAGAAACTGCAACGGGGGGCGACGAACTCGTCCTGGGTCAGTTGCAGGCAAGCCTTGTACAGACGGTGGTTGGCCCAGCCATTGTTGTAGGCCTGGGTCAGCAGATGATGCGACAGCGGCTCCATGGTCGGCTCCTTCAGGCGAAGCGTTGCAGTTGCATCTCCCGTAGCCGGCTCAGGGTTCGTTGGTACGGGAACGCCAGATACCCTTGAGTGTAGAGCGCATCCAGCGGAACCTCGGCCTCCAGGTACAACGCCACCCGACGGTCATAGCACTCGTCGACCAGCGCGATGAAACGCCGCACGCTGTCATCCTTGGGCGCCAGCGTCGGCAATTGACGATCGCCGGCCTCGACGCGCGCGGCGCCATCCTCGGTGCCTCGGGCGATGCGCCCGGCCTGCTGCACGCCGCCCAAGGCCGGAACATCGCTCACCAGAATGGCCGGGAAACGGTCGCACAGGGCCATGAAATCCATGGCGGCCAAGGGTTGCTCGCACAAGTCGGCGAACCGGCACCAGAGGGCCCGGGGGCTGTGGCGCACCACCTGTACCTGTCGAGTGCCAACCTGCAGCGCCTGCTCGCTGCCCGGGTCATCCGCACTCAACTGCTTGAACACCGCCGTCAGCGCGCCGCCGCTGCCCGGCGGCGCCACCCAGTAGCGCTGCTGCCGTACCCCGGGGTGCAGGCGATGATCCTGCTCGCCAGCCACCGACAACACACGCATATGCCGCTCGATGGCGGCGATGGCCGGCAGGAAACGCTCGCGGTTGAAACCCTCGCGGTACAGCTGGTCCGGGGGCTGGTTGGAAGTGGCGACGATCACCACGCCCTGGTCGAACAGCACCTGGAACAACCGACCGAGGATGATCGCGTCGCCGATATCGCTGACGAACAGCTCGTCGAAACACAGCACACGGATTTCGCCCGCCAGCTCCCGGGCCAGGGCCTGGAGCGGGTCGGCGGTGCCATTGAGCTGGAACAGGCGCTGGTGGACCCAGGCCATGAAGTGGTGGAAGTGCTGGCGTCGGGCAGGCACGTCAAGTGCGCGGTGGAACAGATCCATCAGCCAGGTCTTGCCACGGCCGACCGGCCCCCAGAGATACAGGCCCCGGGTGGGCAGGCCCTGGCACAGGGCATCGAAACAGGCTTGAAGCGCGGTAACGGTGGTGGCCTGGGCAGGATCGGGGACGTAGCCTTGCTCGCCCAGGGCCTGCTGGTAGCGGGATTCGGGATTCATGCCGGGTAGTCGGGTAGGAAAAGGCCAGTTTACGCCAGTTACGGCCTCTTCGCGGGTGAACCCGCTCCCACAGAGGCCGCGTAACCCTGTGGGAGCGGGCTCGCACGCGAAGAGGCCGGTTCGGGCAAGCCGAATCAGCTTTCCTTCAAGCCAATCTTCAACAGCGCCCCATCCTTGGCATCGGTCAACACATACACATAACCATCCGGCCCCACCCGCACATCGCGAATCCGCGCCTTCAGGTCTCCCAGCAGGCGCTCCTCATGCACGATCTTGTCGCCGTCGAGCTGCAGCCGGATCAGCTCCTGGGTCGCCAACGCCCCGATGAACAGGTTGTGGTCCCAGGCCTTGAACGTCGGGCTGTCGTAGAAGGCCATGCCGCTGATGCCCGGCGACTTCTCCCACACATGGTGTGGATCGACCATGCCATCGACATGCTTGCCCTTGGCCTCGGGGATGGGTAGCAGCGAATAGTTGATGCCGTGGGTGGCGATCGGCCAGCCGTAGTTCTTGCCCGGTGCGGGGATATTGATCTCGTCACCGCCACGGGGCCCGTGCTCATGGGTCCACAGCTTGCCGGTCCAGGGGTTGAGCGCCGCGCCCTGCTGGTTGCGGTGGCCGAACGACCAGATCTCCGGACGCACGTTGTCACGGCCGACGAAGGGGTTGTCCTTCGGCACTTCTCCATCCGGCAGGATACGCACGATCTTGCCCTGCAGCTTGTCCAGGTCCTGGGCGGTGGGACGCTGGTTGTTCTCGCCCAGGGCGATGAACAGGTAGCCGTCCCGGTCGAACACCAGCCGCGAGCCGAAGTGGTTGCCTTCGGACAGCTTGGGCTGCTGACGGAAGATCACCGTGAAATTCTCCAGACGCGCCTGATCCTGAGACAGCTGGCCACGTCCGACCGCCGTGCCGGCCTTGCCATCCGAGCCGTCCTCGGCGAACGACAGGTAGACCGTGCGATCCTTGACGAACTCCGGCGACAGCACCACATCGAGCAGGCCACCCTGCCCTTCGGCCCACACCTTGGGCACCCCGGACAGCGGCGGGCCGACCTTGCCCTCGGCGCTGACAATGCGCAGGTTGCCAGGGCGCTCGCTCACCAGCATGTCCTTGCCGCCCGGCAGGAAGGCCAGGGCCCAGGGGTTGCGCAGGCCGTCGGCGACGGTGCTGACGGTCATCTGGCCTTCCTCGCTGGGAAACTGCTGCTCGGAGGCCGCCTGGGCCAGCAGGGGGAAAAGACTGGCGGCGGCCAGGGTGGTCAACCAGGTGCGTGGCGTCATGCTCGGTTCCTTCGAAAGGGCTCACGGCACGCGTTGGGAATCGCGTGGGGGCCGGATGGGTTCCAGGTTGGGCGTCTGCTGTTCGCGGCGCAGATTCTCGCCGTTGCCGATGCCTCGGTTTTCGAGCGTCGGCGGGCGCGGGTTGGGTTGGGTGGACGGGCCGCGCACTGGTGGCGTCGCGGGCACGCTGCCCTGGCGGCTGTTGGGGTTGGCACGCATGATCGGGCTGTTGTAGGGGTTGTTGCTGTCGTTGGCGGCAAGCAGCGGCGCGGGCAAAGGCGCGGCCTGGAGCGGCAGGGACAGCAGCAAGCCGAGGGCCAGGGTTGACCATGTAGGGTTCATGCTTCACCTCCGGTACGAAAAGGCGCGCTCCAAGGTTGGATAGCCTAAGGCGCGCAGGGTTCGACGCAAAAGTGGGAATCCCGGTCGAGATGATTCCTGATGTTTCAGTATGCTCCCGGGCAGCCCTATGCAGGCTTGTCCACCTTGTGCCGCGCCGCATACAGGCAGAGCATCTCCATCGCCAGCGTCGCGCCGGCCAGGGCGGTGATATCGGCATAGTCATAGGCCGGCGCCACCTCCACCAGGTCCATCCCCACCAGGTTGATGCCGCGCAGACCACCGAGGATCTCCAACGCCTGCACCGTGCTCAGTCCCCCGCATACCGGCGTGCCGGTGCCGGGCGCGAAGGCAGGATCCAGGCAGTCGATATCGAAGGTCAGGTAGACCGGCATGTCGCCGACCCGCTGGCGGATCGCCGCGATGATCGCTTCGGTCCCTTGTCGATGCACCTGACGGGCATCGAGGATGGCGAATCCCTGGCTGTCGTCGTTGGTGGTGCGCAGGCCGATCTGCACCGAGCGCGCCGGATCCACCAGCCCTTCGCGGGCGGCATGCCAGAACATGGTGCCGTGGTCGATACGCTTGCCCTCCTCGTCCGGCCAGGTGTCGCTGTGGGCATCGAAATGGATCAGTGCCAGCGGGCCATGACGGCGGGCATGGGCCTTGAGCAGCGGGTAGCTGATGAAATGGTCGCCACCAAGCGTGAGCATGCCGCAGCCGGCCTCGAGGATGCGCTCGGCATGGGTCTGGATACTCTGCGGCACCGACTCCGGCGTACCGCTGTCGAACGCGCAGTCGCCATAGTCGATCACCGCCAGGTGATCGAACGGGTCGAACGCCCAGGGCCAGTGACGGGCCCAGGCCTGCTGCACCGAAGCGGCGCGGATCGCCCGCGGGCCGAAGCGCGCGCCGGGGCGATTGCTGGTGGCGGTGTCGAACGGCACTCCGCTGACCACCACGTCGACGCCGCGCAGGTCGCGGCTGTAGCGACGTCGCGAGAAGCTGGTGATGCCGGCGTAGGTGCTCTCGGCGGCGGTGCCGTAGAGGCTTTCGCGGGTGATGGCCTGGTCGTTGTCCTGGGCGAGGTCCACGGTCGGTCTCCTGTCTCTCTGGTTTTATTGGCGGCTGCGGAAGGCGGTCCACAGGCGGTTGCGCTGGCGCAGATCGGACAGCGCCATGCTGCGATCGGCGAACAGACGCTGGCGCACCTCGGCCGAGGGGTAGATGTCCGGATCGTTGCGGATCGCTTCATCCACCAGCGGCGTCGCGGCCTGGTTGGCATTGGCGAAGAACAGCGTGTTGGTCAGCGCGGCCACCGACTCGGGGCGCAGCATGAAGGCGATGAAGGCACGCGCGGCCTCGGGATGCGGTGCGTCCTTGGGGATCACCAGGTTGTCCTGCCAGACCAGCGTGCCCTCGCGAGGAATGCGATAGATCAGCTGGTACGGCTTGCCGGCACGACGCGCCTGGTCGGCGGCCATCGCGGCATCGCCGTTGTAAGTCAGCGCCAGGCACACACTGCCGTTGGCCAGGTCGTTGATCTGACGCCCGTTGGCCACATAGCTGATCGCTGGCTGCAGCTGTTGCAACAACGCCTGCGCCGCGTCCAGGTCGGCCTTGTCCTGGCTGTACGGATCCTTGCCCAGGTAGTTGAGCGTGAGGCCGATCACTTCCTGGGGCGAGTCGGGCATGGCGATCCCGCAATCCTTCAGTCGATTGGCGTATTCGGGCTTGAACAGCAGGTCGAGGCTGTCCAACGGCACGTCTCCCAGACGCTGGCGCACCGCCTCGACGTTCACCCCTAGCCCCAGCGTGCCCCAGGTGTACGGCACCGCATGGCGATTGCCCGGGTCGGCCTCGGCCAGCTTGGCCAGCAGGTCCCGGTCGAGGTTGGCGTAACCGGGCATCGCCTGTGCGCCGAGCGGCTGCAGCGCGCCGGCCTTGAGGGCCCGGGCCAGCACCGTGGCCGACGGCACCACCACGTCGTAGCCGCTGCCGCCGGTGAGCAGCTTGGTCTCCAGCACCTCGGTGGTGTCGAAGGTGTCATAACGGACCTTGTAACCGGTCTCCTTCTCGAAACGCTCCAGGGTTTGCGGGGCGACGTAGTCGGCCCAGCTGTACAGGTTGACGACCTTCTCCTCGGCCTGCAGCGGCAGGGCGATCAGCAAGGCAAGCAGGCACAACGTTCGACGCATGGCGGGCACCTCGACATGGGGGTGGGTGCCGTCAGCATGCCCGTCGGGTTACATTGCAAAAATGGCAACCATGCAAAGCTGACATTCACCAGAGGCAATGTGATGCTTGGACAACTGCACGACCCCGACCTGCACCTGCTGCGGCTGTTCGTCACTGTAGTCGAGGCCGGCGGCTTCAGCGCCGCCCAGGGCGTGCTCGGGCTCAGCCAGCCCAGCATCAGCCAGCAGATGGCGAAACTGGAGACCCGCCTGGGCTATCGCCTGTGCAGCCGTGGCAAGGGCGGCTTTCGCTTGACCGAGAAAGGCGAGTTGCTGCTCCAGGCGACCCGGGGCCTGCTGCTGCAGATCGAGCAGTTCCGCCAGCAGGCCAACGGCGTGGCCGGGCGCTTGCTGGGCACGGTGCGCATCGGGCTGGCCGAGAACCAGGACCGTCGTGTGACGCAACACCTCGCCCAGGCCATCGCGCGCTTTCGCCAGCGCGAAGAGTCGGTGCAGCTGGAGCTGTCCAGCGCCCCACCCGCCGAACTCGAGCGCCTGTTGCTCGAGCAGCGACTGGACTGTGCCATCAGCTACTTCTCCGGCAACCAGGCGGCGTTCGACTACCTGCCGCTGTTCGATGAGCGTCAACGGCTGTACTGCGGCAAGGAGCATGAGTTGTTCGGCCAGGCGCAGGTGACCCGCGAGCAATTGCTGGACGCTGATCAGATCCGTCATCCCTATCGTTTTCTCAAACAGGGCGAGCCGTTCCAGAGTCGGCACAGCAAGGCGGTGGCGGAACAGATCGACAGTGCGCTGACGTTGATCCTGTCAGGGCGGCATATCGGCTACCTGCCCTGTCATTGCGCCGAGCCCTGGGAAGCCCAGGGCATGTTGCGGGCACTGGATCCAACGCTGGACTTCCTGGTGCCGTTCACCCTGGCGCGGCACCGTCGCCAGGCGCCCGGCGAAGCGCCGCAGGCATTCCTGGAGGATCTGCGGGACATCTTCAAGGGGGTATCGCGGGACTGGTAGCCGTACCGCCCTGCATTTGCCACACTGCGCACTCGCCCGTGTACCGAGGTCCAGATCACCATGCATGCCCGCGTCTGCCTGATCCTGTTGCTGACCCTTGGCCTGAATGCCTGTGCCCTGTTCCAGGGTCGCGATCCACTGAACATCAGCGTGATCGGTATCGATCCGTTGCCCGGCCAGGACCTGGAGCTGCGCATGGCGGTGAAGATCCGCGTGCAGAATCCCAACGAGACCGCGGTGGACTTCAACGGCATAGCCCTCAACCTGGAGGTCAATGACCAGCCCCTGGCGGCCGGGGTGAGCGACCAGCGCGGGCACATCGGCCGTTACGACGAGGCTGTGATCGTGGTGCCGGTCAGCATCACTGCCTTCGCCTTTTTGCGCCAGGCCTATGGCCTGAGCCGGGTGGAGTCCCTGCAAGGTCTGCCCTATGTATTGCGCGGCAAGCTGGCGGGCGGCCCGCTGGGCACTGTCCGCTTCACCGATAAAGGCAAGCTCGACCTGCCCGCGACCACAGGCGCCCGTTGATGAACCTGCTGTACAGGTAAAGGAACTACCGATGCCCTGCACTCCTGAACTGAAAACCGTCCGACTACTGTTGCGCCCCTTGCGCCTGAGCGACGCCGAGCCCATCCAGGATCTCTTCCCGCACTGGGAGGTGGTGCGCTACCTCAATGCCCAGGTGCCTTGGCCTTATCCGGCGGACGGCGCCTTGCACTATTTGCGCGATGCCTGCCTGCCGGCGATGGCCGCAGGCCGCGAGTGGCACTGGTCGATCCGCCTGCTGGATCGACCTGAGCAACTGATCGGCAGCATCAGCCTGATGGACCAGCCTGACAACCACCGCGGTTTCTGGGTGGCCCCCGCCTGGCAAGGCCAGGGCTACATCACCGAAGCCTGCGAAGTGATCGATGCGTTCTGGTTCCTGACCTTGCGGCGCGAGGTGATGCGCGTGCCCAAGGCGCTACCCAACGAAGCGTCGAGGCGCGTCTCCCAACGCGGCGGCATGCAACTGCTGCGTACCGGCTACGGCGACTTCGTCAGCGGTCGCCTCCCCCAGGAGATCTGGGAAATTACGCGTCAGCAGTGGCTGGACCGACAAAGCGCACGCCAGGACGCGGCCGCTCATCCACGCTGAGTTCGAATACATCCGGCCGCGAATAATGGCCAACCACATCGAAGTCGTAGCGCGCACGCACCAGCTCGTCGGTATCGACCTCGGCGCAAAGCAGCCCGCTTTTGCCCACCAGCGGTCCTGCCAGTACTTCGCCAAGCGGACCGACGATCACGCTGCCGCCGTTGATCAGCGGGCGCTCGTCCGGCCAGTTGGCCACCTTCAGGCCCAGCGCGGCGGGCGAGCCCTGGACCTGACAGGCGCTGACGACGAAACAACGCCCCTCGGCCGCGACATGGCGCATGCTCACTTGCCACAGTTCGCGCTCATCCACTGTCGGCGCGCACCACAGTTGCACCCCCTTGGCGTACATGGCGGTGCGCAGCAGCGGCATGTAGTTCTCCCAGCACACCGCTGCGCCGATGCGTCCGGCTCGGCCATCCACCACTGGCAGCGTGGAGCCATCGCCCGTGCCCCAGATCAGCCGCTCGGTGCCGGTAGGCATCAGCTTGCGGTGCTTGGCCACCAGGCCACCTTCTGGCTCGAAGAACAGCACGGTGCAGTACAGGGTGCTGCCTGCGCGCTCGATCACCCCGAGCACCAGGCTCGCTCCGGTGCGCGCCGACAACCCGGCCAGTGCCTCTGTCTCGCTACCCGGCACGTCGATGGCGTTGGCGAAATAACGCGAGAAAGCCTCACGCCCTTCGGGCAGCCGATAACCCAGCTGGGTGGCGAAACCTTCGCCTTTCGGGTAGCCACCGAGCAATGCCTCGGGCATCACCACCAGGCAGGCACCGGCATCGCGGATGGCCTGCTCGTAGCCGAGGATCTGTTCGAGCGTGGCGGCCTTGCCCTCGGGCAGCGAACCGATCTGCAGGGCGGCGACGATGGATTTGGTCATATTGGAGACTCCAGTCTGGGAAAGGTCTGGTAGATTCTCCGGCGCCACACAATCATGAATAAAGCCCATCTCAGCACTTAATGATATTATCCACATGAATATCATCGACATCGATCTCAACCTGCTGAAGGTCTTCGAAGCCCTGCATGACGAAGGCGGCGCGAGCCGTGCAGCCTTGCGCCTGGGGTTGACCCAGTCAGCGGTCAGCGCCGCCTTGCGCCGGCTGCGCCAGGTGTACGACGACCCACTGTTCGTACGCACCGGCCGCGGCCTGAGCCCGACCCTACGGGCCAACCAGCTCAAGCCACTGATCAGCGAGGCCCTGGGCAAGTGCCGACAAAGTCTGGCACTGCTCGACCCCCAGGCCACGCGCTTCGATGGCCGCTCGCTGAGCCTGGGGTTGTCGGATGATTTCGAGGTCGCCTACGGCCAGGCACTGATCGATGCCGTACGCCGGCACGCACCGGGGCTGCGCCTGATCTTTCGCCAGACTCACAGCCAGATCGTCGCCCAGGGCCTGTTGGAGCGCAGCCTGGACCTGGCGCTGACCTCGGGAGGCTTCGCCGAACGGCTGCTCAGCCGCGTGGTGCTCGGCGAAGGCGACTACCTGTGCCTGGTCGATCCAGCCAGCCTGACTCCCGGCCAGACGAGCCTGAGCCTCGAGCAGTTTGTCGAGCGCGAGCAGATTCTGGTGTCTTCGACTGGATTGCTCGGCATCGTCGACGAGGCGCTGGCGGACCTGGGCAGGAGCCGGACCGTCTGTGCGGCCACCAGCCATTTCGCCGCATTGGGGTATCTGCTCAAGGACAGCGATTACCTCGCCACCCTGCCCGGCCACGCCGCCACAGCCATCGCCAGAGTCGCCGGGCTGCAGGCGCTGCCCTGCCCATTGTCGCTGCCGCGTTATCCGGTGGAGCTCGGCTGGCGCAGCAGCGGGCCGCTGGACCCGTTGGTGGAACGGGTGCGTACAGCGGTGCTCGAAGTGTTCTCCTGACTCAGCGGCTGGCGCTGGCGGCGGCCATCATCTTGTTCACTTCGCTGCGCACCAGCTGGGTGAACTCCGCTGGCGTCATGCCGTCAAGTTCTGCGCGTACCCACTCCGCCCACTTGCTCTTGCGCCGGGGCTTCTCGGCGATCAACCGCCCCGCCTCGCCCTTGGCCTTACCCAGGTTGTTCTGCCAATACTCGAACAACCGGGCCTTCTCAGCCTCGATCTGCGCCCGTTCCTGGAAGCTCATGTTGGCCAGATTGAAACTCATGGGGGATTACCTGCCGCTGGAAAATGGGCGCTATCTTACACCCTAGCGCCAGGCCATCGGAACGCCGTTGCAACTTTCCAGGCGCCATGGCATCCACTGTTCAACTCCCCCACCCTTCACGAGGACGTGTACATGGCCAGGAAAACCGCCACGCAAGCCGACACCGATCAGATCAAGGATCAGGTCTTCAGCGAACTGCAGGCATTGATCGAAGAGTCGGAAAAGCTGCTCAGCGACAGCGCGTCGCTGGTCGGCGAGGAGGCCGACAGCCTGCGCGCGCAGCTGGCATTGAAACTGCGCCAGGCTCGTGACGCCACCAGCCGGCTGGGCCAGAAAGCGCAGCCGGTGGTCGAGGCCACTCAGGAATACATTGGTGGCCACCCGTGGCAGACCGTCGCGATCTCCGCAGGCTTCGGCCTGGTGGTCGGGCTGCTGCTCGGTCGCCGGCAGTAGATCAGGCAGCCTGCGCCATCGGAATACCGCTGTGGAAGCGTAACTCCTGGTCGGGCGAGGTTATCAGCCCGGCCTCCGCTTCCCGCACCTGTTCCACGACCCGGGCGATGTCCGCCTCATCGCCATATTGGTGCGCCAGTTTCAGGTAGCCCTGGTAGTGTCTTGCTTCACTTTTGAGCAGGCCATGGTAGAAGGCACCGAGCTCTTCGTCCAGGTGTGGCACCAGCGCGGCGAAGCGCTCGCAGCTGCGCGCCTCGATGAAGGCGCCAACCACCAGGGTGTCCACCAGCTTGACCGGCTCGTGGGCCCGCACCAGCCGACGCAGGCCCGAGGCGTAGCGACCGGCCGAAACCGGGCGCAGCGGCACGCCACGTCGCTTCATCAGTCGCAGGACCTGTTCGTGATGCACCAGCTCTTCACGGGCAAGGCGCGACATCATGTTGATCAGGTCAAGGTGGGTGTTGTACTTGGCGATCAGGCTCAGCGCTGTGCTGGCGGCCTTGAACTCGCAGTTCTTGTGATCGATCAGCAGGGTTTCCTGGTCGGCCAGCGCCGCCTCGATCCAGGCGTCAGGGGTACGGCAGCCGAGGAAGGCGTCGATTTCAGGAATCAGGGACATGGTATTCACAATCACAGAGGACATCGGCAGGACCGGCGATTATACCGGCGACCGCCCGGAGTGCCAGTGACTATGCTTGATACATGTCAAGCGGCGGCAGGAGCAGCGCCGTCTATAGTCAGGCATTGGCCGCCATCCTCAAGGGAGTTCATGCCCATGCAAGCCGTTCGCAGCATCCTCGTCGTTCTCGACCCCGAGCACGCCCATAGCCGGGCCCTGAC
This sequence comes from Pseudomonas sp. GD04091, assembly GCF_029836165.1. GTDB lineage: Bacteria > Pseudomonadota > Gammaproteobacteria > Pseudomonadales > Pseudomonadaceae > Aquipseudomonas. The sequence continues at coordinate 104,156 of NZ_JAOEBG010000021.1, forward strand.
CCGGGCGAAACTGATTGCCGGCGTGACTGGTGCGCGCCTGCACCTGTTGATGTGCGACAAGAAGCAGGACCACAGTGCCTTGCTCAGCTTGCTGAGCAGCCAATTGCATGATGATGGATACGACAACGTCACCCACGAACAGACTTGGCATGACACCTTGCATGAATCGATCATCGCTGTGCAGCAGGCTGAAGGGTGTGACCTGGTGATCAAGGAGCATCGACCGGACAACCCGCTGAAGAAGGCATTGCTGACGCCCAGCGACTGGAAGTTGCTGCGTCAATGTCCGGCCGCTGTGTTGATGGTCAAGAGCGAGCGGCCTTGGACCGGTGGCGTCATCCTCGCAGCCGTGGATGTGGGCAACCAGGATGAATCCCATCGCTTGTTGCATGCCAGCATCATCGACCACGGCTATGCCATTGCCAGCCTGGCCAAGGGTGAGCTGCACGTGATCAGCGCCCATCCCTCCCCCATGCTGTCGGCATCGGATCCTGTCTATCAACTCAGCGAGACCATCGAGAAGCGTTACCGTGACGCCTGCTGCGCATTCCAGGCCGAGTTCGGTATCGGCGACGAGTGTTTGCACGTCGCGGAAGGGCCGGCCGATGTGCTGATCCCCTATACCGAGAAAAAATATGATGCGGTGGTAACCGTTATCGGCACCGTGGCCCGAACCGGGATTTCCGGCGCTCTGATCGGCAATACGGCGGAAGTGGTGCTGGACTCGCTGGAGGGTGACGTACTGGTGCTCAAGAGCGAAGAGGCGATCGCACATCTGGCCGAAGTGGCTCGCGGCTGACGATTTGCGTCGGCAACGCCACGTGCCCATAGGGTGGGTCTTGGGTTCTCGAAATCGGA
>NZ_JAOEBG010000022.1 GCF_029836165.1 Pseudomonas sp. GD04091
GCCGGCAGAGAGGCGTGGTCAGAGCGCGTTGTGGCGAGCGAGCGCCCACTCTACGTGTTCGCGTACCAGCTCTGATGGATCATCCCGCCGCGTGTTGAGCGCCTCCAGCACCGGAATGGTCGACGGCGCGTTACCCAACCCCACTGCCAGGTTGCGCAGAAACCGCTCATATCCCGCCCGCCGCAGGGGCGAGCCTTCGGTGCGGGCGAGGAAGCGCTTCTCGTCCCACAGGAACAGCTCGGCCAGTTCGATGTTGTCCAGCCCGCGGCGGGGCATGAAGTCATCCTCGGTGGTGGTCTTGGCGAAGCGGTTCCACGGACAGACGATCTGGCAGTCGTCGCAACCGAACACCCGGTTGCCGATCAATGGGCGCAGCTCCACCGGGATCGCGTGGCGCAACTCGATGGTCAGGTACGAGATGCAGCGCCGCGCATCGAGCTGGTAAGGCCCGACGAAGGCCTGGGTCGGACAGATGTCCAGGCACGCCTGGCAGCGGCCGCAATGATCGCTGCCCTGCACCCCGTCGATCGGCAACGGCAGGTCGACGAACAGCTCGGCGAGGAAGAAATAGCTGCCGGCCTTGCGGTTGAGCAGCAAGGTGTTCTTGCCGATCCAGCCCAGGCCAGCTTCCTGGGCCAGGGCTTTCTCCAGCACCGGGGCGCTGTCGACGAAGGCGCGGTAGCCGAACGGGCCGATGGCCTCCTGGATGCGGTCGGCGAAGTGCTGCACGCGTTTGCGCACCAGCTTGTGATAGTCCCGGCCCAGGGCATAGCGCGAGATATAGGCCTTTTCCGGCTCCGCCAGGCGCTTGGCCATCTGCGTGTCGCCAGGCAGGTAGTCCATGCGCAGCGAGATCACCCGCAACGTGCCGGGAATCAGCTCGGCCGGGCGCGAGCGCTTGTTGCCATGGTCGCCCATGTACTCCATCTCGCCGTTGTAGCCGGCCGCCAGCCAGCGCTGCAGGTGCTGTTCGTGTTCGCCAAGGTCGAGCCCGGCGATGCCGACGTGGGCAAAACCGAGTTCGCGGCCCCAATCCTTGATCGATTGGGCCAGTGTGGCGATATCTGGAGTAGTGGCGGACATGGATGGATAAGGCATTACAGGCACAGGTGCGTATAATTCTGCCAGACATCGGAGCCTTTGACCCCATGCCTCAGACCAAACACCCCCCATTACCGCTGAGCAGCCTGACTTTGGCCAGGTTGCCGCCGCGCGCGGTCGATGCCCACAAGGGCGACTTCGGCCATGTGCTGGTGGTCGGCGGTGACCTGGGGACTGGCGGCGCGGTCATGCTCAGTGCCGAGGCGGCGCTGCGTTGCGGCGCCGGGTTGGTCAGTGTGGCGACCCGTCCCGAACATGTCTGCGCCGGGTTGACCCGCCTGCCGGAGACGATGTGGCTGGGGGTGCGTTCGGCCAATCAGCTGCTGGGCCCACTTGCGCGGGCTTCGGTGCTGGTGGTCGGGCCAGGCCTGGGCCAGGCGGCCTGGGGGCGCAGCCTGCTGTCGGCGGTCAGCCACGCGCACCTGCCGCAGATCTGGGACGCCGATGCGCTCAATCTGCTGGCCGGTGCGCCGCTGGCCTTGCCCAGCGGTAGCATTCTTACCCCGCATCCGGGCGAGGCGGCGCGGCTGCTGGGCGTATCCACCGAGGCGGTGCAGGCCGACCGGCCAGGGGCGGTGCGCAAGTTGGCCCGGCGCTACGCCAGTGTCTGTGTGCTCAAGGGCGCCGGCACGCTGGTGGCAGACGCCACCGGGCGATTGGCCCTGTGCGGGCGCGGGCACCCGGCCATGGCCGGCGCCGGGCTGGGTGACGTGCTGACCGGCGTGCTGGCGGCGTTGCTGGCCCAGGGGCTGGATGCCTGGCAGGCCGCGTGCCTGGGAGTATGGCTGCACGCCTGTGCTGGCGAGCGCCTGGGTGTTCAAGGTAGAGGGCTGGCGGCCAGCGATCTGGTCCCGCTCATAAGAAAGTTGTTGGAGGAGCATTCAGCGTGTCAGGCATAACCCTGTTTCTGGCCGACGAGCCAGCCACCGTCGCCTTTGGCGCCAAACTGGCCGAAGTGACCAAAGGTCACGGTGTGATTTTTCTCGAGGGCGATCTGGGCGCCGGCAAGACCACGCTGTCGCGTGGTCTGATCCGCGGTCTGGGCCACGCCGGCCCGGTGAAAAGCCCGACCTTCACCGTGGTCGAACCCTACGAAATTGGCGAGATCCGTGCCTTCCACTTCGACCTGTACCGTCTGGTCGACCCGGAAGAACTCGAGTTCATGGGTATTCGCGACTATTTCGAGGGTGACCCGCTATGCCTGTTCGAATGGCCAGATAAAGGCGCGGGCGTTTTGCCAAAGCCCGACCTGACCATTACCATAAGCCCGCAAGCGGGCGGACGTTCGCTGAACCTGTCGCCGCAGGGGGCACGCGGCGAAGCCTGGTGTGCCGTTCTGGCCGAAGAATTCAAACAGTAAGTGGGGAAAGGTATGCGCATACGCGCACTGGTCGCCGTCGTTGGGCTGCTGCTGACAGCGGTGACCGTTGACGCGCTGGCCGTCACTCAAGTCAAGAGCATGCGTCTGTGGCGCGCTCCGGACAACACGCGGCTGGTCTTCGACCTGTCCGGGCCTGTGCAGCACAGCGTCTTCACCCTCACCGCGCCTGATCGTCTGGTGATCGACATCAATGGCGCCACCCTGGGCGGAGCATTGAACGTCTCCACTTCGAATACGCCGATCACCAGCGTGCGCTCGGCGCAGCGCACGCCTACCGACCTGCGCGTGGTGGTCGACCTGAAAAAGGCCGTCTCGCCGAAGAGCTTCACCTTGGCGCCGAATGCCCAATACGGCAACCGTCTGGTGGTCGACCTGTACGACCAGGAAGCCGACGCCATCGCGGCCAGCAACCCGACGCCGCCACCGACCCCGCAACCACCGGCTACCACGCCGGCAGTGCCTGTCAGCCCGGCGCAACCGGCGATCAAGCTGCCGCCGGCACCGTCCGGCAAGCGTGACATCGTGATCGCCATCGACGCCGGCCACGGCGGCGAAGACCCGGGCGCCTCGGGTTCGCGTGGGCAGCACGAGAAAGACATCGTGCTGCAGATCGCCAAGGAGCTGCAGCGTCAGATCAACACCGAGAAAGGCTACCGCGCCGAGTTGACTCGCACCGGCGACTACTTCATCCCGTTGCGCAAGCGTACCGAGATCGCCCGCAAGAAGGGCGCCGACCTGTTCGTTTCGATCCATGCCGACGCCGCGCCGTCCAAGGCCGCCTTCGGTGCCTCGGTGTTCGCCTTGTCTGACCGAGGCGCCACGTCCGAGACCGCGCGCTGGCTGGCCGACACGGAAAACCGTTCCGACCTGATCGGCGGCGCCGGCAACGTCAGCCTCGACGACAAGGACCGGATGCTGGCCGGTGTGCTGCTCGACCTGTCGATGACCGCCACGCTCAGCTCCAGTCTCAACGTCGGGCAGAAGGTGCTGGGCAACATGGGCCGGGTCACGCCGCTGCACAAGCAGCGAGTGGAGCAGGCCGGCTTCATGGTGCTGAAATCGCCGGATATCCCGTCGATCCTCGTTGAGACCGGGTTCATCTCCAATGCCAACGAGGCGGCCAAGCTGGCCACGCGCGGCCACCAGCAGGCGCTGGCGCGTTCGATCCATACCGGCGTGCGCCAGTTCTTCCAGCAGAACCCTCCGCCAGGCACCTACATCGCCTGGCTGCGCGACAGTGGCAAGATCGCCCAGGGGCCGCGCGAGCACTCCGTACGCCCCGGCGAGACGCTGGCGATGATCGCGGTGCGCTACCAGGTCAGCGTCGCCAGCCTGCGCAGCAGCAACAACCTCAAGAGCGATGAGTTGAAGGTCGGCCAGCACCTCGACATCCCCGCCACTACCCTGGCGTCCCAGCAATGAGTGGCGGTTCGCGTATCCAGCTGCTCAGTCCGCGGCTGGCCAACCAGATCGCCGCGGGCGAGGTGGTCGAGCGCCCCGCGTCGGTGGTCAAGGAGTTGCTGGAGAACAGCCTCGACTCCGGCGCCCGGCGCATCGAGGTCGAGGTCGAGCAGGGCGGGGTGAAGCTGTTGCGGGTACGCGACAACGGTGGCGGCATCGCTCCGGACGACCTGCCCCTGGCCCTGGCGCGGCACGCCACCAGCAAAATTCGCGAGCTGGAAGACCTCGAAGGCGTGCTCAGCCTGGGGTTCCGTGGCGAGGCGCTGGCATCGATCAGCTCGGTGGCGCGCCTGACCCTGACCTCGCGCACCGCCGAGGCCAGCGAGGCCTGGCAGGTGGAGACCGAAGGCCGCGACATGACCCCACGAGTGCAGCCGGCGGCACACCCGGTCGGCACCTCGGTGGAAGTGCGCGATCTGTTCTTCAATACCCCCGCCCGGCGCAAGTTCCTCAAGGCCGAGAAGACCGAATTCGATCACCTGCAGGAAGTCATCCGGCGCCTGGCGTTGGCGCGTTTCGACGTGGGCTTCCATCTGCGTCACAACGGCAAGACCATCTTCAGCCTGCATGAGGCCATCGACGAAATGGCGCGGGCGCGGCGTGTCGGCACCATCTGCGGGCCCGGCTTCCTCGAGCAGGCGCTGCCGATCGATGTCGAGCGCAACGGCCTGCGGTTGTGGGGCTGGGTCGGCTTGCCGACCTTCTCGCGCAGCCAGGCCGACTTGCAGTATTTCTTCGTCAACGGCCGCGCCGTGCGCGACAAGCTGGTCGCCCATGCGGTGCGCCAGGCCTATCGTGACGTGCTGTTCAATGGTCGGCATCCGACCTTCGTGCTGTTCCTCGAATGTGACCCGACCGGCGTCGACGTCAACGTGCACCCGACCAAGCACGAAGTGCGTTTCCGCGAAGGGCGGATGGTCCACGATTTCCTGTATGGCACCTTGCACCGCGCCTTGGCCGATGTGCGCCCGGAGGATCAGCTAGCCGCGCCCGCCGCGACCAGCGAGCTCATCCGCCCGAGCGGACAACAGGCTGGCGAGTTTGGTCCGCAAGGCGAGATGCGCCTGGCCTCGCCTGTGCTGGAGCAACCCCAGGGCGAGGCTCGGCAGTCGTTTTCCTCGGGCGGTTCCGGCGCGGGCTATCAGTACCAGTACACGCCCCGGCCTTCGCAGCCGCTGCAGGCCGGCGAGGCGCAGGCGGTCTACCGCGAGTTCTATGCGCCGCTGGAGAACGTCGCGGTCACGCCGAGCGCATTGCCTGAAAGCCAGGGCGACATCCCGCCGCTGGGCTATGCGCTGGCGCAGCTCAAGGGTATCTATATCCTTGCCGAGAACGCGGTCGGCCTGGTGTTGGTGGACATGCACGCGGCCCATGAACGGATCATGTACGAGCGGCTCAAGGTGGCCATGGCCAGCGAAGGCCTCAGCGGCCAGCCATTGCTGGTACCGGAGTCGCTGGCGCTGAGCCAGCGCGAGGCCGACTGCGCCGAGGAGCACGCCCAGTGGTTCCAGCGCCTGGGCTTCGAGTTGCAGCGCCTGGGCCCGGAAACCCTGGCCATCCGCCAGATTCCGGCGCTGCTCAAGCAAGCCGAGGCCAACCGCCTGGTCCAGGACGTGCTCGCCGATCTCATGGAGTACGGCACCAGCGACCGTATCCAGGCCCACCTGAACGAACTGCTCGGGACCATGGCCTGCCACGGCGCGGTACGCGCCAACCGGCGCCTTGCCATCCCCGAGATGAACGCGCTGTTGCGTGACATGGAAAACACCGAGCGCAGCGGTCAGTGCAACCATGGCCGTCCGACCTGGACCCAGATGGGCCTGGACGACCTGGACAAGCTGTTCCTGCGGGGGCGATGACATGCGTGGCAAGCCCCCGGCGATATTTCTCATGGGCCCGACCGCGGCCGGCAAGACCGATCTGGCCATCGAGCTGACCAAGGTGCTGCCGTGCGAGCTGATCAGCGTCGACTCGGCGCTGGTCTACCGCGGCATGGACATCGGCACCGCCAAACCGTCGAAGGAGCTGCTGGCCGCCCATCCGCATCGGTTGATCGACATTCTCGACCCGGCCGAAAGCTACTCGGCCAAGCGTTTTTGCACCGATGCCCTCGAGGCGATGGCCGAGATCACCGCGCGGGGCAAGATTCCGCTGCTGGTGGGCGGCACCATGCTGTATTACAAGGCGCTGGTCGACGGCCTGGCGGACATGCCGGCGGCCGATGCCACGGTGCGTGCCGAGCTCGAGGCGCAGGCACAGGCGCTTGGGCTGGCCGAACTGCACCGCCAGCTGGCCGAGGTCGACCCGGAGTCGGCGGCGCGCATTCACCCGAATGACCCGCAGCGTGTGATCCGCGCGCTCGAGGTGTACCGAGTGAGCGGCGAGAGCATGACGGTCCACCGTCAGCGTCAATTCGCGGAAAGTAGCGGCGCAGACGCAGGCGCGAGTGGGCATTTGCCCTATACTGTCGCCAGCCTGGCGATAGCGCCTACAGATCGTCACATTTTGCATGAGCGAATTGCGTTACGATTTTCGCAGATGCTGGAACAGGGCTTCGTCGATGAGGTCCGATCGCTGCGGGCCAGAAGTGACTTGCACGCGGAACTGCCGTCTATACGGGCTGTGGGCTATCGACAGGTCTGGGATCATCTCGACGGCAAGTTGACTGAGAATGAGATGCGTGAACGCGGTATCATTGCCACGCGCCAGCTGGCCAAGCGCCAATTCACCTGGCTGCGCGGCTGGTCCGAGGTTCACTGGCTGGATAGCCTGGCCTGCGACAATCTGTCCCGCACCTTGAAATACCTGGGGGCCGTCTCCATATTGAGCTGAGTCCCTGCCATTTGCCGTCTATTCTTGCGAAGGGCGGCATAATTTATCGATTTTCTTGATTTTCTACTATTGATCCTTACAGGAGTGCGGCATATGTCAAAAGGGCATTCGCTACAAGACCCTTACTTGAACACCTTGAGAAAAGAACGAGTCCCGGTTTCGATCTATCTGGTCAACGGGATCAAACTGCAGGGTCAGATCGAATCCTTCGACCAGTTCGTCGTGCTGCTGAAGAACACTGTCAGCCAGATGGTCTACAAGCACGCCATTTCGACGGTCGTCCCTGCCCGCGCGATTCGCCTGCCGAGCCCGTCCGACGCCGAACATGGCGACAGCGAGCCAGGTAACGCTTGAAAGTAGGAGCCTGCATTGTTCTTTGAGCGCCACGGTGGTGGTGAGCGAGCGCTGCTCGTTCACTTGGAAGGTCAGAACCCTGAGGCGCGCGAAGACCCGCAGGAGTTTCAGGAGCTGGCGCTGTCGGCCGGAGCCGATATCGTTTCGCTGGTGACAGTGGCGCGGCATCAGCCCACCGCCAAGTTTCTGATCGGCAGCGGCAAGGTCGAGGAGTTGCGCGACCTGGTTCAATCCGCCGAAGCCGACCTGGTGATTTTCAATCACACCCTCACGCCCAGCCAGGAACGCAACCTCGAACGCGTCTTCGAGTGTCGCGTGCTGGACCGCACCGGGCTGATCCTCGATATCTTCGCCCAGCGGGCGCGGACTCATGAAGGCAAGCTGCAGGTCGAACTGGCCCAGCTCGAGCACATGAGCACGCGGCTGGTGCGCGGCTGGACCCACCTCGAGCGGCAGAAAGGCGGTATCGGCCTGCGCGGCCCGGGTGAGACCCAGCTGGAAACCGACCGCCGTCTGCTGCGGGTTCGCCTGCGCCAGATCAAGGCGCGCCTGGAGAAGGTGCGCAGCCAGCGTGAGCAGGCCCGGCGCGGACGCAAGCGCGCGGATATCCCTTCGGTGTCACTGGTGGGCTACACCAACGCCGGCAAGTCGACCCTGTTCAACGCACTCACGCAATCCGAGGTGTATGCCGCGGACCAACTGTTCGCCACGCTCGATCCGACGTTGCGCCGGCTGGAGCTGAACGACCTGGGGCCGATCGTGCTGGCCGACACCGTGGGCTTCATCCGCCACCTGCCGCACAAGCTGGTCGAGGCTTTTCGGGCTACGCTCGAAGAGTCGAGCAACTCCGACCTGCTGCTGCACGTGATCGACGCCCATGAGCCCGAGCGCATGGAGCAGATCGAGCAGGTGCTGGCGGTGCTGGGCGAGATCGGTGCCGAGAGCTTGCCGATCCTCGAGGTGTATAACAAACTCGACCTGCTCGAAGATGTCGAGCCGCAGATCCAGCGTGATGCCGACGGCAAGCCGCAGCGGGTCTGGGTGTCGGCACGTGATGGACGAGGCCTGGAGCTGGTCGGCCAGGCGATTGCCGAGTTGCTGGGGGACGATCTTTACGTCGGAACCCTGTGCCTTGAGCAGCGTTTTGCCCGCTTGCGCGCGCAATTCTTTGCTTTGGGCGCGGTGCAGAGTGAAGAGCATGATGAAGAAGGGCGCAGCCTGCTGAGCGTGCGACTGCCCAGGGTCGAGTTGAATCGCCTGGTCAGCCGCGAAGGCATGGAGCCGCAAGTGTTTGTCGAGCAACACACTTTGCAATAAATGCCCGGCGAGGTCGTCGGGCAGCGGTGACAGGCATTCTGTAGCATTGGACGGCGCGCCGTGGGCGCGTCTTTGCTTTATCAGATGGAGAGCGCTATGGCTTGGAACGAGCCGGGTGGCAACTCGAACAATCAGGATCCCTGGGGCGGTCGCCGTAACGGCGGCGGCGGTGGTGGCGACAAGAAAGGTCCACCGGATCTGGACGAGGCCTTCCGCAAGCTGCAGGACAGCCTGAACGGCATGTTCGGCAGTGGCAAGAAACGCGGTGGCGGTGGTGACCGCAACATTGGCAAGGGCGGCAGCCTTGGCCTGCTGGGCATTGGCCTGGCGGTGCTGGCGGCCATCTGGCTGTACAACGCCGTGTACGTGGTGGACGAGCAGGAGCAGGCCGTGGTGCTGCGCTTCGGCAAGTACTACGAGACCGTCGGTCCCGGCCTGAACATCTACTTCCCGCCCATTGACCGCAAGTTCATGGAAAACGTGACCCGCGAGCGGGCCTACACCAAGCAGGGGCAGATGCTCACCGAGGACGAGAACATCGTCGAGGTGCCGCTGACCGTGCAGTACCGCATCAGCAACCTGCAGGACTTCGTGCTCAACGTCGACCAGCCGGAAGTCAGCCTGCAGCATGCGACCGACAGCGCCCTGCGCCACGTGGTGGGTTCCACCTCGATGGACCAGGTGCTGACCGAAGGCCGCGAGCAGATGGCCGTGGATATCCGCGAACGCCTGCAGCGCTTCCTCGACACCTACCGCACCGGTATCACCGTTACCCAGGTCAACGTACAGAGCGCGGCAGCCCCGCGTGAAGTGCAGGAAGCCTTCGATGACGTGATCCGTGCCCGGGAAGACGAGCAGCGTGCCCGCAACCAGGCCGAGTCCTACGCCAATGGCGTGGTGCCCGAGGCCCGCGGCCAGGCGCAGCGCATCATCGAGGACGCCAACGGCTACCGCGATGAAGTCATCGCCCGTGCCAAGGGTGAGGCCGACCGCTTCACCAAGCTGGTTGCCGAGTACCGCAAGGCGCCGGACGTCACGCGTCAGCGTCTGTACCTGGAAACCATGCAGGAGGTGTACAGCAACTCCAGCAAGGTCATGGTGGCGACCAAGGATGGGCAGAACAACCTGCTCTACCTGCCACTGGACAAGATGGTCGAAGGCAGCCGCAACAACCCTGCAGCTCCGGTCAGCGTATCGCCGTCGGTCAATGATGCCGCCGCGCGTGCCGCGCAGGACCTGCAACAGCAACAACCGCCGCTGCGTTCCAGGGAGAGCCGCTGATGAGCAATAAATCGCTGTTCGCCCTGATCGGCGCCGTGGTGCTGGCGATCGTCGCCTGGAACTGCTTCTACATCGTTTCGCAAACCGAACGCGCGGTGCTGCTGCAGTTCGGTCGCGTGGTCAAGGCGGATGTCCAGCCTGGCCTGCATGTGAAGGTGCCGTACGTCAACCAGGTGCGCAAGTTCGACGCCCGCCTGATGACCCTCGATGCCCCGACCCAGCGTTTCCTGACGCTGGAGAAGAAAGCCGTGATGGTCGACGCCTACGCCAAGTGGCGGGTCAAGGACGCCGAGCGCTTCTACACTGCGACCTCGGGCATGAAGCAGATCGCCGACGAGCGTCTGTCGCGCCGTCTGGAAAGCGGCCTGCGTGACCAGTTCGGTAAGCGCACCCTGCACGAAGTGGTGTCCGGTGAGCGTGATGCGCTCATGGCTGACATCACCGCTTCGCTGAACCGCATGGCCAGCAAGGAGCTGGGTATCGAAGTGGTCGACGTTCGCGTCAAGGCCATCGACCTGCCCAAGGAAGTCAACCGCAGCGTGTTCGACCGCATGAGCACCGAGCGTGAGCGTGAGGCCCGCGAGCACCGTGCCAAGGGTAACGAACTGGCCGAAGGTATTCGTGCCGACGCCGACCGTCAGCGCCGTGTGCTGCTGGCCGAGGCCTATCGTGAAGCGGAAGAGACCCGCGGTGACGGCGACGCCCAGGCGGCTGCCATCTACGCCAAGGCCTACAGCCAGGACGCCGATTTCTATGCGTTCCACCGTAGCCTGCAGGCTTACCGCGAAAGCTTCTCCAGCAAGAGCGATGTGCTGGTCCTGGACCCGAAGAACGAGTTCTTCCGTTACCTGGACAAGAGCAAGCCCTGATGTTGCTCTCATGAGGGAAGCCCCCGTCTGGCAGCTAAAATGCCAGGCGGGGTGCATCCTGAATGAAAAGGGGTGTATGATGCGGCAGCCGGGAAATTCCCGGCTTTTTTGCGTCTGCAAGGTTGATTGGTCGAGCGCCAGTTGATGGGTTGGTCAGGACGCAAGGCAATTCGAGGGTATTGGCTACGGTGGTTGCGCTGGGATCGGTGCTGCCCGCTATTGTGCGCCAATGCCTGCTTTACTCACGGCCCGCCTGCGGGCAGGCCGCCCGGACCAGAGGGGAAATGGCGTAATGGCAACGGTAGACCGCTGGCTGCTGCCAGATGGCATCGAGGAAGTACTGCCACCTGAGGCGGCGCGCATCGAGATCGCGCGGCGTCAGGTGTTGGACCTGTTCCAGAGTTGGGGTTACGAACTGGTCGTCACGCCGCATATCGAGTACCTGGAGTCGCTGCTCACCGGCGCCGGCCAGGACCTGGACCAGCGCACCTTCAAGGTCGTCGACCCGCAGTCGGGCCGCCTGATGGGCTTTCGCGCCGACTTCACTCCGCAGGTGGCGCGCATCGACGCCCACACCCTGCGCCGTGAAGGTCCGAGCCGCCTGTGCTACGCCGGCAGCGTGCTGCACGCCCAGCCGCGTGCCCTGTCCACCTCGCGCAGCCCGATCCAGCTGGGCGCCGAGCTGTATGGCGACGCCAGCCCCACCAGCGATGTCGAAGTGATCAGCCTGATGCTCGCCACGCTGCAACTGACCGATGTGCCGGATGTACACATGGATCTCGGCCATGTCGGCATCTACCGCGGCCTGGCGCGTGCCGCGGGCCTCTCGGGCGCGGTCGAGCAGCAACTGTTCGATGCCCTGCAACGCAAGGCCGTCGACGAGGTGCAGGCGCTGACCGCTGACCTGCCGAAAGACCTGGGCGGCATGCTGCGTGCCCTGGTCGAGCTGTGCGGTGGCCGCGAGGTGTTGGCCGAGGCCCGTGTGCGCCTGGGCCGTGCCCCGGCCAGCGTGCTGGCGGCGCTGGACGACCTGCTGGCCATCGCCGACCGCCTGGCCGCGCGTTACCCGGACCTGCCGCTGTACTTCGACCTCGGCGAGCTGCGCGGCTACCACTATCACACCGGCGTGGTATTCGCCGTGTTCGTCCCGGGCGAAGGTCAGTCGATCGCCCAGGGCGGTCGCTACGACGACATCGGCGCCGATTTCGGCCGGGCGCGCCCGGCCACTGGTTTCTCCACGGATTTGAAGACCCTGGTCACACTGGGGCGAGCTGAGGTCGTATTGCCTGCCGGCGGCATCTGGATGCCGGACAGCAGCGATGCGGCCCTCTGGCAGATGGTCTGCCAGTTGCGCACCGAGGGCCAGCGCGTGGTCCAGGCCCTGCCTGGTCAACCGCTGAGTGCTGCTCTCGAGGCGGATTGTGATCGACAATTGATTCAGCAAGACGGGCGCTGGCAGGTTCTGCCGCTGACCCATTGAGATTCTTCGCCGGCAATGGGCCGGCAACCAAGTTTGCGTGAATGAGGACAAGTGTTATGGGTAAGAATGTCGTCGTCCTGGGCACCCAGTGGGGTGATGAGGGCAAAGGCAAGATCGTCGATCTGCTGACCGAACATGCTGCCGCCGTAGTGCGTTATCAGGGCGGTCACAACGCGGGCCACACCCTGGTCATCAACGGTGAGAAGACCGTGCTGCACCTGATCCCGTCCGGCATCCTGCGCGAAGGCGTGCAGTGCCTGATCGGCAACGGCGTGGTCGTTGCCCCTGATGCGCTGATGCGTGAAATCACCAAGCTGGAAGAGAAGGGCGTGCCAGTGCGCGAGCGCCTGCGCATCAGCCCGGCTGCTCCACTGATCCTGTCGTACCACGTGGCCCTCGACCAGGCCCGTGAGAAAGCCCGTGGCGAAGCCAAGATCGGCACCACCGGTCGCGGCATCGGCCCGGCCTACGAAGACAAGGTGGCGCGTCGCGGCCTGCGCGTGGGCGACCTGTTCCATCGTGAGCGTTTCGCCGCCAAGCTCGGTGAGCTGCTGGATTACCATAACTTCCAGCTGGTGAACTACTACAAAGAGCCGGCCATCGACTTCCAGCAGACCCTGGACGAGTGCATGGCCTATGCCGAGCAGCTCAAGCCGATGATGCTCGACGTCACCGCCGAACTGCACCAGCTGCGCCGCGCCGGCAAGGATATCATGTTCGAAGGCGCCCAGGGTTCGCTGCTGGACATCGACCACGGTACCTACCCGTACGTCACCAGCTCCAACACCACCGCCGGCGGCATCTCCACCGGTTCCGGCGTTGGCCCGATGTACCTGGACTACATCCTGGGCATCACCAAGGCCTACACCACTCGCGTCGGTTCCGGTCCGTTCCCGACCGAACTGTTCGACGAGACCGGTGCGACCCTGGCCAAGCGTGGCCACGAGTTCGGCTCCACCACCGGCCGTGCCCGTCGTTGCGGCTGGTTCGATGCCGTCATCCTGCGTCGCGCCATTGACGTCAACAGCATCTCGGGCATCTGCCTGACCAAGCTGGACGTGCTGGACGGCCTGGAGACCATCAACATCTGCGTCGGCTACAAGGACGAGAACGGCGCAGTCATCGAAGCGCCGACCGATGCCGACAGCTACATCGGCCTGCAGCCGGTGTATGAAGAGCTGCCGGGCTGGAGCGAGTCGACCCTGGGCGCCAAGACCCTGGAAGAGCTGCCGGCCAACGCGCGTGCCTACATCACCCGCATCGAGCAACTGATCGGCGCGCCGATCGACATCATCTCGACCGGCCCGGATCGCAACGAGACCATCGTGCTGCGTCATCCGTTCGCCTGATCGGCCACTTCGGTCGCTGATTGAACGCCGTGCTCCCGCAAGGGGGGCGCGGCGTTTTGCTTTGTGATGGATGCGTGGAAGCGGTGGTTCGCCGCACCCACGCATGAATGCCTTCCTTCTCCGTTCGCTTTGGCATTTTTACCTGCTGCTTAGGCACAACCCTTGCTGTAAGAAGTTTCTGTAGATGCCATCAAAGTAATGGCGCCAGAAACACGAGGGTTACAACGTGTCTGCCATCCTTTCACTGTTACGAAGCCGCCTCCTGCGGCCTGTGTTTGTTGCGCTTGGTATCGCTCTTCTGGTGCAGGTGCTGGTTGCCGTCGCACTGACGCGGAGCACGGTCACCGCGCTGGAGGCCGATCTGGGCGAGCGCCTGGGCAACGACAGCCGCCAGCTGGCCACGGAGCTGGAACAGGCCGGGCAGGATGTCCGTGCCGGGCTCGACAATCTTTCGACCAGTACCCGCCAGCGTCTCAGTGCTGGTCTTTCCGAGCGCCTGCAGGGCGAGCAGCAGCAACTGCGCGCGACCCTCGAGAAGAACCTCAAGGATTCGGCCAACGACATGGCCGAGTTGCTGGCCTCGGTGGCGCCTAGGGCGATCTGGGACAACGACGTGCCGACGCTCTCGGATTTCGCCCGCCGCGCCCAGCGCAATCCCAACGTCTTGTTCGTGATCTACGACGATGCCCAGGGGCAGCACCTGACCCGTTACCTCAACCGGCAGAACCCGATCAACCAGGCGTTGATCGAGAAGGGGCAGGGCGAGCGGGCGCTGGACAAGGTGCTGGATGCGGCGCGCAAGGATCCGTCGGTGTACTTCGTCGAGGCCTCGATCAGCCCCAACGGCGCCGAGATCGGCAAGGTGCTGATGGGGGTCTCCACCGCAGGCGTCGACCAGGAGCTCAAGGCTCTCGATCAGCGCTTCGCGGCGCTGATCGCCAGCGGCGAGCAACTGGTCGGCGACAGCCTGGTGGCCGCCGCCGCCGACAGCGGCAAGGCGTTGCGGGCACGCCTGGAGACCGCGCAGAACAGCGCTGTCGCGATGCAGGCCAACACTGCGCAGACCGTGCGCGACGCTGCCGCCGAGCTGCGCTGGCGCATCGGTCTGGGTCTGGTGCTGGTGGGGCTGGGCGTATTGCTGGTGGTGGCCGTGGTGCTGGGGCGGCGGGTGGTGAACAAGTTGCGTCTGCTGATCGCGGCCCTGAATGACCTGGCGGCCGGAGAAGGTGACCTGACCAAGCGGGTGACCCTGGACAGTCGCGACGAAATTGGCGACATGGCCTCGGCGGTCAATCGTTTTGTCGACAAACTGCAGCCGATCGTGCGCGAGGCGGGCGAGGTGGCCCAGCGTACCGGGGTCGAGATCGGCGCGATGGCCCAGCGCAACGCCGGTGCCGATGCCGCTGCGGCCCTGCAGCGCGATGAAGTGGCGGCCAGCCTGCGCGACCTGTCGAGCATGGCCGACGAAGCCCAGGCCGAGAGCCACGCCATGCAGGCGGCGTTGCAGCAGGTGGTGGACATTCGTCAGGCCACCGACGAGAACAGCCGTGCCTCGACGCAACTGGCGCGATTGATCGAGAACCTGGCCGGCGAGGTGCAGACCGGCTCGCAGGTGATCGAGCGACTGGCCAAGCAGAGCGAGCAGATCGAAGTGGTATTGACGGTGATCCATGGTATCGCCGAGCAGACCAACCTGTTGGCGCTCAATGCCGCCATCGAGGCGGCGCGTGCGGGGGAAACCGGGCGTGGCTTCGCCGTGGTGGCTGACGAGGTGCGGGCGCTGGCGAGCAAGACGCAGAGTTCGACGGGGGATATCCAGTCGCACATCGCCGCCTTGCAGCAAGGGGCCAAGGAAGCGGTGGCGACCATCAGCCAGGCCGGGCGCCAGGCCAGCGAAGGCTTGCTGGTGCTGCGTGACAACGAGCGGCGCCAGCAGTCGGTGCAGGCGGCGGTCGAGCAGGTGCATGCGGCGATCGGCCTGGCTACCCGTGCGGCGGAACAGCAGGCCAATGGTGCGCAGGCGGTACGTGGGCGGGTGGAAACCATCCATGCCCAGGCCGAGCGTTCAGCCGAGGTGGTGATGCAGACCACGGCCAGCAGCAAGGTGCTGGATGACCTGGCGGCGCAGCTGCGGGCCAGCCTGGGGCAGTTCAGGGCCTGACTTGGGCGAGGGCTGCGCCCTCGCATCGCGACACAAGGCCGCTCCCATAGGCTCGGCGCTGATCCTGAGGTTGGTGCAGTACTTGTGGGAGCGGCCTTGTGTCGCGATAGGGCCGCAAAGCGGCCCCGGCAGGTGTCACGCCTTGTTCAGATACATCCGCGTAGTCAGCAGATACACCGGCAACCCCGACACCACGATCAGCAATGCCGCATAAGGCGCCGCCGCCGCGAACTCGACGTTGGCGGTGTGCGCCCACACCTCGGTGGCCAAGGTGGTCATGCCGGTGGGGCTGAGCAGCAGGGTCGCGGTCAGCTCCTTCATCGCATCCAGGAATACCAGGGCAAAAGCCGCCGCCATCGCCGGGAAGATGATCGGCAGGGTGACTCGGCAGAACGCCGCGAAACTGCTCGCGCCCAGCGTGCGAGCGGCCTCCTCCAGGGTCGGCGAGGCCTTGTTCAGCGCGGTGCGCACCGGCGACTGGGCCAGGGGCAGGAACAGCAGCGCGTAGGCCAGGATCAGCAGCGCGGTGGTCTGGTACAGCGCCGGCACGTAGTGCAAGGCGAAGAACACCAGGGTCAGGGCGATGACCAGGCCGGGCAGGGCGTGCAGCAGATATGGCAGGCGTTCGGCCCAGATCGCCAGGCGGCCCTTGTAGCGCACCACCAGGAAGCTGATCGGCAGGGCCAGCAACACGCAGAAGCCAGCGCCGCCCAGCGACACCGACAGCGAGGTGGCAAGGGCCTTGCCGATGGCCGCCACCGGGAATGCCGCCGATGTGCCGACACTCAGCCAGTAGCCGAGCATGGCCAGCGGAATGCCGCTGCCCAGCACCGCCAGGGCCAGGCAGAACAGCTGCCCCAGCGGCATCCAGGCGCGCAGGCGCACGGGTTGCGCGCGGCGCGCCACGCCCTGGCCAATGCGCACATGACGGCCCTTGCCGCGCACCCGCAGCTCCAGCCACAGCATTGCCAGGCACAGCACCAGCAACACTGCCGAGAGCATGGCGGCGTTGGCGTTGCTGAATTCCAGTTCGAACTGCTGGTAGATCGCCGTGGTGAAGGTCTGCAGGCCAAGGATCGACAGGGCGCCGAACTCCACCAGCATGTGCAGTGCGATCAGTAGTGCGCCACCGAGCATCGATGGCCACAGCAGGGGCAGGGTGATCTGGTGGAACACGCCCCAGCGGCTGCAGCCAAGAGTGCGCGCCGATTCCTCCAGCGATGTGTCGAGGTTGCGCAGGGTGGCCGCCACTGGCAGGAATACCAGCGGGTACTTGGACAACGCCATGACCAGGATCGCCCCGCCCAGCCCTTCGAAGTCCGAACTCAGCGACACCCAGGTGAAGCTGCTGACGAACGAGGGCACGGCAAAGGGTAGGCACAGCACCACGCCCCACAGACGCCGGCCCGGCAGGTCGCTACGCTCCAGCAGCCAGGCCAGGGCCACGCCGACCAACAGGCACAGCGCGGTGACACCCACCATCAGCAGCAGGGTATTGCGCAGCAACCCCCAGACGAAAGGCCGCCAGAGCAGACGTAGCGCCTCGTGCCAGCCGGCTTCCGAGGCCTTGAGCCCGACGTACAGCAATGGCAGCAGGCTCATCGCCACGAGGAACAGCACCGGCAGCAGCACCCAGATGGACGGGCGCTTGCGTTTCGGGACGAAGCGCGACAAGGCAGGCGAGGGCAGGGCGGCGGTCATCAGAGCAGGCCAATCTCGCGCTCGAGCTCGATGGCTTCCTCGGCATTGCCCAGGTCGGCCGGCGAGATCTTCGGCGGACGCAGTTCCTCGAACGGCTTCAGGCCGCGGTCCGAGACCATGCCTTTGTGCAGCGGATATTCGGCGGTGGTCTGGGTGATCACGCGCTGGCCTTCTTCACTGGCCATCCAGTTGAGCAAGGCCTGGGCTTCTTTCGGGTGCTTGCTGGCCTTGACTGCGCCGGCGCCGGAGATGGTCACCAGGTTGCCGGCGTCGCCGTCGGCCAGGTAGTACAGCTTGGAGTCGAGCTTGCCGCGCTCGCGTTCCAGGGCGTACCAGTAGTAGTTGTTGACCAGCACGGCGGTGACTTCACCCTTCTCCACGGCTTTCAGGGCGACCATGTTGTTGGTGTAGGTCTTGCCGAAGGCCTTCAGGCCGGTCAGCCACTCTTCGGTGGCTTCGCGACCGTGCATCTTGAGGATGGCCACGGCCTGCTCCTGGAAGGCACCGCTGGTGGGGACGTAACCGACGCGACCGTCCCATTCGGGGCCGGAGAAATCCATCACCGTGGTCGGCAGGTCTTTCTCGTCGATCTTCTTCGGGTTGTACACCACCACGCGGGTACGGGCGGTGACGCCCATCCAGGTGCCATTGGCGCCGACGTATTCCTTGGGCAGCATGTTCAGCGTGGCGTCGTCGATCTTCGCCAGCAGGCCCAGTTCGCCGAGGTTGTTCAGGGGTGGCGACTCTTCGGTATAGATGATGTCGGCCGGCGAGCGTGCGCCTTCCTCGATGATCTGGCTGGCCAGCTGGTTGCTGCTGCCCTTGCGGATGTTGATATGGATGCCGGTCTTGGCCTCGTAGGCCTTGGCGATGGCTTCGCCGATTTCCTTGTGCTGGCCGTTGTACATCGTCAACGTGACCGGTTCGTCTGCCAGGGCGGCCGGAGCGCCGATCACCAGGCTCAGAACTGCGGCGGCCAGGGTGCGCATCAGCGGTTGCGGGCGGATCGTCATGCGGGTACTTCCTCGCTTACGGCTACATATTTGGAAACAATGGTAAACGAAATCGTTTCTCAAGTGGCCGGATGACGGGAAATTCATGGGCGCCGCCAGAGCGCAGGGGCGTGGGCTGTGGGGTGGGTGATGGTCTGCTAGAAATCGCAGGCAAGAAAAAACCCACTAGCAAGCTAGTGGGTTTTTGTATGGTGCCCAGGAGAAGACTCGAACTTCCACGACCGTTAAGTCACTGATACCTGAAACCAGCGCGTCTACCAATTCCGCCACCTGGGCAAAGCTTTGCATCATCTGCTGAAGGCGACCATCGTTCGCTTTCACACAGCAGTAACAGATCCTTGGTCATCTGTTACTTGAAAATCTTGGTGCCCAGGAGAAGACTCGAACTTCCACGACCGTTAAGTCACTGATACCTGAAACCAGCGCGTCTACCAATTCCGCCACCTGGGCACACATTCGAGATTACAAGATGCTTTACAGCGCCGTTCATCTCTACTACAACTTCGGGGTTGTCCGTCGTTGTGGTGCGCACTATACGGACGCTCCTGAAGGCTGTAAAGCCCCCAAACGAAAAAAAATTCAAAAAATTCAAGTTGTTGATTCCGCAGGGCGATTGCCGCGAGCTGGACACTCCATCAGGGCTGTCCAAGGCTGACATTTCCGGTTTCAATACGCCTATGCCAGAATTCCCCTCTATATACACCAAGGTGAACCCCTTCTGATGGCCGATTGGCAATCCCTCGATCCCGAGGCCGCTCGCGAAGCGGAAAAATACGAGAACCCCATTCCCAGCCGTGAGCTGATCTTGCAGCGCCTCGCCGACCGTGGCGAACCGGCCGCTCGGGAAGAGCTGGCGGTCGAGTTCGGTCTGTACGAGGAAGATCAGATCGAAGCCCTGCGTCGCCGGCTGCGCGCCATGGAGCGCGACGGCCAGCTTATCTATACCCGGCGCGGCACCTATGCCCCGGTAGACAAGCTCGACCTGATCTGCGGCCGCGTCTCCGGCCATCGTGACGGTTTCGGTTTCCTCATCCCCGACGACGGCAGCGAGGACCTGTTCCTCAGCCCGGCGCAGATGCGCCTGGTGTTCGACGGCGACCGTGGTCTGGCCCGGGTCTCCGGCGTCGACCGCCGTGGACGCCGTGAAGGCGTGCTGGTCGAGATCATTTCCCGTGCCCACGAGAGCGTGGTCGGCCGTTACTTCGAAGAAGGCGGCATCGGCTACGTGACCCCGGACAACCCGAAGATCCAGCAGGAAGTGCTGGTGACCGCCGGACGCAACGGTGGGGCCAAGATCGGCCAGTTCGTGTCGATCAAGATCACCCACTGGCCGACCCCGCGCTTCCAGCCCCAGGGCGACGTGATCGAAGTCATCGGCAACTACATGGCTCCGGGCATGGAGATCGACATCGCCTTGCGCAGCTATGACATCCCGCATGTCTGGCCGAAAGAGGTGATCAAGGAGGCGCGCAAGTTCCGCTCCGAAGTCGAGGAGAAGGACAAGGAGAAGCGTGTCGACCTGCGCCATCTGCCGTTCGTCACCATCGACGGCGAGGATGCCCGCGACTTCGACGACGCCGTTTATTGCGAGCCGCAAGGCAAGCTGCGCCTGTTCTCCGGCGGCTGGCGCCTGTACGTGGCGATCGCCGACGTTTCCAGCTACGTGCGCCTGGGCTCGGCCCTGGACATCGAAGCGCAGCAGCGCGGTAACTCGGTGTACTTCCCCGAGCGCGTCGTGCCGATGCTGCCCGAGGAGCTGTCCAACGGCCTGTGCTCGCTGAACCCGCACGTCGATCGCCTGGCCATGGTCTGCGAGATGACCATCAACAAGGCCGGCCAGATGGTCGACTACCAGTTCTACGAAGCGGTCATCCATTCCCATGCTCGCCTGACCTACAACAAGGTCAGCAGCATGCTCGAACACGCCCGCACTCGTGAGGGCAAGGCCCTGCGCGAGGAGTACAGCGCGGTAGTGCCCGACCTGAAGAACCTCTACGCGCTGTACAAGGCGCTGGTGGCGGCCCGCCACACCCGTGGCGCGATCGACTTCGAAACCCAGGAAACCCGGATCATCTTCGGTGAAGACCGCAAGATCGACGAAATTCGTCCGACCGTGCGCAACGACGCCCACAAGCTGATCGAGGAATGCATGCTGGCGGCCAACGTTGCCACCGCCGAGTTCCTGCACAAGCACGGCGTGCCGGCCCTGTACCGTGTTCACGACGGTCCGCCGCCGGAGCGCCTGGAAAAGCTGCGCGCCTTCCTCGGCGAGCTGGGCCTGAGCCTGCACAAGGGCAAGGAGCCGTCGCCGAAGGACTACCAGCAACTGCTGGCGAGCATCGCCGGGCGCCCGGATTTCCACCTGATCCAGACCGTCATGCTGCGCTCGCTGAGCCAGGCGGTGTACAGCGTCGAGAACAACGGCCACTTCGGCCTGAACTACGAGGCCTACACCCACTTCACCTCGCCGATCCGTCGTTACCCGGACCTGCTGGTGCACCGCGCCATCCGCAGCGTGATCCGCTCGAAGGTCGATACCCCGCACGTCAAGCGTGCCGGCGCCATGAGCATTCCCAAGGCGCGCATCTACCCGTACGACGAGAACACCCTCGACCAGCTGGGCGAGCAGTGCTCGATGACCGAGCGTCGCGCCGACGAGGCGACCCGTGACGTGGTCAACTGGCTCAAGTGCGAGTACATGCGCGACCGCGTCGGCGAGACGTTCCCGGGTGTGATCACCGCGGTGACCGGCTTCGGCTTGTTCATCGAACTGACCGACATCTACGTCGAAGGCCTGGTGCACGTCAGTGCCCTGCCGGGCGACTACTACCACTTCGATCCGGTACACCACCGTCTGTCCGGCGAGCGTAGCGGCCGCAGCTTCCGCCTGGGCGACACGGTGGAGGTGAAGGTCATGCGCGTCGACCTCGAGCAGCGCAAGATCGACTTCGAGATGTCCGAGGCGGCCGTCAATGCACCGGTCGGGCGCAAGCCGCGCGCGGCCTCGACCGAGCCTGCGACCCCGGCCGCACCCGCGACCGAGGCGAAGATCTCGCCAAAGCCGCGCAGCCGCAAGAGCGAAAGCGCCGAGGCGTACTTCCCGAAAGACGCCGTTCAGCGCAACGCCGAAGTGCGCAAGAGCCGCGAGATGAAAAAGGCGCTGATGAGCGAGGCGAAGCAGGGTGGCCACGCCGCCGGCAAGGCCGACAAGGGCGCCAAGGCTTCGGGCAAGACCAAGCACCGCAAGGGGCCGTCGAAGACCGGCGCGCCACGTAAAGGCAAGAACAAGTCATGAGTCAGCTGGAAAAGATCTACGGCGTGCATGCCGTGCAGGCACTGCTGCAGCACCATCCCAAGCGGGTCAAGCAGATCTGGTTGTCGGAAGGGCGCAGCGAGCCGCGCATCCAGGCATTGCTGGCACTGGCCGCCGAGAACCGTGTCCAGGTCGGCCAGGCCGAGCGCCGCGAGCTCGATGCCTGGGTCGAGGGCGTGCACCAGGGCGTGGTCGCCGAGGTGAGCCCGAGCCAGGTGTGGGGCGAGGCGATGCTCGACGAGCTGCTCGAGCGCACTGAAACCCCGCCCTTGATCCTGGTGCTCGATGGCGTGACCGACCCGCACAACCTCGGCGCGTGCCTGCGCACCGCCGATGCGGCCGGCGCCACCGCCGTGGTGATCCCGAAGGACAAGTCGGCCACGCTGACCGGGGTGGTGCGCAAGGTCGCCTGCGGCGCCGCCGAGGTGATGCCGCTGGTGGCCGTGACCAACCTGGCCCGTACCCTGGAAAAACTTCAGCAGCGTGGGCTGTGGGTGGTCGGCACCGCCGGCGAGGCCGAGCAGGAGATCTACCAGCAGGACCTGACCGGGCCGCTGGTGATGATCATGGGCGCGGAAGGCAAGGGCATGCGCCGCCTGACTCGCGAGCACTGCGACTTTCTGGTCAAGCTGCCGATGGCCGGTAGCGTCAGCAGCCTCAATGTCTCGGTGGCGACCGGGGTGTGCCTGTTCGAGGCCGTGAGGCAGCGTCAGGGCAAGCGCTGAGCGGGTAATGTGCGTGGAGCGGGTTTGCCCCGCGATAGCGATGGTAGGTTTGATAACGTCATCGCGGGGCAAGCCCGCTCCCACGCCACTCTTCTCAGACTTGTACGGTATGGCCTGAATATGTTTCCGGCTGTTCAAATAATCGCCAGCCTCCTTGCTTGTCCCTCCAGCCTTCTCTACAATTGCGCCCCTTGCCGAGCAGGCAGGCGCACATGTGCCTTCTCGCTGGGGCAAGACATACAGTGTCATTCACTCCTTGTCTGACCAGGTTGCTGGCAGACTACTAACCCGTAAGGAGCATTCATGCGTCATTACGAAATCATCTTCCTGGTTCACCCGGACCAGAGCGAGCAAGTCGGCGGCATGGTTGAGCGTTACACCAAGCTGATCGAAGAAGATGGTGGCAAGATCCACCGCCTGGAAGACTGGGGCCGTCGTCAGCTGGCCTACGCAATCAACAATGTTCACAAGGCTCACTACGTGATGCTGAACGTTGAGTGCACCGGCAAGGCCCTGGCCGAGCTGGAAGACAACTTCCGCTACAACGATGCCGTGATCCGTAACCTGGTCATCCGTCGTGACGAAGCCGTTACCGGCCCGTCCGAGATGCTCAAGGCCGAAGAGAACCGCAGCGAGCGCCGTGAGCGTCGTGAACGTCCTGAGCATGCTGATGGCGCCGAAGGCGACGACAGCAATGACAGCGACAACAGCGATAACGCTGACGAGTAATCCACGGACCTTTTGAGGAGCCAATCACATGGCACGTTTCTTCCGTCGTCGTAAATTCTGCCGCTTCACTGCTGAAGACGTGAAAGAGATCGACTTCAAAGATCTCAACACCCTGAAAGCTTACGTATCCGAAACCGGCAAGATCGTTCCAAGCCGCATCACCGGTACCAAAGCTCGTTATCAGCGTCAGCTGGCTACCGCTATCAAGCGCGCCCGCTTCCTGGCCCTGCTGCCCTACACCGACAGCCACGGCCGCTGAGACCGGGTCGTCGACTAAGTAGCAAGGGATAGGCATGCGAGCGTTAGCAAGCTTCATCATGCGCGGTCGTGTGCAGGCCACCCTGGTGGTGGTCATCAGCGCGGTACTGCCGCTGCTGTTCTGGTTGAGTGCCGCCGCCGGGAGCCTGGTGTTCCTGCGGCGCGGGTTCAAGGACGCTTCATCGGTCATCGCCTGGGGCCTTTTGCCCGGCCTGGCCATGTGGGTCTTCGGCGAGCCGAGCACCTTGCTGGTGTTCCTCGGCACGCTGGGGCTGGCCGCGCTGTTGCGCGCCGAGCATTCCTGGGCCCGGATACTGCTGGCGAGTGTCGTGTTGGGCTTGTTGTACAGCCTGATCCTCGACCTGGTACTGCGTGAAACCTTCGAGGTATTGGCCAAGGCGCTTGAAAAAGCCCTGCCGCAGTTCGAAGGCAAGCCGGTACTTCCCGGTGAGCTGATCGGCCCGCTGCTGATCGCTTCCAGTGCAGTGATGCTGCAGTTGTTCAGCGTGCTGGCGTTGATGCTGGCGCGTTATTGGCAGGCTGCGTTGTACAACCCCGGTGGTTTCGGTCGCGAATTCCGCGAACTGAGGCTGCCCAAGGTGCCGATGCTGGCACTGGTGTCGCTGATGGTGCTGGGTCCGTTCCTCGGGCCGCAGTTCATCGTGCTGGCATCGGCGTCGAGCCTGGTACTGCTTCTGTGTGGTATCGCCCTGGTTCATGGGCTGGTGGCACAGGGGCGACTGGCCGGATTCTGGCTGGTGGGGATGTACGTGACGCTGCCGCTGCTGATGCAGTTGATGTATCCGTTGCTCGTGGTCCTGGCCATAGTCGACAGCCTGATTGATTTTCGCGGTCGCAAGTCCCCTTCGCAGGGTGACGACTCCGCGAACGGTGAAGGTTAAAAGTTAAGAGGTTTTACCAAATGGAACTGATCCTGCTGGAAAAAGTCGCTAACCTGGGCAACCTGGGCGACAAAGTAAATGTTAAGGCCGGTTACGGCCGTAACTACCTGCTGCCGTTCGGCAAGGCCACCGTTGCCAACGCCGCCAACCTGGCCGCGTTCGAAGAGCGCCGCGCCGAGCTGGAAAAAGCCGCAGCAGACAAGAAAGCTTCGGCTGAAAGCCGCGCTGCCCAACTGGCCGAGCTGGAAGTGACCATCACTGCCACCGCTGGCGACGAAGGCAAGCTGTTCGGTTCGATCGGCACCCACGACATCGCTGACGCCCTGACCGCCTCCGGCGTCGAAGTGGCCAAGGCTGAAGTTCGTCTGCCGAACGGCACCATCCGTCAGGTTGGCGAATACGACGTAGCCGTGCACCTGCACAGCGACGTCGAAGCCACCGTACGCGTGGTCGTCGTAGCTGCCTAAGCTGCTGTAATCGACTGGCCCCTTGCGGGTCAGGCGGTTAACATCGGGCACGGTCCTGTCTTGCAGGCCGTGCCCTTTGTCTTTTTCATCTACCCGAATTCCTGCGTGGCCATGAACGAGATCACCACCCCCGAGCAACTCGACCTGCAAACCGCTGCCCTGAAGGTGCCGCCGCATTCCATCGAGGCCGAACAGGCCGTGCTCGGTGGCCTGATGCTGGACAACAACGCCTGGGAGCGGGTGCTGGACCAGGTATCGGACGGCGATTTCTATCGGCATGACCACCGCCTGATCTTCCGTGCCATCCACAAGCTGGTGGACGCGAACCAGCCATTCGACGTGGTGACGCTGCACGAGCAGCTGGACAAGGAAGGCGTCTCGACCCAGGTGGGCGGCCTGGCCTACCTCGCCGAACTGGCCAAGAACACGCCATCGGTGGCCAACATCAAGGCCTACGCCGCGATCATCCGCGAGCGCGCGACGCTGCGCCAGCTGATCAGCATCAGTACCGATATCGCCGACAACGCCTTCAACCCCCAGGGCCGCAACGCCGAAGAAATCCTCGATGACGCCGAACGGCAGATCTTCCAGATCGCCGAGGCGCGGCCCAAGACCGGTGGTCCTGTGGGGGTCAACGAGCTGTTGACCATGGCCATCGACCGCATCGACACGCTGTTCAACTCCGACAGCGACATCACCGGTGTTTCCACCGGATTCACCGATCTGGACGAAAAGACCAGCGGCCTGCAGGCCGCCGACCTGGTCATCGTTGCCGGCCGTCCGTCGATGGGCAAGACCACCTTCGCCATGAACCTGGTGGAAAACGCCGTGTTGCGCAGCGACAAGGTGGTGCTGGTGTTCTCCCTCGAGATGCCTGGTGAATCGCTGATCATGCGTATGCTCTCGTCCCTTGGCCGTATCGACCAGACCAAGGTGCGTTCCGGCCAGCTGGACGACGACGACTGGCCGCGGCTGACCTCGGCGGTCAACCTGCTCAACGACCGCAAGCTGTTCATCGACGATACCGCGGGTATCAGCCCTTCGGAGATGCGTGCGCGTACCCGCCGACTGGCGCGTGAGCATGGCGAGATCGCCATGATCATGGTCGACTACCTGCAGCTCATGCAGATTCCAGGATCGGCCGGTGACAACCGGACCAACGAGATTTCCGAGATCTCCCGCTCGCTCAAGGCGCTGGCCAAGGAGTTCAACTGCCCGGTGATCGCCCTGTCGCAGCTCAACCGCTCCCTGGAGCAGCGCCCCAACAAGCGCCCGGTCAACTCCGACCTGCGTGAATCCGGAGCGATCGAGCAGGACGCCGACGTGATCATGTTCGTTTACCGGGACGAGGTGTATCACCCCGAGACCGAGCACAAGGGCGTGGCCGAGATCATCATCGGCAAGCAGCGTAACGGCCCCATCGGCTTCGTGCGCCTGGCGTTCATCGGCAAGTACACCCGCTTCGAGAACCTCGCGCCGGGCATGTACAACTTCGACGACGACGAATAAGACCTGACTGGGGACCCTGTGGGAGCGGGCTTGCCCGCTCCCACAGGGTTTTCCATGCGCTCGATGAATCCGACCATCACCGTCGGATTTGGTCAAAATTTGTGCTATATTCCGCGCCCGCGATTTCCCTGCACACCAGAACCGGTCACTGACATGCAAGCAGCCAAACCACTCTACGACTATCCCAAGTACTGGGCCGAATGTTTCGGGCCAGCGCCGTTCCTGCCGATGAGCAGGGAGGAGATGGATCAGCTCGGCTGGGATTCCTGCGACATCATCATCGTGACCGGTGACGCCTACGTCGACCATGCGTCGTTCGGCATGGCCATCATCGGCCGCCTGCTCGAGGCCCAGGGCTTTCGCGTAGGCATCATCGCCCAGCCGAACTGGCAGTCGAAGGACGACTTCATGAAGCTCGGCGAGCCGAACCTGTTCTTCGGTGTCGCGGCCGGCAACATGGATTCGATGATCAACCGCTACACCGCGGACAAGAAGATCCGTTCCGACGACGCCTACACCCCTGGCGGCTTGGCCGGCAAGCGCCCGGACCGTGCCAGCCTGGTGTACAGCCAGCGCTGCAAGGAAGCCTACAAGCATGTGCCGATCGTGCTGGGGGGCATCGAGGCCTCGCTGCGCCGCATCGCCCACTACGACTACTGGCAGGACAAGGTTCGCCACTCGATCCTGATCGACGCCAGCGCCGACATCCTGTTGTACGGCAACGCCGAGCGGGCGATCGTCGAGGTCGCCCAGCGCCTGTCCCAGGGCGAAGCCATCGAAGGCATCACCGATGTGCGCGGTACCGCGTTCATTCGTCGTGACACGCCGGAAGGCTGGTACGAGATCGACTCCACCCGCATCGACCGTCCGGGCCGCGTGGACAAGATCATCAATCCGTACGTCAACACCCAGGACACCCAGGCCTGCGCCATCGAGCAGGCCAAAGGCGAGCAGGAAGACCCGAACGAAGCCAAGGTGGTGCAGATCCTCGACAGCCCACGGGTGACCCGCGAGAAGTCGGTGATCCGCCTGCCGTCGTT
Organism: Pseudomonas sp. GD04091; assembly: GCF_029836165.1. GTDB lineage: Bacteria > Pseudomonadota > Gammaproteobacteria > Pseudomonadales > Pseudomonadaceae > Aquipseudomonas. The sequence goes on from NZ_JAOEBG010000022.1 coordinate 27,244, forward strand.
CGAGAAGGTGCGCAACGACCCGGTCCTCTACGCTCACGCCAACCGCGTGCTGCACTTGGAGACCAACCCGGGCAACGCCCGCGCCCTGGTGCAGAAGCATGGCGAGGTGGATGTGTGGTTCAACCCGCCACCCATCCCCATGACCACCGAAGAGATGGACTACGTGTTCGGCATGCCCTATGCGCGCATTCCGCACCCGGCCTATGGCAAGGAGCGCATCCCGGCGTACGAGATGATCCGTTTCTCGGTGAACATCATGCGTGGCTGCTTCGGTGGCTGCACCTTCTGCTCGATCACCGAGCACGAAGGTCGGATCATCCAGAACCGCTCCCACGAGTCGATCCTGCACGAGATCGAGGAGATGCGCGACAAGGTGCCGGGCTTCACCGGCGTGGTCTCCGACCTTGGCGGCCCGACCGCCAACATGTACCGCATCGCCTGCAAGAGCCACGACATCGAGAAGCACTGCCGCAAGCCGTCGTGCGTGTTCCCGGGCATCTGCGAGAACCTCAACACCGACCACAGCTCGCTGATCGAGCTGTACCGCAAGGCCCGTGCCCTGCCGGGGGTGAAGAAGATCCTGATCGCCTCGGGCCTGCGCTACGACCTGGCGGTGGAGTCGCCGGAGTACGTGCGCGAGCTGGTCACCCACCACGTCGGCGGCTACCTGAAGATCGCTCCGGAGCACACCGAGCGTGGCCCGCTGGACAAGATGATGAAGCCGGGCATCGGTACCTACGACCGCTTCAAGCGCATGTTCGAGAAGTTCTCGAAGGAGGCGGGCAAGGAGCAGTACCTGATCCCGTACTTCATCGCCGCGCACCCGGGCACCACCGACGAGGACATGATGAACCTTGCCCTGTGGCTCAAGGGCAACGGTTTCCGTGCCGACCAGGTGCAGGCGTTCTACCCCTCGCCGATGGCGTCGGCTACCGCCATGTACCACTCGGGCAAGAACCCGCTGCGCAAGGTCACCTACAAGAGCGAAGGGGTGGAGATCGTCAAGAGCGAGGAACAGCGCCGACTGCACAAGGCGTTCCTGCGCTACCACGACCCGAAGGGCTGGCCGATGCTGCGCGAAGCGCTGCAGCGCATGGGCCGCGCCGACCTGATCGGGCCGGGCAAGCACCAGCTGATCCCGTTGCACCAGCCGCAGACCGACACCTACCAGAGTGCCCGGCGCAAGAACTCGACCCCGGCCGGCAGCCACAAGGTGGGCAAGGACCAGAAGATCCTCACCCAGCACACCGGCCTGCCACCGCGCGCCAGCGACGGCAGCAAGCCGTGGGACAAGCGCGAGAAGGCCAAGGCCGAGGCGTTTGCCCGCAACCAGCAGGCGGCCAAGGAGCGCAAGGAAGCGGCCAAGGGCGGCAAAGGCAAGAAGCCGCGTCAGCCGGTCATTCCGCGCTAACTGGTCCATTTGGGGGCTGCTGCGCAGCCCTTTCGCGACACAAGGCCGCTCCTACAGGCGAATGCAATCTCCTGTAGGAGCGGCCTTGTGTCGCGAAGCGGTCCCAGGATTTCAGCCTTCAATCCGGCTGCTTGTCGACCCACTTCGGCAACACCGGCGACTCGAACCGCTCCATCCCCTCCAGCAGTTCATTCGACTGCTTCCCGAGCAACAGCATCGCCCGGTGCTGCGGCCGCACGAAGCCCTCTTCGACGATATGGTCGAGGAACCCGCCCAGCTTCTCGTAGAACCCGTTCACATCGAGCAACCCCAGCGGCTTGGCGTGATAGCCCAGTTGCCCCCAGGTCCACACTTCGAACAGCTCCTCCAGCGTACCCAGGCCACCCGGCAGGGCGATGAAGGCATCGCTGAGTTCGGCCATGCGTGCCTTGCGCGCATGCATGCCGTCCACCACTTCCAGGCGGGTCAGGCCCTTGTGGCCTATTTCGGCGTTCATCAGGCTTTCGGGGATGATGCCGATGACTTCGCCTCCTGCGGCCATGGCGGCATCGGCGACAGTACCCATCAGGCCGACCGCGCCACCGCCGTAGACCAGCGTCAGGCCACGGCGGGCGATGGCCTGGCCCAGGGCGACGGCGGCTTCGCGGTAGGCAGGGTTGGCGCCGATGCTGGCGCCGCAGAAGACACAAACGGAACGTACAGGCATTGCTTATCTCCCTTTACATGCGCGCACAGGGTAAGGCGCATGCCTGTCGCTTCCAAGGGGATTCACTCTGGGCGGGAGAATTCGCGGACCGAGCCGCTGGCGCCGTGGGCGTAGGCGGCGAGCAGGCTGTTCATGAAATTGGACAGGGACATTTCATTCGACTCCTAAATGAGAGGTTGTCGCATCGTCTATCAAGAGGGCATGATGTGCACTTTGATTGGTTGTATACAATCCATTGAACAAATCTACTGGCTGGCCACTTGACACCCCTTGACCCACATCAGGTACGGGCGTCCGGTTTTCAGGCAGTCTCGCAATTGATAAAACCCTGCCAAGGAGATTCATGATGTTTGCGAAAGCTGTAGCGGTATCCCTGCTGACCCTCGCCAGCGCCTCTGTCTTCGCTGCTGACAAGTGCTCGGTGACTGTCGACTCGACTGACCAGATGTCCTTCAACACCAAGGAATTCACCGTCGACAAGAGCTGCAAGGAATTCACCGTCAAACTGACCCATTCCGGCAACCTGCCGAAGAACGTCATGGGCCACAACCTGGTGATCAGCAAGACCGCCGACATGCAGGGCATTGCCACTGAAGGCATGAGCCAGGGCATCGACAAGGGCTACCTGAAGGAAGACAACGCCAACATCATCGCCCACACCGCGATGATCGGCGCACCAGAGAAAGAAACCGAAGTGAAGTTCGACACTTCCAAGCTGGAAGCCGGTGGCGACTACAGCTTCTTCTGCACCTTCCCGGGCCACATCTCGATGATGAAGGGCAAGGTTATCGTCAAGTAATGACGATTTGAAACGAGGGGAGGGCTTTGCCCTCCCTTCGCGACACAAGGCCGCTCCCACAGGGGGATTGCATTTCCCTGTGGGAGCGGCCTTGTGTCGCGAAGGGGCTGCGCAGCAGCCCCACTGTCCTCAAGGCGCGAACGGCAGCTCGCGCTTGTGCTGGGTCTTGCGGTAGGTGGCGACGATGATGTCGAACGCCTCCTGATCGACCGGCTGCCCATGCAGGAAGGCATCGATCTGCTGGTAGGTCACGCCATGTGACGCTTCGTCTGGCTTGCCCGGCTCGAGGTCTTCCAGGTCCGCGGTCGGCACCTTCTCTACCAGCGATTCCGGCGCGCCGAAGCTGCGCGCGATCGCCCGCACCTGGTTTTTCACCAGCCCGCTCAGCGGCGCCAGGTCGCAGGCCCCGTCACCGAACTTGGTGAAGAAGCCCATCACCGCCTCGGCGGCGTGATCGGTGCCGATCACCAGCCCCGCGCGGGCGCCGGCGATGGTGTACTGCGCCACCATGCGCATGCGTGCCTTGGTGTTGCCGACGACGAAGTCCACCAGGGTTGGCGAACCTCCTTCCAGCGCTTTCACCTCGGCGGCCAGGGTACGCACTGCCGGGGCGATATCGACCGTATGCACCTCGTCGGCCTTGATCACGTCCAGGCAAGCCTGGGCGTCGTGCTCGTCATGCTGCACCTGGTACGGCAGGCGCACGGCGATGAAGCGGTAGGCGTTGTCGCCTGTCTCGGCGCGCAGCTCGTCGATGGCGCGTTGGGCGAGCAGGGCGGCGGTCAGCGAGTCGACGCCACCGCTGATGCCCAGCACCAGGGTCTTGAGCCGGGCGTTGTGCAGGCAGTCCTTGATGAAGGCCACGCGCCGGACGACTTCCTGCTCGAGCGCGGCGGCGTCGGCGAACGGCGGCTGCACCTTGAGCGCCTGGGCAATCTCTTGCTGAACGGCTTGCATGGGTTACTCCTTGTTGGGGACTTTGAATACATGACGCAGGTAGGCGACGAAGTTCTCGTCGCGGCACTGGGTCTTGGCGGCTTCGTCGGAGATCTTCGCCACCGGCGAGCCGTTGCAGTCGGTCATTTTAAGCACGATGTTCATCGGTGCCACGCCGGGGATGTCGCAGGTCAGGTTGGTGCCGATGCCGAAGCTGACATTGATGCGCCCGCGCAGCGCGCGGAAGATTTCCAGCGAGCGGGTCAGGTTCAGGCCATCGGAGAACACCAGCGTCTTGGTCATCGGGTCGATGCCCAGCTTCTGGTAATGGGCGATGGCCTTCTCGGCCCAGGCCACCGGCTCGCCCGAGTCGTGGCGCAAGCCATCGAACAGCTTGGCGAAGTACAGATCGAAATCGTTGAGGAAGGCATCCATGGTGATGCAGTCCGTCAGGGCGATGCCCAGCAGGCCACGGTACTCGCGGACCCAGCAGTCCAGCGCGGCGATCTGGCTGTCGATCAGCCGGGGGCCGAGCTGCTGGTGGGCCATGATCCACTCGTGGGCCATGGTGCCCAGGGGCTTGATATCCAGTTTCCATGCCAGGTCGACGTTGCTGGTGCCGACGAAGCGGGCCGGGAAGTCATCGCGCAGCACGCGCACCACCTCTTCCTGCACCCGGCCGGAAAAGCGCCGGCGGGTGCCGAAGTCGGCCACCTGCAGGTGGGCCAGCTCGTCGTCGCTGGCATGGGCGCGCAGCCAGTCGAACTTGCGATAGAGCTGGTCGCGGGCCTCGGCCAGACGCATGCGTGGGTGCAGGTGGCGATTGCGCACCTCGCTGATGATGGCCAGCAGCGGCACCTCGAACAGGATCACGTGCAGCCAGGGGCCACGCAGGCGCAGGAACAGCTGGTCGTGCTCGATGCCGATGCGCACGTAGCGCAGGTTGAAACGGAACAGGCGCAGGAAGCGCAGGAAGTCCGGCTTGAGGAAGCTGATGCGCTCGAGGAAGGCCAGCTGGCCATCGTCCAGGGTGAGCTCGCTGAGCAGTTCGAGCTGGTGGCGGATCTCGCCCAGGTAAGGGCGCAGGTCCTCGCCGTTGCGACAGCGAAACTCCCATTCGACGTCGGCGTCCGGGTAGTTGTGCAGTACCGCCTGCATCATCGTCAGTTTGTAGAAGTCGGTGTCGAGCAGGTTGTGCACGATGCGCTCGGCGAATGCGCTTTCGCTCATCAGGGGGAAGCTCCAGGGCGGGCAATGGCGGCTATTGTGCCAGCCTTTGGGGGTTGTTGCGCCTGTGCCGGCCTCTTCGCGGCTAAACCCGCTCTCACTGGGGCCGCGGGCACACCTGTAAGGGCGGATTTAGCGGTGAAGAGGCAAAGCAGGTGTTTTTCCGTGCACCGGCTAGCCTTGAAACAGTGCTGCCTGTAGCAGTCGCGCACCAGCGGTGTGCAGTTCGGTGACGTCCGCTGTTACAGGACGGTTGCACGTTAACACTTGCAAGGGTTGCAATGATGGCGCTCGGTGGTTGCTCCTTGTCTAGGCGTGTCGGTGGCGCTTGCCGTGAGGCAGACGGTTGCACGCTCAATAAAGAAAAGGCCGCCGGTCGCCTCGTCGCGCCCCCCACAGTGTGTTTTCCCGGAAGACAAAACCAATGGCACGGCCCTTGCTCGGAGCACAGGGCTGAGAAGTTGTAGTGCCAACCAAAAAAAATACTCTAGGAGCACCACCTCATGTCGCAGACGTTTTACAAGAAAGGTTTCCTGGCACTGGCCGTGGCCACCGCACTGGGTGTTTCTTCGTATGTTCAGGCCGACATCAAGATCGGCGTCGCGGGCCCGATGACCGGGGCCAACGCAGCGTTTGGCGAGCAGTACATGAAAGGTGCCCAGGCGGCTGCCGACAAGATCAACGCAGCCGGTGGCGTGAACGGCGAGAAGATCGTCCTGGTCAAGGGCGACGACGCCTGCGAGCCCAAGCAGGCCGTATCCGTGGCCAACCGCCTGGTCGACCAGGACAAGGTCATCGGCGTGGTCGGCCACTTCTGCTCCTCCAACACCATCCCCGCCTCCGAGGTCTACGACGAGGCCGGCGTGATCGCCATCACCCCGGGCTCGACCAACCCGCAGGTCACCGAGCGCGGTCTTTCCGCGATGTTCCGCATGTGCGGCCGTGACGACCAGCAAGGCATCGTCGCCGGCAACTACATCGTCGATGTGCTCAAGGGCAAGAAGGTCGTGGTGCTGCACGACAAGGACACCTATGGCCAGGGCCTGGCCGATGCGACCAAGGCGCAGCTGGAGAAGCGCGGCGTGAAGCCTGTGTTGTACGAGGGCCTGACCCGTGGCGAGAAGGACTTCAGCGCCGTGGTCACCAAGATCCGCGCGCAGGGCGCCGATGTCGTCTACTTCGGCGGCCTGCATCCGGAGGCCGGCCCGCTGGTGCGCCAGCTGCGCGAGCAGGGCCTGAAGGACGTGGCGTTCATGTCCGACGACGGCATCGTCACCGACGAGCTGGTGGCCACCGCGGGCGGCGCGCAGTACACCAACGGCGTGTACATGACCTTCGGCGCCGACCCGCGCCTGCTGCCCGACAGCAAGGCGGTGGTCGAGGAGTTCCGCAAGGCCGGCACCGAGCCGGAAGGCTACACCCTGTACGCCTACGCCTCGGTCCAGGCGCTGGCCGCCGCGTTCAACGGCGCCAAGTCGAACAAGGGCGAGGATGCCGCCAAGTGGCTCAAGGCCAACCCGGTGCAGACCGTCATGGGCGAGAAGAAGTGGGACAGCAAGGGTGACCTGACCGTCTCCGACTACGTGGTCTACCAGTGGGACGCCAACGGCAAGTACCACCAGCTGGAAAAACAAAAATAACAACGGCATCCGGCCTGGGCGCCAGAGCGCCCAGGCCGCAGCCCCGCGGTACCTGTCCTTGTCCGTAGATATGCACAGTTCTGCGCTGCGAGGGTCGCCTCATCCGTGGCCCGCCGTGGTCGGCGCTCGTGCAATCTCAATCAGGTGAGATTGCGTTATGGATGGTATTTTCCTGCAGCAACTGGTCAACGGCCTGACTCTCGGGTCGGTCTATGGCCTGATCGCCATCGGCTACACAATGGTCTATGGCATCATCGGCATGATCAACTTCGCGCACGGCGAGGTGTACATGATCTCCGCGTACCTCGCGGCGATCAGCCTGGCATTGCTGGCCTACTTCGGTATCGAATCCTTCCCGCTGCTGATGCTCGGCACGTTGTTGTTCACCATCGTCGTTACCGGCGTCTATGGCTTCACCATCGAACGCATCGCCTACAAACCCCTGCGCAACTCCACCCGCCTGGCGCCTCTGATCAGCGCCATCGGCATCTCGCTGATCCTGCAGAACTACGCGCAGATCAGCCAGGGCGCCCGCCAGCAAGGCGTGCCGACCCTGCTCGAAGGCGCCGTGCGCGTCGAAGTGGGCACCGGCTTCGTGCAATTGACCTACACCAAGATCTTCATCCTGGTGGCGGCGTTCGCCGGCATGGCCCTGCTGACCTATGTGATCAAGTACACCAAGCTCGGCCGCATGTGCCGTGCCACCCAGCAAGACCGAAAAATGGCCTCGATCCTGGGCATCAACACCGACCGGGTGATCTCCTACGTGTTCGTCATCGGCGCGGTGATGGCGGCGCTGGCCGGCGTGCTGATCACCATGAACTACGGCACCTTCGACTTCTACGCCGGCTTCATCATCGGCATCAAGGCGTTCACCGCCGCGGTGCTCGGCGGCATCGGCTCGCTGCCAGGGGCGATGCTCGGCGGGATCATCCTGGGCATTTCCGAATCGCTGTTCTCGGGCCTGATCAACTCCGACTACAAGGACGTGTTCAGCTTCTCGCTGCTGGTGCTGATCCTCATCTTCCGTCCCCAAGGCCTGCTGGGTCGCCCGCTCGTGGCTAAGGTGTGAACATGTCCGCTGCCAATACTGCCTCCATTGCCCCTGCCAGGGGTTTCGATCTCAAACGCAGCCTGCTGGAGACCCTGGTCGCCGGCCTGCTGGCCCTCATCGTCTTTGGCCCGGTCGTCGGCGTGGTGCTCGACGGCTACAGCTTCAATGCCGAGCCCAAACGCGTCGCCTGGCTGGTCGGCGGGGTGATGCTCGGGCGCTTCATCCTCAGCCTGTTCCTGCAGACGCCCACCGGCCAGCGCATACTCCAGGGCTTCGACAGCGGTGGCTCGGGCGTGCATGTGCTGGCGCCGGACTACAAGTCGCGGCTGCGCTACATCATCCCGGCGCTGATCGTCATCGCCATCGTGTTCCCGATCTTCGCCAACAAGTACCTGCTGACCGTGGTCATCCTCGGCCTGATCTACGTGCTGCTGGGGCTGGGCCTGAACATCGTGGTCGGCCTGGCCGGTCTGCTCGACCTGGGCTACGTGGCGTTCTATGCCATCGGCGCCTATGGCCTGGCGCTGGGCTACCAGTACCTGGGCCTGGGTTTCTGGAGCGTGCTGCCGCTGGCAGCCATCGCCGCGGCGCTGGCTGGATGCATCCTTGGGTTTCCGGTGTTGCGGATGCACGGGGACTACCTGGCCATCGTCACCCTCGGCTTCGGTGAAATCATTCGCCTGGTGTTGAACAACTGGCTGTCGTTCACCGGTGGCCCGAACGGCATGCCGGCGCCGTCGCCGACCTTCCTGGGCCTGGAGTTCGGGCGTCGGGCCAAGGACGGCGGCGTGCCGATCCACGAGTTCTTCGGCTTTGAATACAACGCCAACCTGAAGTTCGTGTTCATCTACGCAGTGCTGTTCCTGGTGGTGCTGGCGGTGCTGTACATCAAGCACCGGCTGACCCGCATGCCGGTGGGCCGCGCCTGGGAAGCCCTGCGCGAAGACGAGATCGCCTGCCGTTCCATGGGGCTGAACCACGTGCTGGTCAAGCTCTCGGCTTTCACCCTGGGCGCCTCCACCGCTGGCCTGGCGGGGGTGTTCTTCGCCACTTACCAGGGGTTCGTCAACCCTTCGTCGTTCACCTTCTTCGAGTCGGCGCTGATCCTGGCGATCGTGGTGCTGGGCGGCATGGGCTCTACCGTCGGCGTGGTGATCGCGGCCTTCGTGCTGACCGTGGCGCCGGAGCTGCTGCGCAGCTTCTCCGAATACCGAGTGCTGCTGTTCGGCGTGCTGATGGTGCTGATGATGATCTGGCGGCCGCGGGGGCTGATCCGTATCAGCCGTACCGGCGTGGTCCCGCGTAAAGGAGTGGCGCCATGAGCGACGAAATCATTCTGTCGGTCGACAACCTGATGATGCAGTTCGGTGGCATCAAGGCGCTCAGCGATGTCAGCCTCAAGGTGAGGCGCAACCAGATCTTCGCCCTGATCGGCCCCAACGGCGCGGGCAAGACCACCGTGTTCAACTGCCTCACCGGTTTCTACAAGGCCAGTGGCGGGCGCATCGAGCTGAACGTGCGCGGCAGTCACACCAACGTCATCCAGCTGCTCGGCGAGCGTTTCCAGGCAGCGGACTTCGTGTCCCCGGCCCGTTTCGCCAACCGGCTGTACTACAAGATGTTCGGCGGTACCCACCTGGTCAACCGCGCGGGGCTGGCACGCACCTTCCAGAACATCCGCCTGTTCAAGGAAATGTCGGTGGTGGAGAACCTGCTGGTGGCCCAGCACATGTGGGTCAACCGCAACCTGCTGGCCGGGGTGCTCAACACCCCTGGCTACCGCAAGGCCGAAAGCGACGCCCTCGACCATGCGTTCTACTGGCTGGAGGTGGTCGACCTGGTCGATTGCGCCAACCGTCTGGCCGGCGAACTGTCCTACGGCCAGCAGCGCCGCCTGGAGATCGCCCGGGCCATGTGCACGCGGCCGAAGATCATCTGCCTGGACGAACCGGCGGCCGGCCTCAACCCGCAGGAGACCGAGGCGCTGAGCCGGATGATCCGCGTGCTGCGTGACGAGCACGACATCACCGTGGTGCTGATCGAGCACGACATGGGCATGGTCATGAGCATCTCCGACCATATCGTGGTGCTCGACCACGGCAACGTGATCGCCGAGGGCGCGCCGCAGGAGATCCGCCACAACCCGACGGTGATCGCCGCCTACCTGGGTGCCGACGAAGAGGAACTGACATGAGTGCACCCATTCTCGAACTGAAGGACCTGGACGTGTTCTACGGGCCGATCCAGGCCCTGAAGAAAGTCTCGATGCACATCGACGAAGGCGAGACGGTGAGCCTGATCGGCGCCAACGGCGCGGGCAAGTCGACGCTGCTGATGTCGATCTTCGGGCAGCCGCGGGCGGCTTCCGGGCAGATCGTCTACCGCGGCACCGACATCACCCGCAAGTCGTCGCACTACATCGCCTCCAACGGCATCGCCCAGTCCCCGGAAGGTCGTCGGGTGTTCCCCGACATGACCGTCGAGGAAAACCTGATGATGGGCACCATCCCGATCGGCGACAAGCATGCCGGTGAGGACATGCAGCGCATGTTCGAGCTGTTCCCGCGGTTGAAGGAGCGGCGCAACCAGCGCGCCATGACCATGTCCGGCGGCGAGCAGCAGATGCTTGCCATCGCCCGGGCGCTGATGAGTCGGCCCAAGCTGTTGCTGCTCGACGAGCCGTCCCTGGGGCTGGCACCGATCGTGGTCAAGCAGATCTTCTCCACCCTGCGCGAACTGGCGCAGACCGGGATGACCATCTTCCTCGTCGAGCAGAACGCCAACCATGCGCTGAAGCTGTCGGACCGGGCCTATGTGATGGTCAACGGGCAGATCCGCATGACCGGGACCGGGCAGGAGCTGTTGGTCAACGAGGAGGTGCGCAACGCCTACCTGGGCGGGCACTGAACAGTGGCGGGGGCCACAGCGCGGCCCTTTCGCCGGCAAGCCGGCTCCACAAGAGCAGGGCATGCAATATCCCTGTGGGAGCCGGCTTGCCGGCGAAAGGGCTGCAAGGCAGCCCCAGCCCCTTTGCAACGAATGTGGACAACTTGTCGCATATCTTTCTTGAAACACTCCACAACCCCACTGCAAGCCCTTGTTTCCACAGGTTGAAAACTTTCCACGGATTATGTGGAACCGCCTGTGGAAAACATGGTGGCACCTGGCTGTATCCCGTGTATTCCCTAGCCTTCATGACTTTGCTCGTTTTTTGATCAGACGCTGTTCAGCGATGATTCCACAGGGTTTTTCCAAGTCTCCTGGAAGGCTCCACAGTAATAGGCAGTCTGTGGATAACTCTGTGCAAAAACCTTGGACAGACCGCCGCAAGCGGCATGATTGAAAGCGTTGCGCCATCATGGGCAGATGTCCACAGCCTCAATGGTTCCCCTGACCCGACGAGTTGCCCCCAATCCATGGGGAAAGGCTTGTGGATAAGGTGCGCATAGCCTGGCCAGAGCCTTCTATCATGGGGGTTTGGCGGCTTCGTACGTTTTTTGATCAGCTGTCGAGACGGTTGTCGTCGAACCCTGCGCCGGGCATGCTGCGAGGCCTGTCGACGACAATCCACCGCTAAGGAGAAGAGCATGACATCCACCGTATTCATCACTGGCGCGACTTCCGGCTTCGGTGAGGCCACCGCCCGCCGTTTCGCCGACGCCGGCTGGAAACTGGTGCTCACCGGGCGGCGCAAGGAGCGCCTGGATGCGCTGTGCAAGGAACTGGCGACCAAGACCGAAGTGCATGGCCTGGTGGTCGATGTGCGTGATCGCCAGGCGATGGAGGCTGCCATCGCCAGCCTGCCACCGACCTTCGACAAGCTGCAGGGCCTGGTCAACAACGCGGGGCTCGCGCTGGGCGTGGATGCCGCGCAGAACTGCAGCCTGGACGACTGGGAAACCATGGTCGACACCAACATCAAAGGGCTGATGTACACCACGCGCCTGCTGCTGCCGCGGCTGATCGCCCATGGGCGCGGGGCGTCGATCCTCAATGTCGGGTCGGTGGCGGGCAACTATCCGTACCCGGGCGCCAATGTGTATGGCGGCACCAAGGCCTTCGTCGGCCAGTTCTCGCTGAGCCTGCGCTGCGATCTGCGGGGGACCGGTGTGCGGGTGAGCAACATCGAGCCAGGGCTGTGCGAGAGCGAGTTCTCGCTGGTGCGCTTCGGTGGTGATCAGGCCAAGTATGACGCCACCTATGCGGGCGCCGAGCCGATCCAGCCGCAGGATATCGCCGAGACCATCTTCTGGATCCTCAACCAGCCGGCGCACATCAACATCAACAGCCTCGAGCTGATGCCGGTGAGCCAGGACTGGGCGGGATTCTCGATCGATCGGTCGGCCAAAGGCTGAATCATGTGATGGGGGCCGCTTTGCGGCCCATTCGCGGGTAAACCCGCTCCTACAGGCCTCGCATGTCTGTGGGAGCGGGTTTACCCGTGAATGCGTCAGACTTGGCGTGGCAAGCCTTCCAGGCAGGTCGCCAGGTGATAAGGGGTCGTCGAGGGCATGTCATGCCGGCTGACCGCGCCACTGCCATCGCGGCATTCATGCCAGCCGCCCGCATGCAGGAATCGCGACTGCAGCGCCTGCAACTGCTCCAGCAGCTTCGCCTCGCTCCCCTGTCGTAGCGCCAGCGCCCGCAGATACTCCGCCTGCGCCCAGATCCGCTGGGTCGCATCGAGCACCTGGCCGTCGACATCCAGCATCGCCAGCACCGCCGAATCCTTCACCCCGCACTGTTCGGCATATTCGAAGGCACGGCTGATGGAGCTGTGAAGGTCACTCCCGCGCAGCAGCGGCGAGGTGTCGAGCAGGTAGAACCATTCGAACTGGTGCCCCGGCTCGAACCAGTTATCCACAGCCCCGCGCGGCTTTTCCAGCATCAACCCATGGGTCGGCTCGATGAACTGCGCCTGCAGCGCATCGCACAGCTGCAGCAGCGCATGGCGCACATCGTCGTCCTCGCGCACGGCCAGCACCTGCAGGAACGCCTCGGCCAGGTGCATCTGCGGGTTCTGCAGCGGGCCGCTGCCCAGCTGCGACCAGTCTTCGCCAAGGCTGGCCTCGTACAGGCCATCGTCCCGGGCGAACTGCCCGGCAACGACTTCGAGCGCGCCATTGAGCGTGGCTTCCACCAACCCGTCGCCCACCTTGCCCCAGTAGTGGGCGCAGGCGAAGACGATGAAGGCGTGGGTGTAGAGGTCCTTGCGCCGGTCCAGCGGCTTGCCTTCGGCATCGATGCTGTAGAACCAGCCGCCGTGTTCGGCGTCGTGGAAGTGCTTCTGCAGCGAGCGGAACAGCGCGGCTGCTCGCTCGGCCGCGCCCGGTTGCTCGATGCGGCTGCTGAACAGGTACAGCTGGCGAGCGCAGGCCATGGCCCGGTAGCGCTGCACTGGCAGCGGGCGGTGCTGGATGTCGAGCGCCTCGTAGGGCAGGGCCATGTCGGCGTTCCAGCCTGGACCTTGCCACAGCGGCACGATGCACTCGGCGAAATGCTGGCGGAAACGGGTCAATGCGGGGCGGGGGTCGGACATGGTGGCGCTCGTGACGGTCGGGCAGGGCGCCATGGTAGCAGAACTGACGGTGTCGTCAGCTTGCGCCCGCGAAGAGGCCGCCGTGGCTAACCCGGATTGCCCAGCCCCTGCCAATGCCGTGCGCCGACGAAGATGAAGCGCAGCTGCTGGGTGATCTTCTCTTGCGCTGTCAGCAGCTGTGGATGACCAGGCTCCGGGCTGTCGATCAGTTCGGGCAGGGTGGCGAACACGGTCTTCACCACCAGGTCGGCCATCACCGCCAGGGCCGCGCCGTCCAGGTGCTGCCAGCGCGGCATGCGCGCAAGGTCCGTCGCCAGGTCGCTGCTGATGTCCAGACGCAGCCGGGCGATGGCCTGGCGCACCGGTTGCGAGCCGCCGTACTGCTCGCGGGCGAGGAACAGGAACTGCGCCCGGTGCGCGGCGACCACGTCGAGGAAGATGCGCACCGAGGCGTCGGTGATGCCGCCCAGCTCGAACTCGTTGTGGCGCACCAGGCGGATGGTCTGGCGGAAGGTGGTGTCGACCTCGGCGACCAGCGCCAGGCCCAGGGCATCCAGGTCGGGGAAGTGGCGATAGAAACCCGTGGGCACGATGCCGGCGGCCTTGGCCACCTCGCGCAGGCTGATGCTGCCGAAACCACGGCCGCTCTCCATGAGCAGGCAGGCGGCATCCAGCAGGGCCTGGCGGGTCTGTAGCTTCTGTTCGGCGCGCGGCAGCATGGGCACACATCGTATCGGGGTGGAACCCAGCACTTTATTGGCTCACCGGAAAAAGTCAAAACCCGTGACGAGTCGGCCGAGCGCTATCGAAGATGCTGGCGCGCAAAGTGATCGATGTAGTCGCCCGAGGAGATGGGGGTCTGTGGCATCAGCCGGTCGGGAATGGACCGCTGTGCCATTTCCAGGATCCGTTCACCGTATTCGTCCAGCAGCGCCCGCCTGTGGCTCAGCCACCCCTGGGCCTGAGCCGGGGTGGCCGCGCCCGTGCCAACCAGGGTGGCGCAGTGGTGCTCCAGCTGATCCAGCAGATACAGCTCCAGCATCGCCAGTTGCACCCGGTCGAACCGTTGCTCGGTGAAGCGCAATGCCGCCAGGCGGATGCCCAGCAAGCTGGCCGACAGTAGCAGGTGCTCTGCATGCGAGGGTGAGTCCGCTGCCTGCTTGTGCGAATCATGCAGCGCGCAGATGCACCGATTCAGGGGCGCGAGCAGCGATTCGATACTGCCAGGCAGCGAGGTGGATACCTGCTGGCTGTGCCCGATGCCGAAGAAGAACCTGGCGGCCTTGAGCATGATGACCAGGTTGTCGCCCTCGGCGGTGATCGCGCCATTGTTCGCCTGGAAGTAACCGATGATCCTGTTGACCGAAAACAGGCCCTGGGCACCGCATCGTTCCCTGATGCGCACCAGCACGCGTTGATTGTTCCAGGTGCTCGATGCCTTGAGCATCGCCAGTTCATTGAGCTGTTCGCGTCGCATCACGGCCATGGCGTCGTCTCCGAAATGGGCGACGAAGTGGTCGAGCCAGGCGTTGTGGACGTGTGTCGAGGCGATATCGCAGATCAGCGGGTTGCGGTAGGTCGGGTAATCCAGCAGCCGCTGCGAGCCGCGAACGCCAAAACTGCGACGGTCCTGCGAGTAGCGCAGATTGATCCGCAGTGCGGCTTCGGTTCCTGCCAGGGAAAACGCCGCCATGCACATCTTGCCGGCTTGTACGCGGTCCATCGACAGCAGAAAGCGCTGGCTCCTGCTTCGACCCAGCGAGTCGAAGTCGCCTGCTCGCGTGAAGCGGGCGATGCCCTTTTGCAGCAATGCGTCAAAGGGCAGGACCACGTTGTGGAACGAGGTGATCGCATTGTCCAGGTGGTATCCAGGTTTCTCTCCCAGAGGGCTGATACGCACGCCCGGGCGAATGCCCTCGTGGTCGTGCAACGGCAGCAGAAATGGAAACACGCCGTGATTGCACCCGTTGCACAGCAGCCTTGCCATGACCACGGCAATCTTCCCGAGGCCACCGGCGGTGGTATTGGGCATGAACTTGAAGGAGCGGGTGGTGGGCGAGGTCAGGACGAACGTCTGCGTGTCGGGGCTGTAGTGGGCTTCGCTTTCCAGGGAAAACAGGTTGTTGCCATAGCCCAGCTCGGTCGCCAGGAACACGCCGATGGCCTTGCCCTCGTTCAATTGCGCATACAGATGCCCGACATAGGCACTGTCGCTGCCCTGGCTCTTGATCGTGCCCATGCACAAGTTGAAGTGGATGCTCAGCATCGATGCCAGCGCGACGTCATGCATCGCGCTGACGCGATGCAGGTCGAGCAGGCGCGGAAGGTCGTTCAGCAGGGTATCGCCGCTGAGCTCTGGTCGAGCCAGCAGCTGCGCCAGCTTGTGCCTGGCTGCCTCGGCACTTTCGGCAGGGCGGGCGATGAGGGTCACGAGATCGCTGGTGAGCCAGTCGTAGGGTTGCTGGGAAGGAAGAAATGCAATCCGGTTCACGATGCCTCCTGGCACTGGGTGCGCTTGATGCTCAATTGCAGTCATTGGCTCCGGTAAGGCACGCGGGTTTCGCTAGGGCTGAACAAGCGACCGGGACTAGGCAACGCTACCAACAGGTCAGGGCAGCCGAAACTGGCAGAAATAACAGGGGGGAGAAAAGAAAAAGCCCGATCAACAGTGATCGGGCTTTGGAGGGGAGCAGGCGCAGTGGGGAGGGTTGTTGTACGTGGCCATGGCGATCAGCTCACGCGGCTGATTTCGACCAGACGATCCGAGCCACCCTCGGCTACACGGTTGTTGCGTTCGTTCAGACGATCGGAGCCACCTTCGGCGACGCGGTTGTTGCGCTCGATCAGGCGATCGGAGCCACCTTCGGCGACGCGGTTGTTGCGTTCGATCAGGCGGTCGGAGCCACCTTCGGCGACGCGGTTGTTGCGTTCGATCAGACGATCGGAGCCACCTTCGGCGACGCGGTTGTTGCGTTCGATCAGACGATCGGAGCCGCCCTCGGCGACGCGGCCGGCGCGTTCCTGCAGACGCTCGGCGCCACCTTCTGCCAAGGTCTTCAGCGGCTGGCTGACGGTTGCGGCGCTGGAGCGCGATTCGGCGGTCAGGTGCTGGTCTTCGGCCGGCAGGGCGAAGGCGTTGGCAGCCAGTACGGACAGGGTCAGGCTCAGCAGCAGATGGCGTTTCATGATTCGGTGCTCCTCTCGGGGGCTGGAAAGTGGTTACGGAGCCAATGCTACGCCCGGTAACTCCAGAGAGAAGTTCATCAGGATAATGGTAACAATCGATGCAATTGATACTGGGTTGCGGCTGCTCTGGATCAGTGTTTACAGGGGATTCGCCGAAATAGTGGCACGTTGCTCCCCCGGTAACACCTGCTGGCTGCTCGACGAAAAGCTGAGAAAGGCGACAGGAAAAACTTCGCTATCATGCCGTCCGGATTAAACCCGGCGACGTTTCATCAGTCCGACATACTGAGTGCCATCGTCGCCACGCAGTCAGGAGAATCACGCAATGACGCGACCCGCCAGAATCCTCATCTGGACCTTCGCCACCCTCGCCACCCTGCTGGCGATCCTGGTGGTGGTGATCGCCACCTTCGACTGGAACCGCGTCAAGCCGCTGCTCAACGAGAAAGTATCCGAAGCCCTGCACCGCCCCTTCGCGATCAATGGCAACCTCGCCGTGCACTGGCGCACCGAACCTGAGGAAGGTGGCTGGCGCGCGTTCGTGCCCTGGCCGCACTTCACCGCCGAAGACCTCACCCTGGGCAACCCCGACTGGCTCAAGGAGCCGCGCATGGTCGGCCTGGAACGTGTGGACTTGCGCCTGGCGCCGCTGCCGTTGATCGTCCAGCGCATCAGCATCCCCCGTATCGACCTGGTCAAACCCACCGCCAGTCTCACCCGCCTGGCCGATGGCCGGGCCAACTGGGAATTCGACTTCGGGCCCAAGGACGACAACGAAGCCCCTTCGTCATGGGTGCTGGACATCGGCGCCATAGGTTTCGATCAAGGCAACGTCAGCTTCGACGACCAGACCCTGAAAACCAGCATGAAGGTGCAGATCGATCCGCTGGGCAAGCCGGTACCGTTCAGCGACATCGTCGGCAAGGCCCGCGCCGAGAAGGCCGGCAAGGCCCAGGACTACGCGTTCGGCCTCAAGGCCCAGGGTCGTTACAAGGGCCTGTCGGTGACCGGTACCGGCAAGATCGGTGGCCTGCTGGCGTTGCAGGACGCCAGCCAGCCGTTCCCACTGCAGGCCGATGTGCGCCTCGGCGATACCCATGTGGCCCTCGCCGGCACCCTGACCGATCCGCGCAACCTGGGGGCCCTCGACCTGCGTCTGAAACTCTCCGGCAGCAGTCTGGGCAATCTCTATCCGCTGACCGGCGTGACCCTGCCCGACACGCCGGCCTACGCCACCGATGGCCGCCTGAGCGCCAACCTGCATGACCCCCAGGGCGCGCACTTTCGCTACGAGGGCTTCAACGGCAAGATCGGCGACAGCGATATCCACGGCGACCTGGCCTTCGTCGCCAGCCAGCCCCGGCCCAGATTGTCGGGCAACCTGGTGTCCAACCAGCTGTTGTTCAAGGACCTGGCACCTCTGATCGGCGCCGATTCCAACAGCGAGCAGAAGGCCCGGGGCGGCGCCAGCAAGCAACCGGCCGACAAGGTGCTGCCGGTCGAGGCGTTTCGTACCGAACGCTGGCGGGCCATGGACGCTGACGTGACCTTCGCCGGCAAGCGCATCGTGCATAGCGAGAAACTACCGTTCAACGATCTCTCTGCCCATGTGATCCTCGAAGACGGCCTGCTGCGCCTGCAACCCCTGCGTTTCGGCGTGGCCGGTGGCAACCTCGACGCCAATATCCGCCTGGACGGGCGCAGCACGCCGATGCAGGGCCGTGCCCAGTTGACCGCCCGTGGCTTCAAGCTCAAGCAGCTGTTTCCCGGTTTCGCGCCCATGCAGACCAGCTTCGGCGAACTCAACGGCGACGCCGACATCAGCGGCAGGGGCAACTCGGTGGCGGCGCTGCTGGGCACAGCCGACGGCGACCTGCGCCTGCTGGTCAACGACGGCGCGATCAGTCGCGGTCTGATGGAGATCGCCGGGCTCAACGTGGGCAACTACGTGATCGGCAAGCTGTTCGGCGACGAAGAGGTGAAGATCAACTGCGCGGCGGCCGATGTCGGCGTCAAGCAGGGCCTGGCCACCACCCGCCTGTTCGTCTTCGACACGGAGAACGCGATCATCCATATCAATGGCACGGCCAACTTCGCCAGCGAGCAGCTGGACCTGAAGATCAGCCCCGAATCCAAGGGGCTGCGCCTGTTCTCGCTGCGTTCGCCACTGTACGTGCGCGGGCCGTTTGCCAAGCCGAGCGCCGGCGTGCAGGCAGTGCCGCTGGCACTGCGGGGCGCGGGCATGGTCGCGTTGGGCGTGGTGGCGGGGCCGGCGGCGGGGCTGCTGGCGCTGATCGCGCCGAGCAGCGGGGATGTACCGAACCAGTGCACGCCGTTGCTGCAGCAGATGAGGTCGGGCAAGGCTCCGGCGGCGGTGAAGAGCAAAGGCTGAGCGGTAGTCGGGTCTCGATATGCGACCGGCTACAGCCCCAGCGCCGTGAGAAAGGCATCGATCTGGCGCTCGAAGGCAGGCCGCTCGTACTCCACCAACGCCATGCGCCACAGGCCCTGCCATCGACGACCTGCACCAGCGCCTGCGCCTGATCCGCTGGCCTGACCCCGAACTGGTCGACGACTGGTCACAGGGCGTGCCGTTGGAGGCCGCCAAGGCTCTGGTCGAGCATTGGCTGCACCGCTATGACTGGCGCCGTTTCGAGGCGCGCATCAACCGTTTCGAGCAGTTCCACAGCGAGATCGACGGTGTCGCCATTCACTTCATCCACGCCCGCTCGCCGCATGCCGAGGCGCTGCCGATCCTGCTGACCCATGGCTGGCCGGGCTCGGTGGTGGAGTTCCTGGATGTCATCGAGCGCCTGACCCATCCCACCCGCTTTGGCGGGCGGGCCGAGGACGCCTTCCATGTCGTGGTTCCGTCGATCCCCGGCTATGGCTTCTCGGAAAAGCCCACCGAGCTGGGCTGGAATCCGCAGCGCATTGCCCGCGCCTGGGCAGTACTGATGAACGACAGGCTCGGTTATTCGCGGTGGGTGGCCCAGGGTGGCGATTGGGGTTCGGCGATCACGCACGCCTTGGCCAGCCAACGCCCGCAGGGTCTGCTGGCGGCCCACGTGAACCTGTTGCTGGTGGTGCCCGAGCAGACTCCGGAGCAACCCAGTGCCGCGGAACTGCGCGCCCTGGCGGATGTGGAGCACTACCTGGACCAGATGTCCGGCTATGCCGACCAGATGAACACGCGTCCGCAGACCATCGGTTATGCGCTGAACGATTCACCGCTGGCGCTGGCCATGTGGATGTACGAGAAATTCTGGGAGTGGACCGACAACCAGGGGCGGCCGGAAGATGCGTTGAGCCATGACCAGATGCTCGATGACATCTCGCTGTACTGGTTCACCGGTACCGGCGCCTCCAGCGCGCGGCTGTATTGGGAGGGGGTGGGCAGGACCATTCGCGACCGTGGCTTCTTCTCGGCGGTGCGCGCGTCATCCGAGCGCATTCAGGTGCCGATGGCCGCCACCGTGTTTCCCGGCGAGACCTTCCAGCCGCCCAAGGCCTGGGCACAGGCGGCGTATGCCGAGCTGTTCTACTGGAACGAGGTCGACCGGGGCGGGCATTTCGCGGCGTTCGAGCAACCGCAGGTATTCGCCCAGGAAATGTGGCAGGCGTTCGCGGCGTTGCGCGATTGATGGCCAGGGAGGCCCGCCCCGCGACCACGTCGCCGGGCGGGGTCGCGGGGGATACCGTCAAAGCCCTTGCAGCAGATCCGACATGTCGTCCGCGTGCTCTTCCTCCTGGGCCAGGATGTCCTCGAAGATGCGCCGCGTGGTCGGGTCCTTGTCACCGATGTACTGGATGATCTCGCGGTAGCTGTCGATGGCGATACGCTCGGCCACCAGGTCTTCCAGCACCATCTCCTTCAGCGAACTGCCCGCCACGTACTGGGCGTGGGAGTTCTTGCTCAGGTTGTCCGGGTTGAAGTCCGGCTCGCCGCCCAGCTGCACGATGCGCTCGGCCAGCTTGTCGGCGTGCTCGGCTTCCTGGGTGGCGTGCTCGAGGAACTCTTCGGCGGCGACGCTGGCCTTGATGCCGCTGGCCATGAAGTAGTGCCGCTTGTAGCGCAGGGTGCAGACCAGCTCGGTGGCCAGCGACTCGTTGAGCAGGCGCAGGATCTTCTCGCGGTCGGCATGGTAACCCTCGGTCACCGCGCCTTGCTCGACGTGCTGGCGGGCGCGTTCGCGCAGGGTCTTAACATCGGTCAGTTCAACGCTCATGTTCATCTCCGAAAGGATCATGGGGGTCATGCGCCGGGCACGGCATCACTGTCTTCCTGGCGCTGCTTGCAGGTCTTGAAACCCTTGGCGTCGACATGGCCGGTGGCGTCGAAACGCACGTAGTAGGGCTGCTGGTGGCCGTCGCGGTTGAGGATGTAGTCGTTGCAGGTGCCGCCGTGGGGCAGGTCGACGGCATTCGACGGACGGCCACCGATGGCGATGACTTTCTGCATGGTCATGCCATGTTCCACCTGCTTGACCAGCGGTTCGTCGCGGTAGGTGACGTAGTCCACCGGGTTTTCCGGGCGACTGCCACAGGCGGCGAGGGTGGCGCTTGCCAGAAGGATGGCCAGGGTCTGCTTGTACATGGTCCCGCTCCTTGCTCAGGGTCTGTTCTGCTTGGAACCGCACGGCGCGCCGGGAGTTCGATTGCGAATGTCGTCGGCGGCGCTGTAGTGTTGGCCGGTCGTCCACGGAAGAGGGCAGGGGTGATGAGTCAGGAACTGGCCACGCGTTATCCACTGGTGCTGGTGCCGGGCATGCTCGGTTTCGTGCGGGCGCTGCTGTATCCCTACTGGTTCGGTATCGTTCCGGCGTTGCGCCGGGGCGGCGCCCAGGTGTTCCCGGTGCAGGTTTCGCCGTTGCATTCCAGCGAGGTGCGGGGCGAGCAGTTGCTGTTGATCATCGAAGAGATCTGTCAGCGCACCGGAGCCGAGAAGGTCAACCTGATCGGCCATAGCCAGGGCGCGCTCAGCGCCCGCTATGCGGCGGCGAAGCGGCCTGACCGGGTGGCTTCGGTGACGTCGGTGGCCGGCCCCAACCATGGCTCGGAGCTGGCCGATCATCTCGAACGCACGGCACCTGGCGACTCGCCTCGGGGGCGCATCCTCAAGGCCGTGCTGCATGGCTTCGCTGTGGTGCTGGGTTGGCTGGAGACCGGCTGGCGCCGCGATCCGCTGCCGATCGACGTGCACGCTTCGCACCAGTCGCTGACCAGTGCCGGGGTGGCACTGTTCAACCAGGCTTATCCACAGGGGTTGCCCGAGGTCTGGGGTGGCGAGGGGCCGCCGGAAGTGAACGGGGTGCGCTATTACTCCTGGTCCGGAACCCTGCAACCGGGGCGCACCGACCAGGGCCTGAACCGATTCGATGGCAGCAACCGATTTTGCCGGCTGTTTGCCCGCAGCTTTGTCAGGGAGAAGGGGCAATGCGACGGCATGGTCGGGCGCTTCAGTTCGCACCTGGGTCAGGTGATCGGTGATGACTATCCGCTCGATCACCTGGATATCGTCAACCAGTCGCTGGGCGCGGTGGGCAAGGGGGCTGAACCGGTGCGGCTGTTCGCCGAGCATGCCGCCCGGCTCAAGGCTGCGGGGCTGTGACGAGCCTTGGGGCTGCTTTGCAGCCCTTTCGCGACACAAGGCCGCTCCCACAGGAGCAGTGCTGTCCTTGAGTCATGTGCTTGACCTGTGGGAGCGGCCTTGTGTCGCGAAAGGAGCGCGCAGCGCTCCCCGGCGGTCAACGCCTTACCGGCTTGGTCCAACGTTCAGCCAGCAGCACGCCGACCAGTGTCAGAAGGCCGCCAACCAGGTGATAACTGGCCAGCTGCTCATCCAGCACCACCGCAGCGATCACCGCCGTGACCACCGGCAGCAGGTTGAAGAACAGCGTGGTGCGGCTCGGCCCCAGGCGGTGCACGGCCTGCATCCACACCAGCGGCGCGACCATCGAGGCCAGCACGCAGGCATACAGCACCAGGCCGATGTTCCCGGCGTTCAAGCCGGTTTTCGCTGACAGCAGGAACAGCGGCAGCAGCACCAGGATTGCCACCAGCACCTGCAGGTACAGCAGTTGCAACGGCGGCAGGCGCAGTTGCCATTTCTTCAGCAGGAAGCTGTACAGCGCGTAGGCGAAGGTCGCCACCAGCATCATCAGGTCGCCGCCGTTCAGGCCGTGGTGCAGCAACGTGGCGGGCTGGCCGGCCGAGACCACCTCCAGCACGCCGACGAACGACACCAGCGCGCCCAGCAGCGCGCCATAGCTCAGGCGTTGGCCGAGCCAGGCGATGGACAGCGCCAGGGCCATCAACGGCATCAGCGAGAGAATGATGCCCATGTTGGTGGCGCTGGTGATGCCGGCGGCGAAGTACGCCAGGCTCTGGTAGATGGCCATGCCCAGTACGCCCAGCACGAAGACCTTGCCCAGGTGTGGGCGGATCGCCGCGCGGTTGCGCCAGACCTGCGGCAGCAGGAACGGGGTGAACAGCAGACCGGCCAGCAGCCAGCGATAGAAGCCGATCTCGGCGGGGAAGATGGCATCGGCGGACAGCTTGGTGACCACCGTGTTGCCGGCCCAGATGAAGATGGCGAGGAGGGGGAAGAGGTAGTTCATGCAACGGGTACTCAAAGTGACAGACTGGGGCCGCTTTACCGCCTTTCGCGGGCAAGCCCGCCCCCACAGGGATGGCGCCGAGCCTGTGAGAGCGGGCTTGCCCGCGAAAGGCCTGCGCAGCAGGCCCTGATTGACCGGTATTATCGGCTGTCTGTCTGAAACTCTATACTCCAATCCAGACAACCCACCCCGCGAAGCAGACAGCATGACCCGCAAGTACCTCGACATCCCGCAGTTCAACCAGCTTCCCGCGCCGGTGTACTTCCGCTACGACGAATTCGGCGCCGACACCCACAGCGCCCCGCACCGTCACCCCTGGGGCCAGCTCAACTACGCCGCCCACGGCCTGATGCACCTGGACGTCGAGGGCCAGCGTTTCATCTCGCCCCCGCACTACGCCGTCTGGGTACCGCCGGACACCGAGCATGGCTGCTACAACCCCCAGGCCATCGTCTACCGCTCGGTCTACCTCGAGCGCAGCCTGTGCGCCGAACTGCCGGCGCAACCCTGCAGTCTGGTGATCAGCGACATCCTCAAGGCCATCCTCGGCGACTTCGCCCACCGCGACCTGCACATCGCCCAGGACGAGCGCGACCAGCGCCTGGTCCAGGTGCTGGTCGACCAGCTGCACCTGGCGCCGACCCAGACCTGCTACCTGCCGTTCGCCCGCAGCGACAGCCTGCGCCAGGTCCTCGAGGCGCTGCATGGCGAGCCAGGCGACAACCGCCCCCTCGCCCACTGGGCGGCGCAGGTGCATGTCAGCGAACGCACCCTGGCCCGGCAGTTCCTGCGCGAGCTGGGGATGAGTTTCGGCGAATGGCGCCTGCGCCTGCGCTTTCTGCGGGCGATCGAAGCGCTCGAAGCGGGCACATCGATCCAGGCGATTGCCTTCGACCTTGGCTACAGCAGCGCCTCGGCCTTCATCGCCATGTTCCAGCGTCAGGCCCACTGCACGCCGGAACAGTACCGGCGCCGGGCGCGCACGGAGATGTAAGAAATCTTGTCTACACTGTGCTCGACGAGCGCGCATCGGGCGCGCAAACAAGGAGACCACTCCATGAAGCTGCTGCACGTACCTCTGCTGGTGTTGGGCATGTTGATCGCCGGGCAAGGATTCGCCGCCACCGCGCAACAGGAAAAGATGAAAACCTGCAACGCCGACGCCACCGCCAAGGCCCTCAAGGGTGACGAGCGCAAGGCGTTCATGAGCACCTGCCTGAAGAAGGATGTGCCCCAGACGCAGCAGGAGAAGATGAAGACCTGCAACGCCGACGCCACCGCCAAGACCCTCAAGGGCGACGAGCGCAAGGCCTTCATGAGCGACTGCCTGAAGAAGAAATGACCTGTGCCTATGCCTCTGCCGTGAACGCTGGCAGACTGCGGGTCCTTCCGCTGTCTGCCGTTGAGGCCGTATGACCTTCACCCCTCGCCAGATCACCCTCGCCAGCTGGGTCATCGTCATGGCCGGCCTGCTGCTGGCGCTGCCCCTGAAGCTGTTGCCGAGCCTGCTGGCCGGCCTGCTGGTTTACGAGCTGGTCAACATGCTCACCCCCAGGCTGCAGCCGCTGATTGCCGGGCAGCGCGCGCGCTGGCTGGCGGTGGCCCTGCTGGGCACGCTGGTGGTGAGCACGCTCACGCTGCTGATCGCCGGCGCCTTCAGCTTCCTGCTGCACGAAGCCGAGAACCCCGGCGCTTCGCTGGACAAGTTCATGGGCCTGGTCGAGCGCGCCCGTGGCCAGCTGCCGCCGTTCATCGAAGCCTACCTGCCGGCCAGCGCCGCCGAGTTCAAGGTGGCCATCGGCGACTGGATCAAGAGCCACCTGAGCGATCTGCAACTGGTCGGCAAAGGCATGGCGCACATGTTCGTGACGCTGCTGATCGGCATGATCCTCGGCGCCATCGTCGCCTTGCAGCGCCTGCCCGACCTGTCCCGGCGCAAGCCCCTGGCCGCGGCGCTGTTCGAGCGCCTGAGCCTGCTGGTGCAGGCGTTTCGCAACATCGTCTTCGCGCAGATCAAGATCTCGCTGCTCAACACCGTGTTCACCGGCATCTTTCTCGCCGTGGTGCTGCCACTGTTCGGCGTGCACCTGCCGCTGACCAAGACGCTGATCGTGCTGACGTTCCTGCTTGGGCTGCTGCCGGTGATCGGCAATCTGATGTCCAACACCCTGATCACCATTGTCGGCTTGTCGCTGTCGATCTGGGTGGCGGCGGCGGCGCTGGGGTACCTGATCGTCATCCACAAGGTCGAGTATTTCCTCAACGCGCGGATCGTCGGCGGGCAGATCAGTGCCAAGGCCTGGGAGCTGTTGCTGGCGATGCTGGTGTTCGAGGCGGCGTTCGGGTTGCCGGGGGTGGTGGCGGGGCCGATCTATTACGCCTACCTGAAGAGTGAGTTGAAGCGGGCGGAGTTGGTCTGACAGATTGCTGGGGCCCTTTCGCGACACAAGGCCGCTCCCACATCTTCTGTGGGAGCGGCCTTGTGTCGCGAAAGGGCCGCAAGGCGGCCCCGGGATTGTTCAGGCGGCGCCGTAGCGCTTGCGCGCTTCGATCGCCAGCCCGCTGCCGATGCTGCCGAAGATGTTGCCTTCCACATGCCGCGCATTGGGCAGCATCGCCGCCACGCTGTTGCGCAGCGCCGGGATACCGCTGGAACCACCGGTGAAGAACACCGTGTCCACCTGCCCCTCGCTGACGCCAGCCTTGGCCAGCAGCTCGGTGACGCTGCCGCGCACCCGCTGCAGCAACCCGTCGATGGCGTCCTCGAACAGCGCCCGGGTCAGCTCGGCGGCCAGGGCCGGCTCGACCCGGCCCAGGTCGATGCGGCGGCTGTCGCGGTCGGTCAGCTCGATCTTGCTGGCCTCCACTTCCATCGCCAGCCAGTGCCCGGCGCGCTGCTCGATCAGGTTGAACAGGCGGTCGATGCCGAGGGTGTCCTCGATGTCGTAGCGCATGTTGCCCAGGGCCAGCTGCGATTTCTGCGCGTACAGGGCGTTGATGGTGTGCCAGGTGGCCAGGTTGAGGTGGTAGCTGGTGGGCATCAGCGCACCGCTCTTCATCCGGCTGCCGTAGCCGAACAGCGGCATCACGCCCTGCAGGCTCAACTGCTTGTCGAAGTCGGTTCCGCCGATGTGCACGCCGCCGGTGGCGAGGATGTCGTCCTGGCGCTCGTCCACCAGATGGCGCTCGGGCGACAGGCGGATCAGGGTGAAGTCCGAGGTACCGCCGCCGATATCGACGATCAGCACCAGCTCTTCACGGCTGATGCCCGACTCGTAGTCGAACGCCGCGGCGATCGGCTCGTACTGGAACGACACGTCCTTGAAGCCGATCTTGCGCGCAACCTCGGCCAGGGTGTCCTCGGCCTCCTGGTCGGCGGCCGGGTCTTCGTCGACGAAGAACACCGGGCGGCCCAGCACCACTTGGTCGAAGTCACGACCGGCATCGGCTTCGGCACGCTTTTTCAGCTCGCCGATGAACATGCCCAGCAGGTCCTTGAACGGCAGGGCGCTGCCCAGCACGCTGGTGTCGTGCTTGATCAGCTTGGAGCCCAGCAGGCTCTTGAGCGAGCGCATCAGGCGGCCTTCGTAGCCTTCCAGGTATTCGTGCAGGGCCAGGCGGCCATACACCGGTCGACGCTCCTCGATGTTGAAGAAGACCACCGACGGCAGGGTGATCTTGCCGTCTTCCAGGGCGATCAGCGATTCGACGCCCGGGCGGTGCCAGCCGACCGTGGAGTTGGAGGTGCCGAAGTCGATGCCGAGGGCGCGGGCCGGGGATACGTCAGACATGAGGGAGAGCTTCCGGAGGCAAAACGGCCGCGCAGTTTATGCGAGTCTGCGGCTAAATCAAGACCGGTCGTCTGCGATAGCGCAACCCCGGATGAACCTTGAAAGGCTATGCTTGACCCCAATCTTCAGTAGCAATACGTACATTCACATCGGTGATCCATAGATGGACTTCAAAGACTATTACAAGATACTCGGCGTCGAGGCGAGCGCGGACGAGAAGGCGATCAAGGCCGCGTACCGCAAGCTCGCGCGCAAGTATCACCCCGACGTCAGCAAGGAGCGTGACGCCGAGGACAAGTTCAAGGAGGCCAACGAGGCCTACGAAGTGCTCGGCGACAAGGACAAGCGCGCCGAGTACGACGAGATCCGCAAGTACGGCGGCCAGCATGGCCGGCCGTTCCAGGCGCCGCCTGGCTGGGAGTCGCGCGGCGGCAGTGGCGGCGGCTTCGAGGGCGGCGATTTTTCCGATTTCTTCAGCTCGATCTTCGGCGCCCGGGGCGGCAACCCCTTCGGTGGCGGCGGTGGCCGGCAGCAACGCAGTGCCGGCAGGCGAGGGCAGGACGTGGAACTGGAACTGGCGGTCTTCCTCGAAGAGACCCTGAACAAGGAATCCAAGCAGATCAGCTTCCAGGTGCCGCAGACCAACGGCGCCGGGCAGCGCACCGGGTTCACCACCAAGACCCTGAACGTGAAGATCCCCGCCGGAGTGACCGACGGCGAGCGCATCCGCCTCAAGGGCCAGGGTGCGCCGGGTGTCGGTGGCGGCGCCAATGGCGACCTGTTCCTGACCATTCGCATGGCACCGCACCCGCTGTTCGATGTCGAAGGTCATGACCTGATCATCACCGTGCCGCTGGCGCCGTGGGAAGCGGCGCTCGGCGCCAAGGTGGCGGTGCCGACCCTGACCGGCAAGATCAACCTGACCATCCGCCCCGACAGCCAGAGCGGCCAGCGCCTGCGGGTCAAGGGCATGGGCCTTTTGAACAAGCAGGGCGAGCGCGGCGACCTGTATGCCCAGCTCAAGGTGGTCATGCCCACCCAATCCGATGACGCAGTTCGCGCATTGTGGACCCAGCTCTCCGAGAAAGCCGCGTTCAATCCGAGGACTCAATGGAGTAAGTGATCATGAGCAGCACCCTGATCGTTCAACTGGACATGCGTACCCTTTGCCAGGAGGCCGATGTATCGGCCGACTGGGTGATCGAGATCGTCGAGCACGGCATCGTTGAACCTTCGGGGCGAACGCCGGAGGAATGGGTGTTCGATGATCGCGCGCCGGTGACGTTGAAGCGCGCGGTGAAGCTGCATCAGGAGCTGGAGCTGGAGTGGGAAGGGGTGGCGCTGGCGTTGGAATTGCTGGAAGAGGTGCAGCAGTTGCGCAGCGAGAACAGCATGTTGAAGCAGCGGTTGGGTAGGTTTACCCAGATGTGACGGGTATGACCTGTGAGAATCTGGGGCTGCTGCGCAGCCCTTTCGCGACACAAGGCCGCTCCTACAAGGGATCGCGGTCGTCTGTAGGAGCGGCCTTGTGTCGCGAAAGGGGCGCAAGGCGCCCCCAGCTTCACGAGACTTTCGCGATGACTTTGAAGTACAACGCCGTCGCCCGATAAACCCCGTCCGGGCCGCAGGCATAATCCGGAATCTCCCCCGCCTTGCTGTACCCCTGCGCCCGATAGAACGCCTCGGCTTCGGACCCGGCCTCGGTATCGAGAAACAGCATCCCCCGCCCGATCCGCCGCGCCTCGGCCTCCAGCGCCCCCATCAACTGCTGCCCCAGCCCACGCCGCCGCGCATCGCTGTGCACCAGCAGCTTCTGCACCTCGCCGCGGTTCAGCCCGTTGGGCTTCAGGCACAGCCCCAACTGCACGCTGCCCAGCACCTCCTGCCCCAGGGCAATGACCCAGAGCAGTTGCTCGCCACTGGCCAGCTTTGCCTTCACCTCATCGAAGTAAGCCTTGGCTTGCTGTTCATCGATTTCGGCAAGAAACCCCACCGAAGCGCCCTGGCGCACCGCATCGAGCAAAAGGGCCACCAGGCCGTCGCGGTAGTACGCCAGGCCTTCGTGGGTCACGCGGTGCAGTTGGGCGCTGTTCATGGGCTTCAGGTCCTTGAAGGGGGAAGGGTATTGTCGTCCAGGTAAAGCTGCATGAAGGTCAGGTCCAGCCAGCGGCCGAACTTCACCCCCACCTGCGGCATCTGTCCGGTGATGCTGAAGCCCAGCCGTTCGTGCAGGCGGATCGACGCTGCATTGCCACTCTCGATGGCGGCGACCATCACGTGCTTGTCGCAGCCGCGAGCCCGTTCGATCAGCGCCTCCATCAGGACGGGACCCAGGCCCTTGCCGCGCTGGTCGCCACGGATATAGACCGAATGCTCGACGGTATGCCGAAAACCTTCGAACGGCCGCCAGTCACCGAACGAGGCATAGCCCAGCACGCCACTGTCATCCACCGCTACCAGGATCGGATAGCCCTGCTGCGCGCGGGCCTCGAACCAGGCCAGGCGATTGGCCAGGTCCACCGGGGTTTCGTTCCAGATCGCCGTGGTGTTGGCCACGGCGTCGTTGTAGATGTCGAGGATGCCCGGCACGTCGTCGGTCAGGGCGTCGCGGATCTGGTAACTCATGACAGCGTCTCGCAAGGGAAGTGGTTGCAGATTAAATGGTAACCAGGCCGCGCACACCTTCGGCCTGCATGTTTTCGCCCCGGCCGCGCTGGACGATTTCGCCGCGGGCCATGACCAGGTATTGGTCGGCCAGTTCCTCGGCGAAGTCGTAGAACTGCTCCACCAGCAGGATGGCCATGTCGCCACGGTCGGCCAGCTTGCGGATCACCGCGCCGATCTCCTTGATCACCGAGGGCTGGATGCCTTCGGTGGGCTCGTCGAGGATCAGCAGGCGCGGGCGGCTGGCCAGCGCGCGGCCGATGGCCAGCTGTTGCTGCTGGCCGCCCGAGAGGTCGCCGCCACGGCGTTGTTTCATCTGCTCCAGCACCGGGAACAGTTCGTAGATGAAGGCCGGGACTTCCCGCGCCTCGCGGGCGGGGAAGCGTGACAGGCCCATCAGCAGGTTTTCCTCGACGGTCAGGCGCGGGAAGATCTCGCGGCCCTGCGGCACGTAGGCGATGCCGGCCTGGACCCGCTGTTGGGGCTTGAGCGTGGTGATCGGCTTGCCTTCCCACTCCACGCGGCCCTCGCGGGCCGGCAGCAGGCCCATCAGGCAGCGCAGCAGGGTGGTCTTGCCCACGCCGTTGCGGCCCAGCAGGCAGGTGACTTCGCCGACCTTCGCCTCGAAGGACAGGCCGCGCAGGATGTGGCTGCCGCCGTAGTACTGGTGCAGGGTGTCGATTTTCAGCATGTGCGGTTCCTGGAGTGTTTGCATTTTGGCTATTGGGGCCGCCTTGCGGCCCTTTCGCGACACAAGGCCGCTCCTACAGGACTGCGGCCTTGTGTCGCGAGAGGGCTGCGCAGCAGGCCCAGAGATTCAGCGGCCTAGGTACACCTCGACCACCCGCTCATCCGTCTGCACCTGTTCCAGCGACCCCTCCGCCAGCACACTCCCCTGATGCAACACCGTCACATGGTCGGCAATGCTGCCGACGAAGCCCATGTCATGTTCCACCACCATCAGCGAATGCTTGCCCGCCAACGAACGGAACAGCTCGGCGGTGAACTCGGTCTCGGCATCGGTCATCCCTGCCACCGGTTCGTCGAGCAACAGCAGGCGCGGCTCCTGCACCAGCAGCATGCCGATCTCCAGGAACTGCTTCTGGCCATGGGACAGCAACCCCGCCTGGCGCTGGGCCAGGGGCAGCAGGCGCAGGGTGGCCAGCACCTCTTCGATGCGCTGGCGCTGCTCGCCGGACAACCGCGCGAACAGGCTGGCCCACACCGACTTGTCGGCCTTGAGCGCCAGCTCGAGGTTCTCGAACACTGTCAGCGCCTCGAACACCGTGGGCTTCTGGAACTTGCGCCCAATGCCGGCCTGGGCGATCTGGCACTCGCTCATGCGGGTCAGGTCGAGGGTGTCGCCGAAGAATGCGCTGCCCGTGTCGGGGCGGGTCTTGCCGGTGATCACGTCCATCATCGTGGTCTTGCCGGCGCCGTTGGGGCCGATGATGCAGCGCAGCTCGCCGACGCCGATGTACAGGTTCAGGTCGTTGAGCGCCTTGAAGCCATCGAAGCTGACGCTGATGCCCTCCAGGCTCAGCACCGTGCCGTGGCGGGTGTCGAGCCCGGCCTCGCGGCGCCGGCCCAGGCCGATGGCTTCACGACCGCTGCCGATCTGGTCGAACACCGGTTCCAGCATGAATTCCGGATGCGCCGGGGGCACGCCTCTCATGGCTGTCTCCTTTTCTTCACAAGGCCGACCACGCCCTTGGGCAGGTACAGGGTCACCAGAATGAACAGCGCGCCGAGGAAGAACAGCCAGTATTCCGGGAACGCGACGGTGAACCAGCTCTTCATGCCATTGACCAGGCCGGCGCCGAGCAGCGGGCCGATCAGCGTGCCGCGCCCGCCCAGGGCCACCCACACGGCGGCCTCGATGGAATTGGTCGGCGACATCTCGCTGGGGTTGATGATGCCTACCTGCGGCACGTACAGCGCCCCGGCCAGGCCGCACAGCACGGCGCTGAGCACCCATACCAGCAGCTTGAAACCACGCGGGTCGTAGCCACAGAACATCAGGCGGTTCTCCGCATCGCGCACGGCGGTGAGCAGGCGACCGAACTTGCTCTGGGTCAGGCGCCAGCACAGGTACAGGCTGGCCAGCAGCAGGCCGACCGTGAGCAGGAACAGCACGGCCCGGGTGCCCTGGGCGGCGATGTCGAAGCCGAGGATGGTGCGAAAGCTGGTGAAGCCGTTGTTGCCGCCAAAGCCGGTCTCGTTGCGAAAGAACAGCAGCATGCCGGCGAAGGTCAGCGCCTGGGTCATGATCGAGAAGTACACGCCCTTGATCCGCGAGCGGAAGGCGAAGAAACCGAACGCCAGCGCCAGCAAGCCCGGTGCGAGCACCACCAGGCACAGCGCCCAGGCGAAGTGCTGGGTGCCGGCCCAGTACCAGGGCAGCTCGCTCCACGACAGGAAGGTCATGAACCCCGGCAGCCCGTCGCCGGCCGCCTGGCGCATCAGGTACATGCCCATGGCGTAGCCACCCAGGGCGAAGAACAGGCCGTGGCCCAGCGACAGCAGCCCGGCATAGCCCCAGACCAGGTCCAGGGCCAGGGCGACGATGGCGTAGCAGAGGATCTTGCCGACCAGAGTCAGGGTGTAGGCCGAGACCTGCAGCGTGTGTCCGTCGGGCAGCAGCGACAGCAACGGCAGGGCCAGCAGCACCAGGACGACAACGGCGCCGACGGCCAGCGACACCTGGGTGCCGGCCTTGCGCGAGGCAGTGACAATCAATGGCTGGTTCATCAGTCGATTACCCGTCCCTTGAGGGCGAACAGGCCTTGCGGGCGCTTCTGGATGAACAGAATGATCAGCGCAAGGATGAGGATCTTGCCCAGCACCGCACCGATCTGCGGCTCCAGCAGTTTGTTGGCGATACCCAGCCCGAAGGCCGCCCACAGGCTGCCAGCCAGCTGGCCGACGCCGCCGAGCACCACCACCAGGAACGAGTCGATGATGTAGCTCTGGCCCAGGTCCGGCCCGACGTTGCCGACCTGGCTCAGGGCCACGCCACCGAGCCCGGCGATACCGGAGCCGAGGCCGAAGGCGAGCATGTCGACGCGGCCAGTGGATACCCCACAGCAAGCCGCCATGTTGCGGTTCTGGGTGACCGCGCGCACGTTCAGGCCCAGCCGCGTGCGGTTGAGCAGCAGCCAGGTGAGCAGCACCACCGCCAGGGCGAAGCCGATGATCACCAGGCGGTTGTAGGGCAGCACCAGGTTGGGCAGCACCTGGATGCCACCGGACAGCCAGGCCGGGTTGCTCACCTCGACGTTCTGCGCGCCGAAGATCAACCGCACGGCCTGGATCAGGATCAGGCTGATGCCCCAGGTGGCCAGCAGGGTTTCCAGCGGTCGGCCGTAGAGGTGACGGATCACCGTGCGCTCCAGCGCCATGCCGACGCCCGCGCTGACGGCGAAGGCCACCGGCAGGGCGATCAGCGGGTAGAACTCGATGGCGCCGGGGGCGTAGCGCTGCAGCAGCACCTGGACCATGTAGGTGCTGTAGGCGCCGAGCATCAGCATTTCGCCATGGGCCATGTTGATCACGCCCAGCAGGCCGAAGGTGATCGCCAGGCCCAGCGCCGCCAGCAGCAGGATCGAGCCCAGCGACAGGCCGCTGAAGGCCTGGCCGAGCAGTTCGCCGACCAGCAGCTTGCGCTTGACCTGGGCCAGGCTGGTTTCAGCAGCGGTGCGCACGCCCGGGTCGGCTTCTGCATCGGGTTGCAGCAGCGCTTCAAGGCGGGTGCGGGCCAGCGGGTCGCCGGTTTCGCCGAGCAGGCGCACGGCGGCCAGGCGTACCGCGGGTTCGCTGGCGCCCAGTTGCAGGTTGGCCAGGGCCAGGCCGAGGGCGGCGTGCACGGCGGCGTCCGGTTCGCTGGCGAAGCGGCGGTCGAGGAAGGCCATCTGCGCGGGTTGCGCGGTTTTCTGCAATTGCTGGGCGGCGGCCAGGCGGATGTTGGTCTGGTCGCTGAACAGTTGGTGGCTGGCCAGGGCGTTGTCGATCAGGCCGCGCAGGCGATTGTTCAGGCGCAGTTTGCGGTTGTCGTTGTCGGCGATGCGGCCCTGGCGCAGGTTTTCCAGCAGCGCCAGGCGGGCGGCATCGGGTTGCGCGGCCCAGGTTTCGAGCAGGCGTGCCTGTTCGGCGGGCTTGGCGGTGAGGAAGAATTCACCTTCACTGGCTTGGGTGGCCAGGGGCAGTAATAACAAGAGCGTGAGCAGGAATCTGAGCATTAGGTATTCCTGTGAAGTCAGGGTAAGGCGAGGGCTTCGCCCTCGATCGCGACACAAGGCCGCTCCCACATTGGAACGCGATCTACCTGTGGGAGCGGCCTTGTGTCGCGAAAGGGCCGCAAAGCGGCCCCCAGTCACTCAGTTGCCTTTCACCGCATAATCAGGCCGCTTGTCATTCCCCGGAATGAACGGACTCCAAGGCTGCGCCCGCAACGGCTGCTCGGTCTCCCACACAACACTGAACTGCCCGTCATCCTGGATCTCGCCGATCATCACCGGCTTGTGCAGGTGGTGGTTGCTCTTGTCCATGGTCAGGGTGAAACCCGACGGCGCCTCGAAGCTCTGCCCGGCCAGCGCCTCGCGCACCTTGTCCACATCGGTGCTGCCAGCCTTCTGCGCCGCCTGCGCCCACATGTGAATGCCCACGTAGGTGGCCTCCATCGGGTCGTTGGTCACCGCCTTGTCGGCGCCTGGCAGGTTCTTGGCCTTGGCATAGGCCTTCCAGTCGGCGACGAACTTCTGGTTCACCGGGTTATCCACAGACTCGAAGTAGTTCCACGCCGCCAGGTGACCCACCAGCGGCTTGGTGTCGATGCCGCGCAGTTCCTCTTCGCCCACCGAGAACGCCACCACCGGCACATCGGTAGCCTTCAGGCCCTGGTTGGCCAGCTCCTTGTAGAACGGCACGTTGGAGTCGCCGTTGACCGTGGAGATGACCGCCGTCCTGCCGCCGGCGGAGAACTTCTTGATGTTGGCGACGATGGTCTGGTAATCGCTGTGGCCGAACGGCGTGTACACCTCCTCGATGTCCTTGTCGGCCACGCCCTTGCTGTGCAGGAAGGCGCGCAGGATCTTGTTGGTGGTGCGCGGGTAGACATAGTCGGTGCCCAGCAGGAAGAAGCGCTTGGCGCCGCCGCCGTCCTCGCTCATCAGGTACTCGACGGCGGGGATCGCCTGCTGGTTGGGCGCGGCACCGGTGTAGAACACGTTCGGCGACATCTCTTCACCCTCGTACTGCACCGGGTAGAACAGCAGGCCGTTGAGCTCCTCGAACACCGGCAGCACGGATTTGCGCGACACCGAGGTCCAGCAGCCGAACACCACCGCCACCTTGTCCTGGGTCAGCAGCTGGCGGCTCTTCTCGGCGAACAGCGGCCAGTTGGACGCCGGGTCCACCACCACCGCCTCGAGCTGCTTGCCGTTGACCCCGCCCTTGGCGTTGATCTGGTCGATGGTCATCAGCGCCATGTCCTTGAGCGAGGTCTCGGATATCGCCATGGTCCCCGACAGCGAATGCAGGATGCCGACCTTGATGGTCTCGGCGGCCTGGATGCTCCAGCTCAGGCCCATCGCGGCGATCGATGCGCTGAGGGTGAAGGCCTTGATCAGACTGCGTCGCTTCATGTGCTCACTCCGATGTGATGGTGGGTGTTGGCCTGGTCGGAGATTGCAAGGGCTGTGCCGGGTGATGGAATGTGCGTGATAGAGCGGTTGTGCGACGAATCGGGGCGCGGGGTGGGGCCAGGATGGTGCTTGCAGGCCGGGCCTGCACAGGATTGGGGCCGGGGGCGATGAACACTTTTGACACATAAGCGGTACTTGAGTACCGTGCCGCACCGCAGTAGTTTCTGCGGTTCGGGATTGGCGTCCCGGATACAGAGAGCGGGCACTTTTAGCAGTGTCCTGCATGGCTGCACCCGTTATGGGCGGAGCCGTGTGTGGGAGCCTCCGGGCTCACCGGCTCTCTCTGTCCGGCACGCCAACCCGCACGGCTCCGTCCACCCATATTGGCGTGTGGGTGCGGAGCGTCATTACGGAGAGCCGCAAGGAGATGCACCATGCTCAAGAAGATCGTTCCAGATCCACCGTTCGCATTTGCTGAAATCGCCACCTTTCATCGAGAGGTGCAGCCATGAACCAGGAATCGCTGGTCAACCTCACCCCCCGCAAATCACGTCCCGTCACCGCCAGTGCCCACTTTGGCACCTGCAATCACGCCCACGATCCGATGCTCTCGGTGCAGGCCGGGGTCGATAGCGAGGATGCGCTGGTGTGTGCCGTGGCGGCGTTGAAAGCAGCGTATGAGACCAATGCCGCTGCGCTGGAAAAGGCGCAGGAGCCGTTGCGTAGTTTGCTGACGGCGACGGAGAACTCGCTGGAGAAAGGTCTGGCGCTGGCCGAGGCGGTGCTCGAAGGCTTGGAGCAAGGCTGACAATCGCCGGGGCTGCTGCGCAGCCCTTTCGCGACACAAGGCCGCTCCTACAGATGATCGCGTTCCCCCTGTAGGAGCGGCCTTGTGTCGCGAAAGGGCCGCGCAGCGGCCCCATTGGCCGGATCAGTTGTTAGATGCTTCACGCACCGCCGCACGTGGCTGGCGCTTGCTGCGCACGAACTGATAGGTCACCGCCAGAATCACGAACCAGATTGGCGTCACCAGCAGCGCCGAGCGCGTATCCGCTTCCAGGCTCAGCAGCACCAGGATGCCGGCGAAGAACACCAGGCACACGTAGCACATGAAGCGCCCACCCGGCATCTTGTAGGTGGATTGCTCATGCAGCGCCGCACGCTGTTTGCGGTAGCTCAGATACGACAGCAGGATCAGCGTCCACACGAACATGAACAGCACCGCCGACACCGTCGTCACCAGGGTGAAGGCTTCGATCACGTTGGGTACCAGGTAGATCAGCACCGCGCCCAGCAGCAGGCAGGTGCAGGAGAAGTACAGGCCGTTGGCCGGCACCGCGCGGCGTGAGAGTTTCTCGAACGCCTTGGGTGCATCGCCCTCCTGGGCCAGGCCGAACAGCATGCGGCTAGTGGAGAACACCCCGCTGTTGGCCGACGAGGCCGCCGAGGTCAGCACCACGAAGTTGATGATGCTCGCCGCCGCCGGCAGGCCGGCCAGCACGAACAGCTCGACGAACGGGCTCTTGCCCGGCACCACGTCGCGCCAAGGGGTGACCGCCATGATCGCGATCAGCGCCAGCACGTAGAACACGATGATGCGGATCGGGATCGAGTTGATCGCCCGCGGCAGGGTGCGCTCGGGGTTCTTCGCCTCGGCGGCGGTGGTGCCCACCAGCTCGATGCCGACGAAGGCGAACACGGCGATCTGGAAGCCGGCGAAGAAGCCGAGCATGCCGTTGGGGAACATCCCACCGTCATTCCACAGGTTGGCCAGGGTCGCGGTGTGCCCGCTCGGCGACTGGAAGCCGGTGATGACCATGTACAGACCGGTGGCGACCAGGCCCATGATGGCGATGATCTTGATCAGGGCGAACCAGAATTCCATTTCGCCGAACAGCTTCACGGTCACCAGGTTCAGCGACAGCAACAGGGCCACGCAGCTCAGCGCCGGTATCCACTGTGGCAGGTCGGGGAACCAGAATTGTGTGTAGGCGGCGATCGCCACCACGTCGGCGATGCCGGTGACCACCCAGCAGAACCAGTAGGTCCAGCCGGTGAAGTAGCCGGCCCAGGGGCCGAGCAGATCGGCGGAGAAATCGATGAACGACTTGTAGTTGAGGTTCGACAGCAGCAGCTCGCCCATGGCGCGCATGACGAAGAACAGCATGAAGCCGATGATCATGTAGACGAAGATGATCGACGGGCCGGCCAGGCTGATGGTCTTGCCCGAACCCATGAACAGGCCGGTGCCGATGGCGCCGCCGATGGCGATGAGCTGGATGTGGCGGTTGGTCAGGTTGCGTTGCAGGTGCTGCTCTTCGGAGGGTGTCTGGGAGGTCCGGGTCATGGGCTGCATTCCATTGAGGGTCAGTCTTTTTGTGAGTGAAAGCCGGGTAGGCTATCACGTCGCGTTCCGATCGCGGGTGTGGCAGATCGGCACGATCTTGGCGGTGCAGCGCGTTGTTCGACATGACTGTGGTCAATGGATGCGTCACAGATCCTGGGCTGCTGCGCAGCCCTTTCGCGACACAAGGCCGCTCCTACAGGCGACCGCGATCCCCTGTAGGAGCGGCCTTGCCGAGGCGTCGGACCGGTCGGAAAGGGGCGCAAAGCGCCCCCGGCAATCTCAAGCCTGGACCATGGCTCGGCGTCTCACCACCAGGCTATCCACCCCCCACATCACCACCATCGAGATCCCCACCAGCGGGAAGGCGACCCCCAGCACCACCATCACCCCCACCGCCATCTTCCAGCGCGGCAGGTCATGACGCAGCGGCGGCACGCCCAGCCCACCGGCCGGCTTGCGCTTCCACCACATCACCAGCCCGCTCACCGAGCCCAGCAGGATCATCAGGCATACGATCAAAATCACGATCTGGTTCAGCGGCCCGAACATCTTCCCTTCGTGCAGCATCACTCCCAGCTCCGTGGCGCGGGCCACCGGGCTGTAGTCCTGCCAGCGCACATCGGCCAGCACCTTCCCGGTGTACTGGTCCACATGCAGGGTGGCGTCGTTGCGCGGATCGTCGGCGAACACCGCGATGGTGAACACACCATCGGCAGTGGTCGGCAGGGTGATGCTGTAGCCCGGCTCGACCTTGCGCAGGCTGGCTACGTCCTCGACCTGTTGCAGGCTCACCTGCGGTGCCGCGGGTGCCTGGTCCATCATGTGGTGCCCGGCATGTTCGGCATGGGCGCCGGACACCGGCATCGGCGTGTTCTCCATGGCCCAGGGCACGGTCTGGCGATGCGCGCTGTTGAGGTCGCGCGCTTCTTTATCGGACTTGGGCACGTCGTTCCACATGGCCGCCGGGAAGCGGTTCCACAGGTCGGCGTACTGTTTGCCCCACAGCCCGGTCCAGGTCATGCCGCTGAGCAGCATCAGCAGCAGCAGGGCCGAACCCCAGAAACCGGTGACGGCGTGCAGGTCGCGCCACAGCACCCGGCCGCGTGCGCTGAAGCGCGGCCACAGCACGCCCGCGCTGCTGCGTCCGCGTGGCCACCAGAGATAAAGGCCGGACACCACCAGGACGATGCCCCAGCCGGCGGCCAGTTCCACCAGCCGGTCGCCGAGCGTGCCGACCATCAGCTCGCCATGCAGGGCGCGGGCGATGGCCTGCAGATTCTGCTTGCCGTCCTGCGCGCCCAGCACTTTGCCGCTGTACGGGTCGACGAAGACATTCAGCTCGCGGCCCGCGTCATGCACCACGAACTGCGCGCTGCGCTCGGCATTCACCGGCGGCAGGTACTGGCCCACGTGCCCTTGTGGATAAGCCTGGCGCACAGCGGCCAGCAGCGTGTCGGCGTTCTGCCGGTGGTGGCCGGCCTCGACTACCATCAGCTCGCGGTACATCAGTGGATCGAGCTGAGGCTTGAATAGGTAGATGATCCCGGTGATCGCCAGCAGGATCATGAACGGCGCGACGAACAGCCCGGCATAGAAGTGCCAGCGCCACGCCAGGTTGTAGAACGAGGGGGTTGGTTTGCTCACGGGAGCCTCCCTTGGACCTGAGTGGGGCGCGGTCAGGCCCGCGCCCGTTCGTTATTGTCAGAAGCTGATGTCGACCTTGGTCCAGAAGGTCCTGCCTGGCTCGTTCACCGGTTGCGGGTCCGCCGCCGGGTAGCCGAACCCGGCATTCCCGGCCAGGTTCAGGTGCTCGGCGTAAGCCTTGTCGAACAGGTTGTCGACGCCCGCGCTGAGCTTGAGGTTGCTGTTGACCTTGTAGGCGCCGTTGAGCGAGAACACGCCGAAGCCGCCGCTCTTCTCGTAGTCCTTGCCGACCACGTTGCCCTGGTTCTGGGCGATGCGGTTCTGCGCCGCCACCAGCCGCCACAGGGTGCCGACGCTCCAGGCGTCGCGGCTGTAGGTCAGGCCCAGGCGGCTTTCCAAGGGTGGCATCTGCGGCAGCGCCTTGCCATCGCTGCTGTTCTTGCCCCAAGCGTAGGCGAGTGTCGCATCGGCCTTCCAGCGCTCGGTGAGCTTGTAGGCCGCGCCCAGCTCGCCGCCCATGACCCGGGCGTCGATGTTCTGCGCCTGGGAGCTGAGCATGCCCATCATGCCGGGGCGGTAGTCGAACAGGATGTAGTCGCGGATCTGCCCGACATAGCCCGAGGCCCAGGCCTCCAGGCGCTCGTCGCGGTACTGGATGCCGAAGTCGAGCTGGGTGGTCTTCTCCGGCTTGATGCCGTCGAAGGCGTTCACCGAACCTGCGGGGGCCAGCTTGGGCGAGAACAGCTCCCAGTAGTCGGGGAAGCGCTGGGCGTGGCCGAGGCCGATGTAGGTGGTGGCCGGGATCGCCGCCAGGTCATGCTCGTAGCGCACGAAGCCGCTGGGCAGGGTGTCGGCGCGGGTATCGCCTTCGGTGGCGCTGCCCTTGCGGAAGTCGCGGGCCGAGGCGCGGTCCAGGCGTGCGCCGGTGATCAGGCGATCCTCGCCGGTGGCGTACCAGGTCAGCTCGCCGAAGGCGCCGTAGTTGTGGAAGTCGGCGTCCTTGGTCCAGGGCTTGCCCTTGTGCGCATCGATGCCCATGCCGCCGCGCTGGCGGTGTTCGTTGGTCTGCGCGTCGATGCCGCTGATCAGCTGCACGTCGGCCCAGCGCCAGGTGGCCTTGATCCGCGCGCCGAGGGTGCGGCGGTCGACGTTGCTGACCATGGGCATGCCCATCATGCCGCTGCCCGACGGGGTGCGCAGGCTGTAGTTGTCCATCACGTGGTCGGCGTAGTTGTAGTAGACCTGGGCCTCGACCTTGTCGAGCACCTCGCCGAGGTTGGACTTCTCGAAGCGCAGCCCCAGGCTTTCGCGCTTGAACTGCGAGCCGTCCATGCCGCGCCCGGCGTAACGGGCTTCGCCGTCGCCCTTGCCGGCGGTGAGTTCGAGCAGGGTGTCTGCGTCTGGGGTCCAGCCCAGGGCGACGTCGCCGTTCCACTTGTCCCAGCGCGAGGGCACGGTGTCGCCGTTGCCGTCCTCGTAGTCGTCCGAGCGCGACTGGTTGCCGACGAAGCGCACGTAGCCGAGGCGGTTGCCGGCGGCGGCATCCAGCACTTTGTCGAAGCGGCCGTTGGAGCCGGCCAGCAGGCTGGCGTTCACGCGGCTGCCCAGCTCGCCGAACTTCTCCGGCTCGCGGTCGAACAGGATCGTCCCGGCCGAGCCGCCCGGGCCCCAGATCACGCTTTGCGGGCCTTTGATCACGGTGAGGCGGTCGTAGGTTTCCGGCGAGATGTACGAGGTAGGGGCGTCCATGCGGTTGGGGCAGGCGCCGAGCATCACGCCGCCATTGGTGAGGATGTTCAGGCGCGAGCCGAACATGCCGCGCAGCACCGGGTCACCGTTGGTGCCACCGGAGCGGATCGCCGAGAAGCCGGGGATGGTCTTGAGGTAGTCGGCGCCGTCGCTGGCGGGCACGGGCTGGCGTGGGTCCTTGGGGTTGGTGACCACGGTCAGCGGCGAGCTCGGGGCGATGGCGGTGATCACCGTCGGGCTCAGTTCGGCCGGGTCGTGACCGTGGCCTTCGTGGCCGGTTTCGGCGGCGAGGGCCAGTGGCGCGAGCAGCGAGCCGCAGAGCACGGCGACGGTGCCACGCAGGGAAAGGGCAAAAACAGGGGTGCAGCCGGACATAATGATTCCAGTCGATCAGTCATGAGTCAGCGCGAAGCCTCCTGGCCTCGGGCGTTTAGCGTGCTGTGTTCAGGCGACGATCGAACGGGGTGGCGCGCGGCTGCGGGCGCCGGGGAATACAGCCTGCCGGGCATGGCCCTGGCGCGTGGCGACGGTGAGGTGGGCGGCTGGGGTGGCGCTGCCCGCGCTGAGCGGGCTGAGGGTCTGGGGCAGGGCGGGGCAGTTGAACAGCAGGCTGCAGTAGCCGCACTTCTCCCACATCACATGCAGCTGGCCGTCGT
Organism: Pseudomonas sp. GD04091; assembly: GCF_029836165.1. GTDB lineage: Bacteria > Pseudomonadota > Gammaproteobacteria > Pseudomonadales > Pseudomonadaceae > Aquipseudomonas. The sequence continues at coordinate 68,855 of NZ_JAOEBG010000022.1, forward strand.
TGCCTTGGCCGTGGTGGTGATCGTGGCCGTGCTCCATGGGCATGGCCATCGACATGTCCATGGACATGCCGGCGTGATGCTCCATCGGCATCGACTGGGAAACCAGCGGGCCGATGAAGATCATCCACATGGCGAACAGGCTCAGCCAGCCGCCACCGACGCGCCTGCGATCAGGGCGGGTGCTGCGGACGGAGCTGTAGCGCGGCAGGCTCATGGCGAGCGCCAGTCAGCTATGGATCAGTGCGCGTGCTCGTGCGTCGCCTGGTCGGCGGGCGGCTGCTTCTGCACGGCGACCTCGACGGTGACGTCACCGGCTTTCTCGAAGTGCAGGATCAGCGGGAAGCGCTTGCCATCGGTCAGCAGGCTGCGGTCCTTGGGCTGCATGATCATCACGTGGTAGGCGCTGGGGGCGAAGGACAGGTCTTTGCCGGCGGGCACCACCACGCTCTGCACCTGCTGCATCTTCATCGCGCCGGCGGCGCTCATCGCATGCTCGTGCAGCTGGGCGTCGGTGCTGATCGGCGTGTCCACCGAAAGCAGGCGGTCATCGGCCTTGCCGTTGTTGTGCACGACGAAGTAGGCCGCGACGTTGGGCGCGTTCGGCGGCAGCTCCAGCGACCAAGGGTGGGCGATGTGCAGGTCGCCGACGCTGTACTCGTGGGCGTTGGCGAAAGCCGTGGGCAGCAGCAGGGCGGCCAGGACGAGGGCTTGCTTGAGCATGGGTGAGTCTCCGATCTGTTGAGGTTCAGGCAGACAGCGTAGTGAACTCAGGCCAGCGGAGAGGCACGGGGATTGAGCGCGGGCCAGAGCTGGCGCGGCGTGGGTTGGTAGTCGGCAAGTTGCGGCAGGTGACCTGCGGGGAGCGCGGGAGGGTTGTGCAACTGTGGCGGGTAGCCAGGCAGGGCCAGCAAGGGCGCCGCGCCCAGGCAGCACCAGCAGTTCATCATGCTGGCGCTGTCGTCGTTTTGCGTGCCCAGGTCGATCTTGGCCAGGCCCTGGACATCGACCTTGGCCTTGCCGGCCATGCTGGAGCAGAAAGCCCCCCACAGCAGCTGCTCGGCCGGGCCCTTGGGCGCGGCGGAGGACAGCGGCATGGCCAGCAGGTTGAACAGCACTGCAAGGCAGGCTATCCAGGCGATGTGCCGACGTGGGGGCATGGAGAGATCCGGTCAGGAATCGTGATGGCTATTGTACGGCGGAGTATAGGTAAAAATGCCGGGGTGCGGTGAAGTGCCGCACCTGGGGCTGCCGTCGCGACACAAGGCCGCTTCCACAGGAGGATGCGATTCCCTGTGGGAGCGGCCTTGTGTCGCGAAAGGGGCGCAAAGCGCCCCCGGCGCTATCAGGCCTTGCCACGCCCCAGCAGCCCGCGCACGGTCTCCTGCAGGTCGGCCGGCAGTACCACGACTTTCGAATTGTCGCTGGCCGCCAGGTTCTCCATTGCCCCGATATACCGCTCACCCAGCAGGTACATGGCCGGCACGGTCTCGCTGCCCACCGCCTCCTTGACCAGGGTGATCGCCCGCGCCGAGGCTTCGGCCAGGTTGACCTGGGCTTCGGCATCCAGCTTGGCCGCCTGCAGGCGTGCCTCGGCCTCGAGAATCGCCGCCTGCTTGTTGCCTTCGGCGCGGGTCACGTCGGCTTTACGCTCACGCTCGGCGGCGGCCTGGCGCTCCATGGCGGTCTGCATGCTCGGCGATGGCTTGATGTCCTGGATCTCCACCGAGCGCACGGTCACGCCCCAGTCTTCGGTCTGCTCGGACATCGCCTCGCGCAGGCGTGCCTTGATCTGCTCGCGGCTGGACAGCGCCTCGTCCAGGTCCATGGCGCCGACGATGGCGCGCAGCGAGGTCATGGTCAGGCTGGTGACGGCGAACGAGAAGTTCTGCACGCCGTACGAGGCCTTCTGCGGGTCGACCACCTTGGCGAAGCACAGGGCGTTGGCGACGATCACCGCGTTGTCCTTGGTGATGATCTCCTGCTGCTGCACGTCGAGGATGATGTCCTTGGTCGGCAGGCGGTAGGCGACCACGTCCATGTAAGGGATGACGATGTTCAGGCCGGGCTTGAGGGTGCTGTGGTAGCGGCCCAGGCGCTCGACGATCCATTCCTCGCCCTGGGGCACGATGCGCACCCCCTTGAACACGGTGATCAGGACGAATGCGGCGAGGGTGCCGACGACGATGAGGCTGGTCATGCTTGCGAACTTCCTTTTAGTGCGGATTCAGGCCCGGGTGACCCGGGCGATGTTGCCTTCGATGGCGGCCAGGCGCACGCGCTCGCCGGCGGGGATGTCGTTGTCGGCGACGCAGGTCCATTCCTCGTTGCCGAGGATCGGTTTCTGGAAGCGCACGCGGCCTTTCTGGAACTGCGACACGCTGGTGGTCAGCAGGCCGACCTCGCCGATCACGCTGTCGGCGGTCCAGCGTACATCCGGCTTCTTGCGGCGGAACACCTTGAACCAGAGCACGGTGGTGAGCGACGAGAACACTACCCACAGCAGGCCTTGCATATCGAGTTGCAGGCTCGGGGCGAGCAGCGAGATGAGCGACACCAGCACGGCGCCGATGCCGAACCAGAGAATGAAGAACGTGGGCAGGACCAGTTCCAGCAGGATCAGGGCCACGCCGAAGACGAGCCAGATCCACCATTGCATTTCCATATGGGTGGAGCCTTCCAGTTGGGGGAGGGTGAGTTTACGGCAGGTCTGTGGCACCAGGCCATCGCTGGCTCAAGGGCAGGGTGTAAGCCAGTCCTCCACCCGCAAGCCGGGAACACGTTGGAACTCGCGCAGGTTGTTGGTCACCAGTACCAGGCCACGTGCCCTGGCATGTCCGGCGATCATCTGGTCATAGGGGCCGATCGGTGTGCCAGCCTTGGCCAGTTCGGCACGCAGCTGGGCGGTGTGTGCAGCGGCTGGGATGTCGTAGTCGAGCACTTCGAGCCGTGCGGCGAAGCCTTCGACAATGGCAAGGTTGCGTTCCGGTGCGGCGGACTTCTCCGCGCCGTAGATCAGTTCCATCAACGTCATGGTGCTCATGGCCAGTTGGCCGTGGTGGCGGTTGAACGCGTCACGCACGGCCTGTGGCTTGTTCTTGATGGTGAAGATGCAGATGTTGGTATCGAGCATGTACCTGAGCATCAGAGTCCTTCTCGCTCCTGGTCGGCGGGCTGTTCCCGGCAGGCCATGAAGTCCGCACTCACGTCGTCACCCTCGAACCAGCTGTCCCAGGCTTCGCCGGCGGGCGAGATGATGCGCGAGCGCCCGACCGCGACGATGTCCACGCGGGTGACGTCTTCTGGAAGGGCGAGGGCTTTTGGCATGCGGATAGCCTGGCTGCGGTTGCTTTTGAAGACTGCACCTTGGTCCATGATGGGCCTCCTTGAAAGCGCAAATGTATGTCCGGAGTTTAATTCCGCAGATGGATATGTCAACGGGATATACGTGGTGCGGTTCAGGCTTCAGGCAGGCCAAGCGCATCCAGCAGCAGACCCGAATCTTGAAACTCCCGATCCACTTCCGGCAGCAGCGGCCGCTTTAGAACCAGCACCGGCACCCCACGCTCCCGTGCCACCTCCAGTTTCGGCTCGGTGGCTGTGCTGCCGCTGTTCTTGCTCACCAGCACGTCGATCCGCCGACGTGCGAACAGGGCACGCTCATCGTCGATGAGGAAGGGCCCGCGAGCACCGATCACCTCGCAGCGTTCATTGGCAGGGCACGCCTCGAGCGCGCGCAGGGTCCAGAACTGGTGTGGTGGAATGTCGTCCAGGTGTTGCAGGGGCTCGCGACCAAGGGTGAACAAGGGGCGCTCGAACGGGGCCAGCGCCTCGATCAGCCCGGCCCAGTCCTCGACTTCGCGCCAGTCATCGCCGGGTTGTGCCTGCCACGCCGGGCGGCGCAGGGCCCAGCAGGGAATGCCGGCGCTGCGTGCGGCGAGAGCCGCGTTGCGGCTGATCTGCGCAGCATAGGGATGGGTGGCGTCGATCAGCAGGTCGATGCCGGCATCGTGAAGGTACTCGGCCAGGCCTTCGGCGCCGCCATAGCCGCCGACCCGCACCTGGCAGGTGAGGTCCTGGGGAATGCGGCCGATGCCAGCGAGGCTATAGACATGCTGTGGGCCGAGTCGTCGGGCGATGGCCAGGGCTTCGGTGACGCCGCCGAGCAGCAGGATGCGGCCATTCATGCCACACCTGCCTTGCCGACGATGCCGCCCTGGCGGTCGATGGCGAACACTTCCACCTGCACCAGGGCAGGCACCACGCTGCGGGCGAAGGCCAGGGCGTGGCGGCACACCTCATCGCCCAGGGCGATGCCGGCGGCATGCGCGAGGGCGAGGGCCTGCTGGCTGGTGTTGGCGGCGATGATCGCCTGTTGCAGTGCCTGGTCCGCGCCAATGGCCGCCGCCCAGCCCGCCAGCTGCGGCAGGTCGATGCTCGAATGGCGGCTGTGCAGGTCCATGTGGCCGGCCGCCAGCTTGCTGATCTTGCCGAAGCCACCGCATAGCGTGAGGCGCGGCACCGGCACCTTGCGCAAGTGCTTGAGCACGGCGCCGACGAAGTCGCCCATTTCGATCAGGGCGATCTCCGGCAGGTTGTAGACCCGGCGCATGGTGTCTTCGCTGGCGTTGCCGGTGCAGGCAGCGATATGGGGGTAGCCGTTGGTGTGGGCGACATCGATGCCTTGGTGGATCGAGGCGATGTAGGCCGAGCAGGAGAACGGCCGGACGATACCGCTGGTACCCAGGATCGACAGCCCGCCGAGGATGCCCAGGCGGGGGTTCATGGTCTTCAGGGCCAGCTGCTCGCCGCCCTGCACGTTGACCGTGACCTCGAAGCCGCCCCTGTAGCCACAGTCGCTGGCCAGTTGCAGCAGGTGGTCGCTGATCATCTTGCGGGGGACCGGGTTGATGGCCGGTTCACCGACCGCCAGCACTAGCCCCGGGCGAGTCACGGTGCCGACGCCACTGCCGGCGACGAAGCGAACGCCAGGCTCGGCGAGCAGGCGCACCTGGCTGTAGAGCAGGGCACCGTGGGTGACGTCGGGGTCGTCGCCGGCATCCTTCAGGGTACCGGCCTCGGCGGCGTCGCCCTTGAGATGGCAGAACTCCAGGCGCATCTGCACCTGTTTGCCCTTGGGCAGGGTGATCTCCACCGCATCGTTGTGCTGGCCGGTCAACAGCAGGCGTGCCGCGGCCAGGCTGGTGGCGGTGGCACAGCTGCCGGTGGTCAGGCCGCTGCGCAGGGGAGCGGGCTGCTCGCGGGTTTCTTCACGCATCGTGGGGTTTCACCACGTCGAGCAGGGTGATTGGCAGGGCCTGGCGCCAGGTGTCGAAACTGCCCAATGGTTGAGTATGGGCGATGTGAAGGCGGCTCAGTTCGCCGCCGTGCTGCTCGCGAAACTGTGCCAGGGCGACCTCGCTTTGCAGCGTGACGGCATTTGCAACAAGGCGCCCGCCCGGCAGCAGGCGCTCCCAGCACAGGTCGAGCACGCCTTCGCGGGTGACGCCGCCGCCGATGAAGATTGCATCCGGACGCTCCAGCCCAGACAACGCTTCGGGTGCCTTGCCGCAGACTAGCTGCAGGCCGGGTACGCCGAGGGTGTCGCGGTTGTATTCGATGAAGCCCTGGCGGCCTTCGTCGGCTTCGACTGCCAGGGTGCGGCAACTGGGGTGGGCGCGCATCCACTCGATGCCGATGGAACCGCAACCGGCGCCCACGTCCCACAGCAGCTCGCCGGGTTGCGGGGCGAGGCGGGCCAGGGTGATCGCTCGTACGTCGCGCTTGGTCAGTTGGCCGTCGTGACGGAAGGCGCTGTCGGGCAGACCGGCCACTCGCGGCAGGCGCGGGGTGTCAGGCGAGGCCTGGCACTGGATGGCGACCAGGTTGAGCGTGGCGATGTCGGTGTGTGGCCAGTTGTCGGCGGTGCCGCTCAGCATTCGCTCCTGCGGGCCGCCGAGGTGTTCGAACACCTGGAGACGGCTGGGGCCGAAGCCACGCTCGCGCAGCTGCGCGGCAATGGCCGCCGGGCTGCTCTCGTCGTTGCTCAGCACCAGCAGGCGCACGCCGCTGTGCAGGTGGGCATTGAGCGCGGCCAGCGGGCGGGCCACCGCCGAGACCACCTGCACGTCCTGCAACGGCCAGGCCAGGCGGGCGGCGGCGAGGGCGCAAGAGGAGGGCATCGACAGCACCTGCAGTTCCTCGGCGGGCAGCTGGCGCGCCAGGCTGGCGCCGACGCCGTAGAACATCGGGTCGCCGCTGGCCAGTACGCACACCGGCTCGCCGCGCAGGGCCATGACCGGGGTCAGCGAGAAAGGGCTGGGCCAGTGCAGCTGCTCGGCGGTCACGCAGCGTGGTAGCAGCGCCAGCTGGCGTGGGGCCCCGATGATTCGGGTGGCGGACAGCAGGGCGCGGCGGGCCTGTTTGCCCAGGCCGCTGAAACCGTCTTCGCCGATGCCTATTACTGTCAGCCAGGGGGCCATCGTGTCCTCTTCAACACCGGATGGGGCACTGCGTGCCCCTTTCGTGGCGCAAGGCCGCTCCTACAGGTACGACGCCATCCCTGTAGGAGCGGCCTTGTGCCGCGAAAGGGCTGCGCAGCAGCCCCGAAATTGAACGTTCGACCACCGGCTTTTCATGCCGCCGGACAAAGCAGGCATAATACCGCGCCTTCTACACTGAAGCGCACTTTCACGATTGCCGGATGCCCTCTTGACGCCGCCCCTGCCCCCCGAAGCTTCCCCCCGTCCCTCGGCCTGTCCGGGGTTGTGGCGCATCGTCGCCGCGCGCGACGGCGGCATCTGCCGGATCAAGCTGCCGGGCGGCCTGCTGCTGGCCGACCAGGCCGAGGCGGTGGCCGAGGCCGCCGAGCGCTTCGCCGGCGGCGTGATCGAGGCCACCAACCGGGCCAACCTGCAGATTCGCGGCATCGGCGCCGATCATCAAGGCCTGGTCGGGCATCTGCTGGCGGCCGGCCTCGGCCCGCGTGATGCGGCCGGCGACGATGTGCGCAACCTGATGCTCAGCCCGCTGGCCGGGCTCGATCCAGGCATGCTGCTCGACACCCGGCCTTTGGCCGGGCAGGTCCTCGAACTGTTGGAAAACACGCCGCGCTTTCATGAACTGTCGGCCAAGTTCGCCGTGCAGCTCGATGGCGGCGAGAGCCTGGCGATGCTCGAGCACCCCCATGATCTGTGGTTGTCCGCCACGCGGCATGAAGGGCATACCTGGCTGCGGTTCGGTCTCGCAGGCAGCCCGTCGGATGGCCAGGCGCTGGGTGCGGTGCCGGTGGAGCAGGGGCTGGCGCTGGTGCGTGCGGTGCTGGAGCGTTTCCTCGACCTGGCGACGCCCGAGCAGTCGCGCATGCGCCAATTGCTCCAGGTCGTTCCGCTGGCGCGCTTGCTCGAAGGGCTGCCGATCCAGCGTGACGCCACGCTGCTGGCCAGGCGGCGCCCGGCGGCGACGAGCCCTTGGCTGGGCGTGTTGCCCCAGTGCCAGGGCGTGGCCCTGGGCGTTGCGCCGCCACTGGGGCGCCTTACCCCCGCCATGTTGCGCGGTGCTGCCCGTATCGCCCGACAGTGGGGCGATGGCAGCTTGCGCCTGAGCCCCTGGCAGAGCATGGTGCTGACCTCCCTCGCGCCGAACCAGGTGCAGACCGCTCGCGACCAACTGACGGCGTTGGGCATGCTCTGCCACGGCGAGCATCCACTGGCGCGCGTCACCGCCTGCACCGGCTCCCGTGGCTGCGCCAAGGCCCAGGCCGACACCAAGGCCGACGCCCTCATCCTGGCCAGCCGCTTGCACCAGGGCGCGCCTGCCGGCGTGCACCTGTCGGCCTGCCCACGTTCCTGCGCCGTGGCCCACGTTGCCCCGGCCACCCTGCTGGCCCGTGCCCCGGGCCGTTACGACCTTTACTTGCGCGATGCGCGCCTGCCGGGCTTCGGCAGGCTGCGCGCAGCCAACCTCACCCCAGAAGAAGCAGGCGCCATGCTCGACCTGCCGACGGAGCACCTTGATGATTGACTACATCCGCGATGGTCAGGAGATCTATCGCAATTCCTTCCGCATCATCCGCGAGGAAGCCCGGCTCGAGCGAATCCCCGCCGATCTCGAAAAGCTCGCCGTGCGCGTGATCCATGCCTGCGGCATGGTCGAGGCCATCGATGGCCTGCAGTTCTCCGAAGGTGCCGGTACTGCCGGGCGCGAAGCCCTGGCAAAAGGCGCGCCGATCCTCTGTGATGCGCACATGGTCGCCGAAGGCATCACCCGCGCCCGGCTGCCGGCGAACAACCCGGTGATCTGCACCCTGCGCGACCCGGGCGTGCCGGACCTGGCCAAGGCCGAGGGCAACACCCGCTCGGCGGTGGCCCTGGAGCTGTGGCGGCCTCATCTGGAAGGCAGCGTGGTGGTGATCGGCAACGCGCCGACTGCACTGTTCTACCTGCTGGAGATGCTCGATGCCGGCGCGCCGAAGCCGGCGCTGATCCTCGGTTTCCCGGTCGGCTTCGTCGGCGCTGCCGAGTCCAAGGCCATGCTCGCCGCTGACAGCCGTGGCGTGCCGTTCGTGATCATGCAGGGCCGATTGGGTGGCAGCGCCATGGCCGCCGCCGCGGTCAACGCCCTGGCCACGGAGGTGGAGTGATGCACGCGCGTGGACGACTACTGGGCCTGGGCGTGGGCCCGGGCGATCCCGAACTGATCACGGTCAAGGCCCTGCGCCTGCTGCGCGAGGCGCCGGTGGTGGCCTACTTCGTCGCCAAGGGCAAGCGTGGCAATGCCTTTGGCATCATCGAGACGCACTTGCAGACCGAACAGACCCTGCTGCCGCTGGTGTACCCGCTGACCACCGAGGCGTTGCCGGCGCCGCTGTCCTACGAGCAGGTGATCAGCGACTTCTATGACGAGGCGAGCGTGCAGGTGGCCGAACACCTGGATGCGGGGCGCGATGTGGCGGTGATCTGCGAAGGCGACCCGTTCTTCTACGGTTCCTACATGTACCTGCACGACCGCCTGGCCTCGCGCTATGAAGCGCAGGTGATTCCAGGCGTCTGCTCGATGCTCGGTGGCGCCTCGGTACTGGGCGCGCCGTTGGTGTATCGCAACCAGACCCTCACCGTGCTCTCCGGCGTGCTGCCCCATGACGAGCTCAAGCGCCGACTGGCCGATGCCGACGCGGCGGTGGTCATGAAGCTGGGCCGTAACTTCCCCAAGGTCCGCCAGGTGCTGGGCGAGCTGGGCCTGGATGGGCGCGCGCTGTACGTCGAGCGGGCGACCATGGCCAACCAGAAGATCGTCCCGCTGGACGAGGTCGATCCGCAGTCCTCGCCGTACTTTTCGCTGATCATCGTGCCGGGTGAAAAATGGCAGGGATGAGCAACGCGCCGGCGATCGTCATTCTCGGCCCGGGCAGCCTGGGCACCGCGCAGCGTATCCAGCAGCGCTATCCACAGGCCGTGATCCATGGCCTGCAGGGGCGCGTGGCGCAGGCCGAGCAGTTCTACGCCTCATTCGGCGACACCCTGCGCGGGTTGTACCGGCAGGGCACGCCGATCATCGCGCTGTGCGCGGCGGGCATCGTCATCCGCAGCCTCGCGGCGCTGCTCGACGAGAAGGGCGCCGAGCCACCGGTGCTGGCGGTGGCCGAGGACGGCAGCGCGGTGGTGCCGCTGCTCGGCGGCCTGGGCGGGGTCAACCTGATGGCCCGGGAAATCGCCGAGGCGCTGGGCGTGAGTCCGGCCATCACCACCAGCGGCGAGCTGCGTTTCGGCACCTGCCTGCTCGACCCGCCGCCGGGCTATGCGCTGGCGGACCTGGAGCAGGGCAAGCGCTTCGTCTCTGACCTGCTGGCCGGCGAAACCGTGCGCATCGAGGGTGACGCGCCATGGCTCGACCAGGCGCAGCTGCCGGCCAGTGATGACGCCCGGCGCACCATTCACGTGGGCTGTGCCGCGCGCCCGGCCAGCCGTGACGAACTGCTGATCCATTCGCGGTGCGTGGTGGTGGCCGTGGCGGCCGGCATCGCCGACCCCGCGCAGCGCGTGCGTGACGCCTTGCAGGCGGCGGGCATCGCCGACGCCGCGCTGGCCGGCCTGCTGGCGAGCGAGGCCGACATGGCCGAGCCTGCCCTGCACGAGGCCGCGCGGGCGCTGAACGTCGCATTGCGCTTTGCCCCGGCGGCGGCGAGCCTGGAGCAGCTGCTGCTCGACGCACTGCCACAGGCGCGCGTCGAGCCCGCGGCCGGCCTGGCCATTGCGGTTGCCGCCGCGCCAGTCGATATCGAGCGCGTGGGACGCCGTCGTGGCCGCCTGGCGGTGATCGGTCTGGGCCCGGGCGCCGCCGAACTGATGGTGCCAGCGGTCAAGGCCGAGCTGGCGCGGGCCGAGGATGTGCTCGGCTACGAGACCTATGTGCGCATGGCCGGCCCGTTCCGTGATGACCAGGTGCTGCACTGCACCGACAACCGCGAAGAAATGCAGCGCGCCCGCCATGCCTTCGAGCTGGCGGCCCAGGGGCGTTCAGTGGTGGTGGTGTCGTCGGGCGACCCTGGTGTGTTCGCCATGGCCGCCGCGGTGCTGGAGGCCTTGCACGAGTCCGCCGATCTGGCCTGGCAACGTGTCGACCTGCAGATCCTGCCCGGCGTGTCGGCCTCGCTGGCCACCGCCGCGCAGGCTGGCGCGCCCCTGGGGCACGACTTCTGCGTGATGTCGCTGTCGGACAACCTCAAGCCTTGGTCGATCATCGAAAAACGCCTCGACCTGGCCGCCCGGGCGGACCTGGTGCTGGCGTTCTACAATCCGATCTCCAAGGCCCGTCCGCACCAGTTGGGGCGCGCCCTTGAAGTGGTGCGCCAGCATCGCGAGGCGCGGACGCCGGTGGTGCTGGGTCGCGATATCGGCCGGCCAGGGCAGACCTTGCGGGTGGTCACCCTGGGCGAGTTGACGCCGGAAATGGTCGACATGCGCACCATGGTCCTGGTCGGCTCCTCAACCACCTGCACCTTCCCCCGCGCCGACGGCAGCCTGTGGGTGTACACCCCGCGCTGGTACCCGGCGAAAGCCTGATCTGCGGGGAAGGCCGACCTGCTGAACGGCCCTTTCTGACATGCATAGCCTTCGAGTCTCACCCGGCGCCCGCCGGGTTCTGACTCAAGGATTCGCATGATGAACACCAAGCTGATTACCGACACCAACAGCGCCGCCGTCGTCGAGCAGTCGCTGATGACCTTCGCCGCGGGCATGAGCCTGCAGAATCGCATCGATGTGATGAACTCCTACCAGTTCGCGTCGCTGGTGGCTTCGCGGCTGTACGACAGCGAGGACCAGAGCGAGAACTGGTACAAGCAGAACCTCAAGGTGATGGAGGATCTGGGCTGGCTGACCGTGCGTCGCACCTACGAGCGGGAGATGACCGACGCGCAATCCCTGACGCTGGGTAGCGTGGCGTTCAAGGCGATCAAGATCGTCGGCCAGGCCGCCTTCGGCGGACCGGTCGCCGAGGCGCTGGGCAACGTCGCCATGCAGGCCATCGAGAGCCTGGGCAACATCACCGAAGCCCAGGAGATCTTCAAGCACAACTACACGCAAAGGCAGAGCGGCACCATCGGCCTGACCACCTGCCTCGAGACGGCGGAGGGCGAGCTGATGATGCTGCTGACGGCCGTCAGCACCAAGGGCATGGCGCGCGACCTGGACACCGTGGCCTTCGAGTGGAAAAGCACCGACAACTATCACTACTCCGGCACCGCCCTGCTGGCCTTCAACACCAACCACTACGCCCGTGTGCGCGGGCATGTGGAGACCCGCCTGGGTGAGCGGCGTACCCAGAACGTCCTTGAATACGAATTCTGATTCCTGGCCTACGTGCCGCGGGCTGCCCAGCGCAGCCCGTGGCTGGGCGGGGCCGTGAGGAGGCAAGTGAGGCATGGACAAGAACAGAGGTGCGGTGGTGGGCAGCAGCCTGGTGGCGTTCCTGCCGGGCATCACGGCGCAGCAGCGCAGTGCGGTGCAACTGGCGGCGTTGGGCGCTGAATATGCCACCCGCATGGATTACGACGCGGGGTTGGTGACCGACTGGTTCAGCTATTACCGCAGGAAATTGCAGTTCTACGGTTGGGACGCCTGGACGGCGGATCGGGAGCTTTGGCCGCAACCCGATCGGGGCAGGGTAGTGGATGCAGCGTTGCGCCGTATCGACGCCACGGCCGGTGAGCGCTACTCGACAGTGATAGGCCTCGCCATGGGAGGGCTGGCCGAGAACGACTGGGCGTTGTTCAATTTCGAGCGTCGCGCCAGGGAGCGCAGGGTATTCCAGTTGCTGCCGTGCGCGCCAAGCAAACCTGGGTATGTCGACCTGGTGCTTTACCATGAAGCTTGCGATGTCGAACAGATGACCACGGGGTTTCTCTATCGCAGGCGTAAAGCGACCCGCATCCAGGCCGAGCTGGTGCGTTTCAATACACAGAACTTCGATGGGACACATCGCGGTGCCGTGGAGCAACAATTGGAGAAGATCGCTCGGCAGCAGATTCTTTCCTTGCAGATTTGACGTGCCGCGCCGGGCCTGCCTGAGGCGGCTCAGGGCAGCAGATACCCCTTGATCCCGGTAAAGATGATCTGCGCCGCCAGGGCGCAGACGAACAGCCCCATCAGCCGGCTGACGATCTGCAGGCCCTGGTCGCCGAGGATGCGCTCGATGCGGTGCGAGAGGTACAGCACCAGGCCCACGGTGAAGCTGGCCAGGGCGATGCTGACGATGGCCAGCAGCTTGTCGTCCCAGTGCGGCTGGCCCACCCCCATCACCAGCAACGCGCCGATGGTGCCTGGGCCGACGGTCAACGGGATGGTCAGCGGCACGATGGTCACGTCCTGCTGCACGTTGTCGGTCTGGATCGCCGACTTGCCCTGGGCCATGCCCAGCGCCGAGATGAACAGCACCGAGCCCGCACCGATGCGGAAAGCGTCGGCGGTGATGCCGAACACGCCGAAGATCACCCGCCCGAACAGGTAGAGCAGCACGCTGGCGATCAGCGTGGCGATGGCCACGCGCCAGGCCAGTTGCTTGCGTTCCTTGCTGGAGTGGCCGCGGGTCAGGCCGATGAAGCACGACAACACGAAGAACGGGCTGTAGAGCACGAGCATTTTCAGGTAGACGCTGAACAACTCATGGAGCATGAGGGCGGGTCCGCGGCGGGAATGGGTGGCCACTGTATAGCACGGAACCTGCGGGAGCGGCTTCAGCCGCGAGCGGGTGCCATGTTGCGCTGCCTGCTTCGCTACAACCGCGCTACAGGATCTGCGTGGTGTCGTCGGACACCACCTGCCGCTGCCCGGCCCAGAACTGGATCAGCTCGCGCAACTGCGACAGCTCCACCGGCTTGGCCATGTGTCCATCCATGCCGGCCAGGCGCGCGCGCTCCTTGTGTTCGCTGAGAATGTGCGCGGTCAGCGCCACCACCGGGGTGCGCGGGCGCTGGTTGGCGGTCTCCCAGGCGCGTAGCTGCTGAGTGGCGGAGAAGCCGTCGAGCACCGGCATCTCGCAGTCCATCAGCACCAGGTCGTAATGCTTGGCCTTCATCGCCTGCAGGGCTTCCTCGCCATTGCTGGCGGTGTCCGGCTCGAGGTTGAGCTTGCCGAGCATGCCGCGGATGACCTTGGTGGAGATGCTGTTGTCTTCGGCCACCAGGATGCGGAAATCCCTGGGCAGGTCCAGCGGTGGCGGCGTGCCAGGCGGCTGGATCGCCGGTGCCTGTTCACGGCCACGCAGGGCGAGCTCCTCGGCCAGCGTGGTCTTGAGGGTGTAGCCGGCCACCGGTTTGGCGAGAATGCGCTTGACCCCGGCATTGCGGGCGATGACCTTGCTCGGCGCGTTGCTGATGCCGGTGAGCATGACCACCAGGATGTCGTGGTTCAGGCTCGGGTCTTCCTTGATCTTCGCCGCCAGCTGCATGCCGGTCATGCCCGGCATGTTCTGGTCCAGCAGCACTGCGTCGAAGTAGTCGCGCAGGTGCGCCTTGGTTCGCAGCAGCGCCAGGGCTTCCTTGCCGGACGGCACCGCGCTGACGTTCATGCCCCAGGCGCTGCATTGCTGCACCAGCACTTTGCGGCAGGTGTCGTTGTCGTCCACCACCAGCACCCGTGCATCGCGCAACGGGCCATCGAGGTCGGTGGGCGGCTGTTCCAGGCGCTGTGGGTCCAGCGGTAGGGTGAGCCACAGGGTGTTGCCCAGGCTGGTGCTGGTCTTGATGCCGAACTCGCCCTGCATCAGGCCGATCAGTTGCTTGGCGATCACCAATCCCAGGTGGCCGCCGAGCTTGTTGCTGGAGAGGAAATGACGGCTGTGCAGTTCGGCCTGCAGCAGGGCGTCGCGCTCGGCGGGCGGCATCGGCTCGCCGCTGTCCTGCACGGCGATGCGCAGGCGTGGGCCACCGCCGCGCTGCTCCAGCGCCACCACCAGCAGGATCTCGCCCTGGTCGGTGTTTTTCAGGGCGTTGTCCAGCAGGCTGGACAGCGCCTGGCGCAGGCGTGTCGGGTCGCCGCTGATCACCCGTGGGACCTGGGGCTGGGTGAAGCTGATCAGCTCGATGTTCTGCTGCTCGGCCTTGGCCCGGAAGATGTTCAGACAGTCTTCGATCAGGGCGTTGAGGTCGAACTGCACGTCGTCCAGCTCGATCTGCCGCGACTCGAGCTTGGAGATGTCGAGGATCTCGTTGATCAGGGTGAGCAGTTCGTTGCCGGCGCTATGGATGGTCTGCACGTAGTCGCGTTGCTTGACCGACAGCGGCGTGCCCAGCAGCAGTTCGGTCATGCCCAGCACACCGTTCATCGGTGTGCGGATCTCGTGGCTGATCTTGGCCAGGAACTCCGCCTTGGCGTTGATCTCGGCGTCGCTGGCGGCCAGGGCGCGGCTGGCGCGGAAGCGCTCCTCGCTGATGCGGCGCAGGCGCTCGCTGACCGCAAGGTTGAGCAACAGGCCGCTGACCACGGTCAGCGCCATGAGAATGCACAGCAGCCATGGCATCGAGGTACGGGTCAGGCCGAGCAGGGCCGGGAGCAGCACCAGGCCGCCCAGGTTGAACACCAGCATGGCCAGGGCGAACAGGCGAGCCGGGGCGTAGCCCTTGTACCAGTGATAGCTGCTCACCAGCAGCATGCTGACGCTGCCCAGGGCGAGCAGGGCGTAGGTCATCAGGTTCAGCGGGAGCGTGTCGACGAACAGCAGCACCAGGCCGCTGACGGCGGCCACCAGCATCTCGGTGTGCAGCAGCCGGTTGAGCTGCGCCGAACTGCAGGGGGAAAAGAAGTGCAGGGTGAAGTACAGCCCGGCCAGGCCCGCCAGCACCAGGGTGAGGTAGGCCGCCGGGGTCTGGGCGCTGTACCACAGGTGCCACCACGGGCCGCTGAGGTTGAGCAGGATCAGGGCGCTGAGCAGCATCAGGGCGTGGTACAGCGCCAGGGTCAAGGTGGTGTAGGAGCGGGTATAGGCGAAGCGGATCAGGTTGTGCAGGATCAGCATCACCAGGCCGCCGAACAACAGGCCGAACAGCAGGGGCAGGCGTTGGTCGGAGGCGGCGTGGGCCGAGGATTCGAGGCTGATGGCCGGGCGCAGCTGATGCTCCGAGACCAGCCGCAGGTAGATTTCCACAGGTTGGCTGCTGCGCGGCAGGGGTAGCACATGGTCACTGCCATGCAGGCTGGCGGCATTGCTTTCGCTCTGGCGACCATGGTGCAGCTGGCGCAGCAACCTGTCGCCTTCCAGGGCGTAGAGGTCGATGCGTGAAAGGTCGGGCGCGAAGATGCGCACCAGTTGCTCCTGCTCGCCAGGCTCGAGGCGATAGTGCAGCCAGAGGGCCTGGTCAGGGAGGGCGGCGTCCAGTTCGTCGAGGGCCAGCGGGCTGAACTGGTTGCGGTAACGCTCGGAGCGTACGTCGGAAAGCTGCAGGTTGGCCTGCTCGTCGAGCAGCACGGACCAACCCGCGCTCGGTTCGGCATAGGCCGGAATCAGGCAGAGCAGGGTCAGCAGGCTGACGATCTGGGCAATGGCAATCCGAAGCCGACGCACGACGAAATCCCTTCTTAGCTGATGTGCCGGGTAACCACTATGCGCGGCGCGCCAAGGCGAAGGCAAGGCCCCAGGGGGCCCCGACGACGAGCCGAAGGCCGCGCGCGAAGCGTCGCGGCCATGCGCTGCGATTTACTGCTGGTGTTCACCGCGCTCGCGGGCGATGGCCCGGTAGCCGATGTCGGTACGGTAGAAGCTGCCGTCCCACTTGACCTGCTCGGCCAGGCGGTAGGCTTGCTGCTGGGCCTGGGCAACGGTGCTGCCCATCGCGGTGGCGCACAGCACGCGGCCGCCATTGGTCACCACCTGGCCATCCTTGAGCGAGGTGCCGGCATGGAACACCTTGCCTTCGAGCTTGGCGGCGGCGTCCAGGCCGCTGATCACGGCGCCCTTGGCGTAGTCGCCCGGGTAGCCCCCGGCGGCCAGCACCACGCCCAGGCTCGGGCGCGGATCCCATTGCGCCTCGACCTTGTCCAGGGCCTTGGCGAAAGCGGCTTCGATCAGCAGCACCAGGCTCGACTCCAGGCGCAGCATGACCGGCTGGGTCTCGGGGTCGCCGAAGCGGCAGTTGAACTCGATGACCTTGGGGTTGCCCGCCTTGTCGATCATCAGGCCGGCGTAGAGGAAACCGGTGTAGACGTTGCCTTCCTCGGCCATGCCGCGCACGGTCGGCCAGATCACCTGGTCCATGACGCGCTGGTGCACCTCGGCGGTGACCACCGGGGCTGGCGAGTAGGCGCCCATGCCGCCGGTGTTGGGGCCGGTGTCCTGGTTGCCGACGCGCTTGTGGTCTTGGCTGGTGGCCATTGGCAGCACGTTGTGGCCGTCGACCATGACGATGAAGCTGGCTTCCTCGCCGTCGAGGAACTCTTCGATCACCACCCGCGAACCGGCCTCACCGAAGGCGTTGCCGGCGAGCATGTCGCGCACGGCGTCCTCGGCTTCCTGCAGGGTCATGGCGACGATCACGCCCTTGCCGGCGGCCAGGCCGTCGGCCTTGATCACGATCGGCGCGCCTTTCTCGCGCAGGTAGGCCAGGGCCGGCTCGATCTCGGTGAAGTTCTGGTAGTCGGCGGTGGGGATCTTGTGGCGGGCCAGGAAGTCCTTGGTGAAGGCCTTGGAACCTTCCAGCTGGGCCGCGCCCTTGGTCGGGCCGAAGCAGTCCAGGCCACGGCTGCGGAACAGGTCCACCACGCCAATGACCAGCGGCGCCTCGGGGCCGACGATGGTCAGGTCGACGTTCTGCTCGGCGAAGTCGGCCAGTTGCTCCAGGGCGGTGACGTCGATGGCGACGTTCTCGCACTTGGCTTCGGTGGCGGTGCCGGCGTTGCCGGGGGCGACGAAGACTTTCTCGACGCGTGGGTCCTGGGCGACTTTCCAGGCCAGGGCGTGTTCACGGCCGCCGCTGCCGATGATCAAAACTTTCATGTCAAAACCTCGAATGCTGTATGACGGCGATCCGCGTTCCCTGCAGGAGCGGCCTTGTGTCGCGAAAGGGGCGCGTAGCGGCCCCAGGATTTCTGAATTGCTGCATCAACCCTGGGGCTGCTTCGCAGCCCTTTCGCGACACAAGGCCGCTCCTGCAGGGACCGGGATCGGCCCGGCATCTGTTTAGTGGCGGAAGTGGCGCATGCCGGTGAACACCATGGCGATGCCGGCTTCATCAGCGGCAGCAATCACCTCGGCATCACGCATCGAGCCACCTGGCTGGATCACGGCGCTGATACCCACCTTGGCGGCGTTGTCGATGCCGTCACGGAACGGGAAGAACGCATCCGAGGCCATGACCGCGCCCTGTACCTGCAGGCCGGCATGCTCGGCCTTGATCGCGGCGATGCGCGCGGAGTTGACGCGGCTCATCTGGCCGGCGCCGACACCGATGGTCTGACGGTTCTTGGCGTAGACGATAGCGTTGGACTTGACGAACTTGGCCACTTTCCAGGCGAACACCAGGTCGTGGATCTCCTGCTCGGTCGGCGCACGCTTGGTGACGATCTTCAGGTCGTCGGCGCTGATCATGCCGATGTCGCGGCTCTGCACCAGCAGACCACCGTTGACACGCTTGAAGTCCCAACCCGCGGCGCGCTCGGCTGGCCACTCGCCGCACTCGAGCAGACGCACGTTCTGCTTGGCGGCCACGACTTCGCGGGCGGCCTGGGAAATTTTCGGGGCAATGATCACTTCGACGAACTGGCGCTCGACGATGGCTTTGGCGGTTTCACCGTCCAGTTCGCGGTTGAAGGCGATGATGCCGCCGAACGCCGACTCGGTGTCGGTGGCGTAGGCCAGGTCGTAGGCCTTGCGGATGCCGCCTTCGTCCTCGGGGACCACGGCCACGCCGCACGGGTTGGCGTGCTTGACGATGACGCAGGCCGGCTTGACGAAGCTCTTCACGCACTCCAGCGCGGCGTCGGTGTCGGCCACGTTGTTGAACGACAGCTCCTTGCCTTGCAGCTGGATGGCGGTGGAGATGCTGGCCTCGCCCTTCTTCGCCTCGACGTAGAACGCCGCGCTCTGGTGCGGGTTCTCGCCGTAGCGCATTTCCTGGGCCTTGACGAACTGGCTGTTGAAGGTGCGCGGGAATGCGCTGCGGTCTTCGGTCGACAGGGCTTCTTTCGCCTGGTCGATGGTGCCCATGTAGTTGGCGATCATGCCGTCGTAGGCGGCGGTGTGCTCGAAGGCCTTGAGCATCAGGTCGAAGCGCTGGGCGTAGGTCAGGCCGCCGGCCTTGAGGTTTTCCAGGACGCCGGCGTAGTCGCTGGCGTTGACCACGATGGCGACGTCCTTGTGGTTCTTCGCCGCCGAGCGGACCATGGTCGGGCCGCCGATGTCGATGTTCTCGATGGCGGTCGGCAGGTCACAGCCTGGCTTGGAGATGGTGGCTTCGAACGGATACAGGTTGACCGCGACCAGGTCGATCGGCTTGATGCCGTGCTCGTTCATGATGGCGTCGTCGGTGCCGCGACGGCCGAGGATGCCACCGTGGATCTTCGGATGCAGGGTCTTGACCCGGCCGTCCATCATTTCGGCGAAGCCGGTGTAGTCGGCCACTTCCACCGCGTTCACGCCGTTGTCCTTGAGCAGCTTGTAGGTGCCGCCGGTGGACAGGATCTCGACACCGAGCTGTTGCAGCTCACGGGCGAATTCGAGGATACCGGTCTTGTCGGAGACGCTGATCAGGGCGCGGCGGATCGGCAGGCGGGTAGTCTGGTCGGTCATTTCGGATTCCATAACGCGGTGAAGTCAAAAAAAGGCGCCTTTTTGCATGAGCGCCTTTTCTGTATGGGAGTCTGGCCTTACAACAGATCGTACTGCTTGAGCTTCTTGCGCAGCGTGCCTCGGTTGAGTCCGAGCATCTCGCTGGCCTTGGTCTGGTTGCCCTTGACGTAGTTCATCACGCTTTCGAGCAGCGGTGCCTCGACTTCCGAGAGCACCAGGTTGTACACGTCCGTGACGGTGGCGCCTTCCAGGTGGGCGAAGTAGTTGTGCAGCGCCTTCTCGACACTGCCGCGAAGGGTCTGGCCCTCTTCGCTCGGCGTGTTCAGGTGCTGCTTGAGGTTGACGTTGTCGCTCACGGGCGTTGTTCCACTCACTAATGTCTCGGTCATCATCGTCATGCGGCCACCCCTTGTTCGTCCTCTGTGCCAAGGCTCTGTCGACGTTCGGCGAAATAAGCCTGAACGTTGGCGCACTGCGCTTGTGTGTCTTGCAAAGCGTTGAACCGGCTGCGGAACTCCTTGCCGCCGGGTCGGGTCGCCAGGTACCAGCCAACGTGCTTGCGGGCGATACGCACGCCCATCACATCGCCATAGAAGGCATGCAACGCGGCCAGGTGTTCCAGCAGAATGCGTTCCACTTCGTCCAGCGCCGGTGCGGGCAGGTGCTCGCCCGTGCGCAGGTAATGCTCGATCTCGCGGAAGATCCACGGCCGCCCCTGGGCGGCACGGCCGATCAGCAGGCCGTCGACCCCGGTGGCGTCCAGCACCGCCCGGGCCTTCTGTGGCGAGGTGATATCGCCGTTGGCGAAGACCGGGATCGACACCGCCTGCTTGATGGCGGCGATGGTGTCGTACTCGGCTTCGCCGGTGTACAGGTCGGCGCGTGTGCGGCCATGTACCGCCAGCGCCTGGATGCCGGCCTGTTCGGCGATCTTCGCCACATTCAGGCCGTTCTTGTTCGCCCGGTCCCAGCCGGTGCGAATCTTCAGCGTCACCGGAACCTGCACAGCGCCGACCACGGCGTGAAGGATCTCGCTGACCAGGGCCTCGTCTCTCAATAAAGCAGAGCCGGCGGCCTTGTTGCAGACTTTTTTTGCCGGGCAGCCCATGTTGATGTCGATGATCTGGGCGCCGGCCTCCACGTTCGCGCGTGCCGCCTCGGCCATCATCTGCGCGTCGCCGCCGGCGATCTGCACCGAGCGGGGCTCGGGATCGCCTTCGTGAATGCGCCGCAGGCTCGACTTGCGGCTGTTCCACAGGCGCATGTCGCTGGACACCATCTCCGATACCACCATGCCCGCGCCGAGGCGTTTGCACAGGGTGCGGAAAGGTTGGTCCGTGACCCCGGCCATGGGTGCCAGGATCAGGTTGTTCTGCAGTGTATAAGGGCCGATGCGTACCGCCGACATAGGTGTTCCCTGTTGTGGGGCCGAATCATTGGAGTTCGAAAAAGGGTTGGCATGATACCCGCTCTCGATGACCGGATAAAGATGAATCTGGATAAAATCTGAACAGTTGTGGCGTTATGACCTGCAGCTGTAAATCCCTGTTTTCGCGTTGTTTGCGCGAATCTCGGGCTGCTTTGCAGCCCTTTCGCGGCACAAGACCGCTTGTGCGGCGTGGCTGCCGGGCGGGCGTGCCGCTGGTCGCTTATTCAGGGGAGCGGAAGCTGAGGCTGTAATTCACCGCCTTCGGTCCCGGGTCGAGGATGTCCAGGGCGATGTGGATCGGGGTCTGGCTCGGCATCTCGCCGCGCCCGGCCAGCTCGCCGGAAAGGTACTCGCTGGGCTTGAAGCGTCGGCTGGCGATCAGCTGGCCGTTGAGGTCGGCGAAGCGCAGCTCCAGCAGTGGGAAGGGCTGGGCGAAGGGCGCGCGGTTGTAGATGATCGCGTCGACGATCAGCGCGCCCTTGAAGTCGGGGTGGCTGCGCACCACCAGGTTGCTGCTCTTGATCCGCGAGATGTCGACGCGGGTCGGCACCTGGCAGCCGAGCATCGGGCACACCTGCTGGAACCAGGGGCGGTACTGGTCCTGGCGGGCCATTTCGTCGAAGTGGAACCAGACATACTGGAAGGCCAGCGCCCCGGCGGCCAGGAGTGTCAGGAAACCCCACAGCAAGCGCTTGCCCCAGTTCGGTGCAGGTTTTTCCCAGCCCAGCTGCAACGGGTCATCGACTACATCGACCAGGGGTTCCTTGCGCGGGCGCTCGGGCTTGTTGGCCAGGCTCGGCTCCAGGCGCTGGTCGGGCTGCTCGTCGGGTTCGTCGTCGCGGGCCGAGAAATGCTCGCTGCGGCCTTCGCCATCGAGCGCCGACAGGCCAGTCTCCGGCACCGGCTCGTCGCGGGTGGAAAGGCGCTCCAACGGTTCGTCGAGGTCTTCGGCGCGGGGCTGATGGCGTACGGGTGGCTCGTCGTCCTGGTCGAGGTCGGCGGTTCCGAGGGTAGGCTCCGTGCGGTCATCGTCGACAGGTTCGAGCTCCAGCGGCTCCTGCTCGACCAGTACCGGCGCCTCATTGCGCTCCGGCGCAGGCTGCAGCGGTTCGTCGGTGGCGGTACCGAACAGTTCGTCGGCGTGTTCGTCAGCGCCCTGGTCGTCACGCCGTGCCTGCAGCACGCCCTTCGGGCCGGCGCCGCGGCGGTCACCCGGGGTGCGCCGTTCGAGGCGTGCCAGTTCCTGGTCAAGGTCCAGGGCGTCCAGCTCCTCGGCAGTCACCGCCCAGCTGTCTTCGCCGGGTATCGGGCTTTCGCCCAGAGGTTCGGCTGCCGGTGCCGCTGGCGCGGCGGGTTCTGGCGTCGGCGCGGCGGCGCTGGCCTCGGCGCTGGTCGCGCGGTTCTGCTCCAGCAGCTGTTTCGCCGCGTTGAACACCTGCAGGCAGTTGCCGCAGCGCACCACGCCACGGGCCAGGCTCAGCTGGTGGTGGGTGACGCGAAAGCTGGTCTGGCAATGCGGGCACTGGGTGACGAAACTGTCGGTCATGCGGCGATCCGGGGAGCTGTGCAGGAATTGATTCTAGGCGCGCTTAGCGGCGGCGACCACTGATGCGTACCCAGCCGTCGCGCACGACGATCGGGTCGAGGTCGAAATCGGCGGCATAGGCGGCGGCCACTTCCTCGCCCTGTTCGGCGAGGATGCCCGACAATGCCAGCAGGCCGCCGGGGCGCACCAGGCCGGACAGTTGCGGCGCCAGCGACACCAGCGGACCGGCGAGGATGTTGGCGACCAGCACGTCGGCCTGCATGGCCGGCATCTGTTCGGGCAGGTACAGGGCGAACAGTTCGTCGGCGATGCCATTGCGCTGGGCATTGTCACGCGACGCTTCCAGGGCTTGCACGTCGATGTCGGTACCGATCGCCTCACGGGCGCCAAGCAGCAGCGCGGCGATGGCGAGGATGCCCGAGCCGCAGCCGAAGTCCAGCACCTGCGTGCCGTCGAGCTGCTGGCCGTCGAGCCACTCCAGGCACAGGGCGGTGGTCGGATGGGTGCCGGTGCCGAAGGCCAGGCCCGGGTCGAGCAGCAGGTTGACCGCGTCCTTCTCCGGGGCCTCGTGCCAGCTCGGCACGATCCACAGGCGCTGGCCGAAGCGCATGGGCTGGAAGTTGTCCATCCAGCTGCGCTCCCAGTCCTGGTCCTCGATCACCTCGGCGTGGTGCTCGGGCAGTTCGGCGGCGGTCAGCAGACGCAGGTGGGCGAATACCTGCTCGGGCTCGGCGTCGGCCTCGAACAGGGCCAGCAAGTGGGTGTGCGACCACAGAGGGGTGGTGTTGAGGTCCGGCTCGAAGATCGGCTGGTCTTCGGCGTCCATGAAGGTCACCGAGACGGCACCCACTTCCAGCAGGGCGTCTTCGTAGGTTTCGGCTTGTTCCGGGCTGATGGCCAGGCGTACTTGCAGCCAGGGCATGGCGGGCACCTTTGGGAAATCGACAGGGGCAGCCCGAGGCTGCGCGAAAAGGCCGCCAGTTTACGCGAGTGCAGGGGGTTTGTAGAGGACGGTGGACCTGAAGATACCGCACTCGTTGTGGGAGCGACCGGGAAGGCCTTCTGAAGGGCAATAAAAAACCCCGGCACAGGGCCGGGGCTTGTTCATCACGCTAACGCGATCACTCCTGGTTGGCCAGTTTGTGCTCGAGGTAGTGGATGTTGACGCCGCCTTTGCAGAAACCTTCATCACGCACCAGGTCGCGGTGCAGCGGGATGTTGGTCTTGATGCCGTCGACGACGATCTCGTCCAGGGCATTGCGCATGCGCGCCATGGCTTCGTCGCGGTCCTTGCCGTAGGTGATCAGCTTGCCGATCAGCGAGTCGTAGTTCGGCGGAACCGAGTAACCGCTGTACAGGTGCGAATCGACGCGAACGCCGTTGCCGCCCGGTGCGTGGAAGTGCTTCACCTTGCCAGGGCTCGGGATGAACTTCTTCGGGTCTTCGGCGTTGATCCGGCACTCCAGCGAGTGGCCGCGGATCACCACGTCTTCCTGGCGGAACGACAGCTTGTTGCCAGCGGCGATGCTGAGCATCTCCTTGACGATGTCGATGCCGGTGACCATTTCCGAAACCGGGTGCTCCACCTGGACGCGGGTGTTCATCTCGATGAAGTAGAAGCGGCCGTTTTCGTACAGGAACTCGAAGGTACCGGCACCGCGGTAGCCGATCTCGATGCACGCATCGACGCAACGCTTGAAGACTTCCTGGCGGGCCTTCTCGTCGATGCCCGGGGCCGGGGCTTCTTCCAGTACCTTCTGGTGACGGCGCTGCAGCGAGCAGTCGCGGTCGCCCAGGTGGATGGCGTTGCCCTGGCCGTCGGACAGTACCTGGACTTCCACGTGACGTGGGTTGGTCAGGAACTTCTCGAGATACACCATCGGGTTGCCGAAGGCGGCACCGGCTTCGGTACGGGTGAGCTTGGCCGAGGAAATCAGGTCCTCTTCCTTGTGCACCACGCGCATGCCGCGACCACCACCGCCACCGGCGGCCTTGATGATCACCGGGTAACCCACCTCGCGGGCGATCGCCAGCGCGGTTTCTTCATCTTCCGGCAGCGGGCCGTCGGAGCCCGGCACGGTCGGCACGCCCGATTTGATCATCGCGTCCTTGGCCGAGACCTTGTCGCCCATCAGGCGAATGGTGTCGGCTTTCGGGCCGATGAAGGCGAAACCGGACTTTTCCACCTGCTCGGCGAAGTCGGCGTTTTCCGCGAGGAAGCCGTAGCCCGGGTGGATGGCGGTGGCGCCTGTCACTTCGGCGGCGGCGATGATCGCCGGGATGTGCAGGTAGGACTCCTTGGACGATGCAGGGCCGATGCAGACCGACTCGTCTGCCAGGCCCAGGTGCATCAGTTCACGGTCGGCGGTGGAGTGCACGGCGACGGTCTTGATGCCCAGCTCTTTGCAGGCACGCAGGATCCGCAGGGCAATTTCCCCACGGTTGGCGATCAGAACTTTTTCAAGTTTCCCAGACATCGTTGGTTCTCCGCGAATCAAACGATGGTGAACAGCGGCTGGTCGAACTCAACCGGCTGACCGTCTTCTACCAGGATGGCGTCGATCACACCGCCGATGTCGGCTTCGATGTGGTTCATCATCTTCATGGCTTCGACGATGCACAGGGTGTCGCCTTTCTTCACGGCCTGGCCGACTTCAGCGAAGTTCGGCGAGGTCGGCGACGGCTTGCGGTAGAAGGTGCCGACCATCGGCGAGCGGACCACGGTGCCTTTCAGGGCGGGTGCGGCGGCAGCGGCTTCGGCTACTGGAGCAACTGCGGCGACCGGTGCGGCGGCGACCGGAGCGGCCATCGGCGCCGGAGCGGCGAAGTACTGAGCGCCGGCCGGGGTCTTGCTGTGACGGCTGATGCGAACGGACTCTTCGCCTTCCTTGATCTCCAGTTCGTCGATGCCAGACTCTTCCAGCAGTTCGATCAGCTTCTTGACTTTACGGATATCCATTAATCATCAACTCCCAAGGTTCGGTCGGGGACGTAATTTGAAAACGTGTCGAAAACGTTTCTTCATGAGCCTCGGCCCGAAAGGGGCCAAGGCCTTGTGTCATCAGGGCTGTGCGTTGGCAGCCAGGTGTTCCAGCGCGGACTCCAGGGCCAACCGGTAGCCGGTGGCGCCAAGGCCGCAGATCACCCCTACCGCGACATCGGAGAAGTAGGAGTGGTGACGGAACGGTTCACGCTTGTGCACGTTGGACAGGTGCACTTCGATGAATGGGATGCTCACCGCGAGCAATGCGTCACGTAATGCGACGCTGGTGTGGGTGAAAGCGGCCGGATTGATCAGGATGAAGTCCACGCCTTCGTTGCGTGCGGCGTGGATGCGATCGATCAATTCGTACTCGGCATTGCTCTGCAGGTATTGCAGATGGTGGCCGGCGGCGCGGGCGCGCTGCTCCAGGTCCTGATTGATCTGCGCCAGGGTGGCGGCGCCATAGTGGCCCGGTTCGCGGGTGCCGAGCAGGTTCAGGTTGGGGCCGTGCAGCACCAGTAGCGTTGCCATCTGCGATTCCTTGGTTTTGTAGGGCAATTCGACATAGCGCGGCGACTATGCCGCAACAAGTGATGGGTGTCCAGTTCCCGGCAATAGCCAGCACGATGTCCGAGGTTCGCGCAAAGTATGTGACCAGATGATTAAGTCTGGTCACTGGCCGCGAGATTTTTCACAGGTAGCGGGAAGTTATAGACCCAGTTGGCCGCGCACGCGCGCGACGACTTCAGCAAAGTCGCCGGCATTTATCTCGCCAATGACCCGATCGGCGGTCATTTCGCTGCCGTTCGCGGCAAAGAACATCAGCGCGGGCGGGCCGAACAGGCGGTAGCGGTCGAGCAGGGCGCGCTGCTCGGCGTTGCTCTCGGTGATGTCGAAGCGCAGCAGGCGGAAGACGCCCAGTTGCGGCTGGACCTGTGGCGCGTTGAGTACTTCATGCTCGATCACCTTGCAGCTGATGCACCAGTCGGCGTACCAGTCGAGCAGTACCGGTTGGCCTGCCGCCTTGGCCTCGGCCAGGGCGGCGTCGAGGGCGGCGGGTGTGGTGATGGTCTGCCAGGCGTCGGCTCTGGTCACCACGGCGCTGCCGGCCACGACCGGTTGCGGCAGCGGGCGCAGGGGATCGCCCTGGCCGCTCAGGGCGCCATACCAGCAGGCCAGGGCATAGACCAGCAGGGCCAGGCCGAGCAGTTGTGCCAGGCGCTGGCGCGGCGTCTTGACCACGAACTCCAGGGCGCCGAGGAACAACGCCACCCCCGCCGCCAGCAGGCCGATCAGCAGCAGGGTGAGCGGCCCCGGCAGCACACGGCTGAGCAGGCCGATGGCCAGGCCCAGCAACAGCACGCCGATGGCGTTCTTCACTGTGTTCATCCATGGCCCGCTCTTCGGCAGCCACGCCGCGCCGCCGGTGGCCACCAGCAACAGTGGCGCCCCCATGCCCAGGCCGAGGGCGAACAGCTTCAGGGCCCCTCCAAGCGCGTCACCGCTGGCGCTGATGTACAGCAGCGCACCGGCCAGCGGCGCTGACACGCACGGCGAGACCAGCAGGCTGGACAGCACCCCAAGCACCGCCGCGCCGAGTAGCGAGCCGCCCCTGGTGCGGTGGGCGAGGCGGTCCAGGCGACTGCTCAGCGCCTGCGGCAGCTTGATGTCGAACAGGCCGAACATGGCCAGGGCGAACAACACGAAGAACGCGGCGAACGGTACCAGCACCCAGGCCGATTGCAGGCGCGCCTGCAGGTTCAGGCCGGCGCCGAACAGGCCCATCAGCGCGCCGAGCACGGCGAAGCTCGCCGCCATCGGCAGCACATAGGCCAGCGACAGTGCCAGCCCGCGCAGGCCGCCGACCTGGCCGCGCAGGACCACGCCGGAGAGGATCGGCAGCATCGGCAGCACGCAAGGGGTGAAGGTCAGGCCGACCCCGGCGAGGAAGAACAGCAGCAGCGATTTCCAGTTCCAACCCGGTTCGGCGGTCGCCGGCTGCGGGGCGCCTTCGCCGTCGATGCGCAACCGCTCGGTTTCCGGCGGATAGCACAGGCCCTTGTCGGCACAGCCCTGGTAGCCCACCACTAGGGTGAAGGCCCGCGCGTCGCTGCGTGGCAGTTCGATGTCGACTACCCCGTGGTACACCTCGACATCGCCGAAGAACTCGTCGTGCTTGGCCTCGCCCTTGGGGATGTCCGGAGTGCCCAGCTTGATGTCCGCAGGCTCGGTGCGGAACTGGAAGCGGTGACGGTAGAGGTAGTAGCCGTCGGTGGCGACGAAGCGCAGCTTGAGGGTCTGGGCGTTGGCCTGGACCAGGCTGAGCTTGAAGGCTTCGTGCACCGGCAGGAAATCGGCGCTGTTGGCGGTGGCGCCGAGGGTGGCACTGGGGCGGTTGTCGAGCAGGCCGGTGGCGAAGGCGGGGCTGGCCAGCAGCAGGAACAACAGGAAAAGCAGGCGGCGCATGGCGGACTCGCGAGGTGGAACGTGGCGGGCATGATAGCGGAGTTGGCCGAAATTGGGGTCGCTGCGCGGCCCATCGCGACACAAGGCCGCTCCTACAGGGCAGCGCGGTTTCCTGTAGGAGCGGCCTTGTGTCGCGATCGAGGGCAGAGCCCTCGCAATCCGGGCCATGCCGATGTCATAGCCGGAACGCCCGCACCGCCGTGTTCAGCTCACCACCCAGCTTGAGCAACTGCTCGCCCTGCTCGCGCCCCTCGCCGATGCGCTGCAGGTTGTCCTCACCCAGCTCGTGAATCCGCTCGCTGTGATCGCGGATCTCGCTCACCGCCCCGGTCTGCTGCGCAGTCACGTCGGCAATCCGCACCGCCGTGTCGGCAATGGTGCGGATGGCGCTGACGATCTCGTCCAGCGCGCCATCGGCCGATTGCGCCTGGCTGGCCGTGGCCTCGGCATGCTCCAGTTGCGCGCGCATGCCGACCACCGAATCGCGGGCGGCCTGCTGCAGACGGTCGATCAGCGCCTGGATCTCGCCGGTGGCGCCGGTGGTGCGCTGGGCCAGCGAGCGCACTTCGTCGGCGACCACGGCGAAGCCGCGGCCCATCTCGCCAGCCCGGGCCGCCTCGATGGCGGCGTTGAGGGCCAGCAGGTTGGTCTGCTCGGCGATTGCCCGGATCACCGTCAGCACGCCGCCGATGGTCGCGGACTCCTCGGCGAGCTGCTCGATCATGCGTGCGTTGCCTTGTACCTCGTCGACCAGCGAGCGCAAGCCGGACAGGCTCTGGCCGATCACCGCCTGGCCCTGTTCCACGGCCCGGCCGGCGTCGCGGCTGGCCTCGGCGGCGGCGCTGGCATCGCCGGCGACCTGCTGGATGGTCGCCTCCAGCTCGCCGAGGGCATCGCGGATCTGCGCGGTGTCGCCGGCCTGGCGCTCGGCGCCGTCGTGCAGCGCGCTGCTCATGCCGGCCAGGGCATGGCTGCTGCCGGCCACCTGCTCGGCGTTGTGGCGGATGGTGCCGACCAGCTCCACCAGGTACTGGCGCAGGCGGTTGAGCGATTCCTGGATGTCGTGCAGCTCGCGGTTGGTCCTGCCCAGTTCGATGGCCTGGGCGAAGTCGCCCTCGGCCCAGCGCGACAGGGCTGGGGCGAGGCCGGTCAGGGTCCGCGCCAGGCGCCGTTGCAGGGTGTCGATGAGCAGCGCGATCAGCAGGATCAGGCCGATCATCAGGCCCTGGATGATGCGCACCTCGCTGGCGATGGTCGCGTGCAGGCCGCGCACCTCGGGCTCCAGGCCGGCGATGGCCTGTTGCACCGCCTCCAGGCGCTCGCCGGCGCTGGTGGCCAGGGCGGCGCGGCGTTCGATCTGTTCGCGGGTGCGCCGCAGTTCGGCAGGGTAGCGGCCGATCAGGCTGTGCAGCTCGCGCTTGAGACCCACGGCGACGTCTTCCTGCTGGGTGTTGGCCTGGGATTCCAGGCCCATCATCGCGGCGAAGTCATCGGCGCCGGACTCGGCGGCGCGGGTCACGCCCAGCAATGGCAGGTCGTCGATGGTCTGGGCCTGGGCGGCGATCACTTGCAGTTCGCGCTCCACCTCGTCGGCCAGCTCGGCGCGGCCGCTGCTGACCAGCTTGTCGCGGGCCAGGGACAGGCGGGCGAGGTGCAGCGAAGCCTCGAACAAGGGCGCCTGGTAACGGCTGGCCTCGGCGCTGCCACTGTCGCGGGCGTAACCGGCCAGCTGTTCGAGGTTCGCCCCCAGTTCCCGTTCGGCCTGCAGCAGCAGGGCCTGGGGATCGCCGGCCAGCTTGCCGGCCGCGAGCAGTTCGTTGGCGGTGAAACCCTGCAGGCCGTCCAGGCTTGGGCGTAGCTTGGCCGACAGATCTTCCGGCCAGTCGGCCAGCGCCGCCTGCAGCCGCTGGTTGGCTTCCATGGCCGCGGCATGGCGCAGGGCGTCGCCGCTGCCCAGGTAAGCCTGGATATTGCGCGCGGCGTCGTTCTGGAACTGCTGGGACAGCCCCAGGTAGCGTTCCATCAGTTGATAGGGACGTTCCAGGGCGCGTTGTGACCACCACAGGGTCGCGCCCAGGGCGATACACACGGTCACCAGCAACAGGGTGTTGAAATTGGTCAGCCACTTCAGGCGCATAGCCGCGAACTTCCTGCGGAGGGGAGTGGAGAGGTCGGGGCCTGAAGTTATTGCGATTTTGTGACGGGGTGATGACGACGGAGGGTTGGCGCCATAAAAAAGTGGCACAGTGCCGGTATTGTTTGACGGCTGTTGTGTGTACTCCTTTGGGCTGCACTGTCGCGCAGGCAACTGTCCCCCCTCCCCTGTGGGAGCGGCCTGGCGTCGCGAAAGGG
>NZ_JAOEBG010000023.1 GCF_029836165.1 Pseudomonas sp. GD04091
CTGCCTGAACTATCGCGCGCTTAAAAGCAAGATCAAGATCAAGATCAAGATCAAGATCAAGATCAAGATCAACAGATTTGAAGTAGTTACCGGGCTATTCGAAATTTATCTTCAGTTACTGAAAATCGCTGGCAAACCAGCTCCCACAGGAAAAGCGTGGAAGTTGGCTTGCCAACCACTCCGACAATCACAGTTCCGCCGCCAACCTCGACCCCTGGTTGATCGCCCGCTTGGCATCCAGTTCGGCCGCCACGTCGGCACCACCGATCAGGTGCACCGACTGCCCCGCCGCCGCCAGTCCATCATGCAACTCACGCAGCGGCTCCTGGCCGGCGCACACGACAATGTTGTCCACCGCCAGCAGCTGTGGCTCACCCTCGCCGATGCGCACATGCAGCCCGGCATCGTCCACGCTCAGGTACTCGACGCTGTTGAGCATCTGCACGTGCTTGTTCTTGAGCCCGGTACGGTGGATCCAGCCGGTGGTCTTGCCCAGGCCATCACCGACCTTAGTCTTCTTGCGCTGCAACAGGTACACCTGGCGCGCCGGGGCATGCGGCTCGGCCTTGACGCCGGCCACGCCGCCTCGGGCCTCCAGCTGCGTGTCGATACCCCACTCCTTCCAGAACGCCTCGCGGTCCTGGCTGGTGGTCACCCCCTTGTGCACCAGGTACTCGGACACATCAAAACCGATGCCGCCCGCACCTATCACCGCCACGCGTTCGCCCACCGGCTTGCGTTCGAGCAACACGTCCAGGTAGCTCAGCACCTTGGCATTGTCGATGCCGGGAATGGCCGGTGTGCGCGGGGCGATGCCGGTGGCCAGGATAATTTCGTCGAACTCGCCGGCTATCAACGCCGCGACATCGACGCGGGTGTTCAGGCGCAGCTCGACCCCGGTGCTGCGCACCTTGTTGCGGAAGTAGCGCAGGGTCTCGTGAAACTCCTCCTTGCCCGGCACGCGCTTGGCCACGTTGAACTGCCCGCCGATCTCGCTGGCGGCGTCGAACAGCGTCACCTCGTGCCCGCGCTCGGCGGCCACGGTGGCGGCCGCCAGGCCAGCGGGGCCGGCGCCAACCACGGCGATGCGCTTCACCGCGCGCACCGGCAGGTAGTTGAGCTCGGTCTCATGGCAGGCCCGTGGATTGACCAGGCAGCTGGTCAGCTTGCCGCCGAAGGTGTGGTCCAGGCAGGCCTGGTTGCAGCCGATGCAAGTGTTGATCTCGTCGCCGCGGCCTTCAGCGGCCTTGTTGACGAAATCCGGGTCGGCCAGGAATGGCCGGGCCATGGAAACCATGTCGGCATCGCCCTCGGCCAGCACCGCCTCGGCCACTTCCGGGGTGTTGATGCGGTTGGTGGTGATCAGCGGGATCTGCACCGCACCGCGCAGCTTGGCGGTGACCTTGCTGAACGCCGCGCGCGGTACTTTGGTGGCGATGGTCGGGATACGCGCCTCGTGCCAGCCGATGCCGGTGTTGATCAGCGTGGCGCCGGCCTGCTCGATGGCCTTCGCCAGCAGCTCGATCTCGTCCCAGGTGCTGCCGCCCTCGACCAGGTCGAGCATCGACAGACGGAAGATGATGATGAAGTTCGGGCCCACCGCCTCGCGCACCCGGCGCACGATCTCCACGGCCAGGCGCATGCGGTTCTCGTAGCTGCCGCCCCAGCGGTCGGTGCGGTGGTTGGTGTGGGCGGCGAGGAACTGGTTGATGAAGTAGCCTTCCGATCCCATGATCTCGACGCCGTCGTACTCGGCGCGCTGGGCCAGGCTGGCGCAGGTGACGAAATCGCGGATCTGCTTCTCGATGCCTTCCTCGTCCAGCTCCCTGGGCTTGAACGGGTTGATCGGCGCCTGGATGGCGCTGGGCGCCACCTGCTTCGGGCTGTAGGCATAGCGCCCGGCGTGGAGGATCTGCAGGCAGATCTTGCCGCCGGCGGCATGCACGGCCTCGGTGACGATCCGGTGCTTGTCGGCCTCTTCCTCGGAGCTGAGCTTGGCAGCGCCGGAATACACGCCACCCTCGTCGTTAGGCGCGATGCCACCGGTGACCATCAGCCCGACGCCACCCCGGGCGCGTTCGGCGAAATACGCGGCCATGCGCTCGAAGCCACCCGGGCGCTCCTCCAGGCCGGTGTGCATCGAGCCCATCAGGGTGCGGTTGCGCAAGGTGGTGAAGCCAAGATCGAGAGGGGCCAGCAGGTGCGGGTAACGGTCGATAGCCATGGATGAGCTCCACAGGTGGCGTGATCACGGAATGCGGGCGCCTCTACCGCTGCGGCGGGGCCCGTCGTTTGTCTGAGGCCGACATTAAACAGGCGTTTGAACACGCTCAATGATCGAAACTGACAACTTATTGATCCTGCTGCACAGCAGAGCTACGTCCGCTTGAGCCCGCTTTACCCACGAAGGGGCGCAAAGCAGCCCCCACAAACGCCACCGCGGTTTGTACGCAATGTCACGGCATGAATGATCCGCGCCGCGGCGGGCATGTAGCCCGCATCAAGCCCAGCGAGGCACCCCTGCACGCTGTGACCTGACCGGCGCCAGTTGCACGATCGCCCACAGTATCTCGAGCACCAAGATCCCCCAGAGCAAGGCGGACGCCCCATGAGCCAAGGCGTACAACTGCCAGGAGGCGAACAAGATCCGGCCGGCCGCGTCGTAACGGCCAAATTGTTGCTGCGGATTGCGAATCCTCAGCCAGGACCAGACACATACAATGGACCCCATCAGGTTGGCCATCATCACATGCATAGGATCAAACAACGGTACCTGGCCGCTCAAGCCAAGCATGTCGTGCAGCGAACTTAGCCAGTGATGCAGCAGGGCGAAACTCCAGGGCGTCACAAAACCCACAGTGATGAGCAAATCGTATAGACCACTGGCGCGTACCACCTTGCGATATTGAGCGGTGCTCCACATAACCCGTACTCCTTCGGATCAACGAAGGCATCAGGCTAAAGCCTGGGGTAAGCTCCAAGGTCAAGCCCGAATAAGGAAATTCTCATGCGCATAGGTGAACTTGCCCAGGTCTGCGGCGTCAGCCGCGATACGCTGCGGTTCTATGAGGAACGCGGCCTCATTCAGGCCCGCCGCCTGGCCAACGGCTACCGCGATTATCCGGACGAAATCGCGCAGCTGGTGCATTTCATTCGCAATGCCCAGCGCCTGGGCTTCAGCCTCAATGAAATCGGCAACAACGTCGAGCACCTGTGGCATTCGGTAAACCCCGACCAGGCTGTGGAAGCGCTGTTACGCGACAAGGTGGCGCTGGTCGAACAGCGCCTCGACGAGTTGCAGCAACTGCGTACCGCCCTCCTGCATCGCCTCACCCTGGCCTGCCCGCTACGCGACGAACTCGACCTGCCGGGGCCACGTTCTACGCTGGCCTTGACCGGCCCGGCGGGAAGCTGATGCCCCCTGGGCGCACCAGATGATCCAGAACGAAGGTCCAAAGTGACTTACCATTGGAGCCTTCTCATGCGCCTGTCCTTCCGTGCCGAGCATGAGCCCGATGCCGCATTTTCGTTTTACAGGAGAGAACCCTCATGTCCAAAGCTCGAGAGGCATTGGTCACCACCGCGCTGGAGCTGTTTCTGCATGAAGGCTTGCAGTCGGTAGGTATTGACCGGGTCATCAAAGAGTCCAACGTGAGCAAGATGACGCTGTACAAGTACTTTCCTTCCAAGGAAATATTGATCGCTCAGGTGCTGGAGCATTACCACCACGCCATCATCGGCGAAATCCAGTCATGCCTGGTCAATGTCCCACCACAGCTGCCGCAACAGATGGCGGCGTTGCTGGTGTGGTATCGCGGCAAATTCATCGACAGCAACGTGCGTGGCTGCTTGTTTGGCATCGCCGCGACGGTCTATGCCAGCTGCGACCATCCGATTCATCAGATCTGCCTCAAACACAAGCAGACGCTGGCCGACCTGTTCTGCGCGCTGCTGTTCAGCGCAGGCTACGGCGAGCGCAGCGCGACCCTGGCCCTGCAGTGCCTGACGCTGCTTGAAGGCACCCGCAACCTCACCACCATCGGCGTCAAGGGCGACCCTCTGGCGAGCGCCATGCAGGTGGTGCTCATGCTGCTGCAACCACAACCACAGCAGGGATGATCAGAACCCGTACTCCGCCTGGACGTATAGCGTTTGGTTGTCGCGCAACTGGCCGAAAAAAGTATCTTCCCGTCCGTAATAACCATCGACGCCGCCCAGAAGGCGTACATGGTCCGACAGCATGTAAGAAGCTTTCAGGCGTGCAATACCACTGTCGTTCTGCACGTTGGCGACTCCGCTGGCTTCAATCGACAGGTTGTCATTCAGCCAGCGCTTGGCCACGCGCCAGGTGAACCCGTACTGATCGCTGGCCGTCTGGCCACTCGTCGTCATCTGCCGCAGCGCCACCTCCCGGGCGAACCAGTCCAACCGCTGCGGCCGGCTGAAGTCATAGACGTGCGTGTAAGTGGCCTGCAAACCCAGGGTCGCATTGTTGCGAAACGTCCACTCACCGCCCATCACCATGAACAACTGCGGTTTCTTGTGCAGGTAATCCTCCTGGCCGTTGCTGTCCGGCCTGGAATAGGCTGCCTCCGCTCGCCAGACCATGGCGCCCTGGGTCATGCTGAAGTCCATGCCCAGGATGCGACTGCGCTGGGCTTGCACCTGCACCGTGGCGCCCTGGCTGGTCAACAGGCCAGGCGTCAGTACGGGTAATGGATCGACACCATCCAGGTAGGACAGTGAGCCGTCCATGTTCGGTGCCGACCACTCCCACTTGGTCGCCCACTGCGAGCGGCCGGACTGGCGGTTGTCATAGTCGACATTCGCCAGAGGTACCAGTGGGATGGTATGGCTGGGCGCCTCGGGGTACCACATCAGCGCGACACTGCCATCGCCGACGTAGCGGGTCAGATTGAGCATGTCGGCACCGTAGCGCTGATCGCCATCCTCCGGCGTCAAAAGGGTGAAGTCCCGAGGCGCCAGGTTGTCGGTGGGATTGACTCCATCGGCGCGCCCCCACACCACGATCTGCCGCCCGATACGCAAGTCGTAATCGCCGAACTCGTGATGCCAGTAACCTTCGCGCACACGACCGTGACGCTGCCCGCCGATACTGCGCTGCTGTGCCCAACCGTCAAATACCAGCTCGCCCTGATCACTGGAACTGAGACGCTCGCGTACCCAGAGCGAAGCCACCTTGACATCCGTCTCGTCGGTCAACGCCCGATCACCACTCCACAAGCCTGTGCGCAAAGAGACGGAACTGTCCAGTTGCAAGGTCGCCTGGGCCGTGCCGGACAAGGCCAGCAACATCAGACCCAGTCGCCTCATCTCCCCAACCCCTGGGGCTTGAAATAGCGCTCATCCACGCCTTGTTCAGCCTGGAAAGCATCGAAGGCGATCTCTGTCCGATGCCCCGTCTGCAGGTTGTATGCGACAGAGCGCATGGCCTGCCACTTGCCATGTCGCCCCACCGCTTCGATCCGTGACGATTCGATGCGCTTGAGCAACTGGCCGGATTGATCGCTGAACTCCGTGCGCACGGCCATGAAATTGTCAGCACGCACCCAGTTGAGCATCTTCGAGTACCCTGAATCAGTGGCTTCCTTGTCATCGGATGGCACGGACTCGACCTTGAATACCGAAGCCCCGTCGTCCAGCGTCTCCCGAGCCAACAGCCGATGTCGCCAGTTGGCCGGATTGTGGCCGACGATATCGCCGTAACTGAAATCAGTACCGACGAAACTGTCGCGCTTGTTCGACGCCGACAGCCGTCGGACCTTGCCCAGGGCCGGCAGATAGATCCACATGTCGTCGTCGGTGGCACTCTGCTCCACCAGCAAGGTCGCGGTTCCCTTGATGTCTTGCGGTGCAACGAATTTCACATAGCGCATGTTGTCCTGGGCAGGGCCAGGCTGCAGCTTGGTCACTCCGATCGTCTTGCGCTCGCGGCGCTCCCCGTTGGCGTTGATCAGGGTAAAGGTTGCACTACTGCTGGAATCGAGCACTTTGCCGGCCTGATAACTGCGCTGCATGATCTGCTCGGCACTCGGCGCCTCTTCTGCCGAAGCCGGGTTGCCATACGCCGCCAGTCCCGCCGTGACCACGACGGCCAAGCCTAGGTTGAGTTGCGAGGCCAAGTTGCCGTGGCCCCTGCCAAAGATGAAGGCTGGGCGGAACAGCATTGCCAACGCCGGCACCAGCGTCAGCGAGGCCGTTACACTCACCAGCATGGCAATGACAATGAACATCGATAGCCAGAGGTGGACGTTGTAGCCGAAGGACAGTGCCAGAACGCCGTAGCCGCCGGCCACTGCGGTGGCCACGAACAGCGACGCCTTGCCAGCGGTGGCCAGGGTCTCGCGCACCGCTTGCGGTGGGTTCTGGCTCAGCCGGTATTGCTCGCGCAGGCGGTAGAGCATGTAGATCGCATAATCGGCACCAATGCCTACCGCCATGGCAGAGATCAACGAGTTGGGGATATTCAGAGGGATGCCGAACAGGCCCATCACGCCAAACACAGCGATGACCGACAAGGCCAGTGGCGTCAGCACTATGAAGCCGGCAAAGACAGAGCGGAATACCAGTGCCGAGATGACGAAGATCGCCAGAGCAATCTGCACGATGTTGCGTAGCTTGCCGTTGACCAGGGTCTCAGTGAGCGCCACGGTCTGTGCCACATCACCACCAAAGGACACTGTTACCGTCGCCGGGAAGGTTCGCACGGCTTCGGCCTTGAGCTTGCCCAGCAACGCCTTGACCTGGGCATTGTTACCGGTCTTCAGCAGCAAGGTGATCTTGGCACGCTGATAGTTGTAGTCGACATAGGAATCGAAGTCGCCCGGTTCGCCCGACATCGAGTACAGCAACAGGTACTGGGAAATCAGGTTGCGCTCGACAGGAAGGCGATCGAAGGCCGGGTCATCGGCATTCATCGCTGCATTCATACGGGAGATGAAGTCGACGATGGACAAGGTCTTGCCGACTTCAGGCTGGGCTTGGGCATAACGCTGGAGACTGGCGATCGCCGCCAGTACATCGGGCTGCTTGATGGCGTCCGCCTCGCTGCCTTCGACCATGACGTACAAACTATTGGTACCGCCCAGTGCATCATTGAGGAAGGCATCGTCCTTTTGCAGGGCCAGGCTCGAATCGAAGAAATTCTTGCTCGAGTTGTCGATCACCACGTCCTGCATGGCCAAGGTCAGGCCAAGGGCCGCAAGCAGGTAGGCAGCGAGCATCGCTGTCCGTTTGGACGGTTGGATCACCCAGGAGGCTGCCGCAGCCGGGATACGGTCCCAGATGCGTACACGCTGCTCCTTGTCCAGTACTTTGTCGCCCGGCGGCTTGAGCAGCGAGCGGATGGCCGGAATGAAGGTCATTTCCAGCAGCATGGCACTGAGAATTCCGATGCCGGTGAAGATGCCGAAGGCACGGATCGTGGCGATGTCGAACACCAGCAGCGAGAAGAAGCCAATCGCGGCGATGCTGCCGGCCATCAGCATCACTGGGCCGACACCGGCCATCGAACTGATGACCGCTTGCTGGTTGGCTTCCTCGGGCGACATGTCGCCCGTGGCCCGCAGCCGCGCATAGTCCTCGTAGTAGCGCTTGAGCAACTGCACCGCATGCCCAGCGGCCACAGCCAGGATCAGGATCGGCGTCGGCGAGTTGAAGATGTCCATCGGCTGTCCGAGCACGCCCATGAAGCCGGTTCCCCACATGACCGCCATCAGCGCGGTGACCAGCGGCAGGATCAGTCCTTGACGGGTACGGAACGCCTCGAAGTGCAGCAAGCCGATGACGATGATCGCGATCGGGAACAGGATGTTGATGCGATTGGCATATTCCTCGGTCTTTTCCAGGTAGGGTGGGTTGCCGCCATAGCGGATGGTCAGAGCGTCGGAAGCATAGGCGTCGGCAATCTTGCGGATCGGCTCGACCATCGCGGTAAAGCCGTCGGAGCGCTCCTTGAGCTCAACCAGGATGGCTGCGGTGCGCCCATCGGCCGAGACCACGGTCTGTTGATACACCGGGTTGCTGGCCAGAGCCTCACGCAGTTGCGCCAATTCGGCGGAGCTATTGGTCGAACCTAGCAGAGCGCGGGCCTCAAAGCCTTCTTCAGTCCCCTTGATACCCTTGGCTTGTCGGCTCGCCAGGCTGAGCAATGTGGTGCGCACCACGCCAGGCTGGGCGTCGAGCTGGCGGGTGATGCCACGCACGGCATCGAGCACCGCCGGCTGGTAGAGGTCGCCCTGCTTGGGCGTGATGCCGATGATCATCAGGTACTTGGAGCCGAAAACCTCCTCGACATGGTTGGTGGCCTTGATCAGCGGATGGCCCTGAGGGGCCAGGGTCGCGGGATCGATGACGATCTTCAGGCCAGCGCCGAAGACGCCAAGTACCGCAGTGACCAACAAAGTAAGAGCGATCACCCAGCGACGATAGCGGATGATGAACGCGGCATAATTAGTCATGTGCCCATTCCTTGGCAGGCGATTGGATGGCGGCCAGTTGGCCGACGCGAACGAAGTCCTTCTCGATCTGGGAGATCAGTACCTTGCGCAGCAGGGAGACCGGCAGGATGCCGAAGAACCGTCCGGGCTCGACATCGAACTGCCAGTCTAGGCGCGTACCCTCCCCCTGCGCAGTGAAGCTGTAGCGCCCCTCATACAGGAAGGAGCCGTCGAGCACCTTGAAGCCGAAGTTGTACGGCGGTTCAAAGGTGGTGATACGGCAGCGAAAGTTCATCCGACGCCCCAGGAAACTGAACACGATGGTGTATTCGGTCCCCAGCGTGGCTGGACTGCTCGCCAGCTGGGCCTCGACGCAGGACCCTTGCCAGTGCACGTCGTTGGAAGGATCACTGATGTAGGCGAACAGCTGATGCTGGTCCACAGGAAGCAGGCAGGAATATTCGGCACGGATCATGCGAGGTGCTCCACGCGCAGGGAAAGGTTGAAGTACTGGCTAACATGCTCCGCCACGGCCTGGACCTGGGGGGCATACATGATGCTGTTGTGATCGCCCGGCAACGCCACAGCGTGCAGGTCATCGCCCAACAACGGCTCCCATCCCAGGTACCGACCGAAATCCTCGGTCTCGTCCTGGGCCAGCAGCAGCAGGAAGCGCCCCTGACTTGCAGCGGGCAGGTACAACTGCAAGGCAATGCCGTTGGCCAGGTAGGTTTCGAACAGACGCGCCAGTTGCTCCGCATCGGCCTCAGGGCTCAGTGCCCCGGCACGCCGAGCACGCTCCAGCAGATACGCGAAGGCTGTTTCGGTCGGGTGCGCCCGCAGCTCGGCAGGATCGATATACAGACGTACGCCGTGCGGCGCGGCCAGGTCCCGAGCAAACCAGCTCATGAGCGTGGCATCGTCGGCATCGGCGGGCATGTTGGCGACGACCGGCGCGCGCGTGTCGACAAGGAACACGCCTTCCACCGTCTCGCCGGCCGCCGTCAACTGACGGGAAACCTCATAGGCGATAGCTCCGCCGAAGCACCAACCGCCGAGCAGATACGGCCCCGTCGGCTGAACCCCGCGTAGCTGGGCAATGTAGCGGGTGGCCATGGCTTCGATGGTGACTTCGGCCTCGCCATCGGCCCCCAGCCCAGGGGACTGCACGGCAATGACCGGCCTGGGTGTCTGCAGATGGCGGCTCAACTCCCGATAACTGACCACGTTGCCGCCAATCGGGTGGAACAACCAAATCGGCCGGCCCGCGCCTCTGCGCAGCGTGACCAGGTTGCTTTCCAGCAGCGGCCGGTCTTCACGCAGGCGCGCGGCCATCTCGGCCACCGTCGGATAGCTCAGCAGATCGCCGACGGTCAGCTCAGTCTGTTGACTGCGGTTGATCAGGTTGATCAGTTCCACCGCCAGCAAGGAATGCCCACCCAGCGCGAAGAAGTCGTCATCGATGCTGATCGCGTGGTGACGCAACGTCTGGCAGAACAATGCCGCCAGTTGCCGCTCCAGCTCATCGCGTGGCGCCATCAACGGCGCAAGCGGCTGATCGAGGACCGGCGCAGGCATACGCTGGCGATCGACCTTGCCGTTGGCAGTCATCGGCAAGCGTTCTAGATAGACATAGTGACCGGGCACCATGTAGGCGGCGAGCATCCGCTTGAGTGATTGCTTGAGGTCCTCCACCCGTGGCTCGTGACCGGGCTGTGCGACCAGATACGCGACGAGTGCCGGTCCCTGTGGAGTGTCTTTCAGGCACACCGCCGCCTGTGCGATCCCCGCGCAAGCACACAAAGCGGCCTCGACCTCGCCAAGCTCGATACGATAACCACGCAGCTTGACCTGAAAATCCAGGCGACCGAGGTGCTCCAACTCATCATGCGGGCTCCAGCGGACCCGGTCACCGGTCCGGTACCAACGCTGGCCGAAGGGGCCCTGCTCGATGAAACGCTCAGCCGTGAGGTCCGGGCGCCCCCAATAGCCTTCCGCCAATCCGGCGCCACTGATCCACAGCTCACCGGCCATTCCCGGTGGGACCGGAACGCCGTGTTCGTCCACCACCAACAGTTCGGTGTTGCGGATCGCCCTGCCGATGGTCGGCGGATGGCCTGCGCGCAGCCGCGCAGCAGACGACCAGACCGTGGTCTCGGTCGGCCCATACAGGTTCCAACACGCGGCGCAACTTGCCAGCAGGCGATCGGCCAACGCTTCGGGCAGCACATCGCCGCCGCACAGTGCGGTGACCCCCTGCAGCCTGGACTTTTCAGCCTGGCCCAGCAGCATCTGCCAGGTCGCGGGCGTGGCTTGCAGATGGGTGATCGCATGCGCCTCGATAGCGCTGGCCAACAAGGCGCCGTCACGCACCTGTTGCTGACTGGCAACGTGCACCGAGGCGCCCGCAAGCAACGGCAAGAACAGTTCGAGCAAGGAGATATCGAATGACGGCGTGGTCACCGCGAGCAGGCAGTTGCCAGCTTCCAGGACAAACAGGTCATGCATGCCGAGAAGGAAATTGAGCAACGCTGCATGGCTTACCTGCACGCCTTTTGGCTTGCCGGTCGAGCCCGACGTATAGAGGATGTAGGCGCCGCCCGAAGCGGCCTTGGCAGCGGGCAGGTCGCCCGCCACTGGAGCCACCTCGAAGCGATCGAGGCTGATCCACGGCGGGCAGGCGCCAGGGGCTTCGACGCCAGGATCGCAGATGATCAGTCGTACACCCGCATCCTTGGCCATATAGGCCAGGCGGTCTTCGGGGAACTGTGGATCAAGCGGCACATAGGCTGCGCCCAGGCGCCAGATCGCTAAGATCACCGGCACCAGTTGAGCCCCGCGGCTCAAGCGAAAACCGACCCGATCTCCAGCGCCCACGCCATGCGCCAGCAGGTGCCTGGCCAGATGCTCGCTGCGCTGCCACAGCTCGGCATAGCCAAGACGGGTGTGCGCGTCGCTGACCGCCAAGCGCCCAGGTTGTTGTTCGGCCCATCGGCACAGGCGCTCGAGCAGGCCAGGTTGCAGCGACGCATCGGTCACGCCCATGCCCAGAGCCCGACAGTCATCGAGCTGGTCGGTGCGCGGCTGCAGCAGCTGGGCAATGCTCAGCCCCGGCTCTTGCACCAGCCTTGCCACGAAGACCTGCAGCCCATCGCGCAAGCGTCTGATACTCCGCGCCTCGAACAACTGGCTGTCGTACTTGAAGACAGCCTCGAAACATTCATCGACCAGCGCCCCCATTTCCAACTGCAGGTCAAGCTGCCCCTCCTGCTGGGGAACTGGGAAGGCGCTCAGTTGCCACTGCGCCAATGGAGAGTCCGTCGTCTGCACGCCTTCCTTGGTAGCCGCAGAGGACGCGTAGAAATGCTCGAAGTCAGCCAGGACTGGCAATCGCTCCCAGGAAAAACCCAGCTGGGCCAGGGCGGCGTAACTACCGTCACGGGCCGGCGCCAGCGTCTCCACCAGCTTGTGCAGCGGCATGTCCTGGTGACGCAGCGCACCCACCACGTGTTCTCGCACCTGAGCCAGCAGCGCGAGGAAACTGCAACGAGGGTCGACCGTCACGGGTAGACACAAGGTATTGACGAATTGACCGAGGGTGTCTCGCCAGCGCCGTGCCATGCGGTTGGCCACGGGTGTGCTGATAACCACCTGTTCCTGACCTGACCAATGCCCCAGGAAGGCACTGTAGGCCGCCAGCATCACCATGAAGGGTGTGGCGTGGTGTTCGCGGGCGAGCCTGGTGATACCTGCGCTACTGGCTCGATCGAACATGAACGTTTCACTGGCCCCCGCGAACAGGCGCTGCGACGGACGCGCTCGATCCAGCGGAATCTCGTGCAGGGCCGGCGCAGTGGCGAAACGCTGTGCCCAATAGGCCTCCAGCACGCTCAGGCGCGATGGTTCGAGCACTTGTCCGGCATACTCGGCAAAGTCGATACCAGCCTGCACGTCCAAGGTACGCGCCTGCCTTCCCAGGCGCGCAAAGACGTCCTTGAGCAGCAGCCCCAACGACCAGAAGTCGAGCAGGATGTGGTGGACAACGAACATCACCAGCCAACTGTCACCATCGCAACGGTAGACATGCAGGCGCCACAACGGCGGC
Source organism: Pseudomonas sp. GD04091 (assembly GCF_029836165.1). Classification (GTDB taxonomy): domain Bacteria; phylum Pseudomonadota; class Gammaproteobacteria; order Pseudomonadales; family Pseudomonadaceae; genus Aquipseudomonas. The sequence continues at coordinate 12,565 of NZ_JAOEBG010000023.1, forward strand.
TCGCGCAGATCGAAGGGCAAGCGAGCATCCTGGCGCGCGCGCTCCCGCAGTGCCGCATCATCCAAACCGAATGCATCGCCGTGGCGAATGTCGAAACGCATCGGCTCCCGGACCACCTGGGTGATACCAGCCTGCCCCTGTTCGAAGCACGAACGCAGCACCGGGTAGTCACTCACCAGCTCTGTCAGCAAGGCCTGGAAGTCTGGCCAGGACGCCTGTTGGTTGCGCACCTTCAGGCTGAACAACAGGTTGAAAGCTCCCAGTCTTGGCTGGCTCTGCTGCATGAACCACAGCCCAGCCTGTTCGTTGGCCAATGGCCAGGACAGCTGCCCACCTGCGCTATCGGTACGCTTGGTCATGCCGGCGCCCCGACCTGATCGACGGTGCGGCACAGATATCCGGCCAGGTCATCGACCGTCGGATAATCCCAGAGCAGTGTCGGCGGCAACTGGATACGCAACTGATCCTCGAGGTCGCCGGCAATCGTCAGGGCAACGATCGAATCCAGACCGTATTCCGACAGATTGCGATCGCAGTCCAGCGAGCCGGCAGGCAAGCGCAGTTCGGGCTCGATCATCGACTTGAGCTTGTCACGGTAGAAAGCAAGATCACGCAGCGCTGTTGGCATTGTCCATTTCCTCTTGGTCCATTGTTTCGTCCACGCTTTCGGCCAGGCCCTGTGCCGCCAGCGGCCAGGCCAGCAGAGAGAACATCTGGCTGCCGCAACGTTGTGCGGTCATCGCTTCGTAAAGCTGCTCGACCCGCTCGGCGCATAGGCCTCCGGCATGAAAGTGCGACTGCAAGCCTCGCTCGAGTACCGCCAACAGCCAGTGGCCGCCACGATGTTCCGCAGTCAGCACGTCGCGGCTGTACAGCCAGACACCCAAACAGGCAGCGACGGAGTAGACCGCGCAATAGCGCTCGGCCAAAGCAAAGCGATGGGCGCTGTTGCGTGCTCCGCGTGGTCCGCTCTTGCTGGATATCTGCTCCTTGAGTTGCATGGCCTGGGCGAGAAACGTCCGGCCAGCCTCCTGCAATCGCTGCAACAGCGGTGGAGGTGTGTGCTGGTCAGCCGGCAGTCCCTCAAGGCGCTGCAGCAGGTGCGGCAATTGACCGATCAGTGGGTCGCCTTCACGGGAGAACAATGTCACCCGCCCATGGTCGAGCGCCGGCAGCGGCGTGCGCAGGTCGAAGAGCAGCTCCATGCAGCGGCTGGCCTCGGCTTGCTCGCCCGGACGTACCAGGCTTTCCAGCAGGCTCGCCAAACTGTCGAGGCAGACATGGCTGCTGCCATCGAAGATCGACACGACCGCCCCATCGCGGAAGAATTTCTGAAACACGCCAACGCCCTGCTGGTCGCGCATGTAGAAGCGCGCGCCAAGGACACTCGCCAGCTGCGCATTGGCGTAATCGATCAGGTGACAGACTTGCACCTTGGCGATTGACGACCATGACGAGTAAACCTGCGGGCAGATGTGCAGGCCTCGTGCAGAAACAATGGACACGCATTCCGCCATCAGCAGTGACAAGTAACTGTTGGCCAGCACATCGCGGGTGTGCGGCAGGTTGCTGATAGCCGTGCCGTACAACGTGCGTCGGCTGGCATAGTCAGCGACCAGCCTGAGGGCGGTGTCACCAACACCCAGGCTCAGCGACGTGCAGAAGGTACGCGTGATCTGGAAGCCCTTGAGTGCCAGCTCTAGTCCGTGACCGACCTCGCCGACCAGGCAGCCAGCGGGCACCACGCAGTCGCGAAAACCGATGCCGCTGATGTCACACCCCTTCAGGCCGTGGGTCTTGACGCGCGGCAGGTAGTAGTAGCGGCGACTGTCGAGTTGATCCTTCTTGATGATGAACAACGAATGGTTTCGCAGGTTGTTGCGCTCGTCCGTACGCGCCAGCAATACCAGGAAGTCAGAACGGATCGCCCGATTGATCGGCCATTTTTCACCACGCAAGGTATAGCTACCGTCGCTGTTCCGGGTCGCGGTCAGGCGATTGGAGACCAGATCGGCGCCATGTTCGGACTCCGAGTACGCCAGACAAGGAAAGCTGGCGTTGTGCATGATCCAGTCGGCAACCTCGCGCTTCTGTCGATCGTTGCCACCCAACCAGCTCAGCGTGCTCCAGAGCATGGTGCTGTAGGCGACAGCCACCGACATGTTGCGCCGCGCCAGTACGCGGCCGAGCGCGACGAAGCCTTCACAATCAGTGAACTCGCCACCCAACGCTCGCGGCACGTAGCAATTCGGCATGCCCATGGCGTTCAAGGCACTGACCTGTGCTTCGGGGAAGGCATCCTCCTCGTCCAGCTGCAGGGCCTGGGCAAAGGACAGCAGATTGTCCGCACGCTCCGGATCGCCCAGGCGTTGCTCCATTTCCAATGCCTTGAGGTACTGGGGCAGCATCATTGACTGCCCCCCTGCTCCAGGGCGGCAATTGCCCCGGCAAGTACCCTGTCACGCGTCTCGCCACGCTGGATCTTGCCGCTGGAGGTCCGAGCGATCCTGTTTGGGGCAGTCAGCAGCAGTGCTGAAACCTTGAGCTGATGCACCTGGGAAACGCCGTGCACAATGTCCTCGCGCAGACGCGCCAGATCCAGGCCCCTGGCGCCCCGCTCGACTTCCACCACCAAGCCCAGCGCTTCTTCGCCGCCTTCCTCATAGGCATAGGCCGCCACGCCGTGAGCCTTGATGGCCGGGTGCACCAGCATGACGGTCGACTCGATATCGGTAGGGTAGTGGTTATGCCCACGGATGATGATCAGGTCCTTGATCCGACCGGTCACATACAACTCTGCGTCATGCATCACCCCCAGGTCACCGGTTCGCAGCCACATTTCCTGACTGTCAGGGAGCCCGGCGAGGAAGGTCTCGCGCGTCGCTTCGGCGTTGTTCCAGTAACCATCGGCGACCATCGGGCCAGCAACCCAGATTTCACCGACATGCCCATCGGCCAGAGGGACATGGCGCTGGGGATCGACAATCCTCACCTGCGCGTCACGATCAGGACGACCACTGCTCACCAGACGCACGCCGTCGTTCTCAGTGCCTTGCAGCAGGCCCCGCTTGAGGGCCTGTGGATCGGCCAGAAACTCCCGGCGCGCGCCATGGGGATCACTGGCGGATACCAGCAGCGTGGTTTCAGCCATGCCATAGCATGGCTGGAAAGCCGACGGAGAAAAGCCGGCCGGTGCAAAGGCTTCAGCGAAGGCGTCAAGGGTTTCGGCACGAATTGGCTCGGCCCCATTGGCGGCCAGCCGCCAGCTGGACAGGTCGAGCGCGGCCAATTGCTCTGGCCGCAGACGCCGTGCACACAGATCGTAGGCGAAGTTGGGAGCCGCGCTGACGGTGGCCTCGAGCCGGGAGATCATCTCCAGCCAGCGATGCGGGCGCTGGAGAAATGTCGCGGGCGCGATCAGGTGGACGGGAAACCCGCAATACAGGGGCTGCAACAAGCTGCCAATCAACCCCATGTCATGATACGGCGGCAGCCAGGCCACTCCGACATCATGCTCGCTGCTAGCCATGGCACGCTGGATCATCTCAGAGTTTTTCAGCAGATGCCGGTGTTGCAAGCGCACACCTTTGGGCTTGCCGGTGGAGCCCGAGGTGTACTGCAGCACGGCCAATGTCTGCGGCTCGATGTTCGGCATAACCCACGGCCCAGGGGACTGGAGGTCAATGCCATCGACCGCCAGCACCTGCACCGAGCCATTGTGTAGCGCCGGCCACTCCCCTTGCTGCAATCCATCGATGACCGACTGCGTCGACAGGATCACCTCGGCGCCCGCATCCTCTAGAACCAGCCGGACACGCTCGTAGGACGCATTGACCTTTGGCGAATAAACCGGCACCGCAGTCAGCCGTGCGTACCAGCAACCAAGGATCGCCATCGCATACTGCGCGCTGGGCTGCATCAGGATCACGGCACGCTTGCCTACTACCGACATGCCCTGAAGCCGACTGGCAAGGGCGCGGGCTGCGCGATCGAGGTCTTGGTAGGTGAGGCTGGCCGAGAGTGTCTGGCCATCGCCAAAGGTCATGGCAAGGCGGTCAGGGGTCTGTTCGGCACGCTAGCGCAACAGGCTGACGAAAGATTGATGCGCGCAGGGCGCGACAACCTGCCGCTCGGGCAGGTCGAGTGCGAAGTCCATTTCCATTGTTCTCATTCTTGTGAATGCCGAGGGCCACGGAGTATACAGACTTGTCTGTATACTGCTAGCCCCTTGCCATTACTTTCTTATTAGGTCTAACGCCAGGCATGCCGGAGGCGCCTCGGCCGCATCCATGGCGCAGATCCGGAACCGATCGACGGGCGCGGGACAAGCGGTGAAATCCGATCCATCGCCAGCAGTCAGCTTTGGTATGATCGAAAACGCCGAAAATGAAGCCGTGCACCAGAAGTCCCGAAGCCAATGACGAAGACCGCAATATGCCCTTGACGCCCTTCATGACCTCCTCACCTTTGCGCGGCAACTGAAGCCATGCGCAAACTGCTTGCCAGTGCCCTGGCACTGGTCGTCATCGCCGCCCTCTGCGGCTACGGCTTCTGGACCTTGCAGCGTCCAGAGGGGCACTACCTGTCCGACCTGCGCATCGAGCTGGCGCTCAACCAGGGGGTGCCAGGCGAACACGGCAATCTGCTGGGGGTCGAACCGCTGCTGTATCCCAGCGACTACCAGAACCTCACGCGCCTGCATCGCAAGCTGTCGGCCTACCTGGAGCAGGCCCGCGCGCAAGGACTGGTCAATCCGCGTACCGTGGTGGTGTTGCCGGAGCATATCGGCACGTGGCTCTGGGCCCGCGGCGAAAAGCGCGAGCTGTACCAGGTCACTCAGCGACGCGAAGCCGAGCAGTGGCTGGAGCTGAGCAATCCGCTGCGCTACGGCTTGGCGATGCTGGCCGCCACGGGTGACGATCGCCGCACCGACGCCCACCTGCGCATGAAGGCGGCACAGATGGCCGCCGACTACCAGCAGGTGTTCGGCAGCCTGGCCCGGGAATTCGGCGTCACCCTGGTGGCGGGCTCGATCGTCCTGCCGGCTCCCTACGTCGAGAACGGTGTGCTGCGCGCCGGCCGCGGCCCGCTGTTCAACAGCAGCCTGGTGTTCGCCGGCGATGGCTCGGTGCTGGGCCAGCCACAGCACCAGCAGTATCCCGACAGCGAAACCCGCCGTTACATCCACGATGGCCAGCGTCACCCTCTGCAGGTGCTGCAGACCCCAGCGGGACGCCTGGGCGTGCTGGTCGGCAGCGACAGCTGGTATCCGGACAATTACCGGCAGCTCACCCAGCAGTCGGCACAGTTGATCGCCAACCCGGTCTTCCTCAGTGGCAAGCAGAGTTGGGAGGCACCGTGGCGCGGCAACCGTCATCAGGCCGCAGCCAGCAACCTGCCACTGCAACGCGGCCAGGTCAGTGAACAGGACGCCTGGCAGCAATTGACCCGGACCGCCAACGGCAGCCTCCCCAGCATCAGCGTGTTCATGCGCGGCCAGTTCTGGGAACAGGCCGGAGATGGCCAAGGCTTCGCCAACCAGGCGGGTCACCTGTGGGTTGGCAACAGCAGCCACGGTGCCCGTCTGCTCAACCTGTGGCTGTGACGTCCATGCCTCGCCCGCGCGTGCGCTTGGGAGACCTGTCGGTAGGTTTCGTCCAGCCGCTGGCCGAGGCGCTCATCGCGCTGGGCCACGATCCACAGCCTTTGCTGTCGCGTTACGGCCTGGACGCGCAGCGCCTGGCGGAGCCGGGCGCGCGGCTGTCGATCCCACGCTACATGCACCTGGGCCATGCCGCCATCGCCCTGTCCGGCGAACCGGCGCTGGGCTTGCGCATGGGGCCCTTCAGCCGCCTGGCCCAGGCCGGGCTGGCCGGAGTCACCGCCGCCCAGGCCCCGACGCTCGGCGACGCCGCCCGCACCCTGCTGCGCTTCGAGCCACTGTACGCCGCCAACTACCGCGGCCAGTCGAGCTTTCACGAGGACAGCCAGGGCGCCTGGCTGCGCTTCTACTCCATCAGCCCGTACAACAGCTACAACCGCTTCGTGGTCGACTCGCTGCTCAGCGGCTGGCTGGCGCAGCTAGGCGCCCTGGCGGCAAGGCCGATACAGGCCGAACGCCTGGAAATCGAGTTCGACGCGCCGGCGTATGCCGGGCAGTACCAGGGGCTGTGCGCAGGTCCGATCCAGTTCGGCGCGCCAGCCAACCAACTGCGCCTGAGCCAGGCCACGCTCGCCCTGCCCAACCGGCAGCATTGTCCGAGCACCTGGCAACACCTGCTGCAGCTATGCGAGGCGGAACTGGCCCAGCGCACACGCATCCGCAGCCTGGGCGAGCGCATCACGCACCTGCTCGGGCCGCTGCTCAATGGCGGGCGTGAACCGGATCTTGAAGAAGTGGCGCGGCACCTGCAGCTGCCAACCTGGACCTTGCGCCGCAAGCTGGCCGAGGAAGGCACGCGCTTTCGCAACCTGCTCAACGACACGCGACGCGACCTCGCCGAGACCTATATCCGCGACACGGAACTGGCCTTCGGTGAGATCGCCTATCTGCTGGGGTTCGCGTCGGCCGAGGCCTTCCAGCGCGCCTTCAAGCGCTGGACGGGCCTGACGCCGGGGGAGTTTCGCCGCCATCAGAGGCAAGTGGGCTAGAGCTCGGTGGCGTCGTCCGCCGGTTCCGGCAGGTCCAGTTCACAAGCGTGGAATTCGAGCAGTTCTTCCTGGTAATCGTCCATTGTGTACACCTTCGTTCATCGTTCTTCGGTCTTTGCGCCAACCTAAGCCAGCGCAATGAAGGAATGATTACACCCCCATGAACGATAAACGTAGCCAGCGTCCGGGAAGTTATCGACGCGTCAGAGTGGCGCAGGCGCCTGCTCCGGCGCTGGCGCCTCCGGCTGCATCTGGATCGGCGCAGGCTCGACGGGCGGCGCGATGGGCTGTGAACCCTTGCTGTCATCCACTACCGGGGCCGCAGGGGCTTCATGGGAGGGCACTGGGGCCTCTGGCGCGACAACAGGGGCAGGTACCGGGGCAGGCGCCTCCGGCACGCTGCTGGCGACCGGCGGGGCTGGCGCCAGGGCTGCGGGCGCAGGTTCCGGCAGCCCGAGGTCGGCGGCAGGTTTCTCCACCTTCGGCTCGGCAGCCGGCTCGGTTTTCTCCGGTTTCTTCGGCTTCGGCAGGTAGCTTTCCACCAGGGCGAAGTAGCGATCGTAGAACTGTGCGGCAGTCACCGTCTCGCTGGCGACCTTGACCATGGAGTCGTCGGTGGAACCGATCGGCATCGACACCGACCCCAGCACACCGACGCCAAGGCTGGCGGACGTATTGGATTTCTTCAGGGTGTAGCGATCCTGCAGGGCATTGGCGAACATGGTCGAACGCTGCCGGTCGCTCATGTCCGGCACGCAGGTGATGTTGAAGCTGATCTGCAGGTGGTTCTCGGCGTTCTGCTGGAAGCTCTTGTTGCCGACGACCTGGTTGGCACCGCTGCTGGTGATGATGTACCCCTGGCTGAGCAGCGCACGTCGCGCGGCTTCGCAGGAGCCCGCCTCACTGGTGTCGAAACTGCGCGAAAAGGTGCCCGAGTCGTCGAAGTTCTCGTGCTCGTAGACTGCGGTTTTTTTCGAGGAGCAGCCGGACACGCCCGCCAGCACCAGGGCCAGCCCGAGCGCAGCAAAGACGGTTGATCTAGACATTGCCAATTCCGGGAAGAAACGAAGGGGCGTATTGTGCATCACATCGATCGGTCGCTGAAACCATTGATCGGTGAAGAGTCTGTCAGCTTGGGTAAATCCTGGCGCAGGATCGAACGCGTCGCTGAAACGAAAAAAGCGACCCTGAGGTCGCTTTTCCGTTGCTCCAAGGCGTTCAAGGGGCCTCGGGGCGAAGATGGCGCAGCGGACGGGACTCGAACCCGCGACCCCCGGCGTGACAGGCCGGTATTCTAACCGACTGAACTACCGCTGCGTATCGTTCAGGCTTGCACCCGATTGAAACTGGGATCTGAGCTTTCCAGCGCAGGAGCGCGAAAGCCAGGCACAAAAAAGGCGATTGCTCATCGCCTTTTCTGGTTTGCTTCGAGCGTTCAAGGGGCTCGTAGCGGAAGATGGCGCAGCGGACGGGACTCGAACCCGCGACCCCCGGCGTGACAGGCCGGTATTCTAACCGACTGAACTACCGCTGCGTATCGTTCAGGCTTGCGCCTGATTGAAACTGGGATCTGGCCTTGCGGCCTCAGACCGGTGCAAGCACCCATCTGGAGAAAAATGGCGCGGCGGACGGGACTCGAACCCGCGACCCCCGGCGTGACAGGCCGGTATTCTAACCGACTGAACTACCGCCGCGCATAGCTGGACTTGCGTCCTGTTCCTCTCTGCCAGATCGCTTCTTTCGAGGCGCCTGAACCAGGAACGATCTCAGGAAGTGGTGGGTGATGACGGGATCGAACCGCCGACCCTCTGCTTGTAAGGCAGATGCTCTCCCGGCTGAGCTAATCACCCCCGCGATGTTGCTTGTTGCGTTTGCTTCGCTGAGGCCGCGAAATTTACGCAGGTACCGATGCTAAGTCAATACCCCCATTGAAGTTTTTTTTCAAAAAGGGGAAAAACAGCTGCGAGCTTAAAGCGGTAAGCGACAAGAAAAAGCCCCATCGCCTGCACCACCTCTTCGATTCTGGAAAAGAACAAGGGGACCTCTCGGTCCCCTCTTGCAGCTTGCGGCTAATAGCTTGCAGCTCAGGTGTAGATCATCTTGCGGGTCATCCCGCCATCGACCACGAACTCCTGACCAGTGACGAACCCCGCCTGGCGCGACAACAACCATGCCACCATCGCGGCCACATCCTCCACCGTCCCTACCCTGCCCGCCGGATGCTGGGCATGATCGGCTTCGCTCAGGGGCTCGGCGCGGCGCTGCGACGGATCACGCGCATCGATCCAGCCCGGGCTCACCGCGTTGACGCGAATCTCCGGCCCCAGGCTCATGGCCAGGGCATGGGTCAGCGCAAGCAGGCCACCCTTGCTCGCGGCATAGGCCTCGGTGTCCGGCTCAGACTGCCGGGCGCGCGTGGAGGTCAGGTTGACGATGGCGCCACCATGAGCGCGCAGATAAGGCGCACAGTGCTTGGCCAGCAGCATCGGACCGTTGAGATTGACCGCCAGCACCCGATTCCACTGCGCCAGGGAAAGGCTCTCCAGGGTCTGGTTGTGCGGATTGGCGATCGCCGCGTTGCACACCAGCGCGTCCAGGCGGCCGAACTGCCCCAGCACCTCGGAAACTCCCGCGCTGACCTGCGCTTCGTCGGCCACATCCATGGTGATGAAACAGGCGTTGTCGCCCAGCACCTTCGCAACCTGGGTGCCACGAGGGCGATCCAGGTCGCTGAGCACCACCTGCCAGCCTTCGCAGATCAACCAGGCGGCGATACCCAGGCCGATGCCGCGCGCGGCACCGGTGACCAGGGCCACCCGGCCGTTATGGCCGGGTTCGCCGCCCTTCCAGTCGATCACAGCGCCGCCAGGCCGCGGGCAAGATCGGCTTGCAGGTCGGCCACGTCTTCCAGGCCCACCGCCACGCGGACCAGGCTGTCGCGGATGCCGGCCGCTTCACGCTCCTGCGGCGTCAGACGGCCGTGGGAGGTGGTCGCCGGGTGGGCGATGGTGGTCTTGCTGTCACCGAGGTTGGTGGTGATCGAGATCACCCGGGTGGCGTCGATGAAGCGCCATGCGCCTTCCTTGCCACCCTTGACCTCGAAGCTGACCACCGCGCCGAAGCCACTCATCTGGCGCTTGGCCAGTTCGTGCTGCGGGTGGCTTGGCAGGCCTGCGTAGTGGACCTTCTCGATACCGTCCTGCTGCTCCAGCCACTCGGCCAGCGCCTGGGCGCTCTCGCAATGGGCGCGCATGCGCAGCTTGAGGGTTTCCAGGCCCTTGGTGAACACCCAGGCGTTGAACGGGCTGAGGGTCGGGCCGGCGGTGCGCAGGAAGCCCACGACTTCCTTCATCTGCTCGCTGCGCCCGGCCACCACGCCGCCCATGCAGCGACCCTGGCCGTCAATGAACTTGGTCGCCGAGTGGAACACGATGTCGGCGCCGAGTTTGAGCGGTTGCTGCAAGGCCGGGGTGCTGAAGCAGTTGTCCACCACCAGCATCGCGCCGCGAGCGTGGGCGATTTCGGCCAACGCGCCGATGTCCACCAGCTCGGCCAGCGGGTTGGACGGCGATTCGACGACCAACAGTTTGGTATTGGCCTTGATGGCCTTTTCCCAACCGTTCAGATCGACCAGCGGCACATAGTCCACCTGCACGCCGAAACGCTTGAAATACTTCTCGAACAGGCTGATGGTCGAACCGAACACGCTCTGCGACACCAGCACATGATCGCCAGCGCTGCACAGCGACATCACCACGGCGAGGATCGCCGCCATGCCGGTGGAGGTCGCCACGGCCTGCTCGGCGCCCTCCATGGCCGCCAGGCGCTCCTCGAAGGCACGCACGGTCGGGTTGGTGTAGCGCGAATAGACATTGCCCGGTGTTTCGCCAGCAAAGCGCGCGGCGGCGTCGGCGGCCGTGCGGAAGACATAGCTGGAGGTCAGGAACAGCGCTTCGCTGTGCTCGGCCTCCGGTGTACGGTTCTGACCGGCGCGCACCGCCAGGGTGTCGAAACCGACACCCTCGAGGTCACTGTCCAGTCGACCGGCATCCCATTGTTCGGTCATGCCGTCGCTCCCAAATCAGTTGTTGTACAGGTCGATGATCGCGCTGACCGCCTGGTTCTTCACCTTGGCCAGGTCATTACGGGCCTGCTCGATACGATCGAGATAGGCTTCGTCGATATCGCCGGTGACGTACTCACCGTTGAACACCGCGCAATCGAAATGCTCGATCTTGATCTTGCCGCCACCGACCGATTCGATCAGGTCCGGCAGGTCCTGGTAGATCAGCCAGTCGGCGCCGATCAACTCGGCCACCTGGTCGGTGGTACGGTTGTGGGCGATCAGTTCGTGAGCGCTCGGCATGTCGATGCCGTAGACGTTGGGGTAGCGCACCGCAGGGGCCGCGGAACAGAAGTAGACGTTCTTGGCGCCGGCTTCGCGGGCCATCTGGATGATCTGCTTGCAGGTGGTGCCGCGCACGATCGAGTCGTCCACCAGCATCACGTTCTTGCCGCGGAACTCCAGCTCGATGGCGTTGAGTTTCTGGCGCACCGATTTCTTGCGCGCGGCTTGGCCGGGCATGATGAAGGTACGGCCGATGTAGCGGTTCTTGACGAAGCCTTCACGGAACTTGACGCCCAGGTGGTTGGCCAGCTCGAGGGCGGCGGTACGGCTGGTGTCCGGGATCGGGATGACCACGTCGATGTCATGGTCCGGGCGCTCGCGCTGGATTTTTTCGGCCAGTTTCTCGCCCATGCGCAGGCGCGCCTTGTACACCGAGACACCGTCCATGATCGAATCAGGACGAGCCAGGTAGACGTGTTCGAAGATGCATGGCTGCAGCTTCGGATTCTCGGCGCACTGCTTGGTGAACAGCTGGCCTCCCTCGGTGATGTACACCGCCTCGCCCGGGGCCAGATCGCGGATCAGGGTGAAGCCGAGCACGTCCAGGGCCACGCTTTCCGAAGCGATCATGTACTCGACGCCCTCGTCGGTGTGACGCTGGCCGAACACCACCGGGCGGATGCCGTTGGGGTCGCGGAAGCCGACGATACCGTAGCCGGTGATCATCGCCACCACGGCGTAACCGCCGACGCAACGGCTGTGCACGTGGGAAACGGCGGCGAACACGTCTTCTTCGGTCGGCTGCAGCTTGCCGCGCACGGCCAGTTCGTGGGCGAACACGTTCAGCAGCACTTCGGAGTCGGAGTTGGTGTTGACGTGGCGCAGGTCGGACTCGTAGATCTCCTTGGCCAGCTGCTCGACGTTGGTCAGGTTGCCGTTGTGCGCCAGGGTGATGCCGTACGGCGAGTTGACGTAGAACGGCTGAGCCTCGGCCGAGGTGGAGCTGCCGGCGGTCGGATAGCGGACGTGGCCGATGCCGATGCTGCCGACCAGGCGCTGCATGTGGCGCTGCTGGAAGACGTCGCGCACCAGGCCGTTATCCTTGCGCAGGAACAACCGGCCGTCGTGGCTGGTCACGATACCGGCAGCGTCCTGGCCGCGGTGCTGGAGCACGGTTAGCGCGTCATACAGCGCCTGATTGACGTTCGACTTACCGACGATACCGACGATGCCACACATGCGACGCAACCCCTACTTTGATGAAACTTGAGTGAAGAGCGCTCAGGGCCTGGCCGGCCCGAGCAGCTGCTCCTTGAACGGAAGGTCAACGGGTGCGCTGACCCCACTGGACATCCACTGGCCGGTGAACCCGAGTATGAGGTTCTTCGACCAGTCGGCTACCAATAGAAATTGTGGTATCAGGCGCGATTCCTGCCACCACGGATCCTGTTGCACCGGCCCCAGGCTCAGCAGCCCGACGGCCACCACCACCAGCAGTCCGCCTCGCGCGGCGCCGAAGGCCATGCCGAGGAAGCGATCGGTGCCGGACAGCCCGGTCACGCGGATCAGCTCGCCGATGAGGAAATTGAGCATCGCCCCGACCAGCAGCGTGGCGACGAAAAGAATGGCACAGCCGGCGATGACCCGCGCGGACGGTGTCTGGATATAGCTTTCAAGATACTGCGCGAGCGACCCGCCGAACATCCATGCCACCGCGCCGGCGACAATCCAGATGAGCAGGGACAAGGCTTCCTTGACGAAGCCGCGCTTGAGACTGATCAGTGAGGAAACAGCGACGATCGCGATGATCGCCCAATCAACCCAGGTAAATGCCACGGAGTAGCCTGCCGACGTTTGAGGCGGCGCATTTTACCAGAGCACGGGGCTTGGGGTAAGCGGAATGTCAGGTGTTTGCAGGGCTGCAGGCTGACTCCCGAGACAGCTTTGTGCCTTGAAAATTGGCCGTTCAGCCCGTTCGGGCGTCATCGCCGGCGATAGGCCGCAAAGCGGCCCCACCGCCTGGACTTAACCGCGCTCCGGCTGGAAGCGCACGACGAACCCTTTCAGGCTGTGCTGGCGATTGATCACATCGCGCAGGCGCTCCGCCTCGGCCCGCTCGATCAACGGTCCGACGAACACCCGGTTCATGCCATCGGCCGAACGGATGTAGGCGTTGTAGCCCTGGCTGCGCAGGGTCTTCTGCAGGTTGTCGGCACCGGCCCGGTTGGACAGGCTGGCCAGCTGGATCGACCAGCTCACCGGCAGGCCATTGGCATCGATCTTGGACGGCGCGGCCTGCTTGGCCGTTGCGGCCGTCGCCGCGGGGGCGGTAGCCGGCGCAGGCGCCGGACGGGCCTCGGCCTTGGGCGTAGGCACTGGCGTCTGCGGCTTGGGCTGAGCTTGCGGCGCCGGAGCGATCGGCTGACTGGGCGTGGTGACCGGCGCGGTGGACTCGTTGACCACCACCGGCGGCTGATCTCCCTGCTCCGGCAACGGTTGCGGCTCCGGCACCTGGACTGGCTCCACCTGCACCTGGGGCAGGCTTGGCATGGCGGGCGCTTGCGGCGCCTCGACGCGCACCTGGCGCATCTCGTCCTCGCGGGTAAACAGCATCGGCAGGAAGATCACCGCCAGCGCCACCAGCACCAACGCACCGACCATGCGCTGCTTCATCCCTTTATCCAGCACTGCCATCTACTCCATCCTCGGGGACCTGCCGCTCGAGCCAGGCCAGAGCCTCGCCGACGCAGAAAAACGAACCGAACAGCAGGATCTGATCATCCGCCGTTGCCTGGACGCACTGCCCCTCGAGGGCAGCGTCGACACTGGCGTAAGACTTCACCGGCACGCCGAGGTTCGTCAAGGCCTGGGCCAGCTCCGTCACCGAGCGGCTGCGTGGCGTATCCAGCGGCGCCACCGCCCAGTCGTCGACCAGGCTGCGTAACGGCGCGAGCACCCCCTGCAGATCCTTGTCGGCCAGCAAGCCAAACACCGCCAAGCGCCGGCCCTTGACGGGACGTGCGGCCAAACGGCGCGCCAGGTATTCAGCGGCGTGCGGGTTGTGGCCGACATCCAGCAGCAACTCCACACGCTTACCACGGAACGACAGCGCTCGCCGGTCGAGACGGCCGGTGATACGTGTATCCAGCAGGGCCTGGCGGACCTTGCAGGCATCCCACGGCAAATCCATCAGCAGGAACGCCTGCAGTGCCAGGGCGGCATTTTCCATGGGCAGGTCGAGCAGCGGCAGATCGTGCAGCTCCACGGGCGTCCCGTCAAGCTGGCAGCCCCGCCATTGCCAGTGCGTAGCGCTGCTCGCCAGGTCGAAATCACGGCCGCGCAGGAAGAATGGGCAATCCAGCTCACGCACCTTGTCCAGCAAGGGCCCGGGCGGATCCAGGTCACCGCACAACGCCGGCTTGCCCTGACGGAAGATCCCGGCCTTTTCGAAGGCCACCGACTCACGGGTATCGCCCAGGTAATCAGCGTGGTCGACACCGATGCTGGTGACCAGCGAAACGTCGGCATCCACCAGGTTGACTGCGTCGAGCCGGCCACCCAGGCCCACTTCGAGCACCACGGCATCCAGCGCCGACTGCCTGAACAGCCAGAACGCCGCCAGGGTACCCATTTCGAAATAGGTCAGCGAGATCTCGCCACGTGCGGCCTCCACGGCAGCGAACGCTTCACACAGGCGCTCATCAGTGGCCTCGCGGTCGTCGATCAGCACCCGTTCGTTGTAACGCAGCAGGTGTGGCGAGCTGTACACCCCGACCTTGAGCCCCTGGGCCCGCAGCAACGACGCCACGAAGGCGCACGTCGAGCCCTTGCCGTTGGTGCCGGTCACCGTCACCACCCGCGGTGCCAACCGACCCAGGCCAAGGCGCGCCAGCACTTGCTGCGAGCGCTCCAGCCCCATGTCGATGGCCGAAGGGTGCAACTGTTCGAGGTAGGCGAGCCAGTCGCCCAGGCTGCGCTGGTTCATCACGCGACCGCGGCGACCTCTTTGGCCTCTTCCGGGGTAGCCTGGCCGGTCATCTGCGCCAACAGGCGAGCCAGGCGCGGACGCAGCTCGTCACGGGAGATGATCAGGTCGATGGCACCGTGCTCCAGCAGGAACTCGCTGCGCTGGAAGCCTTCCGGCAGTTTCTCGCGCACGGTCTGCTCGATCACGCGCGGACCGGCGAAGCCGATCAGTGCCTTCGGCTCGCCGACGATCACGTCGCCCAGCATGGCCAGGCTGGCGGAAACACCGCCGTAGACCGGATCGGTCAGGACGGAAATGAACGGAATGCCTTCTTCGCGCAGACGCGCCAGCACGGCGGAGGTCTTGGCCATCTGCATCAGCGAGATCAACGCTTCCTGCATACGCGCGCCACCGGAGGCGGAGAAGCAGACCATCGGGCAACGGTGCTCCAGGGCGTAGTTCGCGGCGCGCACGAAACGCTCGCCGACGACGGCACCCATGGAACCGCCCATGAAGGAGAACTCGAAGGCGCTGGCCACGATCGGCATGCCCATCAGGGTACCGCTCATGGAGATCAGCGCGTCCTTCTCGCCGGTCTGCTTCTGCGCGGCGGTCAGGCGGTCCTTGTACTTCTTGCCATCACGGAACTTGAGGCGGTCGACCGGCTCCAGCTCGGCACCCAGTTCGGCGCGGCCATCCTGATCGAGGAAGATGTCGATGCGCGCACGTGCGCCGATGCGCATGTGGTGGTTGCACTTGGGGCAGACGTCGAGGGTCTTTTCCAGCTCCGGACGGTACAGCACGGCCTCGCAGGACGGGCACTTGTGCCACAGCCCTTCCGGCACCGAGCTCTTCTTCACCTCGGAACGCATGATCGAAGGGATCAGTTTGTCTACCAACCAGTTGCTCATGCTTTTCTTCTCCAGTATTGGCCGGGGAAGCCTTTTCGGCCCCACCCCGCCCTTGAGCTCAAATTCTTCTGCAAAGCGACGACGGGCCGGCCATGGCATCACCACGCACCGCCCCATCTCCAATATTTTCCCGGAATGCCATCCGCGCTGGCGCGGCCTGGCAGCACCGGGCTGCGAAAGCTATGGACGATGGCGCGCGGCCAGCCGTCACATCGACGTTCAAGCCTGCCTGACCGCACGCATGAAGGCGTCGATCTTATCGGCGTCCTTGATGCCCTTGGCCTGCTCGACACCGCCACTGACATCCACCGCGTAGGGCCGCACCTGGCGGATGGCCTCGGCGACATTGTCGGCCGACAGACCGCCCGCGAGGATGATCGGCTTGCTCAGGCGCGACGGTATCAATGACCAGTCGAAGGATTCGCCGGTTCCCCCCGGCACGCCCGGCACATAGGCATCCAGCAGAATGCCGCGGGCGCCCGAGTAATGCTGGCAGGCCGCCTCCAGGTCATCACCGGGACGTACGCGCAAGGCCTTGATCCAGGGACGGTGGTAACCCTCGCAATCGGCCGGGGTTTCATCGCCGTGGAACTGTAGCAGGTCCAGCTGAACGACTTCGAGGATCTCGTTGAGCTCACAACGCGGGGCATTGACGAACAGACCCACGGTGGTGACGAACGGTGGCAGCGCGTTGATGATCGCCCGCGCCTGGCGCACGTCCACCGCCCGCGGGCTTTTCGCATAGAAGACGAAGCCGAGGGCGTCGGCACCCGCCTCGACGGCGGCCAGGGCATCCTCGATGCGAGTAATCCCGCAGATCTTGCTGCGAACGTAGCTCATGGACGGCGAACCTTGAGTGATCGGGAAAGCGCCGATGGTAGCAAATGACTTTTGCCCCGTCAGTGCGCCAGCGCCTCGTAACCGGTAAGAAAGTGTGGGCCGATGTAACGCTGCGGCAACGCGTATTCTTCCGGGTACTCCACCTGCACCAGGTACAGCCCGTAGGGATGCGCGGTGACGCCGCCCTCGCGGCGGTTGCGCCCCTCCAGCACTTCGCGGGCCCACTCCACCGGGCGCTCGCCGGCACCGATGGTCATCAGCACCCCGGCGATGTTGCGCACCATGTGATGGAGAAACGCCGTGGCGCGCACGTCCAGCACGATCATCTGGCCGTGGCGGGTGACGCGCAGATGGTGGATATGCTTGATCGGCGACTTGGCCTGGCACTGGCTGGCGCGAAAGGCGCTGAAGTCGTGGGTGCCCAGCAGGTATTGCGCCGCCAGGGCCATGCGCTCGACATCCAGCGGCCGATGGTTCCAGGTCACTTCTTCGGCCAGGTGCGCCGGGCGGATCGGGTCGTTGTAGATGACGTAGCGGTAGCGCCGGGCGGTGGCCTTGAAGCGGGCATGAAAATGCGCCGGCATGGGCGCCGCCCAGACCACGCTGATATCGTGGGGCAGGTTGAAGTTGCTGCCCAGGGTCCAGGCGCGCTCATCGCGCACGGCGCGAGTATCGAAGTGCACGATCTGCCCGCAACCGTGGACGCCGGCATCGGTACGCCCGGCGCAGATCACCGAAATCGGCTCGTCGGCCACTTTCGACAGCGCCTGCTCCAGGGCCTGCTGGACACTGGGCACGCCACTGGCTTGGCGCTGCCAGCCGCGATAGCGCGAACCCTTGTATTCCACGCCCAGGGCGATGCGCGTGTAGCCTTCGGCTGCCGACTCGGCGGCGGCGGTGTCGATGATGTCCAAGAGCGGGAAACCTGATGATGAAACGAAAGGCGCGAGTATACCGGCAAACCGCGCAGAGGCCGAAATGATCGCGGGGCAAGCCCACTCCCACGGCAGGCGTGAGAGCCGACTTGCCCCGCGCTGGGTACCGCCGCCTCAGACCAGCCGCGACAACATATCGTTGGCTTCCTGGCGCTGGTTGTCGTCGCCGTCCTTGACCACTTCATCGAGAATGTCGCGGGCGCCCTGATGGTCGCCCATGTCGATGTAGGCACGGGCCAGGTCGAGCTTGGTGGCCACCTCGTCGGCGCCGGAGAAGAAGTCGAAGTCCAGGTCGTCCAGCGGCTCCGGTTCCAGCGCGGCGTCCTCGGCGGTGAAGTGCGGCTCGAGCGACGGGGTCTCGAGGTTCTGCGACAGCTTGTCGAGTTCGGCGTTGACGTCGTCCAGCTCGGAGGCGAAGTGCTTCGCCGCTGGCGATTCGTCGTCCAGTGACAACGACAGGTCGAAGTCCTCGGGCAGCTCCAGCTCGGAGATCGGGTCGAATTCCGGGATGGCCTCGAACGCCGCGAGCTCGGCCGCCACGTCCACCGCGCCGCCTTCGACCGGGGCTGCCGGCTCCGTGACGTCCAGGTCGAAATCAGCCAGGTCGTCGACATTCTGCGGGGTGGCCTGGGCCTGGGCGAGCAGCGCCTCGAAATCATCATCGGCATCGGGCTCAGCCGGCGTGGCCTCGACCTGGGATGGCGTTTCGGCCTGGACAACGTCGTCCAGCGTCGACGGTTCGAGATGATCGTCCGCAGGCAGGTCGTCGCCCAGGCTGAGATCGAAGGCGCTGTCCAGATCGCCTGCTTCGATGGCCGGGGCCACCACCGGTGCAGGCTCCTGCTCCACCTGCGGCTCAGGCGTCACCTCGGCAACTGGCGGCTCGTCTTCCTGCAGGAGCTCCTGGACGTACTGCTCATCCATCTCCGCGGCCAGCGCCGCAGCCCCCGCCGCGACGGCGGCGACCCCCAGCATTGCCGGGAAACGCTCCTTCAGCGCGCTGACTTCGGCCTGGTTTTCTTCGCTGGCCGCCAGCTTGCGCTCCTGACCGGCGAAGGCATCCTGATCGCCCTGGCGGGCGTAGACCTCCATCAGCTTCAGGCGCAGGTCGCTACGCTGGGGCTCGGAGGCCACAGCCGCCTCCAGCAGGTCGGCGGCATGATTGAGGCGGCCACGGGCCAGACTTTCGTCAACCTCGGCCAGCAGTGCGGCGCGCGGATCCGCCTCGCTCACAACGTCTTCGACGGGTGCCGGTGGCACAGGTTTCTCGGCGGCAACAGCGGCGGCGGCCGAAGCGGCCACCACGGCAGGCGCCAGAGTCACGCTGGGCGCCGAGACGTCGAGGCCCTCGAAGCTGCTCGGCGGCAGGTCAAGGTCGGGGCTGCGCTCGCCCTCCTCGACCAGGGCGCGGGCCATGCGCAGGTGTTTCTCGGCTTCCTGCTGGGCCTTGCGCTTGCGCGCCAGGAGCAGGAGCAGCAACAACAGGACAAGGAATGCCGATCCGGCGATCAGCCCCAGCAGCAACGGGTTGCCCATGAGCTGGTCGACCATGCCGGGCTCTTCGCCGGCAGGCGCTTCGGCCGCCGGCTCCTGCGGTGCGGTGTCGGCAGCCGCCGGCGCCGGGCTGACCACCGGTTCGGCGGGTGTCAGCTGGGCATTGACGGCTGGTTGTGCCGGCGCCGGCTCCCCCGAGAGTGCGGTGGCCGGTGACTGTGGCGCCACCGCGCCTTGTGCCTCCAGGCGCGCCAGCTGGTCGTTCTTGAGCTCGATCAGACGCTGCAGCTTGTCCAGCTGGCTCTGCAGGTCAGTCATGCGGCTCTTGAGCTCATCGTTGTCGCGGCGGCTGGTATCGAGGCTTTCCTGGGCCACCGCCAGCTTGTCGTTGAGCGCCTTGGCGTCACCGGCCGCGCCCTTGGCGTCTGGCGAGACCAGGCGCAGGTTGTCGCCCTGAGCGATACGGGCCGGCGCCGCGCCCGCTTCACCGCGACGGGTGGCATCCAGCTGCCGGGCACGCGGCCCGAGGCGTCGGCCCTCACGCCAGGCGGCGTACTGTTCGGCGACCTCGCGATTGGCGTCGGCCGGGGGAAGGCTCTGCACCTGTTGCTGGTCGGGCAGACGCAGCACCTGCCCGGTCTTGAGCTGGTTGATGTTGTTGCCGATGAACGCGTCCGGGTTCAGCGCCTGGATCGCCAGCATGGTCTGCTGGATCGACCCGCCGTGGGTGTTGCGCGCGGCAATTTGCCAGAGCGTGTCGCGGCGCCTGGTGGTGTAGCTGCCGGCGCTCACCGCCGGGTTGATGTTGGCCTGGGAAGGTTGGCCGCCCTGGGCCTGCGCCTGGTCGAGCAACACGCTGTAGTCGCGCAACAGACGGCCCTGCGGCCACATCACCTGAACCAGGAACTTGACCATCGGCTCCGGAAGCGCCTTGCTGGAGGTGACCCGCAGCACGCTCTTGCCGTTGGGGTTGATCACGGGCGTGAACGTCAGGTCTTCGAGGTAAGGCGGGAAGGCCACCCCGGCCTTGGCGAACTCTTCCGGCGACGCCAGGCTTGGCGCCATCTCCGCCGCGGTGAGGTCGCGCACGTCGAGCAGTTCGATCTCGGCATCCAGCGGCTGGTTCTGCGCCGACTTGAGGGTCAGCTCCCCCAACCCCAGAGCGTTCGCCACGCCGGACGACAGCGCCGAGGCTGCCGCGATGGCCAGAACCAGTTTGCGAATTCGAAGCATGAACTCTTCCCTTGTATGAACCGTCCCGAAAACCCTGTTGCGGCGTAGGACAAAATTGCTCGCAGTATCTTTTACGCCATGTGTTTTATCAACAATTGCGCCGTCTGCACGGCGTTCAGCGCCGCGCCTTTGCGCACGTTGTCGGTGGTCAGCCAGAGGTTGAGTTGTTCCGGCTCGTCGACACCGCCACGTACACGACCAACATAGACCACGTCCTGGCCCACTGCGTCACCGACCGGCGTCGGATAATCGCCCGGCTCGACCAGTTCGATGCCGTCGGCGGCTTCCAGCGCGGCATTGACGGCTGCCAGATCGACCGGACGACGGCTCTGCACCGCCACACTGAAGCTATCGCCGAAGAATACCGGGACTTGAATGCAGGTCACGGAAATCTTCAATTGCGCCAGCTCGAGCACCTGGCGCAGCTCGTGGACCAGGCGACGCTCCACGGGCGTATGGCCCTGCTCGTCGGGCGTACCGACCTGGGGCAACAGGTTGAACGCCACCTGGCGATCGAAGAACCGCGGTTCCAGCGGCCGCGCGTTGAGCAGTTCGGCGGTCTGCCGGGCGAGTTCGCTGACCGCCTCCCTGCCCTGCTCCGAAACGGCCAGGCAGGCATTGACCTGGATCCGCTCGATATCGAGCAGGCCCTTGAGCGGCGCCAGCGCCACGGCCAGGGCTACCGCGCCGGCGCTCGGACTGGTGACCAGCGCTGGCTGCGGCAGTTCGGCGATGCGCTCGCCGTTGGCTTCCGGGACCAGTGCCGTGGCACCGTCCAGGGCGCCGGACAGGTCGATCACCGCGCAACCGGCAGCAATGGCCTTGGGCGCGAAACTGCGGCTGACGGCAGGGCTGGCGGCGAAGAACACCAGCTTGACCTGCGCGAAGTCGAAACTGTCCACTTCGCGGACTTTCAGCTTCTTGCCCGCGAACATGACGCTGCTGCCGGCGGATTCCATGCTGGCCAGCAAGTGCAGGGTGGAGACCGGGAAGGCGGCTTCCTCGAGGATCTGGACGAGAGACTCACCGACGGTGCCGGTGGCGCCTACTACGGCGATGTCTAGGGCGGTGGGCATGGGATCGGTTTCCTTCTGCGGGTACGGCGGGGAGCGGCACTTTACTTGGATTGTAGGGTGGGTGATAGCTTCGGCTTCGGCTTCGAGAGCGTTGGTTTTGATACTTGTATGCGCATTCGTTGGCGATGGCGACGCATAGTCACCTTTTCGCCTTTACGGCGACCTTCTTTTGCACGCGGGCAAAAGAAGGCAAAAACCGCTGACTCCATTCATCCGGCCCCTACGCTTCGCTCCGGGGTTCCCTCGCTCCGTTCTTGCTCCCGTGGGTACCGCGCTGAACGCCCCATCCTGGGGCGCAGCGCTCGACGGCCATCCGTGGCCGTCGCCCCACTACGCAAGAACTCCGCTCGGCCTCCTGAAGTCGCAATTTGTGTTGCCTGAACTATTGCGCGCTTAGAAGCAACAGCAACAGCAACAGCAACAGCAACAGCAACAGCAACAGCAACAGCAACAGCAACAGCAAGAACGAAACGAAATGAAATGAAATGAAATGAAATGAAACGAAATGAAATGAAACGGAAAACTTAAACTATTTTTAACAGTTATTTATATCGTGGTTGCTCTTGCCCTTTCGCGGGCAAGCCCGCGAATTTGGTCTTGAGATCGCACAGTTACAACTAGCGACAGCTGCGTCAACCTAGGCGCCGCCCGTAACTTGCGCGATTTCAGGAGGCCGAGCGCAGGCCTTGCGGAGGGAGGCGACGGCCATGGATGGCCGTCGAGCACTGCGGGCCATGGATGGCCCGTCAGTGCGGTCCTCCCGGGAGCAAGGCCGGAGCGAGGGTACCCCGGAGCGAAGCGTAGGGGCCGGATGAATGAGCGCGCGGTTTTGCTTACTTTTGCCAAGACAAAAGTAAGTCGCCGCAAGGCGAAACAGCGATATCAGCGTCGCCGCTGAAAATTAGTCCAAACAATGCCCTCAAAACAACAACCAACAACCAACAACCAACAAACCTGCCCCAATAAAAAACCCGCGCCACTCTCGCGACACGGGTTCTTCGACAGCCCAGTTCAAACCAGACCGATCACCGCTCCAGCAGAATCCGCAGCATGCGACGCAGCGGCTCGGCCGCGCCCCACAGCAGCTGGTCGCCCACAGTGAAGGCCCCCAGGTACTGCGACCCCATGTTCAGCTTGCGCAAACGCCCGACCGGCACGTTCAAGGTCCCGGTCACCTTGGTCGGCGTCAGCTCCTGCATGCTGATCTCACGCTGGTTCGGCACCAGCTTCACCCAAGGGTTGTGCTGGCTGATCATGCCTTCGATATCGGCCAGCGGCACGTCCTTGTTCAGCTTGATGGTCAGCGCCTGGCTGTGGCAGCGCATGGCGCCGATACGCACGCAGATGCCGTCCACCGGAATCGGGTTCTTGAAGCGCCCGAGGATCTTGTTGGTTTCGGCCTGGGCCTTCCATTCCTCGCGGCTCTGCCCGTTCGGCAGCTCCTTGTCGATCCACGGAATCAGGCTGCCGGCCAGCGGCACGCCGAAGTTCTCGGTCGGGAAGCCTTCACCACGCATGGCTTCGGCCACCTTGCGATCGATGTCGAGGATCGCACTGGCCGGATTGGCCAGGTCGTCGGCGACCGCGGCGTTGATGCCACCCATCTGCTTGATCAGCTCGCGCATGTTCTGCGCGCCGGCCCCGGAGGCCGCCTGGTAGGTCATGGCGCTCATCCACTCGACCAGACCGGCTTCGAACAGGCCGCCCAGACCCATCAGCATCAGGCTGACGGTGCAGTTGCCGCCGATGTAGTTCTTGGTCCCCGCGTCCAGCTGCTGGTCGATGACCTTGCGGTTGACCGGGTCGAGGACGATCACCGCGTCGTCCTGCATGCGCAGGGAAGACGCCGCGTCGATCCAGTAGCCCTGCCAGCCTGCTTCACGCAGCTTGGGGAAGACTTCGTTGGTGTAGTCGCCGCCCTGGCAGGTCAGGATGACGTCGAGGGTCTTGAGCTCTTCGATGTTGTAGGCGTCCTTGAGCGGGGCAGTATCCTTGCCTACGCTCGGACCCTGGCCACCTACGTTGGAGGTGGTGAAGAACACCGGCTCGATCAGGTCGAAGTCCTGCTCTTCGAGCATCCGCTGCATGAGCACGGAACCGACCATTCCACGCCAACCGATCAGACCTACACGTTTCATCGCAACTACACCTTTGCTAAAAGTGGGCCGCCACCGGGAGTTTTTGGTGGCGGGCCAGAGAGATTACAGATTCCGCAGCGCTGCGACTACTGCGTCGCCCATTTCCTGCGTGCCGACCTTGCGGCAGCCTTCCGAGTAGATGTCTCCGGTGCGCAGCCCCTGGTCCAGCACCCGACTCACGGCCTGCTCGATCGCCTCGGCGGCGGCCTGCTGGTTGAAGCTGTAGCGCAACATCATCGACACCGAGAGGATGGTCGCCAGCGGGTTGGCGATGCCCTGCCCGGCGATGTCCGGCGCCGAACCGTGGCACGGCTCGTACATGCCCTTGTTGTCGGCATCCAGCGACGCAGAGGGCAGCATGCCGATGGAACCGGTGAGCATGGAAGCCTCATCCGACAGGATGTCGCCGAACATGTTGTCGGTGACCACCACGTCGAACTGCTTCGGGGCGCGGACCAGCTGCATGGCCGCGTTGTCGACGTACATGTGGCTCAGTTCGACGTCCGGGTAGTCCTTGGCCACGTCCTCGACCACTTCACGCCACAGCTGGCTGGAGGCCAGGACGTTGGCCTTGTCCACCGAGCACAGCTTCTTGCCGCGCACACGGGCCATGTCGAAGCCGACACGGGCGATTCGGCGCACTTCGCTCTCGCTGTAAGGCAGGGTGTCATAGGCCTGGCGCTCGCCGCCTGGCAGTTCGCGCTGGCCGCGAGGCGCACCGAAGTAGATGCCGCCGGTCAACTCGCGGACGATGAGGATGTCCAGGCCGGACACGATCTCAGGCTTGAGCGACGAGGCATCGGCCAGTTGCGGATAGAGGATGGCCGGGCGCAGGTTGGCGAACAGGCCCAGTTGCGAACGGATCTTCAGCAGGCCGCGCTCCGGACGGATGTCGCGCTCGATCTTGTCCCATTTCGGCCCGCCCACCGCGCCCAGCAGCACGGCGTCGGCGTGGCGCGCACGCTCCAGGGTCTCGTCGGCCAGTGGCACGCCGTGCTTGTCGATGGCGGCGCCACCGATCACGTCATGGGTGAGGCTGAAGCCGAGCTGGAACTTGTCGTTGGCCAGTTCCAGCACCTTGACCGCCTCGGCCATGATTTCCGGACCGATGCCATCACCTGGGAGAATCAGAATCTGCTTGCTCATGCTTTCCTCGTATCCAATCAAGCGGCGCGCCCTGTCGGCGCGCCGATAAACTCAGTGTCCAACGGGCCTCGTCGCGGGGCAAGCCCGCTCCTGCGACCAGGCCAGGTCAATCAAGCGTCGCGGAACAACCAGGGCTGACTGGCGCGATGCCTGCCCTCGAACGCCTTGATCGCGTCGCTGTCCTGCAAGGTCAGGCCGATATCGTCCAGGCCATTGAGCAGGCAATGCTTGCGGAAGGCGTCGACCTCGAACGTCAGCACCTTGCCGTCCGGGCGGGTCACCGCCTGGGCCTCGAGATCGATGGTCAGCTGGTAGCCGGGATTGGCCTCGACCTGCCGGAACAGCTCGTCGACTTCGGCGGCGTCGAGAATGATCGGCAACAGGCCGTTCTTGAAGCTGTTGTTGAAGAAGATGTCGGCGAAGCTCGGCGCGATGATGCAGCGCAAGCCATATTCATCGAGCGCCCAGGGCGCGTGCTCGCGGCTCGAGCCGCAGCCGAAGTTCTCGCGGGCCAGCAGCACGCTGGCACCCTGGTAGCGCGCATGGTTGAGGACGAAGTCCTGGTTCAACGGACGCTTGCTGTTGTCCTGGTAAGGCTGGCCGACATCCAGGTAGCGCCACTCGTCGAACAGGTTCGGGCCGAAGCCGGTGCGCTTGATCGACTTGAGGAACTGCTTGGGGATGATCTGGTCGGTGTCGACGTTGGCACGGTCCAACGGCGCGACGAGGCCGGTGTGCTGGGTAAAGGCTTTCATGCTGCGCTCCCTTGGATCAACTCGCGGACATCGATGAAGTGGCCGGTCACCGCGGCGGCGGCGGCCATGGCCGGGCTGACCAGGTGGGTGCGGCCACCAGCGCCCTGACGGCCTTCGAAGTTGCGGTTGGAGGTGGACGCACAGTGCTCGCCGCTTTCCAGGCGGTCCGGGTTCATCGCCAGGCACATCGAGCAGCCCGGCTCACGCCACTCGAAGCCAGCCTCGAGGAAGATCTTGTCCAGCCCTTCGCGCTCGGCCTGGGCCTTGACCAGACCCGAACCCGGCACCACCAACGCCTGCTTGACGTTGGCCGCGACCTTGCGGCCCTTGGCGATCTCGGCGGCGGCGCGCAAGTCTTCGATGCGCGAGTTGGTGCACGAGCCGATGAACACGCGGTCGAGCTTGATGTCGGTGATCGCCTGGTTGGCGGCCAGCCCCATGTACTTGAGGGCGCGCTCGATCGAGCCGCGCTTGATCAGGTCGGGCTCTGCGGCCGGATCCGGCACGCGCTGGTCGACGGCCAGGACCATCTCCGGCGAGGTGCCCCAGCTGACCTGCGGCTTGATCTGCGCGGCATCGAGCTCGACCACGGTGTCGAATACCGCGTCGGCATCCGAAACCAGGCCCTTCCAAGCGTCGATGGCCTGGGTCCACTGCTCGCCTTTGGGCGCGTACGGGCGGCCCTCGACGTAGGCGACGGTGGTCTCGTCGACAGCGACGAGACCTACGCGGGCGCCGGCTTCGATGGACATGTTGCAGATGGTCATGCGGCCTTCCATCGACAGCTCGCGGATGGCGCTGCCGGCGAACTCCATGGCATGACCGTTGCCACCGGCGGTGCCGATCTTGCCGATCACGGCGAGGACGATGTCCTTGGCGGTGACGCCGGCAGGCAGCTGGCCTTCGACACGCACCAGCATGTTCTTCATCTTCTTGGCGACCAGGCACTGGGTGGCGAGCACGTGCTCGACCTCAGAGGTGCCGATGCCATGGGCCAGGGCACCGAACGCGCCATGGGTGGAGGTGTGCGAGTCGCCGCAGACCACGGTCATGCCCGGCAAGGTCGCGCCCTGCTCCGGGCTGATGACGTGGACGATGCCTTGACGCTCGTCATTCATCTTGAATTCGACGATGCCATATTCGTCACAGTTCTCATCGAGGGTCTGCACCTGAAGGCGCGACACCTGGTCGACGATGGCCTCGAGACCGCCCTTGCGCTCCGGCGTGGTCGGTACGTTGTGGTCCGGGGTGGCGATGTTGGCATCGATGCGCCAGGGTCGGCGGCTGGCCAGGCGCAGGCCTTCGAAAGCCTGGGGCGAAGTCACTTCGTGGATGATGTGGCGGTCGATGTAGATCAAGGACGAGCCGTCATCGCGGCGCTTGACCTCATGAGCTTCCCAGAGTTTGTCGTAGAGCGTTTTGCCAGCCATCAGACTGTTCCTCATCAGCGTCTTTCTATGCCAAAGACCCCTTGGCTTGTACGGACGATGCTATGGCGATAGATTGAATAACTCAAATTCATAATTTTCATGCTTTGCATAACCATCAGGAATTCGAAAGGATGGACCTGGCCAACCTCAACGCCTTCATCGCCATTGCCGAGACCGGCAGCTTCTCAGGCGCCGGCGAACGCCTGCACCTGACCCAGCCGGCCATCAGCAAACGCATCGCCGGCCTGGAGCAACAGCTGGACGTGCGCCTGTTCGACCGCCTGGGCCGTGAGGTCACCCTCACCGAGGCCGGACGCGCCCTGCTGCCGCGCGCCTACCAGATCCTCAACGTACTGGATGATACCCGCCGCGCCCTGACCAACCTCACCGGACAGGTGAGCGGTCGCCTGACGCTGGCCACCAGCCACCATATCGGCCTGCACCGCCTGCCGCCGCTGCTGCGCGCCTTCACCCGCCAGTACCCGGACGTGGCGCTGGACATCGAGTTCCTCGACTCCGAGGCGGCCTACGACGAAGTGCTGCATGGTCGCGCGGAAATCGCCGTGATCACGCTCGCTCCGGAACCCCACCATCTGGTCCGCGCGGTACCGGTCTGGGACGACGCCCTGGACTTCGTCGCCGCGCCCGAGCACCCGCTGGCCAGCAACCATGCGGTCAGCCTGGCCGACGTGGCGCGCCACCCGGCGGTGTTCCCCGGCGGTAACACCTTCACCCATCACATCGTCCAGCGCCTGTTCGAAAGCCAGGGCCTGGTCCCCAACATCGCCATGAGCACCAACTACCTGGAGACCATCAAGATGATGGTCTCCATCGGCCTGGCGTGGAGTGTGCTGCCACGTACTATGCTCGATGGGCAGGTTGCGCCCATCGCCCTGCCGGGCATACAGCTGTCGCGCCAGCTAGGCTACATATTGCACACGGAGCGCACGTTATCGAATGCGGCCAGGGCCTTCATGGCACTGCTCGACAGCCACGCCGGTTCCAGCTGACCGGTCGTCGGCACGGCACTACCCTCCACAAGGACGCGTCATCTGCCAAAGGTCTGGTACCGATGCCCAAATCAGCGAACCGCTTTCCGCGCCTGCCACGCATTCCTGCGGCCGACCCCCGGGAATCTGAACAGGCCTGGCAGAATGCTCCCCAGTTGCTGGCCGCGCTCAACGGCGCGCGCCTGGGCGCCTGGCTGTGGGACATCGAAAGCGGTCGAGTCAGTTGGTCGCGGGGCACCCAGGCGCTGTTCGGGTTCGATCCGCAGCGGCCACTGCCCAACGACATCGACTACCTCGACCTGCTGCCCGAGGAAGACCGCGCCCGTACCCGGCAGACCTTCCAGGCGGTGGTCAATGGCGAACCGATAGAGCAGGCCATGCGCCACCGCATCCGCTGGCCGGACGGCAGCGTGCACTGGCTGGAAATCAACGGCAGCCTGACCCACGACCCGCATGGCCGGCCACAGATGATCGGGGTCATCCGCGAGATCACCCGCCAGCGCGAACGGGAAACCGCGCTGATCAATTCGGAAAAGCGCTTCGCCACCCTCTTCCACCTCAGCCCCAACGCGATCCTCCTGACCCGTCGCCACGACGGCCTGATCATCGAGGTCAACCAGCACTTCGAGCACATGTTCGGCTGGCCGGGGGCGCAGGTGGTCGGCAAAACCAGCCTGGAACTGGGCTTGTGGGTCAACCCCGAGCAGCGCCATCAGGTCATGGACGCCACCCGTGCCGGCAGCGGCCCGCTGATCATGGAGGTGCAGTTCCGCGCCACCAGTGGCAAGGTTCACGACGGCATCCTCTGCACCCAGGGCATCGAGCTGGAAGGCGTCACCTACCTGATCAGCACCTTCGTCGACACCACCGAGCGCAAGCGCGCCGAACAGGCGCTCAAGGACAGCCAGGAACGCCTCGACCTAGCCCTTGACTCGGCGCAGCTGGGCACCTGGGACTGGCACATCCCCAGCGGCATGCTCTACGGCTCGGCCCGCGCCGCGCAGCTGCACGGCCTGGAGCCGGTGCCGTTCCACGAGTCGTTCGAGGCTTTCTTCGAAGGCGTGCCCGAGCACGAGCGCAGCGTCATGCGCCAGGCCTACCGCAGCCTGCGCGAAGGGCCCGCGGGCAACTACCAGATCACCTACCGCGTGCAACTGGACAACGGCACCTCGCGCTACATCGAAAGCCGCGCCCGCCTGTACCGCGACGATCAGGGCAACCCGCTGCGCATGGCCGGCACCCTGCTCGACATCACCGACCAGGTCGAACGCGAACAGCGCCTGACGGCCTCGGAAGAAAAATTCGCCAGCCTGTTCCAGGTCAGCCCCGACCCGATCTGCGTGACACGCCAGGACAGCGGCCAGTTCATCGAGATCAACCCCGCCTTCAGCCAGACCTTTGGCTGGAACACCGAGCAGGTACTCGGCCATACCGCGGAGGAACTCGGTCTGTGGGCTGAGTCGGCCGAACGCGCCCAACGCATCGAGCGGGTCATCCGCGACCAGGCTCTGAGCAACGTGGCGGTTGGCGTCAACCACCGCAATGGCACGCCATTGACCTGCGTGATCTCCAGCCGCCTGATCACGGTCGACGGTCAACCCTGCAGCGTCACCACCTTGCGCGACATCACCCAGCAGCAACGCGCCGAGGCGGCGCTCAAGGCCAGCGAGGAGAAGTTCGCCAAAGCGTTCCACTCGAGCCCCGATGCCATCACCATCACCGAGCGCCATAGCGGTCGCTACCTGGAAGTCAACGATGGTTTCAGCCGGCTGACCGGCTACAGCCCCGAGGAGGTGGTGGGTCACACGGTTTACGAGATCGGCATCTGGGCCGACGAAAAACAGCGCGGCGCGCTGCTCAACGAACTGCGCGAGCGCGGCCGGGTGCATCACCGGGAAATGCTCGGGCGCAACAAGCGCGGCGACATCCTCACCGTGGAAGTCTCGGTGGAACCGATCAGCCTCAACGAAACCGACTGCCTGCTGCTGACCGCCCGTGATGTCAGCCAGCTGAAGAACGCCCAGGCACAGATTCGCCACCTGGCCTATCACGACCCGCTGACCAACCTGCCCAACCGCGCCCTGCTGATGGACCGCCTGAGCCAGCAGATCGCCCTGCTCAAGCGCCACAACCTGCGCGGCGCCCTGCTGTTCCTCGACCTCGACCACTTCAAGCACATCAACGACTCGCTCGGCCATCCGGTGGGCGACACGGTGTTGAAGATCATCACCGCGCGCCTGGAGGCCAGCGTGCGCCTGGAAGACACCGTGGCGCGCCTGGGCGGTGACGAATTCGTGGTACTGCTCAGCGGCCTGGAAGGCAGCCGTGAACAGGTGGAGAGCAAGGTCCGCGAGCTGGCCGACACCCTGCGCGAGCTGCTGGCCGAACCGATGTCGCTGGATGGTCAGCGCCTGCAGGTGACCCCGAGCATCGGCGTGGCGCTGATCCCCGACCACGGCGCCACGCCCGCCGACCTGCTCAAGCGCGCCGACATCGCCCTGTACCGGGCCAAGGATTCCGGGCGCAACACGACCCAGCTGTTCCACACCACCATGCAGAAGGCCGCCAGCGAGCGCCTGCGCATGGAGAACGACCTGCGCCTGGCCCTGGCCCGCGGCGAACTGGCCCTGCACTTCCAGCCCCAGGTGGATGCCCGTGACAACCGTATCGTCGGCGCCGAGGTGCTGCTGCGCTGGCACCATCCGCAACTGGGCCAGCAGCCGCCGGCGCAGTTCATCCAGGTACTGGAGGAAAGCGGCCTGATCCTCGAGGTCGGCAGCTGGATCCTCGACGAAGCCTGCGATGCCTGCGCGCGCATGCTCGAGGACGGCCTGATCGATGCCGATGACTTCAGCCTGTGCGTCAACATCAGCCCCCGGCAATTCCGCCAGAACGACTTCGTCGAACGGGTACTGCGCAGCCTCGACGACTACCGCCTGCCACGGCGCATGCTCAAGCTGGAGATCACCGAGGGCATCGTCATCCAGAACCTGGAGGACACCATCAGCAAGATGCGCGAGCTCAAGCGCCATGGCGTCAGTTTCGCCATGGACGACTTCGGTACCGGCTACTCGTCGCTGACCTACCTCAAACGCCTGCCGGTGGACGCGCTGAAGATCGACCAGACCTTCGTGCGCGATGCCCCGGTCGACCCCAATGACGCCGAGATCGTCCGCGCCATCGTCGCCATGGCCCGCAGCCTCGACCTCGCGGTGATTGCCGAGGGCGTCGAACTGACCGAGCAGCTGGAGTTCCTCGAGCGACTGGGCTGCCACCTCTACCAGGGCTACCTGCACAGCCGGCCGCTGCCCTTGCCGGAGTTCCGCCAGATGCTGATGGAGGCGCCAGCGGATTATTGATATCCCTGTAGGAGCGGCGAACCGCCACTCCCGCCGCAGGTCATTTCTACAATGCAAATGAAAAGGGCACCCGAAGGTGCCCTTTCTTTCATCCCGCCAAACTCAGTTCAGCGCAGGCTTGTCGCCATTGATCGGAATGCGCTTGGCCTTGGCCTCTTCCGGCACGATGCGCAGCAGTTCGATGCTGAGCAGGCCGTTGGCCAGGCCCGCGCCCTTGACCTCGATATGGTCGGCCAGGCGGAACGAGAGCTTGAAGGCGCGTTGGGCGATGCCCTGATGCAGGAAGGTGACGCCTTCGCTGCCATTGTCGCGCTTGCCGCCGGTCACGGTCAGAACGCCTTTTTCGACCTGCAGGTCGAGGTCCTGCTCCTGGAAGCCGGCAGCGGCAACCACGATGCGGTAGTGGTCATCGCCATGTTTTTCCACGTTGTAGGGCGGGTAGCTGCTACCGGCCTCGTTACGTGCGGCGGCTTCGAACAGATCGTTGAAACGGTCGAAACCAACGGAATTGCGAAAAAGCGGGGCGAGAGAGAATGCGGTGGTCATGGTCATGAACTCCTGAGATTCAGCAAGTTAAGTCACTACGCGACCCGACTTCGGCATCGCGTACTCAAGAGATATGTCCGTGGGCAACGCTTTCAAGGGCTGGCGTGAAAAAAGTAGGCGACGAGGTGAATCTTATCGCGGGGCAAGCCCCTCCCACGAAGCCCGGCAACGCCGCTGTGGGAGCGGGCTTGCCCCGCGACAGAGCCGTTTCAGGCAACACAAGCCTCGACTGCCTGCAACTCCATCCCCAGCAAGCCACTGATCCGCTGGCAATCATCCTCCCGGCGCAACTCGGCGAACAACACCACCGCCTCGGGATAGCTGCGGGTCAGCATGGCCAGCCATTGCTTCATCCGCCCCGGCGCATAGCGTGGCGACAGCTTGGCCTGGGCCTGGCGCCAGAACTCGCGCAGCAGCGGCAGCAGCTGGTCCCAGCTCATCGGCTGGTACTCGACGCCATCGCGAGCCGCGGCGATCTGCAGGGCCAGGTCCGGGCGCGACACCAGCCCGCGCCCCAGCATGATGTCCTCGGCACCGCTGACCTCGCGGCAGCGCCGCCAGTCGTCGACCGTCCAGATTTCACCATTGGCGAACACCGGCACCGCGACCACATCCTGCACCCGTGCCACCCACTCCCAATGGGCCGGCGGCTTGTAACCCTCGACCTTGGTCCGCGCATGCACCACCAGATGCGCCGAGCCGCCTTCGGCCAGCGCCCTGGCGCAGTCCAGCGCGCCGTCGGGGCTGTCATAGCCCAGGCGCATCTTCGAGGTCACCGGAATATGCGCCGGCACCGCGCGACGCACCTCGCGGACGATGGCGTGGAGCAACTCAGGCTCCTTGAGCAGCACCGCCCCGCCGCGCGACTTGTTGACGGTCTTGGCCGGGCAACCGAAGTTCAAGTCGATCACCGGCGCCCCCAGCTCACAGGCCAGCGCCGCGTTCTCGGCCAGGCACACCGGATCGGAGCCAAGCAGTTGCACGCGCATCGGCACACCGGCGGCGGTACGCGCGCCCTGGCGCAGCTCCGGCGCCAGTTTGTCGAACGAGGACGCCGGCAGCAGGCGGTCGCAGACGCGAATGAACTCGGTGACGCACCAATCGATGCCACCCACCCGGGTCAGGACGTCGCGCAGGATGTTGTCGACCAGCCCCTCCATGGGGGCCAGGGCAATTTGCATTTCAGGGTCTCGCCAGGAAAAAGGCGGCAGTCTAGCAAAAAACCGCCACCGCTCAGCTGCCGATCAGCGCCGGGCCATAGCCGTCGAGGAATTCCGCCGGCATGCGCCGCGGCTTGCCGCTGGACAGTTCGATGCAGGCGAAGGTGGTCTGCGCACGCAACAGGGTGACGCCGTCACTCGGGCGCTTGAGCTGGAAACGACGGGTCATGCGCAGGCGCTGGTCCCAGTCGATGATCCAGGTGGCCAGTTGCAGTTCGTCATCCTCGTAGGCCGCGGCCAGGTAGTCGATCTCGTGACGGACCACGGCCATGGCCCGGTCCAGACGGCGGTACTCGGCCAGGTCCAGTCCCAGGCGCTGGGAATGACGCCAGGCACAGCGCTCCAGCCAGGTGACGTAGACGGCGTTGTTGGCGTGGCCAAGGCCGTCGATGTCTTCGCTGCCGACGCGAAGGTCGATGATGAATGGTGCTGCCAGATCCCAGCTCATGCCCGCTCCTGGTTTTCAGTGAACGGGCAGAGTGTAACGGATGCTCAGGCGCTTTGCCGCGCAGGCTGGGCGGTACGCGCCAGCAGCTCGAGCACCGCTTCGCCCAGGCGGGGGTCGGCCAGCACGCGCAGGTGACCCCCCTCCTCCAGCAACAGCAGGCGGCTGTCGAACCAGGCCTGGTGAATGAGCGGCGCCTCGCTGGCCGACACCAGGGCATCATCGCTGGCATGCACCACCAGCCCCGGGATATCCAGCTGATAGCCGCTGACGTCGAGGCGCGCCACCTGGACGCCGAGGTCGCGCTCGACCTGGCGAATGAAGGCCGCCCTGGCACGCGCCGGCATGCCGAGGTGCCGGGCGAAGCCGCGTAACACGCCGAGCAGACGGGCTGGCGCGGCGATGCTGACCGCCGTATCAGTCCGCAGCCCCCACTGCAAGGCCAGCAACAGGCTGGCACCGCCCATGGAATGGCCGATCACCGCGCGCAAGGGTGGCAATTCGGCGGCGGCCTCGAGCAGGGCGCGGGCGAACAACACCACATTCGCCTGGTCGCCGGGCGAATGACCATGGGCCGGGCCATCCAGTGCCACCACGGTATGCCCCTTGTCGACCAGGGTCTCGATCAGGGCGGCGAACTGGGTCGGTCGCCCCTCCCAACCATGCATCAGCAGCACGGTCGGCCCTTGCCCCCAGCGCAGTGCCGACAACCCGAAACGCAGGGTGATGCGCTCGGCCCTCTCGAGCAATGGCAGCTCCCACTGCCTGGGCGGCAGGGTGCGCGGCGCCATGAAAGCCCGGCGCATCCTGCCGGCAATGTGTTCAGGGGCCAGGTGGCCCAGGGTGCCATTGACGCCGCGAATCCAACTCAGGGTAGTCATCGCCTTGCTCCAGGGGTCAGGTTGCTCAGATCACCGCCGACTTGGCGGCACGCAGGATTCGGTCGGACAGCTCGCTGTTGCCCAGAGCGCGGGCCACGGCCAGCCCCCCCACCATCAGGGCGAAGTCGGCGAGCGCCTTGTCGATGTCTTCGGGTCGGTCGACCATTTGCGCGATCATCAGCTCGATGTGATCGCTGAGCGCATTGCGGAACGCGACCGGCAGACGCTGCATTTCGCTGAGCGCATTTGGAATCGGGCAGGCTTGCACCCCGGCGTCGCGGTGCTTGCGCGACAGGTAGAAGGCCGCCATCAGGGCACGACGCTCGCCGCCATCGAGCCCAGGATCGAGCTGGGCCAAAAGCGCCCGGCGTTCAGCGAGCAACTGGTTGAACGCCTCGAGCATGAGGTCATCCTTGCTCTCGAAGTGGGCATAGAAGCCACCCACCGTCAGCCCGGCAGCGCCCATGACCTGGCTGACGCTCGGCTCGGCAGGGCCATGCTGGATCAACGCGCAGCGGGCGGCGTCGAGGATACGCTCGCGGGTCTTGCTCTTCTTGTCGCTCATGGCTCACCTCGCAATATTATGAGTAACATATTATTCTCATAATATTTTCTGGCAAGCAGAATCTGCAGCCATTGCCCGGCGCAGTGATTTTTCAGGAGGCAGAAAAAACAAAAGGCCCATTCAATAATCGAATGGACCTTATAAATCCCGCAAAACGCGGGTAAAAAAATTGGCGTCCCCTAGGGGACTCGAACCCCTGTTACCGCCGTGAAAGGGCGGTGTCCTAGGCCACTAGACGAAGGGGACTTGACCTTCGTGCCGACTCGCTTTCGCGAACCGCGGCAAAATTGGTGGAGCTAAGCGGGATCGAACCGCTGACCTCCTGCATGCCATGCAGGCGCTCTCCCAGCTGAGCTATAGCCCCGAGTAAAACAAAAGGCTCATCCATCTGGTTGATGAGCCTTTCAGCACCCGCAATCTGCGAGTAAAAGTGGCGTCCCCTAGGGGACTCGAACCCCTGTTACCGCCGTGAAAGGGCGGTGTCCTAGGCCACTAGACGAAGGGGACGTAACCTTCGTGCCAGCCCGCTTTCGCGAACCGCGGCAAAATTGGTGGAGCTAAGCGGGATCGAACCGCTGACCTCCTGCATGCCATGCAGGCGCTCTCCCAGCTGAGCTATAGCCCCGGATTTATAGCCTCTCGGCCCAGCGACGGATACTGCATCGCTTGTGCAAAACTGGCGTCCCCTAGGGGACTCGAACCCCTGTTACCGCCGTGAAAGGGCGGTGTCCTAGGCCACTAGACGAAGGGGACGAACCTTCTTACCTTCAAGACCCGTTTGCTGGAACCGGCCTTGCCTGACAGCCTTGGCTATCAGTCGGAATTTGGTGGAGCTAAGCGGGATCGAACCGCTGACCTCCTGCATGCCATGCAGGCGCTCTCCCAGCTGAGCTATAGCCCCACAATGTCGCTCTGAACCGAAGCGCTGGCTGGGTGCCTGACGTTTCGTTTTCGTTCATCGCTGTGGACGGGGCGCATATTAAGAGCGGATTGCAGGGCTGTCAAACGAATTTTTGAAAATATTCAAAATTTTTTTCACAGATAACAAACACTTACCGCCCTGCTCCGCTACAACCGATTACTTGGCCATGGGGGAAATGCCTGTGGGAGCGGCCTTGCGTCGCGAAAGGGCCGCAAAGCGGCCCCAGCAATTATTGCGTGGCGGCTAAATTGCAGGACCGCGTTGCGCTCATTTCGCGACGCAAGGCCGCTCCCACAAGGTTCAGCGGCCGCCTTCAGAACGCCATCAGGCGATGTTCGCCAGCAGCTTTTCCCACTCCTTGTTTTCCTTCTTCGACACACCACCGAGCAGGTCGATGGCCTGGCGCAAACGGTAGCGAGTCAAGTCCGGGCCAAGGATTTCCATCGCGTCGAGCACCGACACCGAACTGGCCTGGCCAGTGATGGCGGCGAACATCAGCGGCATGGCATCGCGCAGCTTGAGCTCCAGCGACTCGACCACGGCCTGGATGCAGCCGGTGATGCGCTCCTTTTCCCACTGGCGCAGGCTTTCCAGCTTCCACAGGATCAGCTGCATCACCTGGCGCACCTGGTCAGCCGACAGTTTCTTGCTCTCGAACAGCTTGGCGTCGAGCTTGAGCGCGCCCTCGAAGAAGAAGCCACCCAGCGGGGCGACCTGGCTGAAGGTCTCGACCCGGCCCTGCACGTGCGGGGCGATCTTCATCATGTAGTCGCTGTTGAACGCCCACTTCTGCACGCGCGCGGCGAACTCTTCCACCGGCAGCTCGCGCAGCCACTGGCCGTTGAGCCAGGACAGCTTCTCGATGTCGAAGATCGGGCCGCCCAGGGAAACGCGCGACAAGTCGAAGTGCTCGACCATCTCGGCCAGCGAGAACTTCTCGCGCTCGTCCGGCATCGACCAGCCCATGCGCCCCAGGTAGTTGAGCATCGCCTCGGGCATGAAGCCCATGCGCTCGTAGAAGGTCACCGAGGTCGGGTTCTTGCGCTTGGACAGCTTGCTCTTGTCGGGGTTGCGCAGCAGCGGCATGTAGCAGAGCTTGGGCTGTTCCCAGCCGAAGTACTCGTACAGCTTGATCAGCTTGGGCGCCGACGGCAGCCACTCTTCGCCGCGCAGCACATGGGTGATGCCCATCAGGTGGTCGTCGACCACGTTGGCCAGGAAGTACGTCGGCAGGCCGTCGTTCTTCATCAGCACCTGCATGTCCATGCGGTCCCATGGGATCTCGACATCGCCACGCAGCATGTCCGGCACCACGCAGACGCCTTCGCTCGGCACCTTCATGCGGATGACATGCGCTTCGCCAGCGGCCAGGCGGCGCTGCACTTCCTCGTCGCTCAGCAGCAGGGCACGGCCGTCGTAACGCGGGGTTTCACCCCGGGCCATCTGCTCGGCGCGCATCTGCTCCAGCTCCTCGGCGGTGCAGAAGCAGTAGAAGGCGTGGCCGGCGTCGACCAGTTGCTTGGCGTATCGGGCATAGATCTCGCCACGCTCGCTCTGCCGGTACGGGCCGTGCGGGCCGCCAACGTCCGGGCCTTCGTTCCATTCGATGCCAAGCCAGCGCAGGGCGTCGAAGATCTGCTGCTCCGACTCACGGGTGGAACGCAACTGGTCGGTGTCTTCGATACGCAGGATGAACTCACCGCCGTGCTGCTTGGCGAAGCAGTAGTTGAACAGGGCGATGTAGGCGGTGCCGACATGGGGGTCGCCAGTGGGCGATGGCGCAATACGCGTGCGAACGGTGGTCATGGTGAGTCTCGAACGAAGAATGAAACAAAGGCGGGATGTTAGCAGGGAGCGGGCATCGGGCTCCAGCAATGGCGCGATCGTCACTTGTGACGCTACCACCGACCGCTGTTAAATTTGCTTACACTTTCACAACGACACCCCCTCATGCCCACCCCACTCAAGCGCCGCCTGCTGATCTTCATCACCCTGGTCGCCCTGATCGGCCTCGCCTTTCTCGCCCACTGGTACTTCAAGGGGCGCTTCTACGAAAGCACCGACAACGCCTATGTACAGGGCGAAATCACCCGGATCTCCAGTCAGCTCGGAGCGCGTATCGATGAAGTGCGAGTGGAAGACAACCAGCACGTGAACAAGGGCGACCTGCTGGTACGCCTGGAAGCCGCCGACTTCGACCTGGCCGTCGAGCGCGCCCGCGCCGCCCTGGCCACCCGCGAGGCCGAGCGCATGCAGGCACAGAGCCGCCTGACCCAGCAAGGCAGCCTGATCGCCGCTGGCCAGGCCCAAGTCGCTGCCAGCCAGGCCACGCTCGACCGCTCGCAGCTCGACCTCAACCGTGCCCAGGCCCTGCGCAAACCCGGTTTCGTCTCCGAGGAACGGGTCACTACCCTGTCGGCGGAAAGCCATGTCGCCCGCTCCCAGGTCGACAAGGCCCAAGCCGACCTCAAGGGCCAGCGCCAACAGGTCGATGCCCTGACCGCCGAGCTCAAGCGCCTCGACGCGCAGATCGCCAATGCCCGCGCCGACCTGGCCCAGGCCGAGCTGAACCTGACGCGCTGCGAGATCCACGCACCGATCAGCGGCACCATCGGCCAACGCAGCGCGCGCAACGGCCAGGTAGTGCAAGCCGGCGCCTACCTGCTATCGATCGTCCCCGACGAGGACATCTGGGTGCAGGCCAACTTCAAGGAAACCCAGATCGGCAGGATGCACCCCGGTCAACCCGCCGAACTGCTGTTCGACAGCTACCCCGACACTCCGATCGCGGGCCGCGTCGACAGCCTGTTCGCCGCCTCGGGCGCACAGTTCAGCCTGCTGCCGCCGGACAACGCCACCGGCAACTTCACCAAGGTGGTGCAGCGCATTCCGGTCAAGCTGACCTTCGCCGCCGACAACCCGCTGCGCGGTCGCATTCGCCCGGGCATGTCGGTCACCGCCACGGTCGACCTGCACGCCGAGGACAAAGGCCAAGATGGCCGGTGATCAACTGCTGCGCCCCACCGCGGAGCCGACCCGGCGTGACTGGATCGCGGTGATGAGCGTGATGCTCGGCGCCTTCATGGCGGTGCTGGACATCCAGATCACCAACTCGTCGCTCAAGGACATTCAGGGCGCGCTGTCGGCGACCCTGGAGGAAGGTTCGTGGATCTCCACCTCCTATCTGGTGGCCGAGATCATCATGATCCCGCTGACCGCCTGGCTGGTGCAGCTGCTCTCGGCGCGGCGCCTGGCGGTATGGGTATCGCTGGGCTTTCTGGTGTCTTCACTGCTGTGCTCCATGGCCTGGAATCTCGAGAGCATGATCGTGTTCCGTGCCCTGCAGGGCTTCACGGGAGGGGCGCTGATCCCACTGGCTTTCACCCTGACCCTGGTCAAGCTGCCGGAGCATCATCGCGCCAAGGGTATGGCCATGTTCGCCATGACGGCCACCTTCGCCCCCTCCATCGGTCCGACCTTGGGCGGCTGGCTGACCGAGAACTGGGGCTGGGAATACATCTTCTACATCAACATCCCACCTGGTCTGGTGATGATCGCCGGCCTACTGTACGGGCTGGAAAAGAAAGAGGCGCATTGGGAACTGCTGAAAAGCACCGACTACGCGGGCATCGTCACCCTCGGTCTAGGCCTGGGCTGCCTGCAGGTGTTTCTCGAGGAGGGGCATCGCAAGGACTGGCTGGAGTCGGGCCTGATCGTCAGCCTGGGCACGGTCGCCCTGCTCAGCCTGATCCTGTTCGTGATCCTGCAGTTTTCCCGCGCGCATCCACTGATCAACCTGCGCATTCTCGGCAACCGCAACTTCGGCCTGTCGAGCATCGCCAGCCTGGGCATGGGCGTCGGGCTATATGGTTCGATCTACCTGTTGCCGCTGTACCTGGCGCAGATCCAGGGCTACAACGCCTTGCAGATCGGCGAGGTGATCATGTGGATGGGCGTGCCGCAGCTGTTCCTGATTCCGCTGGTGCCGCAGTTGATGAAGGTGATCCCGCCCAAGGTGCTGTGTGCCCTGGGCTTCTGCCTGTTCGGTGCCGCCAGCTTCGGTTCGGGGGTGCTCAATCCCGATTTCGCCGGCCCGCAGTTCAACCAGATCCAGGTGATCCGTGCCCTCGGCCAACCGATGATCATGGTCACCATCTCACTGATCGCCACTGCCTACATCCAGCCGCAGGATGCAGGGTCGGCCTCGAGCCTGTTCAACATTCTGCGCAACCTGGGCGGCGCCATCGGCATCGCCTTGCTGGCGACGCTGCTGGATGCGCGGACCAAGGTGTACTTCGACTACCTGCGGGAGTCGGTGGTGCCAGGTAACCCACAGGTGGCCGAGCGGCTGGCGCAGTTGGCCGAGCGGCTGGGCAGCGATAACGCAGCGCTGGGCAAGCTGTCCGAGATTACCCACCAGCAGGCCTTGATCATGGCCTACAACGATGCCTTCCATTTTGTCGGGATCGGGCTGGCGGTGAGCATGTTGGCGGTGTTGCTGACGCGCACGTTGCCGCAGGGGTTGAAGGCGGGTGAGGCGCACTGAGCGAGTTACGCCTTGACCTGTAGAAGCGGCCTTTCGCGGCACAAGGCCGCTCTCATGGAACAAACCGTAACTCATAGATTTAGCTAGTCACTGTGGGAGCGGCCTTGCGTCGCGAAAGGGCTGCGCAGCAGCCCCGGCAATTTCGAGGGTGGCTCAGAACCTGGGGCCGCTGCGCGCCCCTTTTGCGACGCAAGGCCGCTCCCACAGGGGACAGTTCCCCGCGCGACAGCGTAGCCCGAAGGGCTGGGCAATCTCCTACAGGGGTTGTGTAGAGCTTTAGCTGGCCAACAGCCGCTCGCGCAGCTTGCCGATCTCGTCGCGCAACTGCGCGGCGGCCTCGAACTCCAGGTCGCGGGCGAGCTGGAACATCTTCTCTTCCAGCTGCTTGATGCGCTTGGTGATCTGCGCCGGGGTCTGCAGCTCGGCTTCGTAGCGCTCGGCCTCCTCCGCCGCCTTGGCCATGCCCTTGCGCTTCTTGCTCCGCGCTCCCGGTACCGTGGCGCCTTCCATGATGTCGGTGATGTCCTTGACCACACCCTTGGGCACGATGCCATTGGCTTCGTTGAACGCCACCTGCTTGGCCCGCCGCCGTTCGGTTTCGTCGATGGCGCGCTGCATGGAGCCGGTGATGTTGTCGGCGTAGAGAATCGCCTTGCCGTTCAGGTTGCGTGCCGCGCGGCCGATGGTCTGGATCAGTGAGCGCTCGGAACGCAGGAACCCCTCCTTGTCGGCATCGAGAATCGCCACCAGCGACACCTCGGGCATGTCCAGGCCCTCGCGCAGCAGGTTGATTCCCACCAGCACGTCGAAGGTGCCCAGGCGCAGGTCGCGGATGATCTCTACCCGCTCGACGGTGTCGATGTCCGAGTGCAGGTAGCGCACCCGCACGTCGTGGTCGGCCAGATAGTCGGTGAGGTCCTCGGCCATGCGCTTGGTCAGCGTGGTGGCCAGCACCCGATCGCCCTGCGCCACGCGCTTGCCGATTTCCGAGAGCAGATCATCCACC
Organism: Pseudomonas sp. GD04091; assembly: GCF_029836165.1. Lineage (GTDB taxonomy): Bacteria > Pseudomonadota > Gammaproteobacteria > Pseudomonadales > Pseudomonadaceae > Aquipseudomonas. The sequence goes on from NZ_JAOEBG010000023.1 coordinate 53,989, forward strand.
TGGGTGAGCGCCGGGCGCACCTCGACCTGCGGATCGACCAGGCCGGTTGGCCGCACCACCTGCTCCACCACACGCCCGGCGTGCTCGGCCTCGTAGGAACCGGGTGTTGCGGAGACGAAGATGGTCTGCGGGCTGACCGCCTCCCACTCGTCGAAACGCATGGGCCGGTTGTCCAGCGCCGACGGCAGGCGGAAGCCATACTCCACCAGGGTCTCCTTGCGCGAACGGTCGCCCTTGTACATGGCACCGACCTGCGGAACGCTGACGTGGGATTCGTCGATCACCAGCAAGGCATCCGGCGGCAGGTAATCGTAGAGCGTGGGCGGCGGCGCGCCGGCCGGCCGGCCGGAGAGATAGCGCGAGTAGTTCTCGATACCGTTGCAGTAACCCAGCTCGAGGATCATCTCCAGGTCGAAGCGGGTGCGCTGCTCCAGACGCTGTGCCTCGACCAGCTTGTTGTGCTTGTGCAGGTACTCGAGACGCTCCTTGAGCTCTTCCTTGATTCCGTCCACGGCCTCTATCAAGGTTTCCCGAGGGGTCACGTAGTGGCTCTTGGGGTAGAAGGTGAAGCGCGGCAACTTGCGGATCACCTCGCCGGTCAGCGGATCGAAGGCGGCGATGTTCTCCACCTCGTCGTCGAACAGCTCGATGCGGATAGCCTCCAGGTCCGATTCGGCCGGGAAGATGTCGATCACATCGCCACGCACGCGGAAGGTGGCGCGGGCGAAGTCCATCTCGTTGCGGGTGTACTGCAGGTCAGCGAGACGGCGCAGCAAGGCGCGCTGGTCGAGCTTGTCGCCACGGTCGACGTGCAGGACCATCTTCAGGTACGTCTCGGGGCTGCCCAGACCATAGATGCACGACACGGTGGTGACGATGATCGCGTCGCGCCGCTCCAGCAGCGCCTTGGTCGCTGACAGGCGCATCTGCTCGATGTGGTCGTTGATCGAGGCGTCCTTCTCGATGAAGGTGTCCGACGACGGCACGTAGGCTTCGGGCTGGTAGTAGTCGTAGTAGGAAACGAAATACTCGACGGCGTTGTTCGGGAAGAACGCCTTGAACTCGCCGTACAACTGGGCTGCCAGGGTCTTGTTCGGCGCCAGCACCATGGTCGGGCGCTGCACCTGCTGGATGACATTGGCGATGCTGAAGGTCTTGCCCGAGCCGGTCACCCCGAGCAGGGTCTGGTGCGAAAGGCCGGCATCGATACCCTCGACCATCTGGCGGATGGCCTCGGGCTGGTCACCGGCCGGCTGGAATCGGGTGACGAGCTGGAACTCGGACATGTCGGACCTCGTGGATGTCACGGCAACTGTAAATTTAGCCAGTAGTCTATACCCAAATACGCCCGTCGGGCGCCGGATTCAAGTGCGGCCCTCGAACCTTCATGGCAATGGACCTGGCAATTCGACCAATGGTCGAAAAATATTTGCGCAAACAGCCGCAAAAGCTGCGCCAGACTGTCGCAGTGACCGGTGGGTATCACTATACTGACTCCCCGTTTGCGCACCGCTTCAGTGCCTTCGGCTGGAGCGTGGCGACCCCTATCACTCTCCTATCAGAGCCAAGGTAACAATGAGCCTGTTTTCCGCTGTCGAGCTGGCACCCCGCGACCCTATCCTGGGCCTCAACGAAGCATTCAACGCCGACCCACGCACCGACAAGGTGAACCTGGGCGTGGGCGTCTACTGCAATGAGGAAGGCCGCATCCCGCTGCTGCGCGCGGTGATCGAGGCCGAGACCGCCCGTGCCGCCCAGCACGCCTCCCGCGGTTACCTGCCGATCGACGGCATCGCCCAGTACGACCAGGCCGTGCAAAAACTGATCTTCGGTGCCGAGTCGCCACTGCTGGCCGCAGGCCGTGTGGTCACCGTGCAGGCCGTTGGCGGTACCGGCGCCCTGAAGATCGGTGCCGACTTCCTCAAGCGCCTGCAACCAGGCGCCGTGGTCGCCATCAGTGACCCGAGCTGGGAAAACCACCGCGCGCTGTTCGAGAGCGCCGGGTTCCCGGTACAGACCTACCGCTACTACGACGCCGCCACCCACGACGTCAACCGTGCCGGCATGCTCGAAGACCTGAACAACCTGCCATCGGGCTCGATCATCGTCCTGCACGCCTGCTGCCACAATCCGACCGGTGTCGACCTGTCGCTGGATGACTGGAAGAACGTGCTGGAAGTGGTCAAGGCCAAGGGCCATGTGCCATTCCTCGACATGGCCTACCAGGGCTTCGGTGCCGGCATCGCCGAAGATGCCTTCGCCGTACGCCTGTTCGCCGAGTCGGGCCTCGAGTTCTTCGTTTCCAGCTCGTTCTCCAAGTCATTCTCGCTCTACGGCGAACGCGTCGGCGCGCTGTCGATCGTCACCGGCTCCAAGGACGAGAGCACCCGCGTGCTGTCGCAGGTCAAGCGGGTGATCCGCACCACCTACTCCAACCCGCCGACCCACGGCGCCAGCATCGTTGCCGCAGTGCTCAACAGCCCCGAGCTGTGCCAGATGTGGGAAACCGAGCTGGCCGAGATGCGCGAGCGCATCCATGGCATGCGCAAGCAGATGGTCGAACTGCTGGCCGAGTATGGCGCCAAGCGCGACTTCAGCTTCGTCGGCCGTCAGGCCGGCATGTTCTCCTACTCCGGCCTGACCGTTGAGCAGGTGGCGCGACTGAAGAACGACTTTGGCATCTACGCGCTCGACACTGGCCGCATCGCGGTTGCCGCGCTGAACCAGCGCAACCTCCACGTGGTCACCAAGGCCATCGTCGAAGTGCTGTAACTGCTTGATTGTCTTGGGGGAAGCTTGACTTCCCCCAAGCAAGCGGTAAGATACGGGCAGATTCCGCGATAGCTCAGTCGGTAGAGCAAATGACTGTTAATCATTGGGTCCCTGGTTCGAGTCCAGGTCGCGGAGCCAGACACTGAAAACCTCCAGATGCGCAAGCACTGGAGGTTTTTTATTGCCTGCGAGTCAGGGCCGGGACAGCGGCTCGGTCACCGGCTTGCCTTCGTCCACCAGGCTCCAGACCAGCAGCTTGGCTGGCGCGCTCTTGCTGGCATTGCGCGACACGCTGTGCACGGTGCCCGGGGCCTCGTACCAGAACTCGCCTGCCTTGTAGGTCTTCTCCGGCTCGTCGTTGAGCTTGGAGGTCACCGCCCCTTCCAGTACATAGGCCATGACCGCACCCGGATGCTGGTGGGCGGGCGACGCCTGGCCGGGGCCGTAGCTGACCGTGAGCATCACGGCTTTCTTGCCGGGGGCGTTGGTGGGGAGCTGTTCCTGGAGGATCTTGACCTGGTCGGGTGTATCGCCATGGGCCCAGACGGGCGACAGCGGGGCGAGCAGGCCCAGGGTCAACAAGGCAATGGGCAGGCGGGTGGGTCGCATGGGGTTTCTCCTGAGTGGCATCTGCTCGCAGGTTAAGCCCGGGGTTGCCTGGGGCAAATGGCCAATTCGGGGAAAAAGCGGGAGGCCGATTGCGCCGCTGCGCAATCAGGCGTTTTCCAGCGACTTCGACTTCCAAATAGATTGCCTTGATACTTGCGTAAAAACTCACTTATCTCAGGCACTACGGCCAATCACATAGAACTCGCCCTGGCTCCACACCCCGAACCACTCCTCCCCGTCGATCATTCGCGGCACCGCCAGCTCGACCAGTTGGTAGAACACATTGCGATGGATGAGCGCCTCGAGATTTGCGCGCATCAGCACATAAGGAGAAGGCTCCTGAGTGACCGGATCGAGCACGACTCGTAGCGGATTGGCCGGCCCGGCCTCGACCTGATCGTCCACATTGCTGGTGAACCGCAACACCTGCTGCTCGCCACTGCCCAGCACGTCCAGCAGCACAGCGACGAATGGCGCATCATCCACCCGGATACCGACCTTCTCCACCGGCGTGACCAGGAAATAGTCGTCACCCTCCCGGCGAATGATCGTGGAGAACAACCGGACCATGGGCTTGCGCCCGATCGGCGTACCCAGGTAGTACCAGGTACCGTCACGTGCGATGCGCATGTCGATGTCGCCACAGAAGTCCGGGTTCCACAGGTGCACCGGCGGCAGCCCCTTGTGCTTTGGAATCTGCGCCAGAAGATCGTTGGCCTTGCCCGGATCGCTCATCTCATTCTCGCTCAGCGGCTCATGCCCAGAAGGCTACGAGCGTACTCGCGCATCGGCGCGGCAAGCAAATCCTGTGGTGTGTTGTCGTGGAACGTCAACAAACCGCCACGGCTCTTAATCCGGGCAGTGTCGATCAGGTAACGGGTGCTGGTCTCGATCAGCATCATCTGCACCACGCCGCTGTCCCAGCCAAGGCGATCGACCGCCTGCTCGTCGTACCACTCGTCACCATTGCCGATGCGGTCGTCGGTACGGGCGAAACGGGTGTACAGCACGTAATCGGCACCGACCGAGCGGGCCTCGGCAATGGCATCCTCCAGCCCCAGCGGGCCCTGGGCGCGGCGCACCAGCGGGAAGTATTCGACGAAGCTCTTGAAGGCCTCCTCGGCCACTGCGTTCTGCCGTGGCACCGGCCCCTTGCCGGGCGGCACGAAGGCCCCCTGACCGATGAAGATGAACGAGTCCGGCTGCAGTCGAATCGACAGGGTACGAGTGGTATCGCTGTGATCCAGCAGACCCGCGTCACTCATGTGGTAACGGACGCCCTCGCCCATATCGCTGACATTCATGCAGCCGCCCAACGCCATCAGCGCCAGCAGCAAGACCAGGCTACGCATCTTTCCTCCAGAGACCGGTGACGAAAAACCGGCGAATAGCCGCCAGATGCAGCTTTTGCGCCAGAGTCAGCCGCCGATCACCTTCATCACCATCACGTCGCCGGAAAACGCCAGGTCCTGCTTGTCGGCCAGGGCCTTCACCAGCAGTCTCTGCAATGCGGGAAGCGCCTGGTGGCGCGGCTTGTCGAGCAGGTCGCCGACATAGTGGCGGTTGCCTGACGACAGACAGCCATGCAGCCAGCCCGTGGAGGACAGTCGCAACCGCGAGCAGGCACGGCAGAACGGCACACTTTCATTGGCGATCACACCGAAGTGCCCCAGGCCGGGAATGCGATAGCGCAGGGCCGTGGCATCCAGCGGTCGGGGCGCCTGCTCATAGGCATATGATTGGCCGATCAACGCCAGCAGTTGTTCGAGCCCCACGAACTGTTGCAGGAAAGCATTGCTGTCACGGGCCAGATGCCCCATGCGCATCAACTCGATGAAACGCAGCTCGTAGCCTCGCGCCAGGCAATAATCGAGCAGCGGCAGCACTTGGTCCAGGTTCTGACCGCGCATGGGTACCATATTGACCTTGATCGCCATGCCCTCGGCACTGGCCTGCTCCATGCCCGCCAGCACACTGACCAGGTCGCCTCCCCGGGCGATCCGGCGAAACGCCAATGGGTCCAGAGTGTCGAGGGAGACATTGATCCGGCGGATGCCGGCGTCACGCAGCTGCGGCAACTTGCGCGAAAGCAACTGACCGTTGGTGGTAAGACTGACATCCTCCAGCTTCAGCTCGGCCACAGCCCTCAGAAAAGCATCCAGGCGCGGACTGACCAGCGGCTCGCCGCCGGTAATGCGCAGCCGTTCGATGCCGGCCGCCTCGACCAGATAGGCCACACCGCGCGCCAGTGCGTCAGCCGAGAGCTCGTCCTGCGCCGCGACCAGGCGCTTGCCATCAGGCACGCAATAGGTGCAGGCATAGTTGCAGGCAGCAGTCAGGCTAACGCGCAGGTTGCGAAAGCGCCTGCCTTGACGATCGACGATCATGGATGACTCCGGCATGGAAAAATCGGGCCGGCAAAACCTGACTCATAAATCAGGTTTTTGCAAGCCCTGCCGGGAAAGATGAGACCTTGTGCGGGGCAAACCCGCTTGCGCCCTAGCTCAGCTGGTGGGCTCCGGGTCGCGCTTGCGCTTGTTCCCCATGCGCACGCCAATGTCCATGAGGAACTGGAAGAACCCTTCCTGATCCTCGAGCACGTTGCTCCAGAACGGCGAGTGGTACAGCGCCACGGCGCCATGCACCAGCGCCCATGCCGCGCAGTAGTGGAAGTAGGGCGGCACGTCCTCGAGCTTGCCTTCGCTGATCCGGCCCTTGATCAGTTGCGTCAGGCGGTCGAAATTGGAAGCGCGAATGCTGTGCAGCTGCTCGACCATTTCCGGCACCTGGTTGCCCTTGACCACCTTCTCCTCCAGGCGGTCGAACAGCCGGTAGCGCTGCGGATCGCGCATGCGGAACTCGAAATAGGCACGCGACAAGGCTTCCTTGTCGCGGTCGACGTCAGCCGAGTGCAACAGTTCGTTCAAATCGCGCTCGTAGTCGAGCATCAGGCGCAGGTAGATCTCCGCCTTGGACTTGAAGTGCTTGTAGATCGTGCCTTTGCCGATGCCCACGGCATCGGCGATCATCTCGACGGTGACACTGTCTTCACCCTGTTCGAGAAACAGCTTGAGCGCCGTGCCGAGGATTTCCTGCTCGCGACGACGAAACTCACGGACCTTACGAGGTTCTTTCTGCATAGGAAGGACTGGGATGACAATCGAAGCGGTTTATTATGCCTAACTGGCGGCAAATTGCACGGATCTTCCAACCATGTCCATGTTTCATGATGAGTTCGAACAGGCGCCGGGCCTCTGCTACCTGAACCACGCCGCCATCGCCCCATGGCCGCGTCGGACCAGCGATGCCGTGGCGCGCTTCGCCCGCGACAACGTGCGCCTGGGCGCAAGCGAGTACCCGGCATGGCTCGCCACCGAACGGCGCCTGCGCGAGCGCCTGGCACGCCTGATCAACGCCCCGAGCACTGGCGACATCGCCCTGGTTGGCAATACCTCCCAGGCTTTGTCGCTGGTGGCATTCGGCCTCGATTGGCGACCCGGCGACCAGGTGATCATCAGTGACGAAGAGTTCCCCTCCAACCGCGTGGTATGGCAGGCCTTGGCCGGCCAGGGTGTGGAAGTGGTCGAAGCGAGCCTGGCGAGCATCGATCCGGAGGCGTCGCTGCTCGCAGCCTTCGGCCCTCGCACCCGGCTGCTGGCGATCAGCGCGGTCCAGTACGCCAGCGGCCTGCGCCTTGACCTGGCCCGTCTGGGCCAGGCTTGTCGTGCGCACGGCGTACTGTTCTGCGTGGACGCGATCCAGCAGATCGGCGCTCTGCCCTTCGACGTACAGGCCTATCAATGCGATTTCGCCATGGCCGACGGCCATAAATGGATGCTGGGCCCCGAGGGACTGGGGCTGTTCTATTGCCGTAGCGAACTGCGCAGTCAGCTGAAACTGCATGCCTATGGCTGGCACATGCTGGAAAACCTGGGTGACTTCGAACGCCGCCAGTGGCAGCCGGCGCGCAGCGCACGGCGCTTCGAGTGCGGCAGTCCGAACATGCTCGGCACCTGCGCGCTGGAGGCCAGCCTGTCATTGCTGGAAGAGGTGGGCATGACGACGGTCGCCGAGCGATTGGCACGAAACATCGGACAGTTGCACGAGGAGCTGGCGAGCATTCCGGGCGCGCACCTGCACAGCCTGTCAGATCCCGCGAGACGCGCCGGCATCGTGAGTTTCAGCCTGGATGGGCATGCCAATGCCGACATTTATCGATCACTTTCCAGTAACGGGGTGATCTGCGCCGTGCGTGGCCACGGGGTGCGCTTTTCGCCGCATTTCCATACCAATGAGCACCTGATCACCGAAGCTCTTCGACAGGTCCGCCAGATCGCCATGCGCTGAAAGCCCAATGAACGGCCGGCGTATTCCAAATCTGTTTAAAAAACGATCAACGATCGCTGGCAGCGCGTCAATCCTGACCAATACTTGAAGTGTTGGCGTGGCGCATCCCCCCAAGTGACGCGCCGATAAAGGTGCCCAGGGACCGTGTACCTTTGTTTTACTCCTAATGGTCTTAACCCGGATTCCTCCCCCAGAACCCGGGTTTTTTTTGGCCTCCTCGGCGACGCACCTGTCATTTTTGCCAGTTTCCCCCTCGGTCTACGGTCCATAAGCTTGGTTTCCTGTGCCCCTGTCAGGAACCCTCCCATGAAAAGCCCGGTAAATCTTCCGAAGCGGGATCTGGATCAGTTTGAAGAAGTACAAGCGCTCACCCCTGGTGAAAAAACAGATGCTGTATTCGTCGTTGGCCCCCCAAAAGAGCTGGCCGAATACAATGGCGACTTCCGTATCACGCGGTACTCGATCGATGGCCGTGGCACTTCTGCCGACTTTGAGCGCGATTACAACTTCTCCCTGCCTGAATCGTTATTCTTCGCCCTCTCCTGCAACCACCAGAAGGGACATCTGTTCATTACAGGCATCCTGGTAACCGATGAGCTGGAGTTTCTTCCCGCGGCATCTCGCCTCAAGGACAATGGTGACCCAGACACCACATTCGGTAACGGGGGCATGATCTACTTCCGGCCTGCGCTTGCAGCCCTCGAACAGCGTCGCGATACAGCCCTGCTGACATCACTTCGCAAAAGCCGGCGGGACCTTTACAAGACAATGCAGGCAATGCGCCCCTTGCAAACTTCGGCATGCCTCGCCGATGGTGGGTATCTGATTTTCCTGGGTGATCTAGGCCTCGCCATGCGCCTGAACATCAACGGCCAACTCGATGAGTCGTTCGGTACAGGCGGCTACTTTATTCCCGAGGGTTTCGAGTTGCAGGTCGGCGCCCTGCAAGATGACGGGTTCATCCTCGCCGGCATCGACTTGCATGAGCCTTCACAGGCAATAGTGGCCCGTTACGATCAAAATGGCAGGCTGGATAAAGGCTTCGGCCCGGACGGCAATGGCAGAGTGCGCCTCGACCTTGGGGCAGCCGACCGCGTTACCCTTCGCGGGATCGCGCAAAATCGCCTGACGATGACCATCGTCGGACACACCCTCACAGGCGCAGCATCGACGGCCTTCATCTGTCGCCTGAAAACGAACGGCGGGCAGGATCCGACGTTCAATCATGGCAAGCCGGTCTTCATTACGCCCCCAGAGAGAAACGCGACGCTGGGGCAGATTGCCCTGACCAAGGACGAACGGATCTGCTGCCTGGGCCACAGCACGATCGGCGACATCTACGACCCTTACTATCTGTGCGTCATGCTCAGAAGCGACGGCAGCCCGGACCTCACCTTTTCCAACACCGGCTGGTTGATGGACGGAAAGGATACCAGCGCATCCGCGATGTTCCTGGATGGGCTGGCCTGGCACATCGGTGGCACCCAACGAGTCCCGGGCATCCAGGGCACCATCGGCATGCTGACGGGCTACCTGCTCGCCGCGCCAGAAATCACCGCAGGAGGGCTACTCAGGCCGTAATGACCCGCGCCAGCGGGAACAGGCGCTTGAAGTTGCCAGTGGTCTGTTCGGCCAACTGTTCGTAGCTGACACCACGCAACGAGGCCACGTACTCGGCCACCTCGCGTACATACTGGGGCAGGTTCGGCTTGCCGCGGTGCGGGATCGGCGCCAGGTAAGGCGAATCGGTCTCCACCAACAGGCGGTCGACCGGCACCTGACGGGCCACCTCCCGCAGCGCGTCGGCGTTGCGGAAGGTGACGATGCCCGACAGCGAAATGTAATAGCCCAGGTCCAGTGCAGCCTTGGCCATCGGCCAGTCCTCGGTGAAGCAGTGCAACACGCCGGCCTGGGGCAGGCTGGCCTCGCGCAGGAGCGCCAGGGTGTCTTCCCGCGCCGCGCGGGTATGCACGATCACCGGCTTGCCGGTCTGGCGCGAAGCTTCGAGGTGGAGGCGGAACGACGCCTGCTGCAACTCGGCGGCCTCCGGCTCGTAGTGGTAGTCCAACCCGGTCTCGCCAATGGCCACCACGTGGGGGTGGGCCAGTTCACGCAACAGCCACTCCAGCGCCGGCGTCTCACCCGGCGCCAGATCGAGCGGGTGCACCCCCACCGAACAGTCGACATCAGCGTATCGCTCGCTGAGCGCCTTGACCGCACCGGCGTTGTCCGCACTCACGCCGATGCACAGGAAGTGCCCTACCCCGCGCTCCCGTGCCGCTTGCAGGGCGGCATCGAGGGAGCCCTGGTGGGCACTCAGGTCAAGACGATCGAGATGGCAATGGGAATCTACGAGCATGGGAACACGACACACATGAATGAACGGTGGGAATCAACGCTGACCCGGCAGCTGCACCCAATGGGCGAGCAAGGCCTCGAGCAGCAGTACACGGTTGAGGTTGGCCTTGCCCAGCACCTTCTGGCGCTGCTCCAGGATCCACGCCTGGACCTCCAGCACCTTGGCCTGGCGGCTCTTCTGCGCCAGGTACTGCAGCACCTTGCGCATGTCGGCCAAGCCTAGTCCGTCCTCATCCTGGGTCAACTGATAGCGCAGGATCAGGTGCGACCAGTCGCAGAACCAGTCGAACAGCAGCAACAGCGGCACGGCGTTCCAGGCTTCGGCCAGTTGGCTGGGCGACTGCTGCTGCTTGAGCAGCTTCTTCACCCCGTCGGTGACCAGCGCGCGCTGCTCGCGCACGCCTTGCGCCTGCAGGATGACGGCCATCAGCGGCGACCCCGCCGCCAGCGTCAGCAACTCTTCACGCTCGGCGTCATCGCTGCCTTCCAGGGCGCCAGCCAGCCAGGCCCGACTCTGGGCCAGGCTCGGTTGCGGACAGGCGATCTGCTGGCAACGGCTCTTGATGGTCGGCAGCAGGCGACTGGGCTGATGGCTGACCAGCAGCAGCACGGTATCGCCGGAAGGTTCCTCCAGGCTTTTGAGCAAGGCGTTGGAGGCATTGACGTTCATCGCCTCGACCGGCTCGATCAGGACCACCTTGCGTCCGCCCTGCTGAGCGGTCTGCACCACGAACGACACCAGGTCGCGCACCTGGTCGACCTTGATCGGCTTGTCGGCTTCCTCCGGCTCCAGCACGAAGTTGTCCGGATGGCTGCCGGCCTTCAGCAACAGGCAAGACTTGCACTGCCCGCAGGCCTCCAGGCCATGAGGCTGTTGGCACAACAGCAGCGCCATCAGGCGCTCGGCCAGGGCACGCTTGCCGATGCCCTGCGCCCCATGCAGCAGGTAGGCGTGCGCGTGCTGGCCGCGACCGGCCAACTGCTGCCACAAGGCCTGCTGCCAAGGGTAGGCTTCAGCCACGGCAACGCTCCAGGATGCCTGGCAGCAACGCGTCGATCGCACGCTGCACGGCCTCCAGCGGCTGCGCGGCATCCAGCAGACTGTAGCGTTGCGGCTGCTGGCCGGCACGCTGCAGATAGGCTTGGCGGACGGCCTCGAAGAAGTCCTGGCCTTCCTGCTCGAAACGGTCCAGGCGCCCCCGGGCGGCGGCACGGGCCAGGCCGACTTCCACCGGCAGGTCGAACACCAGGGTCAGGTCCGGGCGCAGGTCGCCCTGGACGAACGCCTCGAGAATGGCGATGCGCTCCACCGGCACACCACGGCCACCGCCCTGATAGGCATAGGTGGCGTCGGTGAAGCGGTCACACAGCACGACGGCACCGCGATCCAGCGCCGGACGAACGACCTCGGCCAGGTGTTGCGCACGCGCGGCGAACATCAGCAGCAGCTCGGTATCGGTTGCCATGGCCTCTTCGCTCGGCGCCAACAGCAGCTCGCGGATGCGCTCGGCCAACGGCGTGCCGCCGGGCTCGCGGGTCATGACCACATCAATCCCCTGCTCGCGCAAACGCGCCGCCAGGTACTCGCGATTGGTGCTCTTGCCCGCGCCTTCGGGGCCTTCCAGGGTAATAAACAGACCGCTCACGAGTGTTCCTTGCTGTCTTCTGGCGCCGGCACATCGGCCGGCGCGGTTTCATCGGTGGGTACAGGCATCTCGCCTTCTGGCGCAGGCGCCGCCGCGGGCGGCTGATCGGGCGTCGACTCCTCGGATGGCGCCGGTTGTGCCTGGGGCGCGGGGCTCGAGCGGTAATCCGCACGACGCTTGAGCTGGAACTCGCGCACGGCGCTGTTGTGGTCGTCCAGGTCGTCGGAAAACACATGGCTGCCGTCGCCGCGGGCAACGAAGTACAGGCTGGAGCCATCGCTGGGGTTCAGGGCGGCATGGATCGCCTCGCGCCCGACCATGGCGATCGGCGTCGGCGGCAGGCCGGTCATGGTGTAGGTGTTGTAAGGCGTAGGCTCGCGCAGATCGGCGCGGGTGATCCTGCCGTTGTAGCGTTCGCCCATGCCGTAGATCACCGTAGGATCGGTCTGCAGCATCATGCCCAGGCGCATGCGGCGCACGAACACGCCGGCGATCTGCCCGCGCTCCTGTGGAATACCGGTTTCCTTTTCCACCAGCGAAGCCATGATCAGCGCCTGGTAAGGGTCACGGTACGGCAGGTCGGTCGTACGCTCGGCCCACTCCTTGGCCAGTACTTCCTCCAGGCGCATGTAGGCCTGCTGCAGCAACTCGACATCGCTCATGCCACGCACGAAGCGATAGGTATCAGGGAAGAAACGCCCTTCGGGGAACACGCCCGTGTGGCCAAGCTTCTCCATCACCTGCGAGTCGGACAGCCCATCGAGGGTATGCTTGACCTTCTCATGCTTGGCCACCGCCGCGCGCACCTGGCGGAAAGTCCAGCCCTCCACCAGCGTGAGGTTGTACTGCACCACATCGCCGCGCTTCCAGGCATCGAACAGCTGGCCCACGGTCATGCCGGGGGTCAGGCGATATTCGCCGGTATGCAGCGCGGTGCCGGCCATGTTGAATCGCCAGTAGAGGCGCAGCCAGACAGCGTCATCGAGCAGTCCTTCACCCTGCATGCGGTAGAACATGCGATTGGGCGTGGTGCCGCCAGGTACATCGAGCAGGCGCTCCTGCTCCACTTGCAGGGGCTGCTCCAGGACCGAGTTGACCTTCCAGGCCGCCCAGCCCAATGCCAGGCCGGCGAGGATCAAACCCATTTCCAGCAGCAGCAGGAATTTGCGTCTCACGAATCAGGTATCCAGTAACGTACGGGCAACGGCCTGCAGTTTACGGGTGACTGGGCCCGCCGGCCAGTTCAGCGCGGCGAATTCACGCACAGGCCAGATGCCGTAGACACTGTTGCAGAGGAACACTTCATCCGCCTGCTGCAGCGCCTCGAACGGCAAATCCCGCACCTGCGCGGTAATGCCCAGCAAGGTGGCCTGCTCCAGCAATGCCGCCCGCATGACCCCGGCCACACCGCAGCGACTGAGGTCTGCGGTCAGCAGCACGCCATCGCATACCAGGAACAGGTTGCTGTACACCCCCTCGATCACCCGCCCTTGGCTGTCACGCATCAAGCCTTCGGCAAACGCGCTGTCCTGCCACTCGGCACGGGCCAGCACCTGCTCGAGGCGGTTGAGGTGTTTGAGCCCGGCCAGCAGCGGTTGTTCCGCCAACCGTGTCTGACAGGGGAACACGCGCACACCCTGTTCGGCGTACTGCGCGGGATAGGCCGGCAAGGGGCCACCCTGGAGGATGCGTCGCGCCTGCACGCCGGCTGCCGGAGCATAGCCCCGAGGACTGTCGCCACGCGTGAGGATCAGCTTTGCGACGCCTTCGTCCAGCAACTGGGCAAATTGCAACACTTCATTGCGAACCAGCGTCAGATCGGCCTCGATCGCCAGGCGCTGGCAACCCAGCGCCAGGCGATCGAGGTGCTGCGCGAGCAGGCTGGGCCTGCCGCCGCGCACGGCGATGGTCTCGAACAGACCATCACCGTAGGCCAGGCCACGGCTTTGCAGATTGACCGCAGCCGCGTCCTGGCCATCGATCCAGCTCAGCATCAGCCGGCGAACCGGCGAAACACCAGCGAACCGTTGGTTCCGCCAAAGCCGAAGGAGTTGGACAGCACCACGTCGATCGGCATGCTGCGCGCCTGGTGCGGCACGAAGTCGAGGTCACAGCCTTCGTCGGGCTCATCCAGGTTGATGGTCGGCGGCGCCATCTGGCTGTTGATCGCCAGCACGCTGAAGATGGCCTCCACCGCACCGGCGGCACCCAGCAGGTGGCCGGTCATCGACTTGGTCGAGCTCACTGCGAGCTTGTAGGCATGCTCGCCGAACACGCGCTTGATCGCGGCCACTTCGGCCACGTCGCCGGCGGGCGTCGAGGTGCCATGGGCATTGATGTAGCTGACCTCTTCTGGCTGGATGCCGGCATCGCGCAGGGCATTGGCCATGCAGCGCGCGGCGCCTTCACCGGAATCGGGTGGCGAGGTCATGTGGAAGGCGTCACCGCTCATGCCAAAGCCGACCAGCTCGGCGTAGATGGTCGCGCCACGCGCCTTGGCGTGCTCCAACTCTTCGAGCACCAGGGCACCGGCGCCGTCCGACAGGACGAAGCCATCACGCCCCTTGTCCCACGGACGGCTGGCGCGAGCTGGCTCGTCATTGCGAGTCGACAGCGCGCGGGAAGCGCCGAAACCGCCCATGCCCAGGCCACAGGCGGCCATCTCGGCGCCACCGGCGATCATCACGTCCGCTTCACCATAGGCGATATTGCGCGCGGCCATGCCGATGCAGTGGGTGCCAGTGGTGCAGGCGGTGGCGATCGCATAGTTCGGCCCCTGCAGGCCCAGGTGGATCGACAGGAAGCCAGAGATCATGTTGATGATCGAGCCCGGCACGAAGAACGGCGAGATACGACGCGGCCCCTGCTCGTGCAAGGTACGGCTGGTCTCTTCGATGTTGGTCAGGCCACCGATGCCCGAGCCCATGGCCACGCCAATGCGCTCGCGGTTGGCGTCGGTGACTTCCAGCCCGGCATTGCGCACCGCCTGGAAACCGGCCGCCAGGCCGTACTGGATGAACAGGTCGAGCTTGCGGGCCTCTTTGGCCGACAGGTACTGCTCGACTTCGAAGCCTTTCACCGAGCCGCCAAAACGGGTGGAGTAGGCAGAAAGATCCGTATGCTCGATCGGACCGATGCCACTGCGGCCAGCCAGAATGCCCTGCCAGGTGCTCGGTACATCGGTACCCAGTGGCGACAGCATACCCATACCAGTGACCACGACGCGTCTACGCGACACAGTACTCTCCTCATTTCCAAATTACAGAGTCTCTTGCCAGTGCACTGGCGCGGCCAATGGCCTGGCAACAGACTCCGCTGATTGCAGGGCTTGCAAAGAAAAAACCGCACGCCGGCGACGGCAGTGCGGTTTTTCCCGACAAGAAGCGTCGACTGAAACGTCTTAGCCCTGGTGGCTGTTGACGTAGTCGATGGCAGCTTGAACGGTAGTGATCTTCTCGGCTTCTTCGTCTGGGATTTCGGTCTCGAATTCCTCTTCCAGAGCCATCACCAGCTCAACGGTGTCAAGCGAATCGGCACCCAGATCTTCAACGAAGGAAGACTCGTTCTTGACTTCATCTTCCTTGACGCCCAGTTGCTCGGCGACGATTTTCTTGACGCGTTCTTCGATGGTGCTCATACCTAGTTTTCACTCCTAATGGACATATGTCAGGCAGCTGGCCGGTGACCAAGTTTATAGGAAGACGCCTGCTTTTCAAGCGGAACGCGCCTTCCACCAGGTCACCCGACCCGCCGTCCGGAATCTGGTTGCAGCTTTATAACGGATTTTAGGCTCGGAGTATGACTCTTTTTTGAAGCGATCCGTCACATTGAATTGCCAATATTACATGTACATTCCACCATTCACCGGCACGGTGGCGCCGGTGACATAGGCCGCGCCGTCGGAGGCCAGGAAGGAAACCACCTTGGCGATCTCCTCGGCCTGCCCCAGGCGACCCAGCGGAATTTCCTTCTGCAGGGCCTCGCGCTGCGCTTCTGGCAGCTCGCGGGTCATGTCGGTGTCGATGAAGCCCGGAGTCACCGAGTTGACGGTGATGCCACGCGAGCCCACTTCACGGGCCAGGGCACGGCTGAAGCCTTCCAGGCCAGCCTTGGCGGCGGCGTAGTTGGCCTGGCCCGCGTTGCCCATGGCACCCACCACCGAGCCGATGCTGATGATACGACCCCAGCGCGCCTTGGTCATGCCACGCAGCACGCCCTTGGACAGGCGGTACAGGCTGTTGAGGTTGGTGTCGATCACGTCGAACCACTCGTCGTCCTTCATCCGCAGCATCAGGTTGTCGCGGGTGATGCCGGCGTTGTTGACCAGGATGGCCGGTGCGCCGAACTGCTCGCCGATGGTGCCCAGCACCGCGTCCACGGACTCGGCGCTGGTGACGTTCAGCTCGAGGCCGGTGCCGTTGATGCCGTGCTCCTTCAGGGTGGCAGCAATGCGCTCGGCGCCGGAGGCGGTGGTGGCGGTCCCGATCACGGTCGCGCCCTGGCGACCCAGCTCGAGGGCGATGGCCTGGCCGATACCACGGCTGGCGCCGGTGACCAGTGCAACTTTACCTTGCAGGCTCATGCAAGCTTCTCCGAATTCAGGCCAGCGCCGCACGAGTAGCGGCGACGGCGTCTGGGGTGTTGAGGTTGTAGGTGGTCACGCCGTCGGCGCACCGCTTGTTCAGGCCGGCCAGGACCTTGCCCGGGCCGCATTCGACCAGGTTCACCGCACCGCGCTCGGCCAGGGCCTGCACACACTCGACCCAGCGCACTGGCTGGTATAGCTGAGCCAGCAGGTCCTGCTTGAGAGCATCGAGGTCGGCGGCGATGGCGGCGCTGACGTTCTGCACCACCGGGATCTGCGGGGCCTTCCAGTCGATGGCGTTGACCGACTCGGCGAAACGCTCGGCGGCCGGCTTCATCAGGGCGCAGTGCGACGGCACGCTGACCGCCAGCGGCAGAGCGCGCTTGGCACCGGCTGCTTTACACAGCTCCATGGCGCGATCCACCGCCGCCTTGTTACCGGCGATCACTACCTGGCCCGGCGAGTTGAAGTTTACCGCGCTGACCACTTCATCTTCGGCAGCCTTGGCACAGATTTCGACCACGACCGCGTCGTCCAGGCCGAGGATCGCGGCCATGGCGCCATGACCGGCCGGCACGGCCTCCTGCATCAGCTGACCGCGGCGCTCGACCAGGCGCACGGCGTCTTTGAGCGACAGGCTGCCGGCGGCGACCAGGGCGCTGTATTCACCCAGGCTGTGACCGCAGACGTACGCAGGCTGCGCGCCACCCTCTTCCAGCCACAGGCGCCACAGGGCGATCGAGGCGGTCAGGATGGCCGGCTGGGTCTTGTCGGTCTGGTTGAGTTGTTCTTCCGGGCCTTCCTGGACCAGCTTCCACAGGTCGTAGCCCAGGGCCTCGGACGCTTCCTTGAAGGTCTCGACGATTACCGGTTTTTCAGCGCCCAGTTCTTTGAGCATGCCCAGCGACTGGGAACCTTGACCAGGAAAGACGAATGCGAGGGATGCAGACATTGAACAAGCCCTTATGATCTTGTCGTCGGATAGGGTGCGCCGGACCGTGGGCCGGGCGCGCAATCTGAAAGCTTGGATGGAGCGGCGGACCAAGCGGTCACATTTAAGCACTTCATGGGCGGTATGCCCAAAAGCTTTGTATTTCCTGCAATGGCCTCATCACGGGGCAAGCCCGCTCCCACCACGTTCAGGGCAACAGGTCTTCGAGGCGCCCGTGCAGACGCTGCGGCAGGTTCTCCTGGATCTCGATCAGCGCGCGCTGGATCGCGCTCTGGAAGCCCTGCACGCCCGCCGAGCCATGACTCTTGATGACGATGCCCTGCAACCCCAGGAAACTCGCACCATTGTGCCGCGCCGGCGCCAGGTCGTCC
Source organism: Pseudomonas sp. GD04091 (assembly GCF_029836165.1). Classification (GTDB taxonomy): domain Bacteria; phylum Pseudomonadota; class Gammaproteobacteria; order Pseudomonadales; family Pseudomonadaceae; genus Aquipseudomonas. Next base: position 71,629 of record NZ_JAOEBG010000023.1, read on the forward strand.
TGCAGGCGCTTGAGCAGCGGCATGGCCATGGCCCCGGCCGCGCGCGACAGCACGCCGCCCTTGAACAGCTTCTCGATGCGCGCACCGATCATGGTTGCCAGGCCTTCGCTGGACTTGAGCAGGATGTTGCCGACGAAACCGTCACACACCACCACATCCGCCTCGCCACGATACAGCCCGTCGCCCTCGACGAAACCGATGTAGTTCAGACCACGGGCGTTCTGCAGGAGACTGGCGGCCAGCTTGACCTGCTGGTTGCCCTTGATGTCCTCGGTACCGATATTGAGCAGCGCCACACGCGGCCGCTGCACCCCCAGGGCCTGGGCGGCCACCGAGCCCATCACGGCGAACTGATAGAGGTTTTCCGCGCTGCAGTCGACATTGGCCCCAAGGTCGAGTAACTGGCAATAACCTGCCTGGGTCGGGATCGCGGCCACCATCGCCGGACGGTCGATACCCGGCAAGGTCTTGAGCACGAAGCGCGACAACGCCATGAGCGCACCGGTATTGCCGGCACTCACGCAGGCCTGGGCCTTGCCGTCACGCACCAGTTCGAGGGCGACGCGCATCGACGAGTCGGGCTTGCCGCGCAACACCTGCGATGGACGTTCGTCCATGCCGACCACCTCGCTGGCCGCGACAATCCGCAGGCGCGCGCGATCCGCAGCCGAGAGGCCACTGGCGAGATCTTCGAGGAGGGAGGGTTGACCGACGAGGGTCAGGTGCAGCGAGGGGGTAGCCGAAAGGCAGGCAATGCTAGCCTGGACAATGCTGCGGGGACCGAAGTCCCCGCCCATTGCGTCGATCGCGATGATCTGAGCGGACAAGGATTACTCGTCAGCGCCCTTGTCGATCACTTTGCGACCACGGTATACGCCTTCTGGCGAAACGTGGTGACGCAGGTGTACTTCACCGGTGCTCTTCTCTACGGACAGGGCGTTTTCCGACAGGGCGTCGTGCGAACGGCGCATGTCACGGGCAGAGCGGGATTTTTTGTTCTGCTGAACAGCCATAATTGATTAACTCCTAAACGTTTGGGTCACGCTTTAACTGCGCCAAAACACTGAACGGGTTGGACCGCGATACCTCGTCCTTGCTCGGCTCGGGCTCGTCAAAGCCCGCCGGCTGCTGGCATTCTTCCGGATGATGAGCAGGCACGATGGGCAGGGCGAGCAGCAGCTCTTCCTCGACCAGCGCCTGCAGATCCAAAGGATCTTCGCCCAGTTCCAGCACGTCATAGCCTTTCGGCAACGACTGGGTATTCGCACCCTCCTTCACCACGGCGTAAGTGCATTCGCTGTGGATCGGCAGGGTGACCAGCTCAAGACAACGCTGGCAAACCATCTTGACTTCGACGTCCAGCTCGCTGTGGATAACCACTACGTGCTGTTCATCTCGTTCAAAATCGAACTTCGCCTGCACCGTACCGACATTGTCGGAAAGCGGGTCGCAGAGTCTTTCCAAATCAGCGAGTTGCAGCGAACCTTCGAGGGTTACGCCACGATCAGCCAATTTGCGCGGGTCAACGTGAGGTGGAATCGGGTCATTCAACATAGGCGCAGCATTCTAGGGATGCACCCCCTCCCTGTCAAAGGAAATTAGGCGGCATCTCGCATGTTAGAATTCGGGTCAATTGCCCAGGAGTCTACCATGCTTCCCTTGTTACTGGCTTCCAGCTCCCCTTACCGGCGCGAACTGCTCGCCCGCCTGCGCCTGCCCTTCACCTGGGCAAGCCCCGACCTAGACGAACGGCGGCTGGATGACGAGCCGGCCGTCGAACTGGTTCGGCGCCTGGCTCGCCAAAAGGCCGAAACCCTGGCCAGCAGCCACCCCGCCCACCTGATCATCGGCTCCGACCAGGTGGCGGTGCTCGGCGAGCAGATCCTCGGCAAGCCGCACACCTTCGAGCGTGCCTGCGAGCAGCTTCTGGAGGCCAGCGGGCAGCAGGTCACCTTCCTCACCGGGCTGGCGCTGCTCAACAGCGCCACCGGCCACTGCCAGGTCGATTGCGTGCCATTTACCGTGACGATGCGCGAGCTGGACCGAGAGCGCGTGGAGCGCTACGTGACGGCCGAGCAGCCGCTGGACTGCGCTGGCAGCTTCAAGGCGGAGGGCTTGGGGGTCAGCCTGTTCCAGAGCACCCATGGCTGCGACGCCACGAGCCTGATCGGGCTGCCGCTGATTCGACTGGTGGACATGCTGCACAAGGAAGGTGTGCAGGTACCTTGAGCTTCAGCCGTTTCAAGGCGTTAAAAATTAGCGCCCGACTTGGAATTGCCGAGGCTGCTTTGCAGCCCTTTCGCGACACAAGGCCGCTCCTACAGGGACGCGCTCGCCTGTAGGAGCGGCCTTGTGTCGCGAAAGGGTCGCAAAGCGACCCCAGCAATCTTGAATTGAATCACGGGACAAGCCCGCGATGAATTTTCAGCTCAACGCAGCGAAGGCCCCTGGAAGCCCATATACAGCGCCAGGCGCTCAGCCACGCTGGCACCGATGCGCTTGGAGAAACGATCGAACGGCGATTCCTGCACAGTGAAGTCCACCAACTCCTTCTCCCCCACGATGTCGCGGGCGACATAGCTGGCACTGCCCAGTCCATCCACCAGGCCGAGCGCCTTGGCTTGCTCGCCCGACCAGATCAGCCCACTGAACAGCTCCGGATGATCCTTGTCCTTCAGGCGCTCACCCCGCCCCTGCTTGACCATGGCGATGAACTGGCGATGCGTGGTATCCAGCACACCCTGCCAGAACGCGGTCTCTTCCGGCTTCTGCGGCGAGAACGGATCAAGGAACGCCTTGTGCTCGCCCGCCGTATAGGTGCGACGCTCCACCCCCAGCTTGTCCATGGCCCCGACAAAGCCATAACCGGCGGCAGTGACACCGATGGAGCCGACCAGACTGGCCTTGTCGGCATAGATCTCGTCGGCGGCACTGGCAATGTAATAGGCACCGGAAGCACCAAGATCAGCGATCACCGCATACAGCTTGATGGCCGGGTACTCGGTGCGCAGGCGACGAATCTCGTCATACACGTAACCCGCCTGCACCGGGCTGCCGCCCGGGCTGTTGATACGCATGACCACGGCTTTGGTCTTTGGATCCTTGAACGCTTCGCGCAGGCTCTTGACGATATTGTCGGCGCTGGCCGGCTCCTGATCGGCGATCACACCGCGCACTTCGACCAGCGCGGTATGGCTGCCACTACGCGAAGCGGCCTTGTCCACATCCATCAGAGGCGTGAACAGGAAGAGGATGCCAAACAGGTAGACGAAGGTCAGCAGCTTGAAGAAGATACCCCAGCGCCGCGCCCGGCGCTGCTCCTGGACGCCGGCCAGCAGCGTCTTTTCCAGCAGCTTCCAGCTCTTGCGCTCCTCCCCGCCCTCCTCGGACTCGGGTGCTTTCCACTTGTCAGCCATGCTTACCTACCTTGGAAATTGATTTGCGCGGAACCCGCGAGCCACTCGCGCAATTGAGAAAAGTGATCGATGCACACCTGCGGCCCGAACTCCGCCAGCGCCTGCAACGACATGGCGCCGTAGCCCACCGCGACCGAGTGCATGCCGGCATTGCTGGCCATCTGCAGATCGAACGCCGAATCTCCGACCATCAGCGCCCGCCCGGGTTCGACCCGGCAGTGAGCGAGAATCTCTTCGAGCATCAGCGGGTGCGGCTTGCCGCGGGTCTCATCGGCGGCACGGGTGATGTCGAAGTAACCTTCCCAGCCATTGGCCTTGAGCACCCGATCCAGCCCACGACGCGCCTTGCCGGTGGCCACGGCCAGACGATACCCCTCGGCACGGAACGCCTCCAGCGACTCGACCACACCCTCGAACAGCGGCGACGGCTGCTGGTCCAGGGCCATGTAGACATCGGCGTAATGCTGACGGAATGCCTCGACCCGAGGCGCATCGAGATGGGGATACAAGGTGGATATCGCCTCCCCCAGCGCCAGGCCGATGATGCCCTTGATCGCCGCATCGTCGCTGGCCGCCTCACCCGCACGCTCCGCGGCGACATTCATGGCCTCGACGATACGCCCGATGGAGTCGGCCAGCGTGCCGTCCCAGTCGAAGATCAACAGGTCATAACTTTTATTCATGGGTCAGGACGCCAACCGCTCGATGGTCTTGGCCCACATTTCGTCCACCGGCGCCTCGAGCTTGAGCTCGCCGCCATCGGGCAGCGGTACGGTGAGCTGATAGGCATGCAGGAACAGACGCTTGCCGCCCAGCTCGCGGATCTCGCGACTGAAGTCCTCGTCGCCGTACTTGCTGTCACCGGCGATCATGTGCCCGGCGTGCAGGGTGTGCACGCGGATCTGGTGGGTACGCCCGGTGATCGGCCGCGCCTCGACGATGGTGGCGAACTCGCCGAAGCGGCGCAGCACACGGAACATCGTCAACGCCTCCTTGCCCTCGTCATTCACCTCGACCATGCGTTCGCCCGAGCGCAGGTTGCTCTTCTGCAGCGGCGCATTGACCTGTTTCTTCGAGGTCGGCCAGTGGCCGCGCACTAGCGCCATGTAGCGCTTGTCCACGCCATCGCCACGCAAGGCTGCGTGCAGATGGCGCAGCATGCTGCGCTTCTTGGCGATCATCAGCAGGCCGGAGGTGTCGCGGTCCAGGCGGTGCACCAGCTCCAGCTCCTTGGCGTCCGGGCGCAGCTGGCGCAGCGCCTCGATCACACCGAAGCTCAAGCCGCTGCCGCCGTGCACGGCGATGCCGGCTGGCTTGTTCATCACGATCAGCGCCTTGTCCTCGTAGACAATCGCGGCCTCCAGGCGCTGCAACAGCCCCTGGGCCACCGGCGCCGGCTCGTCGCGCTCGGGCAGGCGCACCGGCGGCACCCGCACGATATCGCCGGCCTGCAGCTTGTATTCGGGTTTGATCCGGCCTTTGTTGACCCGCACTTCACCCTTGCGCAGGATGCGGTAGACCAGGGTCTTGGGCACGCCCTTGAGGGCCGTGATGAGGAAATTGTCGATGCGCTGGCCGGCAAGTTCCGGCGCGACTTCGATCAGCTGAACGCCGGAAGTCGGGGGGGTATTGGTCGTCATGGCGGGATCATAACAATTTTTTATGGAATTGAAGCACTTAATCATTGCTGCTATAGTCGCGAACGCCGCCAAAAGCGGCAGGCCAGCGGCACCAGGCTCTACGCCGGCCCTGACCATCGCAATTCCCGAGGACGCGAGGCCGTCCTACGGAGCGTTCGCCAGTTTAACCAAATGCCTGGAATCGCCACCAGCGCTGTGTAGAGAAGACCGAAAAAAACGACAAGTGCGGTGTTTCACCTGCTTACCCGCTTATTTTCGCCGTACCTCTGCCCGCCACCGTCGTTTCCGCGCATTCGGGCGAATGCCTCGGAAATACCTGCCTTGGATATGTTATGGCGCCAGCCCGGTATCCGGGCTGGCGAAAAATGCAACCCGTTGCGGATTCAGCGCGCGGCAGCACCGAATTTTCAAAGGATACGTGCAGGGTGGAGATGCACAGCCCTCGGACCGTGTGGCACCGCGTCCCGCCACCGCCCCACTCAACGGGCGATGAGCGGACAAGGTCCTGAACAGACGCCCTCGTGGCGTCCACGGACGACCGGTTGATTCCTCCTCCTGACTGGGTGCACCAGGCCCGCTTGATTGATTCGGATAGCTATTCGAACAGCTCAACAGGCCCTCGGGCACCAACAACAGGACGCGTCGTCGCGACAACGGCAGGCTGGGCAACCGGCTGGTGCCGAACGTCGCCAGACACGGGGGTGGCTCGCCACCCTTTGCGCACCTTGGCACCGACCATGAGAAGTCGTGTGTGCCGAACGCCGTTTCCGGCAGCCCGGAAACCGACGGTACAACATGAAAAGAATGCTGATTAACGCAACTCAACCCGAAGAGTTGCGTGTAGCCCTGGTGGACGGCCAACGCCTCTACGACCTGGACATCGAGTCCGGTGCCCGCGAGCAGAAAAAGGCCAACATCTACAAAGGCAAGATCACCCGGATCGAGCCCAGCCTTGAAGCCGCCTTCGTCGACTTCGGCTCCGAACGTCACGGCTTCCTGCCGCTGAAGGAAATCTCCCGCGAATACTTCAAGAAAGCGCCTGAAGGCCGGGTCAACATCAAGGAAGTCCTGAGCGAAGGCCAGGAAGTCATCGTCCAGGTCGAGAAGGAAGAGCGCGGCAACAAAGGCGCCGCCCTGACCACCTTCATCAGCCTGGCCGGCCGCTACCTGGTGCTGATGCCCAACAACCCGCGCGCCGGTGGCATCTCCCGCCGCATCGAAGGCGAAGAGCGCAACGAGCTGCGTGAAGCGCTGAACGGCCTGACCGTTCCAGGCGACATGGGCCTGATCGTGCGCACCGCCGGCCTTGGCCGCAGCAGCGAAGAAATGCAGTGGGACCTCGACTACCTGCTGCAGCTGTGGACCGCCATCAAGGAAGCCTCGCAAGACCGCGTCGCGCCGTTCCTGATCTACCAGGAAAGCAACGTCATCATCCGCGCCATCCGCGACTACCTGCGCCAGGACATCGGCGAAGTGCTGATCGACAGCATCGACGCCCAGGAAGAAGCCCTGACCTTCATTCGCCAGGTGATGCCGCAGTACGCGAGCAAGGTGAAGCTGTACGAAGACAGCGTGCCGCTGTTCAACCGCTTCCAGATCGAAAGCCAGATCGAGACCGCCTTCCAGCGCGTCGTCGACCTGCCCTCCGGCGGCTCGATCGTCATCGACCCGACCGAAGCCCTGGTCTCCATCGACATCAACTCGGCGCGCGCCACCAAAGGCAGCGACATCGAAGAGACCGCCCTGCAGACCAACCTGGAAGCGGCCGAAGAGATCGCCCGCCAGCTGCGCCTGCGCGACATCGGCGGCCTGATCGTCATCGACTTCATCGACATGACCCCGGCCAAGAACCAGCGCGCCGTCGAAGAGCGCGTGCGTGAATGCCTGGAAGCCGACCGCGCCCGCGTGCAGGTGGGTCGCATCTCGCGCTTCGGCCTGCTGGAAATGTCCCGCCAGCGCCTGCGTCCGTCGCTGGGCGAAAGCAGCGGCATCGTCTGCCCGCGCTGCTCCGGCACCGGCATCATCCGTGACGTCGAATCGCTGTCGCTGGCCATCCTGCGCCTGATCGAGGAAGAAGCCCTGAAGGACCGCACCGCCGAAGTGCGCGCCCAGGTGCCGATCCCGGTGGCCGCCTTCCTGCTCAACGAGAAGCGCAACTCGATCACCAAGATCGAACTGCGTACTCGCGCACGCATCATCATCCTGCCGAATGATCACCTGGAAACCCCGCACTTCGAAGTCCAGCGCCTGCGCGACGACAACCCGGAAGTGCTGAGCAACCAGTCCAGCTACGAGATCGCCGCAGCCGAAACCGAAGAAGCGCCGCAGCCGACCGCCACCCGCACCCTGGTGCGCCAGGAAGCCGCGGTGAAAACCGCGCCGGCCCGCGCCAACGCCCCGGTGCCGAGCGCTGCCGAAGAGCAGCCAGCCGCACCGGTCGCTCCGGTACAGCACGTTGCCGAGCCAAGCCTGTTCAAGGGCCTGGTCAAGTCGCTGGTCAGCCTGTTCGCCGGCAAGGACGAACCTGCCGCCGCCCCGGCCGTGAGCACCGAGAAGCCTGCCACCGAGCGCCCTGCGCGCAACGAGGAGCGCCGCAACGGTCGCCAGCAGAGCCGCAACCGCAATGGCCGCCGCGACGAAGACCGCAAGCCGCGCGAAGAGCGCAGCGAGCGCGCGCCACGTGAAGAACGCCAGCCGCGTGAAGAACGCGCCCCTCGCGAGGAGCGTGCCCCGCGTGAAGAGCGCGCACCGCGCGAAGAACGTCAGCCGCGTCAGCCACGTGAAGACCGCCGCGGCAACCGCGAAGAGCGCGTGCGCGAACTGCGCGAGCCGCTGGACGCCGCACCAGCTGTCGCCCGCGAAGAGCGCCAGCCGCGTGAAGAGCGTGCCCCGCGCGAAGAACGTGTAGCCCGCGAAGAACGCACACCGCGCGAGGAACGTGCACCACGTGAAGAACGTGCTCCGCGCGAAGAGCGCCAGCCACGCGAAGAACGTGCCCCGCGTGAAGAACGCGCGCCACGTGAAGACCGTGCCCCACGCGAAGAACGCCAGCCGCGTCCGCCGCGTGAAGAGCGCCAGCCACGCCCTGACGAGCAGGTTGCCGAGCAGGCCGCCGAACTGGCCGAAGAGCAACTGCCGAACGACGAACTGCTGCAGGACGAGCAGGAAGGCACCGATGGCGAGCGTCCGCGCCGCCGCTCCCGTGGCCAACGCCGTCGCAGCAACCGTCGTGAGCGCCAGCGCAACGCCAATGGCGAGCTGATCGAAGGCGGCGAGGAAGACGCCGGCGAAGAGCAGCAGCCACAACAGCACCAGGCTACCGCGCTGGGCGCCGAACTGGCCGCCGGCATCGCCGTCACCGCCGCTGTTGCCACCAGCAATATCAGCGCCGACGCCGAGGCCGAAGCCAACCAGCAGGCTGAGCGCGCCAGCGCCGTGGTCAGCGAGACCCAGGTGGAAATCACTGAAGTCGTTGCCGAGCAGGTCGCCATCGCACCTGTGGTCGAGCAACCTGTCAGCGAGCCGGCTGCCGTCACCGAGCCAAGCTTCGAGCCGGTCGTCGAAGTGGCCCCGCAGCCCGTGGCCGAGGACGCCGCCGTCGAGCAACCAGCCGCCGTGGTCGAACCAGCCGTCGAGCCAGTCCCGGTCGTGGAAGCCGGTGAGATCGAGCAGCCGCAGGTTGTCGAGGCCAGCGTGATCGAAGTGCCAGCCGCCGAGCAGCCCGCCCCGGTCATCGAACCAGTGGTCGAGGCCCAGCCGGAAGTGGTCGAAGCGCCAGTCGCCGAGCCTGCCCCGGTCGTTGTCGAGCAGGCAGCCGTGGAGGCACCGGCACCAGTCGAGGCACCGTCGGCGATGCTGGCCAACGGCCGCGCGCCGAACGACCCGCGCGAAGTGCGTCGCCGCAAGCGTGAAGCCGAAGCTGCAGCCGCAGCGCTGGCTGCCGCTGAAGCCGCACCGACCGAAGCCCTGGAGACGGCCGAAGAGCACAAGCCTCATCACGGTTGATGCCAACGGCTGAATGAAAAAGCCCCGCCAGTGCGAACTGGCGGGGCTTTTCTTTGCCGATCTGGATGGCATCGGCTTCGCCGGTGATCGCGGGACAAGCCCGCTCCCACGTCACCTTGCCGTGGAACCCCGCGACAAGGCCGGCACAATCAGTACAGGTTCGGCTCCATCTCCAACTCGACCCCGAACCGCTCGCGGATATCCGCCTGGATCCGTTGGGCCAGCGCATGCAACTGCGCTCCGCTCGCCTGGCCGTAGTTCACCAGCACCAGCGACTGCAAACGGTGTACCCCGGCATCGCCGTCGCGATAGCCCTTCCACCCCGCCTGCTCGATCAACCAGCCGGCCGCCAGCTTCACCTGGCCATCGGCCTGGGGATAGGCCACCACGCCAGGATGCCCGGCACGAATGCGCTCGGCCAACGCAGCGGGTACCACGGGGTTCTTGAAGAAACTCCCGGCGTTACCCAGCTCAGCCGGATCCGGCAGCTTCTCCCGACGGATACTGCAGATCGCGTCACTGATCGCCTGCGCGGTCGGTTGTTCGGCGCCCTGCTCCACCAGGCGCTGACGCACCGGGCCGTAGTCCAGGTGCGCCTGCAAGGTGCGGCTCAAGGCAAAACGCACGCGCAGGATCAGCCAGCGCCCGGGGTTACGCTTGAACAGGCTGTCGCGATAACCGAACGCGCAGTCCTGCAGCGCAAAATCCCGCAGCTCGCCCGTCTCACGGTCCAACGCGGTCAACCCGGCGAACACGTCCTCGATCTCGACCCCATAGGCCCCGACGTTCTGCATCGGCGCGGCGCCCACGGTGCCGGGGATCAGGCTGAGGTTCTCCAGCCCGCACAAACCCTGGTCAAGGCTCCACTGCACGAACGGATGCCAAGGCTCGCCAGCCTCGGCCTCCACCACCACCCGCTCGCCATCGTCGCTGAGCAGGCGGCGGCCACGGCTGGCCATATGCAGCACCAAGGCCTCGACATCGCGGGACAGCAGCAGGTTGCTGCCTCCCCCGATCACCAGCACCGGCACCTGCCGCTCGGCGGCCTGGGCCAGGGCCTTACGAGCCTCGTCGTCATCATGGGCCTGGGTAAAATAACGAGCGCTGACATCGATACCGAAGGTGTTGTAGGGCTTGAGCGAGACCCGCTCCTGCCAGTGCGCCGTCATAACCGCCCCTTGATTTCCACGACCAGTTCGCGGCAGGCCGCCTCGATCAGGTCCAGTACCTGCTCGAAACCTTCGGCACCGCCGTAGTAAGGGTCTGGCACTTCGTCCAGGGCCGCGCCATAGCGGCGCAGGAACAGGTCGAGCTCGCCCCTGGCGGTGTGCGGGCGCAGCGCCTGCAGGTTGCCCAGGTTGCTCTTGTCCATGGCCAGGATCAGGTCGTACTCGCCGAAGTGCGTCGCCTTGACCTGCTGGGCGCGCTGGCGCGACAGGTCATAGCCACGCGCCAGCGCGGCTTTGCAGGTACGACTGTCGGGCGCCTTGCCCACATGCCAGTCGCCGGTGCCGGCGGAGGCCACCTGGACGACATCGGCCAGGCCGGCGGCCTCGAGCTGGTGGCGCAGCACGCCTTCGGCGGTGGGCGAGCGGCAGATGTTGCCGAGGCAGACGAACAGAACGCGCATCAGGCCTCCAGCAAGCGCCGTACGCGCTCCAGGTCTTCAGGGGTATCCACGCCCACGGCCGGCGCCTCGATGGCATCGGCGACATGGATGCGTACGCCGTGCCACAGGGCACGCAGCTGCTCCAGCGATTCGGTCTGCTCCAGCCAGCACGGGCCCCAGGCGACGAAGTCCTGGAGGAAGCCCACGCGATAGGCGTACATGCCGATATGGCGGCGATATGGCACGCCCTGTGGCATCAGGTCGCGGGCCTTGGCGAAGGCATCGCGGGCCCAGGGCAACGGCGCGCGGCTGAAGGTCAGGGCCAGGCCGTGCTTGTCGCTGACCACCTTCACCGCGTTGGGGTTGAAAATGGTTTCCGGCGCGTGGATCGGCTCGGCCAGGGTGGCGATGCCGGCCTCCGGGTGCGCGGCCAGGTTGGCCGCCACCTGGTCGATGATCACCGGCGGAATCAGCGGCTCGTCGCCCTGCACGTTGACCACGATGGCATCGGCGGCCAGGCCCAGCTGGGCAGCCACTTCGGCCAGGCGATCGGTGCCCGACTCATGGTCGGCGCGGGTCAGCAGCACTTCGGCGCCGAACGCCTGGCAGGCCTCGACGATGCCGGCATCGTCGGTGGCGATCACTACCCGGCCGGCACCGCTCTTGCGCGCCTGCTCCCACACATGCTGGACCATCGGCTTGCCGGCGATCGGCAGCAACGGCTTGCCCGGTAGGCGCGTGGAACGCAGTCGGGCAGGAATCACCACGGTGAAGTCCAGGCTCATTTATCCAGGCGCTCTTCGTCGGTCAGGGTGCGTGCCTCGCTTTCCAGCATCACCGGAATGCCGTCACGGATCGGGTAGGCCAGGCCCGCGCCCTTGCTGATCAGCTCGGTCTTGTCGGCGCTGAGCTTGAGCGGGCCCTTGGTGATCGGGCAGGCCAGGATATCGAGCAGTTTGGTGTCCATGGAGGTGTCCTTGCGGCGGAAATTGGAAAAGGCTCAGGGCCGGGGGCGGCCGGGCAGCAGGCGGTCGAGCTGGGCGTCGAACCAGGCGCCGAAGGCGGGTGTCGGCACGGCGTCGACCGCCAGGTACCACCAGTCGTCGGCGGCGAAGGGCCGGCATTTCACCGCATCCTTCTCGGTCATCACCAGCGGCAGCGGCGGGCTGAACGACAGCACCTCGCGGCTGTAGGGCGCATGATCGGCGAAGGGGTGCGGCACCGGCTGCCAGTGTAGCCCCAGCAGTGTGTTGAAGAAACGTTGCGGATTGCCGATGCCGGCCACGGCGTGCAGCGCCTGGCCGGCCGGAAACAGGTCGAGGCCGCGGCGTTCGCCGCTGCGCAGGTTGATCAACGCCGAGGGTTGCAGGCGCAAGGCAAAGCCGTCGTCGCGGTCCGCCTCGGCGCCGTTGAACAGCACCGCGTCGGCCTCCTGCAGGCGCTCGACGGGCTCGCGCAACGGACCGGCCGGCAGGCAACGACGGTTGCCCAGGCCTCGGGCGGCATCGATCAGCACCAGTTCCAGGTCACGGGCCAGACGGTAGTGCTGCATGCCGTCGTCGCACAGGATCAGGTCGGGGGCGTCACTGGCCAGCAGCGCCTGCACCGCGCGCGCGCGGTCGGGGTCGATCATCAGCGGCACAGCGGTGCGCTGGACGATCAGCAAAGGCTCGTCGCCGGCGTGTTCGGCGCTCTGGTCGGAGGCGACCCGCCAGGGATATTGCGGCGGCTTGGCGCCGTAGCCACGGCTGACCACGCCGACCTTGAGCCCCTGCCGGCGGCAGTGCTCGATCAGCCAGAGGATCATCGGTGTCTTGCCGGTGCCGCCGACGGTGATGTTGCCCACCACGATCACCGGTACCGGGGCGCGGTAACTGGGGCTCTCTGCGCTGAGGAAGCGCGCGCGCTTGCGCGTCACCACGCGGCGATACAGCGCCTCCAGCGGACGCAGCAGTGCCAGCGCCGGATGCCCGGCGTACCAGGCGGCAAGCAGACGGTCGGCGAAGGCCATCAGGGAGTGCCCTGCGCGGCCTCGACGGTGGTCATGCGCAACTTGCTGAAGCCGAGCTTGCCGGCCGCATCCATTGCGGTGACCACGGCCTGGTGTGGGGTCTTGCCGTCGGCGCTGATCGCCAGCGGCAGGGTGATGTCACCGCCGGACTCCTTCTCGATCGCCTCGCTCAGGGTGGCCAGGTCGCTCTTGGGCAGCAGGTGGTTGTTCACCGAGTACACACCATCGGCGCTGATGGTGACCTCGATCAGCTTGCCGTCATCGGGCTGCGCCGGCGCGGCGCTGCTGGCCTCGGGCAGCTCGACGCGCAGTTGCGTCTCGCGGGTGAAGGTGGTGGTGACCACGAAGAACAGCAGCAGCACGAACACCACGTCGATCAACGACGCCAGGTTGATGTCGACGCTCTCGCGCTGGCGGTTGCGCCGGAACTTCACGCCTTGCCTCCGGCCACTTCCACTTCACGGTCACCCTGCAGCACTTCCACCAGCTTGATCGCCTCCTGCTCCATGCCCACCACCAGCTCATCGATGCGGCGCAGCAGGAAGCGGTGGAAGAACACCGCCGGGATGCCGACCATCAGACCGGCCGCGGTGGTGACCAGGGCCTTGGAGATACCACCGGCGAGCACTGCGGCATTGGCGGTCATCTGCGAGCCCATGAAGGCGCTGAAGATGTCGATCATGCCCAGCACGGTGCCCAGCAGGCCCAGCAACGGGGCCATGGCGGCGATGGTGCCGAGGGTGCTGATGTAGCGTTCCAGCTCGTGGATGACCCGCGAGGCGGCTTCCTCGATGCACTCTTTCATGATTTCGCGGCCATGGCGCGAGTTGGCCAGGCCGGCGGCGAGGATCTCGCCCAGCGGCGAATCGGCGCGCAGGGCCTTGAGCTTGTCACTGGTGAGTTGCTTGTCCTTGATCCACATCCATACCTGGCCCAGCAGGTGCGGCGGGGTGACACGGCTGGCGCGCAAGGTCCACAGGCGCTCGACGACGATCGCCATGGCAGCGATGGAGCTCAGGATGATCGGCAGCATCATCCAGCCACCGGACTTGACCAATTCCCACACAGTAAGCATCCCCTTGGAAAAAGGCCGCCACTCTACCATAGGCAGGCCCGGGGCTCATCTGCCGGAGGTCAGGGAATTCCTGTGCTGCCCTGGCAAGCCCGGGGCGGCTTTGCAGCCCTTTCGCGGCGCAAGGCCGCTCCCACAGGACTGCGCGATGCCTGTGGCAGCGGCCTTGTGTCGCGAAAGGGGCGCAAAGCGCCCCCCGGCTCAATCCTCGATGGAGCGCCAGAACCGCCGCTCCCTGCGCACACCTTCCACCTCACCATGATTCCCCAGCACCAACCGCAACGCCCCCTCCACCGCCGTGTCATGCACCGCCACCCCATGCCGCCGGTAGCGCTCGACCACTTGCGCATGTGGATGCCCGAAGCTGTTGTGCCGCCCTCGGGAAATCAGCACGCCACGCGGCGCCGTGGCCTGGACGAACACCGCGCTGGAAGAGGTACGGCTGCCATGGTGCGGCGCCTGCAGCCAATCCACCCGCGGATCGTCGGTGGCAGCCAGCCAGGCGCGCTCCGCGCCGGCTTCCATGTCCCCGGCCAGCAGCAGACGCTCCCCATTGGCCTGGACCCGCAACACACAGGAGCGTTCGTTGCTGGAGGTACCTTGCGGCCAATGCCAGAGCTCGAAGTCGACGCCATCCCACTGCCAGCGTTCGCCGCTGCGGCACAACGACGCGTCCTCCAGCCCAGCGACCTCGCCGGCCAGCACCCGTGCCACCGGCACCCCACGCCGCACGGCAGCCGCGCCACCGGCATGATCGGCGTGCCCATGGCTGATCAGCATCAAGTCCAGCTGCTTCACCCCAAGCTTGCGCAGGGTCGGCAACACCACGCTCTCGCCCAGATCGCTGCTGCCACGGGCTGGGCCGGCGTCATACAGGAGGGTGTGATGACGTGTTCGCAGCAGCACCGCCAGGCCCTGGCCGACATCCAGCTGCCACACCTCGACCTCCCCTGGCGCTACCTGCTCGCGGGGCGCCCACAACGCCAGCAGCATCACCACCCCCGGCGCCCGCAGCGGCACGCCCCGAGGCAGCAATACCAGCACGGCGCCAAGGCACACCAGCCACCAGGCCCACACCGGCAGAGGCTCGGGAATCCAGGCGGGCTGGTACCCTGCCACCCGTTCCAGCACGGTAAACAGGCCATCCAGTGACCGGCCCGCCAGCCACAGCATCCCCTCCCCCAGCCAAGGCACCGGCAACGAGGCGGTGCCGAGCAGCGCCAGCGGCAGCACCCCCAGGCTGAGCCAGGGCACGGCGAGCAGATTGGCCACCGGCGCGCTGAGGCTGATGGGCAATCCCAGTGCCAGCAGCGCCGGCAACAGCCCCAGCGCGATCACCCACTGGGCGCGGGTCCAGGCCTGCCAGGGCCGCCAGGCCCCCAGCCGGGCCGAGAAGCACAGCACCAGCACCGCCACGGCGCTGAACGACAGCCAGAATCCTGGCAGCAGGCTCGCCAGCGGCGCTAGCAACAGGACGCCGAGCGCAGCCAGCAACAGCGGCGTCCACGCGCCCAGATGGCGAAAACGCAGGCGCCAGACCAGCACCACCGCCAGCATCAGGCAGGCCCGCTGCACCGGCACGCCAAAGCCGGCCAGCGCGCCATAGCCCAGCGCCGCCAGCATCGCCAGCCCACTCGCCCAGGGTAGCCAGGGCAGCCTGCGCGGCCATCCACCCAAGCGCGCCAAACCCGCCACCAGGCCATACACCAGACCGGCCAGCAAGCCGATGTGCTGCCCGGAGATCACCAGCAGATGCACCGTGCCGGTGGCCTGCAGGGTCTGCCAGTCCTCACGCGCCAGCCCGCTGCCATCGCCCAGCACCAGCGCCGCCAGTGCCGCCGCCCGCGCGCCGGCATCCACCGCCACGAGGCGCTGGCGGATGGCGTCACGCCAGCCGGCAGCCGCTCCTCCCAGAAGCTCCCCCGCCTTGACCGTACCGGTGGCGCCGATCCCGCGCGCCAGCAGCGTCGCCTCCCGATCCGGGCCATGGGGGTTGAGCAATCCATGGGGCCGCCGCAGGTTGACCGCCAGGCGCCAGCGCTCGCCGGCCCGCAGCTGCGGCCCGGCGAACCAGCTCAACTGCAGACGCTGCGGCAGTTGTCCACGCCGCGATTCGCCCTGCACCAGCTCGAAACGCACGCCTTGCTCCGTGCGGGCCGGCAACCCCGCCACCGTCCCTTCGAGCCACACGGTCCGGCCATCCAGGGCCGCCGCCAGGCGATCATCGAGCGCCTGCTGGGCCGACCAGCAGGCCCAGCAGCCACCCAGCACGAACCAGCCCAGCGGCCAGGCCCGCGAGCGCAGGCAGGCCACGGCCAGCAAAAGCAAGGGAATCAACCATCCGACCGGTGGCAGGACGGGCAGGAAGCGCAGGCTCAACAGCCCGAGCACGAGCGCAAGCATCCCTGTGCGCATGAGATAGAGCTCCAGAAGCGAAAACGGCCCCTGAGGCTTAGCTGATTGGCAGGGAAATTCTGCTAAACAATTGTCACAAACTCTGAACGAGGCTGCGCTTCAATCAAGGCATACTTACGCCCTTCGACCCTGCCGGGAGCCCACATGCCGCGCCGTCTGTTCAAACGCTACATGCCGGACCCGACCAGCATCCGCGAACACAAGTCCTTACGCTTTTTCGGCAAGCTGCTGCACGATCCCAACCTCTGGCACCTGAATCGCCATTCGGTGGCGCGGGCCATGGGCGTCGGCCTGTTCGCCGCGCTGATTCCCATTCCCATGCAGATGCTGCTGGCCGCCGCGCTGGCGATCCCGGTGCGCGGCAACCTGCCGATCGCGGTGAGTCTGGTGTGGCTGACCAACCCGCTGACCATGCCGCCGGTGTTCTTCGTCACCTACATGACCGGCGCCTGGCTGATGCAGGTGCCGCCACGCACGCTGCCCGAGGAAATCACCGTCGACTGGGTCACCGACCAGCTGGCGACGATCTGGCAACCGTTCCTGCTGGGCTCGGTGGTGTGCGGGGTGGTCCTCGGCGTGCTCGCCTACTTCATCACCATGGGCTACTGGCGCTGGTGGGTGGGCCGGCAGTGGCGCCGGCGGCAGTGCCGCTGTTCCGCCACCCGGGGTTCACGCGCGCATGCCACGGCCGCTGACCAGCAGGCGGACGCACAGCAGGTAGAGCGCCGCGGTGGCCACCAGCATGAAGGTGATCGCCGTGCCAATACTGATGTCCGACACCCCTAGGATGCCGTAGCGGAACGAGTTGACCATGTGCAGCACAGGGTTGGCCAACGACACGGTCTGCCAGAACGGCGGCAGCAGGTTGATCGAGTAGAACACCCCACCCAGGTAGGTCAGCGGCGTCAGCACGAAGGTCGGGATGATCGAGATATCGTCGAAGTTGCGCGCGAACACCGCGTTGACGAAGCCCAGCAGCGAGAAGATGGTCGCGGTCAGCAGCACCACGACGAGGGTCACGCCCAGGTGATGCACCTGCAAATGGGTGAAGAACAGCGACAGGACGGTCACGATCACGCCCACCGCCAGCCCCCGCAGCACGCCGCCCAGCACATAGCCGACGAGGATGGTGTGCGGCGACACCGGCGACACCATCAGCTCCTCGATGGAGCGCTGGAACTTGCTGCCGAAGAAGCTCGACACCACGTTGCCGTAGGAGTTGGTGATCACCGACATCATGATCAGCCCCGGCACGATGTACTCCATGTAGGTGAAGCCGCCCATGTCGCCGATCTGCCGGCCGATCAGGTTACCGAAGATCACGAAGTACAGGACCATGGTGATCGCCGGCGGCAGCAGGGTCTGCGGCCAGATGCGCAAGAAGCGCCGTACTTCGCGGTAGACGATGGTGTTCAGGGCGACCCAGTTGGTGCGCAGTTCCACACTCATACGGCCACCTTCGACAGGTTCTTTTCCACCAGGGACACGAACAGCTCCTCGAGTCGATTGGTCTTGTTGCGCAGGCTCTGCACCTCGATGTTCTTCAACGCCAGCTGGCCGAACAGCGCAGTGATGCCGATGTCCTTGTCCACCTGCACTTCCAGCGTGTGCGGGGTGATCAACCGGCACGGGTAGCCCTGCAGTTCAGGCGCGGCGGGCAGGTCCTGCTTGAGGTCGAGGACGAAGGTCTCGACGTGCAGCTTGCCCAGCAGCTGGCGCATGCTGGTGTTCTCGACGATGGTGCCGTGGTCGATGATGCCGATGTTGCGGCACAGCTGCTCGGCCTCTTCGAGGTAGTGGGTGGTGAGGATGATGGTGATGCCTTTCTGGTTGAGCTCGGTGAGGAAGCTCCACATCGAACGGCGCAGCTCGATGTCCACACCCGCGGTCGGCTCGTCGAGGATCAGCAGGCGCGGCTCGTGGATCAGCGCCCGGGCGATCATCAGCCGGCGCTTCATACCGCCGGACAGCGAGCGCGACTGCACGTCACGCTTGTCCCACAAGCCCAGCTGGGTGAGGTACTGCTCGGCACGCTCCTTGGCCAGCTTGGGCGGGATGCCGTAGTAGCCGGCCTGGGTGACGACGATGTCGAAGGTCTTCTCGAACTGGTTGAAGTTGAACTCCTGGGGCACCACGCCCAGGCAGCGCTTGAGCGCCGCCGGCTCGCGGTCCAGGTCGTGGCCGAACACGTTGACCGTGCCGCTGGTCTTGTTCACCAGGGTCGAGAGAATGCCGATGGTGGTGGATTTGCCGGCGCCGTTGGGGCCGAGCAAGGCGAAGAAGTCACCTTCGGAAACGTCCAGGTCGATACCCTTGAGGGCTTGGAAACCGTTGCCGTAGGTCTTGGTCAGCTGTCGAATGGACAGGGCGGAACTCATAGCGGGTCACGTACCGATTGAAAAGGTTCAAGACACGCCAGGTGCAATCACTGGCGCAGTGAGTGCGGCCATGGTGCAAGGGCCGGCCGCACAAGTACAGTCACATCTATTGATAATGACTATCGAAGTGGCGTCACGTCAGGGCGGTCATCACCGCCGCCTGGTAGGCCGGCCGTTGTTTCAGGCGTTCATACCAGGCTTCGAGGTGGTACATGGCCGGACGTTCGATCGGCATTTCGAACCAGGCGTAGATGAAGCTGCCCAGGGGGATGTCGCCCATGCCGATCTGTTCACCGCTGAGGTAGGGCTGCGTGGCCAGCGTGGCGTCGGCGATCGACAGCAGTTCGGCGCACTGCTTGTGCGCGGCGTTGATCGCCACCCAGTCGCGCTGCTCCTCGGGGGTGCGCAGCAGGCCCCAGAACAGCGGGCGGAACGGGCCGGCGAAGGACGAGGTGGTCCAGTCCATCCACTTGTCGGCCAGGGCGCGCTGGCGCGGATCATCGAGGTACCAGCCCTGCTGCGCGCCGTACTCGGCGCAGAGGTAGCGCACGATGGTGTTGGACTCCCACAGCACCAGGTCGCCGTCTTCGAGCATGGGCACCAGGCCGTTGGGGTTGAGCGCCCGGTAGTGCGGTTCGTTGACCACGCCGAAGGCGCCGCCGGCATCGATGGACTCGAAGTCCAGGCCCAGCTCGTGGGCGATCCACAACGCCTTGCGCACATTGCTCGAATTCTTGCGGCCCCAGATCTTCAGCATGGCAACGTCCTTATGAATGCGGGAGGTGGGACAGTCTACTCCAAGCGGTGGGCGGTGCCAGTGAAACCGAGGGGGCCGCTTTGCGGCCCTATCGCGACACAAGGCAGCTCCCACAGGATATGTGCCAGCTCTGCCATGGCGCGGTCCCTGTGGGAGCGGCCTTGTGTCGCGATAGGGCTGCGCAGCAGCCCCACGATCTATCAACCGCCACCGAACTCCCGCCACCCAACCCGGTCAGTCTTCTAAGCAGGCCATCCGCCCCAGCACGTCTAAGCTCTGTGGATCGCCCCCGCCCCCGCTTCCAAGGAGGAAGAATCATGCTGCTGTTGTGGTTGCTGGTCCTGGTGCTAGGCGCCGCGTATCTCCTGCATCGGCGCCTGGCGCCCTTGCAGATCCTCGCGGCGATCGCCGCCTTTACCCTGCTCATGGGCCTGTTCAGCACCGCCCCTGGCTGGCTGCTGGCACTCATCTGGGTGGTGATCGCCATCAAGGTGGCCTTCCTCGCCCTGCCCGAATGGCGGCGCAAGGTCTTCACCGCCCCGGTGTTCAAATGGTTCCAGCGCACCCTGCCGCCCATGTCGCAGACCGAACGCGAAGCCATCGACGCCGGCACCGTGTGGTGGGACGGTCACCTGTTCAGCGGCCGCCCCGACTGGAACACCCTGCTCGACTACGACGCGCCCAGGCTCACCGAAGAGGAACAGGCCTTCATCGACGGCCCCACCGAGGCACTGTGCGCCATGGTCAGCGACTGGCAGATCGGCCAGGACCTCGACCTGCCGCCCGAAGCCTGGGAGCACATCAAGAGCAACGGCTTCTTCGCCCTGATCATTCCCAAGGAGTACGGCGGCAAGGGCTTCTCGGCCTACGCCCATTCACAGGTGGCGATGAAACTGGCCACCCGCAGCGGCGACCTGGCCTCGACGGTGATGGTGCCCAACTCCTTGGGCCCGGCCGAATTGCTGCTGCACTACGGCACCGACGAGCAGCGCAACCACTACCTGCCACGCCTGGCCCGTGGCGACGAGATTCCCTGCTTCGCCCTCACCGGCCCGCTGGCCGGTTCCGACGCCGGCGCGATGCCCGACACCGGGATCATCTGCAAGGGCCAGTGGAACGGTGAGGAAGTCATCGGCCTGCGCCTGAACTGGGAGAAGCGCTACATCACCCTGGGCCCGGTGGCCACCCTGCTGGGCCTGGCCTTCAAGGCCTACGATCCCGACCACCTGCTGGGCGAACAGACCGAACTGGGCATCAGCCTGGCGCTGATTCCCACCGACACCCCGGGCGTGGAAATCGGCAAGCGCCACCTGCCCCTGGGCGCGGCCTTCATGAACGGCCCCAACAGCGGCAAGGACGTGTTCGTGCCGCTGGACTTCCTGATCGGTGGCCAGGCGATGCTCGGCAAGGGCTGGATGATGCTGATGAACTGCCTGTCGGTGGGCCGCTCGATCTCGCTGCCGGCGGTCGGCACGGGCGCGGCCAAGTACACCAGCCTGGTCACCGGCCAGTACGCCCGCGTGCGCGAACAGTTCAACGTGCCGCTGGCCGCCTTCGAGGGCATCCAGGAATCGCTGGCGCGCATCGGCGGCAACGCCTGGCTGATGGACAGCGCCCGCCTGCTCACGGCCAAGGCGGTGGACCTGGGCGAGAAACCCTCGGTGCTGTCGGCGATCCTCAAGTACCACCTCACCGAGCGTGGCCGCGAGTGCATCCAGCACGCCATGGACGTGCACGGCGGCAAGGGCATCATCATGGGCCCGAACAACTACCTGGGCCGCAACTGGCAGGGCGCGCCGATCTTCATCACCGTCGAGGGGGCCAACATCCTGTCGCGCAACCTGATGATCTTCGGCCAGGGTGCGATCCGCTGTCACCCGTTCGTGCTCAGGGAAATGGCCCTGGCCGGGCGCGAGGACCACGACCAGGCACTCAAGGAGTTCGACGACCTGCTGATGCAGCATATCCTGTTCGCCACCGGCAACGCCGCCAGCACCCTGGTGCTGGGCCTGGGCCTCGGGCATTTCGAGAAAGTCCCGGGCGATGCCCTGAGCCAGGGCTACTTCCGCGCCCTCAACCGCCAGGCGGCGGCCTTCGCCCTGCTGGCCGACCTGTCGATGATGCTGCTCGGCGGCGCGCTCAAGCGCCGCGAGCGCCTCAGCGCACGACTGGGCGATGTGCTCAGCTACCTGTACCTGTCCAGCGCCGCGCTCAAGCGCTATCACGACCTCGGCTCGCCCGAGCACATGCAGCCGTTGCTGCGCTGGGCCCTGGAAGAAAGCCTGGGCCAGGCGGAGAAAGCCCTGGATGCGCTGCTCGACAACTTCCCCAACCGTTTCCTGGGCTGCGCCCTGCGGGTGCTGGTGTTCCCGTTCGGCCGCCGGCATACCGGGCCGAGCGATGAGCTGGATGCCGAGGTGGCGGCGCTGATCGGCCGGGGCAAGGGCGATCCGGCCCTGGAAGAGCTGCTGGCGGGGTGCTTCAGGCCAGAGGCCGAGGGCGACCCGGTGGCCGCGCTACAGACGGCCTGCGACCTGCTGGACGATGTCGCCCCGCTGCATAAGGCGCTGCATCAGGCCGTCAAGGAAGGCAAGGTGCAACCGGCCCCCGGGCAATCGGTGATCGACGCCGCCGTCGAAGCCGGCGTATTGCAGGCAGAAGAAGGCCAACGCCTGCATCAGGCCGAACAGGCGCGTCGAGTAGTGATCGATGTGGATGCGTTCGACAAGGCGCAACTGGGGGCTGTGACAGGCAAGATTCGCTGATCGACGGCGGGGCCGCCGTGCGGCCCTTTCGCCGGCAAGCCGGCTCCCACCCAGAGCGCGTCGATATCGGGACCTGCGCTCTTACTATTGCCTAAGGCCGAACGCCGGATGCCGAGTGCCTGACCCGCTCAACCGGCGTATACTCCGCCCCCCGTTTCAACCACCCCGAGGATCGCCGCCATGGCCAACCCCCACCTGGAATACCACCTGCAACTGCTCCACCACCTGCGCACCATCCTGGCCGCGCTGGGTGAAGCCGAGCAGGTCCCGGAGGAAAGCCACGCCCTGTTCCTCGAACGCTTCGACGAACTGCTCACCCTGTTGCCGCAAGACCCGCTGGAAAGCCAGTACCTGGGCCAGGACCTGATCTGCCAGGTGATCCAGCGCTACCCGCAGATCGCCCACCTGGTACCACGCGACCTGCTGTGGTTCTTCGGGGGTGACTGCCTGCATTTCATGCCTGACGAGGAGCTGGCCCTGTACCAGGAGCTCGAAGAGCGCCGCTATGCGGCCGAACGCGACGGCGAGCCGTTCGACTGGCACCTGGAAAAGCAGCTGCTGAGCGCACCGGGCCCGGACAGCGTGAACTGAGCACGCATGACAACGCCGCCCGCAGGCGGCGTTGTCGATCAAGGCGTAACCGGTTCAGTAGTCAATGGCCACGCAGGACAGTTTCCCCCCCACCTGGTCATTACCCTCGTTTTCTCCATCCTCCAGGTAGACACCGTTGTCGATCTTGTCGCCCTTTTTCTTGTCCTTCAGGCCATCGATCGCGAGCCAATCATCGCTCGTGACTGCGTAGCGGGTGATGCGCAAGGTGTACGACCACTTCTTTTTCGAAACACAGTCAGGGCTGTCGTAGAACGTGATCAATGCTGGCGAAGGCGCATTGTCAAATCGGTAGAAATAGACTTCGTCATCCTTGCACTGGGTATTACCCATTCGTATCTCGACACGACGATTGGTCCGCGTGAGCGGGATCTCACATTTGTGATCACCATCCACCTTGTTTTCCCGCATCAACAATCTGCCCACGTTGACCTGTGGCTTCGTGGCGATGGTGTCGGCCATTGCCGGCATCACGGTGAGCGATACTCCCGCCGCCATCAGGCACGCCAGGATCGCTGCTCGCTGTTGGTATTTCATTGGCCACCTCCATTCCCGATCGACGTTCCATCACCCTGCTGCTCTGCGAGGACCTGTCCACCGCCCCTGAAGAAGGTGTGGCTCCCCTCCTCCGACACGATCCCGACGATCTCGTCGCCGCGAATGAAACGCTGCTCGCCGCTGGCGATCGTCAGAATGTCCTGCCCATCGTACTCATAGGTCGCCAATACCTCGCCACTGGCGGGCGCGGTAACACTGAGCAGACGATTGAGGCCGTCATATTCGAGCGTTCTGCCCTGCTCATCCCGAACCAGATTGCCGTTGCTGTCATAGGCCAGCTGGATCCTGGCGTCCTCGAAATCATGGGTGATCGATGTCAGCTGGACCGGGTCGTGCTCATTTTCAAAGGCGTAGGTGGACAGGTAGCGCTCGTTCTCCAGCGTCGTCTCAACCGACAGGATGTTGTCCAATGCATCGAAGGTGAAGTGCTGGCCCGTGATCATGCCTTTGCCATTCGGGTCATGCGGCCGCTCGGTACCGACGCAGGTGTAGGTTTGCAACCGCTGACGCACGTCGTACTCATAGGTTTCACCGCGCAACAA
This sequence comes from Pseudomonas sp. GD04091, assembly GCF_029836165.1. Lineage (GTDB taxonomy): Bacteria > Pseudomonadota > Gammaproteobacteria > Pseudomonadales > Pseudomonadaceae > Aquipseudomonas. The sequence continues at coordinate 95,406 of NZ_JAOEBG010000023.1, forward strand.
CGGCGCCTGGGCGTTGGCGCCGTCATACAGATTGCGCGAGGTCATGGCATCGACATCGTCATAGGCCTGCTCCAGTACCTGGGTAGCATCGCCCATGATGAAGGTGCGCCGGGTTTCACGATCGAATTCATCGTACTCCAGCAAAGTGGCGAGGCTGACATCGCCGGCCTTGGTCGAGAACGACTGCATGCGCCCCAGCTCGTCGTACTGGAACTCGGTCTCCAGGTCGTTCAACCAGGTCTTGGCCAGGCGCCCTTGCGCATCGTACTGGTGATACTGCACGTTGCCTTGCACATCCGTGTACTCGAGCAGCAAGCCGCGATGGCTGTAGGCGTACGCCATTTCATAGGAGCCACCGCCCTGCTGGCGTGATTCCGCCCTGATCTGTCCAGTACTGAAGTACTCGCGGCTGAACGTTTGGCTCGGCGTGGCGCAGGCTTCCAGGCGGGCGTTTTTCTTGTTGTAGGTGAAGTCGACGGTGGACTGCGCAAGCGTTCGGCTACTGCGCAAGGTGCGCTTGACCGGGTCCTGGGTGAGCAAAGGCAGGTACTCGTAATCGATGACGTCACCACTGGCTACCGTGACACTGCTCGGGCGCAGCATGCCGGCCGAATAGCTGTAGACCTGCCTGCGCCCGCCGGTGGTCGACACCTTGAGTCGATCGAGGCCATCGAACTGCTGGGTGCCCAGCAACTGCTCCTGGCCAGCGGACCGCACCGCGATGCTTTCCGGCAGATCGTCACGGCTGTGCCTGGCGTAGTCGCGAACGACCGTGGAGCCGTCGGGCAAGGTATGGGCGACACTCCGTGAGAAGGCGTCGTAACGGTAGGCGTTCACCCGTGGCGATGTGCTGAGGCCGACGTTTTCCGTGGCCACCCTGCCCAGGCCGTCATAGGTGTTTACCTGCAGACTGACGAGCTGATTGGCGGCATCGCGGCGCTCGCTGCGCTCGACCTGGTCGAAACGGTTCTGCCAGACGACGGTCCTGCCGGTCTTGGCCCCCGCAGAGCCTTCGCGCCAACTCTCGATGATTTTCCCGTCGAACGCTGCACTGCCGACCGGGATGGTCTGCTCGAACGCCGTCACGCCATCGGGGCCAGTGACGGCGCATTGCTGCCCCCAGTCGTCGTAGTCGAACTGGCTGGTCAACGACAGGTTTTGGTCGTCCTCGGCACTCAGCCAGTCGATCAGGGTCTGCGCCTGCAGGCGCCCCCAGGCATCGTAGCTGGCGCGATACAGCGGCCGATACACTTGCGCCTGTGCCGAGAAATGGTCGATATCCTGGCGGTACTCTTGCACCGCGCGATTCAAGCCATCGAACACCGTGCGCGTGGCGACCCCGTTCACATCCTCCCGCAGCTGTTCGGCCT
>NZ_JAOEBG010000024.1 GCF_029836165.1 Pseudomonas sp. GD04091
GAAGGGAGCGTGCGACACCAGTTGCCCACTGATGAAGCCCCAGGCCACCAGCCCGATGGTCAGGGCGGCGAGGGCGACACGCACGGTGAGGGCCTTGAGCAGGCGGGTCGACTGGTCGTCGTCCTTGACCAGGAACACCAGGCCACTGAACAGGCTGGCGATGGTGGCCAGCAGCATCAGGACTATCGCGGCCTTGAGCATGGCGTAACTCCGGGGGATGCGGTGATGACAACAAGTATAGCGCTCGACCTCGCGTGGCCCCGGTGAAGCCGTTTCGCCCAGGCCTGGTACCCACCCTGGTAGTGCTCGCGCTGCTGCCGGGCCTGATTGCGCTCGGCTGCTGGCAGCTGCGGCGCGCCGATGAAAAGCGCGACCTGCTCGCCACCTACACCGAACGCCAGATCGAGACACCGGTGGCCGTTGCGCAGTTGCAGGGACTGCCGGATCCGGCCTTCTACCCTGTGCATCTGTCTGGCCGCTTCGATGCCGAACACAGCCTGCTGCTGGACAACCAGATGCGCGACGGCAGGCCCGGCGTCGAGCTGCTGCAGCCATTTCACGACCAGGCCAGCGGGCAATGGTTGCTGGTCAACCGCGGCTGGCTGCCTTGGCCCGATCGCCGCGTGCCGGTGCGCTTCGACACCCCCGACCGACCGCTCACCCTGGAGGCGTCGGTCTATGTCGCGCCCGGCAAGACGTTCCAGTTGCATCCCGACGCCAGCGAGGGCCGCTGGCCACGTCTGCTGACCGCCATCGATCCGCCGACGCTGTGGCAACAGCTGGGCCGGGAGGGATTCGCCCATGAGCTGCGCCTGCAGCCTGGCCCGGCGACCTACCGCCTGGACTGGCCGGTGGTCGCCATGGGCCCGGAAAAACACCTCGGCTACGCCGTGCAGTGGTTCGCCCTGGCCACCGCGCTGGTGCTGCTCTACCTGTATTTCGGCTGGCATCACAACGACAAGGAGAACCGCCATGGCCGCCGCCACGAGTCCGCTGCACGCACCTGAAGGCCGCAAGACGCGCGGGCGATTGCAGTTGTTGCTGATCCTGTTCGTCGTGCTCGGGCCGATGATCCTCGCCACCAGCATGTACAAGCTCAAGTTCTGGGTGCCTGAGGGGCGCAGCTACCACGGCGTGATGATCGGCAACGGCGAGGGCCGCGCCGATATCGGCATCGACGCCCGGGACGAACGCTGGCAACTGTTGGTCAGTGCCCCACAAGCCTGTGCCCAGGACTGTCAGCAGCTGGTGTACCTGGCACGGCAGATCCAGATCGGCCTGGGTCGCGACGCCAGCCGCGCCAGCCATGCCCTGGCCGCGGCCCAGCCGCTGGCGGCCGATTACCAGGCGCAGCTGGAGCGCGAATACCCACAGCTGCAGCGCTACCCGCTGGACGTCCAGCGCTACCTGCAGAAAGTCGGCGAGTCAGGCCCGCAGCTGTGGATTGTCGACCCCCACGGCAACCTGGTGCTGCGCTACGGCGGCAAGGTCAATGGCAAGCATGTGCTGGACGACCTGCGCCATCTGCTCAAGCTGTCCAACATCGGTTAGGAGCCTGCCATGGCCAGACCCGGATTCCGCCTCGCCGTATTCGCCACCCTGCTGGCGCTGCTGGTCGTGCTGCTCGGCGCCTATACCCGGCTGACCCACGCCGGTCTCGGCTGCCCTGACTGGCCGGGCTGCTATGGCTTCATCGGCGTGCCCAAGACCGACGCCCAGCTGGCCCATGCCGAGTTGCACTTCCCCGAGCACCCGGTGGAAGAGGCCAAGGGCTGGGCCGAGATGGTCCATCGCTATTTCGCCGGCATCCTGGCGCTGGTGATCGCCCTGCTCGCCTTCCAGGCCGTGCGCCGGCATGCCCGTGACGGCCAGCCCTACCGCCTGCCGGTGTTGCTGCTCGGCGTGGTGCTGGCCCAGGCGGCGTTCGGCATGTGGACGGTGACCCTGAAACTGTGGCCGCAGGTGGTCACCGCGCATCTGCTCGGCGGGTTCACCACGCTGAGCCTGCTGTTCCTGTTATCCCTGCGTCTGTCCCGGGCCTTTGCGCCATTGCCGAAGCTGCCGCTGAGCCTGCGCCGGGTCGCGGCGCTGGCGCTGCTGGTGGTGATCGGCCAGATCGCCCTGGGTGGCTGGGTCAGCGCCAACTACGCGGCGGTCGCCTGCGTCGACCTGCCCACCTGCCATGGCCAGTGGTGGCCGGCGGCGGACTTCAGCAACGGGTTCCACCTGACCCAGCACGTCGGCCCCAACTACCTGGGTGGGCAACTGGACAGCGATGCGCGCACCGCGATCCACGTCAGCCATCGGCTTGGCGCGCTGATGGTGCTGGGGGTGCTGCTGATGCTCAGCTGGAAGCTACACCGCCATGGCCTGGGCGGCCTGGCGCGCCTGGTGTTGCTGGCGCTGGCGTTGCAACTGAGCCTGGGCATCAGCAATGTGCTGTTCCACCTGCCCCTGGGCGTGGCGGTCGCGCACAACGCCGGAGGCGCCCTGCTGCTGCTGACCATGGTGCTGGTGAACTACCGCATCCGCGTGGTCGACAAGGTTCGCGTTGGCCAGGGCTGGCGCCTGACGCCGGTGACGGGCGTGCGTCTCACCCATCACATGAGGAACGATTCGTGGCGACGCTTCTGAGTACGCAACGCTTGCGCGCCGGGTGGCGCGACTACATGGAACTGACCAAGCCGAAGGTGGTGGTGCTGATGTTGATCACCTCACTGGTGGGCATGTTCCTCGCCACGCGCGCCGGGGTGGCCTGGAGCGTGCTGCTGTTCGGCAACCTCGGGATTGCCTTGTGCGCGGGCGCCGCGGCGGTGGTCAACCACGTGGTGGATCGGCGTATCGATGTGCTGATGGCCCGTACCCACAAGCGGCCTTTGGCCCAGGGCCGTGTGGCGCCGTTGCCGGCCCTGCTGTTCGCCCTGCTGCTGGCCGTGACCGGGATGACCGTGCTACTGGTCTTCACCAACACCCTCACCGCCTGGCTCACGCTGGCCTCGCTGCTGGGCTATGCGGTGCTCTACACCGGCTTTCTCAAACGCGCCACGCCGCAGAACATCGTGATCGGCGGCCTGGCCGGCGCCGCCCCACCGTTGCTGGGCTGGGTGGCGGTGAGCGGGCATGTGAGCGCCGAGCCGCTGCTGCTGGTGCTGATCATCTTCGCCTGGACGCCGCCGCATTTCTGGGCACTGGCCATTCACCGCAAGGATGAGTACGCAAAAGCCGATATTCCCATGCTGCCGGTGACCCATGGCGAGCGCTACACGGCCCTGCATATCCTGCTCTACACCCTGATCCTGCTGGCGGTGAGCCTGTTGCCCTATGCCATCCACATGAGCGGCCCGCTGTACCTGGCCTGTGCCCTCGGCCTGGGCCTGCGCTTCCTGCACTGGGCCTGGGTGTTGTACCGTGGCACCCGGCCGCACGCGGCGATCAAGACGTTCAAGTACTCTATCGGCTACCTGTTCGCCCTGTTCATCGCGCTGCTCGTTGATCACTACCTGTTGCTGAACCTATGACCCGAACCCAGAAAACCGTCTTCATCCTCGTTGCCCTGGTCGCGCTGATCATGGGCCTGACCGTCAACAAGGTGCTCAACGACCGTGGTCAGTTGAACCCCACCGAACTGATCGACGCCGGCATCATCCTGTTGCCGCAGAGCCGTACCGTGCCGGACGTGACCATGACCGACCAGAACGGCCAGCCGCTGGTGCTGGACCAGCTCAAGGGCAAGTGGTCGCTGCTGTTCTTCGGCTACACCTACTGCCCGGACATCTGCCCGACCACCCTGGCCCAGTTGCGGCAGGTGAAGAGCGAGCTGCCGAAAGAGGCAGTCGATCGTCTGCAGGTGGTGCTGGTGAGCGTCGACCCGAACCGCGATACGCCGAACCAGCTCAAGCAGTACCTGGGCTATTTCGACAAGGATTTCGTCGGGGTGGCGGGGTCGATCACCGATACCCAGAAGCTGGCCAACGCCCTGAGCATTCCGTTCATTCCGGCCGATACCAGCAAGCCGGGCTACACCGTGGACCACAGCGGCAACCTGGCCATCGTCGGACCGGACGGGCGTCAGCGCGGGTTCATCCGTGCGCCGTTCAACAACCAGAAGCTGGTGGCGCAGTTGCCGGGGCTGGTCAAGCGCGATTGATCGTTCAAACGCATCGACCCTTGGGCCTGCTGCGCAGGCCATCGCGACACAAGGCCGCTCCTACAGAGGAATGCAATCTCCTGTAGGAGCGGCCATGTCAGCTTAGAACGCCGGGATCACAGCGCCCTTGTACTTCTCGGTGATGAACTGCTTCACCTCGGGCGAGTGCAGGGCCGCGGCCAGCTTCTTCATGGCATCGGCGTCCTTGTTGTCCGGACGGGCCACCAGGATGTTCACGTAAGGCGAATCGCTGCCTTCGATCACCAGGGCGTCCTTCTCCGGATTCAGCTTGGCTTCAAGCGCATAGTTGGTATTGATCAGCGCCAGGTCGACCTGGGTCAGCACGCGCGGGATGGTGGCCGCTTCCAGCTCACGGAATTTCAGTTTCTTGTCGTTGCCGATGATGTCTTTCACGGTCGACAGGATGTTCTTGCTGTCCTTGAGCTTGATCACGCCTGCCTTGTCCAGCAGCAGCAGGGCACGACCGCCGTTGGTGGCGTCATTGGGGATGACCACGGTGGCGCCGGCAGGCAGCTCGTCGAGCTTCTTGTACTTGCTCGAGTAGGCTCCCAGTGGCTCCAGGTGCACGCCGGCAACGCTGACCAGCTGGGTACCCTTGGCCTTGTTGAATTCATCCAGGTACGGCTGGTGCTGGAAGAAGTTGGCGTCCAGGCGCTTTTCGGCCACCTGCACGTTGGGCTGGATGTAATCGGTGAACTCCTTGACCTTCAGCTCCACGCCTTCCTTCGCCAGTTGCGGCTTGACGAAGTTGAGGATCTCGGCGTGCGGCACCGGGGTGGCGGCGACGGTCAGGGTCTCGGCGGCGTTGGCCGAGAAGGCCGCGACGGCGGCGACAACAGCAAGCAGCTTCTTCATTGATCACTCCTTGTGAGGGCCGCGACGGCCCCCGAACGGGTCGGCCGGGCCGACCCCATTGGGGTTACTTACGGGAAAAATGCACGACCAGCTTGTCGCCGACGCTCTGCAGCACCTGCACCAGCACCAGCAGCAGGACCACGGTGACCACCATCACGTCGGTCTGGAAGCGCTGGTAGCCGAAGCGGATGGCCAGGTCGCCCAGGCCGCCCGCGCCCACCACACCGGCCATGGCGGTGTACGAGACCAGGGTGATGGCGGTGACGGTGATGGCCGCGAAGATGCCCGGGCGGGCTTCCGGCAGCAAGGCATTGGTGATGATCTGGCGGGTGGTGGCGCCCATCGACTGGGTGGCTTCGATGATGCCGCGGTCCACCTCGCGCAAGGCGGTCTCGACCAGGCGCGCGAAGAACGGCGTGGCACCGACCACCAGGGGCGGGATGGCGCCGGCGACGCCCAGCGAAGTGCCGGTGATCAGCACGGTGATCGGGATCATCACGATCAGCAGAATGATGAACGGCAGCGAGCGCAGGATGTTCACCACCAGCGACAGCAACGCGTACAGGCCCTTCTGCTCGAACATCTGCCGTGGCCCGCAGAGGAACAGCAGCACGCCCAGCGGCAGGCCCAGCAGCACGGTGAAGAACAGCGAGCCGAACAGCATGATCATGGTGTCGATGCTGGCCAGCCAGATTTCGGCCCAGTCGACGTTGGCGAAGAAATTCAGGGCGTCCATCAACGCATTACCTCCATATGTACGTCAGCTGCCTTGAAGCGGGCGAACGCCGCTTCCATGTCACCGCCGATCAAGGCGAGGGTCAGCTGGCCATAGGGGACGTCCTTGATCCGGTCGATGCGCCCGGCGAGGATGCTGTAGTCCACGCCGGTCTCGCGGGCCACGGTGCCCAGCAGCGGCGCGTAGGTGGCGTCGCCCTGGAAAGTCAGGCGCACGATGCGGCCCGGCACATGGGCGAAGTCGTCGCGCTGGTCGTTCTCGTCGACCTGCTCGTCTTCCTGGACGAAACGCTTGGTGGTGGCGTGCCGCGGGTGCAGGAACACGTCGGCCACCGGGCCTTGCTCGACGATCTCTCCGGCGTCCATCACCGCCACGCAATCGCAGACCCGGCGGATCACATCCATCTCGTGGGTGATCAGCACGATGGTCAGTTTCAGCTCACGGTTGATCTCGGCCAGCAGTTGCAGCACCGAGGCGGTGGTCTGCGGGTCGAGGGCGCTGGTGGCTTCGTCGCACAGCAGGATCTTCGGGTTGGTCGCCAGGGCGCGGGCGATGCCGACGCGCTGCTTCTGCCCGCCCGACAGCTGGGCCGGGTACTTCCTGGCGTGGTCCTGCAGGCCGACACGGGCCAGCAGCTCGGTCACGCGCTTGTCGATTTCGCCGCGCGACAGCTCGCCGGCGAGCACCAGCGGCAGGGCGACGTTGTCGGCGACGGTCTTGGAGGCGAGCAGGTTGAAGTGCTGGAAGATCATCCCGACCTGCTGGCGGAAGCGGCGCAGCTGGTTGGCATCGAAGGCGGTGACGTCTTCACCGTCGACGATGATCTTGCCGCCGCTTGGCGCCTCGAGGCGGTTGATCAGGCGCAGCATGGTGCTCTTGCCGGCACCGGAGTGGCCGATCAGGCCGAACACCTGGCCATCTTCGATGGTCAGGCTGGTCGGGTTCAGGGCCGGGATATCCCTACCGGCGACGCGGTAGGTCTTGTGGACGTTTTGAAACTCGATCACTGAGCGAACCTTGTGGGGCGCATGGAATTTGGGTCTGGCTGTTAGCCGGGGTCGCGCATTTTAGCCTTTTCCCCTGGCTGTTCTTAGCATTTATTTCGTAATGGTCCAATCCGATGGGCATAACGCGACGGTCGGCAATCCCGATTGAACGCTCGCCGCGGCCTCCCAGTCACTACTTGAACAAGCCCGAATGGGCAGTGAAGACTGATGAGGAGAGCCGAAGATGCCCAGCAAGAAGCCCCAGGCGCCGCAGCCGAGCCCGGTCGCCGGCACCGACACCCCCGACAAGGCCAACACCAACGCCAAGTTGCAGAGCCTTGAAGCCTTTCGCAGCGACGCCAGCGGCCAGGCGCTGCGCACCAACCAGGGGGTGAAGATCGCCGACAACCAGAACAGCCTCAAGGCCGGCGCACGCGGGCCGTCGCTGCTCGAAGACTTCATCATGCGCGAGAAGATCACCCACTTCGACCATGAGCGCATTCCGGAACGTATCGTCCATGCCCGAGGCTGCGGGGCGCATGGCTATTTCCAGAGCTACGCTTGCCACGGCGAACTGACCAAGGCCGGCTTCCTCCAGGACCCGGAAAAAGTCACCCCGGTGTTCGTGCGCTTTTCCACCGTGCAGGGCCCGCGCGGTTCGGGCGACACGGTGCGCGATGTGCGCGGCTTCGCGGTGAAGTTCTACACCGACGAGGGCAACTTCGACCTGGTCGGCAACAACATGCCGGTTTTCTTCATCCAGGACGCGATCAAGTTTCCCGACTTCGTCCATGCGGTGAAACCCGAGCCGCACAACGAGATGCCCACCGGCGGCTCGGCCCACGACACCTTCTGGGATTTCGTCTCGCTGGTGCCGGAGTCGGCGCACATGGTCATGTGGGCCATGTCCGACCGCGCCATCCCGCGCAGCCTGCGGATGATGGAAGGCTTTGGCGTGCATACGTTCCGCCTGATCAACGCCGAGGGCGTGGCCAGCTTCGTCAAGTTTCACTGGAAGCCGCGCCAGGGCGTGCACTCGGTGCTGTGGGACGAAGCCCAGAAGCTGGCGGGCAAGGACACCGACTTCCACCGTCGCGACTTGTGGGAGGCCATCGAGACCGGGCACTACCCGGAGTGGGAGCTGGGCGTGCAGGTCGTCCCCGAGGCCGACGAGCACAAGTTCGACTTCGACCTGCTCGACCCGACCAAGATCATTCCCGAGGAGCTGGTGCCGGTGACGCCGCTGGGCAAGATGGTGCTCGACCGCAACCCGGACAACTTCTTCGCCGAGGTGGAGCAGATCGCCTTCTGCCCGGGGCATATCGTGCCGGGCATCGACTTCAGCAACGACCCGCTGCTGCAGGGGCGGCTGTTCTCCTACACCGATACCCAGATCAGCCGTCTGGGCGGGCCGAATTTCCATGAGATCCCCATCAACCGGCCGATCGCGCCCAACCACAGCAGCCAGCGCGACGCCATGCACCGGATGACCCTCGACAAGGGCCGCGCGGCGTACGAGCCCAACTCGATCGATGGCGGCTGGCCGCGGGAAACGCCACCGGCCGCGCAGGATGGTGGCTTCGAGAGCTATCAGGAGCGCATCGATGCGCACAAGATCCGCCAGCGCAGCGAGTCGTTCGGCGACCACTTCTCCCAGGCACGGCTGTTTTTCCAGAGCATGAGCCCCACCGAGCAGCAGCATATCGTCAAGGCCTACAGCTTCGAGCTGGGCAAGGTGGAGCGCGAGGCGATCCGGGCGCGAGAGGTGAACGAGATCCTCGCCAACATCGACCTGAAGCTGGCGGCGGCGGTGGCGGCCAACCTCGGCTTGCCGGCGCCCAAGGCCGGCACGGTCAAGGTGAAAGGCAGCAAGCCAGCGCAATCGAAGGCCTTGAGCCAGATGAACCATCCAGGGGAGATCGGCATCAGTGGGCGCAAGGTCGCCATCCTGGTGGCCGACGGGGTGGACGGCGCCAGTGTCGACAAGGTGATCAAGGCGCTGCAGGCGCAAAGCGCGCGGCCCATGCTGCTGGGGCCGACCTCGGCGCCGGTGAAGACCGCTGGCGGCAAGGCGCTGGCGGTGGATGCGTCGATGGAGGGCATGCCGTCGGTGATGTTCGATGGGGTGTGGGTGCCAGCGGGCAAGGCTTCGCTGGAGGCGCTGGAGCACAGTGGCGTCGCCAGGCATTTCCTGCTGGAAGCCTACAAGCACCTCAAACCCATCGGGGTAACCCACGAGGGCAAGCTGCTGTTGAACAAGCTGGGGCTAAAAGAGGACGCAGGGCTATTGCTGGGGGATGAGCAGAAGACGCTCGACGCGTTCTTCAAGGCGCTCGAGGGGCATCGGGTGTGGGCGCGGGAGGCGGCTGCCGAAGCGGTACCAGCCTAGCGATGCATCGCGGGGCAAGTCGCTGCGACTTGCCCCGCGATCGTTCACTGCCGATGGGGGATCAACACCACCTGCGCCGGCAGCGCGCGCTGGATCTCATGCTTGTGCTTCAGCTCGAACCCGCTGTCGAGCTTGCGCACGCGCTTCTCCAGCAAGGTCTTGAGCCACGGCGCATCCTGGGTGCGCGGCACCTGGAACACCACTTCGCACCGGTAGTTCACCACGTCGGCGGCAATGTCATCCAGCTGGCGACGCAAGGCCCGGCTGTCGGTGGTTTTCAGGGCCACGACGGTATTCGGCGCGGTCGGGTCGATCACCCGGGCCTTGGGCTTGGCCTCGGCGGCCTTGAGCGCGGCCTCGGCCTTCTCCAGCTCGGCCTTGCGTGCCTGGGCCATGGCGTCGCCACCGGTCAAGGCCGGAGCCTGGGGCATCAGCGCACGGGCGCGGGCCAGGGCGGTGGCGGCGGCGTTCACATCGCCCTTCTGCAGGACGATCTGGCTGCGGCGTAGATAGGCTTCGGCGAGCTGGCGCTGGTGGGGCTCCACGCGCGCATCGTCCGGCGCCTGGGCCTGCAGGGCGGCCAGCTGATCCTCGGCGGTGGCCAGCTCGTTGCTGGCGATGCTTTGCTCCAGCTGCTGCCAGGCGTCCGGCTGGACGGGCGCGACGGGCTGCTCGACCGGCTTGCCGGAGCAGGCGGCCAGGAACAGGGAAAACGCGGCAACAAGCAGATAACGTGAGGCGAACGGCTTCATTCCTGCGACTCTCTATTTGCGCAAAAAGCGAGCAAGTCTACACCCAGGGGCGCTCGCTCGAAAACTGGTCCTGTATGACCCGAAAGCGACGCAAAGGTTGCAGGATGCGCCTGCGCGCACCCTGAAATGTCAGCGCTTCGGCAACGCCAGGCTCAGCAAGAATAGCACCGCCGCACAGACCACGATCGACGGGCCTGCCGGGGTGTCCTTGAACCAGGACAGCGCCAGCCCGCCACACACGGCGGCAACGCCCAGCAGGCTGGCGCCCAGGGCCATCTGCTCCGGCGAGCGGGCGTGACGCTGTGCCGCGGCCGCCGGAATGATCAGCAACGAGGTGATCAGCAACACGCCGACGATCTTCATCGCCACCGCGATCACCACCGCGATCAGCAGCATCAGCGCCAGGCGCAGGCCCGCCACCGGCAGGCCCTCGACCATCGCCAGCTCCTCGTGCACGGTAACCGCCAGCAACGGCCGCCAGAACACCGCCAGCAGCACCAGCACCAAGGCGCTGCCGCCGAGGATCCAGGCCAGGTCGGTGGTGCTGATCGCCAGCAGGTCGCCGAACAGGTAGGCCATCAGGTCGATGCGCACGTCGTGCATGAAGCTCAGCACCACCAGGCCCAGCGACAGGGTGCTGGGGGCGAGGATGCCGAGCAGGGTGTCCGAGGCCAGGGGCTGGCGCTGTTGCAGGGTCACCAGCAGGATCGCCAGCAGCAGACAGCCGACGGTCACCGCCAGCGCCGGGCTGACGTCCAGGGCGAAGCCCAGCGCGACGCCGAGCAGCGCGGCATGGGACAGGGTATCGCCGAAATAGGCCATGCGCCGCCACACCACGAAGGAACCCAGGGGGCCGGCGACAAGCGCCAGCGACAGACCGGCAAGCAGGGCGTAGAGAAGAAAATCAGCCATGCTTGCAGTGCTCTCCGTGAACATGGGCGCCGGGGGCGATCACCGAGCCGTGCAGGTCGTGGCTGTGATCGTGGTGGTGGTGGTAGATGGCCAGGCTCGGGGCGTTCTGGCCGAACAGCTCGACGAAGGCCGGGTCGTTGCTGACCTGCTCCGGGTGGCCCGAACAGCACACATGGCGGTTGAGGCAGACCACCTGGTCGGTGGCGCTCATCACCAGGTGCAGGTCGTGGGAGACCATCAGCACGCCGCAGCCATGGCGGTCGCGCAGGCGAGTGATCAGGTTGTACAGCTCGGTCTGGCCGACCACGTCGACGCCCTGCACCGGCTCGTCCAGCACCAGCAGCTCGGGTTCGCGCAGCAGCGCGCGGGCCAGCAGCACGCGCTGCATCTCGCCGCCGGAGATGGTCTGGATCGGGCTGTCGATCACCTGCTCGGCACCCACCTCCTGCAACGCCGCCATGGCTGTCGCACGGTCCACGCCTGGCACCAGGCGCAGGAAGCGCAGCACCGAAAGCGGCAGCGTGGCGTCCACCTGGATCTTCTGCGGCATGTAGCCGATGCGCAGCTTCGGCTTGCGCCACACCTTGCCGCGGTGAGGCTTGAGCAGGCCGAGCACGGCGCGCACCAAGGTGGTCTTGCCGGCGCCGTTGGGGCCGATCAGGGTGACGATCTGCCCGGGCGCGACCGACAGGTCGATGCTGTCGAGCACCGCCTCGCCGCCGAAACTGACGCCGACCTGCTCGAGGCGGATCAGGGCGTCGCTCATGCGATGCCCCGGCAGTTGCCGCACAGGCCGACCACTTCCACGGTCTGCGTCTCGACGGCGAAGCCGACGGCCTTGGCGCTGCTGACGATGGCGTCGCTGATGCTCTGCTGCTCCAGTTCGATGGCCACATGACACTCGCGGCAGATCAGGAACTGGCCCTGGTGCGCGTGTTCGGGGTGGCTGCAGCCGATGAAGGCGTTGAGCGAGGCGATGCGGTGGACCAGGCCGTTGTCCAGCAGGAAGTCCAGGGCGCGATAGACGGTCGGCGGCGCGGCGCGGCGGCCGTCCTGCTCGCTGAGCACGGCGAGGATGTCGTAGGCGCCCAGCGGCTTGTGGCTCTGCCAGACCAGCTCCAGCACGCGGCGGCGCAGGGCGGTCAGGCGCAGGCCCTGACGGTTGCACAGCGCGTCGGCCTCGGCCAGCGCGCTGTGGACGCAACGGGAATGATCGTGGGGGCGGTGGGCCAGCGGCGTGATGGACATGGGCAGCGACGGTTCAGGATGGAGACGTTATTATGTTACCTGTTTCTGACGACCCGAGTATCCACCGTGTCCCGATTCCTTGCCCTCTTTGTCGCTTTCATCGCCGTCTCGGCCCACGCCGACGTGCGTGTGCTGACCAGCATCAAGCCCCTGCAACAGATCGCCGCCGCCGTTCAGGATGGCGTCGGCAGCCCCGACGTGCTGTTGCCGCCGGGCGCCTCCCCGCACAACTACGCGCTGCGCCCATCCGACGTACGGAAGGTCGGCGATGCCGACCTGCTGTACTGGATCGGGCCGGACATGGAGGGCTTCCTGCCCCGGGTGCTGGCCAGTCGCGGCAAGTCGACCGTGGCCGTCCAGTCGCTTTCGGGCATGCAACTGCGCCACTTCGGCGAGGACAGCCATTCCCACGACGAGGAAGATCACGACGATCACGACCATGACCATCGTCCGGGCAGCCTCGATGCGCACCTGTGGCTGTCGTCGGTGAATGCCCGGGTGATCGCCACCAAGATGGCCAGCGACCTGGCGGCGGCCGATCCGGCCAATGCGACGCGCTACCAGGCCAACCTCAAGCTGTTCGTCGAACGCATGGATGCCCTGGATGCGCGGATCAAGCAGCAGGTGGCGGGGATCGCCGGCAAGCCGTACTTCGTGTTCCACGAGGCCTTCGACTACTTCGAGGCCGCTTATGGCCTGAAGCACGCCGGCGTGTTCAGCGTCGCCTCCGAAGTGCAGCCGGGCGCGCAGCATGTCGCCGCCATGCGCAAGCGCCTGCAGGCCGTGGGCAAGACCTGTGTGTTCAGCGAGCCGCCACTACGGCCGCGCTTGGCCGAGACACTGACGGCGGGGTTGCCGGTGCGCCTGGCCGAGCTGGATGCGCTGGGGGGGAGCGATGCGGTGGATGCCAGGGGCTATGAGCGCCTGCTGGAGAAGCTGGGCAACGATCTGACCGGCTGCCTGGAACAGCTGTAGGAGCGGCCTTGTGTCGCGAAAGGGCCGCATAGCGGCCCCGGCAATATCAGCTTGATGCGCAGATCGGGGGCGCTTCGCACCCCTTTCCGACCGGTCCGACACCTCGGCAAGGCCGCTCCTACAGGTTGTGTTATCGCCCTTTAGAGCGCGAACGGCAGGTGCAATGCCACCTGCTGACGCTGCGCCAGGCGCACCTCGAATTCGCTCGGGTCATGGATCATCACATCCATCCCGGCGAACGCCTGGGCCGCGATCAGTCGCGACAGCCAGAAGCGCACGCACGCCACCCGCAGCATCACCGGCCACAACTGGGCTTCGGCGGCGGTGAACGGCCGCAGTGCCGCATAGGCGCCCAGCAAGGCCTGGGCGCGCGGCAGGTCGATCCCGCCCTGCTCGTTCAGGCACCAGTCGTTCACGGTGATGGCGATGTCATACAGCATCGGCCCGGAGCAGGCGTTGTAGAAGTCGATCAGTCCGGTCAGGTGGGTGCCTTCGAACATCACGTTGTCGCGGAACAGGTCGGCGTGCAGGTTGGCCTTGGGCAGGGCCAGGATCTGCGCCTTGTGCGCGGTGATTTCCTCCAGGGCCGGCTTCAGCAGCGCGGCCTGCTCGCCGCTCAGGCCCGGAAGCAGTTCGGCGCCGGATGCCAGCATCCAGTCCAGGCCCCGGTCGGTGCGGCGTTCGATGATGCGCTCGCGGGTGGCCAGGTGGATGTGCGCCAGCAATTCGCCGACCTGGGCGCAGTGCTGGTTGTTCGGCAGCTTGACGTGCTTGCCCGACAGCCGTGGCTGCAGCAGCGCCGGCTTGCCGCACAGCTCGCGCAGGCCGTTGCCGTCGCGGTCGCGCACGGCGTAGGGCACCGGCATGTCGGCATCGTGCAGCACGTCGAGCAGATCGATGAAGAACGGCATGTCTTCGGCCGGTCCGCGCTCGATCAGTGTGAGGACGAACTCCCCTTTTTCCAGGCTGACGAAGAAATTGCTGTTCTCGGTACCGGCGGCGATGCCCTGGAAGTCGAGCAGGCGGCCCAGCTCGTACGGCGCCAGAAAGGTTTCCAGCTCAGGCCGGGTCACAGGGGTGAAGACTGACATGTTGAAGAATTGCCCATGCGGGCACTTCCGCCGGAAGTGCCTGGTTGATAAGAACGATACGCGTTACTGGCTTACCACTCGAAGATCTTCCAGGACGGAATCAGCATGTCCGGCTGGTCGGAACGAATGAAATTGCCTTCGGAGCCGTCGGCGCGTACCAGGAAATAAGGCTTGCCGTTTTTCGGGGTGACCTTGATCGCATACAGGAAACCGTTCTGACGGTACTCCTGGATGGTTTTGTCGCCTTCCGTGCGAATGGTTACATCGGGATCGGCCGATGGGGCTTCGTCCGCCGCCAGGGTGACGACTGGCATGGTGGCCAGCAGACCGAGCAGTAACAGGCGATTGAGTGTGCGCATGATAACCTAGTCCCTTTGTCGTCATTGATCCGGCTATTCTAGCGCCGGACCCGCCGAAAAGGTTGATTCTCCTCATGAGCCAAGCGCCCCTCGTCCTGGTGGACGGTTCCTCCTACCTCTACCGCGCCTTTCACGCGCTGCCGCCGCTGACCACCTCCAAAGGCATGCCGACCGGCGCGGTCAAGGGCGTGCTGAACATGCTCAAGAGCCTGCGCAAACAGTACCCGGACAGCCTGTTCGCGGTGGTCTTCGACGCCAAGGGGGGGACGTTCCGCGACGCGATGTTCGCCGAGTACAAGGCCAACCGCCCGAGCATGCCCGACGACCTGCGGGTGCAGGTCGAGCCCCTGCACGCCAGCGTCCGTGCCCTGGGTTATCCGCTGTTGTGCGTCGAGGGTGTCGAGGCCGACGATGTCATCGGCACCCTGGCGCGCAGCAGCGCCGCGGCCGGCCGGCCAGTGATCATCTCGACCGGCGACAAGGACATGGCCCAGCTGGTGGACGGTCACGTCACGCTGGTCAACACCATGACCGGCAGCGTGCTGGATGTGGCGGGCGTGCATGAGAAATTCGGCGTCGGCCCGGAACACATCATCGATTTCCTCGCCCTGATGGGCGACAAGGTCGACAACATCCCCGGCGTGCCAGGCGTCGGCGAGAAGACCGCCGTGGGCCTGCTGACCGGCATCGGTGGCGGATTGCAGGGTCTGTACGACAACCTCGAGAAAGTCCCCGCGCTGGCCATTCGTGGCGCCAAGACCTTGCCAGCCAAGCTCGAGGAACACCGCGACGCGGCCTTCCTCTCCTACGAGCTGGCGACCATCAAGTGCGACGTGGAGCTGGATGTCGAGGTCGACGCGCTGGTCTGCGGCGAACCCGACCGGGAAACCTTGCTGGCGCTGTACACCGAGATGGAGTTCAAGAGCTGGATCGCCGACGTGCAGCGCGACGCCGCCCAGGCGGGCGACAGCGTCGCGGCCAGCGACGAGCCGGCAAGCGCTCAGGTCGAGCCGAAGTACGAAACCATCCTCGACCAGGCGCGTTTCGATGCCTGGCTGGAGAAACTGCGCCGGGCCCCGTTGTTCGCCTTCGACACCGAGACCACCGGCCTCGACGCCCAGCGGGCGCAGTTGGTCGGCCTGTCGTTCGCCGTCGAGCCCCACGAGGCTGCCTACGTGCCGCTGGCGCATGACTACGAAGGCGCCCCGGCCCAGCTGGATCGCGAGGCCGTGCTGCTGGCGCTCAAGCCCCTGCTGGAAGACCCGGCCAAGGCCAAGGTCGGGCAGAACGCCAAGTACGACATCAACATCCTGGCCAATGGCAGTCCGACCATCCACATGCGCGGCGTGGCCTACGACACCATGCTCGAGTCCTATGTGCTCGACTCCACCGCCACCCGTCACGACATGGACAGCCTGGCGCAGAAGTACCTGGATCACACCACCATCGCCTTCGAGGACATTGCCGGCAAGGGTGCCAAGCAACTGACCTTCAACCAGATTCCGCTGGAGCAGGCCGGCCCTTATGCCGCCGAGGATGCCGACATCACCCTGCGCCTGCACCAGGCGTTGCAGGCGCGCCTGGCGAAGACGCCGAGCGTGCTGCCGGTGCTGATGGACATCGAGATGCCGCTGGTGCCGGTGCTGGCGAAGATCGAGCGCCAGGGCGCGCTGGTCGATGCGGCATTGCTCGGGGTGCAGAGCGGCGAGCTGGGTACGAAGATGGTCGAGCTGGAGCGCGAGGCGTTCGAGCTGGCCGGCGAGGAATTCAACCTCGGCTCGCCCAAGCAGTTGGGCGCGATCCTCTACGACAAGCTGGGCATGCCGGTGCTGAGCAAGACCGCCAAGGGCCAGCCGTCCACCGCCGAGGCGGTGCTCGACGAACTGGCCGAGCAAGGCTACCCGCTGCCCAAGGTGCTGATGCAGTACCGCAGCCTGAGCAAGCTCAAGAGCACTTACACCGACAAGCTGCCGGGGCAGATCAACCCGCGCACCGGGCGCATTCACACCTCGTACCAGCAGGCCGTGGCCGCCACGGGCCGGCTGTCGTCCAGCGACCCGAACCTGCAGAACATCCCGATCCGCACCGCCGAAGGTCGGCGCATCCGCCAGGCCTTCGTCGCCAGCCCCGGCTACCGACTGCTGGCGGCGGACTACTCGCAGATCGAGCTGCGCATCATGGCCCACCTGGCCAAGGACGAAGGCCTGCTGCACGCCTTTCGCAACGACCTGGACGTGCACCGCGCCACCGCCGCCGAAGTGTTCGGCGTGGCCCTGGAGGCGGTCAGCAACGACCAGCGCCGCAGCGCCAAGGCGATCAACTTCGGCCTGATCTACGGCATGAGCGCGTTCGGCCTGGCCAAGCAGATCGGTGTCGATCGCAAGCAGTCACAGGACTACATCGACCGCTACTTCGCCCGCTACCCGGGCGTGCTGGCGTACATGGAGCGCACCCGCGCCCAGGCCGCCGAGCAAGGTTTCGTCGAGACCTTGTTCGGGCGCCGCCTGTACCTGCCGGACATCAACGCCAAGAACCCGGCTCTGCGCAAGGGCGCCGAGCGCACGGCGATCAACGCGCCGATGCAGGGCACGGCGGCGGATATCATCAAGCGCGCCATGGTGGCGGTGGACAACTGGCTGAACCAGAGTGGGCTGGATGCGCGGGTGATCCTGCAGGTCCACGACGAACTGGTGCTGGAAGTGCGCGAAGACCTGGTCGAACAGGTGAAAGATGAAATCCGCGGTCACATGAGCAATGCCGCCCAGCTGGATGTGCCGCTGCTGGTGGAAGTGGGCGTCGGCTCGAATTGGGACGAAGCTCACTGAATGACGTGGGAAAGCTGTGTAGGATCTGCGGCGTAGTGTCGCGGATCCGGAACTGGCTCAAGGCCATTAGATCGAGAGTTTCATGAAACTATCGCAAATAGTTTCGAGGGGCTCGGAACTAAACCGGTGAACCGCCACTCAGAGGTACTGAATGGCTGGTGAAGCCTTTCGATGCTCCTATGTTGTGTTAAGTGTTGGCAGATACCCGGACCCCGCCCTAGCGGTCCGGACTTAAACCCCGAACTTCCCCCTCCCCATACGAAGTCCGGGGTTTTTTTTGCCCGCAATTCAGGGTTGCGCACAGCTCTCTGTAGGAGCGGCCTTGTGTCGCGAAAGGGCTGCGCAGCAGCCCCCTGCAATCTTGAGCCAGGCTCGAGTCCTGGTGCCGCGTTGCGCCCCTTTCGCGACACAAGGCCGCTCCTACAAGGGCAGGTATCGCCTCAGGCCGGCTTGTCTTCCAGCTCCATCCAGTCCGCCAGCACCCGATAGGCCTCTTCCAGCCCCAGGCGCTTGGGCGCCGAGAACAGCTGGATGGTCGCGCCATCGCCCCAGCCCTTGCGGATCTCCGACTGCACCTTGAGCAGGGTGTTCTTGCCGGCGCCGTGGGTCAGCTTGTCGGCCTTGGTCAGCAGGATGTGCATGGGCATGGCGCTGGCCTTGGCCCAGTCGAGCATCATCTTGTCGAAGTCGGTCATCGGGTGGCGCACGTCCATCATCAGGATCACCCCACGCAGGCACTCACGGCTGCCCAGGTAGGCTTCCAGGTGCTTCTGCCAGTGCTGCTTGAGCGGGATCGGGACTTTCGCATATCCGTAGCCCGGCAGGTCGACCAAACGCCGTTCATCGTCCAGACTGAAGAAATTCAGCAGCTGGGTGCGGCCGGGGGTCTTCGAGGTACGCGCCAGGCTGGCATGGGTCAGGGTGTTGAGGGCGCTGGATTTGCCGGCGTTGGAACGACCGGCGAAAGCCACCTCGTAACCCTGGTCTTCGGGGCATTGTTCGACCTTGGCGGCGCTGAGGGCGAATTTGGCTTTCTGGCAGAGGCCGAGGATGGGGTTCTTGACTTGCATGGGATATCCGATGTGGGTGTTGCCCAGCGCTGGAACGGTTGGCCCAGGCGCGGCAAGCGGTGTCGTTTCCGTTTGGATGGCGGAAGTATATAATGCCCCAGTTTTTGTGTGCTCATTCTCCCAGCGAAGGCGATTGAGCATGGGGTGTCGAACAATAGCTCGCGCAACAGAACGCAGCGCGGCCCCCAACCCTGTCAGGTCGTTCCGCTTGGCGAAATGGCTGCTTGCTGTCGGTTTGTTCCTACCGTTTTTCAGCGCACAGGCTACACAGGATCCCGAGGCGTTGTACAACCGCACGTGCGCGGCCTGTCACGCCGGACAGTTGCCACAGGCACCCAGGAGCGGTGACCGGGCAGCCTGGGAGCCGAGGCTGGCGCAAGGCATGGAACAGCTGGTGACGCATGTGACGCAGGGTTTCAAGGCTATGCCGCCGCGTGGATTGTGCATGGACTGCAGTGCCGAGGACTACCGTTTGGTCATCCTTTGGATGAGCGGCAGTCCCGATACATAACATTTCACCCTTAGCCGTGTTGGATTAGCTGATGAACAAACTATTCGTGAGTCTGCTGTTGACCATGGGGGTCGCAGGTGCGGCAAGTGCTGCGGAACCCATCAAAGGCGATGCCGCTGCCGGTCAGGCCAAGACCGCTGTCTGTGGGGCCTGCCACAACCCTGACGGCAACAGCCTGGCGCCGAACTTCCCCAAACTCGCCGGCCAAGGCCAGCGCTACCTGGAAAAACAGCTGCACGACATCAAGTCCGGCAAGCGCACCGTGCTGGAAATGACCGGCATGCTGGCTCCCTTCAGCGACCAGGACCTGGCCGATATCGCCGCCTACTTCGCCAGTCAGAAAGGCAGTGTCGGTGCCGCCGATCCGAAGCTCGTCGAGCGTGGCCGCGCCCTGTTCAACGGCGGTGACCTCGAGAAGGGCATGCCCGCCTGCACCGGCTGCCACTCCCCCAACGGCGCTGGTATAGCCCTGGCCGGTTTCCCGCACCTGAGCGGCCAGCACGCGCAGTACGTCGGCAAGCAACTGACCGACTTCCGCGAAGGCAACCGCACCAACGACGGCGATGCCATGACCATGCGCACCATCGCCGGCAAACTGAGCAACAAGGACATCGAGGCGTTGTCCAGCTACATCCAGGGCCTGCATTGACAGCACTGTCGCTGTGGGAGTGGGCTTGCCCGCGATGAGGCCCCTGCAGACGCTGGGTGAATGTGCGTTAACACTCGGTTAATGCATCGACGCTAAAGATGAAAAGGGCAGCCCAGGCTGCCCTTTTTTCTTCCCATAGCCGTTACACTACAGAACTCGAGCCCTTCCCGGCCTGTCCTACACAGGTCGCGTCGAGGCGACCAAAGACTGCTCAGGAGTAAAGCATGCGTAAACTGATTCTCAGCGCTGCGCTGGTCGCCGCCAGCGTATTCGGTATGGCCGCCGTGCAGGCCGCGGAGCCTGCCACCGCCGGCAAGGAATATGTCGAGCTGAGCAACCCCGTTCCGGTATCCGTGCCGGGCAAGATCGAAGTCGTCGAGCTGTTCTGGTACGGCTGCCCGCACTGCTACCACTTCGAACCGGTCATCAATCCCTGGGCTGAAAAACTGCCGAAGGACGTCAACTTCAAGCGCATCCCGGCCATGTTCGGCGGCGCATGGGATGCCCATGGCCAGATGTTCCTGACCCTCGAAGCCATGGGCGTGGAGCACAAGGTTCACGCCGCGGTGTTCGACGCCATTCAGAACCAGCGCAAACGCCTGACCGACCCGAATGACATGGCCGACTTCCTGGCCACCCAGGGCGTGGACAAGGACAAGTTCCTCTCCACCTTCAACTCCTTCGCCATCAAGGGCCAGGTCAACCAGGCCAGGGAGCTGGCCAAGAAGTACGAAATCACCGGCGTACCGAGCATGGTCGTCAACGGCAAGTACCGCTTCGACCTGGGCACCGCCGGTGGACCGGAAGGTGTGCTGAACGTCGCCGACCAGCTGATCGCCAAGGAGCGCGCCGCTAAGTAAGCGGCGATCGCCATGCGCTTGCGTTCCACGCGAGGCATCGGTCTGCGCCAGCCGCAGGTCAACGAGCATCACCTGCAGGCCCCTGGCCTGCCGGAGGATGGTCGCCTGCGGCTGCTCAGTTTCAATATCCAGGTCGGCATCAGCACCGAGCGTTACCGGCACTATGTGACGCGCAGCTGGCAACACCTGTTGCCGCACAACGGACGCGCCGGCAACCTGCAGAAGATCGGCGACCTCCTTAGCGACTTCGACCTGGTGGCCCTGCAGGAAGCCGATGGCGGCAGCCTGCGCTCGGGCTTCGTCAACCAGGTGGAGCACCTGGCCCAGTTGGGCGCCTTTCCTTACTGGTACCAGCAACTCAACCGCAACCTCGGGCGTTTCGCCCAGCACAGCAATGGCGTGCTCAGCCGTCTCAAACCCCACCATCTGGAAGACCACCCGCTGCCCGGCCCGTCCGGCCGTGGGGCCATCCTGGTGCGTTTCGGCGAAGGCGAGGACGCGCTGATCGTGGTCATGATGCACCTGGCCCTGGGTGCCAAGACCCGCGCCCGCCAACTGGCCTACATCCGCGAGCTCATCGGCGGCTACCGCCACCAGATCCTCATGGGCGACATGAACACCCATGCCAACGACCTGCTCGACCATTCGCCATTGCGCGATCTTGGCCTGATCGCTCCTCAGGTCGAGGCCACCTTCCCCAGCTGGCGCCCGCAGCGCTGCCTTGACCATATCCTGCTCAGCCCGAGCCTGACGCTGGAGCGTGTCGAGGTGCTGGCCCAGCCGATTTCCGATCACCTTCCCGTCGCCGTCGAGATCCGATTGCCTGACGCCCTGACTGTGGATACGCTGCCGGTCCTGAGCTAGGGGCCTGCCGGGGCGAACCGCGCACTCAAGTGTTCGACGTTCCCGCCGAAACCCAGTCATCACAGGGCTAGATGCCATCACCCGTTGCGGATCCAGGCATGACCGAAGAAGCCGAGCGCTGGAAAGAAAAATACCTCAAGAGCATCGAGCGTCAGGAAAAGCTCGAGCGGCGCTGGGAAGCCCGTCTCGACCTGCTGCGTCGTGGTCTGGTGCGCAGCACCCTGGCGGCGGAGGGCAGCGACAAGATCGTCGACCAGTGCATGAAGGAAATGCGCGAAGTCATCCGTGGCGACAACATGGACGCCGGTCTCGCCGGGCTGATCCCGCGCCTGGAAAAAGCCGTGCTCGATTCCGAGCAGCGCCGCGAGACCCGCATGAACCAGGTCAGCGAAGCGCTCACCGCACTGGTTACTCAACTGCAGACCCTGCCCTTGCCGGGCGATGTGTCACGCCCCCTGAAAAAACTGGCGAAGAAACTCGACGGCGGCGTCAGCCAGTCTCGCGAACTCCCCCCTCTGCTGGGGGAGCTCAGCGGCTTGCAGGGGCGCGCCTTGAGTTCGGTACAGCGGCCCGGTGAAGAGGCCCGCCCTGGTTTCCTGCAACGTCTGTTCGGCGGGCGCGATGAGCCCCAGGACGAGGCGCTGGGCGTCGAGGCGCCTGCACAGGCGCCGCAGAAAGGCCCCGCCGCCCAAGCCAGCGAGCCCGAGGCACGGGATGCCGACGAGCTGCATGCCTTGCCGGCGACCCCTGTCACCCAGGTCGCGCCCGAGCCGACACGGCATCTGGATGACGTCGTGCCAGCACCTGAAGTCGAATTGCCGGGGCCGGCGCTGGTCGAGCAGACACCGGTGCTCGTCGCCGAACCGCCACCTGAAACGGAGCCTGGGGTGGTGCTGGAGGCGATCGGCGAACCTGCTCCCGAGCCCGTGGCCACACCCGAGGTCGTGCAGGCTTTGGAGGATCCTCTTGAGCCCGAACCAGAGCTCGCCGTCGACGAAGAAGGCCCTTATGGCCTCCCCGACGCGGTCGAGCCGCCCTACAGCCAGGTCGCCGCGCATATCGAGCAGACCCTGATCGGCCTGCTCGACGACCTCAGCCTGCCCGAGCGCCACAAGGCTCAGGCCCTGGAAATGCGGGAACGGGTTTCCCGTGGCCTGAACTGGTACGAGCTGATCCCGGTGCTGGATGACCTGGCGGTGCTCATGCTGGCGATCACCGACAGTGGCCAGCATGAGTTCGAAGCCTACCTGCAACAGCTCAACGTGCGCCTGGAGACCTTCCAGAGCCATCTGCACGAAGCCAGTGCCGGTCACGCCGACAACAGTTCCGCCGCCCGCGAGCTGGACAGCCAGCTGCGCGAGCAGGTCGATGGCCTGCAGAGCAGCGTGCAGGGCGCCGTCGATGTGGACAGCCTCAAGCACATCCTGGAAAACCGCCTCGAAGGCCTGCTGGTGACCATGGACGAACATCAGCACGAGCGCGATCGCCGCGAGCAGGAACTGGCCGGTCGCCTGCAAGGGCTGGCCGAGCGCGTGGCGAGCATGGAGCAGGAAGCGCTGGGTTACCGTGAGCACCTGGAGGAACAACGACAGAAGGCGATGATCGATCCGCTGACCGGGTTGCCGAACCGCGCGGCCTGGAGCGAGCAAGTCGAGCGAGAAATGCTCGACTGGCAGGAAAACGGCGGCCACCTGGCGATGGCCATCCTCGACCTCGACCATTTCAAGCGCATCAACGACGGCTATGGCCATCTGGCGGGCGACAAGGTGCTGAAGATCGTTGCCGACCAGCTGCGCAAGCGCTTGCGCGGTCGTGATTTCATCGCGCGCTTCGGGGGCGAGGAGTTCGTCCTGCTACTGCCGCAGACGACGCCGCCTGCGGCAGCGCAGGTGGCAGAGGCGCTGCGAGCGGCCATCGAAGCCTGCCCGTTCCACTTCAAGGGCGAACGGGTGGTGATCACCACGTCCATCGGCCTCAGCGCCTTCCGCTCCGGTGAGCGGAGCGAGCAGGTGCTCAAGCGAGCGGATGAGGCGCTGTACCGGGCCAAGGACCTGGGCCGCAACCGCGTCGAGCAGGCATAAATAGTTACCGCTTCTACGACTGCGCAGAGATCGACACTGTCGGCCCGCGCTGCATGCGCAGCGCATCGCCAACAGATCAATCTTGAAAAGGAGTTGTTGAATGAAACTGACCAAGTGGATCGTGCCACTGCTGCTGGGCCTGGCGTTCC
Source organism: Pseudomonas sp. GD04091 (assembly GCF_029836165.1). Lineage (GTDB taxonomy): Bacteria > Pseudomonadota > Gammaproteobacteria > Pseudomonadales > Pseudomonadaceae > Aquipseudomonas. Next base: position 23,481 of record NZ_JAOEBG010000024.1, read on the forward strand.
AGGCAAGCGCAATGGCCAAGGATGTGATCCTGACCGCCCACGTGGGTGCCGATGGCAGCGTGCTGCGCCAATGGCCTGAGTGGATCGCCCAGGTCGAGCGCCAGCCGCAGGCCAACTACTTCACCCAGTACAAGCTGAAGTTCAATCCGCGCATCGTGCATCAGGATCCGGGTTTCTGCTCGGTGTCGCCGATCGACGCCAGCAGCTACGACCGGCAGATGCATGGCCAGGCCAAGGTGATCGGCAAGCCACTGGCCGAACAGATGACCGTCATGACCCAACTGGTGGACAAGAAAGGCCCGAGCGGGGACAACTCGCTGGAGTTTCTGGTCATGTGCGCGCGCTGAGGTGACACGCAACCGCTAACGGCAGGGCCAGAGCACGTTATACTGTAGCGCTGTTGTCGCCTACTCAATGACGTGCTCTGTGCAATGAAAAAACTCCTCACCGCCTTGCTCCTGCTGGCCCTGGCCGGTTGTTCCAGCGGCCTGCGCATCGATCGCAGCCACCCTTCGGCCAACCAGGACAGTCGTATCCAGTTCGTCGTCCTGCACTACACCAATGCTTCGCTGGAGCGTTCGCTCGCACTGCTGACCCACGGCGAAGTCAGTGCCCACTATCTGATCGGCGACGGGCCGGCCACGGTCTACCAGCTGGTGGATGAAAACCGCCGTGCCTGGCACGCCGGTGACAGCCAGTGGCAGGGCCGTACCTGGCTCAACTCCAGCTCCATCGGCATCGAGATCGTCAACCCAGGGTACACCGACACGCCTGGCGGGCGTGTCTGGCACCCTTACAGCGAGGCGCAGGTCCAGGCCCTGATCGCGTTGCTCAGGGACATCGTCAAGCGCAACAACATCGACCCGCGTCATATCATCGGCCACAGCGACATCGCGCCGCTGCGCAAGCTCGATCCGGGTCCGCTGTTCCCGTGGAAGCGCCTGGCGGATGCGGGGTTGGGTATCTGGCCGGATGCCGCCGCGGTGGCGCGGCAGCAGGCCTACTTCGCGGTCAACCCGCCAACCATCACCTGGTACCAGCAGCAGTTGTCGCGCTTTGGCTATGCCGTGGAGCAGACGGGTGAGCTGGACGTGGCCACGCGTCATGTCATCGCCGCCTTCCAGATGCGCTTCCGCCCCCAGCGCTTCGACGGCATGCCGGATGCGCAGACCGCCGCGATGCTGCAGGTGCTCAACCGCAAGGGTTGAGCTCGGGGCGCTTTGCGCCCAACGGCCGCGCCAACCCTTCATTCAGTTGCTATACCTTTTGTATTCAACTGGATGCCGCGCATGCCTGCCCCCTTTGCTTCATTGCGCCAATTTTTCCACCGTCCCTGGCTGCTGGCCGCAATCGCGGCCCTGGCCAGCGCCTCGCTGCTGCTCGCCGCCAGCGTCGGGGTGACGCTGCAGCAGATGAAGCACAGTGAAAGCGACCAGATGAACGCCCAGGGCGAGCGCTTTCTCGAGCGCCTGGAGCAGGTCTTCGGTCAGTTGCGCGAGGCGGTCGACCAGCTCCAGGCGCAACCCTTGCGCGGCTGCGACCCTCAGATGCTGGCCGAGCTGCAGCAGGTCGCGCTGAAGTCGCGTTTCATCTATGAAGCGGCCTACGTGAATGACAGGCTTACCTGTTCCAACCGGGGCGGCGGGCGCGTCATCGAGCCGTTGCGCGCACCTGACATCCAGGGCCCGACCTACAGCTACTGGCTCAATACCACCACCGAACCCAACGAGAATCTTGCGGCGCTGATGCTTGGCCGTGGCAATTTCCTGGTGTCCACCTCCCGTGGTCACCTCAGCGATGTGGTCGACCTGCCTCCCGGTGGCAGCCTGCTGGTATTGCTGGACCGCGGCACCCGGGCCATCCCGGTGCTCGGCCCGGCCCAGCCCTGGCCACCGCTCACCGATTGGCCGCCACCTTCGCACAAGTCGCTGATCGAGCTGCCCGACCGCCTGGTGTATCGCATGGCCACCAAGTCGCCGGATTACCAGTTGGTCCTGATCGCGCCCCGAGCCAGCCTGCCGCTGAAGCTCAACGGCATGCTCTGGCTGCTGTTTCCCGGCAGCGTGGTACTGGCTTGCTGCATCGGCTGGCTGGTGCTGCAACTGATCCTGCAGCGCCGCTCGATGAGTTCGGAGCTGCAGCAGGCGCTGCGCCGTGGCGAGCTGCAGGTGCTCTACCAGCCGATCTTCGAACTGGACAGCCGCCGCTGTGTCGGCGCCGAGGCGCTGGTGCGCTGGCGTCGTCCGGACGGCAGCCTGACCAGTCCGGAGTTGTTCATCCCCTTGGCGGAGAACACCGGGCAGATCCGCCAGATCACCGATTTCGTCCTGCAGCGTGTCCTGGAGCAGTTGGGGGCGCTGTTGCGGGCCAACCGCCAGTTGTACATCTCGGTGAACCTGGCGGCCTGTGACGTGATGGCCCCGCGTATCGGCCGGGTGGCGGCGCGCCTGCTGGCGCACCACCGGGTAGCTGCCAGTCAGATCGCCTTCGAGGTGACCGAGCGTGGTCTGATCGATGTGGTCGTGGCGCGGGACAACCTGCAGGCGCTGCGCGCGGTGGGGCACCAGGTGCTGATCGATGATTTCGGCACGGGCTACAGCAGCCTGGCGTACCTGCAGACCCTGCCGGTGGATTGCCTGAAGATCGACAAGTCGTTCATCGACGCCCTGGGCCATGATGCGGCCAGCAGCGGTGTGGCGCCGCACATCATTCGCATGGCCCACGACCTGCACCTGCGGGTGATCGCCGAAGGCATCGAATGCGAGGACCAGGCCGTGCTGCTCAACGCCGAAGGGGTCAATTACGGGCAGGGCTGGCTGTTTGCCCATCCGCTGAACGCGCGTCAGTTCGCCGAGCTGATCACTCGCGGGCGGCGGGTGTCGAGGCGACGGATCGATGATGAGCCGTGAGCGCAAGCGCAGCGGTCATGGCTGGGCTTTTCGAAAGGACTGGGCGGCCCCTCCCCTATACCGGCAACGCCATGTAGAACTGCGTCCCCTGCCCTGGCCGGGAGAAAACGCCCATGCGTCCGCCATGCAGTTGCACGATCTCCTTGCACAGCGCCAGGCCCAGTCCCGCCCCGCCTTTCTTGCGCCCGACCTGAACGAAAGGCTCGAAAATGCGCCCCTGCTGGCCGTAGGCGATGCCTTCGCCATTGTCCTCGACACTGACGATCACCCGCTCGGCGTGCCTGCGGGCATGCAGGCGAATGCGCCCGCCGTTGGCGGTGTGGCGGATGGCGTTGTGCAACAGGTTGTCCAGGACCCGGTCAAGCTGGGCGATATCGGCCTGAATACGTGGCAAGGGTCGTTCCAGCTCGCTCAGTAGTTCGATGTTCTTGGCCGCGGCCTGCTCGGCGAAGCGCGCCACGGCGCGGTCGAACAGCTCGTCCAGCGCACAGGGCGCCAACTCCAGTTTCTGCAGGCCGCTCTGGTAGCGGGAGAAGTTGAGCAGGTCGTTGATCAGCTGGGTCAGGCGCTGCATTTCCTCGCCGATGGTCTCCAGCAGGTCATTCTCCCGCGCCTCGGGAGGGAAGCTGACCCGCTCGCGCAGTAGCCCGAACGCCATGTGCATGCCGGTGACCGGGGTGCGCAGTTCGTGGGAGGCGCGCAGTACGAACTCGCTGCGCACGCGCTCGAAGGCGCGCTGTTCGGTGACGTCGTGCAGCACCATCACGGCGCCGAGGATGGGGCCTTGAGGGTGACTGACCGGGGTGAGGCTGTAGGTCAGCAGGCGGGTTTCCTCTTCCACTTCCAGGCTCAGGTCCTCTGGTGGCCGGTCCAGGCCACCACCGCGCAGGACCTGGCGCAGTTGCTGTTCCAGCTCGGGGCGTTGCAGCGCCTCGGCCAGGCCCACGCCCAGGCGGCTGGGGTCCCAGCCCAGCTGGCGCTGGGCCACGGGGTTGAGGTGTTCCAGGCGACCCTGGCGATCGATGATCAGCAAGCCGTCGTCGATGCTGTCGAGTACGGCCTGCAGGCGCTGCTGGCCTGCCAGCAGTTCATCGATGTTGGTGGCCTGGTGCTTGCGCAAGGCATCGGCCATCAGGCCGAAACGGCGGGTCAGCTGGTTGAGCTCGGTCGCCTGGGTGATCGGCAAGGTCACCTCGAAGTTGCCCTGGCCCACCTGGTCGGCGGCCTTGGCCAGGGCCTCGATCGGCTGGCCGAGGCGGCGCGCGATGTTATGCGCGGTGACGAAGCCCAGCACCAGCACGGCCAGGCCCACCAGGCCGAGCACGCCGCCGACCATGAGAGCGTGATTGCGCGATAGCTCTTCGCTGCGCACGATGTGTTCCAGCGCCTGGCGGTGAGAATCGAGCAGGTCGGTGCGGACCTGGTTGAATGCCGCGCCCAGAGGCTGGTCGACGCCCATGCTGAGCGCGGGTGCCGGGCTCTCCCGGTACGCTTGTATGAAGGCCTGGTAGTTGCTGCTGGCCTTGCTGAAGCCGGTGCGCTCACCGCCTTGCTCCAGCCCCTGGTTGAGCAGGCCTTGGAACTGGTTCTGCAGGGTCACCAGGTTCTTCGGGTCGGCGCCATCGTCGAGGATGAGGTTCAGTTGCTCGCCCAGGTTCTGCCTCAGCTTCAGGCCCAGCTCCAGGGTGTGGGAAGTGTCCTGCACCAGGCGCTGCTGCACGGTGGCCATCTGCAGCACGCTGATCAGCCCCAGCAACAGGCCGAGCAGCGCCACGGTCACCAGCGCCGAGATGCTGAGAAACAGCCGTGTGCGCAGCTTCATCGGCCACCTCACAAGTTGAACTGCTTGCGCTTGCGGTACAGCGTGGAGGCATCGATACCCAAGGTCTTGGCTGCCTGGTCGAGGGTGTCGCTGGCGGCCAGCACGGCGGCGATGTGGGCGCGCTCCAGCTCATCCAGGCTCAACGCCGCGCCCACCCGAGGCGCATTGCTGGTGGGGGCCTCGGCCATGCCCAGGTGGCTGATTTCCACCCACTCCTGCGGGCAGATGATGCTGGCGCGTTCGATCACGTTGCGCAGCTCGCGGATGTTGCCCGGCCAGCGGTAGTTGAGCAGCGCGGTGCGGGCTTCGTCGCTGAAACCTCGGGCCGGCCGCGAGTACTCCTTGACGAAGCGGGCCAGGAAGCGGTCGGCCAGGGTCAGGATGTCTTCGCTGCGTTCGCGCAGAGGCGGCAGATGCAGGGTGATGACGTTCAGGCGGTACAGCAGGTCTTCGCGGAAGCGGTTCTCGCGAACCATCTCCTCGAGGTTGAGGTTGGTCGCCGCGAGAATGCGCACATCGGCGCGGCGGGTGATCGGGTCGCCGACTCGCTCGTATTCCTTGTCCTGGATAAAACGCAGCAGCTTTGGCTGCAACGTGAGAGGAAAATCGCCGATCTCATCAAGAAACAGCGTGCCGCCGTCCGCCTGGCTCACACGTCCCAAGGTGCTTTCGCTGGCACCGGTGAAGGCGCCGCGGGTGTGGCCGAACAGCTCGCTTTCCATCAGTTCGGCGTTCAACGACGGACAGTTGATGGTCACGCAGGCCTTGCGCGCGCGCTTGCTCCAGCCGTGGATGGCCCGAGCCAGCTCGCCCTTGCCGGTACCGGACTCGCCGAGGATGAGGATGTTGGCGTCGGTGGTGGCCACCTGGCGGGCCGTTTCCAGCACCGCCATCATCGCCGGGCTGTGGGAGTCCAGGCCATCCTTGGGCTTGCGCACTTCGCCTTCGAGGGCTTCCAGCCGCGCCGACAGCTGGCGCACCTCCAGCTGCTTGGCCGTGGCCAGGCGCAGCTGGTCGGGGCTGCAGGGCTTGACCAGGTAATCGGCGGCACCGGCCTGGATGGCGTCCACCGCGGTATCGATGGCCGAGTGGGCGGTGACGATCACCACCCGCATCCACGGGGCCTGGATGCGCATCTGCGCGAGCACGTCCAGGCCGTTGTCCTCGCCGAGGCGCAAATCCAGGAAACACAGGTCGAACACCTGGCGCTGCAGCAGGGTCTCAGCCTGGGCGGCGCTGTTGGCGGTGGCCACGCTGTAGCCTTCGTCTTCGAGGCAGTAGCGGAAGGTGCGCAGGATGGCGGACTCGTCGTCCACCAGCAGAATGCGGCCTTGGTTGTCCGGGGCTGATTCCATTTCCTGCGCTCCTTTGGGATGAGTCTCAATTAGTGTCGGAAAAATCGGGCAAGTTGCATGGTCGATTCTGATTGATTCCGTTCCATGCATGCTAGCTGCAACTCCAGATGATGATTAAGTGATTGAAAAAATTGAAGTTGTTTGTCATGAGACACCTGGCATGCAGCTTGCGATTGTTCTGGGTTGAGGTATCCGAAAGGAGGATTTGCGATGTTCGTTTCCATTCGTGTGGCCCTGTTCATGGCCTGTGTCGCACCGCTGGCCGCCCCTGCGTTTGCCGATCCGCTGCAGGACGCCAGGCTTGAAGGTGCGCTGCAGACCGCCTTGTCGCTCAACCGCATGCTCAACCCGTTCGCGATCAAGGTGGAGGTCGATGGCCAGCGCGCCCGGTTGTCCGGTGAAGTCGAGAATCCAGTGGAGCGAGCGTTGGCCGAGCAGGTGGCGCTGGCCACCCGTGGCGTGGAGCAGGTCGACAACCAACTGCGGGTCAATCCGGCTCTGGTGGACCGGCCACTGGAACTGCGCGCCTACGCCCAGCGCCTGGAGGATGCCACGTTGGCTGCCGTGATCCGTGCGCGGCTGCTGTGGAGTCGGGTCACCGAGAAGGCGCCCATGGAGGTGGAGAGCCGTGAGGGGGTGGTCACCCTGCGTGGCAAGGTGGACAGCCCCGAGGCCAAGGAACTGGCCGGTGTGCTGGCGCGTTCGACGGAGGGCGTGCACCTGGTCAACAACCTGGTCAGCCTGGACAGCACGGGATTGGCCAAGGCCCGGGAGAAGCCAGTGGACGCGGTCGATGGGCCGGCGCCCAGCGACAGCTGGATCGTCGACAAGATCGAGGCCAGTTACCGCTTCAGTCGCAACCTCGATGGCCTGAACATCAAGGTGGCCAGCGAGCAAGGGCTGGTCAGGCTGTCTGGCGAGGTGGTGAGCAGCGAGCAGAAGACCATCGCGGTCGAGGTGGCGCGGCAGATCGTCGGGGTCCGCGGGGTGGATGCCGACCTGCTCAAGGTGGCGACCAAGGTGGAGGGTTGATCGTGCAAATCGCACGACCCAAAGGCGGGGATCGTGCAGGATACGTCCCCGCAGATGTTTTGTAGCATTCATAACTAATTGATTTTATTGGTTTTTATTGCTTTCAAAAGACTGGCATGCAGGCTGCACTGATCCCTCCAGCTCTGGATAACAAGTACAGCAGGAGGAACAGGCATGAATCGCCAGCACGTCAACCGCACGCAGTCCGCCGTATTGCCTCTGCGCCAGCTGCTGTTCCTTGGCATGGCCCTCCTGCTTACCCTGGCGGCCGGCCTGTTCTACTACAGCTGGCAGACCGCCCGACTGGCCGAGCAGGTGGCGGCGCAGACCGCACTGTTGTCCCAGATGAGGACGGCCCATGCCAACACGCTGGTCAAGGCGGCCGAGCCTCTGCCGTCCGCCGAGACTGCCCCTGCCGTGCTCGAGCGTGCCGTGCCCCAGGAGCGCTGGGTGTTCTGACGCTGAAGCAGACGATCGATTTCGCACGAGAAAAGGAGAAACATCATGCTGAGTTGGGCTATCACCTTCCTGATCATCGCCATCATTGCCGCAGTCCTGGGCTTCGGTGGTATCGCCGGTGCTGCGACCGGTATCGCGAAGATCCTGTTCATTGTCTTCCTGGTGCTGTTCGTTGCTTCCTTCTTCTTCGGACGTGGCAGAGGTTGAAGACCATGAGCAGGATGCTCCCCAAAGCCCTGATCGTCGCGTTGCTGCTGGGCAGTGGCGCGACGGCGATGGCTGCCAATGACGGTCAGGTCCGGGCCAACCAGTTGCTTGGCTCGGACCCGGAGTACCGGGAAACCTGGCAGAAGACCATCAAGAATGAAGAACGCCTGCCCGAATGGGTGATCAACCTGAGTGGCAGCTCGGCGCAGCAGATGTCGGCGGTGACCGAGGATGGCGACAAGTACCTGGTCGGTCCTCTTTGCGAGTCCGACGACAATTGCACCTACAAGCGCCTTATCGTCGCCTTCAGCTGGGACAAGGACGATGCCTACGGGATGCTCGTGGAAGTACCCGAGGGCCTGCCCGCCGACAAGTCGCCGACCCGCCATGCGAACTATCGCTGGCTGGGTGAGCCGGACGAGGGCATGAAGGCACTGCTGCAGGAGCAGCTCAAGCGCGACCCGAACTGGTACTGACCAGCGGTCGCGCGCTGTAACGCAATAGAAGCTGAACCTTTCTATCTTTCAGGCTTCTATGATGCGCGGCCCCGAGGAGGGGCCGCGCATGACCAGGGGGCCGGGCCGTTCTGACTGTTGCAGGGTCGGAGTGGCCTAGGGGTACAGGGAGTGCCTCCGCAACGGGCCAGGTCAGGAGAGGGTGGCATCGGAAGTTGCAGGTCGGCCAGGCTCGAATCGAACCTTGTGACCGATCTGACTTCCGAAGCGCCTTATTTGGGAATCCCTCCTTATATATGCGCGACTTTTCCTCTGGACACATTTTGTCGCGACCGTATATCGAAATTTTTTTACCTGTCCGACAGGTCAGCTCGCGTGGCATTTCAGCCATTCGGATTGTCGAACACGCCATCCGACACCCATCTGTCATCCCGTCAAATCTGCCGAAAAATGGCGCTTTGGTCTTGTTCGGAAATCCGAACGTTGAAAATCAAGGGCTTGGCGATGCTCGATTTTGACTTCTGGTCTCATGCCGATTCGGCATGGGGTAGTCGTTTCCGGCATTAGACTGCCCTTCCCCACGTCGCAATAGTTGCCGCCTTTTTTCTCGGCACGAGCGCCGCAAATCGCGCTCGCGGTGTCCTTACAGGGGGATGCCGGGCAGAGCGAGATGCAACCCGGAACGCTGTAAATGGCTCTGGAATGCACTTTTCGGCCCGACACCCGTGACCACTACAACAAAGGGTAATGACATGAAGAAGGCAAAACTGAGCCTCGCCTGGCAGATCGTCATCGGTCTGTTGCTGGGCGTTGCAGTCGGCGCGCTACTGAATCATTTCAGTGCAGAAAAGGCATGGTGGATCAGCAACGTCCTCCAGCCCGCCGGCGACATCTTCATTCGCCTGATCAAGATGATCGTCGTCCCGATCGTGATTTCGTCGCTGATCGTGGGCATCGCCGGGGTTGGCGACGCGAAGAAACTGGGCAGCATCGGCCTGAAGACCATCATCTACTTCGAGGTGGTGACCACCATCGCCATCGTCGTCGGCCTGGTCCTGGCCAACGTGTTCCACCCGGGTGCCGGCATCGACATGAGCACTCTGGGCACCGTCGACATCTCCAAGTACCAGGCCACCGCGGCCGAGGTGCAGCATGAACACGCGTTCATCGAGACCCTGCTCAACCTGATCCCGTCGAACATCTTCGCGGCGCTGATGCGTGGCGAAATGCTGCCGATCATCTTCTTCTCGGTGATGTTCGGCATGGGTCTGTCGAGCCTCAACGCCGATCTGCGCGAGCCGCTGGTGCGCACCTTCCAGGGCGTGTCGGAGACCATGTTCAAGGTCACCCACATGATCATGAACTACGCCCCTATCGGCGTGTTCGCCCTGATCGCCGCCACCGTCGCCAACTTCGGCTTCGCATCCTTGCTGCCGCTGGCCAAGCTGGTGCTGCTGGTGTACTTCGCCATCGCCTTCTTCGCCTTCATGGTGCTGGGCCTGGTGGCGCGCGTGTTTGGCTTCTCGATCATCAAGATCATGCGCATCATGAAGGACGAGCTGATCCTCGCCTACTCCACCTCCAGCTCCGAGACCGTGCTGCCGCGCGTGATCGAGAAGATGGAGAAGTACGGTGCGCCGAAGTCGATCTGCTCGTTCGTGGTACCGACCGGCTACTCCTTCAACCTCGACGGTTCGACCCTGTACCAGAGCATCGCGGCGATCTTCATCGCCCAGCTGTACGGCATCGACCTGTCCTGGAGCCAGCAGCTGCTGCTGGTACTGACCCTGATGGTCACCTCCAAAGGTATCGCCGGCGTGCCGGGCGTGTCCTTCGTGGTGTTGCTAGCCACCCTGGGCAGCGTGGGCATTCCGCTGGAAGGCCTGGCCTTCATCGCCGGTGTCGACCGCATCATGGACATGGCCCGTACCGCGCTGAACGTGGTTGGCAACGCCCTGGCCGCGGTGGTCATCGCCAAGTGGCAGGGTATGTATGACGCCGAGAAAGGCGCGGCGTACTACCAGTCGCTGGTGCTGGACAAAGGCAAGAAAGAGGCTGTGGTGGCGGGCAAGACCGTCAACCAGTGAGCCACTGAGCTGAACGAAGAGCCCCGACTAGTCGGGGCTTTTTGTTTTATAGGCGACCACAGCCCCTGTAGGTGCGGCCTTGTCGGGGCGCCGGAGCGGTCGGAAAGGGGCGCGCAGCGGCCCCAGAGTCTCGGCATCATGCAAAATCGCCGGGGCTGCTGCGCAGCCCTTTCGCGACACAAGGCCGCTCCTACAGCTATCATTCGTGCATTTTTCACGGGGGAACACACGGATGCTCAACGGCCTCTGGCTCGGCTTTTTCCTGGTGGCGGCCATCTCCGCCCTGGCCCAGTGGCTGGTGGGCGGCAACGCTGGCATCTTCGCCGCGATGGTCGAGAGCATCTTCGCCATGGCCAAGCTGTCGGTGGAGGTCATGGTCCTGCTGTTCGGCACCCTGACCCTGTGGCTGGGCTTCCTCAAGATCGCCGAGAAGGCCGGCATCGTCGAATGGCTGGCCAAGGTGCTCGGCCCGTTGTTCGCCCGGCTGATGCCGGAAGTGCCGCCCGGCCATCCGGCCCTGGGCCTGATCACCATGAACTTCGCCGCCAACGGCCTGGGCCTGGACAACGCCGCCACGCCCATCGGCCTGAAGGCGATGCGCTCGCTGCAGGAGCTCAACCCCAGCAGCACCACGGCGAGCAACGCGCAGATCCTGTTCCTGGTGCTCAACGCCTCGTCGCTGACCCTGCTGCCGGTGACCATCTTCATGTACCGCGCCCAGCAAGGCGCGCCCGATCCGACCATGGTGTTCCTGCCGATCCTGCTGGCCACCAGTTGCTCGACCCTGGTCGGCCTGCTGTCGGTGGCGGTGATGCAGCGCCTGCGCCTGTGGGATCCGGTGGTGCTTGCCTATCTGATCCCGGGCGCCTTGTTGCTGGGCGGCTTCATGGCGTTCCTGGGTACCCTGTCGGCGGCCGCGCTGGCCAGCCTGTCGTCGATCCTCGGCAACCTGACGCTGTTCGGCGTGATCATGCTGTTCCTGGTGATCGGCGCACTGAGACGGGTGCAGGTGTACGAGGCGTTCGTCGAGGGCGCCAAGGAGGGCTTCGACGTGGCCAAGGGGCTGCTGCCCTACCTGGTGGCGATGCTGGTGGCGGTGGGCGTGCTGCGCGCCTCGGGCGCTCTGGAACTGGCCCTGGACGGTATCCGCCACACGGTGAACTGGATGGGCCTGGACACCCGCTTCGTCGAGGGCCTGCCCACCGCGCTGGTCAAGCCGTTCTCCGGCAGCGCGGCGCGAGCCATGCTGATCGAGACCATGCAGACCCAGGGCGTGGACAGCTTCCCGGCGCTGGTGGCGGCGACCATCCAGGGCAGCACCGAGACCACCTTCTACGTACTGGCGGTGTATTTCGGCGCGGTGGGCATCCAGCGGGTGCGCCACGCGGTGGGCTGCGCCCTGCTGGCCGAGCTGGCCGGGGTGATCGCGGCGATATTCGTCTGCTACTGGTTCTTCGCCTGAGCCTGAGCGGCCTGGGCGATGCTCCAGTCGATCACCTGGCGCGACAGTTGGTCGCCGGCCGTGCCGAAGCCGGCGACCACCACTGGCACCTTTTGCCCGTCCAGCGGCTGACGCACCTCGAAACGCTTGCTGGCGAGGATGCGCTGGCTGCGGCCCTGCACCAGCCGGGCGTCATAGCGGATCACCACTTCGACCGCGCCCCCGGCCCGATACTCGCTCTGGAACGCCTGCAGCTCGCCGCCCAGCTCGTAGTCGGCCTGCAGGTTGCTGTCGTCGGCGCTCAGGCGCTGGACCCGGCCATCGCGCTGGAATCCGTCTAGCAAGCGATTACGCACCAGCAACGGCACCGGGTCGCTCCAGCGCGCGCCCTTGTAGCTGCTGATCACATCTCCCTGGGGAATCACCGCGATGCGCGGCGCGGCCAGGGCCTCGCTGGCCAGCGGTTTGTTCACCCGCAGCGACCAGTCCAGGGGCGTGGCGGCGCGGGCTTCCTGGCCGACCGGCAGGCGGTAGATATCCACAGGCTCGCTCTGCGGCAGGATCGAGCAGGCCGAAGCCAGGCTCAGGGTGGCGGCGAGCGCGACCAGGCGCAGGGACGGCTTCATGGCTGGAACTCCTTGTTGTTGTCGCGGCCCAGCAGGTAGCCGCTGGGGTCGGCCTCCAGGCGCCGGGAGATGCCCTTGAGGGCATTCAGGGTCTCGCGCAGCTCGCGGATGGCCGGGGCGATCTGGTTCAGGCCCTGGGCGCCGTCGTCGATGGACTGGCGGTTGTCCTTGAGCAGGCTGTTGATGGTGGCAGTGCTTTCGGCCAGCGACTGCATGGCCTGCTCGGCGCTGCCGATGGCCTGTTTGCCCTGGGTGCCGAGCAGGCCGTTGGCGTTGCGCATCAGCGCCTGGGTTTCGGCGAGCGTGGCGTTGGCCTGCTTGCCGACCAGGGACAGTTGCTCGATGGCCTCGGCGATACCGCCCTTGTGGTTGGCGAAGGCGCCGGTGGTCTGGTCGAGGTTGGCCAGGGTGTTGCTCAAGTGCTCGATGTTGCGCTCGGAGAACATCAGGTTGGCGTTGTGCAGCAGCAGGTTGATGTTGGTCACCAGGTCGCTGCTGTCGTTGAGCAGGCGCGAGATCGGCGACGGCGAGGCGACGATCACCGGTAGCTTGCCGCCCTTGCCCTTGAGCTCGGGGCTTTGCGGGGTGCCGCCGCTGAGCTGGATGAACGAGTTGCCGGTCACGCCGGCGAGGGTGAGCTTGGCCTGGGTGTCCTCCTTGACCGGGGTGTCGCCGTTCAGGCGCACCTGGGCCAGCACCCGGCGCGGATCCTTGGGGTCGAGGCGCAGGCTGCTGACGTCGCCGACCTTGATGCCGTTGTACTGCACCGGGCTACCTCGGGACAGGCCAGAGACCGCCTCGTTGAACACCACTTCGTAGTCCTTGAAGGCGTCATCGACACTGGACTTGGCCAGCCACAGGCCGAACAGCATGGCGCCGGCCACCACCAGCACGGTGACCAGGCCGATCAGGACATGATGAGCTCGGGTTTCCATCGTTCAGCGCTCCTGCCGGGCGCGCAGGGCGGCCTCCTCGGCCGCCCGGCCACGCGGGCCGTGAAAGTATTCGTGGATCCAGGGATCGTCGGTCTGCTCGACTTCGCTGAGCGGGCCGGCCACCAGCACCTTCTTCTGCGACAGCACCGCCACTCGGTCGGTGATGGTGTAGAGCGTGTCCAGGTCGTGGGTGATGAGGAACACCGACAGGCCCAGGGCGTCGCGCAGGGTGAGAATCAATTGGTCGAAGGCGGCGGCGCCGATCGGGTCGAGGCCGGCGGTGGGCTCGTCGAGGAACAGGATGTCCGGGTCCAGCGCCAGCGCGCGGGCCAGGGCGGCGCGCTTGATCATGCCGCCGGACAGCGAGGACGGGTACTTGTCGGCGGCGCTGATCGGCAGTCCGGCCAGGGCCAGTTTCACGCCGGCCAGGTGCTCGGCATCGTCCCGCGACAGACCGGCATGTTCGATCAGGGGCAAGGCGACGTTCTCGGTGACGGTCAGCGACGAGAACAGTGCGCCCTTCTGGAACAGCACGCCGAAGCGCCGCTCCACCTGTGAGCGCTGCGCCTCGTTGAGCGTGGCCAGGTCCTGCCCGAACACCTTGACCTGGCCTTCGTCGGGCCGGCGCAAACCGACGATGCTGCGCAGCAGCACCGACTTGCCACTGCCCGAGCCGCCGACCACGGCGAGGATTTCACCCCGATACAGGTCCAGGTCGAGGTGCTCGTGCACCACCTGGCTGCCGAACCGGTTGCAGATACCCCGCGCTTCGATCACCGTTTCCCGGCCGCTCACCAGCCCATCTCCATGAAGAACAGCGCGGCCACCGCATCCAGCACGATCACCACGAAGATCGATTGCACCACGGCGGAGGTGGTGTGCGCACCGACCGATTCGGCGCTGCCGCTGACCTTGAAGCCCTCCAGGCAGCCGATGGCGGCGATCAGGAAGGCGAAGAACGGCGCCTTGGCCATGCCCACCAGGAAGTGCTGCACGCCGATGTCGCTCTGCAGCAGCGACAGGAACATGGCCGGCGAAATGTCCAGGGTCAGGGCGCAGACCACCGCGCCACCGATCATGCCGCAGATCATCGCGACGAAGGTCAGCAGCGGCAGGGCGATCAGCAGCGCCAGCACCCGGGGTACCACCAGCAGTTCGATGGGGTTCAGGCCCAGGGTGCGGATGGCGTCGATCTCTTCGTTGGCTTTCATCGAGCCGATCTGCGCGGTGAAGGCGCTGGCGGTGCGACCGGCCATGAGGATGGCGGTGAGCAGCACGGCGAACTCGCGCAGGAAGGAGAACGCCACCAGGTCGACGGTGAAGATGGTCGCGCCGAAGTCGGCCAGCACCGTCGCGCCGAGAAAGGCCACCACCGCGCCCACCAGGAAAGTCAGCAAGGCGACGATGGGCGCGGCGTCCAGGCCGGTCTGCTCGAGGTGCGCGACCACCGGGGTGATGCGCCAGCGGCGCGGCTGGAAGAAGCGCAGCAGCAGGGTTTCGAGGATCAGGCCGATGAAACCCAGCACCTGCCGGGTGTCCTGCCACAGTTGGTCGACGGCGCAGCCGATACGCGCCAGCAGCAGGATCAGCACCGGGCGCTCGGGCTCCTTGACCGGGATGCAGTAGTCCTGGACCGAGCAGTAGACGTTCTTCAGCAGGGCGCGGTTGGCCTCGGGAAGCTCGTCGGTGCAATGCGACAGGCGTTCGGAGCCCAGCAGCTCGGCCAGCAGCGAGGCGCCGGCGGTATCCAGTCGGCCAAGCTGGCTGAGGTCGGCGAGGGTGTCGTCGCCATACTGGTTGCGCAGTTGCTCGCACTCACGCTTGAGACCGGCGTAGTGGGCCAGGGTCCAGTCGCCGACGATGCGCAGGCGGGACGGCTGCTGGCTGGTGTCCAGGGTGGCACTCGGGGTGGTCATAGGCTCCATGCATCTGACTCGGTGCTGGGGGGCGAGTCAGATCATAGCGCAGCGGGCCGCGATGAGCAGTGCATTCCTGCCGGAGCGGCCCAGGTCCTCTCAAACCTTGTCCCACACCTCGAAGTGATAGGCCGGCCCATCTCCCTGCGCGGGTTGCGGCTCGCTCGAGGCCAGTCGCCAGTGCTGCTGATCGAACTCGGGGAACCACGCGTCGCCTTGCACCGAGAGCTCGACCCGGGTCAGGTACATGCGGCTCACCAGCCCTTGCGCCAGTGCCTGCCCGTACAGCTGTGCCCCGCCGATCAGCATCAGCTCATCGACACCCTGCTCCCGGGCCCACTGCTCGGCACGGACCAGCGCAGCCTCCAGCGAGGCGAACACCTCGGCCCCCGCCAGCGCCAGGCCCGGCTGGCGGCTGACGACGATGTTCAACCGCCCCGGCAGTGGCCGACCCAGCGAATCCCAGGTCTTGCGCCCCATGATGATCGGCTTGCCCAGGGTGGTGGCCTTGAAGTACTTGAAGTCCCCCGGCAGGTGCCAGGGCATGGAATTGTCGATGCCGATCACACGGTTCTCGGCGAACGCCGCGATCAGGCTCAGGGGGAGTGATGTAGTCATGCCGGCGAGGATAGCACCGGGCACGTGGGTTATGCTTGCGCCCTGACCCGTGCAATGGAAGAGCTTGTGACTGCACCGACCCGACTCGACAAGCGCTGGCTCACCGAAGCGGTGCGCCTGCGCGAGGAACACGCCGGCGCCCTGGAGGACCAGGAGGCCAACCGCCGCGCCCGCCAACTGGGCGGCGACCTGGCGACACGCATCGAACAGCGCGCCCTGTGGCTGGCCGAGCGCGACGGTATGACCGGCGCGCTGCGCCACTGGAAACAGGGCGCGCGCCTGGC
Source organism: Pseudomonas sp. GD04091 (assembly GCF_029836165.1). Taxonomy (GTDB): domain Bacteria; phylum Pseudomonadota; class Gammaproteobacteria; order Pseudomonadales; family Pseudomonadaceae; genus Aquipseudomonas. The sequence continues at coordinate 39,627 of NZ_JAOEBG010000024.1, forward strand.
CTTGCTGGCGCTCATGCTGTTCGCCGTGCTCAGCGGCGCGGGCCTGGGCTTGGCCGCGCTGGGCGATGGCCAGCGCCCGGTGAACGTGTTCTGGGCCTTGGGCAGCCTGCTTGGGTTGAACCTCGTGCTGCTGATCGGCTGGGCCGGGGGCTTTTTCTTCGCCGGCGAGCAGGGCGCGGCGCTGGGCCGCCTGTGGCTGTGGCTGAGCGAACGCTTCGCCCGCGACGCCAAGGCTGCGCAGCTGGCACCGGCCCTGCTTGTCCTGCTGCAGCGCCAGCGTCTGAGCCGCTGGCTGCTCGGCTTGCTGGTGCATGGCCTGTGGTGCCTGGCGATGCTGGCGGCGCTGGCGATGCTGCTGGCATTGCTGGCGACCCGGCGCTACGGCTTCGTCTGGGAAACCACACTGCTGGCTGCCGAGCCTTTCGTCGCTCTCACCCAGGCCCTTGGCGCCTTGCCATCGCTGCTCGGTTTCGCCGTGCCAGACGCGGCGATGATCCGCGCCAGCGGCGACACCCTGCCGGCGCTGGACCTGGCGCGCCAGGCCTGGGCCAGCTGGCTGCTCGGCGTGGTGCTGGTCTACGGCCTGCTGCCCCGCCTGGCGCTGGCGGCGCTGTGCCTGTGGCGCTGGCGCCAGGGCCGCGAGCGCTTGTCCCTCGACCTCAACCTGCCTGGCTATGCGCAACTGCGCGAAGCACTGATGCCACGCAGCGAGCGTATCGGCGTGCAGGACGCCGCGCCCGATGCCCTGCCGCGCTTCGAGGCCGGCCAGTTGGAGAGCGGCAGCAGCGGTGCCCTGCTGGTCGGCCTGGAGCTGGATGACCAGCGCCCCTGGCCTCCGGCATTGCCGAAAAGCGTGACCAATGCCGGCGTACTCGACGGCCGCGAGTCGCGCAACAAGCTGCTCGAACAGCTCGGCCGCTTTCCCCCGGCGCGCCTGGCCATCGCCTGCGACCCGCGACGCTCGCCCGACCGCGGCAGCCTGGCCTTGCTCGCGGAGCTGGCGCGCAACGCCGGCGCCACGCGCATCTGGCTGCTGCAGGCGCAACCCGGCCAGGCGCTGGACGCCGCGCGCCTGGGCGACTGGCACCACGCCCTCGATCAGCTCGGCCTGCCCCACGCCGATACCTCCCCCCTGACCTGGCTGGAGCATGGCCATGACTGAGCCACTGAAACTGGCCGTGGTGGGCCACACCAATGTCGGCAAGACGTCGCTGCTGCGTACCCTCACCCGCGATGTCGGTTTCGGCGAGGTCTCGCACCGGCCCAGCACCACCCGCCATGTGGAAGGCGCACGCCTGTCGGTGGACGGTCAGCCTCTGCTCGAGCTGTACGACACCCCCGGCCTGGAAGACGCCATCGCCCTGCTCGATTATCTGGAGCGCCTGGAACGCCCGGGTGAGCGCCTGGACGGCCCGGCCCGCCTGGAGCGGTTCCTCCAGGGCAGCGAGGCCCGCCAGCGCTTCGAGCAGGAGGCCAAGGTGCTGCGCCAGCTGCTGGCGAGCAATGCCGGGCTGTACGTGATCGACGCCCGCGAACCGGTGCTGGCCAAGTACCGCGACGAACTGGAAGTGCTGGCCAGCTGCGGCAAGCCTCTGCTGCCGGTGCTCAACTTCGTCGCCAGCAGCCAGCACCGCGAGCCGGAGTGGCGCGAGGCCCTGTCGCGCCTGGGCCTGCATGCGCTGGTGCGGTTCGACAGTGTGGCCCCGCCCGAGGATGGCGAGCGCCGCCTCTACGAAAGCCTGGCCTTGCTGCTGGAAGATGCCCGCCCGGCCCTGCAGCGCCTGATCGATGATCAGCAGACGCAACGCCTGGCCCGCCAGCGCAGCGGCAAGCGCCTGATCGCCGAACTGTTGCTCGACTGCGCCGCTTGCCGGCGCAGCGTCGAGGCCGAGCCGGCCGCCGAGGCCCGTGCCATAGAAGCCCTGCGCCAGGACGTACGGCAACGCGAGCAGCGCTGCGTCGAGGCCCTGCTCAAGCTCTATGCCTTCCGCCGCGAGGATGCCAATGCCGGCGACCTGCCGTTGCTGGACGGACGCTGGGGCGATGACCTGTTCAATCCGGAAACCCTGAGACTGCTGGGCGTGCGCCTGGGCAGCGGGGTGGCCGCCGGCGCGGCGGCGGGCGCGGGCGTGGACCTTCTGGTCGGTGGCCTGACCCTCGGCGCAGCCGCCCTGGCCGGGGCGATTGCCGGCGGCGCCCTGCAGACCGCGCGCAACTATGGCTCGCGGTTGATGGGCAAGTTGAAGGGGCAGCGTGAGCTGACCGTGGACGACAACGTGCTGCGCCTGCTGGCGCTGCGTCAGCAGCAGTTGATGGTGGCGTTGGACGGGCGCGGGCATGCGGCGCAGGACAGCATTCGCCTGGCGGCACCCGATGAGAAGGCCTGGCGGGAGGGCAAACTGCCAGAAGCATTGAGCAAGGCGCGGGCGCATCCACAGTGGTCGACGCTCAATCCCGGGGCGAAGGTCAATCAGGCCGAGCGCCAGGAGCAGCTGGAAGCGCTGGTTTCACAGATCTGAGCGCGCAAGGCCGCCCTCTTCGCGGGTAAACCCGCGAAGAGGGCGGCCCAGTCAACCGATGATTCAAAGCAGTGCCAAGGCTTTTGCCTTCAACACCTGCAGATCCATCACCGCCACTCCCACCTCCTTGGCCCGCTCATCCCACTCGCGCATGCGCAGGCTCACGGCAAACAACGGATCACCCTCGAATGCATCGGCCTCGGCGTCGTTCATCACCCCACCCTGGTACGCCAGCGTGCGCCGGCTCGCTTCGCTCAGCCGTTCGTAGTACCCCGGCTGGCGCAAGGTGAGGTAACGCTTGGCCTCGACGTGGTACTGCACCAGCTGCGCCATGCGCTCGCTGAACCCCGCCCGGCGCAGGTATTGGGCGCCGATGCGCTCGTGGCTGGCCACGCCGAAGCCGCCCATCGGCTCGCCTTCGCACAGGTGGCCGATGTCGTGGAAAAACGCGGCGAGCACCACTTCGTCGTCGTAGCCCTCGGCCATGGCCAGTTGGGCGGCCTGGGACATGTGTTCGAGCTGGGTGATGGCCTCGCCGATGTAGTCGGCGCTGCCGTGGTGTTCGTATAAGGCGAAGATCTGGTCGATGGAAGGCATCAGGTTCTGCTCAGACTGGATTCAATGCTGCTGGTCAGTGCGCATTCGCGGAGCAAGCCCGCTCCCACAGGTTCTGTGCGGGCTTGCCCTGCGATGAGGCCCTTACTGCTGGGCCACCTTCTCCGACTTGCCGTCGTAGCGCTTGCGCCACTCGCTGAGGATCTCGTCGCGGTGCTTCGAGGCCCAGGCGAAGTCGTTCTTGATCAGGCGCTGCTCGTAGTCGGCCGGCAGTTCGGTCTGTGGCTTGGCGATGCCCGGCGCGGCGAGCACGGCGAAGTTCTCCTTGTATAGCTCCATGGCGGCGGGGCTGGCGGAGAAGTCGGCCAGGCGCTTGGCGGCATCCGCCTTCGGCGAGCCCTTGATCACGGCGGTGGCCTCGATCTCCCAACCCAGGCCCTCCTTCGGCAGCACGATGTCCAGCGGCGCGCCCTGGCGCTTGAGCTGCACCGCCGGGTACTCGAACGAGATGCCGATCGGGAACTCACCGGCGGCAGCCAGCTTGCATGGCTTGGAGCCGGAGTGCACGTACTGGCCGATATTCTGGTGCAGGGCATCCATGTAGGCCCAGCCCTGCGGCTCACCGAAGGTCTGCAGCCAGGCGCTCACATCCAGGAAACCGGTGCCGGACGAGGCCGGGTTGGGCATGACGATCTTGCCCTTGTATTCGGGCTTGGTCAGGTCCTGCCAGCTCACCGGTTTGCTCAGGCCCTGTTTCTCGGCCTCGACGGTGTTGAAGCAGATGGTCGCGGCCCACACGTCCATGCCCACCCAGGCCGGCGGGTTGGCGGCGTCGCGGTAATTGGGCGAGATCTTGCCCAGGTCCTTCGGCGCATAGGCTTCGAGCATGCCGTTCTGATCGAGGATGGCCAGGCTGGACGCCGCCAGGCCCCACACCGCGTCGGCCTGCGGCCGCTCCTTCTCGGCCAGCAGCTTGGCGGTGATGATGCCGGTGGAGTCGCGCACCCACTTGATCTCGATGTCCGGGTTGGCCTTTTCGAAGGCCTGCTTGTAGCTCTTGAGCTGTTCGGCCTCGAGGGCGGTGTAGACGGTCAGCTGAGTGCCGGCGGCCGAGGCCTGCAGGCTGAAGACGGCGGATACGGCAGCGGCAAGTGCGAGGGGCTTGAACATGATGCGTTTCCTATGGGTATGGGCAGTCGGTCAGTGGCCGGGCGCGCGCTGGCGCCAGGCCTGGGAACGGCGCAGCAGGCCGCGGGAAGCAGCGGCCAGCAGCAGCGAGGCGGCGGCGCTGGTCAGCAGGATCAGGGTGGACATGGCGGCAGCGCCGCCGACGTTGCCGGCATCGTCCATGTTCAGCACGGCGACGGCGGCGAGGATGGTGTCGGGGCTGTAGAGGAAGATCGCCGCCGATACCGTGGTCATCGCCGAGACGAACAGGTAGCGGACGATGTCCAGCAGCGCCGGCAGGCAGATCGGCACGGTGACCCGCACGAAGTGCTTGTACAGCGGCGCCTTGAGCGACAGCGCGGCAGCTTCGAACTCGCCGTCGAGCTGGCGCAGGGCCGTGGTGGCGGTCATCTGCGCGGTGGTCAGGTAGTGGGCGATGGTGCACACCACCAGCAGCGCCATGCTGCCGTAGAACACATGCAGCGGGTTGCCGGTGAGGTTGAAGAAGAAGACGTAGCCCAGGCCCAGCACCAGGCCGGGCACGGCCATGGGGATGAAGCTGAGCAGGCGCAGGGCCTGGTTGAGCAGGCGCTGGCCCTGGGTCTTCTCCATCAGGTAGGCGCCGGTGAAGATCACCACGCTGCCGATCAGCGCGGTGGCGATGGCCATGGTCACGCTGTTGCGATAGGCCAGCCAGCCGCCGCCAGCGGTGTCGTCGAACATGTAGTGCTTGAGCGACAGCGACAGGTTGTACGGCCAGAACTTGACCAGCGACGAGTACACCGCCATGCCGATCACCCCCAGCAATGCCGCGCACACCAGCAGCACGATGGCCAGGAAGCAACCATCGCGAAGCTTCGACGGCTTGGGCTCGAACACCTGGGCGCGGCCACTCATGGCCTCGCCCTGGCGTCGGCGCAGCCAGGCATCGACGGCGAAGCTGAGCAGTGCCGGTACCAGCAGGACCATGCCGATCAGCGCGCCGCGGCCGAATTGTTGCTGGCCGACCACGGCCTTGTAGGCTTCCAGCGCCAGCACCTGGTAATCGCCACCGACCACCACGGGCACGCCGAAGTCGGTGATGGTCAGGGTGAATACCAGGCAGAACGCGGCGAACACCGCCTGGCGCGTGGCCGGCCAGGTGATGCTGAAGAATGCCCGGGTCGGCCCGGCGCCCATGCTCGAAGCCGCGTCGAACAGCCGTGCGTCGGCCAGCGACAGCGCCGAGAGCAGGATCATCAGGGCATGCGGGAAGGTGTAGATGGCCTCGCCGAGGACGATGCCCCAGAAGCCGTAGATATTGTCGCTGAGCAGCCCGCGCAGCAGGCCCTGGTTGCCGAACAGGTACACCAGCGCGATGGCCGGCAGCATCGACGGCGCCAGCAGCGGCAGCAGCGAGATGCCGCGCCACAGGCCCTTGGCCGGGATCAGCGTGCGCTGCAGGGCATAGGCGAACAGGTAGGCCAGCGGCACGACGATGGCCGCAACGGTGAGCGCCACCGACAGGCTGTTGCCCAGCAGCCAGTGGAAGTTCTCGCTGGCGAACAGTTCACGGGCAGCCAGCAGGCCACCGCCCTGGCCGGCCTCGCCGCTGAAGCCCTTCCAGAAGATCGCCAGCAGCGGCATCAGCACCGCCAGCGTCAGCAGGATCAGCAGCAGGCTCTTGCCACCGACGACGAACAGACGGTCACCCAGGGCGACACCGCTGCGTGGCGCGGCCTTGGCGTGGATGAGCGGCTGGGTCATGGACGTGGCCATCTCAGGCGAACACCTGCAGGCTCTGCGGCGGCAGGGCCACCCAGATATCCTGCGAGCCCAGGCGCGGCATGGCCTCCGGCGCCAGCTCGGCAAGCAGCGCGTGGCCGGGCAGGGCCATGAGCTCGAAGCTCATGCGGCAGCGGTTACCGAGGAAGGTGATCTCGCGGACCTTGGCCGGGAACAGGTTTTCTTCATGCACCACCGGGTTGACCGTGATTGCCTCCGGGCGGCAGAACAGCCGGCCGCTGCTGGCGCCACCGGCGTTGGCCGCCAGGCGCATGTGCATGCCGCCGACCTGGGCATGGCTGTCACTGCTGCGCTGGAACGGCAGCCAGTTGCCCTGGCCGACGAATTCGGCGACGAACGGCGTGGCCGGCTGGTCGTAGATTTCCTGGGGCGTGGCGTACTGCTCGACCTGGCCGTTGTTCATCACGGCGATGCGGTCGGCCATCAGCATGGCCTCGTCCTGGTTGTGGGTGACCATCAGCGTGGTGATGCCCAGCTGGCGCTGCAGCTGGCGCAGCTCGGTGCACAGGTGCTCGCGCACCCGGGCGTCCAGTGCCGACATCGGCTCGTCCAGCAGCAACAGCGACGGCGAAGGCGCCAGGGCGCGGGCCAGGGCGACGCGCTGCTGCTGGCCGCCGGACAGTTGCCCGGGATACTTCTTCTCGCTGCCGGCGAGGCCGACCAGTTCGAGCATTTCGCCGACCCGCTGACGCGACGCGTCGCGGCTGCTGCCGGTCAGGCCGTAGGCAATGTTGGCTTCGACGGTGAGGTTGGGGAACAGCGCGTAGGACTGAAACAGGATGCCGTAGTCACGGGCCTGGGGAGGCAGCTCGGAGATGTCTCGATCACCGATGTACAACGTGCCCCGGTCCTGGCGCTCGAGCCCCGCGATGCAGCGCAGCAGGGTGGTCTTGCCGCAACCCGAGGGGCCGAGCAGGCACACCAGTTCGCCGGCGGCGATGTCCAGAGACACGTCGTTGAGCGCGGTGAAGGCGCCGAAGCGCTTGTGGATGCCGCGCACTTTCATCTGTGCGCCTGGAGTGACGTTGTTCATGGCATGGCCTCATCGAAGAGATGGGAGCCATGCTAGGAAGGCTGTGAGACGGTTGTGTGGCGGTTGGGCAAAAGTCGGTGATAGTGGTATTGGCGGATTTTGTAATGGCCTGGCGGGCCTGTTCGCGGGTTTACCCGCGAACAGGCCGACGCCGATCTAGAACTGCGAACCCACCACTTCCTGCGCCACCCCAAGGAACGCCGCCGGCAACCGCGCCTGGCGCCGCTCTTTCAGGCAATACAGGTACTCGTGCATCACCGGCGCGTTCTCCAGCGCCAGCACCCGCAGTTCCGGGTTATGCGGTACTTCGTGCCGGGCGATGATGCTGATGCCGATGTTGCGCAGCACCGCCTCGCGGATCGATTCGCGGCTGCCGATCTCCAGCAAGGCCCCTGCCTTCACGTTGGCGTCCTGCATCATCTGCTCGGTCAGCTTGCGCGTGGTCGAGCCCGGCTCGCGCATCAGCAGGCAATGCCCGGCCACCACGTCGATCGACACCACCTGGCGCTGGGCCAGGGGGTGGTTGCGATGCACCGCCACCACCAGTGGGTCGGTACCCAGCACCCGGCGCACCAGGCGGGCGTCTTCCAGCAATTGCGAGGAAGCGGCGATATCCACCCGATAGTCCTCGAGCATCTCCAGCACCTGCTGCGAGTTGCCGATCTCCACCGCCACCTCCACCTGCGGCAGGCGCTCGCGGAAGATCTTCACCAGGTCGAGGATGTAGTACGGCGCGGTGGCGGCGATGCGCAGGCTGCCCTGGGCCTGGCCGCTGTTGCGCAGCTCGAACTCGATGTCGGCCTCCTGCTGCAGCAGTGCCTTGACCATCGGCAACAGGCGCACACCCTCCTCGCTCAGCACCAGGCGTCGGCCACCGCGATAGAACAGCTCCACGGCGTACTGGCTTTCGAGGTTGCGGATCTGCGTGGTCACCGTGGGCTGGCTGAGCCCGAGCTTCTTCGCCGCCAGGGTGATGCTGCCCAGGCGGGCCACCATGTAGAAGGCTTTGAGCTCGGCGCTGAGCATTGTGGATAACCTCTAGTTGAGCAGATTCAGCACATGCTCTGTAGGAGCGGCCTTGTGTCGCGAAAGGGCTGCGTAGCAGCCCCAGGATTTCGGCATCATGCAGAATCGCCGGGGCCGCGTTGCGGCCCTTTCGCGACACAAGGCCGCTCCTACAGAGGGCTACTTGCGCAGCAGGCGCAAGCCGTTGAACACCACCAGCAGGCTCACGCCCATGTCGGCGAACACCGCCATCCACATGGTGGCCATGCCGGCAAAGGTGATCGCCAGGAAAATTGCCTTAGTCCCCAGGGCCAGCACGATGTTCTGGGTGAGGATCGCCGCACTCTGGCGCGACAGCCTGACGAACGCCGGGATTTTGCGCAAGTCGTCGTCCATCAGCGCCACGTCGGCGGTCTCGATGGCCGTGTCGGTGCCGGCGGCGGCCATGGCGAAGCCGATCTCGGCGCGGGCCAGGGCCGGCGCGTCGTTGATGCCGTCGCCGACCATGCCCACGCGGTGGTTCTGGGCATACAGGCTCTCGATGGTGGCCAGCTTGTCCGCCGGCAGCAGGTTGCCTTCGGCGCGGTCGATGCCCACCTGAGCGGCGATGGCCTGGGCGGTATGCGGATTGTCGCCAGTCAGCATGACCGTCTTGATGCCCAGCTCATGCAGCTCGGCGATAGCCTGGCGGCTGCTGTCCTTGACCGTGTCGGCCACGGCGAACAGCGCCAGCGGGCCGGAGCGGTCGAGCAGCAGGACCACGGTCTTGCCTTGACGCTCCAGCTGGTCAAGCTCGGCCTCCAGTGCCGGCGAGCACAGGCCCAGCTCCTCGACCAGGCGATGGTTGCCCAGGTGGTAGGTTTCACCCGCGATGTCGCCGCGCACGCCCCGGCCTGCCAGGGCGGCGAACTCGCTCACTTCGCTGAGCTCCAGGTTCCGCTCCTTGGCGAACAGCGCGATGGCACCCGAGACAGGGTGGTCGGAGCGCGCAGCCAGGCTGGCGGCCAGTGCCTGGGCACGGCCGTCGAACAATGGGTCGAGCACCTTGCTGTCGGTCTGCACCGGCTTGCCGTGGGTAATGGTGCCGGTCTTGTCCAGGGCCAGGAAGTCCAGCTTGCGCCCGCCTTCCAGGTACACGCCGCCCTTGATCAGGATGCCCTTGCGCGCCGCCGCGGCCAGGCCGCTGACGATGGTCACCGGGGTCGAAATCACCAGCGCGCACGGGCAGGCCACCACCAGCAGCACCAGGGCGCGGTAGATCCAGTCGAACCAGGCGCCGGCCATGAACAGCGGCGGGATCACCGCCACCGCCAGGGCCACGGCGAACACCACCGGGGTGTAGATGCGCGAGAACTGGTCGACGAAGCGCTGGGTCGGGGCGCGGGCACCTTGGGCCTCCTCGACGGCCTTGATGATACGGGCCAGGGTCGACTGCCCGGCGGCCGCGGTGACGCGGTACTCCAGGGCGCCGGCCTGGTTGATGGTGCCGGCGAACAGCTTGTCGCCCACGGCCTTCTCGACCGGCAGGCTTTCGCCGGTGATCGGCGCCTGGTCGACGCTGGACTGTCCACTGATCACCTCACCGTCCAGGCCGATACGCTCACCGGGGCGCACCCGCACCAGGGCGCCGACGGCCACCTCGCGCACCTCTACCTCACGCCATTGGCCGTCGCCTTGCTGCACGGTGGCCATGTCCGGGGTGAGCTGCATCAACCCGCTGATGGCATTGCGCGCGCGGTCGAGCGAACGCGCCTCGATCAGCTCGGCGAGGGTGAACAGCACCATCACCATCGCCGCTTCCGGCCACTGGCCGATCAGCACGGCACCGGTCACGGCGATGCTCATCAGCGCGTTGATGTTGAGGTTGCGGTTCTTCAGGGCGATCCAGCCCTTCTTGTAGGTGCCCAGGCCGCAACCGAGGATCGCGGCAAGGGCCAGCGCGGCGACCACCCACTCCGGGGCCTTGCCGGAGAAGTGCGCAAGTTCTGCGGCGATCGCCGCAATACCTGCCAGCGCCAGTGGCCACCAGCGGGTCTTGGCCGTCTGCGGCGCAGCAGCGCTGCCATCATCCTCGGCGGCCAGCGGTTCGGCCTTCATGCCCAGGCTGTCGATGGCCCGCTCGATCTCGGCGGTGCCGTCGAGCGTGTGGCGCACGCCGAGCACACGGTTGATCAGGTTGAATTCCAGCTGCTCGATACCGGCCAGCTTGCCCAGCTTGTCCTGGATCAGGGTCTGCTCGGTGGGGCAGTCCATGGCCTGGATCCGGAAGCGGCTGAGTTGCGCCTGAGCGCTGGCCTTTTCGCTCAGCTGCACCAGGGCCGGGCCGGCGCCGCAGCAGCTGTGGGCGTGGTTGTCGTGGCACTGCCCTTTTTCGGCATGCGCGTGATCATGGTCGTGCTTGTGTTCGGGGCTGACAGGCTGGTTCATGGAGTTGTCCTTAGGGGGAGCCTGTTGCCAAGTGAACACCCTGTAGCCACTATAGGGTCAAGCCCTGCATTGGAGATTTGCCATGAAGATCGGAGAACTGGCCAAGGCCACCGACTGCGCGGTGGAGACCATCCGCTACTACGAACGTGAACAGTTGCTGCCGGAACCCGCCCGCAGCGACGGCAACTATCGCCTCTATACCCAGGCCCATGTCGAGCGCCTGACCTTCATCCGCAATTGCCGCACCCTGGACATGACCCTCGACGAGATCCGCAGCCTGTTGAACCTGCGCGACAGTCCCGAGGCGTCCTGCGGCAGCGTCAATGCGCTGATCGACGAGCATATCGAGCATGTGCAGGCGAGGATCGACGGGTTGATGGCGCTGCAGGCGCAGTTGGTGGAGTTGCGGCGCAGGTGCAATGCGCAGGGGGCGGAGTGCGCGATCTTGCAGCAGTTGGAGACCAACGGCGCGGTGACAATGCCGGAGGTGGAGCATTCCCATGTGGGGCGCAGCCACGGGCATTGAGTTCGAATCGCTCGCGGGTAAACCCGCTCTCACAGAATCTGTGGGAGCGGGTTTACCCGCGAAGCAGGCGACACTGAGGCTGGATCAGACAGCCATCGGCGCCGTCATCGGCGCATGGTGCTCGTACCCTTCCAGCCAGAAGTCGCTCGGCTCGATCTGCTCCAGCCACTGCGGCTCGTACTTGCCGGTCTTGGCGAAGTCCGGCACACGGTCGCTGATCACCAGCTTCGGCGCTTCCAGCGGCTGGCGCTTGAGCTGCTCATTCAGCATGTCCAGGTGGTTCTCGTACACGTGCGCATCGCCGATGAAGTAGGTGAACCAGCGCGGGGTGTAGCCGGTCAGGCGACCGAACAGCGACAGCAGCGCCGCGCCCTCGGTGAGGTTGAACGGCGTGCCCAGGCCCAGGTCGTTGGAGCGGATGTAGAGGGTCAGGGAGATTTCCTTCGTCTCGACATTGGGGTGGAACTGGTACAGCAGGTGGCACGGCGGCAGGGCCATCTCGTCGAGCTGGGCGCAGTTCCAGCCGTGGAACAGGATACGGCGGCTGCCCGGGTCGTTGGCGATGGTGTCCAGGCACTGGCGCACCTGGTCGATGGCCTTGTACAGGATGACGAACGCCTGGCCGTCCTCCTCGTCACGGGCGATCTGGCGGAAGCCGGCCTTCTCGGCCATCTCGATGGCTGCCGGGTTGCTCAGCGGGATGCGCTTGTAGCCCGGCCACTGGCGCCACTGCACACCGTAGATCTCGCCAAGGTCGTCATGTCCCTGGCGGAACGGGTTGGCCAGCCACTGGGCGTTCTCGTTGGCGTTCTGGTCCCAGACCTTGCAGCCCAGGTCACGGAACTCGCCGGCGTTCTTTACGCCGCGCAGGAATCCGACCATCTCGCCGATCGCCGACTTGAACGCCAGCTTGCGCGTGGTGATGGCCGGAAAGCCCTTCTGCAGGTCGAACTTGAGCATGGCGCCCGGCAGGCTGATGGTGCGGATGCCGGTGCGGTTTTCCTGCAGCGTGCCGTTGTCGATGACGTCACGGACCAGATCTAGATACTGTTTCATGGCTTACCTGTAGCAAGAACGGCAGGGGGATCGCCCCTGCCGTGGAAATCAAACGGTGGCCTTGGCCGTCGGTTTGCGGTTGTAGGCCCACCAGATCAGGAAGATGCCGCCGAGAATCATCGGTACGCAGAGCAACTGACCCATGGTCAACCAGCCGAAGGCGATGTAGCCGAGCTGGGCGTCGGGTACCCGCACGAACTCCACGATGAAGCGGAAGATGCCGTAGAACAGCGCGAACATGCCGGACACGGCCATGGTCGGGCGCGGCTTGCGCGAGTACAGCCAGAGAATGACGAATAATGCCACACCTTCGAGGGCGAACTGGTACAGCTGCGACGGGTGACGCGGCAGCTGCGCCGGGTCGCTGAACGGCGGGAACACCATCGCCCAGGGCACATCGGTGGCCTTGCCCCACAGTTCGGCGTTGATGAAGTTGCCGATGCGCCCGGCACCAAGGCCGATCGGCACCAGCGGCGCGACGAAGTCCATCAGCTCGAAGAACGACTTGTTGTTGCGCTTGCCGAACCACAGCGCCGCCAGCATCACGCCGATGAAGCCGCCGTGGAACGACATGCCGCCCTTCCACACCTCGAAGATCAGCGTCGGGTTGGCCAGGTACTGGTGCAGGTCGTAGAACAGCACGTAGCCCAGGCGGCCGCCGACGATCACCCCCATCGACAGCCAGAACACCAGGTCGGAGAGTTTCTCGCGGGTCCAGGTGGGGTCGAAGCGGTTCAGCCGGCGCGAGGCCAGCAGCCACGCACCGCCGATGCCGATCAGATACATCAGGCCGTACCAGTGGATTTTCAGCGGTCCGAGGGCCACGGCCACGGGGTCGATCTGCGGGTAAGGCAGCATGGTTATTCCTCTTGGTTCAAATCAGGAAGCTCAAGCCGACGCAGAACAGCAACGCGGCGAACAGACGCTTGAGCACGCGCGGCGACAGCTTGTGCGCCAGGCGCGCGCCGAAACGGGCAAAGAACATGCTGGTCACGGCGATGCCGACCAGCGCCGGCAGGTAGACGTAACCGACGCTGTGGGCCGGCAGGTGCGCATCGTGCCAGCCCAGCCACATGAAGCTCAGGGCGCTGGCCAGGGCGATCGGCAGGCCGCAGGCCGACGAGGTGGCCACCGCCTGCTGCATCGGCAGGCTGCGCCAGGTCAGGAAGGGCACGGTCAGCGAGCCGCCACCGATGCCGAAGATCGCCGAAGCCCAGCCGATCACGCCACCCGCGGCGGTCAGGCCCGGCTTGCCAGGGATGCCACGGCTGGCCTTGGGTTTGAGGTCCAAAGCCATCTGCGCGGCGATCACCAGGGCGAACACGCCGATGATCTTCTGCAGCATCGGGCCCTGAATCAGCGAGGCGGTCTTGGCCCCGACCAGCGCTCCCAGCAGGATGCCGACGGTCATCCAGGCGAAGATCGGCCACTGCACGGCGCCCTTGCGCTGATGCTCGCGCACGGCGTTGATCGAGGTGAAGACGATGGTCGCCAGCGAGGTGCCCACCGCCAGGTGGGTCAGCACCGAGGGGTCGAAGCCCTGCAGGGTGAAGCTGAACACCAGTACCGGCACGATGATGATGCCGCCGCCGACGCCGAACAGCCCGGCCAGTACGCCGGCGCAGGCCCCCAACAGCAGGTAGAGAGCGAATTCCATTCGTGGCCCCTGTGGAAAACAATCCGGCATGGTAACGGAAGCCAAGCCCGGCGCTCTAGTGAAGTCTGTGTCAGGTGATGGATCGCGGCCGGTGGCGCGGGTAGAGTGGCCGAAAACACAGGGGACAACCTATGTGCCTGATCGTATTCGCCTGGCGGCCGGGGCATGCTCTGCCGCTGATCGTCGCGGCCAACCGCGACGAGTTCTACGCCCGCCCGACCCAGGCCCTGGCCGCCTGGGACGATGCGCCGGGCGTGCATGCCGGGCGTGACCTGGAAGCCGGTGGCACCTGGCTGGGCGTCGGCCCGCAGGGGCGATTCGCGGCGCTGACCAATATCCGTGATCCCGGACAACACCAGGGCCCGCGCTCGCGGGGCGAACTGGTGGCGGCGTATCTGCACGGCGAGCTGGGGGTCGAGGCCTATCTGGACCAGGTGGCCGGCCGCAGCGGCCAGTATTCGGGGTTCAACCTGCTGGTGGGCGACGGTCGGCGGCTGGGCTATCTGCACGCCCGCAGCGCTACGCCGCAGGTGCTGGCGCCAGGTGTCTACGGGCTCTCGAACGCGGGACTGGATACGCCATGGCCGAAGCTGCTCAAGGCGCGGGCGGGGCTGGAAAGGCTGCTTGAAACACCCGAGCCGCAGCAGCTTCTGGCGCTCCTGTCTGACGGCGAGCCGGCGGCGGAGGCGGAGCTGCCGGAGACAGGGGTAGGACTGGCCACCGAGAAACTGCTGTCGAGCGTGTTCATCGCCAGCCAGAACTACGGGACGCGGGCCAGCACGGTGCTGATCGTCGATGACCAGGGGCAGCGGCGGATGATCGAGCGCAGTTTCGGGCCGTTTGGCGGGCACCTGGGTGAGGTCAGCCTGGAGGTGTGATCGGACCTTATCGTGGGGCAATGCACCTTTGTGGGAGCGGGTTTGCTCCGCGATCAGGCTGACACAGGCGATCAGAGGGTCTTGTTCGCCCCTGGCCCGATCATCCGCGCCAGCCCGAGGTTCTTCAGCGCCAGCTGCAGCGAGCTGTGGATAACCTGCGGGTTGTCATGGCTCATGGCGTCGGCCAGCAGTTCCCTGGCCTTGCTCAGGTTGATCTGACGCAGCATCCACTTGACCTTCGGCAGGTTGGTGGCGTTCATCGACAGGCTGTCGAAGCCCATGGCCATCAGCAGGATCGCCGCCGCCGGGTCACCGGCCATCTCGCCGCAGATGCTCACCGGCTTGCCTTCTTCGTGGGCGACGCTGACCACGGTCTGCAAGGCCTGCAGCACCGCCGGGTGCAGGTAGTCGTACAGGTCGGCGACCCGTGGGTTGTTGCGGTCGACCGCCAGCAGGTACTGGGTGAGGTCGTTGGAGCCGACCGAAAGGAAGTCCACCTGGCGTGCCAGCTCGCGGGTCTGGTACACGGCGGCGGGAATCTCCACCATCACCCCCACCGGCGGCATCGGCACGTCGGTGCCTTCGTCACGCACCTCGCCCCAGGCGCGGTGGATCAGGTGCAGAGCTTCTTCCAGTTCGTGGATGCCGGAAATCATCGGCAGCAGGATGCGCAGGTTGTTCAGGCCTTCGCTGGCCTTGAGCATGGCGCGGGTCTGCACCAGGAAGATTTCCGGGTGGTCGAGGGTGACGCGAATGCCGCGCCAGCCGAGGAACGGGTTCTCTTCCTTGATCGGGAAGTACGACAGCGACTTGTCGCCGCCGATGTCGAGGCTGCGCATGGTCACCGGCAGCGGATGGAAGGCCTGCAACTGTTCGCGGTAGATCGCCAGTTGCTCCTTCTCGCTGGGGAAGCGCTGGTTGATCATGAACGGCACTTCGGTGCGGTACAGGCCGACGCCCTCGGCGCCGCGCTGCTGGGCGCGGGCTACGTCGGCGAGCAGGCCGGTGTTGACCCACAGCGGCATGCGGTGGCCGTCCGGGGTGATGCACGGCAGCTCGCGCAGGGCGTCCAGGCCGCGGGCCAGCTGGCGTTCTTCCTCGACCACGTCGCTGTACTGTTTGCGCAGCACCTCGCCGGGGTTGGTGAACACCTCGCCCTTGTAGCCGTCGACGATCATCTCGATGCCGTCGGCCTTCGAATACGGCAGGTCGACCACGCCCATGACCGTGGGAATACCCATGGCCCTGGCGAGAATGGCCACATGGGAGTTGCCCGAGCCGAGCACCGAGACCAGGCCCACCAGTTTGCCTTCCGGCACTTCGCCGAGCATGGCCGGGGTCAGCTCTTCGCTGACCAGGATGGTGTTGTCCTGGTAGACCAGCGACTGCGAGCGCGCCTCCTGCAGGTAGGCGAGCAGGCGCCGGCCAAGATCCTTGACGTCGGAGGCACGCTCGCGCAGGTAGTCGTCGTCCATCAGCTCGAAACGGCTGACGTGTTCGCCGACCACCTGGCGCAGGGCGCCCTGTGCCCACTGGCCGGTCTTGATGACCTCGACCACCTCGCCGCCGAGGGCCGCGTCCTCGAGCATCATCAGGTACACGTCGAACAGCGCGCGTTCTTCGGGGCGCAGCTGGGTGGCGAGCTTGGCCGACAGCTTGCGCATGTCCTCGCGCACGCCCTCGAGGGCGTTGTTGAACAGCTTGAGTTCGTTGTCGATATCCTCGACGGTCCGGTCCGGCACCACCTCCAGGTCGGCGGGCGGCAGCATCACCACGGAGCGCCCGACGGCGGCGCCCGGCGAGCCCGGCACGCCGACGAAGCGGGCCTCCTGGATCCCCTTGCCCTGGCGGCCCAGGCCACGGATCGAACCGGTGGCCTCGGCGTGGGCGATGACCCCGGCGAGCTGGGCGCTCATGGTGACCAGGAAGGCTTCTTCGCCCTCGTCGAACTGGCGGCGCTCCTTCTGCTGGATGACCAGCACCCCGACCACACGGCGGTGGTGGATGATGGGAGCACCGAGGAAGGAGGCGAAGCGTTCTTCGCCGGTTTCGGCGAAGTAGCGGTAGCGGGGGTGGTCGGCGGCGTTCTCGAGGTTCAGCGGCTCCTCGCGGGTACCCACCAGGCCGACCAGGCCTTCGTTGGGGGCCATGCTGACCTTGCCGATGGAGCGCTTGTTCAGGCCTTCGGTGGCCATCAGCACGAAACGATTGGTGTCCGGATCGAGCAGGTAGACCGAGCAGACCTGGCTGCCCATGGCTTCCTTGACGCGCAAGACAATGATACCCAACGCCGTCTTGAGATCTTTGGCGGAGTTCACTTCCTGGACGATCTTGCGCAGCGTATTGAGCATGGCTCGGGGTGGACTCCGTCGTCAGTCGCGCGTCAGCAGGCGCGGGGCTAGCTCTTTCAGCGCGCGGCGGTACACCTCGCGCTTGAATGTCACCACCTGGCCCAGCGGATACCAGTAGCTGACCCAGCGCCAGCCATCGAATTCCGGTTTGCCAGTCAAGTCCATGCGCACCCGTTGCTCGTTGCTCACCAGGCGTAGCAGGAACCACTTCTGTTTCTGGCCGATGCACAGCGGTTGGCTGTGGGTGCGTACCAGACGCTGCGGTAAACGATAACGCAACCAGCCGCGGGTGCAGGCAAGAATTTCCACATCCTGGCGTTCCAGGCCCACTTCTTCGTTCAGCTCGCGGTACAGGGCATCTTCCGGCGTTTCGTCAGGGTTGATGCCACCCTGGGGAAACTGCCAGGCATCCTGGTTGATCCGCCGAGCCCATAGCACCTGCCCGGCATCATTCGTCAGAATGATCCCGACATTGGGGCGAAAACCATCCGGGTCGATCACGGCAGCAACCTCGCAAACGCATGTCCCGGCATTGTTCCACAAAGCCTGCGAGCGCAGCAACGCGCCCGCCAAGCTTATCTGCGGCGAGGCGGGGACTCGGTATTGCGCGGGGCTCTCCCGTGGCGCGTTCGAGGTCCGGGATGGCCGCTACAGCGGACCTGGTCCCGGTATACCCGGTTTGCGTGAAGGCGAGGTGACGCGATTGCCAGGGGCACGTCGTTTCGCTGCGCTGGAGAGGGGCGGGGCTGCGGGGCAGCCCGCGCAAGCTAGATTGGCTTGGCGCCCATCAAGCCGGCGATGGAGAGGAAGCACACGCCGCTGAACACCGCCAGCGCCAGGGTGAACCTCAAGCCCACCGCCTCGGCCTTGCGCAGCCGGTTCAGGCGTGCCACCAGCCACCACACGGCCAGTGCGCCAAACGTATAGATGATGCTGGAGGCCAGCACCCAGGTCTGTCCCAGCGGCCAGCCGATCAGGTGCACCAGCCACCAGCCGGTGAACGGCATGCTCACCAGGCACAGCCCCATCAGCAGCCAGACGAACACCAGCGGCCGGCGCAGCAGCTTGCCGTAGGCCTCGCTATCGCCCTTGCGCCGGGCGCGCCAGGTCCAGATCGCCAGGCCCAGGGCGCCCAGCAGCAACAGGGCGGTGGCGAGGATGTGCAGGGTCTTGAGGGTGGTCAGGTGTTCCATTTTGCGATCGTCCTTCTTGCTGATGCCTTCATCGCGGGGCAAGTCGCATCGGCGCGCCGCCGCTCCCACGAGGTCGGTGTGCCGTGTTCAGCCCAAGAATAGCCGGTAAGCCGGGTTCTCGGTCTCGTCCCAGTATGGATAGCCGATCTTGGCCAGCGCCGCCGGCACCAGGTGGCGCTCGTCCTCCGGCACCTGCAGGCCGGCGACCACGCGGCCATCGGCGGCACCGTGGTTGCGGTAGTGGAACATCGAGATGTTCCAGCGCCCGCCCAGCTTGTTGAGGAAGTTGAACAGCGCCCCCGGCCGCTCCGGGAACTCGAAGCGCAGCACCATCTCGTCGCAGGCCCCGGCCGAATGGCCGCCGACCATGTGGCGGATGTGCAGCTTGGCCAGTTCGTTGTCGGTCAGGTCGGTGACCGGGAAGCCCTGCTCGGTCAGTTGCCGCACCAGTGCCGCGCGCGGATCGGTCTCCGGGTGGGTCTGCACGCCGACGAAGATGTGCGCCTCGTCGCAGGTGTGCTTGCGGTAGTTGAACTCGGTGATCTGGCGCTTGCCGATGGCCTCGCAGAAGGCCTTGAAGCTGCCCGGACGCTCGGGGATGGTCACGGCGATGATCGCCTCGCGCTTCTCGCCCAGTTCGGCGCGCTCTGCCACGTGGCGCAGGCGGTCGAAGTTGACGTTGGCCCCGGAGTCGATGGCCACCAGCGTCTGCCCGGCGACACCCTTGAGCTCGACGTACTTCTTGATGCCCGCCACGCCCAATGCACCGGCAGGCTCGGTGATCGAGCGGGTATCGTCGTAGATATCCTTGATTGCCGCGCAGATCTCATCAGTGCTGACAGTGATCACCTCATCCACATGGTGACGGCAGATGTCGAAGGTATGCTGGCCGATCTGTGCCACCGCCACGCCGTCGGCGAACAGCCCGACCTGTGGCAGCACCACGCGCTCACCCGCGGCCATGGCGGCCTGCAGGCAGTTGGAGTCGTCCGGCTCGACGCCGATCACCTTGATGTCCGGGCGCAGGTATTTCACGTAGGCGGCGATGCCGGCGATCAGCCCGCCGCCGCCGACCGGCACGAAGATCGCGTCCAGCTGGCCCGGGTGCTGACGCAGGATTTCCATGGCCACCGTGCCCTGGCCGGCGATGGTGTGCGGGTCGTCATAGGGATGGATGTAGACGAAGCCCTTCTCCTCCACCAGTTTCAGCGAGTAGGCCAGGGCTTCGGGGAACGAGTCGCCGTGCAGCACCACCTTGCCGCCACGGGAGCGCACGCCCTCGATCTTGATCTCCGGGGTGGTCTTGGGCATGACGATGGTGGCCTTGATGCCCAGCTCCCGGGCCGCCAGCGCCAGGCCCTGGGCGTGGTTGCCGGCCGAGGCGGTGACCACGCCACGGGCCAGTTCCTCGCGGCTCAACTGCGCCAGCTTGTTGTAGGCCCCGCGGATCTTGAACGAGAACACTGGCTGCAGGTCCTCGCGCTTGAGCAGGATCGTGTTGCCCAGACGCTTGCTCAGCTGCCCGGCGCTGTGCAGCGGGGTTTCGACGGCAACGTCGTAGACGCGCGAGGTGAGGATCTTCTTGACGTACTGTTCGAGCATCGGAAAGCATCACTGGGCCGCGGGACAAGGGCTGGGAGTCTACCGCAGCGCTACGTCGGGCGACCACAGCAACGCCGCGGGAGCCGTTATACTAGGCCCTTTCCCGCCCTGCCCCTCCCGGAGCCCGCATGACCCAGGACCAACTCAAACAGGCCGTCGCCCAGGCCGCCGTCGACCTCATCCTGCCGAAACTGGACGAGAAAAGCGTCGTCGGTGTCGGCACCGGCTCGACCGCCAACTTCTTCATCGACGCCCTGGCTCAGCACAAGACCGCCTTCGACGGCGCCGTCGCCAGCTCCGAGGCCACCGCCCAGCGCCTGAAGGGCCACGGCATCCCGGTCTACGAGCTGAACAGCGTCAGCGAGCTGGAGTTCTACGTGGACGGCGCCGACGAGAGCGACGCCCACCTCAACCTGATCAAGGGCGGCGGCGCGGCTTTGACGCGCGAGAAGATCGTCGCGGCCGTGGCCAAGACCTTCATCTGCATCGCCGACGCCAGCAAGCTGGTGCCGGTGCTGGGCGCATTCCCATTGCCGGTCGAGGTGATCCCGATGGCCCGCAGCCACGTGGCGCGTCAGCTGGTGAAGCTGGGCGGCGATCCGGTCTACCGCGAGGGCGTGGTGACCGACAACGGCAATGTCATCCTGGACGTGCATAACCTGCAGATCACCAACCCGGTGGAGCTGGAAAGCCAGATCAACGCCATCGTCGGCGTGGTCACCAATGGCCTGTTCGCGGCGCGCCCGGCGGACGTACTGCTGCTGGGGACCGCCGAAGGCGTGAAGACCCTGAAGGCCGAGTAACCGCCAGCGAGGGCTGCGCCCTCGAATCGCTGGCAAGCCAGCCCCACAGGATCCGCATTCCCCTGTGGGAGCTGGCTTGCCGGCGAACACCGGCAAAGCCGGTGCCATCCTCCCCGATCAAGGCTGCCTGAACACGTAGAACAGGTTCGGCTCGCTGACCAGATAGATGGTCCCGGCATCGTCCATCGCGATCCCCTCCGCCTGTGGCACCGTCTGCTTCAAGCCCTGGAATCCCTTGCGCAACGACAGGGTGCTCAGCGGCCGTCCTTTCACATCCAGCTCCAGCACCAGCCGTGACTCATCCGACAACGCCAGCAGATGCCCGCTGCGCTCGTCGAACTGCAGGCTGGAGAGATCCCGCACGAACAAGCGGCGGTCGCGCTTGCGGTCCTGCACCACATGCACGGCATAGGGCTTGTCGGGATTGTCGTGGGGGAAACCGTGCACCTCGTAGATCATCATCGGATCCCGCTCTTTGGCCACGAACAGGCGCTTGCCCGCCGAATCGTAGGCCAGGCCCTCGAATCCCTTGTTGCCATTGAGGCCGATCCCCAGTGACAGCTGCTCGGCATCGTTGGCATCGAGGAACAGCGTGTCATCGTCCAGGCGCACACGGATCAGCCGTTGCTGGCGTTCGTCGGTGATCACGTAGCTGTTCGGCCCGACATACTCCACCGCTTCGGGGTCGCCGAAGCCGGTCAGCGGCACACGGCGCAGGATGCGCCCGTCCAGCGACAGCTCGATCAGCTCCGACCTGGCGTTGGTGACGGTGAACAGGGTCTTGCGGTCGGGGTCGTAGGTCAGCGCCGAGAGGTCATCGTCCAGCCCATCGATGGGCTGGGCTTCGATCGCCACCTGATAACGGTCGAGACCGATGCTCTGCTCGGCCGGCTGCCACCAGGTCTTGAGGTTGAACCAGCCCCGCTCGAACAGTCGGAATTCATGCCCCGCCACGCCCAGAACGAGCAGGGGAACGAGGACGATGGCGGCAAGCAACAGTCGGAAGTGGCGGCGCATGGAGACAGACTCGGCTTAAGGGGCACGCATCTAACCACTATCAACTGAAGCAAAGCTTAATGCCATCGTCAGAAATGGTTGAAGACAGCGTCAGTTCTTCCTGAAGCGATAGAACAGGTTGGGTTCGCTGACGATGTACAGGTTGCCCTGATCGTCCATGGCCACGCCTTCCGCCCGCGGGATGGTGTCGGCCAGGCCGTTGAAGCCCCCCAGCAGGGTCATGAAGCTGACCTGCTCACCCTTCTCGTCCAGTTCCAGCAGCATGTTGGAGTTCGCCGACAAGGCCAGCAGATGGCCGGTGCGCGGATCGACACCCAGCGCAGAGAGGTTGCGCAGGTCCAGGTCGTCGTTGGGCAGCGCCTCTTTGTCGCCCGCGAGCGCGCTGCGCCCGTCGGTGCGCCAGGTGTACAGCTTCGGCGGCCGCTCTTCGCCGATGATCAGGCGCTGGCGTGCCGGGTCCCAGGCGATGGCCTCGAAGCCCTTGTTGCCTTTGTCGGCTTCGCCCAAGCCATGGCTCTGGTAGTCGGCGCGATCGAGCGAGGTGGTATTGGCGTCCACCTTGACCACCGTCAGGTCGTGGTGGCGCTCGTCGACGATGGCGACCTGGCCGTCCTCGAGGACCGCCACGCCTTCCGGGTTGGCCCAACCCACCAGGGGGATCTTGCGCAGCACCTCGCCGTCCAGGCTGAGTTCGGCCAGGAACGGATGCTTGCCCATCACCGCGAACAGGGTGCGGGTACGCGGGTTGAAGGCCAGGTCCGAGGCTTCGTCGCGCTCCATGCCCGGCAGCGGCTTGGCGTCGATATCCACCACGTAGTCCGGCAGCCAGATGCTTTCCTTGCGTTCGGCCTGGCTTTCGAAGCCTTCCTTTATCCACAGCAGGCCGCGGTCGTCCCAGTGCATGGCGACCATCAGGCCATAGCCGATCACGGCCACGGCAACCAGCCATAGCGGCCAGCGGACGGACACGCGCCGCTTGGGTGCAGGCGGAAGGGATGCACTGGAAGGGTTGGCCATCAAGGGAGTTTCCTGAAAATACGCAGAGGAGTCGTCGCCCGAAATGGCGAATGGGTGTGGATGGACGAATTATCCGGATCGTTTGTGAAAAATCGGTAAAGGCGTGCGACGACGGCCTTGCGCCGACGCCGCCGGGGGTCAAAGCACGCGGCCTTCGAACCGGCTCACGCCCGGAAGTTCCAGCACCAGCTCATCGCCGACATTGAACGGCCCTACTCCCGCCGGGGTGCCGGTGAGGATGACATCGCCGGCCTGCAGGGAGAACTGCGCCGCCATGTGCTGGATCATCGGCACGATCGGGTTGAGCATCAGCGCGCTGTTGCCGTCCTGGCGCACTTCACCGTTGATGGTCAGGCGGATGCCGATGTCGGCGAGGTCCTCGAAGGTGCCGGCCGATACGAACGGTGGCAGCACGCAGGCGCCATCGAAGCATTTGGACAGTTCCCAGGGCAGTCCCTTCTCCTTCAGCTTCGCCTGCACGTCGCGCAGGGTCAGGTCCAGGGCTGGCGCATAGCCGGAAATGGCGTCGAGCACCTCTTCCTCGGTGGGATTGGTCGACAGCGGCTTGCCCAGCAGCACCGCGATCTCGGCCTCGTAGTGCACCGAACCACGCTCGGTCGGGATCTTGAAGCCACCTTCCAGAGGCACCACGCAGCTACCGGGCTTGATGAACAGCAGCGGCTCGCTGGGGATGGGGTTGTCCAGTTCCTTGGCATGCTCGGCGTAGTTGCGGCCGATGCACACCACCTTGCCCAGTGGGAAGTGGATACGCGTGCCGTCTACGTACTGGTGCTGGTAACTCATGGCCGACTCCTGTGGATACTGCTTTTTATTCGGGAGCGAAGATCTTACCCGGATTCATGATGCCGTTAGGGTCGAACACCGCCTTGATCGCCTTCATGCAGGCGATTTCATCCGGCGAGCGGCTGTAGCCCAGGTAGTCGCGCTTGGTCATGCCCACGCCGTGCTCGGCGGAGATCGAGCCGTGGTAGCGCTCGACGATCTCGAACACCCACTTGTTGACCTTGGCGCAGGAGGCGAAGAAGTCGTCCTTGCTCATGTGGTCGGGCTTGAGGATGTTCAGGTGCAGGTTGCCGTCGCCGATATGGCCGTACCAGACCACTTCGTAGTCCGGGTAGTGCTCGCCGACGATGGCGTCGATATCGCGCAGGAACGCCGGCACCTTGGACACGGTGACCGAGATGTCGTTCTTGTACGGCGTCCAGTGGGAGATGGTCTCGGACAGGTACTCGCGCAGCTTCCACAGGTTCTTCAGCTGTGTCTCGCTCTGGCTCATCACCCCATCCAGCACCCAGCCCTGCTCGACGCAGTGTTCGAAGGTGGCCAGTGCCTCGTTGGCCACGTCCTCGGTGCTGGCTTCGAATTCCAGCAGGGCGTAGAACGGGCACGCGGTCGCGAACGGCGGCGGCACGTCGCCACGGCCCATGATCTTGGCCAGGCCCTTGTCGGAGAAGAACTCGAAGGCGGTCAGGTCGAGCTTGCCCTGGAAAGCGTGCAGCACCGGCATGATCGCATCGAAGTCCGGCGTGCCCAGCACCATCGCCGTAAGGTTGCGCGGCGCCCGGTCCAGGCGCATGGTCGCCTCGACCACGAAGCCCAGCGTGCCTTCGGCGCCGATGAACAACTGACGCAGGTCGTAGCCGGTGGCGTTCTTGATCAGGTCCTTGTTCAGTTCGAGCAGCTCGCCCTTGCCAGTGACCACCTTCAGCCCGGCGACCCAGTTGCGGGTCATGCCGTAGCGGATCACCTTGATCCCGCCAGCATTGGTGCCGATATTGCCGCCGATCTGGCTGGAACCGCTCGAGGCGAAGTCCACCGGGTAATACAGCCCCTGATCCTCGGCGAACTGCTGCAGCTGGTGGGTGATCACCCCCGGCTGACAGACCACGGTGCGGTCGAACGCGTTGAACTCGAGAATCTGGTTCATGTAGTCGAAGGCCACCACCACCTCGCCGTTGGCGGCCACCGCGGCGCCCGAAAGCCCGGTGCGCCCGCCGGAGGGTACCAAGGGGACCTGGTGGCGGTTGGCCCAACCAACGATGGCCTGGACCTGCTCGATGGATTTGGGGAAGACGATGGCGCTGGGCGCGGGCGGGTAGTGTTTGGTCCAGTCCTTGCCATAGGCGTCGAGCGAGGCGGGGTCGGTGAGGACCTTGCCAGGGTCGACCAGGGTCATCAGCTCATCAATTACCGCAGACTGGGTCATCGCTGGAACTCTCGACTTATTCATAGTCACCCTGAGCACGCTTCACCTGTCGGGATAAGCTCAGATCAGGTCGCGTATGCTAGCATAGCCCTCCCGCTGTTCGTGCTAAGGCCGACGCCGCGCCGCTTCACCCCCCTCGCCATTTTTCTCCGGGATACAGGTTTACGCAGATGAGCAAGACTTCTCTCGACAAGAGCAAGATCAGGTTCCTTCTTCTTGAAGGTGTGCACCAGAACGCGGTCGATACCCTCAAGGCTGCCGGCTACACCAACATCGAGTACCTCACTGGTTCGTTGCCCGAAGCCGAGCTGAAGGAAAAGATCGCCGATGCCCACTTCATCGGGATCCGCTCGCGCACTCAACTGACCGAAGAGATCTTCGACTGTGCGAAGAAACTGGTTGCGGTCGGCTGCTTCTGCATCGGCACCAACCAGGTCGACCTGGAAGCGGCTCGCGAGCGCGGTATCGCCGTGTTCAACGCCCCCTACTCCAACACCCGTTCGGTGGCCGAGCTGGTGCTGGCCGAGGCCATCCTGCTGCTGCGCGGCATCCCTGAGAAAAACGCTTCCTGCCACCGTGGCGGCTGGATCAAGAGCGCGGCCAACTCCTTCGAGATCCGTGGCAAGAAGCTGGGGATCGTCGGCTACGGCTCGATCGGTACCCAGCTGTCGGTCCTGGCCGAGAGCCTGGGCATGCAGGTCTACTTCTTCGACCCGCTGACCAAGCTGCCGCTGGGCAACGCCACCCAGGTCACCAGCCTGCACGAGCTGCTGGGCCTGGCCGACATCGTCTCGCTGCACGTGCCTGAGCTGCCGTCCACCCAGTGGATGATCGGTGAGAAGGAAATCCGCGCGATGAAGAAGGGCGCGATCCTGATCAACGCCGCCCGGGGTACCGTGGTCGAGCTGGACCACCTGGCCGCCGCGATCAAGGACAAGCACCTGATCGGCGCCGCCATCGACGTGTTCCCGGTCGAGCCGCGCTCCAACGACGAAGAGTTCGAAAGCCCGCTGCGTGGCCTGGACAACGTGATCCTGACCCCGCACATCGGTGGTTCCACCGCCGAGGCCCAGGCCAACATCGGCCTGGAAGTGGCCGAGAAACTGGTGAAGTACAGCGACAACGGTACTTCCGTGTCGTCGGTCAACTTCCCGGAAGTGGCCCTGCCAGCGCACCCAGGCAAGCACCGCCTGCTGCACATCCACGAAAACATTCCGGGCGTGCTCAGCGAGATCAACAAAGTGTTCGCCGAGAACGGTATCAACATCTCCGGTCAGTTCCTGCAGACCAACGAGAAAGTGGGTTACGTGGTAATCGACGTCGATGCCGAATACTCCGACCTGGCTCAGGAGAAACTGCAGCACGTGAAGGGCACCATCCGCTCCCGCGTACTGTTCTAAGTTTCACCGCGGCATGAAAAAGGGAGGCCCTGGTGGCCTCCCTTTTTCGTGGGGACTGCAAAACGCATCCTGTGGGAGCGGCATCACTTGACGTTGACGGTGATCTTCTTCGACTCGACGCTCGGCTTGAACGGCACGTGGTACATGTCGCCCAGCACCAGCTGCAGGGTGTGCTTGCCTGGGGTCAGGGTAATGGTCGCTTCGGTCTGCGCCTTGCCGAAGTGCAGCACTTGCGGGCCCGCCGGCAGCGGTGCGTTGTTCTCCGGCATCAGGCTGGTCGGCAGCGGCATGTCGGCGACCGGTTCCTTGTCGACATCCACCAGCAGATGGTGATGGCCAGTGTGCGGGGTCTGATCACCCGCAGGCTTGAGGCCCATGCCCTCGATACCGAACTTGACGGTGAAGGTCTTGTCGACCGTGGCCCCGTCGGCGGGGGAAACGATGAAGACCTTGGCGCCTTCCGGTGGCTGCTGGCTCTTCAGGGCATCCGCGGCGCTGGCGAATACCGACGCCCCCATCAGCAGACCGGCGACGGCAGCACGCGAAAATAGGCTTTTCATTCACTTCTCCTGTGATTCACTTCAATTGACCGCTTTCGCTGAAACGCGGTGCAGCGGTACTTCACCATAGTCCAACCAGACCGGCAGAGGTTCAAAAACCAGGACAGAAATATTTCAGGGCCGACTTAAACATTGGTTCGGCCTTGAGGTCATAGGCTGCGTTCGACCGGGGCAGAGAAAAAGCCACGGCGAATGAAATTCATCTGCCGGACAAGAAAGGGGCACTCATGCGTTTGACCATTGGCATTCTGCTGGCGGCATTGTTCAGCCCTCTGGCGCAGGCCGAACTGATCGACGAAATCAACGACCGTGGCGAACTGCGCATTGCGGTGCTCGGCGATGCGCCACCCTATGCGTTCAAAGAGAACGAACACCTGACCGGCTTCGAGATCGAGTTGGGTCAGGCCCTGGCCAAGGAGCTGGACGTACGCGCCGAGTTCGTCGAAACCTCCGCCGAGGAAGTGCTGCCAGGGGTGGAAAGTGGCAAATACGACATTGCCTTCAAAGAGGTCGAACCTGACCAGAAGCTCGGGCCGGCACTGGACAGCAGTGAGCCGTTCGCTCAGAAAAAACGGGTGATTCCCTTCCAGAAGGGCAACCCAGCCTTCGAGTCAGCTGTGAACAATGCCTTGCAGCGGATCGAGGACGATGGCCGGTTGGCTGACCTGGAAAGCAAATGGCTCAAGGGCGCTACGCAAGCGACTGAGGGACAGTAACATCGCATCGCCGGCTTGCCCCGCGATCAGACCGCAGCCAGCGCTCGCTGCGCCTCTTCGAGCTCCAGCTCGCTGAACACCTGCACCCCTTCTCGGCGCAGCAAGGCTGTGGTCACCCCTTCCCCTGCCACCTTCACGCCGGTGAAGCTGCCATCGTAGGTCAGGCGATTGCCACACGACGGGCTGCCGGACTTGAGCACCGCCACACGGATGCCGTGCCGGCGTACCAGCGCCAGCGCCAGCTGCGCTCCGGCCACAAACGCGCCGCTGACATCCTCTCCCGACAGCGTCACGACCTGTGCCTGCCCATCCAGCACCGCGCCGCCCTGCCCGCCCGGAATTTCCGCCGGCGGACGCGGGGTCGGCAGGCCACCGGCGACTTCCGGGCACAGTGGCACTACCCGTCCTTCGGCCTGCCAGCGCTGCAACAGGCCGGGATGACCACTGGCGCGCCCGTCATAGCGCACCGGCTGGCCCAGCAGGCAGGCGCTGACCAGGACCTTCGGCAGGTCAGAACGGGTCGTTGCCACGGCGGCGGAACCAACCCGTCAGCGAAAGGCGCTCGCGCCCGGCGGGAAGGACTTCGTGAGGCACATCGCCCGAGAGGAACACCACCAGGCTGCCAGCCACGGGCTGCACATCATGCTCGACACCGCCCTTGAGGAACATGCGCAACTGTCCGCCGTCCTCCGGCTGCCAGGCGTCATTCAGGTAGAACACCGCCGACACCATGCGCCGATCATCGTCTCGAAAGCGGTCCAGGTGGCGCTTGTAGAAGGCGCCGGGCGGGTACAGGGCGAAATGGCATTCGAAATCCTCGAGCCCCAGGAACAACCCCTGGTTGATGGCCTGGCGCAGGCCGTCCATGGCGCCGAGGTAGCGGTCGCAGACCTCGGACTCGCCGGGGTCCAGCCACTGGATCTGGTCGCCGCGAATGGCCTCGCGTACTTCCTGCGCGGCGCCACGCCCCACACCGGCTGGGTTGAGATCGCCTTCGGCGTAACGACGCCGGCACTCGAGCGCGAGCTCGCGCACCAGCGCGTCGGGCAGGAAGAGATTCTGCTGTGACCAGCCACGGGTGGCCAGGTCATCGACGATCGCCGTCAGCAGCGGATGTTCGAAAGGAATGTGCATGGCGCATCATAGCCATTCGGCAAGTCGCCGCACAGCGCCACTTGGTCAGGAAGCGCCCCTGGCGACTCGACAAAGCCCCGCCACGCCAAGGACAATGGCGGCCTGCCGACAGGAGTCCTGAATGCGCCGTCTGTTTTCCCTTCTTCTGCTGATGATCTGCACCATGCCTGTCTGGGCGGACACCCTCGATCAGCTGTACAAGGCCGCCGGCTGGCCCGACCAGCGCGCCCATTTCAACGATGCCGTGAGCGCCGCCCAGCAGCGCTACCGCAACAGCCTGCCACCGGCCGTCTACCAGGCGCTGGTGAGCAACAGCAACCAGCGCTTCCAGGCCCAGGCCATGGACCGGCGGGCGCAGGCGCAGCTGCGCGCCAACCTGGCGAACCCCTCGCCGGCCCTGGCCTTCTTCCAGTCGCCGCTGGGGCGCAAGGTGGTCGCCGCCGAGTTGCTGGCCACGCGCAAGGATCAACTGGCCAGGAACGCCAAGGGCCTGCCGAAGATCCAGGCCAGCGACAACCGCCTACTGATCATCGGCCACCTGGCCCAAGCCCTGCCCGCCCGCGAAGCCGGTGCCGAGGTCAGCCTGGCGATAGCCGGGGTGGCGGCCGACAGCCTGAGCTCGATGCTGCCTGGCCTGTTCGGGGGCGGCCAGGCCCAGAACCTGCTCGATGGCCAGCGTCAGCGCCTGATGAACCAGGTGGGCGAAGACCTGAACAACACGCTGCTGTACGTCTATCGCGACCTGTCGGACGCCGAGCTGGAAGCATTCGCCACCTTCGCCGAATCACCGCAAGGCCAGGCCTATTACAAGGCCGCCGTGACCGCGGTGCGCGCCGCCCTGGCCGTCGGCCAGAACGCCGCGGACCTGAACTGATCAGCCCAGGCGCTGACCGAGGAACGCGAAGTAGCGCTGGCGGATGCCGGGCAGTTCGTTGGCCAGGTGGTGTCGCGCCTCGGGCAGCATGAGAATCTGCGGATCGGCGAACTTGGCCTTGAGTACCTTGAGGTTATAGGGCCAGTCCACGGTAGCGTCCGCCTCCCCTTGCACGATCAACGGCCGCCGCGTGCTCTGCGGTGCCGCCTCGATGCGCTTGACCCACTTCATCAGTGCGCCGACCCACGCGGTCGGCAGGCGCCGTGGCTGCAGCGGATCGGCCTCGAGGAACGGCAGGAAGGCTGGATCGTTGGTGTTCTCGCTGAAGCGTCGCTCGATGCCGTTGACGAAGTGGCGCAGCACGCAGTAGCTGAACTTCGACCAGTGCCAGGCGTGCGGGCGCACCAATGGCGCCAGCAGGATCACTTCGCCGTCGGCCGGGCTGCGGTCGCCCCGATGCAGCAGGTGATCGACCACGATCGCGCCCCCGGTGCTCTGTCCGCAGAGGTGCCAGGGGCGTGGCAGGTCGAGCGACCGGGCTTGTTCGAACAGCGCATCGAGTACCTGCTGGTAGGTCGCGAAGTCGTCGATGCTGGCCCGCTCGCCGCTGGACAGGCCATGGCCCGGCAGGTCGCAGGCGATCACGGCGTAGCCCTGGCTCAGCGCCCATTCGATCACATGCCGGTACAGACCCATGTGATCGTAATAGCCGTGCAGCAGGAACAGCGTCGCCACCGGGCGCTCGGGTAGCCAGACCTGCCCGACCAGATCGAAGCCCGAGGCCTGGAAACCACCCAGCCAACTGAGCGCGGGCAGCGTAAGGCCGTAGAAGCGCTGGTAGACCTGGCTCTGGGCGGACGGCGGCTGACGATCGGCGAGGGGCGACAGGCTGCTGCGCAACAGGTCAGGGTGGAAACTGGCGGGCATTGGTACATCCGGACTGGAGCAAGTATTGATCTGCGATATTCAGCTCTGGGCCGTGCCATGGCAAGCTTGGCCACCATTCATCGAGCAACTCTGATCGCTGTGGAACGGGCAAGCCCGCTCCCACAGGGAAGCCTGCGGATCACCCATGCCAACCCGACACGCCAAGTCATTCTTCGGCATCCTCGCCGCCCTGCTCTGCGCCGCCGCCCTGTGGTGGGCCTACGACAGCTTCCAGTCCCGCTACCTGCGTCCGTTCGACAACCAGGCCACCTTCTTCGACGGCAGCCAGCTGCGCCTGCCGCCCGAGTTGGCGGGCCCAGGCCCGATCCGTGTGGTGCACTTCTGGGATCCGGCCTGCCCGTGCAACGTCGGCAATCAGCAGCACCTGGGCGAACTGGTGGCGCACTTCGCGCCGCTGGGCGTCAGTTTCCATGTGCTGCAAAAAGCCGGCAGCCATGGCCAGCTGCCGGCCAGCCTCGACGCGCTCAAACCCCTGGCCAGCTTGCCCGGCAGCGATTACCTGCCGGCCACGCCTGCCGTGGCGATCTGGGACCATGACGGCAGGCTGGCCTACTTCGGGCCGTACAGCGAAGGCGCGGTGTGCAATTCGAGCAACAGCTTCATCGAGCCGATCCTCAAGGCGCTGAGCGAAGGGCGTCAGGTGCAGGCGTCCAACACCCTGGCGGTGGGCTGCTACTGTCCCTGGGCCGACTGACGCACCCGCGCCGGATTGCCCACCACCACCGCCCCCGCCGGTACATCACGGGTCACCACGCTGCCGGCGCCGACCACCGCGTTGTCGCCGATGGTCACCCCCGGCAGGATGATCGCCCCGCCGCCGATCCACACGTTGTCGCCGATGATCACCGGGCGCCCGCTCTCAAGGCCGCTGCGGCGCAGTTCAGGATTCAGCGGGTGGTCGGCGGTGTAGATCTGCACCGCCGGGGCGATCTGGCAGTCGGCGCCGATGCGCACCGGCAGCACGTCGAGGATCACGCAGTTGAAGTTCATGAACGTGTTGGCGCCCACGCTGATGTTGTAGCCGTAGTCGCAGTGGAACGGCGGGCGGATCACCACCCCTGCGCCGACGCTGGCGAAGTGCGCCTGCAGCAGGTCATGGCGCGTTTGGTTGGGCAGCTCGCCGCTGCCGTTGTAGCGGTGCATCCACAGCCGGTTGGCGGTCTGCTCGGCCTGCAGCTCGGGGCAGCCGGCGTGGTAGAGCTGGCCGGCCAGCATCTTCTGTTTTTCGCTGAGGGACATGGAAACTCCTTGTGGGGGACTATGCTCATTTCGCGAATCCGCCGATGATCGGACCACATTTTTCCCCTCGAGTGCACAAGGAGTCTCGATGAAGCGCAGCCTGACCCTGCTGGCGGTTGTGATTGCCGTGGCCGCCGCTGGCACCGGTTACTGGTACGTGCGGGGCAAGCAGCCCCAGCGTGAGGGCGAAGTGGTCATCGCCGGGCTGCAGGCGCCGGTCAGCGTGCGTTTCGATGCCCGCGGCGTGCCGCACCTGCAGGCGCAGAACGAGCAAGACCTGTACCGCGCGCTGGGTTATGTGCACGCCCAGGACCGGCTGTTCCAGATGGAGATCATGCGCCGTCTGGCCCGTGGCGAGCTGGCCGAGGTGCTGGGGGAGAAGCTGCTGCCCACCGACACCCTGTTCCGCAGCCTGCGCATTCGCGATCAGGCGGCGCTGATGGCGCGGCGACAGGACCCGCGGTCACCGGCCTTGCAAGCGCTGCAGGCTTACCTGGATGGCGTCAACCAGTGGCAGGCCAGCCATCCGAAGCCGATGGAGTTCGACCTGCTCGGCATTCCCGCCCGCCCCTTCACCGCCGAGGACACCCTGAGCATCGCCGGCTACCTCGCCTACAGCTTCGCCGCGGCGTTTCGCACCGAGCCCGCGCTGACCTACATTCGCGACCAGCTCGGCCCCGAATACCTGAAGATCTTCGACCTCGACTGGCACCCGGACGGTGCCCTGGCCACACCGCTGGCCAGCGCCGACTGGCGCAGCCTGGAGCAGCTGGCACACCTGAGCCAGGACGCCCTGGGCGATGCCGGCATCCCGCAGTTCGAAGGCAGCAACGCCTGGGCCGTGTCCGGCAGCCATACGCGCAGCGGCCGCCCGCTGCTGGCCGGCGACCCGCACATCGCCTTCGCCGTGCCGGCGGTCTGGTACGAGGCCGAGCTGTCGGCGCCGGGCTTCAACCTGTATGGCTACTTCCAGGCACTGAACCCGTTCGCGCTGCTCGGTCATAACCGTGATTTCGGCTGGAGCCTGACCATGTTCCAGAACGACGATGTCGACCTGATCGCGGAACAGACCCATCCGGGCGATCCCGAGCAAGTCATGGTCGATGGCCGTTGGCAGCCGCTGGAAAAGACCGAGCAGAACATCGCGGTGAAAGGCGAAGACCCCGTCACCATCACCCTGCGCCGGTCGCCCCACGGCCCGATCGTCAACAACGTGCTGGGCGATACCGCCGGGCCCACGCCCATCGCCATGTGGTGGGCGTTCCTGGAAACCGAGAACCCGATTCTCGAGGGCTTCTACCAGATCAACCGCGCCGACACCCTGGCCAAGATGCGCGAGGCGGCGACCCAGGTCCAGGCGCCGGGTCTGAACCTGGTGTGGGCCAACGCCAAGGGCGACATTGGCTGGTGGGCGGCGGCGCGGCTGCCGATCCGCCCGGATGGGGTCAATCCGGCGTTCATCCTCGACGGCAGCACCGGCCAGGCCGACAAGCCCGGGTTCTACCCGTTCAGCGCCAATCCCCAGCAGGAGAACCCGGCCAGCGGCTACATCGTCTCGGCCAACCATCAGCCACCGGCGACCATCCCGGTGCCCGGCTACTACAACCTGGCCGACCGCGGTCGCCAGCTCGATCGTCGCCTGAACGATCCGGATATCCGGTGGGACACCCAGAACAGCCAGGCCCTGCAACTGGACACCAGCACCGATTACGGTCCGCGCACCCTGGCGCCGCTGCTGGCTACCCTGCGCGGCGTCGCCCAGGGCGATGAAGAGAAGGAGCTGGTCGAGCAACTGGCCGCCTGGCGTGGCGACTACCCGCTGGATTCGACCAGCGCCACGCTGTTCAACCAGTTTCTCTACGAACTGGCCTTCGCCGCCCTGCACGACGAGCTGGGCGACACCTGGTTCCCCGTGCTGATCGGCACCCGCGCCATCGACGCCGCCCTGCCGCGCCTGGCCGCCGATCCGTCATCGCCGTGGTGGAACCTGCGCGGCGGCAGCGAGCACAGCGACCGCAGCGCCGTGGTACGCCTGGCCTGGCAGCGCACCCTCAAGCACCTGCGCGAAACGTTGGGCAAGGATTCGGCCAGCTGGCAGTGGGGCAAGGCCCATACCCTCACGCACAACCATCCGCTGGGGGTGAAGAAACCACTGAACCTGCTGTTCAACGTTGGCCCGTTCGCCGCACCCGGCAGCCATGAAGTACCGAACAACCTGTCGGCGAAGATCGGCCCGGCGCCCTGGCCGGTCACCTATGGACCGTCGACCCGGCGCCTGATCGATTTCGCCGATGCCGGTGCGGCGCTGACCATCAACCCGGTCGGGCAGAGCGGGGTACCGTTCGATCGGCACTATGACGACCAGGCCGAGGACTATATCCAGGGGCGCTATCACAAAGTGCGCATGGGGGTGATCCCGGCGCAGAGCACATTGCGCCTGTTGCCCGGCGAATGAGGGTGCAAAGGAGGGGCTGGCGCGCAGCCCTTTCCAGACGATCCCGGATTTACAGCGCGGCCAGGCCCAGTGCCTGGGCGCATGCCTGCAGCGACCGGCGCTCGCTCTGGGCATACAACGCCAGTTCATCCTGCACGCTCAGCCCGAGCGCCGCCTCGAAGGCATCCCGATTGGCATTGCTGCCGTAATCGGCCTGTCCATCGTCCCCCAGGTTGGACTGGAAGATCCCCGCCGCGCTTACCGGCAGAAAGTCTTCGTACACCAGTGCCTCGAAATGCACATGCCCGGCGTCGATCAGCCCTTGCAGGCTGTCCGGGCGCTGGGGCTGTCCGCGTGCCGCCAGCCCCTGCTCGGTGGCGAAATAGCGGAAGTACGCCAGCCCCTGTTCGCGCATCTGCGCCAGGTCATCGGGGAACGCGACGAAGTGCTCCTTGAGCAATCCCATGTAGCGCTCGGCGTTGGCATCGGTCGGTGCGCCGCCCAAGGCCGCACGGGTCGCATCGAGCAGGCGGTCGTACAGCTGGCGCCCCTTGGGCGTGAGCGCCGCGCCACGTTGTTCGATTTCGCCGAAGCGCGCCGTGTGGCTGCCTTGCGCATCGCTGAAGGCGACCTTTTCCTGCAGGGCCTTGAAGCTGGTCTGGCGCAGCAGGATCGGGTAGCGCCGGGTGGGTGGGCCTTCGACCACGGCTTTCGGTGGAATGCCCTTGGCCGGCATGCCCAGCTGGATCGCGTCGATGTCCAGGGTGCGCGGAGTCAGGTGGTTGATATGCGGGCCCTTGAACGCCACCACGTCGGCGATCAGCCGGTGCTGGTCGTGCAGCTGCTGGTACTGCTCGGCGGTGACGGTGGCCTCCTGGTGCCAACGGAAGGTGTGCAGCGCCTCGTAGACGAAGGTGTCGGCGTCGGCCTGGCTCAGGCCACCTTCGCGCTCGCATTGGGCGATCAGTTCCAGCACGCGCGCAGTGAAGATCTGTCGTTTGGCCAGAATGCGCTGGGCCAGTTCGCGCAGCTGCGGGTTATCGATCAGCTCCAGGCGCAGCAGCGAAGTGAACACGCGGAACGGGCTGATGTGCAGCGACTGTTCGTGCACGGCACGGAATGCGGTGGAGTGCACCGGCACGCCGGCCGAGCTCAGGTCGTAGTAGCCCACAGGTTCCATGCCCATCACCGCGAACAGGCGGGCGATGGTGGCCAGTTCTTCGGCAGTGCCGACGCGGATGGCGCCGTGGCGCTCCTGGTCGAGGCGCTCGATCTCGCCGGTCCAGCGCAAGGCCTCGGCCACCTTGGGCTGCGCGGCCATGACCTGCTGGTTGATTTCGCTCACCAGCTCGAGCAGCGTGCCGTACAGGGGGACTTCCTGCTTGTACATGAGCGACATGGCGGCAGAGAACTGCGCGCGAATGCTGTCGGGGCTGACGAAATCGTGGGCGGGCATCGCAAGCTTCCTGGGTGAGTGGAGGACACTTACATGAAAACTGGGAATGGAGTTGCCGTTAAAGCGAAAAAAAGTGCGGGTTTCATTCCTTTTTTGATCGACCTGTTAGGGCCATGGGGCTGCTGCGCAGCCCTTTCGCTCCTACATGGAAACGCACTCGCCTGTAGGAGCGGCCTTGTGTCGCGAAAGGGCCGCAAAGCGGCCCCGGCGATCTCAAGCCTGCAGTTGCTCGCGAACCCACTCCACCAACGCCCGTACCTTCGGCACCTCCGCCGCATGCTCGGCATACGCCAGGTAATGCGCGCCATTGCTCTTCATCGCATGGTCCCAGGCCAGCACCAGGCTGCCCTCGGCCAACTCCCTGGCCACCAGGTAACGCGGCACCAGCGCCACCCCGCATCCTGCCTGCGCCGCGCTCAACGCCATGTAGAACGTATCGAAACGCGGCCCGTGGTAGCTGTTGTCGGTATGCAGCCCTTGCTCCAGGAACCACTCGTGCCACGCCTGCGGCCGCGAGGTGCTCTGCAGCAGCACCAGCGCCGCCACCGCGCCTGCGTCAGGCAGCGTGCGCCCCTGCAGCAGTTCCGGTGCGCATACCGGCACCACCTCTTCGCCGAACAGCTCGACGCAGGTCGCCCCGGGCCATGTGCCCTGGCCGTAGAAGAACACCACGTCGGCCGAACCCTGCAGCAGGGCGAACGGCTCCATCTCGTTACGGATGTCCAGGTGGATGTTCGGGTGGCGCTTGCCGAAGCCCTTGAGATGCGGGATCAGCCAGCGCACGCCGAAACTCGGTTGAGTGGCTACCTTCAATACTTCGGTCTGCGAGCCATAGCTCAGGACATAACGGCTGGACATGTCCACCTGGGTGAGGATCTTGTTCACCTCGGCCAGGTACAGGCTGCCGGCGGGCGTCAGTTGCAGGCGCCGGCGGATGCGCAGGAACAGGTGGTGGCGCAGCATCTCCTCGAGCTGCGCCACCTGCTTGCTCACCGCGCTCTGGGTCAGGTGCAGTTCCTCGGCGGCGCGGGTGAAGCTCAGGTGGCGGGCTGCGGCTTCGAAGCACTGCAGGGCGGTCATGGACGGTACCAGGCGTTTGGACATAAGCGGTCTCGGCGGCTGAAATCATTACCTGGCGGAATGATATGCGGAATAAAGGTCGTTTGTTGCACCTGTGTAATCGGATTAATACTGACCCACATCATTTTCCAACCCTTCACCCGATGAAAGGAGAAGCACAATGGTTGCTGCATTGCTCGAGCGCCTTGGCGTTGCCGCC
Source organism: Pseudomonas sp. GD04091 (assembly GCF_029836165.1). Classification (GTDB taxonomy): domain Bacteria; phylum Pseudomonadota; class Gammaproteobacteria; order Pseudomonadales; family Pseudomonadaceae; genus Aquipseudomonas. Next base: position 76,485 of record NZ_JAOEBG010000024.1, read on the forward strand.
GCGGCTCACACCCAGGGTGACTACCCTGTTCACACCCCGATCGACGGCAGCCAGATCGCCTCGGTGAAACTGCTCGGCAAGGCCGACACCATCGCCCGCATCGACCAGGCGCAGCAGGCCTTCGAAGTCTGGCGCAACGTGCCGGCCCCACGGCGTGGCGAGCTGGTGCGCCTGTTCGGCGAAGTGCTGCGCGAGCACAAGGCCGACCTCGGCGAACTGGTCTGCATCGAAGCCGGCAAGATCACCCAGGAAGGCCTGGGCGAAGTGCAGGAAATGATCGACATCTGCGACTTTGCCGTCGGCCTGTCGCGCCAGTTGTACGGCCTGACCATCGCCTCCGAGCGTCCGGGGCACCACATGCGTGAAAGCTGGCATCCGCTGGGCGTGGTCGGCGTGATCAGCGCCTTCAACTTCCCGGTGGCGGTGTGGTCCTGGAACACCGCGCTGGCGCTGGTGGCCGGCAATTCGGTGGTGTGGAAACCGTCCGAGAAGACGCCGTTGACCGCGCTGGCCTGCCAAGCCTTGTTCGAAAAAGCCCTGAAAGCCTTCGGCGATGCGCCGGTCGGCCTGGCGCAACTGGTGATCGGCGGGCGCGAAGCCGGCGAAGCCCTGGTCGACGACCCGCGCGTGCCGCTGGTCAGCGCCACCGGCAGCACCCGCATGGGCCGTGAAGTCGGACCGCGTGTCGCCGCGCGCTTCGGCCGCAGCATCCTCGAACTGGGTGGCAACAATGCCATGATCCTGACCCCGAGCGCCGACCTGGACCTGGCCGTGCGTGGCATCCTCTTCTCCGCCGTCGGCACCGCCGGCCAGCGCTGCACCACCCTGCGCCGCCTGATCGTCCACCGCTCGCTCAAGGACGAAGTGGTGGCCCGGGTCAAAGCCGCCTACGGCAAGGTGCGCATCGGTGACCCGCGCCAGGACAACCTGGTCGGCCCGCTGATCGACAAGCAGTCGTTCGATGCCATGCAGGGCGCGCTGGCCAAAGCCCGCGACGAAGGCGGCCAGGTGTTCGGCGGCGAGCGCCAGCTGGCCGAGCAGTACCCGAACGCCTACTACGTCTCGCCCGCCATCGCCGAGATGCCGGCGCAGAGCGATGTGGTGCGCCACGAGACCTTCGCGCCGATCCTCTACGTACTGGCCTACGACGACTTCGAAGAGGCCCTGCGCCTGAACAACGAAGTACCGCAAGGCTTGTCGTCGTGCATCTTCACCACCGACATTCGCGAGGCCGAGCGCTTCCAGAGCGCCTCGGGCAGCGACTGCGGCATCGCCAACGTCAACATCGGCACCAGCGGTGCGGAGATCGGCGGGGCGTTCGGTGGCGAGAAGGAGACCGGTGGTGGGCGTGAGTCCGGGTCGGATGCCTGGAAGGGTTACATGCGCCGGCAGACCAATACCGTGAACTATTCGCGTGAGCTGCCGCTGGCGCAGGGCATCGTGTTCGACTGATGATCGTGGGCGGGGGCTGACGCCCCCGAATCGCGGCGCAAGGCCGCTCCCACAGGATTCGGCGCGATTCCTGTGGGAGCGGCCTTGTGTCGCGAAAGGGCCGCGAAGCGGCCCCAGAGGCAAATAAGAACAATCGCTGGAGCCGGGCCATGTCCGAACTGCGTCAAGAATGTCTGTGGGAGTTCGTCACCAAACCGACCGTCGCCGCCCAGGCCCTGGCCGGCGAGCACAAGGCCGACGTCTGCGTGATCGGCGGTGGCATCACCGGCCTGTCCGCGGCGATCCACCTGTTGGAGCAGGGCAAGTCGGTGATCCTGCTGGAGGCCTGGAAGATCGGCCACGGCGGCTCAGGACGCAACGTCGGCCTGGTCAACGCCGGCACCTGGATCCGCCCCGACGATGTCGAGGTCACCCTTGGCCGCCAACGGGGCAGCCGTTTGAACAAGGTGCTCGGTGAAGCCCCAGGCGAAGTCTTCGCCATGATCGAGCGCCTGGGGATCGACTGCCAGGCCCAACACAAAGGCACCCTGCACATGGCGCACAACGCCACCGGCATCGCCGACCTCGAGGCCCGCCACCAGCAATGGACCCGGCGCGGCGCCGACGTCGAACTGCTGACCGGCGCGCAATGCCAGCAATACTGCGGTACCGACAAGATTTCCGCCGCGCTGCTCGACCGCCGCGCCGGCACCATCAACCCCATGGCTTATACACAGGGCCTGGCCGCCGCCGTGACCGGGCTGGGCGGCAAGCTGTTCCAGCAGTCCTCGGTGGAGGGGCTGGAGCGCGACGGCGATGGTTGGCAGGTGAAGACCGCCCGTGGCGCGGTGCGCGCCGACAAGGTGGTGATCTCCACTGGCGCCTACACCGAAGGCGACTGGAGCCATCTGCAGAAGCACTTCTTCCGTGGCTACTACTACCAGGTCGCCTCCAAGCCCCTGCATGGCGCCGCAGCCGACAAGGTTCTGCCCCATGGCCAGGGCTCGTGGGACACCCGCACCGTGCTCAGCAGCATCCGTCGCGACGACCAGGGCCGCCTGCTGCTCGGCAGCCTGGGGCGTGTGGACAACAAGCCGGCGTGGTTCGTGCGCAGCTGGGCCGACCGCATCCAGAGTCATTACTACCCGCAGCTGGGCAAGGTCGAGTGGGAGATGCACTGGACCGGCTGCATCGACTTCACTCCGGACCACCTGATGCGCCTGTTCGAGCCGGCGCCAGGGCTGGTGGCGGTGACCGGCTACAACGGCCGGGGCAATACCACCGGCACGGTGATCGGCCGGGCGTTCGCCGAGTTCCTGCTCAAGGATGATCCGGACAGCCTGCCGATTCCGTTCTCGCCGATGAAACCGGTGAGCGCGCCGTCGCTGCGCACGGCGTTCTACGAGTCGGGGTTCTCGCTGTATCACGCGGGGCAGTGCCTGCGGGTGGTGCTGTAGGCTCTGGCGCTCCTGTAGGAGCGGCCCCAGCGATTCTTGCTTCAACACTGAAACCCTGGGGCTGCTGCGCAGCCCTTTCCGACCGGTCCGACGCCTCGGCAAGGCCGCTCCTACAGGGGATGGGGGCTTGGCTACTTGTGCAACCAGCTCAGGAACCCACCTTTCTTCACCACCGCCGGTTTCTGCAGCAGCAGTGACTCGCGTTTCTGCCGCCGGAACCGCTGCAGCTTAGTCAGCGCCGACTTCACATCACCACTCTCGGTCAGGCAACCGCGTACCTGTTCCTTGTCGATACGGTAGAGCATGCAACTGCTCAGGGCACGAAACTCGACAGGCGAGGCCTCGTCATCCACCAGGCCTTCGAGCGCCAGCACTTCCCCCGGCCCCATGCGCCCGCCTTCGATCAGGCGCTCGCCGTCGCGCACCGATGCCAGCACCACGCCGCGACTGATCAGCAACACGTGCTCCGAGCGCTCGCCAATGCCGAGAATGACCTGGTCGGCCAGGTACTCCACCGTGGTCATGCGCTGGCTCAAGGCGTCGCGTTCCTCGTTGCTCAGCGAGCGGAACACCCGCACCTCGTCCAGCAGGTCGCGTTGGCGACTGCGCGCGGGGCTGCCCAGGTCGGTGTTCCAGGTGACCCCGCTGGCCTCCAGATGACGGTGGGCCAGGTCGAACAGCTGGTTGCGTACTTCGGTCTTGCGCCCCATGTCGGCAATGAAACCGCTGGCTTCGTACTCCACCGATTCCAGCGTCGAGGCCTTCACCGTGACCTTGGGCGCCGGCTTGTCCAGCAGCATGCTGGTGCCTTGCAGGGTCTTCTCCAGTGCATCGAACACCCGCTGCGGACGCGCCTTGGCGGGCACCACAACGCTGATCGACACCCCATGCACCTCGGCCGGACGGCTGAAGTTGAGGATCTTGGCCTTGGCGGCCACCGAGTTGGGGATCACCGCCAGGCTGCTGTTACCGGTGATCAACCGGGTGGCGCGCCAATCGATGTCGACCACCTTGCCTTCGGTGCCGTCTATGGAGATGGAGTCGCCGATCTGGTAGGGCCGCGTGGTGTTCAGCACGATGCCGGAGAACACGTCGGCCAGCGTGCTCTGCAACGCCAGGCCGATGACGATGGCCATTACCCCGGAGGTCGCCAGCAGCCCCTTGACCGGCAACTGCATCACGTAGGCCGCCGCCGCCACCACGGCGGCGAGGAAGATCAGCGCCCCGAGCACGTCCTGCAGCAGGCGCCCGCCATGGCTGCCGCGCGCCACCAGCAGCAGGCCGAACACCACCGTGACCGTGCGCGCGCCGAACAGCCACCAGCCGATCGCCAGCACCGTGGCCATGAGGTTGCGCGCCACATCGTCGACCCAGGGGGGCGGTTGCAGCGGGCTCATCCCGGCGGCCAGCAGTACCCAACTGAACAGCAGGAAGGTCGCCAGTCGCGAGGCGATGCGCCAGGCGTGCCGATGCACCGGGATCAGGTGCCAGAGCAGCAGGTCGAGCAGGATCAGCAGGGTGCCGAGCAACAACGGGTATGACTGGATGAAGGCCAGCATGATGGTCTCGGTGCGGGGGAGGGCTGTGGGTAGTAATAGAGCAGGTTGTGGTGTCAGGCAATGGGGCGGCGATGGTGCCGGTGGCCTCTTCGCCGGTAAACCCGCTCCCACAGGTTTCTCACTGCCCTCAAGGCCTGCGTGGTCCCTGTGGGAGCGGGTTTGCCCGCGAAGAGGCGAGCGCGATCTATCGTTCATGAAATAGAACGCTAAAGCCAAATTTCGCTATCTAGTGCCACAAAGGTCCCGGTTTTAATCTTCTCCCATCAACGCGAAACACCCAACCCACTGAAGATCGAAACCCAAGGAGCACCGGCAATGAACAACTTCAAATACAACCGCCTGAACAAAGACGACGCCGCCGTACTGCTGGTCGACCACCAGGCTGGTCTGCTGTCCCTGGTCCGCGACATCGATCCGGACCGCTTCAAGAACAATGTGCTGGCCCTGGCGGACCTGGCCAAGTACTTCAACCTGCCGACCATCCTCACCACCAGCTTCGAGCAAGGCCCCAACGGCCCGCTGGTGCCGGAACTCAAAGCGCTGTTCCCGGACGCCCCGTACATCGCCCGCCCAGGCCAGATCAATGCCTGGGACAACGAAGACTTCGTCAAGGCGGTGAAGGCCACCGGCAAGAAGCAATTGATCATCGCCGGCGTGGTGACCGAGGTGTGCGTGGCCTTCCCGGCGCTGGCGGCCCTGGAAGAAGAGTTCGATGTGTTCGTGGTGACCGACGCCTCCGGCACCTTCAACGAGATGACCCGCGATGCCGCCCACGACCGCATGAGCCAGGCCGGCGCGCAACTGATGACCTGGTTCGGCGTGGCCTGTGAGCTGCACCGCGACTGGCGCAACGACGTCGAAGGGCTGGCGGCGCTGTTCTCCAACCATATCCCCGACTACCGTAACCTGATCACCAGCTACAACGCCCTGACCGCCGGCAAGTAAGCCGCCTCGCCAGGCGCCCGCCCGGCGCCTGGCCCATCCAGCCCAGGTACACCGCGATGAACAACAGCACCGTGGTCACGCTGGTCATCCAGCACAAGGTCCGCGCCGAGGCCCTGGCGCGCTACGAAACGTGGCTGCGACACACCGTCGGCGTGGCCCGCCAGCAACCAGGGCACCTGGACGTGAACGTGATTCGCCCCGACGACGGTGGTCGCCAGTTCACCACCGTGGTGCGCTTCGCCGAGGCCAGCCAGTTGCAAGCCTGGGTCGATTCCGCCGAGCGTCAGGCGCTGGTGGCCGAAGTGCTGCCGCTGCTGGAGGAGGGCGACCAGACCCAGGTGCATGACGACCCGGAATTCTGGTTCACCCCGGCCACCACCGGCGCGGCGCAACCGCCGCGCTGGAAGCAGGCCGTGCTCACCTACCTGGTGATCTGCCCGCTGACCCTGCTGGTGCCGGTGCTGCTGGCGCCGCTGTTCGAGCGCTTCCCGGCGTTGGGCGCGCGGTTGCCGAGCAACCTGCTGATAAACCTCGGCGTCATCCTCCCGGTGGTGTTCTTCATCATGCCCTGGGTGACCCGCCGCTGTGCCGCCTGGCTGCGCCGCTGAGCGCCGGCCAGGTTCCATTGCTAGCCTTAACCGCCTGCCGATCACTCGTCCGAAGGGAGAGCACCATGAGCCAGGATCCCACCGACCAGAGCCGCCGCAAGTTCCTCGCCACCGGCACCGTGCTTGGCGCCGCTGGCGCGCTGTGGAGCGCGTTGCCGTTCACCGATTCCGCTCACGCCGCAACTTCAGGAGATCCCATGACCGCCGACCTCATCCTGTTCAACGGCAAGCTGCATACCGTTGATCGCGAGAAACCCAACGCCAGCGCCGTGGCCATCAAGGACGGCAAGTTCATCGCCGTGGGCAGCGATGCCGAAGCCATGGCCCACAAGGGCGCCAGCACGCAGATCATCGACCTCAAGCAGCGCACGGTGATTCCGGGCCTGAACGACTCGCACCTGCACCTGATCCGCGGCGGCCTGAACTACAACCTCGAGCTGCGCTGGGAGGGCGTGCCGTCGCTGGCCGACGCCTTGCGCATGCTCAAGGACCAGGCCGAGCGCACGCCGACCCCACAGTGGGTGCGCGTGGTCGGCGGCTGGAACGAATTCCAGTTCGCCGAGAAACGCATGCCCACGCTGGAGGAGATCAACCAGGCCGCGCCGGACACCCCGGTGTTCCTGCTGCACCTCTACGACCGCGCGCTGCTCAACCGCGCCGCGCTCAAGGCCGTGGGCTACACCAAAGACACGCCCAATCCGCCGGGTGGCGAGATCCAGCGCGACAAGTTCGGCAACCCCACCGGCATGCTCATCGCCCGGCCCAACGCCACCATTCTCTACGCCACCCTGGCCAAGGGGCCGAAGCTGCCGCTGGAGTACCAGGTCAACTCCACCCGCCAGTTCATGCGCGAGCTCAACCGCCTCGGCCTGACCAGCGCCATCGATGCCGGTGGCGGCTACCAGAACTATCCGGACGACTACCAGGTGATTCAGGAGTTGGCCGACAACGACCAGCTGACCGTGCGCATCGCCTACAACCTGTTCACCCAGAAGCCCAAGGAAGAGCTGGCCGACTTCAAGAACTGGACGCAGAAGGTCAAGCCCGGCGACGGCAACGACTTCTTCCGCCACAACGGTGCCGGCGAGATGCTGGTGTTTTCCGCCGCCGACTTCGAGGACTTCCTCGAGCCGCGCCCGGACCTGCCGCAGACCATGGAGCAAGAGCTGGAGCCGGTGGTGCGCCACCTGGTCGAGCAGCGCTGGCCGTTCCGCCTGCACGCTACCTATGACGAATCGATCTCGCGCATGCTCGACGTGTTCGAGAAGGTCAACCGCGACATCCCGTTCAACGGCCTGCCGTGGTTCTTCGACCACTGCGAGACCATCACCCCGAAGAACATCGAACGGGTGCGGGCGCTCGGCGGTGGCATCGCCATCCAGGACCGCATGGCCTTCCAGGGCGAGTACTTCGTCGATCGCTACGGTGCCAAGGCTGCCGAGAAGACTCCACCGATCCAGCGCATGCTCGCCGAGGGCGTGCCGGTCGGCGCCGGTACCGATGCCACCCGTGTGTCCAGCTACAACCCGTGGACTTCGCTGTACTGGCTGGTCAGCGGCAAGACCGTGGGTGGCCTGGCGCTGTATCCGGAGGGCCTGAGCCGGGCGACCGCGCTGCAGCTGTTCACCCATGGCAGTGCCTGGTTCTCCAGCGAGCAGGGCAAGAAGGGGCAGATCAAGGTCGGCCAGTTGGCCGACCTGGCGGCGTTGTCGCTGGATTTCTTCAGCGTCGATGAAGAGGCGATCAAGGGCATCGAGTCGGTGCTGACCGTGGTCGACGGCAAGGTGGTGTATGGCGCCGCCGAGTTCGACAAGCTCGGGCCGGTGCAGGTGCCGGTGTTGCCCGAGTGGTCGCCGGTGGTCAAGGTGCCGGGGCACTGGCGCGCCGGTGCGCCGCTGGCGGCGGCGCTGCACCAGTGCGTCGGGCCGTGCGGGGTGCATGCCCACAGCCATGAGAAGGCGCGGCATTCCAGTGTGCCGGTGAGCGATTACCAGGGCTTCTGGGGGGCGCTGGGCTGTTCCTGCTTTGCGTTCTGAGCACAGCGGGGCCGCTTCGCGGCCCATTCGCTGGCAAGCCAGCGGCCTCTGTGGGAGCCGGCTTGCCGGTGATGGGGCCGGACCTGCTGGAGGCGTTATCAGGCCATGTCACTGATGGAAAATTCCTCGGCCAGATGATCGATCAACGACCGCACCGACGGCAGCAACCCCCGCCGCGACGGGAAGATCGCATGGACGATGCCGCAACGCGGATGCCAGCCTGGCACCATCTCCACCAACCGACCCGCCGCCAGGTCCTCGCGCACCGCCACCCTGGGCAGGTGCGCGATCCCCACGCCCGCTACCACGAAATGCCGCAGCGCGAACAGGTCGTCGGTGACCATCCGCGGTGTGTGCGGGATCACCAGGCTGCGGCTCATGTCCTCGCCCTGGAACAGCTCCCACTGGTATTCACGCTGGGCGCCGCCCCAATGCACGCTGGGCAGCTCACTGAGCTGCTGCGGGTCAAAGCCTTTCGCAAGCTGTTCGCGGAACGACGGATGCCCGACCAGGCACTGGGTGCTGTTGCTCAGCACCTTCATCACCATGTCGGTGTTCTCCAGCGGCGGGAAGCGTACCCGCAGCGCCACGTCGAAGCCTTCGTGCAGCAGATCGACGCGGCGGTTGGTGCTCTCGATGAACAGCTCTACCTGCGGGTACTTGAGCATGTAGCGGGTCAGCATCGGCCCGACCCAGGAATTGAGCAGGGTGGTCGGGCAGCTGATGCGCACCAGCCCGCGTGGTTCGCTGCGGTTGCGTTCGATGATCTCGGCGGCGCCCTCGGCCTCCACGCGCATGGCCAGGCAGCGGTTGTAGTAGGCCTGGCCGATCTCGGTCAGCGAGCAGTGCCGGCTGGTGCGGTGCAGCAGGCGTACGCCGAGGCGTTCCTCCAGGTCGGCGATGCGCCGGCTGAGCTTGGACTTGGGCATGTCCAGCGCCCGCCCGGCCGGGGCGAAGCCACCGTGCTCGACCACCTGGGTGAAGTAGTAGAGGGAGTTGAGGTCTTCCAAGAGCGGTCTCCGCGACGGGGCAGGGGGTGGTTCGCAGTCTACCGGGTGGTGGGGCTGGAGGGCAGGGCGACAGCTTTGTGGCGCCTATGAGATCGAGCGCCGCCCGCGCGGCGCATCGCTGGCAAGCCGGCTCCCACATCTGTTTCGGGCCAGTTATGCCTGCGCCGCCGCGGCTGTACGCCTTGTTGGTACGACGCGGTTTCAGCGTGGGCACAACTGGCGTCCCACCTGTCTCAAGACATGCACCAAGGCGGACAGCGGTACCTTCACAGGACTCACTGGCCCGAAACAGATGTGGGAGCTGGCTTGCCAGCGATGCGCCGCGCGGGCGGCGCTCGATCTCATAAGCGCTGCAAGGCCATCGGCAAGCACTTGGCGGCCCTCATGCGATCTGCTTCTCAGGACGACTCAATACCCACCAGCATTGCCTCCGTCAAACCTTCGGCCATCTCGATGCCATGCAGGCTGGCCCACAGCAGGCTCCTGCCGGTTTCATCCATATGCTCCAGCGCCTTGTAGCCGACGTTGTAGGCACTGCGCAGGTACTCGGCGACATGTACCAAGGCGTCGTGGGCGTTGATGTTGGGGTTGACCGCGAACAGCGGTGGGTGGCCGGCGTCGCATTTGCCGAAGGGGTGGTGGCGGGTGTCGGGGAGGGGCGGGTCGGGGACGATCTTTTTCATTGCAGTGATCCTCTAAGGGTTGAACCGCAACCGTCCGTTTCCACGCAGAGGGTGGCAGCCGTACGCGGGGTGGAAACCGGTTAGAGGTCAACCCGGCAGGCCAGGCGGCCTCCCGCGCACAACTGCCATTGAAGGCAATAACCCTAACCGGATTTCCACGTCCGATCGCTGAAGCGACAGCGACCGGGAGATCCTAGAGGGCATGATTTCCCCGGACAATCAGAAGGGTATCGACAGACTTTGTAGGGTATTTCTTGGGCTGTAGGCTGCACAGTAGGAAAGGCTTTCAGATCACGTAGGACATGGCTGAGCTCAGCAGATTCGAGTGTTTTTTGAACACGTTCCTTCGAGCTTGTCGGAAGCTTCTCGGTTGATCTGCTCTGCCGCTGTTGTATGGTTTCAGGCGAGCGCGAAACCAGTTGCTATCCAGTGGCGAGAACTGGCGTAGGAACCCCGTTGGTGGCTGGATCATCAGCGTAGGGTGAGACCTCGATCTGCCGTTTGAACTGGGGGCCGCTTTGCGGCCCTTTCGCGACACAAGGCCGCTCCCACAGGGATAGCGATCTCCTTTAGGAGTAACTGTCTTGCTCAGGCCCCTCAATCTGGCGCGATCGCTGTGGGAGCGGCCTTGTGTCGCGAAAGGGCTGCGTAGCAGCCCCCAAGATTCCAAGGTGAAGTGACAACCATGCACAACCCACCCCACCCCGGCGAAGCCCTGCGCGAAGACGTCCTGCCCGCCATCGGCATGAACGTCTCTTCCCTGGCCCGCCACCTGGGCTATTCACGTGGTCAGTTATCCACAGTGCTCAACGGCCACGCAGCCATTTCAGCCGACCTAGCCTATCGCCTTGAACTGGCCGGTCTTGGCAGTGCCCGTCAGTACCTGGCCGAGCAGGCGGCCTACGACCTGTGGCAGGCCGCGCACCGCGAGCATCCACCCATCGAGCGGCTGGCGTTCGCCTGAGCCTCAATCCTCATCCGACGCAAACAACCGCTCCAGCTCCACCCGCGCCTCCTTGGCCGTCTGCATCACCTTGGCCCGGTCGTCGCGCACCTGCCCCTGGGCCTCCAGCACCTGCTCGTCATGCTCGGTGAACCGGGCGATGCGATCCGCCGCCTGGGCTTCCGTCAGCCCCAGCCCGACCAGCGCCCGCCGGCTCATCTCCAGGCTGGAATGGAACGTCTCGCGAATCGGCTCGGCGCCCACGTCCACCAGCTTGTGCACGTGCTGGCGGTTGCGTGCCCGGGCGATGACCTTCAGGTGCGGGTACAGGCGCTTGATCCGTTCCGCCGTGCGGGTGGCGGCCTCGGGGTCGTCGATGGTGATGATCACGTACTCGGCTTCGCCGACCTTGGCCGCATGCAGCACCTCTGTGCGCGACGGGTCGCCGTAGAACACCGGGACCTGCTCGAACATGCGGGTCATCTCGATGGTGTCCACCGAGGTTTCCAGGGCGATGAAGGGGATCTTCTGCGCCCGCAGGATGCGCGCGACGATCTGGCCCATGCGGCCCATGCCGACGATCACCACCCGTGGCGTGCCGGCGTCGATCTGCTTGTACTGCTCGGGCACTTCACGGGCGGGCTGCGGGCGCTTGAGCGCGCGTGCGCAGCCAATCATCAGCAGCGGGGTGAGGGCCATCGACAGGGTGATGGTCATCAGCAGCAGGTCGTAGGTCAGGGTGTCGAACAGGCCCTGGTCCTTGCCCAGCTTGAATACCACGAAGGCGAACTCGCCACCGGCCGCCAGCACCATGCCCATGCGCAGCGCGCTGGCGCTGTTGAGGCCCCCGGCGAGGCGGCCGACGCCGATCAGCAGCACCAGCTTCACCGCGATCAGCAGCATGGTCATGCCCAGCAGCACCAGCGGCATCTCCAGCAGCAGGCGCAGGTTGGCGCCCATGCCGACGCTGATGAAGAACAGCCCCAGCAGCAAACCCTTGAACGGTTCGATCTGCGATTCCAGCTCGTGGCGGTATTCGGAGTCGGCCAGCAACAGACCGGCGAGGAAGGCGCCCAGAGCCATGGAAATACCGGCTTCCTCCATCAACCAGGCGGTGCCGATCACCACCAGCAGCGCGGTGGCGGTGGACACCTCCGGCAGGCCGGTGCGGGCCACGATGCGAAACAGCGGGCGCAGCAGGTAGCGGCCGCCGACGATGACGATGGCGATGCTGGCGAACACCCTCAAGCCATGTTCGAGGCTGTCGCCGTGGCTGGTGTCCGGGCCGCTGGCGGCCAACAGCGGCACCAGGGCGATCAGCGGGATCGCGGCGATGTCCTGGAACAGCAGGATGGCGAAGGCCAGGCGACCATGGGGCGCATTGAGCTGCTTGCTCTCGGCCAGGCTCTGCAGGCCCAGGGCGGTGGGCGACAGCGCCAGGCCCAGGCCGAGGACGATGGCCGCCGGCAGGCTCTGGCTGAAACCGAACAGGGCGATGGCGCCGAGCGCCGCGCCGGTCAGGACCACCTGCGCGGCGCCGACACCGAACACCGACTTGCGCATCAACCACAGGCGCCGGGGAGACAGCTCCAGGCCGATGATGAACAGCAGCAACACCACGCCCAGCTCGGAGATGTGCGCGACGCTTTCGGTGTCGCGGATCAGGCCCAGGGCCTGCGGGCCGATGGCCACGCCGGCCAGCAGATAGCCGAGTACGGCGCCCAGCTGCAGGCGCTTGGCCAGAGGCACGGCGACCACGGCGGCGAGGAGGAAGATGACGGCGGTCTGTAGAAGGCTGCCTTCGTGTGGCATTGCTCGGACTCCTTGAACTGCGGGCGGCAGCGCTTGATGCAACAGCTTATGCCATCGATGAAAGAGGCGGGCATTTTCGGGTGGAGAGGGAAACAGGACAATCCTGGGCCTGCGGGAAGCATCGTTCTGAAAGTGGGACCTTTGCTGAATCAATCGCGGGGCAAGTCGTGCCGCCGCGATGGCGATCGACCACTTATTGCAGATGGGTTCTCAGTGCCTGTGCCGCCTGGTCCATCGCACTGCGCACGCTGGGCACGGTGCTCAGCACGTTGAGCAGGCCGTAGTCATGGATCAGGCCGTTGTAGCGCACGGCGGTCACCGGCACCCCGGCGGCGTCCAGTTTGCGGGCGTAGGCTTCGCCTTCATCGCGCAGCACGTCCATCTCGGCGGTCTGCACCAGGGCCGGCGGCAGGCCTTTCAACTGTTCCAGGCTGGCGCGCAGCGGCGAGGCGTGGATGTCGTCGCGCTGGCGCGGGTCGGTGGTGTAGTTGTTCCAGAACCACTGCATCATGTTGCGGGTCAGGAAGTGACCTTCGGCGAACTGGTTGTAGGACGCGTTGTTGAAGTTGGCGTCGGTCACCGGCCACAGCAGGGCCTGGAAGCGCAGCTTCGGCGTGCCGGCCTCCTTGGCCTTCAGTGCCACTACCGCGGCCATGTTGCCGCCGACGCTGTTGCCGGCCACCGCCAGGCGGCTGCCGTCCACGCCGATCGCCTGGCCATGCTCGGCGACCCAGCGGGTGGCGGCGTAGGCCTGGTTGATTGCGGTGGGGAACCTGGCTTCCGGCGATGGCGTGTAGTCGACGTACACTGCTGCGGCCCCGGAGCCCACCACCAGGTCACGGATCAGGCGTTCGTGGGTGGGGTAGTCGCCCAGCACCCAGCCGCCGCCGTGGAAGAACATGAACACTGGCAGTTCGCCCTTGGCGCCTTCGGGCCGCACCACGCGGATCTCCAGCGGCTGGCCGTCGGCCTGGATGGTCCGGCGTTCGACGCGGATCCCCGACAGGTCGACCTTCACTCCGGCCTGGGCGCCGCTCAATACCGCACGGGCGTCCTTGGGCGAGAGGGTTTCCAACGGCTTGCCACCCCCGGCGGCCAGGGCGTCGAGAAAGCCCTGGGTGGTGTGCTCGACGCCGGGGCTGCCGGCGGCGAAGGCGCTGTTCACGGCGAGGGTCAGCAGGCCGGCGGTCAGGGTGCGGGACAGTTTCATGTTCTAGCTCCTTTGCGGGGCGAGCCGTGGCTCAGTTCTGGTTGGCGAGGACGGTGGGTTGTACGTAGCTCACGGCGCGCAGCTGGCCGCTGCTGTCGCGGTAGGTCAGGGTGGCGGTGCTGGTCTGGCCTTGGGTGCTGGTGGGGGCGTCGAGGCTGACGACCTTGGCGATGTCCAGGTCCATGCCGTAGCGGTACGGGGTGGCTTCGCTGGCGAAGCTGCTGACGCTGGTGCCGAGGGCCAGGGTGGTGACGGTGAGGGCGAAGGCTTTGCGAAGGGTCATGATCGTTCTCCGGGTTCTGCTGGGTGGGGTTGGTGACTGTTTGCTGCTTGAGCTGAATATTGCGCTCAAATATTTAGTGCACAAAATATATTTCCGCTATGACGGTGATTGAGTGCGTCTTGGCTAATTTCTGTAGGAGATCGCCCAGCCCTTTGGGCTGCGCTGTCGCGCACGGAACTGTCCCTCTGTGGGAGCGGCCTTGCGTCGCGAAAGGGGCGCGC
>NZ_JAOEBG010000025.1 GCF_029836165.1 Pseudomonas sp. GD04091
GATCTGCGTGTACAGCGTCTGGGCGAAGGGGAACAACCCGCAGAACACCAGCGCGATCGCCAGCAGGCAGCGCACCAGGCGTTTTCGCAGATCGCGCAGGTGATCGGTCAGCGGCATGCACGCCGCCTGTTCGAAGGCGAGTGACATCAGGCGCTCTCCTTGGCGTGGGCGACCGGGGTCGCGTCATTGGCCGGCGCCGCGTCGAGCTGGATGCCCTGGCGGATTTCCTGCTCCAGGCGCTGCAGCGGCGCGGCATCCAGGGCAGGCATGTCGATCTCCCGTTCCACCTGCGCCTTCAAGGCATTCATCGCCCGGCGCGCCTGACCCAGCCCGCGGCCGAGGGTGCGCGCCGCCACCGGCAGGCGCTCGGGACCGAGCACCAGCAGGGCGACGATACCGACCAGCAGCAGTTCGGTGAAGCCGATCTCGAACATCAGGCCTGACGATCCGTCTGCGCCTGCTGTACCGGCGGATTGTTCAGCACCTGCGGTTGTTGCTCGACGTTGTTGTCGGCAGTGCCGCCCATGGACTTGCGAAAGCCCTGGATCGCGTCGCCCACATCACTGCCCAGCCCCTTGAGACGCTTGGTGCCGAACAGCAGGAAGACGATCAGCAGCACGATCACCAATTGCCAGATTCCGATGCCACCCATGTAAGACCACTCCTGTCAGGTCAAAGAAAAAGGAAGGCCAATCGTGCCCTGCGCAGATGACGCGCACATGACTGCCATCTGGCTGAAACAACCGGCGTGTTGACTGGCGCTTTTTACCGGCGACAGGAAGGCAAGGATGGGGCGCAGGCGACAACAGGGCGCGGCACTGCTGATGGTGCTGGTGGTGCTGGCGATGCTCGCGGCGGGGCTGGCCTGGCTGGTGGAGGATGGTCGGCGCCAGGTGGACGAGGTGCGCCTGCTGCACCAGCGGGTGCAGGCGCGGGCGATGGAGCAGGCCGGGTTGGCCTATGCCACCCAGGCGTTGCGAGACCCGGCATGGCGCGCCAGCCCGCTGTTCTGGCAGGCGCTGCGCGGGCAACCGCTGGACTATGACTTCGGCGCGGGCAAGGCGCGGTTGCGGGTGATCGACCAGCACACCTGCTTCAACGTCAATGCCCTGCTGGGCGAGGATGGCCCGCAGGCCGAGCGTCAGCTGCGGCATCTGCTGGGTGACGACATGGCCGCCGAGCGGCTGGTCGATGCCTTGGCCGATTGGCTGGATGCCGACAGCGATGCGCGCCTGCAAGGGGCCGAGAGTGCTCAGTACCTGCGCCAGCAGCCGCCCCGGTTGGCGGCCAACCAGCCGATGCTCGATACCAGCGAGCTCAACCTGCTGCTGGAGCCTGACAGTGGTCGACAGGGCCGCTACCGAATGCTCTGCGCATTACCTCTGACCAGTGGCTGGCGGCTCAATGCCAACGCCTTGGGGCTGGAGCATTTGCCGCTGCTGGAGGCCCTGTACGAAGGACAGTTCTCCCGTTCGCTGCTCAGTCGCATCATCAGTGGCCGACCGGCGGCGGGGTACGTGGATGCGGCGGCATTGCGCCAGGCGCTGGGGGCGGTGGATGACGAGACGTTCGCCCGCTTGAGCGAGGGCTTGCTGCTCAACAGTGGACATTTCGTGCTGCAGCTGTCGTTCGAGGAAGAGGGACGCACGCTGCGCAGCCAGTTCCAGATCGAGGCGTTGGGCGTGGTGCAGTGGCATGCGCGGGTGCCGGCGCAGCAGGTGCGGGTCAGGGGGCGGGAGGTGGTGGCCTGGTAGCAGACAATCACAGGCTATACGCAATCCGTGTAGGAGCGGCCTTGTGTCGCGAAAGGCCCGCAAAGCGGCCCCACGATCTTTGTAGCGATGCTGGAATCCCGGGGCTGCTTCGCAGCCCTTTCGCGACACAAGGCCGCTCCTACAGGGATAGGTGCCGCCCTTGTAGGAGCGGCCTTGTGTCGCGAAAGGGCTGCGCAGCAGCCCCAGTTTTTCCAAGACCGTCTCAGACGTCCTGATAGTTCTCGATCGACGGGCAGGCGCAGACCAGGTTGCGGTCGCCGAACACGTTGTCGACCCGGCCCACCGGCGGCCAGTACTTGCTTTGCACCAGGCTCGGCAGCGGATAGACCGCCTGCTCGCGGCTGTAGCCGTGGGTCCATTCGCCCGCCAGCTCCGCCGCGGTGTGCGGGGCGTTCTTCAGCGGGTTGTCGTCCTTGTCCAGGCTGCCATTCTCGACCGCGCGAATCTCCTGGCGGATCTGGATCATGGCGTCGCAGAAACGGTCCAGTTCTTCCTTGGACTCGCTTTCGGTCGGTTCGATCATCAGCGTGCCGGCCACCGGGAAGGACATGGTCGGGGCGTGGAAGCCGAAGTCGATCAGGCGCTTGGCCACGTCGTCGACGCTGATGCCGCTGGTGTCCTTGAGCGGGCGCAGGTCGAGGATGCACTCGTGCGCCACCAGGCCGTTGCCGCCGGTGTACAGCACAGGATAGTGCTCTTCCAGGCGACGGGCGATGTAGTTGGCGTTGAGGATCGCCATCTGCGAGGCGCGCTTGAGACCGGCGCCCCCCATCATGCGAATGTACATCCAGGTGATCGGCAGGATGCTGGCGCTGCCGAACGGTGCCGCGCACACCGCGCCCGTGGTGTTCTCCAGGCGGGCGTGGCCCGGCAGGAACGGCGCCAGGTGCGCCTTGACGCCGATCGGGCCGACGCCCGGGCCGCCACCGCCGTGGGGAATGCAGAAGGTCTTGTGCAGGTTCAGGTGCGAGACGTCGCCGCCGAACTTGCCCGGGGCGCACAGGCCGACCATGGCGTTCATGTTGGCGCCGTCGATGTACACTTGGCCGCCGTTGTCGTGGATGATCGCGCAGATTTCGCCGATGGCTTCCTCGAACACGCCGTGGGTCGACGGGTAGGTGATCATGATCGCCGCCAGGCGCTCGCGATGCTCGATGGCCTTGGCGCGCAGGTCGTCGATGTCGACGTTGCCGCGGGCGTCGCAGGCGGTGACCACCACGCGCATGCCAGCCATGTGCGCGGTGGCGGGGTTGGTGCCGTGGGCCGAGGACGGAATCAGGCAGATGTCGCGGTGGCTGTCGCCGCGGCTGCGGTGGTAGGCGCGGATCGCCAGCAGGCCGGCGTACTCGCCTTGCGAGCCGGCGTTGGGTTGCAGCGACACGGCGTCGTAGCCGGTGGCGGCGCAGAGCATGGCCTCCAGCTCGGTGGTCATCTGCCGGTAGCCCTGGCTCTGCTCGGCCGGGGCGAACGGGTGCAGGTTGCCGAACTCGGCCCAGGTCACCGGGATCATCTCGCTGGCGGCGTTGAGCTTCATGGTGCATGAACCCAGCGGGATCATGCTGCGGTCCAGCGCCAGGTCCTTGTCGGCCAGGCGGCGCAGGTAGCGCATCAGCTCGGTTTCGCTGTGGTAGCGGTTGAATACCGGGTGTTCGAGGATTGCCGACTGGCGCAGCAGGGCGGCCGGCAGGCGCGCGGCGACGGTGCTGGCCAGGGCGGCGAAGTCCGGAATGGCCTGGCCGTCGGCGAACAGCTGCCACAGGGCCTCGACATCGGCCTGGCTGCTGGTTTCGTCCAGCGACAGGCCCAGGTGGGCGGCGTCGACCTGGCGCAGGTTGATGCCGTTGGCGTGGGCCTTCTCATGCAAGCCGAGGGTGCCACTGCCAGTGGCCAGGGTCAGGGTGTCGAAGAAGTCGCCGGTGACGACCTTCACGCCCAGCTTGGTCAGGCCGGTGGCCAGGATCGCGGTCAGCGCGTGGGTGCGCTCGGCGATGCGCTTGAGGCCGGCCGGGCCGTGGTACACGGCGTACATGCTGGCGATGTTGGCCAGCAGCACCTGGGCGGTGCAGATGTTGCTGGTGGCCTTCTCGCGGCGGATGTGCTGCTCGCGGGTCTGCATGGCCAGGCGCAGGGCGCTCTTGCCGAAGCGGTCGATCGACACGCCGACCAGGCGGCCCGGCATGTCGCGCTTGAACGCGTCACGGGTGGCGAAGTAGGCCGCATGCGGGCCACCGAAGCCTAGTGGCACACCGAAGCGTTGGGCGCTGCCGATGGCCACGTCGGCGTCGAATTCGCCGGGCGCGGTGAGCAGGGTCAGGGCCAGCAGGTCGGCGGCCACGGCTACCAGGGCGCCTGCGGCGTGGAAGCGCTGGACCAGGTCGCGGTAGTCGAACACGTCGCCGTTGCTGGCCGGGTATTGCAGCAGGGCGCCAAAGTAGGCGCTGACATCGCTCAGTTCACGCTCGTCGCCCACCACCACATCGATGCCCAGCGGCTCGGCACGGGTGCGCAGCACGTCGAGGGTCTGCGGATGGCAGTGCACGGAGGCGAAGAAGGCATGGCTGGCCTTGTTCTTCGACAGGCGCTTGCAGAAGGTCATGGCTTCGGCGGCGGCGGTGGCTTCGTCGAGCAGGGAAGCGTTGGCGATCGGCAGGCCGGTGAGGTCGCTGATCAGGGTCTGGAAGTTCAACAGCGCTTCCAGGCGGCCTTGGGAGATTTCCGGCTGGTACGGGGTGTACGCGGTGTACCAGGCCGGGTTTTCCAGGAGGTTGCGCAGGATCGGCGCCGGGGTATGGGTGTTGTAGTAGCCCTGGCCGATGAAGCTCTTGAACAGCTGGTTCTTGCCGGCGATGGCTTTCAGCGCGGCGAGGGCGTTGGCCTCGCTCTGGCCGTCTTCGCTGCCGAGCACGCTGGTGCCCTTGATGCTGTCGGGAATGACCGCGGCGGTCATCGCTTCCAGCGAGTCGAAGCCCAGCGTGGTGAGCATGGTTTGTTCGTCAGCGGCGCGCGGGCCGATGTGACGGGCGATGAATTCGTTGGCGGTGCCGAGGTTGATGGTCATGGTCCGGTTCCTCAGGCGTCGTCGTTGGCTTTGATCAGGCGGTCGTAGGCGTCCTGGTCGAGCAGTTTGGCTACGTCGCTCATGTCGGCGGGGATGAAGCGGAAGAACCAGCCTTCGCCCAGCGGGTCTTCGTTGACCCGTTCGGGGCTGTCGTTGAGCCCGTCGTTGACGGCGACCACTTCACCGCTCAGGGGCATGTACACGCCGCTGGCGGCCTTGACCGATTCCACGGTGGAGGCTTCGGCGCCCTTGTCGTACTGCTGCAGCTCCGGCAGTTGCACATAGACCACGTCGCCGAGGGCGTTCTGGGCGTAGGCGGTGATGCCCACGGTGACGCTGCCGTCGGCTTCGACGCGCAGCCATTCGTGATCTTCGGTGAAACGCAACTCGCTCATGGGAATTCCTCGGGAAGCAGGGGGCGTTGGGCGTGGTTGAGCCACGCTCTTAAGGTTGGAATTCCCATAGCAATAATGCGGCCAGTCTATAAAAATCCTTATTTATCAGTTAGTTAAATGTTTTTTGAAAAATGGGTTGCATCGTTATGGAACGAAATCGATACACAAGGGCCTGGATTGTAAAGCGTTGTGGGATCAAGCCCTTGCGTAGACGTATCCGGATGAGTGTGTAGTGATTTCGATACGGTGTATCGATTTCAATACGAAGGTGTCCTCAACCGGCGCTGAACAGCGGAAGAGCCAGATACAGCTTGATCACGATGACGTTGATGATGTCGATGAAGAACGCCCCCACCATGGGCACGACGAGAAAGGCCAGCTGCGAAGGCCCATAGCGTTGCGTGACGGCCTGCATGTTGGCGATGGCCGTCGGCGTGGCGCCGAGACCGAAGCCGCAGTGCCCGGCGGCCAGTACCGCCGCATCGTAGTTGCGCCCCATCACCCTGAACGTCACGAAGATCGCGAACAGCGCCATGACCAGTGTCTGCGTCGCCAGAAGTATCAGGAACGGCAAGGCCAGCGACGCCAGGTCCCACAGTTTCAACGACATCAGGGCGATCGCCAGGAACAGCGACAGGCTGACATTGCCCAGCACCGAAACCTCCCGCTCGAACACCTGGTACAGGCCCAGTGCCGAAAGCGCGTTGCGCAGCAGCACGCCGACGAACAGCACGCAGACGAACGTCGGCAGTTCGAAGGCAGTCCCCAGGAGCAGGCCGTTCAGCAGCGAGCCGGCCAGCAGGCTGACAGCGATCAGGGCGATGGTCTCAACCAGGGAAAGAGGGGTGATCAGGCGCTCCTTGTTCGGTTGCTCGAAGCCTTTTGGCAGTCGCGGCATTTCCTGCTCGATGCCGGGCGTCTGGATGCCTTTGACCAGCAGGCGGGCGACCGGGCCACCGATCAGGCCACCCAGTACCAGGCCAAACGTCGCGCAGGCCATCGCCAGTTCGGTGGCGGAGGCCAGGCCGTAGGTTTCACTGAAGGTCGCGCCCCAGGCGGCGCTCGTGCCGTGGCCACCCGACAGGGAGATCGAGCCGGACAGCAGGCCCATCAACGGGTCGAGCCCCAATACCTTGGCCAGTCCGATGCCCATGGCGTTCTGCACCAGCAGCAGTCCGGCGACGACCAGCAGGAACGTGGCGACGACGCGTCCGCCTTTCTTCAGGCTGGCGATATCGGCGTTGAGGCCGATGGTGGCGAAGAACGCCAGCATCAACGGCGACTGCAATGACGTATCGAACTGGACCTGGATTTCGAAGCTGCGCAGGCCCAGCAGGACAAGTGCGACTATCAGGCCTCCGGCGACCGGTTCGGGAATGTTGTAGGTGCGCAAAAAGCCGATGCGTTTGACCAGGCCGCGCCCCAGCAGGAGGACCAGCGAGGCGGCCACCAGTGTTCCGTAAAAATCGAGTTCAAGCATTCAACGTACTCTTCGTCAAGGTGCAGAGGCGGATCTGAGGCGCCTCCCGGACAGCGTCGACATGGTACGTGGCAGGTTTCGGAAAGTATTAGTTGGCTCGTAGGGGGATTCTGAAAGGCCTTCCAGGTTTTTCTTATGTGCTCATGAGGCGTATCCGCGCAGCGACGATCAGCCCTTGTTGGGAATGCCGTACTTGCGCAAACGCTGGGCAATGGCGGTATGCGATGTCTGCAGGCGTGCGGCCAACTGCCGGGTCGAAGGGTAGCTGGCATACAGGCGCTCCAGCAGTTCGCGTTCGAAATCGGCGACCGCCCGCTCCAGGCTCGCCACCTCGCCTTCCTGGCCGCGAGCCACCGAGGTGCCGGCGATGTCCAGGTCGCCGATGTTCACCACAGTGCTCTCGCAGATGGCCGCGGCGCGGAAGATCACGTTCTGCAGTTGGCGTACGTTGCCCGGCCAGGGGTTGGCCAGCAGCGCCGGATGCGTGGCCGGGGCCAGGCGGCAGGGCGGGCGCTGGATCTGGGTGCAGGCCTGGCGCATGAAGAAGTGCGCCAGCGAGAGAATGTCCTGGCCGCGCTCGCGCAGCGGCGGCACCTGCAGGTTGAGCACGTTGAGGCGGTAGAACAGGTCTTCGCGGAAGGTTCCTTCGCCCACCATGCGTTCCAGGTCACGGTGGGTGGCGCTGATGATGCGCACATCCACCTTCACTTCGCGGTCGCCACCGACGCGACGGAAGCTGCCGTCGCTGAGAAAGCGCAGGAGCTTGGCCTGCAGGTAAGGCGACATCTCGCCGATCTCGTCGAGGAACACCGTGCCCTGGTTGGCCAGCTCCATCAACCCGGGTTTGCCGCCGCGCTGTGCGCCGGTGAAGGCACCGGGGGCGTAGCCGAACAGTTCGCTTTCGGCCAGGCTCTCGGGCAGTGCCGCGCAGTTGAGCGCCAGGAACGGCGCGCCATGACGGCTGCTGATGGCATGACAGGCGCGGGCCACCAGTTCCTTGCCGGTGCCGGTCTCGCCATGCACCAGCAAGGGCGCGTCGAGGGCCGCCACGCGCAGCGCGCGCGCCTTGAGCGTGCGGATGGCCGGGGAGTCGCCGAGCATGGCGTCGAAGCCTTCGGCATGGTCATGGTGCAGCGCCGAAAGCCGTTCGCCCATGCGGTTCGGTGGGTACAGCGTCAGCAGCCCACCGGCGTTGGTGATCGGCGTGGCGTCCAGCAGCAGGCTCTGGCCATTGAGCTGCATCTCGCGCATGGGCAGGTGGAAGTTGTTGTCCAGCAGGGCCTGGAGCAGGTCGGGGTCGCCGAACAGCTCGCCCACCGAGCGTCCGGCCGATTCTCGCCCGCACAGGGCGATCAGCGCCGGGTTGGCCAGCAGCACCTTGCCCGCGCTGTCCACCGCCAGCACCGGGTCGCTCATGGCGGCGAGCAGGGCATCGAGCTGCAGGTGACGGCGCTGGCCGGGGAGGATGTCGACCACTTGCACCGACTGCACGCCGTGCACTTCGAACAGCGCGTCGTGGAGTTCCTCGAGCACGGCGGGGCTGAGCGTCGGGGCATCGATGTAGACGTTCGGCGGGACCATCTCCACGGCATCGAGGTTGAGGTGGCGGGCACCGAGCAGGGCCAGGACTTCCTGGGTGATGCCGACGCGGTCGATGAAGCTGACGTGGATACGCATGGAGGGCAATTATGGCCGAGGGAGGCCGTAGTATGCCTTGGGAGCCGTGACCAACCCAACATTGCCGGGGGCGCTGTGCGCCCCTTTCGCGACACAAGGCCGCTCCCACAGGTAAAGCACCGTATCCATAAGCGGTGAGATACCTGTAGGAGCGGCCTTGTGTCGCGAAAGGGCTGCGCAGCAGCCCCAGCAATTACTCGAGATGCTCGGGGTCGATCGGGTCGCCGGATTTCACGTTCAGCTTTTCGCGAATGTCTTCGAACATGAAGTCGTAGAGCGTGTGCGGCGAGTTCAGGTTCTCGAATTTCTTCGGCGGTGGCAGGTAGGACTGGGCCTTGCGGCTCAGGTGCATGAGAAAGCTCGGCAGTACCTGGTCCTTGGCCAGGAAAAACTTCTCGTCGACCGGCTTGCCCTCGATGCTGCCATGCATGCGGAACTGGATGCCGCTGCCTTCGCTGGGGTCCGTTGCCCTTTCGTATTCGATATTGAGGTCGTAGCTGTGGTCGTTGTTGTTCAGCGCCATGCGCTCGATGTGTACATGACCGGGCTCGTACTTGGCCATGGCAGACTCCTTCGGAAGGTTGAAAACGGCGGGCGACTGGCACCCGCCAACTGCATTCAACGGTAGCTGATGCCTGGCTTCTGAGTGGAAACCCGAGTGCCGGCGGTGCCCTTGACGATATCCTCGATGTTCTCCAGCGAGCTGATTACCGCCACCTTGCCGGTGTGCCGGGCGAAGTCGCAGGCGGCTTGCACCTTCGGCCCCATGGAGCCGGCGGCGAAGCCCAGCTTCTCGAGCTCGTCCGGGTGGGCCTGGGCAATGGCCTTCTGGGTCGGCTTGCCGAAGTCGATGTACGCCGCGTCGACGTCGGTGGCGATGATCAGCAGGTCGGCCTCCAGCTGTTCGGCCAGCAGCGCCGAGCACAGGTCCTTGTCGATCACCGCTTCGATGCCTTTGAGCTTGCGGTTTTCATCGTACATGGTGGGGATGCCGCCACCGCCCGCGCAAATCACGATGCTGTTCTTTTCCAGCAGCCACTTGATCGGGCGGATCTCGAAGATGCGCTTGGGTTTCGGGCTGGCCACCACGCGGCGGTACTTGTCGCCGTCGGCCTTGACCACCCAGCCTTTTTCCTTGGCCAGGCGCTCGGCTTCTGCCTTGTCGTAGACCGGGCCGATGAACTTGGTCGGGTCCTTGAACGCGGGGTCGTTGGCGTCCACTTCGACCTGGGTGAGCAGGGTGGCGAACGGCACTTCGAAGGCCAGCAGGTTGCCCAGTTCCTGCTCGATCATGTAGCCGATCATGCCCTCGGTCTCGGCACCGAGCACGTCCAGCGGATATGCCTCGTCGGGCTTGTACGCCATGCCCTGGAGCGACAGCAGGCCGACCTGCGGGCCGTTGCCGTGGGCGATGACCAGTTCGTTGCCTGGGTGAATCTTGGCGATCTGTTCGGTGGCGGTGCGGATATTGGCGCGCTGGTTGTCAGCGGTCATGGGCTCGCCGCGACGCAGCAGGGCGTTGCCGCCCAATGCAACAACGATACGCATGGGAAATGTCCTTTGGCGCAAATGTGATGGTCTGGTCGGGACCTGTGGGAGCCGGCAAGCCGGCTCCCACAGAGTCTCAGGCCGCTGTCAGAGATCAGCCAGGGTCGAAACCAGGATCGCCTTGATCGTGTGCATGCGGTTTTCCGCCTGCTCGAAGGCGATGCACGCCGGCGACTCGAACACGTCATCGGTCACTTCGATGCCGTTGGCCAGGTGCGGATACTGTTCGGCGATCTGCTTGCCGACCTTGGTATCGGAGTTGTGGAACGCCGGCAGGCAGTGCATGAACTTGGTCCGTGGGTTGCCGGTGGCTTTCATCAGCTCCTTGTTCACCTGGTAGGGCAGCAGTTGCTTGATGCGCTCGCCCCAGGCCTCGACCGGCTCGCCCATCGATACCCACACGTCGGTGTGCACGAAGTCCACGCCCTTGACCGCGGCTTTCGGGTCTTCGGTCAGGGTGATGCGCGCGCCGCTTTCCTCGGCGTATTTCTGGCAGCGCTCGACCAGGTCGTCATGGGGCCACAGCGCCTTGGGCGCGGCGATGCGCACGTCCATGCCGAGCTTGGCGCCGATCAGCAGCAGCGAGTTGCCCATGTTGTTGCGGGCGTCGCCCAGGTAGGCGTAGCTGATGTCGTGCAGCGGCTTGTCGCTGTGCTCGCGCATGGTCAGCACGTCGGCGATCATCTGGGTCGGGTGGTACTCGTCGGTCAAGCCGTTGAACACCGGCACGCCGGCGAACTTGGCCAGCTCTTCGACGATCTCCTGCTTGAAGCCACGGTACTCGATGGCGTCGTACATGCGCCCGAGCACGCGGGCGGTGTCCTTCATGCTTTCCTTGTGGCCGATCTGCGAGGAATTGGGGTCGATGTAGGTGACGTTGGCGCCCTGGTCATAGGCGGCGACTTCGAAGGCGCAGCGGGTGCGGGTCGAGGTCTTCTCGAAGATCAGGGCGATATTGTTGCCCTTCAGGTGCTGCTGCTCGGTGCCGGTGTACTTGGCGCGCTTGAGGTCGCGGGACAGGTCCAGCAGGTAGCGCAGCTCGCGGGTGGTGTGATGTTCGAGGCTGAGCAGGTTACGGTTGTGGATGTTGAACGCCATGACGGTTCTCCTTGGATTCGGTGATCGGCCCGGCCGCCACCGGGTAGGTGCGGCCGGGGGATGGACGTTTTAGTAGTCGATAGGGTCGCGCACGATCGGGCAGGTCATGCAGTGGCCGCCGCCGCGGCCTCGGCCCAGTTCGCCGGCGCTGATGGTGATGACCTCGATGCCGGCCTTGCGCAGCAGGGTGTTGGTGTAGGTGTTGCGGTCATAGCCGATGACCACGCCGGGTTCCACGGCCACCACGTTGTTGCCGTCGTCCCACTGTTCGCGCTCGGCGGCGAAGCTGTTGCCGCCGGTCTCGACCACGCGCAGCTTGACCCCCAGGTGCTCGCCGACCACCTCGATGAACGACTTGTTCTCGCGGCGCACGTCCATGCCGTACGGTTTGCTTTCGTCCGGGCGGATGATGAACGGCACGATTTCTTTCACCACTTCCGGGAAGACCGTGACCAGGTCGCGGTCGCAGAAGCTGAACACGGTGTCCAGGTGCATCGCGGCGCGGGATTTCGGCAGGCCGGCGACAATGACCTTATCCACCGCGCCCTTGGCGAACAGGTTCTGCGCCAGCTGGCCGATGGCCTGGCGCGAGGTGCGCTCGCCCATGCCGATCAGGACCACGCCCTTGCCGATCGGCATTACGTCGCCGCCTTCGAGGGTGGCGTTGCCATGGTCCTTGTCCGGGTCGCCGTACCAGACCTGGAAGTCGGCGTTGGTGAACTCCTTGTGGAACTTGTAGATGGCGGTGGTCAGCAGGGTTTCCTGGCGTCGCGCCGGCCAGTACATCGGGTTCAGCGTCACGCCACCGTAGATCCAGCAGGTGGTGTCACGGGTGAACTGGGTGTTGGGCAGCGGCGGCAGGATGAAGCTGGAGTGGCCGAGGTAGTCGTTGTACATCTTGATCACGTCGGCGCCTTCGCTCTGCGGCAGGTCCTGGCCGGCCACGCCGCCGATCAGGAACTCGGCCAGGTGGCGCGGCTCCAGGCCTTCGAGCCAGCTGCGCACTTCGTTGGTGAGGCCGACGCCGACGGTGTCGGAGGTGATCTTGCGATCGAGAATCCACTTCAGCGCCTCGGGCTGCTGGACGATGTCGGTCAGCAGGTTGTGCATTTCCAGCACATCGACACCGCGCTCGCGCATCTTGGTGACGAAATCGAAATGGTCGCGTTTGGCCTGGTCGACCCAGATCACATCGTCGAACAGCAGTTCGTCGCAATTGCTCGGGGTCAGGCGCTTGTGCGCAAGGCCCGGGCTGCAGACCATCACTTTGCGCAGTTTGCCGGCTTCGGAGTGGACGCCGTATTGCTGTTTCTCAGTGGACATGGTGAATCCTCCTGTAAAGCGAAGACGTGGGGTTCAGAGAGTCAGGAAACCGTCGTACAGGCCATAGGCCGCCACCAGGGCGCCCGCGACCACGGCGGCGAAGATCAGTTTTTCCACGCTGGTGAAGATCGGTTGGCCGACCTCGCGCTTGGCCTTGGCGAACAGGATCGCGCCAGGGGCGTAGAGCAGGGCCGAGAGCAGCAGGTATTTCACGCCGCCGGCGTACAGCAGCCAGATGGCGTACAGCAGGGCGATGCCGCCGATGATCAGGTCTTTCTTGCGTTCGGCCAGGGCCTGTTCGTAGGTCTCGTTGCGCCAGGCCAGCAGGAAGGCGTAGGCCGCCGACCACAGGTAGGGCACCAGGATCATCGAGGTGGCCAGGTAGATCAGCGACAGGTAGGTGCTGTTGGAGAACAGGGTGATGACCAGGAAGATCTGCACCATGGCGTTGGTCAGCCACAGGGCGTTGGCCGGCACGTGGTTGGCGTTCTCGCGGCGCAGGAACTCCGGCATGGTGTGGTCTTTCGCGGCGGCGAACATGATCTCGGCGCACAGCAGCACCCACGACAGCAGGGCCCCCAGCAACGAGATGATCAGGCCGACGCTGATCAGCACCGCGCCCCAGTGGCCGACCACATGCTCGAGCACGGCGGCCATCGACGGGTTCTGCAGCTTGGCCAGTTCCGGCTGGGTCATCACCCCCAGCGACAGTACGTTGACCAGCACCAGGAACAGCAGCACGGTGACGAAGCCGATGACCGTGGCCTTGCCGACGTCGGAGCGTTTTTCCGCACGGGACGAGAAGATGCTTGCGCCCTCGATGCCGATGAACACCCAGACGGTGACCAGCATCATGTTGCGCACCTGGTTCATCACGCTGCCCAGCTCCGGCGTGCCCACGCCCCAGATGTCGGCGGTGAACACATCGAGCTTGAAGGCGAACAGGCAGATCAGGGCGAACAGCGCCAGCGGCACGACCTTCGCCACGGTGGTGACCAGGTTGATGAACGCCGCTTCCTTGATCCCGCGCAGTACCAGGAAGTGCACGGCCCACAGCAGGATCGAGGCGCCGATCACCGCCGCCGGGGTGTTGCCCTCACCGAAGACCGGGAAGAAGTACCCCAGGGTGCTGAACAGCAGCACGAAGTAACCGACGTTGCCCAGCCAGGCACTGATCCAGTAGCCCCAGGCCGAGGAAAAGCCCATGTAGTCACCGAATCCGGCCTTGGCGTAGGCGTACACCCCGCCATCGAGATCGGGTTTGCGGTTGGCCAGGGTCTGGAAGACGAAGGCGAGGGTGAGCATGCCCACCGCGGTGATGGCCCAGCCGATCAGCACGGCACCGACGCCGGCGCTGGCGGCCATGTTCTGCGGCAACGAGAAGATCCCGCCGCCAATCATCGAGCCGACGACAAGTGCAACGAGTGCACCAAGTTTTAGTTTTCCGGGAGAATCAGACATTTAACGACTCCGTACCAGGAGAAAGTTGGCTTCAGAATAAATCTGACGCCGGGATCATTAGCTGACTTAGATCAGTTCATGCCCGCATGAAGGTATGAAAAATCCTTCACGCGTCTCCTGGAGGATGCCGACAACTCTGCTGCAGGCCTTGCGCACTGGCACCTCCGTGTCCAACTGGGGCAAACGATCCGTTTTGCCTGCGAACTGTGAAGTTAGACCCTTTTAGGCGTTTCGCAAATTTTTCACAGTAAACAGCGACAGGTTTAGGCGATCCGCGAAACAATCGACAACTGTCACTTTTAACAGGTGGCGGCTATAGACAGCGCAGTTATGAGTGCTATAGCTTTAATGGCTTGATTTAATAAGAAACTTGTAATATCGCTGTTGCCCAATTCGTTTACGCGCGCCCGCGCACGAGGAACTCCATGAGCGAACCCGGACAAAAGCTGCGCCTTGGCGCGCTGATCGCGCTGGTGGTCGGCTCGATGATCGGTGGCGGGATCTTCTCGTTGCCGCAGAACATGGCCGCGCGTGCCGATGTCGGCGCGGTGCTGATCGGCTGGGGCATCACCGCGGTGGGCATGCTGGCGCTGGCCTTCGTCTTCCAGACCCTGGCCAACCGCAAGCCCGAACTGGATTCGGGGGTCTATGCCTATGCCAAGGCCGGGTTCGGCGACTACATGGGATTCTCTTCGGCCTGGGGTTACTGGATCAGCGCCTGGCTGGGCAACGTCGGCTATTTCGTGCTGTTGTTCAGTACCCTGGGTTTCTACTTCCCAGTGTTTGGCGAAGGCAACACGCCGGTGGCCATCGGCTGCGCCTCGCTGCTGCTGTGGGCGGTGCATTTCCTGGTATTGCGCGGAATCAAGGAGGCGGCGTTCATCAACCAGGTGACCACCGTGGCCAAGGTCGTGCCGTTGCTGATCTTCATCGTGATCGCCGCCGTGGCCTTTCGCGCCGATATCTTCACCCGCGATATCTGGGGCCTGAGCAATCCACAGTTCGGCAGCGTGCTGGAGCAGGTGCGCAACATGATGCTGGTGACGGTGTTCGTGTTCATCGGTATCGAGGGCGCCAGTGTCTACTCGGGGCGCGCGCTGCGTCGTTCGGATGTGGGCAAGGCCACCGTGATCGGCTTTCTCGGCGTGCTGGCGCTGCTGGTGCTGGTCAACGTGCTGTCGCTGGGGGTGATGACCCAGCCGGAACTGGCGGGACTGCAGAACCCTTCGCTGGCGTCGGTGCTCGAGCATATCGTCGGGCCGTGGGGGGCGTTGCTGATCAGCATCGGCCTGGCGGTGTCGCTGCTGGGCGCCTTGTTGTCGTGGGCGCTGCTGTGCGCGGAGATTCTCTTCGCCACGGCTCGTGACAAGACCATGCCGCGCTTCCTAGCGCGGGAGAACGCCAACCAGGTACCGGCCAACGCCCTGTGGCTGACCAATGTGATGATCCAGGGGTTCCTGCTGATCACGCTGTTTTCGGCGGGCACCTATACCAGCCTGATCTACCTGGCGTCGTCGATGATCCTGGTGCCGTATTTCTGGTCGGCGGCCTACGCTGTGCTGCTGGTCGTGCGTGGCGAGGGCTATCAGGGGCAGGCGGACGTGCGGCGCAAGGATCTGCTGGTGGCGGGGGTTGCCCTGTTGTATGCCATCTGGCTGCTGTATGCCGGCGGACTCAAGTATGTGTTGCTGTCGGCATTGCTCTATGCCCCCGGGGTGATCCTGTTCGCCCGGGCCAAGCGCGAGCAGGGACAGGTATTGTTCACACGCTGGGAGCGGCTGATATTCGCTGCCGTGCTGGCCGGGGCGGGGTTGGCGGCATACGCGTTGTATTCGGGGTTGTTGAGTCTCTAGAGCATCGCGGTTGATCCGTTACCACCGCGCCTGCGCCGAGCCCAGTTGCGATGCTCCTCGTTCCCAGCCCATCAACGCTTCGCCCACTTTCAACGGCCCGCTGATTCGCTGGGCTTCGCCCCAGGCCGTGCGTTCGATGGTGGGGGCGAGATCCTCGGGTGACTCCGCCGCCAACGGCAGGTCTTCCTCCATCGTCCCTCGCTCGACCAGCAACTTCGCGGTCCGCGCCAGCGACAATCGGGCCCGGCAGCCCATGCCGCTGCGCAGTCGCTCGCCCAGCGCCCGGATTGCCTCGGCGGCCATCAGATACCCCGTGGCATGATCCAGCGCCTGCACCGGCAATGGCACTGGCCGGTCCGTCTGCCGCCAACGCATGCCTTCGCGGGCGATGCCGGTGCTCATCTGCACCAGGCTGTCGAAACCGCGCCGATCCCGCCAGGGGCCGCTCCAGCCGTAGGCATTGAGGCTTACATCGATCAGCCCGGGGTTGAGCCGGCGGCGTTGTTGCGCGCCGAGCCCCAGGTGCTCGAGGGCATCGGCGCGGTAGCCGTGAACCAGCACATCGGCCTCGGCCAGCAGCTGCAGGAAAATCCGCTTGCCGTCGGTTGTACGCAGGTCAAGGCGTGCACAGCGTTTTCCCAGCGTGACTTCGGCGGCGACCGCCGGCTCTTCCCAGTCGGGCGGGTCGAGGCGCAGCACATCGGCGCCAAAACCGGCCAGCAGGCGCGTGGCAATCGGGCCCGCGAGAATGCGGGTGAGGTCGAGCACCTTGATCCCGCGAAGCGGCCTGGCCTCGCTGCCTTGCCAGGCAAGCGGCGCGCCCGTGTGAGGTTCGCGCAGGATCAGCGGCTCGCGATTCACCGCCTGGCCTTGAGGATGAGCGCACCACTCCTGCCAACCCCGCATCCGCGCCGCGCAGCCACCGTTGGCGACGATGGCGCTTTCCAGCGTGTCGGCATCCCATGCGAGCACGTGGCTGGCCACGCTGGCCCGGTCGGCAGGGCAGTCCAGCACCTGCAAGGCTGCGGCGCGATGATGGGGGGCATTGGTGTGCAGGCGTATCCAGCCATCCCGGGCCTTGTAGTCGCCGGCGATGGCGTCCCACAACGGCGGTGGCTCCCAGCCCAGGGGGCGCAGGCTGGTGCCGAACCAGAACGACGCCAGGCGGCGGTCGACGCTGACTTGCGGGCCGTTGCGCAGCTGGCCTTGCAGCAGGTCGGCCAGGGCCAGGCCGCAGGCCGCGAAACTGGCCGAGGCCAGGCCGGTGACGGCGAACGCGCAGGGCAGGGCGCCGATACCGTGCCAGCGCACGGCAGCGGCGTCGAGTGTCAGGGCGTGGGCAATGGTGTCGAGCAACGGCCGCATGCAGGGTCCTCCTGAGAGGATCCCATTGCAGTACATCTGGCGCCGTGACGCAAATGAATCAACCTTGCAGTTCGACGGAACCTCGTGGGGTCGGGCGTTCCGGGCGCGACCAGATCCACAGGTTGCCCAGGGTCATGCCGCCGATGGCGAGGAACACCGGCCAGCGGTGTTCGAGGAACGTCAGCATCAGGCCGGCGCACAGCAGCATGCTGAGGGTCGCGCTGACCTTGGCGCGGCGTTGGATCACCTTGCCGTTGCGCCAGTTGTACAGGATCGGCCCGAACAGGCGATGGTTCTCCAGCCAGGCCGACAGGCGCGGCGAGCTGCGGGTGGCGGCCCAGGCGGCAAGGAGGATGAATTCGGTGGTGGGCAGACCGGGGATGACGATGGCCACGAGGCCTATCCCCAGGCTGACGTAGGCGAGGATCGCATAGAGCAGGCGGGACAGTTTCGAGCGGGCGATTCGGGTCATGGTCTCACTGCAACGATGTGGCCGCCCGCAGGCGGCCGGGGTAAAGCGTGTCAGGCCAGCGCGGCGTCGGTGGCGTAGGCGTGCTTGAGCAGCTCGGTGAAGCGCTCGAAGGCGGCGACCGCGCCACGCTCGGCGGCGGCGTCTTCCTCGGGCGACAGTTCCAGGCTGTCCAGGATACGGGTGAACTGCTTCCAGCCTTCGGCGCGGCCACCGGCCGGCTCGCCCAGGTGACGGGCACCGAAGGTCTCGGACAGTTCCAGGGCCACGGCACGCTTGATCAGGAACGCGGCGCCCAGTTTGGAGCCTTCGGAGACGAAGATCCAGCCCAGGGCCTCGCCCAGGCTCGGGTTCTGCAGGGCGCCGGCGAACGGCGCGGGCACTTCGGTGTCGAGGTCGGCCAGGTCCAGGCGGGCCTGTTCGGCGCGGCAGCGCTCGGCCAGGTCAGGGACGATGGCGATCAGCTGCGGGTCGGTGTACAGCGCTTGCAGTTCGGACTGGAACAGGTACTGGGCAACCACGAAGCGGGCGAAGCTTTCGCGACTGTCGAACGGCTTGTGCGACTTGACCAGGGCGTCGAGCTCGGTGTGCGGGGCGTGGGTGACCTGGTTCAGGCGCTGGGAGCGCAGGGCGGCGCGTTCGGTGGACGAGGCGGTCATGGGGGCATCCTTGGGAAATGGGGCTGTCTAGTGACAAGACGAAAGAGAAGACGCAGGACAGTAAAAAAACCTCACCTGCAAAGTGAAATCATTCTCATAGGGCGGTGTCAGGGCCTTCGCGGGGCAAGCCTGCTCCTGCAGGTACCACGCGGGACCTGTGGGAGCGGGCTTGACCCGCGATGGTGGTAAGGCCGATTTCGAGTGATCAGATATCCCATACCAGGTTGATGGCGAAGTTGCGCCCCGGTGCGGTCAGGCGATCCAGGTTGGCCGGTTGGGTGACGGCCGCCTCGCTGACCCCGGTGTTGTTGCCTACGCTGGCGTACTTGCGCACGTCATCCCACTGCCAGTACTTCTTGTCGGTCAGGTTGTACAGACCGCCGTTGATGGTCAGGTCGTCGGTGATCCGGTAGAACCCGGTCAGGTCGAGCACGCCGTAGCCCGGTGTGCGGAACTCCGAGCTGGAGCCGTCGGGGGCGAAGAACTGGGTGTCGTCCACGCGGTTCTTGCGCTTGACCACGGTCCAGCTCAGCTGGGTGCCATAGTCCACCTGCTCGTAGCCCAGGCCGAACACGCCCGTCAGCGGGTTGACGCTGTTGAGGGGTTGGCCGGTGTCGTTGTTTCGGCCATAGGCGTAAGCCACCGAGGCGATGGAGTACAGGCCTTCGGCTGCGCCGAAATGGTCAAGGTTCAGGCGGCCCTTGATTTCCGCGCCCTTGATGGTGGCGTGCTTGATGTTGTTGGCTTGGAATGTCGAGCCCAGGTTGGTGGACTGCACGGCATCTTCGTTGATGAAGTCGCGATACTTGTTGTAGAACACCGCCACATCGAAGTTGCCGGCATCGAAGTTGCCGCGCAGGCCGGTTTCGTAGCTCTTGCTCTTTTCCGGTTCCAGGCTCGAGTTGGGCTCGACCACATAGCCGCCCGCGAGGTTCTCGAAACGCCCGTACAGTGCCTTGGCGGTCGGGGTGCGGAAACCCTCGGCATACTGGCCGTACCAGGTGTAGTGATCATTGAAGGCATAGGTCACGCCGAGCTTGGGCGAAACGCGGTGCCATTTCTTTGCCGAGTCATCCACGTTGCTTGCAGGGGCGGCGGCGCCGTTCTGCAGCCCCAGCAGGTATTCGTCGGTCATGTGCGGGTCAAGCCGGGTGTAGTCGTAACGAAGGCCGGGCAGGAAGGTCCACTGGTTCCAGCGGATTTCGTCCTGGGCGAACAGGCTGTAGGTGTCGACGGTCGGGTCCGGGAAATCACTGACGCGCGCCTGGGTATCGTCCGCGCTGATTTGGCCGATGGCGCGGCAACTTCCGCCAACGTTGAGGCAGATGCCGGTACCACTGCGCGCGCCGGTGATCTTCTCGCGCTTGAGCGTGGTGCCGTAGGTCAGCAGGTGTTCGGTCGCCCCGATGTCGAAGGATTTGTCCAATTGCGCGTCGAACACCCACTGGCGGTCCTTGTAGGTGGTCTGGCGCTCGCGGTCCACCTGCCGGCCGCGCGCGAAGTAGAGCTCTTCGGTGGTCTGGTCGGTTTTGGCGATCTGGTAGTTCAAGCTCCACTTGACGTTATCGGCCAGCAGGCTGTCGAGGCCGAACTGGTGATTGATGCCGAAGCGTTCGCGGGTAACGGTGTCGTTGCCTTGGCGTGCGCGATAGGAGTTCATCGCCGGGAAGCCGGGAATGAACGGACCGCCGACGGCGCTCGGTACACTCTGGTCGCGATCGTCCTTGTAGCGCTCGTACGTCAGGCCCAGTCGTGCGTCATCTGCATAGTTCCAGCCCAGCTTGGCCAGCACGTTGGTGGTGCGCACGTCCTCCGGGTTGGCCTTGCTGCGCGACAGGCCGGTGCCGCCGTGCTCGCCGTACGCGTCGGTTTCGTGGCCGTTGCGCTGGCTCAGGTGCAACAGACCGTCGAAATCGCCTTGGCGCCCCGCGACGGTAGCGGATGTCAGCCAGCTCTCGTCGGCGGAGCTATAGCCGGTCTTCAGGCGTGCGCCGACGTCCTGGCCAGGTTTGATGATGTCTTCGGGGTCGAGGGTGAAGTAGCTGACCGCACCGCCGATGGCGTTGCTGCCATACAGCACCGAAGCGGGGCCTCGCAGGATCTCCACGCGCTTGACGATCTCAGGGTCGACATAGTTGCGCTGGGTCTGTGCATAGGGGCCATAGAAGAAGCTGTCGGGGATCGATACGCCGTCCACCTGGGTCAGGACCCGATCGCCATCGATACCGCGGATGTTGTAGCCGTTCAGGCCGCTGCGCTGGCCGGTGCCGGACACCGACACCCCGGGCTCGTAGCGCACCAGCTGCTTGATGTCGTTGACGTTCTGCCGATCCAGTTGCTCGCGGGTCTGCACGCTGACGGTGCTCGGCACCTGGCTGACGTCCTGGGCGCTGCGGGTGGCGCTGACGGTCATCTGCTGCAGGGCGATGGCGTTGCCGGCGGACTGGCGCTCGAGCACCACGTTGCCGTTGCCGATCTTGCGGTAGCTCAGCCCGGTACCACGCAACAGGCGCTGTAGCGCCGCTTCCGGCGCCAGCGAGCCCTGCACACCGGGCGAGGCGACGCCATCGGCCAGCTCGGCGCTGAAACCGACCTGCCAACCGGTCACCTGGCTGAAGGCGTTGATGGCCTCGACCAGCGGTTGCTGGGCAATGGCGAAGCGGTAGTCACCCATGCGCGGGCTGCTCGCCTGGGCCGGTTCCGCGGCCAGCGCCGGCAGGCTGCAGGCGCCGCTGGCGAGCAATGCCAGGGTCAACAGGGACAATTGCCCGTGACGGCGGGTGGAAGAGGACGGGCGGGTTTGACCTGTGGGCATCGAGAGCGCTCCCTGTCGCGCGAGGGGTTATAGGCAGGTACTTGTTCTCGTTTTCGAACGAGAATCAATCGTATTGGCTATAACGAGACGGGTGACAGGCAGCGATCGCGTAAAAAAACTTTCAGATCAGTTGAGAATCACCAGCGCAGGGTACTCGTGCAGTTGCGCCGAGGTGATATGGGCGAGGGCACGCAGGGTCTCCAGGGGCTGATCGAGGCGGTAGTTGCCGGTGACCGCGACCTGCTCCAGCTCGGCATTGCGGCTGATGATCCAGCCGGGGTAGTAGCGACGGACTTCCGCCAGCACCTGGCTCAGCGGGCAGTTCTCGAACACCAGGCGGCCTTCGACCCAGGCCAGGTCCTTGTGCATGTCCGCCCGCTGGCGTTCGCTGAAACCCTTGGGCCCGACGCTGATGCTGTCGCCGGCGCTGAGGCGGATGCGCTGGTCGCTCGCCGCCTGCAGGTCGACATCGCCGCGTTGCACGCGGACCTGGGCCTCGCCGTCGAGGTAGCGCACGGCGAAGTCGGTGTCGCGCACGCTGGCGCGCAAGGGGCCGGCCCGCACTTCCAACGGTGGCTGGCTGCTGCCGGGTACCTGGAAGTACGCCTCGCCCTGCAGCAGGCGGGCAACCTGGCGGCCGCCCTGCACATCGCTGGCGAAGGCCGAGTTGGTGTTGAGCAGCACCTTGGCGCCATCGTCCAGTTGCAGGCGCTGGCGCTCGCCGACCACGGTGAGGTGATCGGCCTGCAGGCGCACGGGCAGGTTGCCGAAGGTGAACAGCCCGACCAGCAGCACGGCGGCGGTGGCCAGCGGTTTCCAGTGGCTGCGCAGGCGTCCGGCCAGCGAGCGCCGCTGTTGCCGGTGCAGTTGGGAGGCGGCCTGGCGCAGCGGCGTGCCGTTCCATAGCGCTTCGGCCTCGACATAGGCTTCGGCGTTCTCCGGCTCGGCGCCGAGCCAGTGCTCGAAGGCGCGGGTGTCCGCTTCATCGGCGCACTGCAGGCGGACCAGCCAGTCCAGTGCCTCTTCGCGGGCACGGGCGCGGGCGTCAGGCTCGGCGGGTGTCGGGCGCGGGGAGGAATGGTCGGTCACGGGGAATCCTTGCGGCGGCATTTTTCTGCGCATGATCGGCGCAGGCTCGGCGCATGGCAAGGGCTTTGCGCGTGCCGGCGGCGAGCGGTCAGGTCACTGATGACGATCGGCGACGCCCATGCAGATGGCCATGATCAGTTTCAGCTCCTTCTGCACGGTGCTGGCCGATACCTGCAACTGCTCGGCAATTTCCAGGTAGCTGGCGCCGTGCAGGCGGCTGAGGATGAAGATGCGCTGCTGACGTGCGGTCAACTGGCCGAGGCTGACGCTCAGGTGCTTGAGCAACTGCTCGGCGTGGGCGGCGTCCTCGCTGCTGCCAAGCGGTGCGGCGACGTTGTGCAGGACCTGCTCGGGCACGTCGTCCACCAGGGTGCGGGCCTGGACCCTGCGGGCGCGCAGGTGGTCCAGGGCAAGGTTGCGCGCGGTCTGGAACACGAACGGCTCCAGGTGCTCGATGGGGCGTTCGCCCAGGGCACGGGTGACGCGCAGGTAGGTTTCCTGGAGCAGGTCCTCGGCCGTGCTGGGGTTGCCCACCATGCGCTGCAGCGTGCGCAGCAGGGTGAGGCGCTGGGTGAGGAACACTGAGTTGAACCGGGACTGACTCACGGGGAAACCTGGCCATTGTGGGGTGAATGATAATGCTTATCATCCATGCCTCAGGTCAAGCACAGAAATGTCATGAGCAGGTAAAGGTCGAGGTTATTGCACCGAATTGCGCGGGAGCGGGTTTAGCCACTCCCACAGGCACGACACGAAGATTGCGGGCTGCCATGGTCCCGCGGGGGCGATCACTTCGCGTTGAACAATGCCAGGCAGTTATCCAGCATGCGGTTGGAGAAGCCCCACTCGTTGTCGTACCAGGCAAGCACCTTGAGCATGCGCCCGTTGGCCCGGGTGTGATTGGCATCGAAGATCGACGACAGCGGGTTGTGGTTGAAGTCGCACGACACCAGCGGCAGGGCGTTGTAGCCCAGCACACGGGAGTGTCGGCTGGCCTCGAGGAACAGCTGATTGACCTCGTCGGCGCTCGCCTCGCGCTTGAGGTTGACGGTGAGGTCGACCAGCGACACGTTGATCACCGGCACGCGCACGGCCATGCCGGTGAGCTTGCCGGCCAGCTCCGGCAGCACCAGGCCCACCGCCTCGGCGGCGCCGGTCTTGCTCGGGATCATCGACTGGGTAGCCGAGCGCGCGCGGTACGGGTCGCTGTGGTAGACATCGGTGAGCACCTGGTCGTTGGTGTAGGCGTGGATGGTGGTCATCAGGCCCTGTTCGATGCCGAACTCGCGGTGCAGAACCTGGGCGATCGGCGCCAGGCAGTTGGTGGTGCACGAGGCGTTGGAGATGACCTGGTGCGAGGCGCGCAATACATCGTGGTTGACGCCGTAGACCACGGTGGCATCGGCGCCCTTGGCCGGTGCGCTGACGATCACCTTGCCGGCCCCGGCGCTCAGGTGCGCGGCGGCCTTGGCGCGCTCGGTGAACAGCCCGGTGCATTCGAACACCACGTCGATCGCGAGGGTTTTCCAGGGCAGCTCGGCGGGGTTGCGGATGGCGCTGACGGCGATGCGGTCGCCATTGACGGTGAGGCTTTCGTGGTCGGCCTCGACACTGGCGTCGAATGTGCCATGGACGCTGTCGTACTTGAGCAGGTGGGCGTTCATCGCGCTGTCGCCCAGGTCGTTGATGGCGACGACCTGCAGGTCCTGGCGGTAGCCCTGCGTGTACAGTGCGCGCAGGACGTTGCGGCCGATGCGGCCGAATCCATTGATGGCGATGCGTAGGGTCATGACGTTACCTCTGGCAGTCGGGTGAAGCCTGTGGCACAAAGAGTAGCTTCACTGAAACGGTTTTGTTGTTGGAATTACAAGATTATTCAGCGAGAGATAGAAAACAAGCCTTTTTACTGGCAGTATTTTGTTTAAACATACAACGAGTGGTCGGAGCAACCCTTCCTCGAACGCAGCAGGCAGCTTTTCATGGAGCCTAGGTCGCAATCGTTTGGAGGGGAAATGCCCGGTGAAGCCGCCCTTACCGCTAGCCTGGAGTCCAGTACATGCACCCGCGCATCCTTGAGGTCACCGAACGGCTGATCGCCCGCAGCCGCCGCACCCGTGAACGCTACCTTGAGCTGATCCGCGGCGCGGCCAGTGACGGACCCATGCGCGCCAGCCTGCAGTGCGCCAACTTCGCCCATGGCGTGGCCGCTTGCGGTGGTGAGGACAAGCAGACCCTGCGGTTGATGAACGCCGCCAACGTGGCGATCGTCTCGGCCTACAACGACATGCTCTCGGCGCACCAGCCGTACCAGCACTTTCCCGAACAGATCAAGCAGGCTCTGCGCGAGGTCGGCTCGGTCGGCCAGTTCGCCGGCGGCGTGCCGGCCATGTGCGATGGCGTCACCCAGGGCGAGCCGGGTATGGAACTGGCCATCGCCAGCCGCGAAGTGATCGCCATGTCCACGGCCATCGCCCTGTCGCACAACATGTTCGATGCCGCGCTGATGCTGGGCATCTGCGACAAGATCGTGCCTGGCCTGATGATGGGCGCGCTGCGCTTCGGCCACCTGCCGACGATCTTCGTGCCGGGCGGGCCGATGGTCTCGGGCATCTCCAATAAGGAGAAGGCCGATGTGCGCCAGCGCTACGCCGAGGGCAAGGCCACCCGCGAGCAGTTGCTCGAATCGGAAATGAAGAGCTATCACGGCCCCGGCACCTGCACGTTCTATGGCACTGCCAACACCAACCAGCTGGTGATGGAGGTGATGGGCCTGCACCTGCCGGGCGCCTCGTTCGTCAACCCCTACACGCCGCTGCGTGACGCCCTCACCGCCGAAGCCGCGCGCCAGGTCACGCGCATGACCAAGGCCAGCGGCAACTTCATGCCGATCGGCGAGATCGTCGACGAGAAGGCGCTGGTCAACTCGATCGTCGCTCTGCACGCCACCGGCGGCTCGACCAACCACACCCTGCACATTCCGGCCATCGCCCAGGCGGCGGGCATCCAGCTGACCTGGCAGGACATGGCCGACCTGTCCGAGGTGGTGCCGACGCTGTCCCACGTCTATCCCAACGGCAAGGCCGACATCAACCACTTCCAGGCCTCCGGTGGCATGGCCTTCCTCATCCGCGAACTGCTCGATGCCGGCCTGCTGCACGAGGACGTCAACACCGTGGCTGGCCACGGCCTGCGCCGCTACACGCAAGAGCCGTTCCTCGAGGATGGCCGGCTGGTCTGGCGCGAAGGACCGACGGACAGTCTCGACGAAAGCATCCTGCGCCCGGTGGCACGGCCGTTCTCGGCTGAGGGTGGTCTGCGGGTCATGGAAGGCAATCTGGGCCGTGGCGTGATGAAAGTCTCCGCCGTGGCCCCCGAGCACCGGGTGGTCGAGGCGCCGGCCCGGGTGTTCCATGACCAGCAGTCGCTGGCCGATGCGTTCAAGACCGGCGAACTGGAGCGCGATTTCGTCGCCGTGGTGCGCTTCCAGGGGCCGCGTTGCAATGGCATGCCCGAGCTGCACAAGCTGACGCCGTTCCTCGGCGTGCTGCAGGACCGCGGCTTCAAGGTGGCGCTGGTCACCGACGGGCGCATGTCCGGCGCCTCGGGCAAGATCCCGGCGGCCATCCACGTGTGTCCGGAGGCTTTCGACGGTGGCCCGCTGGCACGGGTGCGCGATGGTGATATCGTGCGCGTCGATGGTGTCGAAGGCACATTGCGGATCATGGTCCCGGCCGAGGAGCTGGCCAGCCGTGAACTGCCCGCAGCGCCCACGGGCAACGACCTGGGCTGCGGACGCGAGCTGTTCGGCTTCATGCGGGTGGCGTTCAGCTCGGCCGAACAGGGGGCGAGCGCCTTCACCTCGGCCCTGGAGAAACTCGAATGAAGGCATTGCTGGTCGGCGACATCGGTGGCACCAACGCGCGCTTCGCCTTGTGGCGCAACCATGAGCTGCAGGCGGTGCAGGTGCTGGCCACTGCCGACTACACCAGCCCCGAGCAGGCCATCGAGGCCTATCTGGCCGACCAGGGCATCGCCCGTGGCGGCCTGGCGGCGGTGTGCCTGGCGGTGGCCGGGCCGGTGGACGGCGACGAGTTCCGCTTTACCAACAACCATTGGCGCCTGAGTCGCAGTGCGTTCTGCCAGACGCTGCAGGTCGAGCGCCTGTTGCTGATCAATGATTTTTCCGCCATGGCCCTGGGCATGACCCGCCTGCGCGAAGGTGAATTCCGCGAGGTCTGCGCCGGCCAGGCCGATCCGTCGCGCCCGGCGCTGGTGATCGGCCCGGGTACTGGCCTGGGCGTGGGCAGCCTGCTGCGCCTGGGCGATCACTGGCTGGCGCTGCCGGGGGAGGGCGGCCATGTCGACCTGCCGGTGGGCAACGCCCGCGAGGCGGCGATCCATCAGGAGATTCATCGACAGATCGGCCATGTCAGCGCCGAGACGGTGCTCAGCGGCGGTGGGCTGATACGGCTGTACCAGGCCATTTGTGCGCTCGATGGCGGCACGCCGACACACAAGACCCCGGCGCAGATCACCGACGCGGCGTTGGCCGGCGAGCCCCGGGCATTGGCGGTGGTCGAGCAGTTCTGCCGGTTCCTCGGGCGGGTGGCGGGCAACAACGTTCTCACGCTCGGCGCGCGGGGCGGGGTGTACATTGTCGGTGGGGTGATTCCGCGTTTCGCCGAGCTGTTCCTGCGCAGTGGGTTTGCCGCGAGCTTCGCCGACAAGGGGTGTATGAGCGGCTATTTCGCCGGGGTGCCGGTGTGGCTGGTGACGGCGGAGTTCTCCGGGTTGCTGGGGGCCGGGGTGGCCTTGCAGCAGGCGCTGGATCACTGATCGTCGGGGCCGCAACGCAGCCCCCACAGCAGACAGCAAGATCTGCGTTTACAAGAGGACTGACCATTGTGAGCACTGCCGGCAAATCGATCCTGATGGTCGACGACGACCAGGACATCCGCGAACTGTTGCAGACCTACCTCGCCCGTTGCGGCCTGCATGTGCACGCCGAACCCGATGGCCAGGGCTTTCGTCGTGCCCTGGACGCCAATCCCTACGACCTGGTGATCCTCGACGTGATGCTGCCCGACGAAGACGGCTTCAGCCTGTGTCGCTGGATACGCCAGCACCCGCGTCAGGCACGGGTGCCGATCATCATGCTTACCGCCAGTTCCGATGAAGCCGACCGGGTCATCGGCCTGGAGCTGGGCGCCGACGACTACCTCGGCAAACCCTTCAGCCCGCGTGAGCTGCAGGCCCGGATCAAGGCCTTGCTGCGTCGCGCCGACTTCGGCCAGGCGGCGCCGGCCAACGCCGTGCTGGCCTTCGACGACTGGCGCCTGGACACGGTCAGCCACCGCCTGTTCCACCGCGATGGTGAAGAGGTGATTCTTTCCGGCGCCGACTTCGCCCTGCTCAAGCTGTTCCTCGACAATCCGCAGCAGATCCTCGACCGCGACACCATCGGCAACGCCACCCGCGGCCGCGAGCCGATGCCGCTGGACCGCATCGTCGACATGGCGGTCAGCCGCCTGCGCCAGCGCCTGCGCGACACGGAAAAGCCCCCCCGGCTGATCCGCACCGTGCGCGGCAGCGGTTACCTGCTGGCGGCCCATGTCTGCCCGGCCTAGCGAGCGCCGCTGGCGCCTGCTGCCGCGCTCTCTGTTGGGGCGCATGCTGCTGCTGACCCTGCTGGTGGTGCTGCTGGCACAGGGGCTGTCGAGCCTGATCTGGGTGGCGCAGCTGCGTGCCAGCCAGCTGCAGGGGCTGCGCGCCAGTGCCGGCAGCCTGGCCCATTCGATGAGCGCCAGCGTCAGCTACTTCCGTTCGCTGCCGGTGGCCTACCGGCCCATGGTTCTCGACCAGTTGCGCAGTATGGGCGGGACGCGATTCTTCGTGTCGCTCAACGTCAAGCCACTGGATATGCCGGTGTTGCCCGTCACCCCGCGCAAGCGGGCGGTGATCGAGGTGTTCCAGCAGGTGTTGCACGAGCGGCTGGGCCAGCAGATGGAGATCTCCGTCGAGTTCGTCAGCCCGGACGACCTGCGAATCTTCAACAGTGGCCTGAAGCTCGACGAGTTGCCCCGTTCGTGGGCGCACTACTCGCTGACCCTGGAGCCGCTCAACCCGCCGGTGCTG
Organism: Pseudomonas sp. GD04091; assembly: GCF_029836165.1. Taxonomy (GTDB): domain Bacteria; phylum Pseudomonadota; class Gammaproteobacteria; order Pseudomonadales; family Pseudomonadaceae; genus Aquipseudomonas. Next base: position 28,201 of record NZ_JAOEBG010000025.1, read on the forward strand.
GTGACCCAGATCCGCCTGGGCGAAGGGGAGTGGCTGTACATCGCCTCCCTGCTGCCCGAGCCGTACACCAGCCTCGAAGCTGAACGCCTGCCACGCCAGCAGATCGGCTTCATCGCCATGACCACTGCCCTGTTGCTGTTGTTCATCGGCCTGCTGGTGCACTGGCAGAGCCGGCCGCTCAAGCGCCTGGCGCGTGTGGCGCGGGAGATGTCGCTGGGTGCCGACGTGCCGCCGGTGGCCGAGGGCGGCGGCAGCGAGGTGGTCGAGGTGGGGCGGGCGTTCAACAGCATGCGCGAGCGCATCAGCCGTTACCTCACCGAGCGCTCGCAGTTGTTCAGTGCCATCTCCCATGACCTGCGCACGCCGATCACGCGGCTGCGCCTGCGGGTCGAGCTGCTCGAGGACGAGAAGCTGCAAGCGAAGTTCAGCCGCGACCTCGATGAGTTGGAACTGCTGGTCAAGGGCGCGCTGCAGTGCGTGAAGGACACCGACATTCACGAGAATATCGAGCCGATCGACCTCAACCAGGTGCTGGAGATGCTGGCCGAACCCTACCTGGGAGACGGACGCATCACCCTTGAGGGGCAGGCGCTGGCGCCTTATCCGGGCAAATCGCTGGCGTTGCGCCGCTGCATCGGCAACCTGATCGACAACGCCATCAAGTACGGCGAGCGGGCGCATCTGCGGATTCTCGACAGCGCCGAGAGCTTCGTGCTGCAGGTCGATGACCAGGGGCCCGGAGTGCCTGAGCAGCGCCTGGAACAGGTGTTCGAGCCGCACTTCCGGCTGGCCGGGCAGCAACAGGGGTACGGGCTGGGATTGGGTATCGCGCGCAACATCGCCCATAGCCACGGCGGCGAGGTGAGTCTGCTGAACCTGCGCGAGGGTGGGTTGCGGGTGACCTTGTACCTGCCTCGTACAGCCGAGTGACGCGATCCGTCTGTAGGAGCGGCCTTGTGTCGCGAAAGGGCTGCGAAGCAGCCCCAGCAATTTCAGTATCTGCGCCGAAGCCCTGGGGCCGCTCTGCGGCCCTTTCGCGACACAAGGCCGCTCCTACAGGGGGCTGATGTCACTGCATGGTGACAATTCGCGAGGCCTTCGTGACATGCCAGCCAGGACGGCTGACTAGAATCGGCTGACAACAACAAGGAAGACACGGCCATGGCCAACCGCTGGATCGACTCCCCGACACACCATGCCTGGCTCGGCGCCGAGGCCCTGCGTCTGCTCGCCTTTGCCAGTGCCTCGCGCCTGCCCCAGGGCTTCGGCAACCTCGATGACGAAGGCCGGCTGCCGCGTTGCGCCCTGGCCGAGACCATGAACACCGCCCGCATGACCCACAGCTTCGCCCTGGCGCACATCCAGGGTGTCCCGGGCTGTCGTGAGCTGGTCGAGCATGGGGTCGCCGCCCTGCAAGGCCCGCTGCGCGACCCGGAGCATGACGGCTGGTACGCGCATCCCGAAGGTCATGGCGGCAGCGGCAAGGCCGCCTACCTGCATGCCTTCGTCGCCCTGGCGGCCAGCTCGGCGCTGGTGGCGGGCAGCGCTGCGGCGCAGGCGTTGCTGGACGACGTGATCGCGCTCATCGAGCAGCGGTTCTGGTGCGAGGAAGAGGGGGCCTTGCGTGAGTCTTTCTCCCGCGACTGGCAGCAGGTCGAGGCGTATCGTGGCGCCAACAGCAACATGCATGGCGTCGAGGCCTTCCTCGCCCTGGCCGACGTGACCGGCGACACCTTGTGGCTGCGGCGAGCCCAGAGGATCGTCGAGCGGCTGATTCTCACCCAGGCCGCCGCTGACGGCTTCAGGGTCACCGAGCATTTCGATGCGCACTGGCAGGCGCTGCGGGACTACAACCGCGACAATCCCGCCGATGGCTTCCGCCCTTATGGCACCACGCCTGGCCATGCCTTCGAATGGGCGCGCCTGGTGCTGCATCTGGAAGCGGCCTTGCAACGGGCGCAACTGCCTGCGCCGGAGGGGCTGCTGGTGGCCGCCAAGGGGCTGTTCGACAGCGCCTGCCGCCATGCCTGGCAAGCCGACGGCGCGCCGGGTCTGGTCTACACCCTCGACTGGCACGATCGTCCGGTGGTGCGCGAGCGCCTGCACTGGGTGCATGCCGAAGCGTGCGCCAGTGCCGCGGCCCTGCTGCGGCGCACCGGCGAGACGCAATACGAGCAGTGGTACCGCTGCTTCTGGGACTTCATCGCCAGTCATTTCATCGACCGCGCGCGCGGCAGCTGGCACCACGAACTGGACCCCGCCTTGCTGCCCAGTGCCCGCATCTGGGGTGGCAAGCCCGATCTCTACCACGCCTACCAGGCCTTGCTGTTGCCACGCCTGCCGCTGGCGCCGAGCTTGGCCACGGTCCTGGCTATGTAACCAAACGATGACATTCGCGCATCCGTTCGTTACCTGGCGCCGGGCGCGACCTCCCTACACTCAATGCCATGCAAGCGACAGTCTTGCCTCGCATAACAACAAGAAAGGTATTCCCATGTATTCGACGCTTCGTCTCGCCGCCGCGATTTCTCTCGCCTCCCTGTTCTCTCTCAGCACCCAGGCCGCCGATTCCAAAGGCAGCGTGGAAGTCGTCCATTGGTGGACCTCCGGCGGCGAAAAGGCCGCGGTCGATGTGCTCAAGGCCCAGGTCGAGAAGGACGGCTTCACCTGGAAGGACGGCGCCGTGGCCGGTGGCGGTGGTGCCACCGCGATGACCGTGCTCAAGAGCCGCGCGGTAGCCGGCAACCCGCCTGGGGTGGCGCAGATCAAGGGGCCGGATATCCAGGAGTGGGCATCCACCGGTTTGCTCGATACCGATGTGCTCAAGGACGTGGCCAAGGAAGAGAAGTGGGACTCCTTACTCGACAAGAAAGTCGCCGACACTGTGAAGTACAAGGACAAGGAATCCAAGGAACCACCTAGTTACGTGGCCGTGCCGGTGAACATCCACCGCATCAACTGGCTGTGGATCAACCCGGAGGTGTTCAAGAAGGCCGGCATCGACAAGGCGCCGACCACCCTCGCGCAGTTCTACGCCGCCGGCGACAAGCTCAAGGCCGCTGGCTTCATTGCGCTGGCCCACGGCGGCCAGCCGTGGCAGGACAGCACCGTGTTCGAGAGCGTGGTGCTCTCGGTGATGGGCGTCGAAGGTTACAAGAAGGCCTTGGTCGACTTGGACGAAAAGGCCCTGACCGGCCCTGAAATGGTCAAGGCGCTCACCGAGTTGAAGAAAGTCGCCACCTACATGGACCCCGACGGCAAGGGCCAGGACTGGAACCTGGAAGCGGCCAAGGTCATCAATGGCAAGGCCGGCATGCAGATCATGGGCGACTGGGCCAAGAGCGAATGGATCCTGGCGAAGAAGACCGCCGGCAAGGACTACCAGTGCGTAGCCTTCCCCGGTACCGACCAGGCCTTCCTCTACAACATCGACTCGCTGGTGGTGTTCAAGCAGAAGGACAAGGGCACGGCGGCGGGCCAGCAGGACATCGCCCGCAAGGTGCTGGGCGAGGAGTTCCAGAAAGTCTTCAGCACCAACAAGGGCTCGATCCCGGTGCGCAACGACATGCTCGCCGACATGGGCAAGTATGGATTCGACGCCTGCGCCCAGACTGCCGCCAAGGACTTCCTGGCCGACGCCAAGTCCGGCGGCCTGCAACCGAGCATGGCGCACAACATGGCCACCACGCTGGCCGTGCAGGGCGCGTTCTTCGATGTGGTGACCAATTACATCAACGATCCGAAGGCCGACCCGGCCGATGCGGCGAAGAAACTCTACTCGGCGGTGAAGGCGGCTCAGTAGTCCTTGTCTGGCGAGGCTTCCTGTGGGAGCGGCCTTGCCGAGGCGTCGGACCGGTCGGAAAGGACCGCGTAGCGGTCCCGGAACCCAGCAGGACTGACCTTTCCGGCGTAGTTCATCAGGCCCCGGGGCTGCTGCGCAGCCCTTTCGCGACGCAAGGCCGCTCCTACAGGGCGATGTGTCGTTCTCGAAACGAGATCTGAACCATGACCACAGCAACCGCCCGCTTGCGGGCCTCCCCCCTGGACGCGCTGCAGCGCTGGCTACCGAAGCTGGTGCTGGCGCCGAGCATGTTCATCGTCCTGGTGGGGTTCTACGGCTACATCCTGTGGACCTTCGTCCTCTCGTTCACCACCTCGACCTTCCTGCCCACCTACAAGTGGGCGGGCTTGGCGCAGTACGCCCGGCTGTTCGACAACGACCGCTGGTGGGTGGCGAGCAAGAACCTGCTGCTGTTCGGCGGCCTGTTCATCGGCATCACCCTGGCCATCGGCGTGTTTCTCGCCGTGCTGCTCGATCAGCGTATCCGCCGCGAAGGCTTCATCCGCACCATCTACCTGTACCCCATGGCCCTGTCGATGATCGTCACCGGCACCGCCTGGAAGTGGCTGCTCAACCCCGGCATGGGCCTGGACAAGCTACTGCGCGACTGGGGCTGGGAAGGCTTTCGCCTGGACTGGCTGATCGACCCTGACCGCGTGGTCTACTGCCTGGTGATCGCCGCTGTGTGGCAGGCCTCGGGTTTCATCATGGCGATGTTCCTCGCCGGCCTGCGCGGCGTCGACCAGTCGATCATCCGCGCCGCCCAGCTCGATGGCGCCAGCCTGCCGCGCATCTACTGGACCGTGGTACTGCCCAGCCTGCGCCCGGTGTTCTTCAGCTCGCTGATGATCCTTTCGCACATCGCCATCAAGAGCTTCGACCTGGTGGCGGCCATGACCGCCGGCGGCCCGGGCTACTCCTCCGACCTGCCGGCCATGTTCATGTACTCGTTCACCTTCAGCCGCGGGCAGATGGGCATGGGCTCGGCCAGCGCGATCCTGATGCTGGGCGCGATCCTGGCGATCCTCGTGCCTTACCTGTACTCCGAGCTGCGGGGCAAACGCCATGACTAGTCCGATCGACAAACCGGCGCTGAACCTCAGCCGCGTCGCCATCCACGCCGTGCTGCTGCTGGCTGTGCTGCTGTATCTGGTGCCGCTGGTGGTGATGCTGCTGACCAGCTTCAAGACCCCCGAGGACATCGGCAGTGGCAACCTGCTGAGCTGGCCGACCGAGTTCTCCTCCATCGGCTGGAGCAAGGCCTGGGCCACGGTCAACGGCTACTTCGTCAACTCGATCCTGATCACCGTGCCGGCGGTGCTGATCTCCACCGCCATCGGCGCGCTCAACGGCTATGTCCTGTCGATGTGGCGTTTCCGTGGCTCGCAGCTGTTCTTCGGCCTGCTGCTGTTCGGCTGCTTCCTGCCGTTCCAGACCGTGCTGCTGCCGGCCTCGTTCACCCTCGGCAAGCTGGGCCTGGCCAGCACCACCAGCGGCCTGGTGCTGGTACACGTGGTGTACGGGCTGGCGTTCACCACGCTGTTCTTTCGCAACTACTACGTGAGCATCCCCGATGCCCTGGTCAAGGCCGCGCGCCTGGACGGCGCCGGGTTCTTCACCATCTTCGGGCGGATCATCCTGCCGATGTCGACGCCGATCATCATGGTCTGCCTGATCTGGCAGTTCACCCAGATCTGGAACGATTTCCTGTTTGGCGTGGTGTTCTCCAGTGGCGACTCGCAACCGATCACCGTGGCCCTGAACAACCTGGTCAACACCAGCACCGGGGCCAAGGAGTACAACGTCGACATGGCTGCGGCGATGATCGCCGGGCTGCCGACGCTGCTGGTCTACGTGGTCGCGGGCAAGTATTTCGTGCGCGGGCTGACCGCCGGCGCGGTCAAGGGGTAAGTCATGGCAACACTCGAACTTCGCAATGTGAACAAGACCTACGGCGCGGGCCTGCCGGACACGCTCAAGGATATCCAGCTGGCAATCAAGGATGGCGAGTTCCTGATCCTGGTCGGGCCTTCGGGCTGCGGCAAGTCGACGCTGATGAACTGCATCGCCGGCCTGGAAAGCATCAGCGGCGGGGCGATTCTCATCGACGACGAGGACGTCAGTGGCATGAGCCCCAAGGATCGCGACATTGCCATGGTGTTCCAGTCCTACGCGCTGTACCCGACCATGAACGTGCGCGACAACATCGCCTTCGGCCTGAAGATCCGCAAGATGCCCCAGGCGGCCATCGACGAGGAAGTGGCGCGGGTCGCCAAGCTGCTGCAGATCGAGCACCTGCTCGAACGCAAGCCCGGCCAGCTGTCCGGTGGCCAGCAGCAGCGCGTGGCCATGGGTCGGGCGTTGGCGCGGCGGCCGAAGATCTACCTGTTCGACGAGCCGCTGTCGAACCTCGACGCCAAGCTGCGGGTGGAGATGCGCACCGAAATCAAGCTGATGCACCAGCGCCTGAAGACCACCACGGTGTACGTCACCCACGACCAGATCGAGGCGATGACGCTCGGTGACAAGGTGGCGGTGATGAAGGACGGCATCATCCAGCAGTTCGGCACCCCGCAGCAGATCTACAACGATCCGGCCAACCTGTTCGTCGCCAGCTTCATCGGTTCGCCGCCGATGAACTTCATTCCCGTGCGCCTGACCCGGCAAGAGGGGCGGGTGCTGGCGCTGCTCGACAGCGGCCAGGCTCGTTGCGAGTTGCCACTGGGCGTGGCCGCCGCCGAGCTGGAAGGGCGCGAGATCATCCTCGGTGTGCGCCCGGAGCAGATCGCCCTGGGCGCGGCGGAGGGTAACGGCCTGCCGGGCATCCGTGCCGAAGTGCAGGTCACCGAGCCCACCGGGCCGGACCTGCTGGTGTTCGTCACCCTCAACCAGACCAAGGTCTGCTGCCGCCTGGCGCCGGATGTGGCGTGTCGGGTCGGCGACAGCATCAACCTGCAGTTCGACCCGGCGCGGGTGCTGCTGTTCGACGCCAGCAGCGGCGAACGCCTGGACCTTGCCGCTACCGCAGTAAGGGACAACGTGACGCGTTTCAAAGGCCGTTAAGGACGGCGGTCGTACCCTGTGGGAGCGGCCTTGTGTCGCGAAAGGGCTGCAGAGCAGCCCCGGCCATTGTGCGGGATGCGCAGATCCCGGGGCCGCTGCGCAGCCCTCTCGCGACACAAGGCCGCTCCTACAGACGAACGCCGTTAAACCGTTCTGTTAATAACAAGAAAAGAGGACGCAAAGGGATGGAACATCGCAATCGCATCAGGGCACTGGGTTCGCTGACACTGCTGGCCGTGGTCGGCAGCAGCGGCGCCCAGGCCGCCGAAGCTTTCTCGTCGGAATCGAAATGGATGACCGGCGACTGGGGCGGCACCCGCACGGAGCTGCTGGAGAAGGGCTACGACTTCACCCTCGACTATGTCGGCGAAGTGGCTGGCAACCTGCACGGCGGCTACAACGACGACAAGACCGCGCGCTACAGCGACCAGTTCGCCCTGGGCGCGCACCTGGACCTGGAGAAGATCTTCGGTTGGAAGGACACCGAGTTCAAACTGGCGATCACCGAACGCAGCGGTCGCAACCTGTCCAACGACCGCATCAGTGATCCGCGCGCCGGGCAGTTCAGCTCGGTGCAGGAAGTCTGGGGCCGTGGCCAGACCTGGCGACTGACCCAGATGTGGATCAAGCAGAAGTACTTCGATGGCGCGCTGGATGTGAAATTCGGCCGCTTCGGCGAGGGCGAGGACTTCAACAGCTTCCCCTGCGACTTCCAGAACCTGGCCTTCTGCGGCTCGCAGGTGGGCAACTGGGTCGGCGGCATCTGGTACAACTGGCCGGTCAGCCAGTGGGCGCTGCGGGTCAAGTACAACATCACCCCGGAATTCTTCGTCCAGGTCGGTGCCTTCGAGCAGAACCCGTCGAACCTGGAGACCGGCAACGGCTTCAAGCTCAGCGGCAGCGGCACCAAGGGCGCGATCCTGCCGGTGGAGGCGGTGTGGTCGCCGAAGGTCAACGGGCTGCCGGGTGAATACCGGCTGGGCTACTACTACAGCACCGCCAAGGCCGACGATGTGTACGACGACATCAACGGCAACCCACAGGCGCTGACCGGGGCGGCCTTCAAGTCGCACACCAGCAAGCATGGCTGGTGGGTGGTGGCGCAGCAGCAGGTCACCGCCCACGCCGGCGACGTCAACCGTGGCCTGAGCCTGTTCGCCAACTTCACCGTGCACGACAAGGCCACCAACGTGGTCGACAACTACCAGCAGGTCGGCCTGGTCTACAAGGGCGCCTTCGACGCCCGGCCCAAGGACGATATCGGCTTCGGCATCGCCCGCATCCATGTCAACGACGACGTGAAGAAGCGCGCCGAGCTGCTCAACGCCCAGTCCGGCATCAACGACTACGACAACCCAGGCTTCGTGCCGCTGCAGCGCACCGAGTACAACGCCGAGCTCTACTACGGCTTCCACGTCACCAACTGGCTGACCGTGCGGCCCAACCTGCAGTACATCAAGAGCCCGGGTGGCGTGGACGAGGTGGACAACGCACTGGTCGCGGGGTTGAAGATTCAGTCGTCATTCTGAGAAAAATTGTTGTAAATTTACGCCATCCATTTCGACTTCCCGCTAGCCACTGGTCTGCAGTGGTTAGCGGGTACGGGTCGAGACAGCGCTATCTCGAACAACAAAAGAGCTTGGAACCATGCCCGAACATCCGCTACATCGTTTCTTCACGTCGCAACGGCCCAGGCCGACCTTCGAGTGGGAGCGTTACCAGCAGCGCGATGTCCTGATCATCGATCACCCTCGTTGCCAGGCGGTGTTCAGCCGCCAGGGCGCACAGCTTCTGCATTTTCAACCGGCTGGCGAGAAGCCCTGGCTGTGGTGCGCCGAACAGTGGCCGCAGGTAGGCGCCATTCGTGGTGGCGTGCCGGTGTGCTGGCCCTGGTATGGTCGCCACCCCAGCGAGGACCTGTGGCCGGCCCATGGCTGGGCGCGCCTGCTGGACTGGAAGCTGGTGGACAGCCGCGAGGACGAGGAGGGCGTGACCCTGAAGTGGCGCCTGGACCTGTGCGACTGGCAGGTCGACCTGCATGCCCGGCTCGGAGCGAGCATGGAGCTGAGCCTGAGCACCGAGCACCAGGACAGCGAGCCCTGCCAGCTGAGCCATGCGCTGCTGGCCTACTGGCGTATCAGCGACGTGTCGAAGATAGCGCTGTCCGGGCTCGAGGACATCGAAGGCTACGATCGCCTCAACCGCCAGGCCTGCCGCGAGGATGGCGCGCTGACGCTCAAGGGCGGTTGCCAGAAGGTCTACCCCGGCACCCCCCGGGTGCAGCTACAGGACCCGGCCTGGCAGCGTGAGCTGTGCATCGACACAGGCGACAGCGACGACACGGTGGTCTGGCACCCGGGCAACCGCCCATTGATGGGTGTGACCGGGCGCGAGTGCCAGGGCTTCGTCTGCGTCGAGGCGGCCAGTGGCAGTGACGAAGGCCTGAGCCTGGCACCGGGTGAGCGGGCGCATTTGCGGCTGCAGGCGCACCGGCTCAGCTGAGATCGTCATCCTCGATCGGGTAGCGGCTGGCGTTGAGACTTTCCTTGATCTTGCGCAGGTGCGGCTGGAAGTCCACGCCGCGGCGCAGGGTCATGCCGGTGGCCAGCACGTCGAGCACGGTGAGCTGGATGATCCGCGAGGTCATCGGCATGTAGATGTCGGTGTCCTCCGGCAGCGGGATATGCAGGCTCAGGCTGCAGGCCTGGGCCAGCGGCGAGCCGGCGGCGGTCAGGCCGAGCACCGAAGCGCCGTTTTCCCGCGCCAGGCGCGCCACCTCGACCAGCTCGCGGGTGCGCCCGGTGTAGGAGATGATCACGAACAGATCGCCGGTGTGGGCCACCGAAGCCAGCATGCGCTGCATCAGCACGTCGGCGTGGGCCGACACGGCGAGGTTGAAGCGGAAGAACTTGTGCTGGGCATCGAGGGCCACGGGGGCCGAGGCGCCCAGGCCGAAGAAGTGGATCTGCCGGGCCTGGATCATCATGTCCACGGCACGGCTGACCTGCTGCGGGTCGAGTGCCTGGCAGGCGCTGTCCAGCGAGGCGATGGCGCTGCCGAAGATCTTCTGGGTATAGGCCGCCGGATCGTCGTCGGCCTCCACCGCGCGGCTGACATAGGCGGCGCCGCTGGCCAGGCTCTGGGCCAGCTGCAGCTTGAGCTCGGGGTAGCCGCTGACACCGAACGAGCGGCAGAAGCGGTTGACCGTCGGTTCGCTGACCTTGGCCGCCTGGGCCAGGGCGGCGATGCTGAAGCGGGTGGCCTGTTGCGGGTTGAGCAGGATGACTTCGGCGACTTTGCGTTCGGCCTTGTTCAGCTCGTCCAGGCGGCCCTGGATCTGTTCCAGGAGGTTTCGCACGCGGTCCATGGTGTGTCCTTGGGTCGGGAAGCAGGCTTGTTGCGGTGGCGTGTATCGTACTGTCGGCAAGAATGTCACACCACTTGTCTGTAATGGATAGCTGTAATGTTGTTGTTTTTACTACATTGGCCCTTGAAAAGCAGGGTTGAAACCGGTATTCCTAGTCCCACATTTATAAAAGAACCAACATCATGGCTGCGATCAGTGTCGAACCTTGCACCTTCGCCCTCTTCGGCGCCCTTGGCGACCTGGCCTTGCGCAAGCTGTTTCCCGCGCTCTACCAGCTCGACCGCGCCGACCTCCTGCACCCGGACACCCGTCTGCTGGCCCTGGCCCGCGAGCCGGGCAGCGCGCAGGAGCACCTGAACACCATCGAGGCCCATCTGCGCCGCCACGTCGCCGAAGCGGAGCTCGACGCGGTGTCGCTGGCGCGCTTTCTCGAACGCCTCGATTACCTGCACCTGGATTTCGTCCAGCCCGAGGGCTACCAGGCCCTGGCCGAGCAGGCCCCGGCCGAGTTGCCGCTGATCGCCTATTTCGCCACGGCGGCGGCGGTCTACGGCGCGATCTGTGAAAACCTCGACAAGGTCGGCCTGGCCTCGCGCACCCGGGTGGTGCTGGAAAAGCCCATCGGCCATGACCTGGAGTCGTCGCGCCGGGTCAACGATGCGGTGGCGCGGTTCTTCCCCGAGAGCCGGGTTTATCGCATCGACCACTACCTGGGCAAGGAGACGGTCCAGAACCTGATCGCCCTGCGCTTCGCCAACAGCCTGTTCGAAACCCAGTGGAACCAGAATTCCATCTCCCATGTGGAGATCACCGTCGCCGAGAAGGTCGGCATCGAGGGCCGCTGGGGCTACTTCGACAAGGCCGGCCAGCTGCGTGACATGATCCAGAACCACCTGCTGCAGCTGCTCTGCCTGATCGCCATGGACCCGCCCAGCGACCTGTCGGCCGACAGTATCCGCGACGAGAAGGTCAAGGTGCTCAAGGCACTGGCGCCGATCACCGGCGAGGGCCTCAGCACCCATGTGGTGCGCGGCCAGTACATCGCCGGTTTCAGCGATGGCAAGCCGGTGCCAGGCTACCTGGAAGAAGACAACGCCAATGCCCAGAGTGACACGGAGACCTTCGTCGCCCTGCGCGCCGACATCCGCAACTGGCGCTGGTCGGGCGTGCCGTTCTACCTGCGTACCGGCAAGCGCATGCCGCAGAAGCTGTCGCAGATCGTCATCCACTTCAAGGAAACCCCGCACTATATCTTCGCCCCGGAACAGCGTTTGCAGATCGGCAACAAGCTGATCATTCGCCTGCAGCCGGACGAGGGCATTTCGCTGCGGGTGATGACCAAGGAGCAGGGCCTGGACAAGGGCATGCAACTGCGCAGCGGCCCGCTGCAGCTGAACTTCTCCGACACCTGGCGCAGCGCGCGAATTCCGGATGCCTACGAGCGTCTGCTGCTGGAAGTGATGCGCGGCAACCAGAACCTGTTCGTGCGCAAGGACGAGATCGAATATGCCTGGAAATGGTGCGATCAGCTGATCGCCGGCTGGAAGACCAGCGGCGACGCGCCCAAGCCCTATGCGGCCGGTTCCTGGGGGCCGATGAGCTCGATTGCATTGATCACTCGCGATGGGAGGGCCTGGTATGGCGATATCTGAACTGCAACTGCCGGCGACGGTAAAGGTGCATCAGCTGGCTGATGCGAAAACCCTGGCGGCGACCCTCGCCGCAGACGTGGCCGAGCGACTGCGCCAGGCCATCGCCAGCAAGGGCCAGGCCTGCGTGGTGCTGTCCGGTGGCCGCAGCCCGGTGCCGTTTCTCGAGAAGCTGGCCGCAGAACAGCTGGACTGGTCGAAGGTCACCGTGAGCCTGGCGGACGAGCGCTGGGTGCCGGTGGCGCACGGTGACAGCAACGCCGGCCTGCTGGCCCGCCACCTGCTCAAGGGGGCGGCGGCCAAGGCACGCTTCATCGGCCTCTACCAGCCTGCCGCCACCTTGGAAGCCGCCGCCGAGCAGGCCGACCAGGTGCTCGCCGACCTGCCACCGATCGATGTGCTGGTGCTGGGCATGGGCGACGATGGCCACACGGCCTCGCTGTTCCCTGCCAGCCCCAACCTGCGCCAGGGCCTGGCCAAGGTCGGCGAGCGTCGTTGTCTGCCGATGCTGGCGCCCAGCGTGCCCCACCAGCGCCTGAGCATGACCCGCGCGCTGCTGGCCAGCGCCGGCTTCATCGCCCTTTCCGTGCAAGGCGCGGGCAAGCTTGCCACCCTGCGTGCCGCCCTGGCCGCCGAAGACCCAACCGAAATGCCGATTCGCGCCTTTCTTCACGACCCCCTGGACATCTACTGGTGCCCATGAGCCAAGGACCCATTGTCATGACCACCCTCGAACGCCCACAGCCTTTGCTCTCGATGGCCGAGAAAGCCGAGCGCATCGATGCGATCTGCGACAAGGCGCGCATCCTGCCGGTGATCACCATCGCCCGTGAGGAGGACATCCTGCCACTGGCCGACGCCCTGGCCGCTGGCGGCATCCGCACCCTGGAAGTGACCCTGCGCTCGCAGCATGGCCTGAAGGCCATCCAGGTCCTGCGCGAGCAGCGTCCCGAGCTGTGCGTCGGCGCCGGTACCGTGCTCGACCGCGGCATGTTCGCCGCCGTCGAGGCCGCGGGCGCGCAGTTCGTCGTCACCCCGGGCATCACCCAGGACATCCTCGAGGCCGGCGTGCAAAGCGATATCCCGCTGCTGCCGGGCATCAGCACGCCGTCCGAGATCATGATGGGCTACGCCCTGGGCTACCGCCGCTTCAAGCTGTTCCCGGCCGAGATCAGCGGTGGCGTGGCGGCGATCAAGGCCTTCGCTGGCCCGTTCGGCGACATTCGTTTCTGCCCGACCGGTGGGGTGAATCCGGCCAACGTGCGCAACTACATGGCCCTGCCCAACGTGATGTGCGTGGGTGGTACCTGGATGCTCGACAGCAGCTGGATCAAGAACGGCGACTGGGCGCGGATCGAGGCGTGCAGCGCCGAGGCGATGGCGTTGCTGGACTGACAGATTTCGTTGTGTGCTACACGGTTATGGGGCGCTTGGTCGGCGCCCCTTTTTTTCGCCTGCAGTTGCGCCTTGCAGGGTGATCGGCATTCACGCATCCCCCTGTAGGAGCGGCCTTGTGTCGCGAAAGGGGCGCGCAGCGGCCCCTGGATTTCAGCGTTCATGCAAAGATCGCCGGGGCCGCCTTGCGGCCCTTTCGCGACACAAGGCCGCTCCTACAGGGGTGCAGTACGAAGCGACAGGCATGAAAAAGCCCGCATCGAGGATGCGGGCTTCGGTCATCGGCGATGGCTTACGCCGCCTTGGCCTGCTGCTGGCTCAGCGATCGGTTCAGCGCGCTGAACAGTGCCTTGAAGCTGGCCGTGGTGATGTTCTCGTCGATGCCCACGCCATGTACCGGGCGGCCACCGGCCACGCGCAGTTCGATGTAGGCCGCCGCCTTGGCGTTGGTGCCGGCGCCGATGGCGTGTTCGTTGTAGTCCATGATCTCCACGCTGACCGGCAAGCCGGCCACCAGCGCTTCCAGGGCGCCGTTGCCCTTGCCGTGCCAGTGCAGGGTGGTCTCGCCTTCACCGGAGACTTCCACCTGCACATGGCTGCTGCCGTTCTCTTCCTGCAGGCGGTGGCTGACCAGCGCATACGGTGCGTTGGCCTGGAGGTATTCCTTCTGCAGCAGCTTGTAGATCTGCTCGGCGGTCATTTCCAGGCCGAGGCGGTCGGTCTCGCCCTGCACCACCTGGCTGAACTCGATCTGCATGCGGCGCGGCAGGCTGATGCCGTACTCCTGCTCGAGCAGGTAGGTGATGCCACCCTTGCCGGACTGGCTGTTGACGCGGATCACCGCCTCGTAGCTGCGGCCGATGTCGGCCGGGTCGATCGGCAGGTACGGCACTTCCCACAGCTCGCCGTCCTTCTGCTGGGTGAAGCCCTTGCGGATGGCATCCTGGTGCGAGCCGGAGAACGCGGTGTGCACCAGGTCGCCGACGTACGGGTGGCGTGGGTGCACCGGCAGCTGGTTGCATTCCTCGACGACCTTGCGCACGCCGTCGATGTCGGAGAAGTCCAGCTGCGGGTCGATGCCCTGGGTGTAGAGGTTCAGCGCCAGGGTCACCAGGTCGACGTTGCCGGTGCGCTCGCCGTTGCCGAACAGGCAGCCTTCGGCACGATCGGCGCCGGCCATCAGGCCCAGCTCGGTGGCGGCGATACCGGTGCCACGGTCGTTGTGGGTGTGCAGGCTGATGATCACGCTGTCGCGGCGGTTGACGTTGCGGCAGAACCATTCGATCTGGTCGGCGTAGACGTTCGGCGTGGCGACTTCGACGGTGGCCGGCAGGTTGAGGATGATCTTGTGCTCAGGCGTCGGGTTCCACACCTCGATCACCGCGTCGCACACCTCCTTGGCGAACGCCAGTTCGGTGGCGCTGAAGGTTTCCGGCGAGTACTGGAAGGTCCACTGGGTTTCCGGCTGCTGGGCGGCGTACTTGACGAACAGCTTGGCCGCATTGACCGCGATGTCCTTCACGCCTTGCTTGTCCTGGTTGAAGACGATGCGGCGGAACGACGGGCAGGTGGCGTTGTACAGGTGGACGATGGCCTTCTTGGCGCCGCGCAGGGACTCGAAGGTGCGGGCGATCAGGTCTTCACGGGCCTGGGTGAGCACCTGGATGGTGGTGTCGTCCGGGATGTGGCCGTCCTCGATCAGGCTGCGCACGAAGTCGAAATCGGTCTGCGAGGCGGACGGGAATGCCGCTTCGATTTCCTTCACGCCCACCTGCACCAAGGTCTTCCAGAACCGCAGCTTCTTCTCCGAGTCCATCGGCTCGATCAGCGACTGGTTGCCATCACGCAGGTCGGAGCTGCACCAGATCGGCGCCTGGGTGATGGTCTTCGACGGCCAGGTGCGGTCGGGCAGGTCGATGGTCGGGAACGCGCGGTACTTCTTCGATGGGTCTTTGAGCATGGTCATGGAAGCAATCCTTTTATGTGCGGCCGTGATCGGGCCTGCCGAACGAATACGAGAGAAAAAGGCGAGGCGACGCGATTCACCCTGGTAGTCGGGCGCTGACCAGGCATAGGCTGCGATGTTGTCGGAGCAGGGTGCTGAAGATGTTCATGTGCTCAACCCTAACCAGTGGGTTGGGGGATGGCAAGCATTGCGGAAAAATTGAGAGAAATGCTTAAAAAAACTGATTGGTAGAAATTGTGTGGCTTTAATTTTTGTTTTGTTGAGATTTTCTTGCGTGATGTTTTTCCATTGCGCAAATCGCGGGGCAAGCCCTCTCCCACGTGACCTGGGGTGGCATCGTGGGAGCGGGCTTGCCCTGCGACAGCGGTTTCAGGGTTGGAACGCGCCGATGAAGATCGCCGGATCGACGCGCGCATCGTTCAGGCTGACGTTCCAGTGCATGTGCGGTCCGGTAGCGCGTCCGGTCGAACCCACGCGCCCCACCACCTCGCCACGGCGCAGCACCTGCCCAGGCTTCACGTCGATCTTCGACATGTGGCAGAACATGCTGATGAACCCTTGCCCATGGTCGACGAACACCGTGCGGCCATTGAAGAAGTAGTCCCCCACCAGGATCACCTTGCCGTTGGCCGGGGTCTTGATCGGCGTGCCGGCGGGCACGGCGAAGTCCAGGCCGGCATGCGGGTTGCGTTCTTCGCCGTTGAAGAAGCGGCGTACGCCGAACTTGCTCGACAGCGGGCCGTTGACCGGCTTGTCGAGGATCAGGTTGCTCGGCAGGGTGGGGCTGAAGCTGCGATAGGCCGTGATCTGTTCGGCCAGCTCGCGGTCGATGCGCTTGAGGTCCTGGGGCTCGGGATTGACCTGGCGCTTGTTCTTCAGGGTGATGTGCTGCTCGGGATACTTCTTGCTGCCCACGGTGAACGGCAGGGTGCGAGCGCCCTGGGTGAGCACCGCGCTGCCGGGCTTCTGGGTCAGGGGAATGCCGACGATGGCCAGCCAGTTGTCCTGCTCCCTGACCACCAGTACCGGCTTGCCATCGAAGCGGGCGGTCGGGGCGCTGGCCGACGGCCCCAGGTCGATCACCGCCACGCCACCCGGCACCGGCTTGTTGAGGGTGCGAGTGATGTAGCTGGCCTGGGCCGCAGTGAGCGGCAGCAGCAGGGCGAGGGCGAGCAGTGGCGTGAACAGGCGGGGCATGTGTCAGTCCAGTAGCGAGAGGGTGACCGGGGTCTGGTGGTTGTCTTCGACCCGCACCTTGAGCTCGCCCTCGTTGAGGCGGGCGGTCAGGCGTTGGCCGTTGTGGGTCTGCGCGGCGCTGCGGATGGCCTGGCCACGCTCGTCGAGCAGGATGCTGTAGCCACGGGCGAGGGTGGCCAGTGGGCTGACCACCTGCAAGGTCTGCAGCTGCGCCTGGAACCGCTGGCGACGATCCTTGAGCACGTCGCGCATGGCCCGTGGCAGGCGTTCGGCGAGGCTGTCCAGGCGCTGCTTGAGCAGTTTCAGGCTGCGCCCCGGATGTTGCGCGGCCAGGCGCGTGTCGAGACGGCCGAGGCGTTCGTGGCGTTGGCTCATGCCGAGCATGAAGGCGCGGCGCAGGCGCATGTCCAGATCGTCCAGGCGCTGGGCCTGCTGGCGCAGGCGCTCGCCCGGGTGGCGCAGGCGGCGGCTCAGGCCTTCCACGCGCAGGCGGTCGTGGGCCAGGCGGCTTTGCATGCGCAGCAGCAGGCGCCGCCGAAGGCTGTCCAGACGCTGCTGCAGGCCGCTGCTGTCGGGAGCGAGCAGTTCGGCGGCGGCCGATGGCGTGGGCGCGCGCATGTCCGCGACGAAGTCGCTGATCGACACGTCGGTCTCATGGCCTACCGCGCTGACGACAGGCGTGACGCACGCGGCCACGGCGCGGGCCACGGCCTCTTCGTTGAAGCACCAGAGGTCTTCCAGCGAGCCGCCGCCACGGGCCAGGATCAGGGCATCGAAGCCTTGCCGGTCGGCCATTTGCAGGGCGCGGACGATCTGATTGATGGCTTCGCGTCCCTGCACCGCGGTGGGGATCAGGTTCAACTCGACCTGCGGCGCGCGGCGGCGGAAAACGCTGATGATGTCGCGGATCACCGCGCCGGTGGGCGAGGTGACGATGCCAATGCGTTGCGGATGCGCTGGCAGCGGCTTCTTGCGTTCGGTGCTGAACAGGCCCTCGGCGCCGAGATTTTCCTTCAAGGCTTCGAACGCCAGGCGCAGGGCGCCGTCGCCGGCAGGCTCGACGGTGTCGAGAATCAGCTGATAGTCGCCGCGCCCCTCGAACAGCGAGACCTTGCCGCGCACCCGCACCGCCAGGCCGTCACGCAGGGCCTGGCGCACCCGGGCGGCGTTCTGCCGGAACAACGCGCAGCGAATCTGCGCACCACTGTCCTTGAGGGTGAAGTACAGGTGACCGGAGGCCGGGCGGGCGAGGTTGGAAATCTCGCCCTCCACCCAGACACTGCGGAACACGTCCTCGAGCAGCACGCGAGCGCGGCCGTTGAGCTGGCTGACGGTGAGGACCTCGCGGTCCAGGCCAAGTCGTTCGAAAGGGTCTCTGATCATGGGCGGCATCATAAAGGACATCGGTCCCGGTTGTCTGTTCCTGGCCCGGTCGCCGGGGCAGGGCGCGATCATTGTAGGAGCGGCCTTGTGTCGCGAAAGGGCTGCGACGCAGCCCCAGTTTTTCAGCTTTGCCGCAGAGATTGCCGGGGCTGCTTTGCAGCCCTTTCGCGACACAAGGCCGCTCCTACAGGGTGTTTGCGCCGAGACCTCAACTTTTCATCGCTGCCGCAAACTGCTGCACCAGCTCCCCGGCATCCCGCCGACAAGCCAGCGCCACGGTACTCTGGCAAGCCTCGGCCAGCGGCACGAAGCGCACCGCCGGCGGGGCGATCTCGCGCATGCTCGCCGGCAGCAAGGCCACCCCGAACCCGGCCTGGATCAGCTGCAGCTGCGTGGTCTTGCGGGACACCACCTGGGCCGCCTGGGGGAAGAAGCCTTCATTCATGCACAGCGATGCCGACAGGTAGCTCAATCCGCCCCGCTCACGATGAGGGATGGAAATGAAGCGTTCTTCGCGCAACTGCCCCAGTCGGGCACTGGCCGCCGTGGCCAGCGGATGGTTCGCCGCCACCGCCAGCAGCAGGGGCTCGTCGAACAGTGCGTGCAGCTCCACGCCCTCGTGCTGGCGCAGAACTGGCAGGCGCAGCAGGCCGATTTCCAGGCGGCCTTCGGCGATGTCCTGCAGTTGCGCTTCCGACGATTGCTGGGCGATTTCCAGTGATACGCCAGGATTGGCCTTCAGGTAGCCGCCGAGGCGTTCGAGCAATCGCCCGGTCAATGGCACGGTGCTGGAGTGGTTCAGGCGCAGGCTGCCGCGCAGGCCCTGGCCGATTTTTCGGGCCAGGCGTTCGGCCTGGTCCAGGTCGGCCAGCAGGCGCCGGGCGCGGTCGAGGAACACCTGCCCGGCGGCGGTCAGTCGAGGCTGGCGGGCGGTGCGCTCGAACAAGGCCGTGTCGAGCTGCAGCTCCAGCTCCTTGATCTGTCGGCTCAGGGCGGACTGGGCGATGTACAGCCGTTCGGCGGCAGCACTGAAGCTGCCGCTCTCGGCGATTTCGACGAAATAGCGCAGTTGACGGGTGGATGTCATGTCATGCCTTTTCGAGATGGCTCCTGGCGAAAAGGCATATTAGTCGGCATGGCTCGGTGCTGGCTAACCTTGAGCTGTCTTCCCAGGAATCGCAGCAATGTTCGCTCAACTGTCGTTCTCCGCCCTCGACTGGCTGCCCATCCTGCTCGGCGTGGCCGTGGCCTACATCGTCTTTGGTATCGCCGGCTTCGGCACCGCGCTGGTTGCCGGCCCCGTGCTGATCCATTTCATGCCGTTGTCGCGGATCATCCCGTTGCTGGTGCTGCTGGATTTCGTCGCCGCGTTCGGCAACCTGCTGCCGTCCCGGCGCGATGTGGTGCGCGGCGAACTGCTGCGCTTGCTGCCGTTCATGGCCGTGGGCTGCACGCTGGGCGTGGTGTTCCTGCTGCATCTGAAGTCGGAGGTCCTGCTGTTGCTGATGGGCTTGTTCGTCACCGCCTATGCCGTCTACGGCCTCGCGGTGAAGGTCCGGCCGGCGAGCCTGTCGGCGCTGTGGGCGGTGCCCATGGGCACGGTGGGTGGACTGTTCGGCGCGTTGTTCGGCAGCGGTGGCTTTTTGTACGCGATCTACCTCAGTGCACGGCTGCAGGCCAAGGAGCAGGTGCGCGCGACCCAGGTTGCGCTGATCAGTTGCAGCACGCTGGTGCGCCTGTCGCTGTTCCTGATCGCCGGGGTGTATGCCGACGCCAGCCTGCTGCTGCTCGCCGCCTGCCTGCTGCCGGTGATGTTCCTCGGCACCTGGCTGGGGCGGCGGCTGACCTTGAAGTTGTCCCGAGAGGCCTTCGTGCGGTTGATCACCTGGCTGGTGCTGGCCAGCGGCCTGGCGCTGATCGGTCGCTATCTGAGCGCTTGAGCAGGCGCTAGAATTGCGCGATTACCGCAGTCCCCAGGCCCGCCTCAAGCATGAACACCCAGAGCATCATCGTTCCAAAACTGTCCACCGTGCCGGTTCACGAAGCCCGTGCCCGCGCCATCCTGCGCTGGCTGGTGCGTGAAAAAATCGTCGAGGAGCAACTGACAACCTGTGGCCGCACCGGCAACCGCATGGGGCACGCCCTGGCCGCGGGGGCGCGCAAGATCGCCCTGCGCCCGGAGAAGCTGCCGCTTGGCGAGCAGGTCAATGGCCTCGAGGTGATGCTCAAGCGCTGCATCTACACCCCCACCGAGGGCTTCCTCGAAGAGGCCGGCTGCCCGGAGTGCCGGCGCGAGGTCGGCGAGCCGCTGTTCGAGAGCCTGGAAGAATGGATGCCGGGGGTGAGCGACAACTTCACCTGCCCGCTGTGCGGCTTCGAGGATGACATCAACGGCTTTCTCTACCTGCAGCCCTGTGCCTTTTCCAACCTGGGGTTCATCTTCAACAACTGGGGCGAGGCCGGGTTCACCCAGGCCTTTCTCGACAGCTTCGCCGACTGGCTGGACCAGCCGGTGGCGGTGGTACAGGTAAAACTGCCGCAACGCTGACCGAAGGCCCTCATTTTGCATTGAGCGGCGCGCCATGGATGGGTATAATGGCGCGCTTCCATTTTTCCCTCCCGGGAGCCCCCGCGATGCTGCGTATCAGCCAAGAAGCCCTGACCTTCGACGATATCCTCCTTGTACCTGGCTACTCCGAGGTACTGCCCAATGAAGTCAGTCTCAAGACCCGTTTGACTCGTGGCATCGAGCTGAACATTCCCCTGGTCTCCGCCGCCATGGATACCGTGACCGAAGCGCGTCTGGCCATCGCCATGGCTCAGGAAGGCGGCATCGGCATCATCCACAAGAACATGACCATCGAGCAGCAGGCCGGCGAAGTGCGCAAGGTCAAGAAGTTCGAGGCCGGCGTGGTCAAGGACCCGATCACCATCGATGCCGACGCCACCGTGCGCGATCTGTTCGAGCTGACCCGCCTGAACAACATCTCCGGCGTTCCGGTACTGGCCAACGGTGACCTGGTCGGCATCGTCACTTCCCGTGACGTGCGCTTCGAAACCCGTCTGGAAGCCAAGGTTCGCGACGTGATGACGCCCAAAGAGCGTCTGGTCACCGTCCGCGAAGGCGCCGACAAGAACGAAGTCCGTGAGCTGCTGCACAAGCACCGCCTGGAAAAAGTCCTGATCGTCGACGACAAGTTCAGCCTCAAGGGCATGATGACCGTCAAGGACATCGAGAAGGCCAAGGCCTACCCGCTGGCCAGCAAGGACGACCAGGGTCGCCTGCGCGTCGGCGCCGCGGTCGGCACCGGCAAGGACACCGGCGAGCGCGTTGCCGCCCTGGTTGCCGCCGGCGTTGACGTGGTGGTGGTCGACACCGCCCACGGTCACTCCAAAGGCGTGATCGACCGCGTTCGCTGGGTGAAAGAGAACTACCCGCAGGTTCAGGTGATCGGCGGCAACATCGCCACCGGCGCGGCCGCCAAGGCCCTGGCCGAAGCCGGCGCCGACGCGGTCAAGGTCGGTATCGGCCCTGGCTCGATCTGCACCACCCGTATCGTCGCCGGTGTCGGCGTGCCGCAGATCAGCGCCATCGCCAACGTCGCCGCCGCGCTGCAAGGCACTGGCGTGCCGCTGATCGCCGACGGCGGCATCCGTTTCTCGGGTGACCTGTCCAAGGCCATCGTCGCCGGCGCCTCGTGCGTGATGATGGGCTCGATGTTCGCCGGTACCGAAGAAGCACCGGGTGAAGTCGAGCTGTTCCAGGGCCGTTCCTACAAGGCCTACCGCGGCATGGGCTCGCTGGGTGCCATGGCGCAGGCGCAAGGCTCCTCCGACCGTTACTTCCAGGACTCCTCGGCCGGCGCCGAGAAGCTGGTTCCGGAAGGCATCGAAGGCCGCGTGCCGTACAAGGGCGCCCTGGCGGCGATCATCCACCAGCTGATGGGCGGCCTGCGTTCGTCCATGGGCTACACCGGCAGCGCGACCATCGAAGAGATGCGCACCAAGCCGGAGTTCGTGCGCATCACCGGTGCCGGCATGGCCGAGTCCCACGTGCACGATGTGCAGATCACCAAAGAAGCCCCTAACTACCGCGTAGGCTGAGGCTTCAGCAACATCAGCATGCGGGGCTGTCACGACAGCCCCGCGTCGTTTCCGATTTCCACTGACGAGATTGAGTCATGGCCCTCGACATTCACGCTCACCGCATCCTGATCCTCGATTTCGGTTCCCAGTACACTCAGCTGATCGCCCGCCGCGTGCGCGAAATCGGTGTGTACTGCGAACTGCACCCGTTCGACATGGACGATGAAGCGATCCGCGAATTCAACCCGCGCGGCATCATCCTGGCCGGCGGCCCCGAGTCGGTCCACGAAGCCAACAGCCCACGCGCCCCGCAGGCCGTGTTCGACCTGAAGGTCCCGGTGCTGGGCATCTGCTACGGCATGCAGACCATGGCCGAGCAGATGGGCGGCAAGGTCGAAGGTTCCGACCTGCGCGAGTTCGGCTACGCCCGCGTCGACGTGGTCGGCAAGAGCCGCCTGCTCGACGGCATCGAAGACCACGTCGACGATGACGGCGTGCTGGGCCTGGACGTGTGGATGAGCCACGGCGACAAGGTCACCCAGATGCCAGGCAACTTCAGCGTGCTGGCCAGCACCCCGAGCTGCCCGATCGCCGGCATGTACGACGACGCCCTGGGCTACTACGGCGTGCAGTTCCACCCGGAAGTGACCCACACCAAGCAGGGCGGTCGCATCCTGTCGCGCTTCGTCCAGGACATCTGTGGCTGCGAAGCCCTGTGGACTCCATCGAACATCGTCGAAGACGCCATCGCCCAGGTGCGCGAGCAGGTCGGTTCGGCCAACGTCCTGCTGGGCCTGTCCGGCGGCGTCGACAGCTCGGTGGTTGCCGCGCTGCTGCACCGCGCCATCGGCGACCAGCTGACCTGCGTGTTCGTCGACAACGGCCTGCTGCGCCTGCACGAAGGCGACCAGGTGATGGCCATGTTCAAAGAGAACATGGGCGTCAAGGTGATCCGTGCCGACGCCGAGAAGCAGTTCCTCGACAACCTGGAAGGCGAAGCCGACCCGGAGAAGAAGCGCAAGATCATCGGTCGCACCTTCATCGACGTGTTCGATGCCGAGGCCAGCAAGCTGGACAACATCCAGTTCCTCGCCCAGGGCACCATCTACCCGGACGTGATCGAGTCGGCTGGCGCCAAGAGCGGCAAGGCCCACGTGATCAAGTCGCACCACAACGTCGGTGGCCTGCCGGAGGAGATGAACCTCAAGCTGGTCGAGCCGCTGCGCGAACTGTTCAAGGACGAAGTGCGCAAGATCGGCCTGGAGCTGGGCCTGCCGTACGACATGGTCTACCGCCACCCGTTCCCGGGCCCGGGCCTGGGCGTGCGCATCCTCGGTGAAGTGAAGAAGGAGTACGCCGACATCCTGCGTCGCGCCGACCACATCTTCATCGAAGAACTGCGCAAGGCCGACTGGTACCACAAGACCAGCCAGGCGTTCGTGGTGTTCCAGCCGGTCAAGTCGGTCGGCGTCGTCGGCGACGGCCGTCGCTACGCCTGGGTCGTGGCCCTGCGCGCCGTCGAGACCGTGGACTTCATGACCGCGCGTTGGGCGCACCTGCCGTACGAGCTGTTGGAGACTGTCAGCGGCCGTATCATCAACGAGATCGACGGCATCTCCCGCGTCACCTACGACGTGTCGAGCAAGCCGCCTGCGACCATCGAGTGGGAATGATCGGAAGGCCGGCACAGTCCGGCTCCGATAGACCCGGCAACACCGAGAAGCCCGCGTAATAGCGGGCTTTCTTCTGCTTCCTGGCCGAGCGCACCCTCAACGCCGTGCCGAATGTTGCTGAGGTGCCAGGAACGCATCGTGGAAGTATGTACGGAACGCCTGCATCGCCGGGCTGAGTTCCCGTTCGCGGTGCCATGCCAGGCCGACACTCATGGGCGTGACCTTGTCGCTGATGGTCACGGTTTCGATGCGCTTGCCTTCCAGCGACCATGGCCGGTGCACCAGGTCCGACAGGATCGCCACGCCACTGCCATTGGCCACCATGCTGCGCACCGCCTCCACCGAACTGGTGCGCACCCGCACGTTCGGTTGCTGGTGCGCATGCTCCCAGTAGCGCATGGCGCTTTGCTCGGCTTCATCGACGGTCAACAGGATGTAGGGTTCCTTCGCCACTTCGGCCAGGCTCACGGACGAGTGCTCGCATAGCGGATGGTGGCTGGGCAGCCACAGCCGGCGTTCGGAGTTGAACAGGGTTTGCGAGACGATGTCCGGGTGGGTGAGGTTCGCCGTCAGCACGACCGCCATGTCGAAACGACCTTCCAGCAAGCCTTGCTCGATGGCTTGCCGTTCCTGTTCGTGCACTTCGATGGCCACGTCCGGGTGCCAGTGCTCCAGGCGCTGAAGATGGTGCGGCAGGAAGTAGCCGATCACGGTATAGCTGGCCGCGACGCGCAGCAGCCCGCTGGCGCGAATGTCGGGCAGCGGGCTGTTCAGTGCGTCATCGACGCTGCGCAGGATCACATAGGCCCGGTTGAGAAAATGCCGCCCGGCATCGGTCAGGCTCATGCCCTGGGCCGAGCGCTGGAACAGCAAGGTCCCCAGCATCCCCTCCAGTTCCTTGATCGCGGTGGTCACCGCCGATTGGGAAATGTTCAGGTGGATCGCGGCTTGCGAAATCTGGCCGACCTCGGCGGTGGCAACGAAGTAGCGGACCTGGCGCAGGGTCAGGGACATGGAGGCTCCAGCGATTGCGGTTATCTGTTTTTCAGAAGATGCGCTATCTGATAATAGATCTTCCCAAGGGGTGTCTGGGGAATCTAACGTTGGCCGCATGAAGTGACAAGCCTCAGGAGCAAGCGTCATGCAGGCAGTGGATTTCAATTCGGACATGGGTGAAGGCTTTGGTCCGTGGACTATCGGCGACGGTGTCGACAACGAACTGATGGCCTTCATCAGCTCGGCCAACATTGCCACCGGTTTTCACGCCGGCGACCCCGGCACCATGCGCCGCACCGTGGAGCAGGCCAAGCGCCTGGGCGTGGCCGTCGGTGCGCATCCGGGGTTCCGTGACCTGGTCGGCTTCGGTCGCCGGCACATCAACGCACCGGCCCAGGAACTGGTGGACGACATGCTCTACCAGCTGGGCGCGCTGCGCGAACTGGCCCGGGTACAAGGCGTGGCGCTGCAGCACATCAAGCCCCACGGCGCCCTGTACATGCATCTGGCAAGGGATGAGGCCGCCGCCCGCCTGCTGGTGGAAAACCTCCAGCGGCTGGAGCCCGAACTGCTGCTGTACTGCATGCCCGGTTCGGTGATCTGGCGCGTGGCCAGAGAACTTGGCCAACCGGTGATCCGCGAGTTCTACGCCGACCGCGAATACGACCTCAGCGGTTCCATCGTCTTCACCCGCAATGTGAAGGCTCTCGATCCGGCCCAGGTGGCTGCGCGGGTGTTGCGTGCCTGCCAGGAGGGCGTGGTACGCACGGTCGAGGGCCAGGACCTGACGATCGCGTTCGATTCCATCTGCCTGCACAGCGACACCCCGGGTGCGCTGGCGTTGGTCGAAGCCACCCGCAAGGCGCTCGATGACGCGGGCATCAGGGTTCGCGCACCGCGCTGAACCGCCCCGTTCGTCATCACGCGACACCTGGCACACAGACGCCAGGGTCTGGGTACCGATTCATTTTTTGCCTGCCTTTCTACAACTATTCCAAGAGGAACAGACATGGCCGAACACAGCGTAATCACCCCGTTGCCAGGAACCTTCTACCGCAAGGCCACCCCGGATTCGCCGAATTTCGTCGAGCCAGGGGCGCAGGTCAGCGCCGACACCGTGATCGGCCTGATCGAAGTCATGAAGCAGTTCTCCGAGCTGACCGCCGGGGCCGCAGGGCGCCTGGGTGCGTTCCTGGTCGAGGACGGTGACCCGGTGGACCCGGGGCAGGTCATCGCCACGCTCGAGCAGGCGTGAGGAAGCGACCATGACCATCAAGAAACTGCTGATCGCCAACCGTGGCGAGATCGCCGTACGGATCATCCGTGCCGCCAGGGCATTGGGGATTCCTACCGTGGCAGCGTGCAGCCAAGCGGACGTGGACGCCCAGGCCGCGCGCATGGCCGACGAGGTGCATGTCATCGGCCCGGCCCGTGCGGACAAGAGCTACCTGAATGTCGAGGCCTTGCTTGGCGCGCTGAAAGCCACCGGCGCCAATGCAGTGCATCCGGGTTACGGCTTCCTTTCCGAGAACGCCGATTTTGCCGAGGCGGTCGTTGCCGCGGGCGCCATCTTCGTCGGGCCGAGCGCCGAGACCATCCGGCGCATGGGCGACAAGGCCGAGGCACGGCGTACCGCGCAGGCCGCCGGTGTGCCGGTGGTGCCTGGCTCCCCGGGCGAGCTGTTCGACCTGGAGTCGGCGCTGGAGGCGGCCAAGGCGGTTGGTTTCCCCTTGCTGATCAAGGCTTCGGCCGGCGGTGGCGGTCGGGGTATTCGCCTGGCGGAAAACGCCGAGCAGCTGGCCGAGGCGTTTCCCCGTTCCCAGCGCGAAGCCCTGGCCGCGTTCGGTAATGGCGCGGTGTACCTGGAACGGTTCATCGGCAGGGCCCGACATATCGAAGTTCAGGTGCTGGGTGATGGGCAGCGCGCCGTGCACTTGTTCGAGCGCGAATGTTCGCTGCAGCGCCGCCGGCAGAAAATCTTCGAGGAGGCACCGTCGCCGGTGCTCGATGCGCGCCAGCGCGAAACGCTCTGCGCCAGCGCCGTGCGCCTGACCGAGGCGCTGGGCTACAAGGGTGCCGGTACCCTGGAATACCTGTATGACGATGCCACGGGAGAATTTTTCTTCATCGAAATGAACACCCGCATCCAGGTGGAACATCCGGTCAGCGAGTTGATCACCGGCATCGACCTGGTCCAGGCCATGCTGCGCATCGCGGGCGGTGAGCCGCTGGGTTTCAGGCAAAGCGATATCCCGCTCAACGGCGCCGCGCTGCAGATGCGCCTGAATGCCGAAGACCCGGCCCGGGACTTCTTTCCCAGCCCAGGCCTGGTCGAGTCGCTGAAATGGCCGCAGGGGGAGGGCGTGCGTGTTGACAGCCATCTCTATCAGGGCTACCGCGTGCCGCCATACTATGACTCGCTGCTCGCCAAGCTGATCGTGCACGGTCGCGATCGCGCCGAGGCACTGGCTCGGGCACGGCAGGCAGTGCGGCAGACCACGCTCACCGGCATGGCCAGTACGTTGGCGCTGCACGGCGAGCTGCTCGAGCAACCCTGGCTGCACGGCGCCGACTTCCACACCGGCACCCTGGAAACCTGGCTGGCCACGCGCCGCGGCGGAGATGAGGCATGAACAATCCAATCCGGTACAGCTTTGGCGGTGATGAGCACCTGTTCGCCGAAGTCAGTGAAAGCATGTCCCTGGAAGCCTTCTTCAAGGGCATGGCCGTGACTCGCGCGGTGGAGGGTCTGGCGCTGGATGGCGTGCTGGACGTATGCCTGGCCAATGCCTCGTTCCAGGTCCGATTCGATCCAGACCGCATCGCCCCCGCTGACGTGCTGGAGGCGGTGAAAGGCGCGGAGGCCGAGGCTGTGGCCGAGCGCACCCTGCAGACCCGGATGATCGAAATCCCGGTGCTCTACAACGACCCCTGGACCCATGAAACCCTGATGCGCTTTCGCGACCGGCACCAGGATCCGGACGCGACCGACCTGGAGTACGCGGCCCGGATCAACGGCCTGGCGGACGTCGAGGCGTTCATCGCCGCCCACAGCGGCGCGCCCTGGTTCGTCTCGATGGTCGGCTTCGTCGCGGGGCTGCCGTTCATGTTCCAGATGGTCGAGCGCGAACGTCAGCTGCAGGTGCCCAAATACCTGCGACCGCGCACCGACACGCCGAAATTGACCCTGGGCCATGGTGGCTGCTTCGGCTGCATCTACTCGGTGCGTGGCGCTGGCGGCTATCAGATGTTCGGTGTCACGCCGGCGCCGATCTACGACCCGCAACAGAAACTGGCGTACCTGAAAGAGCACATGGTGTTCTTCCGTCCAGGCGACATCGTGCAGTTCAAGCCGATGAGCCGTGAGGCGTATGACCAGGCCGTCGCCGAGGTGGAGGCTGGGCGTTTCGACCTGCGGATCCGCCCGGTGGTGTTCTCGCTGGATGCGTTTCTCGCCGACCCGGTCGGCTATCCCAAGTCGCTGCAGGAGGTGCTGGCATGATCAAGGTACTCAAACCCGGTCTGGCCACTTCGGTGCAGGATCTGGGCCGCGAAGGCTACTACCACCTGGGCATTCCGCCATCCGGCGCGCTGGATCGATATGCCCTGAGTGCGGCCAATCAGCTGGTCGGCAACCCGGCTGGAGCGGCGGCGCTGGAGTGCACCCTGCTGGGCCCGGAGCTGGAGTTCCGGCAGGACGCGCTGGTGGCGGTCTGTGGCGCGCACATGACGCCGCGGGTCGATGGCGTGGAAATGCACCAGGACACCGCCTTTGCGGTAAAGGCCGGGCAAGTGCTGCGGTTCGAGTTTCCGCGCGCCGGCGCTCGCGCCTACCTGGCGGTGGCCGGTGGCATCGATGTGCCGGTGGTGCTGGGAAGTCGCTCTACCTACACGCTGGGAGGGCTTGGTGGCTTTCAGGGGCGCCGCCTGATTGCCGGGGATGAATTGCCGGTGGGCAGCGCCAGCGGGAAGGGGCGTGTCGGCGCCAGCCTGCCCATGGCATTGCGCCAGTCCCTGGGGGGGGAAATCAGCCTGCGGGTGGTGCCTGGCCTGTATTACGAGCGCCTGATGCCATCGGCGGCGGACAGCTTCTTCGCCGAGAGCTGGACCGTCGGTTCGGAGGCGGACCGCATCGGCTACCGTTTCAAGGGCGGCAGCCCGCTGAGTTTCCAGCCCCGCGAACAGCCGTTCGGGGCCGGCTCCGATCCGTCGAACATCGTCGACAGCTGCTACCCGATTGGTTCGATCCAGGTGCCCGCCGGGCTCGAACCCATCGTGCTGCACCGGGACGCGGTGTCCGGCGGTGGCTACGCCATGATCGGCACGGTGATCAGCGCCGACCTCGACCTGAT
Source organism: Pseudomonas sp. GD04091 (assembly GCF_029836165.1). Lineage (GTDB taxonomy): Bacteria > Pseudomonadota > Gammaproteobacteria > Pseudomonadales > Pseudomonadaceae > Aquipseudomonas. Next base: position 57,169 of record NZ_JAOEBG010000025.1, read on the forward strand.
CGGCCAGATGCAACCCAACCAGAAGGCCCGCTTCGTTGCGGTGAGCCTGGAGGAGGCACTGGACGCGCGACGATCCTACAAGAAGAAGCTCGGCTATTTGAGCAAGCTGCTTCTTTCCTGATGCCGCCCACCTCGCTGCCACCGCGCTCCGGTGCGGTGGTGGCTGCCTGGCGCCTCGACCTTCCACGGGGCGTGCAGTGCCTGGTGCGGCAACTCTTCACTTAATCTTTCGCAAATGCAGGTGTATCGTATTCGCCCTTCATCGCCAGCCTTGCTGGCAGCTTGATCGCGCTGAAACGAGGTACCCGCACCGATGTCCTTTACCCGTCGACAAATGCTCAAGGGCCTGACTGGCCTGGTGGTGGTAGGCCTGGGCGCCGGCGGCGCCGCGCGCTACTGGCTGGGCAAGGTAGAGGACGACAACGCCGGGCACGACTACGAGCTGATCGCGGCGCCCCTGGATGTCGAGCTGGTGCCGGGCTTCAAGACCGAGGCCTGGGCCTTCGGCCCGTCGGCGCCGGGTACCGAGCTGAGGGTGCGCCAGGGCACCTGGCTGCGGGTGCGCTTCATCAACCACCTGCCGGTGGAGACCACCATCCACTGGCACGGCATTCGCCTGCCGCTGGAGATGGACGGTGTGCCGTATGTCTCGCAACTGCCGGTCAAGCCTGGCGAGTATTTCGACTACAAGTTCCGCGTGCCCGATGCCGGCAGCTACTGGTATCACCCGCATGTGAGCAGCTCCGAGGAACTGGGGCGTGGCCTGGTCGGCCCGTTGATCGTCGAGGAGCGCGAGCCGACCGGTTTCAGGCACGAGCGAACGCTGAGCCTGAAGAACTGGCACGTGGACGAGCAGGGCGCCTGGATGCCGTTCAGCATCCCTCGCGAAGCCGCCCGCAACGGCACCGCCGGACGCTTGATCACCATCAACGGGCAGCCCGAGTCGGTCACCGAACTGCCGGCGGGGCAGGTGGTGCGGGTACGCCTGTTGAACTTGGACAACACCTGGACCTACCGGTTGAACCTCAAGGGCAACTGCGAGGCGATGATCTATGCCCTCGACGGCAATCCGGTCACCCCGCGTCCGCTGGACGACGAATACTGGCTTGGCCCGGGCATGCGTATCTGTCTGGCGATCCGCATCCCCGAGGCAGGCGAAGAGATTTCCCTGCGTGACGGTTTCGTGCGCCTGGGCACCCTGCGCTCGGTGGCCAGCAGCGAGGCGCCCGGCGACTGGCCCAAGGCGCTGCCGCCGAACCCGGTGGCCGAGCCGGACCTGGAGAACGCCGAGAAGCTCAACTTCAATTTCGAATGGGTCGGCAAGGTCTCGGTGAACACCGAGAACGGCAAGCCGCCGAGCCTGTGGCAGATCAACGGCCAAGCCTGGGACATCACCGACAAGACCTGCGCCGACCGGCCGATCGCCACGCTGCAGAAGGGCAAGAGCTATATCTTCGAGCTGAAGAACATGACCCAGTACCAGCACCCGATCCACCTGCATGGCATGAGTTTCAAGGTGATCGCGTCCAATCGACGCAAGATCGTCGAACCATGGTTCACCGACACCTACCTGCTGGGCAAGAACGAGCGGGCGCAGGTGGCGCTGGTGGCGGATAACCCCGGCACCTGGATGTTCCATTGCCATGTCATCGACCACATGGAAACCGGCCTGATGGCCGCGATCGCGGTGGTCTGATGCGCCCGCAGATCATCGATCGCAGCCGTGATCAGGAATTCATGCGCCTGGCCCTCGAGCTGGCGGCGCAAGGCGCGGCCCTGGGCGAGGTGCCGGTGGGCGCGGTGCTGGTGCAGCATGGCCAGGTGATCGGCCAGGGCTTCAACCGGCCGATCATCGACAGCGACCCCAGCGCCCATGCCGAAATGGTGGCGATTCGTGCCGCGGCCAAGTCCGCCAGCAACTACCGGTTGCCGCGCAGCACCCTGTACGTGACCCTGGAGCCTTGCAGCATGTGCGCGGGGCTGATCGTGCATTCACGGGTGGCGCGGGTGGTCTACGGGGCGCTGGAGCCCAAGGCGGGGATCGTGCAGAGTCAGGGGCAGTTCTTCAGCCAGGGGTTCCTCAACCATCGGGTGATGTTCGAGGGTGGGGTGCTGGCGCAGGAGTGTGGGGCGATCCTGAGCGAGTTCTTCAAGGCGCGGCGGGCGAAAGCTTAGCTGACGCGATCCCTGTAGGAGCGGCCTTGTGTCGCGAAAGGGCTGCGCAGCGGCCCCAGGATTTCAGTGGTGAGCAAAGATCGCTGGGGCCGCTTTGCGGCCCTTTCGCGACACAAGGCCGCTCCTACAAAGGAGGTGGGGTGTCACATCGGCGGTGACTGCTCCGCCGGCTTGTCCTTGTTCACCCCAGGTACATGCAGGTTGCCTTCGGCCACCTGGCCTTCGAGCTGTGGCTGCGTGACCCAGGTGAGGATGTCGTAGTAGCGGCGGATGTTGGCCACGAAGTGCACCGGCTCGCCGCCGCGGGCATAACCGTACTTGGTCTTGCTGTACCACTGCTTCTGCGACAGGCGCGGCAGCATCTTCTTCACGTCCAGCCACTTGTTCGGGTTCAGGCCTTCGCGCCTGGCCAGGGTGCGGGCGTCTTCCAGGTGGCCGCTGCCGACGTTGTAGGCGGCCAGGGCGAACCAGGTGCGGTCCGGCTCCTTGACGCTGTCGTCGAGCTGGTCCTTGACCAGCATGAAGTACTTGGCGCCACCCTGGATGCTTTGCCTGGGGTCCAGCCGATTGGACACGCCCATGGCCTGGGCGGTGCGCTGGGTCAGCATCATCAGGCCGCGCACGCCGGTCTTGGAGGTGACCTCCGGCTGCCACATCGATTCCTGGTAACCGATCGCCGCCAGCAGCCGCCAATCCACCTGCTCGACCTTCGACGAGGCCTTGAAGTGCTTCTCGTACTTGGGCAGGCGCTGCTGCAGGTGCTGGGCGAAGGTGTAGGCGCCGACGTAGCCGAGCACGTCGACATGGCCGTAGTAGCGCTCTTTCAGGCGCTGCAGGGTGCCATTCTTCTGCGCCTTGTCGAGGAAGTCGTTGACCTCGTTGAGCAGGCTGTTGTCCTCGCCGGCGGCCACGGCCCAGCGCTGGTCGCGGGTGTCGCCCAGGTCGAAGGCCACGCGCACGTTGGGGAAGTACACCTGGTTCATGGCCAGCTCGTTGGAGTCGACCAGGGTCAGGTCGATCTGGCCTTCATCGACCATGCGCAGCAGGTCGACCACTTCGACGGCATCGGACTCTTCATATTCCAGCGCCGGATACTGTTTTTTCAGTTCGGCAAGCTGGTCGGCATGGCTGCTGCCCTTGAGCACCATGATCTTCTTGCCCACCAGGCCCTTGGCGTTGGTGGGGCGCGAACGGCCGTTGCGGTAGATGACCTGTGGGGTCACTTCGAGATAAGGGTGGGAGAACTTCGCCTGGCTGGCGCGGCGTTCGCTGCTGACCAGGCCGGCGGCGGCCAGGACCGGCCCCGAGGGCTTGCCCAGTTGGTCGAACAGTTCGTCGAGGTTGTCGGCGGTCTCGATCTCGAGCTTCACGCCCAGGTCGTCGGCGAAGCGCTTGACCAGTTCGTACTCGAAGCCGGTTTCGCCGTTGCGGTCCTGGAAGTAGGTGGCCGGGCTGTTGCGGGTTATCACACGCAATACGCCATCCTCCTTGACGCGTTCGAGGGTGCTGGGTTTTTCAACACAGGCACCGAGCATCAGGAAGAGTCCGGTTGCGAAGAGCCATTTGGCGCAACGCTGGCGCAAAGCAATGTGGGCGAACATAGGGTGCAGTATACGCAAACGGCTGGTTGCACCATATCTCGACAATATGCGGGTTGTCTGGTAGCAGGTCGCTGTGCCTGCTACCTGCCGGGGCAGGTCGTGGGAGCGGGCTTTACCTGTAAAGGCAGTCTCTTTCCTGCCTGGCGCCGTCGCGAGGCAAGCCTGCGGCCACGATGAAATGCCTGGGATTTTTTGACCCGCAAGTCCGGTTCCACCGCCCGGCAGCATTGGCTTCGAGCGGGTGCCGAAAGCCTGCGAATTAGGCTAGAATGCACGGCCTCTAAGCACACCCCTTCCTGAGGCTGTCCCGACGATGTTGATCCTGCGCGGCGCTCCTGCCCTTTCTGCCTTTCGCCACGGTAAATTACTCGAGCAACTGAGCCAGAAAGTCCCCGCTGTTACTGGTTTGTATGCCGAATTCGCCCATTTCGCCGACGTCGACGGCGAGCTGACCGCCGACCAGCAGCAGGTGCTGGGCCGTCTGCTCAAGTACGGCCCGAGCGTGCCGGTACAGGAGCCGAGCGGCCGCCTGTTCCTGGTGGTGCCACGTCTGGGCACCATCTCGCCCTGGGCCTCCAAGGCCAGCGACATCGCCCACAACTGCGGCCTGCAGTCGATCCAGCGCCTGGAGCGCGGCATCGCCTACTACATCGCCGGCAGCCTTAGCGAAGCCGACACCCAGGTCATCGCCGCCGAGCTGCACGACCGCATGACCCAGCGTGTCCTGGCCCAGCTGGAAGACGCCGCCGACCTGTTCAGCCACGCCCAGCCCAAGCCGATGACCTCGGTGGACATCCTCGGTGGCGGCCGCGCCGCCCTGGCGCAAGCCAACATCGACCTGGGCCTGGCCCTGGCCGAAGACGAGATCGACTACCTGGTCAACGCCTTCCAGGGCCTGAAGCGCAACCCGAACGACATCGAGCTGATGATGTTCGCCCAGGCCAACTCCGAGCACTGCCGCCACAAGATCTTCAACGCCAGCTGGGACATCGACGGCCAGGCGCAGGAGAAGAGCCTGTTCGGCATGATCAAGAACACCTACCAGATGCACAGCGAAGGCGTGCTGTCGGCGTACAAGGACAACGCCTCGGTGATCGTCGGCAGCGTCGCCGGCCGCTTCTTCCCGAACCCTGAGAGCCGCCAGTACGGCGCGGTGCAGGAGCCGGTGCACATCCTGATGAAGGTCGAGACCCACAACCACCCGACCGCCATCGCCCCGTTCTCCGGTGCCTCCACCGGCTCCGGTGGCGAGATCCGCGACGAAGGCGCCACCGGTCGTGGCGCCAAGCCCAAGGCTGGCCTGACCGGCTTCACCGTATCCAACCTGCGTATCCCGGGCTTCGAGCAGCCATGGGAGAAGCCCTACGGCAAGCCCGAGCGGATCGTCGACGCCCTCGACATCATGATCGAAGGCCCACTGGGCGGCGCCGCGTTCAACAACGAATTCGGCCGCCCGGCGCTGACCGGCTACTTCCGCACCTTCGAGCAGGGCATCAACACCCCGCACGGTGAAGAGGTCCGTGGCTACCACAAGCCGATCATGCTTGCCGGCGGCATGGGCAACATCCGTGAAGATCACGTGCAGAAGGGCGAGATCACCGTCGGTGCCAAGCTGATCGTGCTCGGCGGCCCGGCCATGCTGATCGGCCTGGGTGGCGGCGCCGCTTCGTCGGTCGCCACCGGTGCCAGCTCCGCCGACCTGGACTTCGCCTCGGTGCAGCGCGAGAACCCGGAAATGGAGCGCCGTTGCCAGGAGGTCATCGACCGCTGCTGGCAGCTGGGCGACAAGAACCCGATTGCCTTCATCCACGACGTCGGCGCCGGTGGTATTTCCAACGCCTTCCCGGAACTGGTCAACGACGGTGGCCGCGGTGGCCGCTTCGAACTGCGCAATGTGCCCAACGACGAGCCGGGCATGGCTCCGCACGAGATCTGGTCCAACGAATCGCAGGAGCGCTACGTGCTGGCGGTCAGCGCCGAGGACTTCGAGCGCTTCCAGGCCATCTGCGAGCGCGAGCGCTGCCCGTTCGCCGTGGTCGGCGAAGCCACCGCCGAGCCGCACCTGACCGTCACCGACAGCCATTTCGACAACACCCCGGTGGACATGCCGCTGGACGTGCTGCTGGGCAAGCCGCCGCGCATGCACCGCTCTGTCACCCGCGAAGCGGAGCTGGGCGATGAGTTTGACCCGAGCACCCTGGAACTCAAGGACTCGGTCGAGCGCGTCCTGCGCCACCCGGCCGTGGCCAGCAAGAGCTTCCTGATCACCATCGGCGACCGTACCATCACCGGCCTCGTGGCCCGCGACCAGATGGTCGGCCCGTGGCAGGTGCCGGTGGCCGACTGCGCCGTCACCGCCACCAGCTTCGACGTCTACACCGGCGAAGCCATGGCCATGGGCGAGCGCACCCCGCTGGCCCTGCTGGATGCCCCGGCGTCCGGGCGCATGGCCATCGGCGAGACCCTGACCAACCTGGCCGCCTCGCGCATCGAGAAGCTGTCCGACATCAAGCTGTCGGCCAACTGGATGTCCGCCGCCGGCCACCCGGGTGAAGACGCCCGCCTGTACGACACCGTCAAGGCCGTCGGCATGGAGCTGTGCCCGGAGCTGGGCATCACCATTCCGGTCGGTAAAGACTCGATGTCGATGAAGACCCAGTGGAGCGAAGCGGGCGAGCAGAAGAGCGTCACCTCGCCGATGTCGCTGATCATCACCGGCTTCGCCCCGGTCACCGACATCCGCAAGACCCTGACCCCGCAACTGCGCATGGACAAGGGTGAAACCGACCTGATCCTGATCGACCTGGGCCGTGGCAAGAACCGCATGGGCGCCTCGATCCTGGCGCAGACCCACGGCAAGCTGGCCGCCCAGGCGCCGGACGTCGATGACGCCGAGGACCTCAAGGCGTTCTTCGCCGTGATCCAGGGCCTGAACGAAGACGGCCACCTGCTGGCCTACCACGACCGTTCCGACGGCGGCCTGCTGACCACCGTGCTGGAAATGGCCTTTGCCGGCCACTGTGGCCTGGAGCTGGAACTGGGCAACCTGACCAGCAAGCGCGAGAAAGTCGCGGCCATCCTCTTCAACGAAGAGCTGGGCGCGGTGATCCAGGTCCGTCAGGACGCCACTCCGGATGTGCTGGCGCAGTTCAGCGCCGCTGGCTTGGGCGAGGATTGCGTCGCCGTGATCGGCCAGCCGATCAACAACGGTGAAGTCCTGATCAACTTCGAAGGCGAAGAACTGTTCAAGGGCGACCGTCGTCTGCTGCAGCGCCAGTGGGCCGAGACCAGCTACCAGGTCCAGCGCCTGCGCGACAACGCCGATTGCGCCGACCAGGAGTTCGACGCCCTGCTGGAAGAAGACAACCCGGGCCTGTCGGTCAAGCTGGGCTACGACGTCAACGAAGACATCGCCGCGCCGTACATCAAGAAGGGTGTGCGCCCGCAAGTGGCGATCCTGCGCGAGCAGGGCGTCAACGGCCAGGTCGAGATGGCGGCCGCCTTCGACCGCGCCGGTTTCGCCGCCATCGACGTGCACATGAGCGACATCCTCGCTGGTCGTGTCGACTTCGCCGATTTCAAGGGCCTGGTGGCCTGCGGCGGTTTCTCCTACGGCGACGTGCTGGGTGCCGGTGAAGGCTGGGCCAAGTCGGCGCTGTTCAACGCCCGTGCCCGCGATGCCTTCCAGGCCTTCTTCGAGCGTACCGACAGCTTCGCCCTGGGCGTGTGCAACGGTTGCCAGATGATGTCCAACCTCCACGAGCTGATCCCGGGTACCGAGTACTGGCCGCACTTCGTGCGCAACCGCTCGGAGCAGTTCGAGGCGCGCGTGGCCATGGTCGAGGTGCAGAAGTCCAACTCGATCTTCCTGCAGGGCATGGCCGGTTCGCGCATGCCGATCGCCATCGCTCACGGCGAAGGCCATGCCGAGTTCGCCAGCGAAGAGGCACTGCTGGAAGCCGACCTGTCCGGTTGCGTGGCCCTGCGCTACGTCGACAACCACGGCAAGGTCACCGAAGCCTACCCGGCCAACCCGAACGGTTCGCCGCGTGGCATCACCGGCCTGACCAGCCGTGACGGTCGCGTGACCATCATGATGCCGCACCCGGAGCGCGTGTTCCGCGCCGTGCAGAACTCCTGGCGCCCGGATGAGTGGCAGGAAGACGCGGCCCTGATGCGCATGTTCCGCAATGCGCGGGTGTGGGTGAACTAAGGGTGTACAAGCTCGCCTTCTTCGTCCCCGGCAGCCATGTCGAGGTGGTCAAGGCCGCCGTGTTCGCCGCCGGTGGCGGACGCATCGGCGACTACGACCATTGCGCCTGGCAGACCCTCGGCCAGGGCCAGTTCCGCCCGTTGGACGGCAGCCAGCCGTACCTCGGGCAGACCGGCCAGGTCGAGGTGGTCGAGGAGTGGAAGGTGGAGCTGGTGGTGGCCGATGCGCTGATCGCTCAGGTGGTCGCCGCGCTCAGGCACAGCCACCCCTACGAAACACCGGCATACGAGGTCTGGCAACTGCTGGATCTGTGAACACGATCGGGGCCGCGCAGCGGCCCCGATTGCGTTGTGCTCAATGGAACGGGAAGAGCGTGCGGAAGCTTTCGCTGGTCTTCACCGGGGTGTAGTTGTCGTTCACACCCAACGCCCTGATCTTCTCGCGCGCAGCCGCCATGTACTCGTCACGCAGCCGATCGAACTCGCTGGCGTGCCTGCCTGCCTCGATGTGTGCCTGGTGAGCGCTGGCCCACTCGGCGACGATCGCGTCCTGCCAGTCGCAGTCGTTGGGATGGCACAGGAAGTTCACCGCAAGGTCCGCAGGTGGATGGATGTCCTCCCCGCTCCAGTGCGCCTGCATGTGCGTACCCACCTGCCTTACCGCCTCGCGCGCCAGCAGCATGGCCAGCGTGTGGAACGGATGGGTGTCGTGATCCTTGGCCAGTTGCGAATGGGTAGGGTCGACGCCAGGGGAGGTGTTGGGGTCGTCGCCAAGATGGGTCTGCAGCTCATCCACCAGATCCCCCAGTTTTACCAGCAACGACTGGAACACGCGGTTGCAATAGTGGCCGACCAGCCGCAATGGCAAAGTCAGGGCCCAGAACCCGAGGTGCGCGAAGCGCAGCAGCGGGTTGTCGGCAATCCGGTCGCGCATGGCCAACATGTTCTCCAGCGACTTCAGCCATATCGGGTTTTCCTGCTCGCGCAGCAGGATCAGCATCATCTGCTCGGCGTCGCTTCGGTAACCTGCCTTGAGCGGTTCGAAGAGCAGGGGCGTTGCGGGAAACAGCATCTTGCTCAGCGGCTCGGCGATGCTGGCGAGAATGTCCAGGCCGCTGAACAGGCCGGTCACGACGGGGTAGCCGTGTCGGCAGGGAACCTGCGTGGTCCACGGCAGCACGTCTTCGTACCCCAGCTTGCGCAGGCTCAGCTCGACGAAGTTGGAGTGGGCGAAATAATCCTCCAGCACGTGCAGGGCCTCACCGAACAGACGCATGCCTTGCGGGGTACGACCTGCCGCGGCAGCCTGGTAGATCCTGCTGTTCATGTACCTCGCCGGGCCGTCCATATAGGCTTTCATCGAGGTGCTGTAGTACACCTCGTTGTCAGGGTCGTCGGGCAGCACCAACGGCTCGAAATCCTCGTCGATCGTCTTCGGGTCGACGGGGTCTTCTTCGAGGTTGGTGGGGTTGTCGATATGTTCCGAAGGGCGATAGACCCCGAGTAGCGCCTGCGTCACCCGGTAGGCCTCACGTCCCGCTTCGGACTGTTGCAGGCTGCCGAAAGCCTTGAGGGCAAGCATATCGACCACCTGGGTCAGGGTTTCCCGCGAGAGCTTCTTGGGGAACTGCTTGGGGGCGTGCTCCGGGCGAACCAGCTTGGGATCGATCAGTTGCGAGTGATCACGTATCCAGTTGCCGAAGTAGATGGCCTTGCATTCCTGCTGGGTGAAGCCGACCTCGCTCAGTACTTCTTCCACCGACTCATGGCCACCGTCGCCAGCGCCGAACCGAGGGCCGACGTACGCTTGCCACCAGTCTTCAGGCAACAGCTCATCGACTGCCGGCGCCTCGCTCACATCGAGGTACAACGCCGCGTCGTGCTCGTCGCTGGTGTAATGGGCGAACACTGTCCCATCCTTGGTTTGGCCGTCGCAGAATGCCATCAGGCTGGCATAGCGTGAGCCGATGCCACGCAGCTCCTGCGCTTGCGGCTTTGGCCAGTCGCTGTCGTCCGACGCGTACAGGTCCGCCAGGTACTGGCCGAAGGTGCCGAGCAAAGCCATCAGCAGGCTGGGGGTGGAACTGGGCGTGGTCAGTGCGAGTTCGATCTTTTCCGGGTTGACGACGATCAGCTGGTGTTCGCTGTCGTAGCGGGCATTGTCCTGGCCCCGGTCCTCCACCGCATAGCCGGGGCTGCTGAGTGCGCCCGCCAGCAGGTCCGCACGCAACCGCAGGAAGATTTCACTGGGCACTTGCGAACCGAAGATCGGCATGAACATCAGCACGAAATCCAGCTCGTCCATGTTCCCGGCGAAAGCGCGCAGCTGTTCCAGCGCGAAATCGCTGGTGAAGGCCGCAGTGTCGTTCAGGTGGTCCATGGTATGTCCTCTCTGGTTGTTCGAGAGGAGCAGCCTGAAGTCGTGGGTGCGGTAGAAGAATATGGAACGAATGCCTCACGGCGAAGGAAGCCCGATCTTCCCTCGCACTTTCATTGTTCCATTGGCCCCTGGTGGCCATTTCCCACCGGAAAATCCGAACGCCCGCTGGTCCTGCCCGTCAGGCATGCAGCGCCAGGCTCAGCGCCTGCGCCCGTTTTCCCAGCAGCAGGTGCCAGACGCCATCCGCCTGCGGGCTGATGCCCTGGCAGCCCAGCGAGACCAGGTGGTCCTGGCTGGCCTTGGCGGGATCCCTGAGCTGGACCCTCACCCGGCTCAGAGCCACGCACTCCACCTTGAGCAGGTTGTCGCGCCCGCCGAGGGCCCGGAGCCAATCGTCCGCTGGCAATGGCTCGACGCTGCCGAGCGCCGCGCTGGCGCCGGCTGGCGCGGCTACCAGGGCATGTGGCAGCTCGCCACGGATTTCGTCCGCCAGGGCATCGGCCATCGGCCCGACCACCACCTGCAGGCTGCCGCCGCTGCCTGGGCGGACCACGGCCATGGCCCCGAGCTTTTTCAGCGCTTCGTCCTGGGCCAGCGAGCGATCGGCCAGTACCAGGCGCAGGCGAGTGGTGCAGGCATCCACACCCTGCAGGTTGGCGGCGCCACCCAGGGCGTCGATATAGCGGCGGGCCCGGGGCGCGTCGGCGTTGCCGGATTCGGTGGTGGGCTGTTCCTCCCGACCTGGAGTTTTCAGGTCGAAGCGGCGAATGCAGAAGTCGAACACGAAGTAGTAGAGCAGGCCGTACAGCACGCCGACTGGGAACACCAGCCAACCGTTGCTCGAGCGGCCCCAGCCCAGGGCCATGTCGATGGCGCCCCCGGAGAAGGTGAAGCCCAGGCGGATGCCCAGCAGGTCGCAGATGGCCATGGACAGCCCGGTGAGCACCGCGTGGATCAGGTACAACAGCGGCGCGAGGAACATGAAGGCGAACTCGATCGGCTCGGTCACCCCGGTCAGCGCCGAGGTCAGCGCCATCGACAGCAGCACGCCACCGATCAGCTTGCGCCGCGCCGGCAGGGCATGGCGATACATCGCCAGGCAGGCCGCCGGCAGGCCGAAGATCATCATCGGGAACATGCCGGCCATGAACTGCCCGGCATTGGGATCACCGGCGAAATAGCGTGCCAGGTCACCGGTCACCACCTGGCCGCTGGCCGCCTGGAAACTGCCGAAGACGAACCACACTAGGTTGTTGAGGATGTGGTGCAGGCCGGTGATGATCAGCAGCCGGTTGAGCACGCCGAAGAAGAACGCGCCGACGCTGCCGCTCTCCAGCATCAGCTGGCCGAGGTCGTTGATGCCATGCTGGATCGGCGGCCAGATCAACCCGAACAGCAGCCCGAGGATCACCGCCGACAGCCCGGTGGCGATCGGCACGAAGCGTCGGCCGCCGAAGAACGCCAGGTAGTCCGGCAGCTGGATATCCTTGAAGCGGTTGTACAGGCCGCCGCCGAGCAAGCCGCAGATGATGCCGGCGAGCATGCCCATGTCGATCTGCGGGTCGATCACCTTGAGCGTCGCCACCAGCACCAGGTAGCCGATGGCGCCGGCCAGGCCGGCGGTGCCGTTGTTGTCGCGGGCGAAGCCCACGGCGATGCCGACGGCGAAGATCAGCGCCAGGTTGGCGAAGATCGCCTGCCCGGCGTCATGCACCAGGGCGATGTCGAGCAGGTCGGTGTCGCCCAGGCGCAGCAGCAGCCCGGCGATGGGCAGGATGGCGATGGGCAGCATCAAGGCGCGGCCGAGCCGCTGCAGGCCCTGGATGAAGTGCTGGTACATGGTGCGCTCCGATTATTGTTGTAGGGCCACGGGGGCCGCAGGTTGGGCGTGGGACTGCGTGGCGAAGTCGCGGCAGGCCTGGCGCACCGCGCCGGCGCTCGACAGCGCCAGCAGGCCCTGGCTGAAGCGGCGGCAGGCGCTGGCGTCGAGCTGGCGGACCAGGGCCTTGATCTCGCCGATCTGCGGCGCGCTGACCGACAGTTCGGCCACGCCCAGGCCGACCAGCACCGGCGTGGCCAGCGGGTCGGAGGCCAGGGCGCCGCACACGCCGACCCAGCGGCCGTGTTTCGCCGCGCCCTGGCAGGTCAGCTCGATCAGGCGCAGCAAGGCCGGGTGCAGGGCATCGACCCGCGCCGCCAGCCCGGCATGGTCGCGGTCCATGGCCAGGGTGTACTGGGACAGGTCGTTGGTGCCGATGGAGAAGAAGTCCGCGTGTTCGGCCAGGCGCTCGGCGAGCAGCGCCGCCGCGGGGACTTCGATCATCACCCCCAGCTCGGCGCGCGCCGTCACGCCAAGTTCCGCGGCCAGCCGCTCCAGGCGCTGGCGGATGGCGATCAGCTCGTCGACCTCGGTGACCATCGGCAGCATGATCCGGCAGCGCCGTTGCGGGCTGACCTGGAGCAGGGCGCGCAGTTGCTGGTCGAGCAGCTCCGGGCGGACCTGGCCGAGGCGGATGCCGCGCAGGCCCAGCACCGGGTTGGCTTCGGCCGGCAGGGGCAGGTAGTCGAGTTGCTTGTCGCCGCCGACATCGATGGTGCGGATGATCACCGGGCGTTCGGCCATGGCGTCGAGCACCGCCTGGTAGGCCTTGAGCTGTTCGCCCTCGTCCGGCGCGGTGGGACGGTCGATGAACAGGAACTCGCTGCGCAGCAGGCCGATGCCGTCGGCACCCAGGGCCAAGGCCTGGGCGGCTTCCTCGGCGCTGGCGACGTTGGCCGCGACCTCGATCGACTGGCCATCGCGGGTGTGGGCGCTTTCCTGGGCGGCGGCCTGCTGGCACTGGCGGATTTCGCGGCGCTGCTGCACCAGGCGCTGGACCTCGGCAAGGCGCTGCGGGCTGGCCTGGGTTTCCAGACGCCCCTGGTCGGCATCCAGCACCAGAGGCGTGCCGGCGGGCAGCTCCAGCAACCCTTCGCCCAGCGCTACCAGGCATGGCAGGCTGCGGGCACGGGCGAGAATGGCGACGTGCGAGGTGGCGCCACCAGCGGCCATGCACAGCCCGGCGACGTCGTGACGGGCGAGCAGCAGCAGGTCGGAAGGGGTCAGCTCATGGGCGATGACGATCGCCGAGGGTGGCAGGCGCAGTTGCCGGGTTTCGCCGAGCAGAGCGCGCAGGACCCGCTGTTGCAGGTCGTACAGGTCGTTGGCGCGCTCGGCCAGCAGCGGATTGCCCAGGCTGCGCAGGACCTGGCACTGGGTCTCGATGGCGCGGCTCCAGGCATGGCTGGCGGCAACGCCGCCGGCGATGTGCTGGCGGGCGGTGTCGAGCAGGGTCGGGTCGTCGAGCAGGGCCAGATGGGCCTGGAGGATCGCCGCGGCGTCCTCCTGGCCACGGGGCAGGTGGCGCCAGTCGCGGTCGATGGCGTGGCGCACCTCGGCCAGGGCGGTGTCCAGGGCCTTGTGCTGTTCGGCGGGGTCGTTGTCGCCCTTGTCGATGGGCAGGCTGATGCCGTCCAGGCGGGCCAGCGTCCCCAGGGCGAGGCCGGGGGCCGCACAGACACCGTTGAGCGTGCCCGGCTCGGCGCTGGGCGTCGACATGACGGGGGCGAGGGGCGCGTGGGCGGCGTGCTGCTCGCCGACCGAGGCGGTCTGCACGGCGGCGATCAACGCCTGGAGCGCGGCCTGGCTGTCCGTCCCGGTACAGATCAATTCGACCTGGTCGCCTTCGCCGACGCCCAGGCCCATGACGGCCACCAGGCTGCCGAGGTCGGCCTCGCGCTCAGCGAAACGCAGCACGGCACGGCTGTGGAAACCTTGCGCGGTCTGGCGCAGCAGGGCGGCTGGGCGGGCGTGCAGACCACCGTGATGAGCGACCCGGGCGTGGCCACGCACGCTGTCGTGGGAAACCGGTGGTGCCGCTTTCGCCGTGACCGCGTCTTCGGCGCCGACCTCCAGCAACGCCGCACCCAAGGTGCTGGCTTGCGCATGCAGAGGCACCAGCGTGAAGCCTGGGCCGTTGCTGACCAGCATCACGGTGACCAGGCTGACGCAGTGCTGCGCGACCAGGTCCATGTCGAAGCGCACCAGCGCCTGGCCCTGCATTACCTGTTCGCCCAGCCGCACCTGTGGCGAAAACCCGCGGCCCTGCAACTGCACGGTGTCGACACCGATATGCAGGAGGATTTCCGCGCCATTGCTGGCGCGCAAGGTCAGGGCGTGGCCGGTGCGCGCCAACTGCACCACTTCACCCGCGCAGGGCGCGTGCAGCACATCGTTCAGCGGATCGATGGCGATGCCATCGCCGAGGGTGCCGCTGCTGAACACCGGGTCGGGCACCTGGTCCAGCGGCACCAGCGGACCGGCGAGCGGGGCGTGGAGGATGATCTTGTTATTCTCGGGCATGCGTTGTTCCTCGCGGCTTCACTGCGTGCAGGTCACTTTGCTCAGGTGACGCGGCTGGTCGGGATCGAGGCCGCGCGCCTCGGCCAGCGCCGCGGCCATGATGTAGAAGCTCTGGATCGCCAGCAGCGGGTCCAGGGCCGGGTGTTCGGCGCAGCTCAGGGTGAGGTCGCGCCCGGCGATATCGGCCGGCGCCGCCAGCAGCACCCGGGCGCCGCGCTGGCGCATGTCGGCGGCCAGCTGCAGCAGCCCGGCCTGCTCGACGCCACGTGGGGCGAATACCAGCAGTGGGTACTGGGCGTCGATCAGGGCCATCGGCCCGTGGCGCACCTCGGCGCTGCTGAAGGCCTCGGCCTGGATCACCGAGGTTTCCTTGAACTTGAGCGCGGCTTCCTGGGCGATGGCGAAGCCCGCGCCACGGCCGATCACCATCAGGCGTTCGCTGTCGCGCAGGGTGTCGATCGCCGCGCTCCAGTCCTGCGCGGCGGCTTCGCGCAGCTGCGCGGGCAGGGCCTGGCCGGCTTCCAGCAGGGCGCGGTCCTGGCCCCAGTGGGCGACCAGGCGGGCGCTGGCACTGAGGGTGGCGACGAAGCTCTTGGTGGCGGCCACCGACAGCTCCGGGCCTGCGCACAGCGGCAGGTGGTGCTGGCAGGCCTGCTCCAGGGGCGAGCCCTCGGCGTTGACCAGCGAGACGCTGGTCGCCCCGCACTGGCCCAGGCGACGCAGGCTTTCCACCAGGTCCGGGCTTTGCCCCGACTGCGAGAAGCCCAGCGCCACCTGGCCGCGTACCCGCAGCGGCGCCTGCTGCAAGGTGACCACCGACATTGGCAGCGAGGCCACTGGCAGGCCCAGCTGCTGCATGGCGACGTAGGCGAAGTAGCTGGCGGCGTGGTCCGAGCTGCCCCGGGCCACGGTCAGCGCCACCTGCGGGTCGAGCCGGCGCAGCTGTTCGGTCAGCGTTTCCAGGCGCGGGTCCAGCGTCTGGATCTGTCGCTCCACGACATCGGCGCAGGCGCGCGCCTCTTCGAGCATCCTTGAACTCATGCGGTTTCTCCTTCGACCATCACGGCGGTCAGGTTCAGTTGGCGGTCGAGCAGCACCGCGTCGGCCCAGGCGCCCGGTTGCAGGCGGCCACGGTCGGCGATGCCGAGGTAATCGGCGGGATGGCGAGACAGGCGCTCGGAGGCTTCGGCCAGCGGCAGGCCGATCTTCACCAGGTTGCGCAGGGCCTGGTCCATGGTCAGGGTGCTGCCGGCCAGGGTGCCGTCGGGCAGGCGCACGCCGCCCAGGCACTTGGTCACGGTGTGGCTGCCCAGGCGGTACTCGCCGTCGGGCATGCCGGCGGCGGCGGTCGAGTCGGTCACGCAGTACAGGCAGGGGATCGAGCGCAGGGCCACGCGCATGGCGCCGGGGTGCACGTGCAACAGGTCGGGGATCAGCTCGGCGTAGCGGGCGTGGGCCAGGGCGGCGCCGACGATGCCTGGTTCGCGGTGGTGCAGCGGGCTCATGGCGTTGTACAGGTGGGTGAAGCTCGTGGCGCCGGCCTGCAGCGCGGCCACGCCTTCCTCGTAGCTGCCCAGGGTATGGCCGATCTGCAGGCGGATGCCGCGCTGGCTCAGGGCCTGGATCAGCGGCAGGTGGCCGGCGATCTCCGGGGCGATGGTGATGACCTTGATCGGTGCCAGGGCCAGGTACTGCTCGACTTCGTCGAGCAGCGCCTGGTGGGCGAAGTTCGGCTGCGCGCCGAGCTTGCCGGGGTTGATGTACGGGCCCTCCAGGTGCACGCCGAGGATGCGCGCGCCCTGGCGTGGCTGCTTGAGGTGCTCGCCCAGTTCGGCCAGCACGCAGGCGAGCTCCTCGCGCGGCGCGGTCATGGTGGTGGCCAGCAGCGAGGTGGTGCCGAAGCGCCGGTGGGTGCGGGCGATGGTGGCGAAGGCCGCGCCGCCCTGCATGATGTCGCTGCCGCCGCCGCCGTGCACATGCAGGTCGATGAAACCCGGCAACAGGTAAGGCAGGTCGTTGCTCTGCGGGTCGCACGGCGTGCCGTCGATGGCCTGGATGCGGCCATCTTCGAGCCGCAGTTGGCCGCGCACCCAGCCGTCGGGGGTGAGGATGTTGGCGATGTCCATGGGGGCTCCGGTCAGCGTCGCAGTTCGGCGACGAAGTCGTAGTAGTCGTTGCGGCAGTAGGTGTCGGTCAGCTCGATGGGGGTGTTGTCGTCGAGATAGCCGATCCGGGTCATCAGCAGCATGGCGGTGCCGGGGGCGATGCCGACCTGGGCGGCCAGTTCGTCGCTGGCGTTGATCGCGCGGATATGCTGCAGGGCGCGGACCACCGGGCGGCCGAGTTGGTCGAGGTGCTGGTAGAGCGAGTCGCCGATGGCCTGCGGGTCGCCGAGCAGGCGCGCGGGCAGGGTGCTGACCTCCACGGCCATGACGATGTCGTCGGCCTTGCGCAGGCGCTTGAGGTGGAGCACCTGATCGGCGGGCGACAGGCCGAGGCGAATCAGTTCGTCATTGCTGGGGGTGCCGACGCTGCGCTCGAGCCACTGGGAGCTGGGCACGAAGCCTTTCATGCGCAGCATTTCGCTGAAGCTCGACAGGCGCGACAGGGGTTGTTCCAGGCGTGGCGTGATGAAGGTGCCGGAGCCCTGGATGCGGTGGATCAGGCCTTGTTCGAGCAGGACTTCGAGGGCCTTGCGCGCGGTGACCCGGGAAATGTCCAGGGTTTCGCTGAGGGTGCGTTCCGAGGGCAGCGCCTGGTCGGCGGTCCACTGGCCGGCGTGGATGGCCTGTTCCAGGTTGCGCGCCAGCTGCAGGTAGAGCGGGGTGGCGCTGGTGTCGTCGGGGCGCAGGGCGCAGAGGGGGCGCATGACGGAGTGTCCGGTATTGTTGTGTGGTGAAAAATTAATACCACTTTAATACCAGGTCAATACCACTTGTCTGGTCAGGAATATCATTTCTGATTCTGGGGGCGCTTTGCGCCCTTTCGCGACACAAGGCCGCTCCTACAGGAGTACGCGCATCCCTGTAGGAGCGGCCTTGTGTCGCGAAAGGGCTGCGCAGCAGCCCCGGCGATCCTAAAGACTGTCGGATATTTCCGAACTTGAAACCAAATGCTTCGGCCAGCAAAGCTTGGGAACTATCCTACGCACCTGCCGGAAGCCGCCGCGTTGTCGAGGAAATACCCCAGGCATAACTTCTTCGGGTCGCCAGATTTGATGACCGGGATGTGAGAATCCTGGAGTACAAGTTTTTCGGCAGTTCTTTCATGGCAGCTGTGCGCGGGCAGACTTCGGTCTGACCGGGTTTCTTGTGCCCCGGATTCTCACCCCGTTCACGGCTGCCACCCTTTGTCTTGTGAGAATTGCCATGGGATGGCGCTTTCTTGGAATGCACAAGAGTTCGACCTATGAAAAAAATTATCCCAGACCCACCCCGTCTCGCGCCCTTTATCAGCGTCCGTTCCACGCTCACCCGTGATGAGGCCATGGCCGCTGCCGTCGAAGTGGCCACCGCCATCTCCGATGTGCTCGATATCTACTTCAAGACCGAACCGGGTGAAGCACAGGACCGCCTGTTCACCGCCAGCGACTACCTGGGCCAACTCGCTTGCGCCCTGCTCGAACACAAGCCGGAGCTCCGACCATGACTTGCGGACAAACAGCAGGTCGCATGGTCTGCCTGGACCTGTTCAAGGTCGAGCCAGGCATTGCCTTCGAGGACGCCTTCAGTGAGTTGTCGGTACTGCTCGGCTGCATCCGCCACCTGACCTGCGAGGCGGAAATGGAGGTGGGGTTGAACAGGAAGAACTCATGACACCCGGGGGCCGCTTTGCGGCCCATTCGCGACACAAGGCCGCTCCCACAGGATGTGTGCCGGTTCTGCCCTGGCGTCATCCCTGTGGGAGCGGCCTTGTGTCGCGAAAGGGCTGCGCAGCAGCCCCGTCAATCCATCTGTCTACCCAGCCCGGCGCACCAACCCACACGCCAGCAATCCCACCTCGAACAGCACCCACATCGGCACCGCCAGCATGGTCTGGGAAAACACATCCGGCGGCGTCAGGATCATCCCCACCACGAAGCAGCCGACGATCACATAGGGCCGGCTGCGCCGCAGCGTGGCCACGTCGGTCAGCCCGGCCCAGACCACGATGAAGGTCGCCACCGGGATCTCGAAGGCCAGGCCGAACGCCAGGAACAGCGCCATGATGAAGTCCAGGTACAAGCCGATATCGGTCATCATCGCCACCCCGTCCGGGGTCACGCTGGCGAAGAAGCCGAACATCATCGGGAACACCAGGAAGAACGCGAACGCCATGCCGCCATAGAACAGCAGGATGCTCGACACCAGCAGCGGCAGGGCGATGCGCCGTTCGCGGCGGTACAGCCCCGGGGCGATGAAGCCCCAGGCCTGGTGCAGCAGCAGCGGCATGGCGACGAACAGCGCGCACATCGCCGTCAGCTTGAACGGCGTGAGGAACGGCGAGGTGACGCTGGTGGCGATCATGCTGGCGCCTTCGGGCAGGTAGCGGCGCAGCGGTTCGGA
>NZ_JAOEBG010000026.1 GCF_029836165.1 Pseudomonas sp. GD04091
GTGGGGTTTCCCCATGTGAGAGTAGGTCATCGTCAAGATTCAATTCGCAAAACCCCTATCTGCGCGAGCAGGTAGGGGTTTTGTCTTTTCCGATTTTGAAAGCGCTCCGACGACGCTGGTGCCTTGCTTCGCGGGTAGACTCGCTTTCACAGGCGATTGCTCAGGTCGTCTCCCACATTTCGAGTCGGAACACTAGAATAGAGCCGACGTATCCATTCAGAACGCCTTTATGCCCAACCCTGTCGATCCTGAAGCGCTCGCGCAGTTGCCGCTGGACGAACTCGTGGCCTGCCACGAGTGCGACCTGTTGATGCGCAAGCCGATGCTGCAACATGACGAGAAAGCCCAGTGTCCGCGCTGCGGCTATGAGCTCTATGCCCATCGTCACAATCTGGTCAATCGCAGCCTGGCCCTGGTCCTGACGGCATTGCTGCTGTACGTGCCCGCCAACTTCCTGCCGATCATGCAGTTGCATCTGCTGGGGCAGACCTCCGACGACACCGTCTGGAGTGGGGTGCTTGGTCTGTACAACTCGCAAATGCGTGGCATCGCCGTGGTGGTGTTCCTGTGCAGCATGGCCATTCCCTTGCTCAAGTTGCTCTGCCAACTGGTGGTGCTGCTGAGCATCCGTCTGAACATGGGCCGCAGTTATGGCCTGCTGATCTATCGCATCTACCACCACTTGCGCGAGTGGGGCATGCTCGAGGTCTACTTCATGGGTGTACTGGTCGCCATCGTCAAGCTGGTCGACCTCGCCGAACTCAGCATTGGTCTCGGCCTGTTCTGTTTCATCAGCCTGTTGCTGGTGCAGGTATGGCTCGAGGTCGTCATGTCGCCGCATCAGATCTGGGTGGCGTTGTCGGGGGAGGACGTCCATGCGGGCGATTGATGCAGGCATTCTGGTTTGCAATGAATGCCATGAGCTGAATCGGCAGGAGTCTGGCAAGGCCTCGCAGACCTGTACACGCTGTGGCGCCATCGTGCATGCCCGACGTCCCAACAGCATCGTGCGTACCTGGGCGTTGCTGATCACGGCGATGATTCTCTATATACCGGCCAACGTGCTGCCGATCATGACCGTCAGCGCGCTGGGGCAGGGCAGTCCGGACACCATCATGTCCGGCGTCATCACCTTGCTCAAGCACGGCATGCTGCCGATCGCCGCGGTAGTGTTCATCGCCAGTATTCTGGTGCCGACCTTCAAGCTGGTGGGCATCGCCCTGTTGCTGTATTCGGTGCAACGCCACCAGCCGCTCTCGGCGCAGCAGCGCATCCTGATGTACCGCTTCATCGAATTCATCGGTCGCTGGTCGATGCTGGATATCTTCGTCATCGCCATTCTCGTGGCCGTGGTGAATTTCGGCCGCATCGCCAGTGTCGAAGCCAACCTGGGCGCCGTCGCCTTCGCCACCGTGGTGATCCTGACGATGCTCGCAGCTTTAACTTTCGATCCCCGACTGATCTGGGACAACACGGAGTCGGATGACGACCATGAGTGATTTGCCAACGGCTAAAACCCGCCCTGCTTCGAACTGGTCGGCCATCTGGATCCTGCCCCTGATCGCTCTGGTCATTGGTGGCTGGCTTGCCTGGCAGGCCTACCGTGACGCGGGTATCGAAATCCAGGTGCGTTTCGAGACAGGCGAAGGCATCGTCGCCAACAAGACCGAGGTGATCTTCAAAGGCATGTCAGTGGGGAAGGTCACCGCCCTGGTGCTGGATGACAAGGGAGAAAACCGCGGCGTTGTCGCCACCATCGAAATGCGCAAGGAGGCAGGGCCGCACCTGACCAAGGGCACGCGTTTCTGGCTGGTGAAGCCGAGTGTCAGCCTGGCAGGCATTTCGGGGCTGGAGACGCTGGTCTCGGGCAACTACATCGCCGTCGACCCAGGAGAGGGTGAACCGACCAAGCGTTTCACCGCGCTCAAGGAGGCGCCGCCGCTTTCCGATGCCGAGCCAGGCTTGCACCTCACGCTCAAGGCCGAACGCCTGGGATCGCTCAATCGAGACAGCCCAGTCTTCTACAAGCAGATCCAGGTCGGCCGAGTGAAGAGCTATCGACTGTCCGAGGATCAGGGCACGGTCGAGATAAAGGTCTTCATCGCCCCCGCATACGCCAGCCTGGTGCGCAAGCACACACGGTTCTGGAATGCCAGCGGGGTGAGTATCGATGCCGACCTGTCGGGGGTGAAGGTGCGAACCGAGTCGCTCTCGAGCATCGTTGCCGGTGGCATCGCGTTCGCCACGCCAGAGAACCGCAAGGACAGCCCGCCTACCGATCCGAGCCTGCCCTTCCGTCTGTACGAAGACTTTGACGCGGCCCAGGCCGGTATCCGTGTGAAGGTCAAGCTCAGTGACTTCGAGGGCCTGCAGAAGGGCCGTACGCCGGTGCTGTACAAGGGTATCCAGATCGGTTCGCTCAAGGACCTGAAGATCGAAGGCGACCTGTCCAGCGCGATGGCCGAACTGACCCTGGACCCGTTGGCCGAGGACTACCTGGTCGAGGGCACCCAGTTCTGGGTGGTCAAGCCGTCCATCTCGCTCGCCGGCATCACTGGCCTGGAGGCCTTGGTGAAGGGTAACTACATTGCGGTTCGTCCCGGTGAGCCGGGCGCCAAGCCCCAGCGTGAGTTCGAGGCGCGGCCCAAGGCTCCGCCGCTGGACCTGAAGGCGCCGGGGCTGCACATGGTACTGTTCGCCGATACCCTGGGTTCGCTGGAGGTGGGCAGCCCGGTGATGTACCGCCAGGTGCGGGTGGGTAGCGTGCAGAGCTACCAGTTCGCCCGTAACAGCAAGCGGATCCTGATTGGCGTGCACATCGAGAAGGAGTACGCCAACCTGGTCAACGGTTCCACGCGCTTCTGGAATGCCAGTGGCATCACCCTGACCGGTGGGCTCTCGGGCATTCAGGTCAAGAGCGAGTCGCTGCAGACCCTGATGGCGGGAGGTATCGCCTTCGATACGCCAAGGCCGGACGTGCCGCTCAAACGCCATATTCCGCGCTTCCGCCTGCATGAAAGCCAGGATGCGGCCAATCGCGCCGGCACTCTGGTCACCATTCGCGTGGAGCGTGCCGATGGCCTCAAGCCGGGCACCCCGATCCGCTTCCGCGGCCTGGATGTGGGCAGTGTCGAAAGTGTCGACCTGACCGGTGACCTGCAGGCCGTGCTGCTCAGGGCGCGCATCACCCAGGCGGCGGAACGCATTGCTCGTGCGGGTACGCAGTTCTGGGTGGTCAAGCCCGCGTTGGGGCTGGTGCGCACCGAAAACCTCGACACGCTCATTGGTGGCCAATACCTGGAGGTGCTGCCGGCGCTCAAGGACAAGGGGCCGCAGCGCGACTTCATCGCGCTGGCCGATGCGCCAGAAGTGAAAGGTGAGGAGGTCGGCCTGCCGCTGACCTTGAGCGCGGCGCGCCGAGGCTCGATCAAGCCGGGTGTGCCGGTCACCTACCGAGAAGTCACGGTGGGCAAGGTCACCGGTTTCGAGCTCGGCCAGACCGCCGACCGGGTACTGATCCACATCCTCATCGAGCCGCGTTATGCAGGCCTGGTGCGTGGTGGCAGCCGCTTCTGGAACAGCAGCGGGTTCGGCTTCGACTGGGGCCTGTTCAAGGGGGCCACGGTACGTACCGAGTCGGTCGAAACACTGATGGCTGGGGGGATCGCCTTCGCCACGCCGGATGGCGAGCAGATGGGCAACCCGGCGCGACCCCAGCAGACCTTTGCCTTGTTCGACAAGGCGGAAGATGCGTGGCTGGAGTGGGCGCCGAAGATCCAGATCGGCAAATGATGAATAGCGGGGCCGCGGTGCGGCCCTGTTGCAACCGAGAGAAACTGCGCAACCTTTTGGATGCTGAGCAAGACAGCTGCTCCCGCAGGATTCGTGCTGGCTGTCTTGAGCGAATCGCGGGCATAAAAAAACCGACCCTAGGGTCGGTTTTTTCGACAAGAACGTCGCTTAGGCAGCTGCAGCTTCTTTCAGCGCCTTGATGTGGCCATTCAGACGGCCTTTGTGGCGAGCAGCTTTGTTCTTGTGGATGATGCCCTTGTCGGCCATGCGGTCGATTACAGGTACAGCCAGAACGTAGGCGGCTTGCGCTTTTTCGGCGTCTTTTGCGTCGATGGCTTTAACTACATTCTTGATGTAGGTGCGGACCATGGAACGCAGGCTGGCGTTGTGGCTGCGACGCTTCTCAGCCTGTTTTGCACGTTTCTTGGCGGAAGGTGTGTTGGCCACCGTCGAGCTCCTCGAAAGACTTTAGGTAAATAGCAAACAAAATAGGCCGCGAATCATGCCGATGAGTCGAACGGATGTCAAGGCCACCTGCAGGGTTCCGCCGAGTGGTGGGTCAATCAGCGGAAAGATTCCTTTCTGCCACGTGACCTGTACACTCGGGAATTTTGGCTCCCCTGCGAAGGCGCGGGAGTATCGCACATTCAGGCGCGCTCTGGCAGCGTCCTCTGTCCCTTGGCGTGAAACTTTTCGATGAATCTGCTCAAATCCCTGGCTGCGGTCAGTTCCATCACCATGATTTCCCGGGTGCTCGGCTTTGTGCGCGACACCATTCTGGCCCGGGTCTTCGGTGCCGGCGTCGCCACCGATGCCTTCTTCATCGCCTTCAAGTTGCCCAACCTGCTGCGGCGGATCTTCGCCGAGGGCGCGTTCTCCCAGGCGTTCGTGCCGATCCTGGCCGAATACAAGACCCAGCAGGGCGAGGAGGCCACCCGTACCTTCATTGCCTACGTGAGCGGGCTGCTGACCCTGGTCCTGGCCCTGGTCACCGTCGCGGGCATTCTCGCCGCGCCCTGGGTGGTCTGGGCCACCGCGCCGGGCTTCGTCGACAGTGCCGAGAAGTACGAGCTGACCACCTCGCTGCTGCGGGTGACGTTTCCTTATATATTGCTGATCTCGCTGTCATCGTTGGTCGGCGCGATCCTCAACACCTGGAACCGTTTCTCGGTGCCGGCGTTCACGCCCACGCTGCTCAACGTGGCGATGATCGCCTTCGCGGTGCTGCTGACGCCTTATTTCGACCCGCCGATCATGGCCCTGGGCTGGGGCGTGCTGGCCGGTGGCCTGGCGCAGCTGCTGTACCAGCTGCCGGCGCTGAAGAAGATCGGCATGCTCGTGCTGCCACGGCTGAACCTGCGCGATACCGGTGTATGGCGGGTGCTCAAGCAGATGCTGCCGGCCATTCTCGGGGTATCGGTGAGCCAGATCTCGCTGATCATCAACACCATCTTCGCCTCCTTCCTGGTGGCCGGTTCCGTGTCGTGGATGTATTACGCCGACCGCCTCATGGAGCTGCCCTCCGGCGTGCTGGGGGTGGCGTTGGGCACCATCCTGCTGCCGACCCTGGCCAAGACCTACGCCAACAAGGACCGTGAGGAATATTCGCGGATCCTCGACTGGGGCCTGCGCCTGTGCTTCCTGCTGGTGCTGCCCTGCACCCTGGCTCTGGCGATTCTTGCCGAGCCGCTGACCGTGGCGCTGTTCCAGTACGGCAAGTTCACCGCCTTCGACGCGGCCATGACCCAGCGCGCGCTGATCGCCTATTCGGTGGGGTTGCTGGCGATCATCCTGGTCAAGGTGCTGGCCCCTGGCTTCTACGCCCAGCAGAACATCCGTACGCCGGTGAAGATCGCCGTCTTCACCCTGGTCTGCACCCAGCTGTTCAACCTGGCGCTGATCGGCCCGCTGGCCCATGCCGGGCTGGCCCTGGCGATCAGTCTGGGCGCCTGCCTCAACGCCGGCCTGCTGTACTGGAAGCTGCGCAGCCAGCAGCTGTTCCAGCCGCAGCCGGGTTGGGCGCTCTTCCTGTTGAAGCTGGTGCTGGCAGTCACCTTGATGTCTGGTGTGCTGCTGGTGGGCATGCACTATCTGCCGGCCTGGTCGCAGGGCAACATGCTCGAGCGCTTCCTGCGCCTGGGCGCCCTGATCGCGGCGGGCGTGGTGACCTATTTCGGCTGCCTGTACCTGTGTGGCTTGCGCCCACGGCATTTCACCCGCAAGGCCCTGCACTGAGGCGGGAAAAGGGCCAGGCGTCGGTTTTTCACATTCCACGCCCCGTGGTGGCGCTGCTGCCTGTCGTCAGCGCCCGGGTGTGGTTATAATCGGCCACTTTATGAGCAAGAAGCGCGTTATGCAGCTGGTTCGAGGTCTTCACAACCTGCGCCCCGAGCACCGGGGCTGTGTCGCCACCATTGGCAACTTCGACGGGGTCCACCGGGGTCACCAGGCGATCCTCGCGCGCCTGCGCGAACGTGGCCAGGAACTGGGCCTGCCCACCTGCGTGGTGATCTTCGAGCCCCAGCCGCGCGAATATTTCGCCCCGGACACCGCGCCGGCCCGCCTGGCGCGCCTGCGCGACAAGGTCGAGCTGCTGGCGGCGGAGGGTATCGACCGGGTGTTGTGCCTGTCGTTCAACCAGCGTCTGAGCCAGCTCAGTGCCGAGCAGTTCGTCAAGGCTGTGCTGGTCGATGGTCTGGGTGTGCGCCACCTTGAAGTGGGCGATGATTTCCGCTTCGGTTGCGACCGCGCCGGTGACTTCGCCTTCCTGATCGAAGCCGGCAAGCGCCATGGCTTTACCGTGGAAGCCGCCAACACCGTGATCCGCGATGGCCTGCGGGTCAGCAGCACCGAAGTGCGCAAGGCCCTGGCCGAAGGCAACTTCGAGCTGGCCGAGCACCTGCTGGGCCGCCCGTACCGCATCACCGGCCGCGTGCTGCACGGCCAGAAGCTGGCGCGCCAGCTTGGCACCCCAACCGCCAACATCCAGCTCAAGCGCCGCCGCGTGCCGCTGTCCGGGGTCTACCTGGCCAGTATCGAGATCGACGGCAAGCACTGGCCGGGTGTCGGCAATATCGGAGTGCGCCCCACCGTCGCCGGTGACGGGCGCCCTCACCTGGAGATTCATCTCCTGGACTACGCCGGCGACCTGTATGGCCGGCGCCTGACGGTGGAATTCCACCACAAGCTGCGTGAAGAGCAGCGTTTCGCCTCCCTGGAGGCGCTGAAGTCGGCGATCGACGCGGACATCGCCGCCGCACGTGCCCACTGGCACGCTCAACCGCTAACGAAGAGCCTGAAATGACCGACTACAAAGCCACGCTTAACCTTCCGGACACCGCCTTCCCCATGAAGGCCGGCCTGCCTCAGCGCGAACCGCAGATCCTGCAGCGCTGGGACAGCATTGGCCTGTACCGGAAACTGCGCGAGATTGGCAAGGATCGTCCGAAGTTCGTCCTGCACGACGGCCCGCCCTATGCCAACGGCAAGATCCACATCGGTCATGCGCTGAACAAGATTCTCAAGGACATGATCGTCCGCTCGAAGACCCTGTCGGGCTTCGATGCGCCTTATGTCCCGGGCTGGGACTGCCACGGCCTGCCGATCGAGCACAAGGTCGAGGTCACCCATGGCAAGCACCTGACCGCCGACCGCACCCGCGAGCTGTGCCGCGAGTACGCCGCCGAGCAGATCGAAGGGCAGAAGACCGAGTTCATCCGCCTGGGCGTGCTGGGCGACTGGGACAACCCGTACAAGACCATGGACTTCGCCAACGAGGCCGGTGAAATCCGCGCCCTGGCCGAGATGGTCAAGCAAGGCTTCGTGTTCAAGGGCCTCAAGCCCGTGAACTGGTGCTTCGACTGCGGTTCGGCCCTGGCCGAGGCCGAGGTCGAGTACGCCGACAAGAAATCCCAGACCATCGACGTGGCCTTCCCGGTCGCCGATGAGGCCAAGCTGGCGGCCGCCTTCGGCCAGGCCTCGCTGGCCAAGCCCGCTGCCATCGTGATCTGGACCACCACCCCGTGGACCATCCCGGCCAACCAGGCGCTGAACATCCACCCGGACTTCAAGTACGCCCTGGTCGATACCGGCGAGCGCCTGCTGGTGCTGGCCGAAGAGCTGGTCGAGTCGTGCCTGAAACGCTACAACCTCGAAGGTTCGATCATCGCCACCGCGCCGGGCTCGGCCCTGGAGCTGATCAACTTCCGCCACCCGTTCTACGACCGCCTGTCGCCGATCTACCTGGCCGACTACGTCGAGCTGGGCGCCGGCACCGGTGTGGTTCACTCATCGCCCGCCTATGGTGAAGACGACTTCGTCACCTGCAAGCGCTACGGCATGGTCAACGACGACATTCTCACCCCGGTGCAGAGCAACGGTGTGTACGTCGAATCGCTGCCGTTCTTCGGCGGCCAGTTCATCTGGAAGGCCAACCCGGCCATCGTCGACAAGCTGAGCGAAGTCGGTGCGCTGATGCACACCGAAACCATCAGCCACAGCTACATGCACTGCTGGCGCCACAAGACCCCGCTGATCTACCGCGCCACCGCGCAGTGGTTCGTCGGCATGGACAAGCAGCCGAGCACCGGCGAGCCGCTGCGCGAGCGTGCGCTCAAGGCCATCGAAGAAACCAGGTTCGTCCCGGCCTGGGGCCAGGCGCGCCTGCACTCGATGATCGCCAACCGTCCGGACTGGTGCATCTCGCGTCAGCGCAACTGGGGCGTGCCGATTCCGTTCTTCCTCGACAAGCAGACCGGCGAACTGCACCCGCGGACCGTCGAGCTGATGGAAGCCGTGGCCCAACGTGTCGAGAAGGAAGGCATCGAGGCCTGGTTCAAGCTGGACGCCGCCGAGTTGCTCGGTGACGAGGCCGGCCAGTACGACAAGATCACCGACACCCTCGACGTGTGGTTCGACTCCGGCACCACCCACTGGCACGTGCTGCGCGGCTCGCATAACATCGGCCACGCCACCGGCCCGCGCGCCGACCTGTACCTGGAAGGCTCCGACCAGCACCGCGGCTGGTTCCACTCCTCGCTGCTGACCGGCTGCGCCATCGACGGCCACGCGCCGTACCGCGAGCTGCTGACCCACGGCTTCACCGTGGACGAGAACGGCCGCAAGATGTCCAAGTCGCTGGGCAACACCATCGAGCCGGAGAAGGTCAACAACACCCTGGGCGCCGACATCCTGCGCCTGTGGGTCGCGGCCACCGACTACTCGGGCGAGATGGCCGTTTCCGAGCAGATCCTGCAGCGCAGCGCCGACGCCTACCGGCGTATCCGCAACACCGCGCGCTTCCTGCTCTCCAACCTGTCCGGCTTCGACCCGGCCCGCGACCTGCTGCCGGCCGAAGACATGCTGGCCCTGGACCGCTGGGCGGTCGACCGCACCCTGCTGCTGCAGCGCGAGCTGGAAGAGCACTACGGCGAGTACCGTTTCTGGAACGTCTACTCCAAGGTGCACAACTTCTGCGTGCAGGAACTGGGCGGCTTCTACCTCGACATCATCAAGGACCGCCAGTACACCACCGGCGCCAACAGTGTCGCCCGCCGTTCCTGCCAGACCGCGCTGTACCACATCAGCGAGGCGCTGGTGCGCTGGATCGCGCCGATCCTGGCGTTCACCGCCGACGAAATCTGGCAGTACCTGCCGGGCGAGCGCAACGAGTCGGTGATGCTCAACACCTGGTACCAGGGCCTGGCCGAGCTGCCGGCCGACGCCGAGCTGGACCGCGCCTACTGGGATCGCGTGATGGCGGTCAAGGCCGCGGTCAACAAGGAGCTGGAGAACCAGCGTACCGCCAAGGTCATCGGCGGCAACCTGCAGGCCGAAGTCACCCTGTTCGCCGAAGAGGGCCTTACCGCTGACCTGAACAAGCTCGGCGACGAGTTGCGCTTCGTGCTGATCACCTCGGCGGCCAGCGTGGTGCCGTTCGTCCAGGCCCCGACCGACGCGGTGACAACCGACGTCGAAGGCCTCAAGCTGAAAGTCGTCAAGTCCGGTCATGCCAAGTGCGGTCGTTGCTGGCACTTCCGCGCCGACGTCGGCAGCCACCCGGAGCACCCGGAAATCTGTGGCCGTTGCGTGGACAACCTGAGCGGCTCCGGTGAGGTGCGCCACTATGCCTAACGCTTCCGCAGGCCGCTTCGGGCGACTTGCCTGGCTCTGGCTGAGCCTGGTGGTGCTGGTCCTCGACCAGGCCACCAAGCTGTACTTCGACAGCTCGCTGAGCATGTACCAGCAGATCGTGGTCATCCCCGACTACTTCAGCTGGACCCTGGCCTACAACACCGGCGCCGCGTTCAGCTTCCTGGCCGACAGCTCCGGCTGGCAGCGTTGGCTGTTCGCCCTGATCGCCGTGGTGGTCAGCGCCGTGCTGGTGGTTTGGCTCAAGCGCCTGGGGCGCAACGAGACCTGGCTGGCCGTCGCCCTGGCCCTGGTGCTGGGCGGCGCGCTGGGCAACCTGTACGACCGCGTCGTGCTGGGCCACGTGGTCGACTTCATCCTGGTGCACTGGCAGAACCGCTGGTATTTCCCGGCCTTCAACCTGGCCGACAGCGCCATCACCGTGGGTGCGGTGATGCTGGCGCTGGACATGTTCAAGAGCAAGAAGTCCGAGGAAGCCGTCCATGACTGAGACCCGTATCGGCCAGAACACCGAAGTCACCCTGCACTTCGCGTTGCACCTGGAAAACGGCGACACCGTCGACAGCACCTTCGACAAGGCCCCGGCCACGTTCAAGGTCGGCGATGGCAACCTGCTGCCGGGCTTCGAGAGCGCGCTGTTCGGCTTCAAGGCCGGTGACAAGCGCAAGCTGAGCCTGGCGCCGGAACACGCCTTCGGCCAGCACAATCCGCAGAACGTGCAGGTGATGCCGCGTTCGCAGTTCGAGGGCATGGAACTGTCCGAAGGGCTGCTGGTGATCTTCAACGACGCCGCCAACACCGAGCTGCCGGGTGTGGTCAAGGCGTTCGACGAGCACCAGGTGACCATCGACTTCAACCATCCACTGGCTGGCAAGACCCTGAACTTCGAGGTGGAGATCCTCGACGTGAAGGCCGTGTGAGCCTGGAGCCGAGCATGCAAATCAAACTCGCCAACCCGCGCGGCTTCTGTGCGGGGGTCGACCGGGCGATCGAGATCGTCAACCGCGCCCTGGAAGTTTTCGGGCCGCCGATCTACGTGCGCCACGAAGTGGTGCACAACAAGTTCGTGGTCGAGGACCTGCGCAACCGTGGCGCGGTGTTCGTCGAAGAGCTGGACCAGGTGCCGGATGATGTCATCGTCATCTTCAGTGCCCACGGCGTGTCGCAAGCGGTACGCCAGGAGGCCGCCGGCCGTGGCCTGAAGGTGTTCGACGCGACCTGCCCGCTGGTGACCAAGGTGCATATCGAGGTCGCCAAGTACAGCCGCGACGGCCGTGAATGCATTCTCATCGGTCACGCCGGGCACCCGGAAGTCGAAGGCACCATGGGCCAGTACGACGCCAGCAACGGTGGCAGCATCTACCTCGTCGAAGACGAGAAGGACGTCGCCAACCTGCAGGTGCGCAACCCCGATCACCTCGCCTTCGTCACCCAGACCACCCTGTCGATGGACGACACCAGCCGGGTGATCGACGCCCTGCGCGCGCGCTTCCCGAACATCGGCGGCCCGCGCAAGGACGACATCTGCTACGCCACGCAAAACCGCCAGGACGCTGTCAAGCAACTGGCCGACGAGTGTGACGTGGTGCTGGTGGTCGGCAGCCCCAACAGCTCCAACTCCAACCGCCTGCGCGAGCTGGCCGAGCGCATGAGCACGCCGGCCTACCTGATCGACGGCGCCGAAGACCTGCAGCGTGGCTGGTTCGACGGCGCCGAGCGGATCGGCATCACCGCCGGTGCCTCGGCTCCGGAAGTGCTGGTGCGCGGCGTGATCGAGCAGCTCAAGGCTTGGGGCGCCACCGGCGCCGAAGAGCTCGACGGGCGTGAAGAGAACATCACCTTCTCCATGCCCAAGGAACTGCGAGTCCGCTCGCTGATCTGACTCAGTCGCCTGCACAGCGGCGGCCTCCGTCGCTGCGCAGGCTGACCCGCCCGGTCGGGCTCAGCACCACCTGATGACGGCTGTCGCGGGTGGCGCGCTGGCAGATATCCAGCGTGGTGCCACCGAAGCCGATCCCCAGCGGCGCTCCTCGACGGCTGAACCTGACCGCTCTGCCTGAGGTCGTGGTGATCAGCAGCGGTCTTGGCAAGCGATGTTCTGTCAGCCCCTGGCCGTCATGCTCCTGCGATATGCGCCAACCCTTGCCCCAGTCCCCCTCCAGTGGTTCAACCAGCACCGCCTTGCGCAGCAGCGCAGCCTGGTTGCGCGCGGCGCGCAATGCCTGCGCCAGCTCCCTGGCCACTGCGGCCTGATGCTGTTCTTCGCTGAAGTTGTTGTAGGCCGTCAATCCCAGCTGCGTCAGAAGGCTCGCCACCGCCAGCGTGCACATCATTTGCATCAGTGTTACCCCTTGTTGCTTCACCGTGCATTCCTCCCGGGAAGTGCTTCGCTGTAGCTTCCGGGCCGACCGGCATGGCCGCCAGTCGGCCCGTTCGGCGATCGGGCGAGGAAAGATCCCAGGAGGGGCGATGCGCACAAGGGAGGGGGGCATGACATTGCTGGAGGTGCTGCTGGCGATGACGGTACTGGCGCTGGGGCTGTTCGCGTCGGCGGCCTTGCAATTGCGTGGTTTGCAGGCGACCGATGGCGCACGCCGCACCGGGCAGGCGCTGCAGCTCGCCCAAGGCATGCTGGAGCGGACAAGGGCGGCGGGTTCGCTCGAGGCCGGCGTGCAGGCGGCCTGGCAGGCCCAGGTCGCTCGGCAATTGGGCGAATCGGCGCAGGGGCGCCTGAGCTTGTCGGCGGGCATGCTGACGTTGGAGCTCGATTGGCCGGGTGCCGACCAGCAGCGCCAGTCGCTGAGCCTGCAAGGCAGGGTATCGCCATGACGCGCCGGCAAGCCGGTTTCGGCCTGATGGAGGCGCTGCTGGCCCTGACGCTGGGCGCGATGCTGCTGGCGGTCACCGGCCAGGTGTTCGTCTCGGCGCATCAGGCCTGGCGCCTGCAGGGCGCGTCGGCCAGGCTGCAGGACGATGCGCGCCTGGCCATGCAACGGTTGGTCGAGGACATCCGCCAGGCCGGCATGTTCGGTTGCCTGCGCCTGGAAGCCAGCGACTTCGATGATCCCGCCACCGCCCAGGCGTTCGCCCGGCCAATCGAGATCACGGACGATGGCCTCACGCTGATCGGCGCGGAGTTGCCGGGGCTGCTCGGGGCGCCCGACTGGACGGTGCTCACCGACTGCCGAACCTGGGCCAGGGTGCAACGGGGGCAGCATGTGGGGGAGGGTGAGTGGCTGGCCTTGCCCGTGCGCCGGGTGAGCTACCGCGTGCGCAATGGCAGCCTCATGCTCACCAGCAATGCCCAGCACGCCGCGCTTGTCGACAACGTGCGGGCGCTGGAGGTGCGCCGGGTGCAGGAGCGCGAGGGCGAGCGCCTGGATATTCGCCTGAGCCTGTTCGACCGGCAGCATCAGCTCGAACAGCAGCATGCCGTGAGCGTGGCGGTACGCAATGGAGGGGCCGGTTCGTGAGCAGGCAGCGAGGGGTGGTGCTGCTGCTGGCGCTCACCTTGAGCCTGGTACTCGGCCTGCTGGCCAGCATGGCGTTGCGGGAGGGGGTGCTGCTGCAACGCCAGCTGGCTGAGCAGTTGGCCGTCGCCCAGGCCTTCGAGCAGGCCGAGTCGAGCCTGCTCGAGGGCGCTGCCCTGCTGGCCAGCGGCCTGCCTTCGCCCTGCGTGGCGTGTCGACCGCCGGATCTGCCGGACGCGCAACCGCCCGCGCCATGGCTGCGCACCGACAGTGGCTTCGTGTTTGTGCAGGCCCTTGGGCAAAGCACGCGTATCGCAGGCATGCCGCCGGGCGATCGCCTGATGCTGGTGCGGGTGACTGCCGTCAGCCGCCAGGTTCGTGTTCGCCAGCTGCTGGAAGCGGTGTATGCGGTTGTTGACGACTCGGCCAGCATGACCCGGATCAGCTGGCGCCAGCGCCTGGAAGGTGACTGACATGCAACGAGGTCTTGGTCTGATCGAATTATTGATTGTCGTGGCCGTGATCGGCATGCTGGCAGCCATTGCCTACCCCAGCTACAGCGACCAGCTACGGCGCGCCGCGCGCAGCGAGGTGGTCGGTCTGCTGCAGGACGTGGCGTTGCGCCTGGAGCAGCACCGTGCGCGCGCGGGCGGCTATGCCGACACCGAACAGCTGACCATCACGCTACCCGCTGGCAATCGCTACTACCGCCTGCAGGCCCGACGCGACAGTGACGGCTTTCTGTTGCTCGCCACGCGTTTGCCACGCGCCTTCATGGCCGATGACCGCTGCGGCGACTTCCGCCTCGACCAGGCCGGCGTGCGCGACAACCCGGGCAGCAGCGAAGGCAGTGATGCCTGTTGGGGAAGCTGACGCGCATGAGGTGCCCGCGCACCGTGGAATTACTTCAGATGTTGGATCGAACGATGAGCAAGCAAGTAGTGATTGTCGGCGGTGGAGTCATCGGCCTGCTGACGGCGTTCAACCTGGCGGCCGAGGTCGACCGGGTGGTGGTGTGCGACCAGGGCGAGGTGGGCCGCGAGTCGTCCTGGGCCGGCGGCGGCATCGTCTCGCCGCTGTACCCATGGCGCTACAGCCCGGCGGTGACCGCGCTGGCGCACTGGTCGCAGGACTTCTATCCACAGCTGGGCGAGCGGCTGTTCGCCAGCACCGGCGTCGACCCCGAGGTCCACACCACGGGATTGTACTGGCTGGACCTGGATGACGAAGCCGAAGCGCTGGCCTGGGCAGCGCGCGAGCGGCGCCCACTCAGCGCCGTGGATATCTCGGCCGCCTACGACGCGGTGCCGGTGCTGGGCGCGGGCTACAGGCACGCGATCTACATGGCGGGCGTGGCCAATGTGCGCAACCCGCGTCTGGTGAAGTCGCTCAAGGCCGCGCTGCAGGCGCTGCCGAACGTGACCCTGCGTGAGCATTGCCAGATCACCGGTTTCGTTCGTGAAAGCGGGCGAGTGACCGCTGTGCAGACCGACGATGGCCTGCTGGCCGCTGACGATGTGGTGCTCAGTGCCGGCGCCTGGAGCGGCGATCTGCTGAAGACGCTCGGCTTGGCATTGCCGGTGGAGCCGGTGAAGGGGCAGATGATCCTGTTCAAGTGCGCCGAGGACTTCCTGCCGAGCATGGTCCTGGCCAAGGGCCGTTATGCGATCCCGCGCCGCGATGGCCACATTCTGGTGGGCAGCACTCTGGAGCATGCAGGCTACGACAAGACTCCCACCGACGATGCGCTGGCGAGCCTGAAGGCTTCGGCGGTCGAGTTGCTGCCGGCACTGGCGGATGCCGAGGTGGTGGGGCACTGGGCAGGCTTGCGCCCGGGGTCGCCGGAAGGCATCCCTTATATCGGCGCGGTGCCGGGGCATGAAGGCTTGTGGCTGAACTGCGGGCATTACCGCAACGGGCTGGTGCTGGCGCCGGCGTCGTGCCAGCTGTTCAGCGATCTGCTGCTGGGGCGAGAGCCGATCATCGACCCGGCGCCGTATGCGCCTGAAGGGCGTCTGGGCTGAGACGCAACAGGGATCATGGCTAGGGGGCGTGGGGGCGGGCTTGACCCGCTCCCACAAGATACAGACGCGTCATGCCTCAGCGTTGCTGCCCCGGGCCCTGCTCCAGGTGTTGCTGGCTGCAGTACCACTCCTTGCCCTGCTGCAGCGCCCGGTCATTGGGCAGGTGCACGCCGCAATGGGCGCAGCGCACCATCTTCAACGGGTCCTGCAGCTGCGGATCGGCGGGCGATTGCTGACTGGTCTTGAACTTGCGCCACAGCCAGAACGCGGCGGCGATCAGGGCGATCCAGAAGAGTAGGCGAACCATGGTGTCCAGCTTGTCGAGAAAAGAAGCCGACAGTCTAGGGCGCGGCCAATAAAAAAGGGAGGCCTCGGGCCTCCCTTTCTTGTCGCGGCGTGGATCAGTCGAACAGACCGAAGGTCATGTAGCTGAACCACGAGCGGTCTTTCTCGGCTTCCTTCGGCCCTGCCGGCAGAATCGGGTCGCCGTTCTCGTCCTTGGGCAGCAGTTCTGCCGGCATTTCCGAGCGGGCGTCCTGGAACTGCTTGACCACGTCTTGGTTGGCGCGGGTCTCGCCCGGCGGCAGCGGCGTGTCGGTCTCGATCAGGCCCAGGGTAGCCTTGGACAGCCAGGAACGATTGCCGCTCTCGTCCACCTTGGTGACGAACTGGCCATCGACCAGGCTCGGGTGGTCCGGGTAGTTGAGCTTGAGGGTCTCGAGGCTGGTGGCGGCCAGCTCGTCCAGGTGCATGCGCTGGTACGACTCGACCATCACCGCCAGGCCGTCGCCCACCGCCGGGGTTTCCTGGAAGTTCTCCACCACGTAGCGGCCACGGTTGGCGGCGGCCACGTAGGCCTCGCGGCTCAGGTAGTAGTTGGCCACGTGGATCTCGTAGGAAGCCAGCAGGTTGCGCAGGTAGATCATGCGCTGCTTGGCATCCGGGGCGTAGCGGCTGTTGGGGAAGCGGCTGGTCAGCTGGGCGAACTCGTTGTACGAGTCGCGGGCGGCGCCCGGGTCACGCTTGGTCATGTCCAGTGGCAGGAAGCGCGCCAGCAGGCCGCGGTCCTGGTCGAACGAGGTCAGGCCCTTGAGGTAGTAGGCGTAGTCGACGTTCGGGTGCTGCGGGTGCAGGCGGATGAAGCGCTCGGCGGCGGATTTGGCGGCCTCGGGCTCGGAGTTCTTGTAGTTGGCGTAGATCAGCTCGAGCTGGGCCTGGTCGGCGTAGCGGCCGAACGGGTAGCGCGACTCCAGGGCCTTGAGCTTGTTCACGGCACTGGTGTAGCTGGAGTTGTCCAGGTCGGCCTGCGCCTGCTGGTACAGCTCGGCCTCGCTGAGGTTCTCGTCAATGACTTCCTTGTTCGAGGAACAGGCAGCGGTGAGCCCGAGGATGGCGATCAGCAGCAGGTGTTTCACTTGCATGGCGGCTTGCGTCCCTTTGACGGCCGCTGTCTTGGGCGGTGCCGTCCTGTTATGATGAGCGCCCCCGGCCAAACCCCGGGGCAAAAGAAGCCGTATTTAACCACAAGCGCGCAGCCGAAACCAAAGGCTGAACGCCCGTCGATTCGAGCATGTCCGAGATCATTCAACTTAGCGCAGAGGTCCCGTCCGAACTGGGCGGCCAACGCCTCGACCAAGTCGCCGCCCAACTGTTCGCCGAGTACTCGCGTTCGCGCCTGGCCTCGTGGATCAAAGATGGCCGCCTGACTGTCGATGGCGCGGTGCTGCGACCGCGCGACACCGTCCACACAGGCTCCATCCTGGCCCTCGAGGCCGAGCAGGAGGCCCAGGGCGAATGGGTGGCTCAGGACATCGAGCTGGACATCGTCTATGAAGACGACCAGATCCTGGTGATCAACAAGCCCGCGGGGCTGGTGGTCCACCCAGCGGCCGGTCACCCTGACGGCACCCTGCTCAACGCCCTGCTGCACCACGTGCCGGACATCGTCAACGTGCCGCGCGCCGGCATCGTGCATCGCCTGGACAAGGACACCACCGGCCTGATGGTGGTGGCCAAGACTTTGCAGGCGCAGACGAACCTCGTGGACCAGCTGCAGAAGCGTTCGGTCAGCCGCGTCTATGAGTGCATCGTGGTCGGCGTGGTGATCGCCGGCGGCAAGATCGACGCCCCGATCGGCCGCCACGGCGGCGAGCGCCAGCGCATGGCGGTGACCGAGGGCGGCAAGCCGGCCGTCAGCCACTACCGCGTGCTCAAGCGCTTCCGTTCGCACACCCATGTGCGGGTCAAGCTGGAAACCGGCCGCACGCACCAGATTCGTGTGCACATGGCCCACGTCGGCTTCCCGCTGGTCGGCGACCAGACCTACGGCGTGCGTTTCCGCATTCCGCCTGCGGCCAGCGTGGCCATGGTCGAGGCGGTGAAGAACTTCCCGCGCCAGGCCCTGCACGCTCGCTTCCTGGCGCTCGATCACCCGACCACCGGTGAGCGCATGGAATGGGCCTCGCCGCTGCCGGACGACTTCGTCTGGTTGCTGTCGCTGCTCAACCAGGACCGCGAGAGCTTTATCGGATGAGCGGTCTGACGCAGTCGCTGATCCTTCCCGACTGGCCAGCCCCGGCCTCGGTTCGCGCCTGTGTCACCACCCGCGAGGGCGGCGTCAGCCTGCCGCCCTACGAATCCTTCAACCTTGGCGATCACGTGGGCGACGAGCCCGCCGCGGTGGCCGAGAACCGTCGCTGCCTGAGCGATGAATTTGCCATCCAGCCCGCCTGGCTCAAGCAGGTGCACGGGCTGGTGGTGGCCGACGCCGACCCGACCACGGTCGCCGAAGCCGATGCCAGCTGGACCGACCAGCCCGGCATCGCCTGCACCGTGATGACCGCCGATTGCCTGCCCGCGCTGTTCTGCGACCGCGCCGGCACCCGTGTCGCCGCTGCTCATGCCGGCTGGCGCGGGTTGGCCGGTGGCGTGCTCGAGGCCACCCTCGATCGCCTGGCCCTGCCGCCGGAAGAGGTACTGGTATGGCTGGGGCCGGCCATCGGGCCGCAGGCGTTCGAGGTGGGGCTGGAGGTGCGCGATGCCTTTACCGCCGTGCATCCCGAGGCGGCCACGGCGTTCGTCGAGGGCGAGCGCCCGGGCAAGCTGATGGCCGACATCTACCAGCTGGCGCGGATTCGCCTCGCGGCGCGGGGCGTCACTGCCGTGTATGGCGGTGGGTTCTGTACCGTCAGCGACCCGCGTTTCTTCTCTTATCGCCGCACCCCGCAGGGTGGGCGCTTCGCTTCGCTGGTCTGGCTGCAGCCGCGTTAACCTGCATTGGCCTCTTCGCGGGTAAAGCCGCTCCCACAGGTGCTGGGATGTGCCGAAGGGCGATGGAGATCCTGCGGGAGCGGGTTTACCCGCGAAAAAACCACTGCTGAACGCTCAAGCTGACACTTGTCAACCCCGCTACGCTTGAATCTTCCAGAATTGCCCTTATCTATTGGTCATCTCAGGCAGGTTCATCATCAAGGTGCTGTCCATCGCTCCGCCTGCCCCTTAAAGGAAGGTATCCCCATGCGAATAGACCGACTGACCAGCAAGCTGCAACTCGCGTTATCCGATTCCCAATCCCTGGCCGTGGGCATGGACCATCCGGCCATCGAACCCCTGCACCTGCTGCAGGCACTGATCGACCAGCAGGGTGGTTCCATCAAGCCACTGCTGATGCAGGTCGGCTTCGACATCAACAGCCTG
Source organism: Pseudomonas sp. GD04091 (assembly GCF_029836165.1). Lineage (GTDB taxonomy): Bacteria > Pseudomonadota > Gammaproteobacteria > Pseudomonadales > Pseudomonadaceae > Aquipseudomonas. Next base: position 19,133 of record NZ_JAOEBG010000026.1, read on the forward strand.
CGCAAGGCGTTGACCAAGGAACTCGACCAGCTACCGAAAATCCAGAACCCGACCGGGGACGTGAACATGTCCCAGGACCTGGCGCGCCTGCTCAACCAGGCCGACCGCCTGGCCCAGCAGAAGGGCGACCAGTTCATTTCCAGCGAGCTGGTGCTGCTCGCCGCCATGGACGAGAACAGCAAGGTCGGCAAGCTGCTGCTCGGCCAGGGCGTGAGCAAGAAGGCTCTGGAAAACGCCATCAACAACCTGCGTGGCGGCGCGGCGGTGAACGACGCCAACGCCGAGGAATCGCGCCAGGCCCTGGACAAGTACACCGTCGACCTGACCAAACGGGCCGAGGAAGGCAAGCTGGATCCGGTGATTGGCCGTGACGACGAAATCCGCCGCACCGTGCAGGTGCTGCAACGCCGCACCAAGAACAACCCGGTGCTGATCGGCGAGCCTGGCGTGGGCAAGACCGCCATCGCCGAAGGCCTGGCCCAGCGCATCATCAACGGCGAAGTGCCCGATGGCCTCAAGGGCAAGCGCCTGCTGGCGCTGGACATGGGCGCGCTGATCGCCGGCGCCAAGTACCGCGGCGAGTTCGAGGAGCGCCTGAAAGCGCTGCTCAACGAGCTTTCCAAGCAGGAAGGCCAGATCATCCTGTTCATCGACGAACTGCACACCATGGTCGGCGCCGGGAAAGGCGAGGGTGCCATGGACGCCGGCAACATGCTCAAGCCGGCCCTGGCCCGTGGCGAGCTGCACTGCGTCGGCGCCACCACGCTCAACGAGTATCGCCAGTTCATCGAGAAGGACGCCGCCCTCGAGCGCCGCTTCCAGAAGGTGCTGGTCGAAGAGCCGAGCGAGGAAGACACCATCGCCATCCTGCGTGGCCTGAAAGAGCGCTATGAAGTGCACCACAAGGTGGCCATCACCGATGGTGCGATCATTGCCGCGGCCAAGCTCAGCCACCGCTACATCACCGATCGTCAGTTGCCGGACAAGGCCATCGACCTGATCGACGAAGCCGCCAGCCGCATCCGCATGGAGATCGACTCCAAGCCGGAAGTGCTCGACCGCCTCGACCGTCGTCTGATCCAGTTGAAAGTGGAATCCCAGGCGCTGAAGAAAGAAGAAGACGAAGCGGCGAAGAAACGTCTGGAGAAACTGACCGAGGAAATCGAGCGCCTGGAGCGTGAATACTCCGACCTCGAAGAGATCTGGGCCTCGGAAAAGGCCGAGGTACAGGGTTCGGCGCAGATCCAGCAGAAGATCGAGCAGGCCCGCCAGGAGCTGGAGGCCGCTCGCCGCAAGGGCGACCTGAGCCGCATGGCCGAGCTGCAGTACGGGGTGATCCCGGACCTGGAGCGCAGTCTGCAGATGGTCGACCAGCACGGCAAGACCGAGAACCAGCTGCTGCGCAACAAGGTGACCGAGGAAGAAATCGCCGAAGTGGTCTCCAAGTGGACCGGCATCCCGGTGGCCAAGATGCTCGAAGGCGAGCGCGAAAAGCTGCTGAAGATGGAAAGCCTGCTGCACGAACGCGTGATCGGCCAGAACGAAGCGGTGACCGCCGTGGCCAACGCCGTGCGCCGTTCCCGCGCCGGCTTGTCCGACCCGAACCGCCCCAGTGGCTCGTTCCTGTTCCTCGGCCCGACCGGCGTGGGCAAGACCGAGCTGTGCAAGGCGCTGGCCGAGTTCCTCTTCGACACCGAGGAGGCCATGGTGCGCATCGACATGTCCGAGTTCATGGAGAAACACTCCGTGGCTCGCCTGATCGGCGCCCCGCCAGGCTATGTGGGCTATGAGGAGGGCGGCTACCTGACCGAGGCCGTGCGTCGCAAGCCGTACTCGGTGGTGCTGCTCGACGAGGTGGAGAAAGCCCACCCGGATGTGTTCAACGTGCTGCTGCAGGTGCTCGAAGACGGCCGCCTGACCGACAGCCATGGGCGCACCGTGGACTTTCGCAACACGGTGATCGTGATGACCTCCAACCTGGGCTCGGCGCAGATCCAGGAACTGGCCGGTGACCGCGAGGCTCAGCGCGCGGCGGTGATGGACGCGGTGGGTTCGCACTTCCGTCCGGAGTTCATCAACCGGATCGACGAAGTGGTGGTGTTCGAGCCTCTGGGCCGCGAGCAGATCGCCGGCATCACCGAGATCCAGCTCGGCCGCCTGCGCAGCCGCCTGGCCGAGCGCGAGCTGTCGTTGAGCCTGAGCCCGGAGGCGCTGGACAAGCTGATCGCCGTCGGTTACGACCCGGTGTATGGCGCACGGCCGCTCAAGCGAGCGATCCAGCGCTGGATCGAGAACCCGCTGGCGCAACTGATCCTGGCCGGCGAGTTCCTGCCCGGCGCGGCGATCACCGCGAAGGTGGAGGGCGACGAGATCGTCTTTGCCTGATCAACGAGCCCCGCGTAAGCGGGGCTTTTTTTGGGATGCCATCCGAAGCGAGGCGCATTTTGTGGGAGCGGGCTTGCCCCGCTATGGCGCGGTACAGCCAATGCAAACCCCTGATTTTCTGGGCCCTGTCTAACCTGCTGAAAATTTTGAAAAAAATGCTTGCACTAAATTCAGAGTGCCCCTAATATTCGCCCCGCTGTCAGGCACTGAGCAGATCGCCAGCAACATCGACGATCTGAAAACAACTTACAAATCAGTAAGTTGAACGAAAAAAAGTGGTTGACAAGCAAAACGAAGAATGTAGAATAGCCGGCCTCAACAGCGACAACGCTGAAGAGTTCGAAGCTAACACAGGCTTCGAAGTGGTAAAGATGTACCGAAGTTCAGTTCCGCGATAGCTCAGTCGGTAGAGCAAATGACTGTTAATCATTGGGTCCCTGGTTCGAGTCCAGGTCGCGGAGCCAATCTCGGGGTGTAGCGCAGTCCGGTAGCGCGCCTGCTTTGGGAGCAGGATGTCAGGAGTTCGAATCCCCTCACCCCGACCATTTTCCGGGTCGTTAGCTCAGTTGGTAGAGCAGTTGGCTTTTAACCAATTGGTCGTAGGTTCGAATCCTACACGACCCACCATGTAAAAAGGGCATCTCGAATGAGATGCCCTTTTTCTTTTGTCCGCGTTTTTCAGGATGTGGCATCCCCTCGCACTTGCTACCCTGTGGCCTTTGCCCGCAGGAGCGTAGCGCATGCCCCTCAAAGCCAGTGTTTTCATCGCCACCAGCCTGGACGGTTACATCGCCCGCGAAGACGGCGGCCTCGACTGGCTGCTGGGCGCCACCCAATCCCCCGACGACCATGGCTACGCCGGGTTCATGGCGGGCATCGACACGCTGGTGATGGGGCGGGGAACCTTCGACAAGGTCATGACCTTTGGCGAGTGGCCGTATCCCGATACGCGGGTGGTGGTGGTCAGCAGTACCCTCCAAGCGCTGCCCAAGGGGGTGTCGGGGCAAGTCGAACTGCATCCCGGGCCGATCCCGGCGTTGCTCGAGCATTTACAGGCGACTGGCGCGAAAAGCCTGTACCTGGATGGCGGCAAGCTGATTCAGGGTTTTTTGCGCGAGGGGCTGGTGGACGAGCTGACCATTACTCGCATTCCCGTGCTGCTGGGGCAGGGGATTCCGTTGTTCGGCGAGTTGGCGAAGGATGTGCTGTTGCAGCACATGAAGACGACCAGTTACGAGAGTGGGTTTGTGCAGAGCACGTATCGCGTGGTCAAGTGAATCGCTGGGGCCGCTTTGCGGCCCTTTCGCTGGCAAGCCAGCTCCCACAGGTTGTTCGGCTTGCGTTGTGACTGTGGGAGCCGGCTTGCCGGCGAAAGGGCTGCGCAGCAGCCCTGGATCTTGAAGCCTCAGTGCAGCTTCAGGCGCGGTTCGGTACCCCGGCCAATCTTGCTGCCCAGCATCAGCATCAAGGTGCGGAAGGTCCCATACAGCGCCATCTGGTGCATGCGGTACAGCGACACATAGAACATCCGCGCCAGCCAGCCCTCCAGCTTCACGCTGCCCATCAGGTTACCCATCAGGTTGCCCACCGCCGAGAAGCGCGACAGCGACACCAGCGAGCCGTAATCCTTGTACTCGTAGGTCGGCAGCGTCTTGTTCTCCAGGCGCGCCTTCAGGCTCTTGGCCAGCAACGAAGCCTGCTGGTGCGCGGCCTGGGCCCGGGGCGGCACGTTGCGGTCGCTGCCCGGCTGCGGGCAGGCGGCGCAGTCGCCGAAGGCGAAGATATTGTCGTCGCGGGTGGTCTGCAGGGTCGGGCGCACCACCAGCTGGTTGATGCGGTTGGTCTCCAGGCCATCGATGTCCTTGAGGAAGCCCGGTGCGCGGATGCCCGCCGCCCACACCTTCAGGCTGGCCTGGATCACTTCGCCCGAAGCGGTTTTCAGGCCATCCTCGGTCACTTCGCTGACCGCGGCATTGGTCATCACTGTCACCCCGAGCTTTTCCAGGGTCTTGTGCACCGGCACGCTGATGCGCTCCGGCAGCGCCGGCAGCACGCGAGGGCCGGCTTCGATGAGGGTGATGTGCATGTCCTTCGGCTGGATCTTGTCCAGGCCGTAGGCCGCCAGCTCATGGGCGGCGTTGTGCAGCTCGGCCGCCAGCTCCACGCCGGTGGCGCCGGCGCCGACGATGGCCACGCTGATCTGCTCGCTGGCCACGTCGCCCGCGTGGGCGCGCAGGTAGTGGTTGAGCAGCTGCTGGTGGAAGCGTTCGGCCTGCTTGCGGCTGTCGAGGAACAGGCAGTGCTGCGCCGCGCCGAGGGTGCCGAAGTCGTTGGTGTTGCTGCCCACGGCGATCACCAGGGTGTCGTAGCCGATGGTGCGCGCAGGCAGCAGCTCGCGCCCGTCGTCGTCGAGGGTCGCGGCCAGCTGGATCAGCTTGCTTTCACGGTCCAGGCCGCTCATGCGGCCCATCTGGAAGTTGAAGTGGTTCCACTTGGCCTGGGCCACGTAGTTCAGTTCGTCTTCCGAGGAATTCAGGGAACCGGCGGCCACTTCGTGCAGCAGCGGTTTCCAGATGTGCGTCAGGTTGGCATCAACCAGGGTGATCTCGGCCTGTTTGCGCTTGCCCAGGCTTTTACCCAGGCGGGTCGCCAGTTCCAGGCCGCCGGCGCCGCCGCCGACAATCACGATGCGATGAGTCATGGGGATATCTCACAAGTTTTACGGAATTCGTGGACACAAGGTCCGGCCGCGTCCGACACGAGGGCTGGGCGAGCGCAAGGCAGCTCATAGCACCAGTCCACTCAGCAGGCGGCTCAACAGGCCCAGACCGATGGTCACCACCACCACCAGCAACAGGAGCAGCAACGGCCGGAAGGGCCGGCGCTCGACTTGATGCTGGGGGGCGCTCAGGTACTCATCGACGCGACGCTGATCTTCGGGATTCAGGCGGCTGGTCATGCTGGGCCTCGTCAGATAGACGTTGGTGGATGCGCAAACGCCACAGCGCTCACGCAAACGCATGGAACGAATGATAATGCTTTCTATCCCTGGCGCCGAGTGTACGTGATCGCAAAGACACCCGGCACTGGATCAAAGACTGATACCGACGTCGAACACGATGCTGCGCCCCAGGTTGCCGCGCAGGAAATCCGGCGCGTCCGGGTGGGCGAACAGCACCCGGGCGAAGGTCGGTCCCACCAGCGACAGCGACCGCCAGCCCTGGCGCAGGTACTCGGTGGGCGGCGGGAAATGGCTGTTGAGGTCGAGCACCTCGCGCTTGAGGCTGGCGAAGGCGATGATGTCCAGTTCGCTCAGGTCCAGCCCGCGTTCACGGTAGTTGTGCGACTTCTTGCGCAGCGTCGGCGCCAGCCGCACCAGCAGCTCCTGGGCACTGATCCGCCGTGGCCGTTGTTCACGGCGCACCAGCTGGCTCAGGGAAAACGCACTGCGCCGCCGTTGCAGCTCCTCGCGCCATTCGTCGTTGAGCCGGCGCCCCTCGTCGAGCACGAAGAACACCTCGAACGCCGCGTCGCGGAACAGCACATCCGGCGGCTCCTGGCCGGCCGGGGTGAAGTCCTCGCCGCGGTAGGGGATGTTCAGCCCTTGCAGCAGGCGCTGGCAGACCCAACGCTCGCGCTCCCATTTGCGGGCATTGGACAGGAACGCATTGGCTTGTTCGGCCTGGATGGTAAGCAGGCGCAGGTAGTCTGAGTCATCCATGGGGACAAGCTTAGTCGCTAATTCATGACGGTAAGATGCTGTTTGTGCGTGGGAATTAGCCAAGCACCAGCCATTGCTGGATCACGCCAAGCAAATGCAGCAGCCCGCCACCCAGGCAAATCGCCGAACTGACCGCGATGAAACGCCGGCTGCGCCCGGTGCCGGCCAGCAGCAGCGGGCCCAGCAGGCCACGGGCCAGGTACACCAGGGTGATGAGGCAGATCACCGGCAGCAGCAAGGGCAGCGGAGCGATCACGCCGGCCGCCGAGAGCGCGTAGGCCGCCCATGCCAGCAGCACCGCCGCGATCGCCGCCGTGACCAATGCCGGGTAGACGCGCCCTTGCTCGGCGGCCCGGGCCATGCGTTCGCCCGCGCCGAACAGGCGGTACCAGCGTGGCCCCACGACGATGACCGCCAGGTGCAGCACACCGGCGACGGCGCTGAAGGCCGCGCCGAGCAGCAAGGGGAGGTTGAATCCTTCAGTCATGACGGATGCGTCCTGCATCGAAAGAGGGCCACAGCCTATAGCAACCGGAAGAAAGGGAGAATGGGTGTAGACTCAGGCATGTCCACAAAGCAGGCAGGGGTATTGTCCAGGTGATCAGCGCACAGGTCTTGTCCAGCACCAGCCTCACCCTTGGCTGGCTCGGTTACCTGCCCCTGCTGATCTGGGCCGCCAGCCGCACCCGCTGGGTCGAGCTGTTCACCGATACCCGCCGCCAGCACCTGCTGTTCGGCACCGTGTTCTGCCTGTTCGCGCTGTGGCTGGTGCGCCGCGACTTCGACACTGGCGTGTCGTATCACTTCATCGGCATGACCGCCGTCACCTTGCTGCTGGACTGGCCGCTGGCGATCCTCGGTGGCTTCCTCGCCCAGCTCGGCCTCTTGCTGCTGGGCCGCCAGGACCTCGCCGCGCTCGGCGTCAACGGCCTGCTGATCATCGGCCTGCCGGTGCTGGTCACCGAGGTGTGCGCGATCCTGGTCGAACGCGCGCAGCCGCGTAACCTGTTCGTGTATATCTTCTGTTCCGGGTTCTTCCCTGCGGCGTTGACCGTGCTGGCCTGCGTGTCGGCCGCGCTGGGGCTGCTGTGGCTGGACGAACGTTTCGCCATGCCGGAATGGCTTGGCGACTTCGTCGGCTATCTGTGGCTGATGATGTTCCCCGAGGCGTTCATCAACGGCACCGTGATCACTGCCCTGGTGGTGTTCTGCCCCGAGTGGCTGGAGACGTTCAACCGCACCCGGTATCTGCAGGCGCCGTGGAAGGATGAAGAGAAGTGATGTGGCTGGTACCGGTTTGCCCCGCGATTGATTGATCTGGGCCTGTCGTTTCTCAATCCCCATCGTCGCGAGAATAGCGTGAGCGTTTGAACAGCAGGCGCTGGCCGACAAGCATGAACAACATCCCCCACAGGCCGCCATCGAGCTGCAGCACTTGCCGTTCGCCCAATTGGGAGCACGTGGTGATGCCGACCACCATGAAGATGACGTACACGGCCTTTCTCAACACTTTGGGACGGCACATCCAGTCGAGCAGCACGCCTGCCGCCAATCCGTAAGCGATGAAGTACAGTTCTGGCATGTTGGCGTCCTGCTCAGATGACCAGCAGCAATGAGGATGACTGTGGTCCGATGCCGCCATGTACCCGCGCTGATAGCAATACCAGTACATCGCCTGCGTGGAAGGTAGGAATACTCGTCTTCGCTCCCCAGGAGGCAGCGCCCCCTGTCACAAGGCCAGCTGCAAAGCCTGCCGGGCCACCCACAAGTACTGCCGTGGTTTTGCCTGCCAGGGCGCCGATAACATTGGTCACAGTGTGGCGCTGGTCGTTGAGCAGGTCGCCTTGCTGGCGGCTGAGGGGGCGGGAGACAGCGGCCCTCATATGGCAGGGAAGTTTCCCGGGCAGCATCCTGTCGGAGAGCTCTGCCACTTTTTCTACGACCTGATAGTGCGCTTTGTGAATGAACGGCAGGCTAAGGGTACGCAGGTGGCAACATGCTTCGGGTTGAATGATGAACTCGCTTACGTCGAACACAAGGCCATGCGAGGCGATGACTTGGTAGTGCTTGTCGACGTGCATGCGCGCTCCCCTTCCTCAGCCCGTGAGGCTTTGATCCATGGGTATCGAACGATGCCAATGGATGGGGCGCGCGCCTATTCAGCTTGGTCTGATTGATCTGTATGAAACGTCAGGGAGTGAATCCAGCCTCAATGACGCGGCTCCAGATCCCCCGAATACAGCTCATCCTCGGACTCGTCCGCCCCTGCTATCTTGTGTTCCTCGGCCGCCCAGGCCCCCAGGTCGATCAATTTGCACCGGTCCGAGCAGAACGGCCGGAACGGGCTCTGCTCGCCCCATTCCACAGGCGCCCCGCAGGTCGGGCAATCAACGGTCATCGGCTGGCTCATGGCTGGCCTCCTCGCAAAGTCAGGTAAAAGTGGTGCAGGCGGTCGATCTGCTCGTGCAGCGATTGCAGGTCGCGATCGTTGACCACCACGTCATCGGCATGGCGCAGGCGCTCTTCGCGGGCCAGCTGGGCCTGGAGAATCGCCTGCACCTGTTGCGGGCTGGTATTGTCGCGCGCCAAGGTGCGTTGCAGCTGCAATTCGGTCGGCGCATCGATCACCAGGATCCGCTGGGTCTTGCGGTACTGCCCCGACTCGATCAGCAGCGGCGAGACATACACCGCATAGGGCGTCTCGGCCTTGGCCAGGTAGCTGAAGATCTCCTGGCCGATCAGCGGGTGCAGCAGCTGTTCCAGCCATTGCCGTTGCGTCGGGTCGGCGAAGATCAGCTGGCGCAGGGCGCCACGGTCGAGCTGGCCATCTTCCAGCAGTACGCCGGGGCCGAAGCGCTCGACGATGCTGGCCAGGGCCGGGCGGCCTGGCTCGACGACCCAGCGCGCGGCCTGGTCGGCATCGACCAGGTGCACGCCCAGCTCGACGAAGCGCTCGGCGGCGGCGCTCTTGCCGCTGCCGATGCCACCGGTCAGGCCGAGAATCCAGGGGGTGAAGGGCGCTGTGCTCATCAGGTTCCAAGCAGTTGCAGGTAAGAGGCGACTATTTCATCACCCCAGAGCAGCGCGATCCAGCCCGCAATGGCCAGATAGGGCCCGAAAGGCAGCGCCGCGCCCATCTGCGTGCGCTTCAGGCGCACCAGCGTCAGCCCGATCAGCGCCCCCACCAGTGAGGCCAGCATCAAGGTCAGCGGCAGGATCTGCCAGCCCCCCCAGGCGCCAAGCATGGCCAGCAGCTTGAAGTCGCCGAAGCCGATCCCCTCCTTGCCGGTCACCAGCTTGAACACCCAGTACACCGACCACAGGCTCAGGTAACCCGCCACCGCGCCCCACAGCGCATCGGCCAGCGGCACCAGCAGCCCGAAGGCATTGACCACCAGCCCGAGCCACAGCAGCGGCAACACCAGCACATCCGGCAGCAGCTGATGCTCGGCATCGATCAGGCTCAAGCCGATCAGGCCCCAGGTCAGCAGCATCACCGCCAGCGCTTCGACGCCCGGCCCGAAATGCCAGGCCACCAGCAGCGAGAGCAGGGCGGTGGCCATTTCCACCAGGGGATAACGCGCACTGATCCGCGCCTTGCACCCCGAGCAACGCCCGCGCAACGCCAGGTAGCTCAGCAGCGGGATGTTCTCCCAGGCGCGGATCCTGCGCTGGCAATGCGGGCAGCGCGAAGCCGGCAGGCACAGGTCGAAGCGCTCGTGCACCGTCTGCGGCAGCCCCAGCACCTCCTGCGCCTCGCGCTGCCACTGGCGCTCGAGCATCACTGGCAGACGGTGCGCCAGCACATTGAGAAAACTGCCCACCAGCAACCCCAGCAGCGCGGCCAGGGTGAAGAAGAACGGCGGATGATCGATGACGAGGGTCCAGGCATTCATGTTCAGATCAAGCTACCCAACTGGAAAATCGGCAAGTACATCGCCACGACAAGGCCCCCCACCAGCAGCCCGAGGATCAGCACGATGGCCGGCTCCAGCAGCGTGGTCAACTGCTCCAGCGCCTGGCCCACCTGCTCTTCGTAATGTTGCGCGGCCTTGTCCAGCATCCTGTCGAGGGTGCCGCTGGACTCGCCGACCGCCACCAGCTGGCGCAGCAGCGGCGGAAACACCCCGTCCGCTTCCATCGCCTGCTGCAGGCCCAGCCCGTTGGCCACGCGCTGGCGCAGGGCCAGGATCGCCCGCTCATGCAGGCTGTTGCCGCTAACCGGTGCCACCGTGGCCAGCGCATCCAGCAACGCCACGCCGGCGCCATACGAAGTCGCCAGACTGCGTGCGAAGCGCGCCAGCGCCGCCTGCCCGAGCAGCGTGCCGAGCACCGGCACCCGCAGCCCCCAGCGCACCATCCACAGGCGCGCCGGCAGATGGCGCCGATAAAGCGCCCGCACGCCGAGCCCCGACAGGGTTATCAACAGCACCAGCCACCCCACGTGATCGCCCAGCCCTGTGGATAAATCGATCACCCACTGGGTGAACGCCGGCAACGCCTTGTCGAAACCGGCGAACAGCCCCTGAAAGCGCGGCACCACCTCCAGCAGCAACAACGCCGCCACGCCAAGCCCCGTCAGCAGCAACAGCGCCGGATACAGCATCGCCTTGCGCACCTTTTGCCGCAGTGCCTGGCGCTTCTCCAGCATCCCGGCCATCTGCTCCAACTGCCGGTCCAGCGTGCCCGACTGCTCGCCCACCCGCACCAGGTTGCAGTACAGCGCATCGAACCACGCCGGATGGCGCTGCAACGCCTCCGCCAACCCCAGCCCCGCCGCCACGTCCTGCTTCAGCCGCGCCAGCAGCGTCGCCATGGCGCTGTCCACCGTGCTGCGCGCCATCACCTCGAACGCCTGCAGCAACGGCACCCCCGCCATCAGCAAGGTCGCCAGCTGCCGGCTGAACCCCGGCGCATCCGCCTTGCCCGCCCGCCGTGGCCAGCGCCAACGCAGCCCGCCCGCCAGCCGCACCCGCGTGGCACGGATGCCCTGGCGTCGCAGCCACGCCTGCACGAAGGCCGGGCTGCGCCCCGTTTGCTGGCCCTGTTGACGAACGCCGGAGGCATCGACGCCTTCCCAGGCATAGAGGCGGGTGGAAGCTGGCATGCGAGAGTCCCTTGCAGTGATGCGACAAGCCCCGTAACAGCTTGCCGGGCCCGTCCCCGGGCGCGTTTCCATGACGCTCACTAGAGTAGTTCAGCGAAGATGACGCCCTGCCGAGCAGGGGTGACAAAAGGTGTCGGTTCAGGCCTACTGCGCGCCTGCCGGGCGCGGCGCCCCCAAGATGAAACAGCGCCGACCGCGCCTCCATGTATTGCGAAGGAAGACCGTTCATGAAAGGGCAACGAGGTATCACCCTGATCGAACTGATGATCGTCGTGGCGATCATCGGCATCCTGGCGACCATCGCCATTCCCATGTACACCAACCACCAGGCCCGCGCCAAAGCCGCTGCAGCGTTGCTGGAGATCTCCGCGCTGAAGACGCCGATGGATGTGCGCCTGAACGAAGGCAAGGACGTGCCCGACGTCGCCAGCCTGGGCGGCCAACCGAGCACCGCGCACTGCGCGATCACCGCCAGCGGCAGGGCGGCGGATGGTACGGCCAGCATTGTCTGCACCCTGGCCGAAGCGCCGGCCAATGTATTGGGCAAGACCCTTACCCTGGCACGCACCCAGGCCGGCTGGACCTGTGCCACCACGGTCGAGGAAGACCTCGCGCCGAATGGCTGCAAGGCGCAGTGAAAGTGAGGTGAAACAGGGGTTTGCGTAACCGACACGGCAGTGGTACGTTGCGCAACACGCCGGTGTAGCTCAGTCGGTAGAGCAGCGCACTCGTAACGCGAAGGTCGCAGGTTCGATTCCTGTCTCCGGCACCAGTAAAATCAAGGCTTTAGGTTAAATTCAGTTTTCGCAGTTCTCATGCATGACAGCAGCGTGACAGCAATTTGAGAGGGTTTTCTCTCGGCCTGACAGCTTCCTCGCGGTTTTATCTGTGGGTGTGTGGTGGGTGCAAATGGACGTCCCCAATCGCTGCCTGACCCGGAATCCGAGGTCATCTGCTGGTTAGACTCCATATGTCATCCTTTAACAAAATGGTGTTTAGGGTGTGGCAATGAGTCGAGTACCGAAGCGGATCTACTGTTTCAGATTGATGAACCTCGCTGGTCATCTCGTCGACATAAGCGAGACGCTGATTGATATTTCGGACGCCCTCACTATCGGGCAGACCGAAATCCAACTCTTTGAGGATGTCATACGCATCCAGCGTTTCCGTGACTCGCCCGCGGGGCGGTTGTACCACCTCACGCGCTACTCTCCAGGCACCTTTAACTCGACTTTGACGCCTAAAGCTGCCGGGAAGCAGGACAACGAAGGAAGTCTAGGCGCCCCAGCTGGCAAAGAGTTCAAGACGGGTGAAGGCTACGTACTCGTGAACGGCCATAACGTGCTGTTCTGTGGGCACGGCCTGACGCACCAAAAATGCACATCCTATTTCTTTCACCTGTTCAAGGGGCAGGGGCACGCCCTTGATCCTATAAAACTTCATCCGTCGAGTAATATCGACAAGGTCGCCCTCCTTAATGCCCAGGGGGCTAAGACCATTAGACTGAACGTAAACGCATACAAGCTCAGCTTGCCAGAAGCTGAAAAGGGCTGGTTCGGGCAAGTCATGTCCTCGGTTGGTGATGAGGTTCTGGCTCTCATTGGTAAGGATCCTGATCGCTCCCAAGAAAAGGCGCTTGAGAATATGACCGTCGCTCTTGAGATCGGGTTGGAGGGGAATTCTCGTGCAACGGTCGAGTCGAAAGATACAATCACCGATTTTGCGAACGAAGTTTTAGGTGATGATGACTCTCCCGTAGATAGTTTCACTATATTGACGCGAGACGGAACGCCAATTACTAGTGAGGATGTCAAGCTACACTCCACTATCTCTGTTGAGAAAAATGGAACCTCGCTAAACCATGTAAATGTCTGGGATGGTATTATCAAATACTACGGGCAGTTGGTTAAGCAGAACCTGCTGGAGCAATAATGAAAATTGAATGGCGTCGTGTGTTCTTCTTCCTAGGCGCGCTTTTTGTCAGCTGCTGGTGCGGCTGGAAGGGGCAGCCTTTGATCCATGAGAGCGACGACGCCAGATCTATGATTACAGATGTCTTCGCTATACTGGCGGGCTTCCTTATGACGGTCCTTACTCTGCTCATTGAGCCTAAGCCAACGGCGAAAATTTGGAGGGAGGCAGCCTCCAAAAAAACTACCTTTGTGAATCGTATCATTCGATATAAGTGGCTTTTCATGCTTTATTTGAGCGTGCTTGGTCTTATTTTTGCGTCAAACTTGCTCATGAAAAGTAAGGATCCTGGTGATCTTTTGATGTGGTTGGAAAGAGCTTATCTGTCGTTGGCTACGCTTGCTTTTATTATTTCTCTCACACTTCCGAATCAGCTAATGCAGCTCCAGGTTGATCGCTACAATGAAATGATCAATGAGAAAAAGAAGGGCTCAAATAATCAATCTGCCGATTGAGATAAAGATTTAATCCGGAGCACGGTGGTGGTAGAGCAGTTCGCGTGCCTTGCCGTGGCCCGGATACCCAGGCCGGCGCCCAGCAGCTCTTTCACCCGCTCGTGCAGCTCCTCGTCAACCGGTCGGCCCTGGTACTTACCTGCCGCTTTGGCCTTCTGGATGCCCTGAGCCTGGCGCTCACGGCGCTGCTCGTAATCCTTCCTGGCGATCGCCGCCATCATCTCCACCAGCATCGAATTGATGGCGGCCAGCATCCGGCCGGTGAATTCGTCGCCTTGCGTGTCACGCATCCCCTGATGGCTGGTGGGCAGATCGAGCGCGACGATGCGCAGGCCTTTCGCATCGATCGCACCTTTGAGCTTGGCCCAGTCGTTGGCAGGGAGGCGGGAGAGGCGGTCGATGGATTCGACAAGGAGCACATCCCCCTTGCGGGCATCCTTGAGCAGGCGCAGCAACTCAGGTCGATCCGCAGCGGCGCCGCTGGCGTTCTCCAGGTACTCGCAGGCGATGACCTTGTTATGGTCGCTGGCGAACTTTTCCAGGGAGGCCCGGGCGCGGCCGGCATCTTGCTCGTCGGTGGATGCTCGAAGGTAGGCGCGGATGAACATAGGGCAACCTGTATCAGTTAGGGTGTTGTCCTAACAATGTTGCATTTTGGGTGGTACTTATCAAGCGGAAAGGCTGATAAAGGCTCGATTTGCCCGTATCAGCCTGGGCATACTCGAAAAACCGAGTGTCTCGTGGGAGGAGGGACTACGCTGCCTGGCACTAGTTGACTGAGCGTTAGGCCCAGGAGTGCCGGGCCCGCAAGAGCGCACAGGGTTAGCTACTCAGCCTTGGATTTTTATGAAAACCTGATCGGCAGAAAACCCGTAAAAGTTTGCGACTGACTGCTTGGCGGTTTGTAGGTCGATCGCCAGATTCCCAAAGTCGGGCGCGCGCGGCCCGACCGGTATTTCAACCCACTTCAGCTCAGCTTCAAAACGCGTAACCGCTTTGGTTTGAATCGACTCCAGGCTGATGATTCCCTCATCTATCAGCTTCCAGGCGGTGAAAAAGTGACCGGGCTTAGCCGAATACGCACCAATGCCGATGCTCCGCTTGGCCAGCCCATCAACCTCAGACACCGACCACTCTTTTACTTTTAGTACGTACCCTCCGTGATCATTTGCACCACCAGTGCCATCACCGTTGTAGATGCATACATACTTTACGTCAGTAAGCTGGACGCCATCGGAGAGCTCCACTTCGAACCACCTTTTCTTCTGATCAACCCACTTTTCATCCGTTTTCACAAGCAGAACGTAGCTCATACATAACTCTCCAAATTGGGCTTTTCGAAAGGCATATTTTACAGCGTCGATGTCAAGCTTTGTCTTCGGCGTAGATCGAAGCGGAGATGATCGCTCCACCCCATCGGCGCTCACCGATGCAGATCGGCACCGGGTTGCCGCTGGCGGTGGTGTTCTTGGCGCTGCCGAAGGCGTAGGACGGCAAGTTTTCAGGCGCGCCGCTTTGCGATAGCCCTTTGGCCTGTGGGCTGAGCATCTGAATAACGCCGCCCACCATCATTGATGCGCCCATCGTTATCAACGCTGAGCCGAACGGAGCACCGGCGCCGAACGTGCCTCCAGTAATGACAAGCCCGACCACGACCATCACGGCGCCCACGATGGTCTGCAGGGTACCCCCGCGTTTGCTCCCACCAACTACGGGCACGATCCGGATCTCACTGGCGCCGCCACGCTCGAAGTCCTCTTCGCCGACATTCTTTCTATTGCGGAATATCGCGAATCGCATACCAAGTGCTTCCAGCCGTTTGATCTCCTGCTCAAAGCCTTGCAGCGTTGCCTTCAAGGCTCGGAACACCTCCCAGGTGTTTTGGCTGTCTAGCAGGTAGTCCTTCTTGCGGAAGAATTTACGAATCAGTGGCCCGGACAGGTAAACGGTGGTCATGGTAGGTGTGTTTCGGACTTGGGCAGCCATCATGGGTTCTCCTTGGGCATGGGCAGGTACACGCCGAGTCGGCGAGCTAACATCTCACGGCTCTGCAGGCCCTGGATGCGGATAGCCTTCTCACGGGCAGGATCAGGGTTCCAAGCGGCGCAGTGGCAGGCCGATACCGCCTTCACGCCGCGGTAAGATCCGCGCAGCAGGTCGGCTGAGATGCGTGCTTCCTCTTCGGTGAAAAATGGACCGTCTATGTCGACGTGGCGACCACGCTGCACGCACTGCACATTCCAAACGTCATAGCCGCTCACGGCTATGGGATTGACGGCGAAGTCGCCAGTTTTGCACGCCTCGCTGAATCGATCTTTGTAGCTCATCAGGCCGTCTCCACAGAGGTCTGCTGCTTCATTCGCTCAGCCATCTCAAGCGGCATGGGGGTGGTGCTTGGAAGCTCCAGCGGAATCGGCTTGAGCCACTCGATCAGATCCACCAGGCCCTGGCTCACCTTGGTCAGCGAACCGATCTCAGCCGTCTTGCTGTCGAGCTCTACCCCGGCCCGAATGACGTCATGGCCCAGGGTTTGGACCATATGCAACAGGTCGCGCATACCGCCGGCCAGACGGCCCAATGTCAGAACGGCGTCGGCATGATTTACGGCGATGCCGGCGGCGCCGAGCTGGATCAACTGCTCGTTGGTGAAACCGCTGAGGCGGGCAGGTCCGCGCAGGACTGCGGCGATGATGCGCTGTTCACGGCCTAGGCGAATCTCGCTCATGAGCTCGGAGCGGTCTTTGGAGGCCAGGTCATAGACATAGGCCCTGCACTCGGCATCCATCGCAGCGCCCGCTGCGTCAGTCGACGCCAGTGGCTGAACGGGCAGCAACTGGGTGGATGCGAAGGTGTGAAGGTTGGTCGCTGTTTCGGCGATGCTGGGCAGAGCTGCTTTAGCAGCGTCGGCGAAGAGGGTGTATGCGTCGAGCGACTGGCGGGCCTTGGCCGCGGTCGTCAGATCGGCGTTCTCCCGGATTCGCTGAGCCTTGGCGAGCGCGGTCCCGTGCTGATCCATAATCAGGTTCTGTAGGCGCATGAGTGGGGCAACGTTCGGCCAGAGCGCCCACTTGGTGCCCGGCAGGTTCTGACCTTGATACTGGACGAAGTCGTTTACGAAGGCGCTCGCGTCGCCGATGCGGGTGAGGGTGCCTGCAGCGTGATTCAGTTGCATGGTTCGATCCCTTTTGGGGTGGTTTTCTGCTCTGCCTCCAGATCGGAGAACAGGGTTGCTAGGTCGTTTGTCTTGGCGCCGCTTCCGCCGGCGGCCGCGGCGCTTAGCTCATCCATGATCTTGCTGATTTCCATCACGGCCTGGTCCTCGCTCAGGGTGGAAACCTGCCTGCGCAGGCCATCAATGCGCTTGCGCGTGCTCATGTCGTGCCTCAATGGCTTGTTGATATAGGGTGGCCGCGTAATCAGGAACGGAGGTGCCCGCAGGGGGCTGGCGGGCCATGACCGCTCCTGGCGTGGGGAATGTCATATCGAGAAGGCCGGCCGGGCTCCTACGACCCAGGCGCTCGGTATTGCGGGTGTGCTGGACGATAGCCAGGGCAAGTTCCTGCGCCTGATCACTGTCCATCGCCGTGAAGGGGAAGAAGAACGATGCGGGATGCCCTTGGATTCGATATGCCAAGACGTGACCCGTTTGGTCAGGGAGATCCATCTGCCCGGCGGATGCGTCCACAACGGTCAGCGTGACCAGATGCACCGGCTCTTCATTTGCACCGATGAGCGCTGCCAGGCGTTTCACCTCAGAACGGAGGCTGCGCGCATTCATCGCTGCATCTCCTCGATCTGCTCGCGCAACTCCTCGACGGCTTTTTGGAGCTCCTCCACTTCAATCACTTTGGCAACTGAGCTGAGTGCTTCGATCAGGTGGCGGCCTTGATCCGGCGGCAACTCGCCTGAAGCGATGGCCCGCAGGATGGATTTCGCCGCGCTGGGCAGGTCGGAGTCATCCAGGTCGAACAGCACGGGCTCAGCGGTGGCTTTGACTGGCGGCACCAAGCGTTCAAGGATCAACCGGCACGCCTGCATATCACCCTTCTTGGCAGCGGCTAGCACCCTCTTGGTTACGGCCTCCGCCCCCTCGGCAAGGCGCGCCCGGATGGTCTGGGTCTGGCCTGATCTGCCGCCCGGGTTACCGCTATGGCCTGGGGCAAACGTGCCGTTCCCGCGGCGGCTATTAGGGCTTGGCGCGCAGGGCTGCACCTGATCTTTCTGATTCAAGGCGCGCCCCTTAAGCAGCGCCGCTCAGGCCGCGAATGACATCAGGATCAGCATTGACCAGGAACTCGGCTCGATCACCTGCCGCCTCGATCTGCGTGACCAACTCAGCGCCCGTGACCTCAACAACCAAGCGGAAGGCCTTGCTCACTGCCTTGGTCGCAGAATCGAGGTCTTCGCCTTCCTGGGTGATCAAGGCAAACGCTTCCGGGTTCGCGCGCTCCAGAGTGACGTTGGCGATACGGCGGTGTTCTGCGTCACTAAGCCCGGACAGGAAGGGGGGGAGGCGCAAAACTGCCTCGGTGAGGCGCGGCTGCTCGCCGGTGAGCAGCAGCAGCCGTCGCGCGCTTGCGTCATCCATGGAGCTCAGCTTGCGAGCAATTTCCATGTCGATCAGCGGGGTGGAAGTATCGCCATCGCGATAGGGGGGCACGGACGACAGGCGATTCATCCGCTGCTGATAGTCGCTCCGCAGCGCCTCCAGGCGCGTCGAGAACTTGGCCAAGCTGCGTAGACTGTCCACGCCGGCTGATTTGCGGTCATCGCGCTTCGCCTCGGCGCTCAGGCGGGAGTCGCTGGTGATCCGGCCGAGGCGCAGGCCGGTGTGCTCAACCTCGCGGCCGGCTGCCTTGGCGATGTTGTAGAGCTCGCTGGTCTGGTCGCCCTGCCAGACGGCTAGGATTCGGTCCCGGCCGTTCACAATCGTGGTGATCTTCTCGAACATATGGTTCTCCTTGGTGAGGTCAGGCCGGGAGGCTCATTACTGGTCGCTGCTCGGTGAGCGCGATCAGCAATGCATTGGCGTGCACGTCGCCTTTCCCAGCGGCATCGCGCAGGCGTGCCCAGGCCGCATTCACTTCGGCGATGGTTGGCTTGATCTGCTGGCCGCGGGCCTTGGTGGGGGCTGTCATGGGGCATTCCTCTGATAGCTGTTGAAAGCCTTGCAGAGGTCAAATTAGGCTGTATCTGGTTTTGTATCCAGTGCTTTATGGGTGTACCCCAGATGCTACACGTAACGGGACACAACGGGACGAATAGGCCTAGATTTCAGACGTTCCGGATGGCTATTTTCGTTGCACTTAGTTGCGGCAACCCTAAGTGATACGTCTCTCGCATGACTTGCGAGGGAAGTGGCGCAGGAGGCGAGGAAACTACGAAGGTTTCGTAGTAAGGAGTTGCCGTCTCAGCCTTACCCAGGTGGTGACACAGGTCCGCACCGCTGGTGGAAACCTCGCGCCACAAAATGAGGAGGTTCGGTTTCGTGGCGCGCGAACTACCTGAATGCCGGCAGTTTCGAGGTGGTCCACCAGTGGTGGGGAACAACCCAAGTGTTGGGTAGTTAAATTGCCGGGATTCAGGGTAATTGCCGACTCCGCATTTTTGCGGACACCCCGGCCACCAGGTGAACGATTCGTTCACCCCCAGCGGGGGAACACCCGGCGAGCAGAAGGGGTTCGATTTGAAATCGCTCCCACACACTATTGGTGGTTGGATGAAGCGGCAGGGGGCGCAGTTCGCCGGCCCCCACCCATGGCTTACATGTGAGCCACGATCACCTCTACCTGCTCTGGCCTGCTGTCAGGGCAGGGGGGGCAGACCGGCCAGTTGATCCGAATCAGACGAAATGGTCTGTCTCGGTTTGTGGTCCGAGGGTCTGGCTTCAAAGTGGGAGATAGTTCGGTTAGCTGGGATTCCACAGAAGTTTGATGGCAACGGTCATTGCCATGAACGAGATGACCCACATGATGATAGGTCCTGAGGCCCCCTTGAACTTGAAGCCGAAGCCTTCAAACTCGATTGCGCCGGACGTCTGTTCCAAGAACATCACCAGGCCCAGGGCGGCCAGCGCTGCACAAGGAAGGCCCACGACCGCAGCAAAGTGGTTGGTCATCACCTGGAATAGCTCAGTGGTGTTGAGCATTGAGTTGCCGACGCCATAAAGGAATGCGCCTGCAAACAGCGCCCCACCCGTCAATACCAGGCAGCGTGCTATGAAGCTGAGTCGAGCCCGATCAGTCATGATGACTCCTGGCCACTATTGGTGATCTAGGCTCAACATAGTCGATTCTGGAGGGGAGTGCGGCTTGGGTTGGCTCCGGCCTGGAAAGTAATCAGTCGAGTCGACTGATTTTGGTAGTTTCGGGCTCCGGCGAGAGATGGCGGAAAATCTACCGGCATCTCGATGTGCTCAGATCTGAGCGCATCTCCCGGCCTGGCAATGCCCTCAAACTTGAGGAGATCTGAGCAGCTTTGCTCACATCTCGCCGGCCCGCTGCTACGGAGATCCGTCCAGCTTTGGACGCACCGGCCTGGTCCATCCAGAAATGGATACATCTCCAATCTGAGGAAGTGTGAGGGTGCCAGGCCTGATGATCTGGGCCTGGCTGGCCATCTTAGCCGCGTGCGTCCCGCCCTGGCTCATCTTCGGCTACCCGGAAGCGCCAGTAGCGGTCAGGCTTCACCCAGACCACATTGTCGGGGGTGAGCTTTCGAAACGCAGCGAGAACACCTTTGCCGAGCACCTGGTTGCCGTCCGCATTCTCGATGAGAAGCTCCTCATGCCCAGATTTGACAATGTGGTCAACGACATCGTCTTGGTAGACGCACGCGTCGCGCTCGATCTCGGCAAGCATCCACTGCGCAACTACCGCAGCGTCCATCATTTCGCCTCTAGGGTTGTGCTCTCCAACGAATCAGTCTTAAACCGACCGTTCTCTAGCTTCTTCCCAGCAAACCACTGACACATGTAGTAGTCGTTGTTAGGTTCCTTGTGTTGGACGGTCATCGCAGGACCGCCCGACTTCAATTTAACGATATCGCCAACCGCGAACTTGTTTTCTGTAGACATGACTTTCTAATCCTAGTGAGCAGGGACATCCCTGTTTCTTCCACATAGGGCCTTGGTCAGGTGATTTCAAGTGGCCACTATGTGCTGTCGGGGCTTATGCGTTGCAGTGCATCTATCGGACCTGCAAAAAAATTGCACCCCAGCACTTGCGTTACCACTCACAATGATCCATTGTTGGTTCGTCG
The DNA here is from genome assembly GCF_029836165.1 of Pseudomonas sp. GD04091. Classification (GTDB taxonomy): domain Bacteria; phylum Pseudomonadota; class Gammaproteobacteria; order Pseudomonadales; family Pseudomonadaceae; genus Aquipseudomonas. The sequence continues at coordinate 40,032 of NZ_JAOEBG010000026.1, forward strand.
TAAGTGGTAACGGAGACTGTATGAGCGATTCAGAGAACCCAAAGCAGCCCCTATCGGCAGCAGAGCGTCAAAGGCTCTTCAAGGAGCGTCAGCGCGAAGCAGGCTTTCGACATACCTCAGTATGGATTCACACGGAAACGGAGCAGGAAGGGCGCCAGGCGGCGCTAGATGGCAAGCCACTCAAGCCACAGGGGAGCAAAGACCCCATCAGTTGGGCGATCGGGTGGTTGAACGAGAAGGGCAAGCAGTAAAAAGCGGGACTTTTCCGTAATTGGAAGGTGGCCAACCCGGTGCAGCAACACCGGGAGGGCCTATCACACGACGACGCTATGAGGCACACGTCATGCAACGTAAACAAGATACCAGTACCACGCAACAAGGCCAACATCCAGCACACCAGCAGGGGCCGACCTTGGAAGATAATCAGGACCTGTTCAATGGTTTGTTCCGAGCGGTTGGTAAGCGAGCAGCGGAGACTGGAGTTCTCGTCGAGCTGATCCTCGTTCAGATGGTGCATCACATTTCTTACGAGCTCCTGCTCAGCGATATCCCCGCATCGCATATCCACTTGGCGACCAAGCTTGCGGAGGAGGAGATCAAGCAACAGTTTCGGAATCTGGAAGCGCAGATCGGGGGTGTCCAATGAGCCACCCATTTACCCGCGATGATCTAAGTTTTACGAAGAGGATTCCGCGCGATGACTTCCCGGAGTTCCCGCCGATTATTTGCAACTGGGCGCCGCCTCCTGAACTGAACGTGAACGGCGCATGGAATAGAGGGTTTGACTTGGGGCGAGCGATGGTCAGCGAGCTTGCAGACCTGGCGCGGCAGGATGAGACCGAGGCCTATGACGCTGTCCGATTTGCCCTGAACAGCACAACCTGGCGCCCTGGTTGGGGTGCTGAAATGGGCTTCTCAGACGAGATCGCGAGGCTTGCTGTGCTTGGGCTACGGCATCTTGCCGCGGGCGGTGCGGCATTCGAACCGAATGAGGAGTGGAGTTAGCGCGTCTCCTGCGATCACCATGATGGTGACAACTGGGCACTACTCTAAACCGGGGTGGTGCCCTTTTTTGTTGTGGGTCAAATGGAGCAGATCTGCGCCATCGCGCCGCCGCTCTGGTCCTGCGGTGCGCGTATTTAATGCCCCTGGGGGTGGTAAATTATAAAGACTGGGAGTTTTTCCGTTCACATGATCCCCGCAAAGCCAGTTAAACCGGTGAGTGACTAGGAAAAAATCCCAGTCGCTCGAAGGGCGCTCAACACAACCGGACGCAACCGGAAAGCCGTATGGGAAAAAATCCCAGTCGATGGCGGAAAAAATCCTACCGAAAAAATCGAAATCAGGCGAACTTGAAGGGGGCGGGCCCCGGTGCCACCTCAAGGTTTTTCCCGGGGCACTCATCGATGTACGCCCAGGCGAGCGCATAGAGCGCGCACTGCGCCATTCCCGGCTCCCTGCCGCCCTTTCGATAGGTGCGCGTGCGAATAATCAGACCTGCATCAATCAGCTCTTGGAGGGCTGATGCTAGTGTCTTGGCGTCCATTTTGCGGCCCCCGGCCATCATCTCGACCGTGCACGCCAAATCGCCGTTGTTGCGGCCGTTGTAGTGCCGCCCCAACTTGATGAGGACGGTCACTGCCTTCGGGCTGAGGTTGTCGAAAGCGGGGTGCACGAGCAGTCGATGAGGGAGGGCGAACACCCTGCCCCCAAAGTCGACCTTGTACTGTTTCTTTCTTGCCATTCGGCGGCTCACACCAAGAAGCCGGAGGCACGATAGGGTTCGCGCCTCCAGCTGCTGCCTCAGTCGATTTCCTTGTCCAGGATGTACAGCCCCACCCTGTGAGGGCGCCGGCCTGGCGCTGCCGCCTGGTAGCACCACCGGGTCAAGATGCCCCATCCCTGGCGCCTAAGGTGCCGGATCGTGGAGGGTGGATGGACGATATCCAGCGCCTGCGCCGCCTCGATGGACGATACAGGGCCCTTGCGCAGTGCGGCGATCATCCGCAAGGCCTGGGCGTTCGTGGAGTGGTTGTCAGGCAGATCAGCATCTGCGATAGTTTCGGCCGTCATACAGGCTCCTTTCGGTAGGGGTCAGGCCCAGGTGGTGGTGGTGCACTGCCTGGGCAATTTCTCTCTCCTCGTTTCCATCCCTTCGCTATGCCCCGCGGCCATCAGTCGCCGCAAGCCCCTCAAGCAGGCGCCCAAGGTAGTGCTGACTTGTAGCTGCAGCCTTTGCCGTTGAGCTGGCCAACTTTCTGACTTCCTGCGCACTGCCATAGCCGCCGGCGATCATTCGCATACCCGTAGCCAAAAGGCTGAGCATTGCGTGGGCTTCGTCCACGGCTTCTCGCAAGTCGTCATAGGTGGGCCGGTAAGGGGTGGCGCCAGATGCGGGCGAATGGATAGAATCGAGGCGCTGCGGGCTGTCTCCAGATTGCTTTGCGGCACGCTGGGCCAGTGCCTCTAACACTGGCTCGGCACCACCTTTCACAAGCACCAGTTTCGGTGTTTGCTCGTCCCTGGCCATTAGCGCCCATCTTCCTTTGCTGCGCGCTCGATGAACGCTTTCAGCTCCGACATCAGGGCCAGGCGGCGGCGCCCGATCTTGAACGTCTTGATCTCGCCCTTGGCGATGAACTCGTAGGTGGCCGAATGGGAAATTCCCAGGATTCGACCAGCTTCCTCAACGCCCACCGAGAGTGGGGCAACCTGTTGTGCTTGTTCCATACCTGTCTCCAAGGTGCTAGCTGGCTGCTGCCAGGTATCGCTAGGCTACATCGCGTCATTCTAACGTGCAAGCAAATGCTAAACAGTTTGAAATTCGCTTGGATTGACATGGAATTTCGCGACGCGCAAGCTATGGCAATCAGGTCAGATGATCTGACCAAAATCGACAAGGTTTAGGTGGGGAATGGCAACCAAGACAAGCAAGCGCGCTGGCGAGACCAGTACGACGGTGAGCGTAGGGATTCGGATTGACCCTAAGATAAAGTTTGCCCTGGACCTAATGGGGCGCCTCCAAAAGCGTTCCCTAACAGCCGTCATTGAATGGTCTATTTCACAGGCGATTGCTCAGCAGAGCATCGATTTCGATGGAACAAGTCTCGCTACTGCCCTTGACAAGATCTGGTCAACCGATGAATCGGTTCGCTTAGTAAATATGGCGTTCGATATGCCGGAAGCTCTAACTTATGATGAGCTTCGTGTTTGGGAAACTATCAAAGCCAGTAAGTGTTTTTGGCACCAATTCCCTGACTTGAGCTATTCCACTGAGCGAGAAGGCCTCCATATGTTTATGGTAACAAGCCACTGGAGGCAAATAGAGGACCATGTGTCTAAGTACAGGAATAGCCCTACAATAGTCCCCATGAATGATATGGATCTAGTGCCGTTCTAGAGCAGGTCGACCGCAGCTGCCTTGCTATCTGGAGCAAGGTGGGCGTAGCGCAGCGTCATCTTGAGGTCGGCGTGGCCCAGCAGATCCCTGATCGTGTTCAGCGGCACGCCCTTCATGGCCAACTTCGACGCGAACGTGTGGCGCAAATCGTGCCAGCGGAATGAGCTCACTTTCGCGTCTTTCAATACCCCGTCCCAAGACTTTTTGACATTATCCATTACGCCGCCAGTCTGGCTTGGGAAGAGCAGGGGTAGTCCACTAGACTGGTTTTTCCACTCTTTGATAGTTTGAAGCGCTTCCTTGTTCAGCGGGATGTGCCTGGTCTGGTCTGACTTTGCGCCCTCGCCAACTACGGTCAGCGTCTTTTGTGGAAAATCAATATCCGGCCAAGTTAGATTAAAAAGTTCGCCTCTGCGCAGTCCGGTGTTCAGGCTGATGATCGCCATCGGCTTCAAATGGTCGGCGAACTTCTTGGCTCTCAAGTCGGGTAGCTCTTCTTTCTTCCGTTCACGGCGCCACCGGTTGGCGCTGTCACGTTCGCCCCTAATGCGTTCCTCCCGATCATCCAGGGCCTGACGCAGCCGCCGTTCCTCTTCCGAGGATAGGAATCGAACCCGAGCGCGGGTGTCGAGCCGCATCGGCTTCAGTTTGGTCATCGGATGTTGATCGAGGGCGCCCCACTCGACGGCCTTGGAAAGCGCGCCGCGCAGGGCTGCTAGCTTCCTGTTGGCGGTGGCATCCTTCAGGCCGGCAGCCAGCCACTTCACCCGCATAGCCTCCAGATCGCGCTGGGTGATGTCTGCCAGCGGTTTACGCATCAATGCGCCGAAGCTGTACTCTATGGCGTGCCGCGTCTTCTGGTGGGCCTTGTGGTGGGTCTCCAGCCACGGGTAGTAGCTTTCCTCCAGGTAGCTCTGGAGAGTGTGCGCGGCGCGGCGCTTGCTCTTAGCTGCCACCAGCGGTGCGCCGTGGGCGTGAGCCTCAGCGAGCCAGCGAGCGGTCTCGGTCCGCGCTTGATCCAAGGTCATCATTCCAACCCGGCCCAGGGTGGCGGCCTGGTTCCGGCCCCAGGTCACCATATAGCTGGCGTGGCCACTGGGCAGGACGCGGATAGACAGGCCTGGCTGGGCGGTGTCGTGGATGCGGTAGGCCTTCTCCTGGGGCTGGATGCTGGAGAGGACTTTGGCGGTGATCTTGGTTTTCATGGGTGGGCGTCCGTGACAGCAGGGTGACAGCAAAAATGACTATACGGACCTGTCTCGGCGGACTCAACTGGACGATATGCCCTAATGAATGCTGGGGTTTACCTGTAATTGCTGGGCGTCATAACGCACTCGTAACGCGAAGGTCGCAGGTTCGATTCCTGTCTCCGGCACCAGTTCAGGTTCCAGCGAAGGCTACCAAAGTTTCTGGAACCCCCGTAAAGCCCGCCTTTTGGCGGGTTTTTTCGTTATGGCTACTTTATTTGCAGCAGCTTGCCCGGGCTGCGATTGAAGAAAGTCGAACAGACTGTTTCTTCCTCTGACGCGCGAAAAAATAAATCCGTGGGCCTGCCCCCTTTTTCCTTGAGCTGGTGCCTCGGTTGCGGGAGCGAGGTGGTAACCAGTGTTGGTAACCGCATCTGGTAACTAGCCAAGAGAGCGGGGCAGCTCCGTCTAGGCACTAACATTTGCTAATAGGGCAGGTGCTTGGAGGGCGGTGCCGGGCCGCTCCTATGTCAACGTCTGGCCGGGACGCCGTGCTGGCTCGGATGTGAGGTTTTGACAATTTGCCCGCCTGGGCCTTCACTCCGGTAACCGCACACACGGAAGAGAGGGGGCGCTACCATGGCTTGGGAACCTAGGCATGACCCAGACGAATACATCTCGATCGTTGCTGAGGTCTTTTACGATCCTGCCCGGCGCAAGAATGGCGTCCGCCCTGCGAGTGACCAGCCCTTCCCGCAGAGCATGAAGATCGAGTGCTCTCGAGAGATAAGAGACTACCCCGTCGGCACCAAGTTACGACTGCGAGTTGTGGAGACAGATAAAGAAGGCAGCCGCCCCTTCCTCTACAGCAGCTACAAGTGGGCGCATGAGATTGTTTAGGCATCCTGCGGGAAATGGGGGCGGATTTATTTCGTCCATGCGGCAGACATATAAAATAAATCTGTCCCCATTTTCGGCACATTTTCGGCATAATTAAAAATCTGAGGCACGCCATTGCTCATTTCAGTGTTGAAGTCATCTCCGAATGCGAAAAAAAACTAATCGATCGCATTGTCTTCAAAGGTACGGAGAGTCAACCAGAAATTATTGCCGATTTCAGGCGCAGGAGATTTTTCCATTTTTCCATTTTTGCAATATTGCGCTAGCAATCTTTTTGAAAATATGAGAAAGCATCGTGCGTAAGATCATCTGGAGAAAAATACCGCGAGAGTCGGGTGAGGAAAGGGTATCTTCGGTGGCGCGTGGCGTGCGCAAAATCGCAAAATGGACCGCAAAATGGGAATGGATTTATTTATTCAATTGGGCTGGATTGAAAATAAATCCGTCCCCTTTTTGTTAAATAAATCCGTCCCCTTTTTGTTTTTTTGTTTTTTTGTTTTTTTGTTTCAGTCCCCTTTTTGTTTCATTTTCGCATTTCCGGTCTCCATTTCCCGATTTCCCGTAGCGGATCATAGAACAGTTACTCTTCCCTCCAACCAAACTCTTTTGCGTGCCAATTGTAGTAGCCAGAACTGCCGGTCCAGTTGGCTATACTCCGGCCAGCTAGCTGTTCAAGTACTTTGTTTAGTTGTGGGGTGCCTCCCCTCCGGGGGTTCGTATGGGTAATTCCATTTGATACATAGACGAAGCCTTTTTCGAATAGGCTGTCGCAACCAAGCGCGCACATCAGGGCGGAAATATTGTCGAAATCAAGTTTCTCATCGCGGCTGCATGCCGAGCGAGGCTTGATATGCCCAGCAACCAATAGCTCAGCGGGAAAAACTCGCCCACAGAGTACACATGTTCCTTCGCTACTCCCTTTTAGCAAGTAGCTTCGAAGGAAGGCTTGCTCCTTTCTTCTGTTGGCAACGGTTTCATCATCGAGATGTTCTGTATCTACGAACGATGCCAAGACTTTTCTGAGCGATAAAGACGAATCTTCCTCGGTATCAAAAATAATCTTTGCGTGCGAGATGTATGACTGAGCCTGTGGTATATCTGGATTGGACATCCTAGCGCCATACCCAGAGCGAACCAAGGCTGATAGCTCATGAAGGTTATTAACTCGAACATAGTCGACTGAGTGCTTCGATGTTGTGGCTACATAGGTACCATCCGGATGTCGGTGCGGATATAGTATTTCGCCTTTATATTGTCCCCGATTCTTTGTGGCGTAAAATGGCTGCATAAAACTCCTTAGATGTGAATTCAGTCGTCCGCTTTTGGCGGGTTCGCGCCTTCCCTCATCCTATCAGGTTGTTCAAGGCAGTCCGCCATCTAGGGATAGGGTGAGGGTAATTGTAGAGATAAAGAGCTACGCTGCTCAGGATAATATCTATAAAAATCAATATTTTTTGTATTTGTGCGACTCCTGTCTCCGCAAATTTTCATTTCGACTGCTTACGAATTCACCGGCGTTCGCCCATTACAGGCGTTTTATTTATAGCTATCTCAGGAGGCCTGATCAATGGCCAGATCTAGCTAACCTGCATGCGTCTGCTGGCGCATGGCTGCTGTAAGCAGGAGACCCTCTGGTCTACCGGTTTATCTTTTCCTCGTTTCGCCAATCTGCATGCAGCTGCCACCCACCCCACTCCGAACGCTATTGATATCGAGCACGTTTCCACAATGGCGGCAGTACGTGGGACACCTCCGGTGTGCCGGTTCCTTTCGTCCCGGTCGGCCAACCCACGTACTGTTGCCACCTATCCCCTTAGTGCAAGTCATTTCCTACGGTTTTCATCGCCATTTCCTAGCCCCAAGAACCTTGCACCAAAAGCCCCCAAGGAATAAATTTCCCTCCAGTCGCGGCAAACTCCGCGACCGGGTTTGGCGACCCGGATAAACTTGGCGCAGCAGCGCCCCACACGATTGCAGGCGCTTTTTTTGCGTCCGCAGCCTCGTGCCATGGCGGCTGTGCGCGGGAGACCTTCGGGTCTGCCGGGTTCCAAGTTCCCGGTTCGCCAACCTGCGTACAGCTGCCACCCATTGTTTGGCGACAGTGCGTGGTGGTTCCAACCTAACTTGGAGTCTCATGCATGACCATCACACGTCTGTACAGGATCCCCGCATCCGCTCCCCACCGCCCAACCCGGGAGGCCCTTCATGACTGACGTCGAACGCCTCTCCACCCTGCAAAGCTACGTCTGGACCCTCGAACTGCTCGGCGAAGCCCTGGTCCAGCACGACGAGGTGCTCGAATGCGAGCACAACCCGCAACTGAGCTTTCGCAACACGGCGGGTATCCACCAGGCGATCCGCATCATCAGCCGGTTGGCCAGCGAGCAGTTCGGCAAGCTCGAGGCGATACAGGACGAGGGCTGATCCTCCTGCAGTGAAGCCAGCACCATCAGGGTCGCCTAGCGGCCCTGTCGTGGGCGCGCGGGGAAGGCTTCGCCTGCAGTAAACTCCCGGCAAGCCCAGCCACCGGCACGCCGCCATGCTCAGAAACCTGTCCGACCCCGACCTTCGTCTGCTGCGCATCTTCGCCTGCGTGGCGAAATGTGGGGGCTTCACCGCCGCGCAGGCGGAGCTGAACATGAGTCAGTCCAATATCAGCATGCATATCGGCAGCCTCGAGACGCGCCTGGGGTATCGCTTGTGCGAGCGGGGCAAGGGGGGATTCCGGCTGACGGCGAAGGGGCAGCGTATCCTCGACTCGTCGCGGATGCTGTTCGACGCCATCGGCCTGTTCAGGGACGAGGCGCAGGCGTTGTCCGGCAAGCTGGTCGGGGAGCTGTACATCGGCCTGGCCGACAATGTGACGACGCTGCCGCAGGCGCGCTTCGACGACACCCTCGCGGCCTTCTACAACCGTGCGCAGGATGTGCAGCTGAATCTGTTCGTGAACTCACCCACCGAGCTGGAACTGGCGGTGATCGACGGGAACCTGGACATGGCCATCTCCTACTTCAGCCGTTCGCGCTCGACGCTGGACTACACGCCGCTCTATACCGAGGAGATCGGCGTGTTCTGCGGCAACCGGCACCCGCTGTTCGGGGTCGCCGACCCGACCTTCGAGCAGGTCGCGCAGTGCGACTGGATCATGCATGGCTTCCTGCCAGGCGATCAGGCGCTGCCGTTGCGGCCCGAGCGCTGCAGCGCCACGGCGCATCACATGGAGGCGGTCGCGCACACTGTGCTGGCGGGCACGCACCTGGGCTACCTGCCGATCCACTACGCCAGCATCTGGGTCGAGCGCGGCAGGATGCGGCCGTTGCTGCCGGAGCGGCTCAGCTACGACGTCGCGCACAGCATGATCACCTACACCGGGCGCCCGCGCAGCGAGGCCGCCCGGGCGTTCATCGAGGACTTGCTGCGCGTGCACAGGCCTCAGGGCCAGTGCAGCACGCCGGCCAGCGCGTTCTGATAGATGCGGGTGTAGTCCGTCGCCTGCAACGGGCGGGGGTTGGTCTGCGACGATGAGATGTCCGCCACGGCCAGTTCGCCGATGGTGTCTGCGTCGGCCCCGGTCAGGCCGAGCTCGGCCAGGGTGTGGGGGATCTGTATCCGCGCGCGCAATTCGACGATCCAGGCCAGCAGCCCGTCGAAGCTTGGCTGTTGCAGCTCCAGATAGCGCGCCAGCCGCGCGGCGTCCTGTTCGATGACGCTGCGGTTGGCGACCAGCACGTACGGCAGCAGCACGGCGTTGAGCAAGCCATGGTGCAGGTGATGCCGGGCACCCAGGGGATGCGCCAGGGCATGCACGCCGCCCAGGCCTTTCTGGAACGCCACCGCCGCGCTGGCGGAGGCGGCGAGCATGCCTTCGCGGGCCCCCAGGTCGCTGCCGTCGCGCACGGCGTTTTCCAGGTGTAGCTTGACCTGGCGCACGCCTTCCACGGCGATGCCGAGGGACATCGGGTGATGCAGCGGCGAGAACAGCGCTTCCAGGTGATGGGTCAGGGCGTCCATGCCGGTGGCGGCGGTGAGCCGTGGCGGCAGGCCGAGGGTCAGGACGGGGTCGAGAATGACGCTGCGGGCCAGCAGCTCGTGGTGGCCTATCACCTTTTTCACGCCCTGGGCGGTGTCGGTCAGCACCGCCTCGCGACCCAGCTCCGAGCCGGTGCCGGCGGTGGTGGGGATGGCGATCAGCGGCGGCAGGTCCAGTGGCGGGTAGTCGGCGAGGGTGGGGTAGTGCTCGATGATCTGGCTCCATTCGAAGCGCGCCAGCCCTTGCGGGTCGCGGCTGAGCAGGGCGATGCCCTTGGCGGCGTCCAGCGCGCTGCCGCCGCCCAGGGCGATCAGCGAGTCGTGGCCGCCGGCGGCGAATGCCCGGGCGCCGTCGCGGGCTTCGTCCAGGCTTGGGTTGCTGGACAGGCCATGGAACAGGCCGTACGCGATGCCGGCGGCCTCCAGGTGTTCGCGCACCGCGCGCAAGGGCGGGAGTTCGAGCATGCCGGGGTCGGTGACCAGAAGCGGGCGGTGCATATGGGCCAGGGCGCAGCGCTGGGACAACAGGTCGAGCGCGCCGGCGCCGCAGAAGATCTCGGTCGGGTAGTTCCAGTACAGGGTCATGGGGGTTCCTTTTTTGCAGGCGTGCGGCCGCCCCGCCGGCCCCGGGCCGGCATGTCGGGGGGGCGCGCGGGAGTCGGATCAGCCGGCGTTGCGGCCGGCGAAGCTGAGGCTGTTGGCGATACGGCGATGGGGCTTGGCGATCAGCAGGTAGGCCAGGCCGAACAGCGCCAGCGCGGAGAACACCACCACCACGGCCCACACCTGGAACCACGGAGCGCCGGGCGGGGCCAGGATCTCCCGTGGCCAGGCCACGTTGATGGCTTCGAACAGCAGCCAGCAGACGGCGAAGACATTGATGGCAAGCCCTTTGCGGCCCAGGTTCAGGGCGCCCTTGGCCGGGTCCCAGCGTCCGCTGAGGCGGGCGTACAGGGCGCTGAGGGTGACGATCAGGAAGACGAAGAAGAAGCCGCCGCTGCCGAAGGCGATCAGCGTGCCCACCGCAGTGGCGTTCAGGCCCAGGCCGAGCCCAAGGCTGGCCACCAGGGTGCTGAAGACCATCGCGGCCATGGGCACCTTGCGCCGGTCCACCCGGCGCAGCAGCGCCGAGCCCGGCAGGATGCCGTCGCGGGCCATGCCGAAGAGGGCGCGGCCAATGTAGGTCTGGACCGAGACCACGCAGGCGACGAAGGCGATCAGGACGATGGCGACGAACGGTCGCTCGGCCCACGGGCCGAACGCGTCCACCACGGCTGGGGTCACCGGATCGACGATCTGACCACTGACCATCGCCGCCGGGTCCTTGAACGACAGCGTCACGGCGAAGGCGGTGAGCATGACGGTCAGCCCGACCACGATCATCGAGCGCAGGATCGCCCGTGGCGTCGAGACGCGGGCGTCGGTGGTTTCCTCGGACAGCTGCGAGCAGGCGTCGAAGCCGAGGAAGGCCCAGCCGCACACGGCCAGCGCGGTGAGCACGCCACTGACGTACGAGCCCCCGGCGGCGCTTTGCGCCCCCAGGCTGGTGAACAACAGCTCGAACGAGTGGTTGCGGAACAACAGCAGCAACAGCACGCCGATGCCGATGGAGGCGATGGCTTCGGCGAGAATCCCGGCATTGACGAAGTACTTGAGCGGGTTGATGCCCATGAGGTTGACGCCCAGGCCCAGCGCCAGCAGCGCCGCGCCGCAGGCGACCTGCATGTTGGCGGAGGGCGGCTGGTCTTCGATCAGCAGGCCGAGCCAGAAGCCGCCGAGATAGGCCACGGTGGTCAGCGAGGCCAGCGCCGCGGCCAGGTAGAGGAAACCGGTGAACCAGGCCAGGCGGTCGCCCACCAGCCGGCGAACCCATTGATAGCAGCCCCCGGCCAGGGGGAATTGCGACGACAGCTCGGCATAGACCACCGCCACGCTCAGCTGCAGCACCAGGCACAGCGGCACGATCCACACCCAGGCGGGCCCCATGCTGATCGCGCCCAGGGACATGACCGAGTAGATGCCCACCACGGGCGAAATGGTGGCGAAGCCGACCGAGAACGACGACCACAGGTTCAGGCCGCGATCCAGTTCCTGGGTATAGCCGTGGCTGGCCAGCAGGTCCTCGTCACCTTTGGTGGTTTGCAGGAGGTCAGACATGGCGGCCTCCCATGGGGGAAACCCTGGAAGGGTTCAAGCCAGGTGGCATGCAGTGAAGGTTCATGGGGATCCTCGGGGCAGTTGGAATTGTTATGGGGACCCGCGTCTCTGTGGACGGTGGAGTAGCTGGCGCCAGCAGGTGCGCGCCAGGTCAGGATAGGGCGGCGCCGCATCAGCAAGAATTCATATTTCAGGGCTCTGGCATCAATGAAAATTGATGTTTGGCGTGCGCTTGGCGTGGGGGGCTGGCGTGGATGAGCTGGGATGGTGTGTCGCGGTTGCTTCAGGTGTCGGTGATCGGTGGAGGGCGTTTGTGGGCAGGCGAGGCTCCGGTGCCTCGCCACCTCGAATCACAGAGATGGATGCTGGCTGGCGAACGTTTTCACTACCTTCGCGTCGGGCCCTACCAGAACCATCCACCGCGTGCGAGTTCCTGTTCGCAGCTCCGGTACTGTGTGCCGAACAACGAGGCGCGGGACTGGACCTTCTGCGAGACGTTCTTCAGCCATGGCTTGGCGTCGTAGCTACGGTTGCGGTAGCCGCCCCAGCCTTCGTGGTAATTCAGGTACTGGCCATAGGCGTCCCACTTGGACACGCCATTGACGCGCTGGCTTTTCTGCATGTACCAGCCCATGAAGTCGAGGGCATCGGCGAAGTCGTCGCGGCTGGCGCCCCAGCCGCCGGCTTCGCGCTTGTAGTCGGCCCAGGTCTCGTCCTTGGCCTGGGCGTAGCCGTAGGCGGTGCTGACCCGGCCCCAGGGGATGAAACCGAGGAAGTAGTAGCGCGGCGGCAGGGCGTCGTGCTTGAACGAGGACTCCTGGTACATCATCGCCATCGGCACCTGCACCGGGGCGCCCCAGCGTGCCTGCATCTTCAGCGCCGCCTCGTGCCATTTCGGTTTCTCGCGGAAGATCTCGCAGAGGTTGTCGGGATTGGCCGGGGGCTTGGTGGCGCAGCCGGCAAGCAGCAGGAGCAGGGCTGGCATCAAGGGCCGAAGCATGGAGGGGTTCCTTTTGCGGGCGTTGAGGGCGCAGGTTGCTGGCGTTTCTCTACCAGGTGATTTTCTGAGCTGCGAGTCTGGGGGTGATTACAGGTCACGAGGCTGGTTTGAAGTTTTGGATCGCCGGGGCCGCTGTGCGGCCCTTTCGCGACACAAGGCCGCTCCTACAGGTGGGCGATGCAAGGCTGTCAGCGGGTGGTGGCCTGCTCGATCAGCAATTGCCAGTTGCGGGCTTCGTGCCAGTCATCGGCGAAGGGCAGTTGAATCCAGTAGGGATGCTGGCCGGCGCTCTGCAACTGGACGTGCAGGGTGAAGGTGCGCACGGTGTCGTGGGTGGTGGTCGAGGTGGAGCGGGACTTGCCGCCGCCGATCATGCCGAAATGGTTGCTGAACGCGTAGACGTTGCGCCAGCCGTGCTTGGTAGTGGTCTTGGTGGTGCTGCGGGTGACGGCCTGCTCGTCCACGCGTACCTGCTTGACCACCCGTGGCGCGTCCATCAGCGCGTGGCGCTCGCCGACTTCCGGGGCCAGCACGTACAGCATGCGGCTGTCGGGGAACACCGCCAGCATGCGCCCGCCGCGGCAGACCCAGCGATACGGTCCCAGGGCCTGGTTGGCCAGGAACGCCTTGCCTTCCTCCATCCGCGCCGCATCGAGCGTGCGCCATGCCTTGTCCAGCGCACGCTGGCGCGGATACCACAGCACCGACACCGGATAATACAGCAGCCACAACAGACACCAGATCAACACGGCATAGATCGGCCCGCCGATGTAATGGCCCTGCCAGATCCACTTGAGCATCAGGTAGCCGCAGTAGGCGGCCTGCACGCCCATGAATGCCAGCGTGACCTGGCGTCTGCGCTGGTGCAGGCTGGCTTCGGCCTGCCGCACCTGTTCAAGGGCATGGCTGAGCGACTCGGGCGTGGCGGTGAGGGTGGTATCGGCGGTGGCAACGTGTTGCTGAACTGACATGGGGCATCCTGCGCATGAAGACTACGCGCCACTCTGGGCGCGACGGGGCGGGAGTATACCTTGGGTAAAACGCAGGGTTCGAGCCAGGCGCGGGGTGATGGGTGTGGTGGGCATGTTGCAAGATGTAGGGGGAGCGCTTTGCCGGTCATCGCGGGGCAAGCCCGCTCCCATGCCCCCTTGTGCTCGTATTGCTGATGCAGAGGTGGTCTTGTGGATGCCGGACGAGCAGCGGCTGCCAATCCTGTCAGCAGGCGGCCATGCCATCCGTCGTGTTCGCCGCCGCCCAATCCGCCATTCGTGATGACGACATCCTCGCCAACCTGGCCTTGCGCCTGGCGTTCATGCGCCAAGCCCATGAGCACGGTGTCGGGCTTCCCTTGTAATGACATTTATCTGTACGGCGCGGCAAGATCGCCTGTTGGGCAAGGGGCCAACGAGATTGCCGACAGGCATATTACTCGTTGAACTCCGGAGCGACGTCAGGTTGTCGGGATGACGATTTCGAAGTGGAAGCTTCGAACCACACCGGCCAAGAGCTACGATGCCGGTTTTCCACCTGGACGCACGGAATCAGTCGCTCGCGCAACACCTCGGTCCTGGCCACGCTCACCGCCAGCCGGTACTTGGCACTGTGCACGCACTCCCGATCGCCGAACTCGCAACGGTCCAGGTGTGTTCCGCCGCAGGGCCCGTTTGCCAGGCCTTTGGGGCAGGTTTCGGGGCAGATGTAGAGCGTGTCTTCCAGCCGACAGCTGCCGCAGGTATCGCAGCCGACCATCGGGCGCTTGACGCGCCGTTCCAGCTGATGCAGCCACTGCGCCGTCGTGGGGTTGGTCCAGAGCGGCCGGGTCACGGCCCAGCCGAAGGCCTTGCTCAAGGCCGTGGTGCGGCTGAACAGTTGATGGTGCATCGCCGACAGCAGGTGATAGCGGGCCTTTTCCCTGGTCGACGCGTTGGTCTGTCGCTGCCCGAGGCGCCAGGCGTGTTCGGGGGGATGGAAGGTGACCGGCGTCAGGTCAGGTTGCCGCCAGGCCGCTTCCCAGGCTGGGGTCCAGTCCTGCAGTGAGGCGAGCTGCGCTTGCAGCGCTCCAATCGCCTGTTCTAATGCTTCGAACTGCGCGACTTCGTGAATGCCGGACAGGTGCACGCCGGCATAGCCCATCAACTTCAGGCCGATCACCTGCAAGGCCAGGCGCTGGTTGGCGCGTTCCTTGGCATAGGCCTTGGATACCGCCGCTTCGGCGGCGAGCAGCGCGCGCATCGAGGGCGTGACCGTCACCCCGGCGACATGATCGAGCATGCCGGCGCGGCCTTCGGTCAGCGCCATGATGCAAGCCATCAGCGGTTTCGGCCGGGGCTGGCGCTGCATCCAGTCGAAGGCCTCCTGATGCTTCTCGATATCGAAGCCCAGTTGCAGGATCAGCAGGTCGGCCCCGGCGGCGAGTTTCTTTTCAGCCTTGCAGTACTGCGCGCCGCCTTCGGCTTCCTGGTACTTGAACGGATTGAGCGCGGCGGCCAGCAGCCAATGGGGCCGGGCCTGGCGGACGATCTGCAGGGCGGCGACCGACTCCAGGTAGCGCACCGGGCGTTCGCCGGGGTTGTGGCCGGGCAGGCGGTCGCCGGTGAGCAGCAGCAGCTGGTCGAGGCCGGCGGTGTCCATGCGTTGCAGCTGGGCCAGCAGGTCGCGGCGTTCGCGGTCCTTGCCGGAGAAGTGCAGCAGGGCGGGGACGGGGTGTCGCAGGCTGGTGAAGGCGTCCAGCGGCGACATGTCCAGGGCGCTGCCGACGCGGTCGCCGATGGCCACGGTCAATGGCCAGCCACACAGCCGGGTGCGGGCCATGAGGGTTTCGAGGGTGGCGAAACGCTCGGCGCCGGGCTTGGGGACGAATTCCAGGATGCAGGCGAAGGCGTGGGCGTCCAGGGTCGTTTTCAGCAGGCTCATGGGGTGCGGGCTACCGGGTTGGGGCAGGGTGGCAGTGTGGCGCAGGTTGGCGGTAGAGGCATGTCTGATTGCGCGGGGGAATGTGTTGATCGAGACATTCACGGCGACCCGGATCCCTGTAGGAGCGGCCTTGTGTCGCGAAAGGGCTGCGCAGCGGCCCCAGGATTTCAGCATTCATGCACAGATCGCCGGGGCCGCTTTGCGGCCCTTTCGCGACACAAGGCCGCTCCTACAGGGGGCATTGTTTCGAACAGGCATCATGAACATATCTTGAGTTCATCTCAAATTTAATGAGTTTGTCTCACCTTTCCCGTCCCCCCAGAATTCCCTCATTCACGTTTAAGGATCGAGGGACGACAACATGGCACTGGCACACAACCTGGGTTTTCCACGCATCGGCCGCGACCGTGAGCTGAAGAAAGCCCAGGAGGCCTTCTGGAAGGGCGAGCTCGACGAAGCCGGCCTGCGTGCCGTGGGCCGTGGCCTGCGCGCCGCGCACTGGCACGCGCAGAAGGCTGCCGGTATCGAGCTGCTGCCGGTGGGCGACTTCGCCTGGTACGACCAGGTGCTCACCCACTCGCTGACCTTCGGCGTGATCCCCGAGCGCTTCCGTGCCAAGGACGGTGCCAAGCCCACCCTGCAGACCCTGTTCGCCATGGCCCGGGGCGCCGTGGCGACGGACCGCAGCGACAGCTGCTGCAACGGCGCCCACGCCCAGGAAATGACCAAGTGGTTCGACACCAACTATCACTACCTGGTCCCCGAATTCACCGCCGACCAGCAGTTCACCCTGAGCTGGCAACAGCTGTTCGAAGAAGTCGAAGAAGCCAAGGCCCTTGGCCACGCGGTCAAGCCGGTGGTGATCGGCCCGCTGACCTACCTGTGGCTGGGCAAGACCAAGGGCGCCGATTTCGACAAGCTGGAGCTGGTCGACCGCCTGCTGCCGCTGTATGACCAGATCTTCAACCGCCTGGCCGTGCAAGGCGTGGAGTGGGTGCAGATCGACGAGCCGATTCTCGCCCTGGACCTGCCGCAGGCCTGGAAGAACGCCTACGAGCGGGTCTACAACATCCTTCAGCGCGCACCGCTGAAGAAGCTGGTCGCCACCTACTTCGGCGGTCTGGAAGACAACCTGGGCCTGGCCGCCAACCTGCCGGTCGATGGCCTGCACATCGATCTGGTGCGCGCGCCGGAGCAGTACCCGACCATCCTCGACCGCCTCCCTGCCTACAAGGTGCTGTCGCTGGGCGTGGTCAACGGCCGCAACGTCTGGCGCTGCGATCTGGAAAAGGCGCTGGAGGTGCTGCGCCATGCCCATGAGCGCCTGGGCGACCGGTTGTGGGTGGCGCCGTCGTGCTCGCTGCTGCACAGCCCGGTGGACCTTGAGCGTGAAGACAAGCTCGACGATGAACTGAAAAGCTGGCTGGCCTTCGCCGTGCAGAAGTGCCAGGAAGTGGCGCTGCTGGCCAAGGCGATCAACCAGCCCGAGGCGGATGATGTGCTCGCCGCACTGGCGCACAGCCGGGCCGTGCAGCACCGCCGCGCTACCTCGCCGCGTATTCACAAGCCGGCGGTGCAGGCCCGTGTCGCCGCGATCAAGCCAGCCGACAGCCAACGTGCAGCGGCCTTCGAGCAGCGCATCGCCAGGCAGCGTGCCGGGCTGAACCTGCCCGCGTTCCCGACCACCACCATCGGTTCGTTCCCGCAGACCTCGGCGATTCGCCTGGCGCGCCAGGCGTTCAAGCAGGGCAAGCTGACCGAGGCGGACTATGTCGAGGCCATGCACAGCGAGATCCGCCACGCGGTGCAGATCCAGGAGAACCTGGGCCTGGACGTGCTGGTGCATGGCGAGGCCGAGCGCAACGACATGGTCGAGTATTTCGCCGAGCAACTGGATGGCTATGGGTTCACCCGTTTTGGCTGGGTGCAGAGCTACGGTTCGCGCTGCGTGAAACCGGCAGTGATCTTCGGCGACCTGAGCCGCCCGAAGGCCATGACCGTGGAGTGGATCAAGTACGCCCAGGGCCTGACGCGCAAGGTGATGAAGGGCATGCTGACGGGCCCGGTGACCATGCTGATGTGGTCGTTCCCGCGTGAGGACGTGCCCCGTGAAGTGCAGGCCCGCCAGCTGGCGCTGGCGATCCGCGACGAGGTGGTCGACCTGGAAGCGGCGGGGATCAGGATCGTGCAGATTGACGAGGCGGCTTTCCGTGAAGGCCTGCCGCTGCGCCGCAGTGCCTGGCCGCACTACCTGCAATGGGCCACCGAGGCGTTTCGCCTGTGCGCCTCGGGCGTGCGTGACGAAACCCAGATCCACACCCACATGTGCTACAGCGAGTTCAACGACGTGATCGAGTCGATCGCGGCGATGGATGCCGACGTGATCACCATCGAGACTTCGCGTTCGGACATGGAGCTGCTGGAGGCGTTCGAGCAGTTCCACTACCCGAACGAGATCGGCCCGGGGGTGTACGACATCCACTCGCCACGGGTGCCGGGCAAGGACGAGATGGTCAAGCTGCTGCGCAAGGCCGCCCGGCGGATTCCGGCCGAGCGGCTGTGGGTCAATCCGGATTGCGGGTTGAAGACCCGCGCCTGGCCGGAGACCGAGGCGGCATTGGTGAACATGGTGGCGGCCGCCCGCGAACTGCGCGCGGGTGTCTGATCCTGGGGGGGCTTATCGCGCATGTGTTTCGCACTTCGGCTAGAGTGCCCGGACATTCCTGGCGAAGGCCCACCATGAAGCCCATCCACCTCACCTTGATCTGCCACGCCCGCACCGAGGCGCAAAGGGTGGGGCGCTTCGCCCTGGACGACGAACCGCTGCGTGATCCGCCGTTGCTTGCGCTTGAGCGTTCGGCCCGCTATCTCACGGCACCTGAGCTGCGTACCCGCCAGACCGCCGAGGGGCTAGGGGCGGTGGTCGATGAAGGCTTGCGCGACGGCGACCTGGGTAGCTGGAAAGGCTTGCCGCTCAAGCAACTGGGCGCCGCAGACCTCCAGGCTTGGCTGACCGACCCGCAGGCCGCGCCTCACGGTGGTGAGTCGATCGCCGCGCTGTGCCAGCGCGTCGCCCATTGGATGGACAGCGCCCTGAGCGAGGGGGAGTGGATCGCCATCACCCACCCCTTCGTCATTCGCGCCGCGATGCTGCATGCGCTGGGCGCGCCGCTGCAGGCCTTTCAGCGTATCGATGTGCCACCGCTGGCGCGGGTGCGGTTCAGCCATAGCGGCCAGTGGCGGTTGCAGCTGGGCTGATGGGTATGTCTTTCGAGGTGTTCGCCGCAACGCTTGCAGCGTCTGTGAGAGTTGCGGCGAACACCTGGCGGCCCTCACTCGATCTTGAAAGGAATGGACCTAACGGCGTACCAACGCCGGCACGGCGCGAACATAGATCAACTCGCTGACCAGCTCCACCAGTGTCTGGGTGATCACCGCCGCCGCCGCCAGCGCGCGGATCGACTCCGGCAGCGCCAGCGCCAACGGCAGCACCACCAGCGAATTGCGCGTGGCGGCACTGAAGGTCACCGCCCGGGCTTCGCCTGTGGACAACCTGAACAGCCGCGCCGCGAACATCCCCAGCAGCGGCGCCAGCAAGGCGAAGCCGACATACACCGGCACCACCGGCAACAGGTCGTCCAGGCGGCTGGCCACCACGCCGATCTGCGAGCCGATCACCGCGATCAGCACCAGCGCCATGGCCGGCACTGGCAGCCAGGCCCAGGCGTCGTTCCACTTCGCTACCAGCGCCGAGCGCCGTGCCCCGGCGCTGGTGGCGACCGCCAGCAGCAGCGGTAGCACGATCAGCAGCACGAAGGCCTCGACGAAGGGCACCACGGAAATCTCGACACTGCCGCCGCCGAGCATCAACGCCAGGTACAGCGGCAGCAGCGCCAGTTGCACCAGCAGCAGCACCGGCGTGGCGGCGAGGGTCAGGCGCGAGTCGCCCTTGCCGATATGGGTGAACACCACCACGTAGTCGATGCACGGTGTCAGCAGCACCAGCAGCGCGCCGACCAGCACGGCCGGATGATCGGCCAGCCCTCGGGTACCGATCCATACCAGCAGCGGCACCAGCACGAAGTTGGCCAGCAGCAGCGCGCCCATGAAGCGTCGGTTGCCCAGCCCGGCGCGCAGGTCGAGGAAGGGGATCTGCAGGAACATCGCGTACATCAGCACGGCGATGGCCGGCGTCACCAACACCTCCAGTGGCTGGGCCATGCCTGGCGCCAGCAGGCCGACGGCGGCGGCGAGCGCCACGGCGATGAAGTACAGGGGAATCTGGTTGCGTTCGAGCTGCTCTCTGTCCACGGGCGTCCTGGCATTTCCGACTGAATTACTGGGGCGGGAAGGTTACTATCTGGCGCAGTCCATAGGGAGTGATTCGATGCGAATTCTGGTGGTGGGTGCGAGCAAGGGATTGGGCCGGGCGCTGGTCGAGGGCCTGGGAGGCGAAGGTGACACGCTGATCGGTGTGTCGCGCACCCGGCCGGCGTCGCTGCCGGGGGCGGCGCGCTGGATCGAGGCCGACCTGGGCCAGCCGTGGCACGCGGCGGCGGTCATCCATGAAGCGGTGGCCGGCGCCGGGCTGGATGTGCTGGTCTACAACGTCGGGATCTGGGAGGAACGGGCCTTCGAGGACGGCTACAGCTTCCTCGACGACGACGACGGGCAGATCCAGCGCATGGTCGACACCAACATCACCGCGCCGCTGCTGCTGATCAAGCGCCTGCTGCCGGTGCTGCTGCAGAGCGACCGGCCACGGATCATCCTCACCGGTTCCACTTCCGGCCTGCCAGGCAGCGGCCGCCCGGAAGTCACCTTCGGCGCGAGCAAGTTCGGCCTGCGCGGAATTGCCGAAAGCCTGCGCGAAGGTTTTCGTGATCGGGGCCTGGGGGTGAGCTGCCTGAATCTGGGTTACCTGAATACCGAGGACGGCCTGCAGGTGCCGCTGGCCGAGGCCGAGCGGCGTGGCGAGGGGACGTTGATCCCGCTGCACGATGTGGTGCAGGTGTGCCGGATGATGCTGAACCTGTCGTCGGCCAGCTATGTGCGCGACATCACCTTGCCCGCGCTGCGTGACGAGCGCTTCTGAGATGACCTTCGAGCAACAGGTCCGAGCGGTTATCCACAACGACCCGGTGCGCTGGCGGCTGCTGGCCGTCGTGCGGGAGCTGGCGCTGCCGGATGCTTGGATCGGCGCGGGCTTCGTGCGCAATGCCGTGTGGGATCACCTGCATGGTCGGGCGTCGACGGCCCCGGACGGGGATGTGGATGTGCTGTGGTTCGATCGCTCGGGGATCGATCCGGCAGAAGACCTGCGCCTGGAGGCTCGGCTGCTGGGCCATGCGCCGCAGGTGCTGTGGTCGGTCAAGAACCAGGCGCGCATGCATCTGCGCAATGGCCAGGAACCATACGCCTCGACCGAGGATGCCATGCGCTATTGGCCGGAGACGGCCACGGCGGTGGCGGTGCGGCGCACGGCGGATGACCGGTGCGAGGTGCTGGCGCCTTTGGGGCTGGACGATCTGTTCGGCCTGCGGCTGCGTTCCACGCCGGGCAAGGCCGAGGTGATGGCCGTACGGGCTCGGGACAAGGGTTGGCTGCAGCGCTGGTCGAGGTTGCGTTCGCTCGGTTGAACAAGCCCGGCAGGCGAACCTGCCGGGCCTGGCTCGCGGTCTTAACTGACCAGGCAGATCGCCCGCAGTGTCGAGCCTGGTTTCACAGGCGTGGTGGTGTCACCGAGCCATTGCTGGGTGTCGGTCTTCTGCTGTTTGGCGAACACGTCCCTGACGTTCTCCCAGCTTTCCACCGACAGCTGGTAGACCGCCTGGGACAAGGTGTAGGACGACTGGAAGGTGATGGTGCCTTTCTTGCTGGTGGCCTTGATGGTGAATTCGCTGGCATACAGCATGAAGTTCACCGAGCCGGCGATGCCGGTCTGCAGGATGTTCTGGTTGAAGTTGGACTGGCGCTCGGTCTGCTCGGAATAGGACAGCGCCGCATTCACCAGGCTGCTCAGGGATTTCTTGATCTGCTCGACGTCCTTGGCCGCCAGGCCGATGAAGCCTTTGACGAACGAATCGATCAGCGCGTTGGCGTCATGGCTCTTCTGCTGGATCTGCGTCACTTGGGCGGCGAGCAGCGAAAGGAAGGGGATCTCGGCGATCTCCTGGGTGAAGGCGATGAAGTGTTCGCGGTCACCCTTGGCCTTGGGCTTCTGGTCGGTGGGCTGGTCCAATGGGTTGTATTCGGAGCGCCGGCGGGCGATGTCGATGGCGGTCTGCAGGCCTTCGTAGATGCTGACCGGCGCTTTGCCTGGGCTGACGTTCTTGTTGGCGTCGTTGGCGTAGCTGTCGGTCGCCGAGCCGGCCGCCGGGCTGAAGAACGGGTTGATGGCATCGGCGCCGCTGCGCATGGCGCGGCCTGTCGCGGTGAGCTGGTGATGATGGTTGTAGTCGTGGGCGAAGATATTGCCGTGTGGTGTCGTCGACTTCACGCGGGCCTTTCCTTCCAGCCAGGCCTGAGCAACTTCTTTCTCGGACGGGGCGGCTCCTGGAGCGTTCATGGCAAATCCCTTTAGCAGGTTTATTAATAGGGTCTAGTGCGCTGGAACTTAAGCAGTTCGTTGGGCGCCTGACTCAGGCTAGAGGGGAGTTTGAAAGTGTCAAAGTGTCATTTTTAACACTGTAGGAAAGTAGTGGGGCACATGGAGCCAATCGAATTAAATAAAGATTGGCTTATCGTGAAGTGTTGGTGTTTGTCGGCGGCATATATTCGTTTGAATATGTTTTATTGGTGAATGTGCCTGTTGGGGTTTTCAAGTAAATTGCAACTAATGCTTCGGAGAGGTCGGACGGTCGGTGCCGGACGCTTCGCGGGTGAACCCGCTCCCACAGGTTTCGGTGTCGCTGTGGTGGGAGCGGGTTGGTCGGGCGTGGATCAGCGCTCGATGGCCAACGCCACGCCCTGGCCACCACCGATGCACAAGGTGGCCAGGCCCTTCTTCGCATCACGCTTGATCATCTCGTGCAGCAGGGTCACCAGCACCCGGCACCCGGAAGCACCGATCGGGTGGCCCAGGGCGATCGCGCCGCCGTTGACGTTGACCTTGGACGCATCCCACTCCAGCTGCTTGCCCACCGCCAGCGCCTGGGCGGCGAAGGCTTCGTTGGCTTCGATCAGGTCCAGCTCGCCGAGCTGCCAGCCGGCTTTGCCCAGGCAGCGCTGGGTCGCCGAAACCGGGCCGATGCCCATGATCGCCGGGTCGACGCCGGCGCTGGCGTAGGCGGCGATCTTCGCCAGCACCGGCAGGCCGAGGGCCTTGGCCTTGGCGGCGCTCATCAGCAGCACCGCGGCGGCGCCGTCGTTGAGGCTGGAGGCGTTGCCGGCGGTGACGCTGCCGTCCTTCTTGAACGCGGCGCGCAGCTTGCCGAGGGACTCGGCGCTGGTGCCGGGGCGCGGTTGCTCGTCGGTGTCGAACACCAGCGCCTCGCCTTTCTTCTGCGGGATGTGGATCGGGGTGATCTCGTCCTTGAAGCGGCCGGCCTCGATGGCGGCCACGGCCTTGCGCTGGGACTCGGCGGCGAAGGCGTCCTGCTGCTCGCGGGTCAGGTTGTACTGCTCGACCAGGTTCTCGGCGGTGATACCCATGTGGTAGTCGTTGAAGGCGTCCCACAGGCCGTCGGTGATCATGCTGTCGATCAGTTGGCCATGGCCCATGCGTTGACCGGTACGGGCCGAGGGCATCACGTAGGGGGCCAGGCTCATGTTCTCCTGGCCGCCGGCGATGACCACCTCGGCGTCGCCGCAGCGGATGGCCTGGGCGGCCAGGTGCAGGGCCTTGAGGCCCGAGCCGCAGACCTTGTTCAGGGTCAGGGCGGGGACTTCGTAGGGCAGGCCGGCCTTGACGGCGGCCTGGCGGGCGGGGTTCTGGCCGGCGCCGGCGGTGAGCACCTGGCCGAGGATCACTTCGTCGACCTGGGCAGGATCCAGCTGGGTCTGGGCCAGCAGCTGGCGGATCACGGCGGCGCCCAGCTCCACGGCGGACACGTTGGCCAGCGCCCCCTGGAAGCTGCCGATGGCAGTGCGGGTGGCGGCGACGATGACGACTTCGTTCATTGTTGTTCTCCGGGATACGAGCGTGATCGTCACAGCATCCCCGCACTGCGCTCATTTGAGAAGTTTGTTTTTCTTTGCGATTGATCGGGTTTGCAAATGAATGGGACATCGCTTGCCGGCCCCTGTGGGAGCGACTTCAGCCGCGAACACCGGCTCCACCGGTGCCAGCCACCGCGTTGCACGCCGCAAAGCGCACCTGTACGGCGAACCCGCCGCCGTCCCGGTTGAAGCACGCGAGCCTGCCACCCAGCTGCTCCACCACCAGCGCCACGATCGCCAGCCCCAGCCCGGCGCCACCGGGGTTGTTGGCGCTGTAGAAACGATCGCTCAGGCGCTCCAGCTGCCATGGTTCCACCCCAGGTCCCTGGTCGAGCACCTGCAGGGTCAGCCAGTCGTCGTGCTGGCGCAGTTCCAGGGTGACCTCGCCCCCTGGCGGGCTGAAGTGCAGGGCGTTGCCGACCAGGTTCTGCAGCATCACGGTCACGGCGGTGGGGTCGGCGTACAGGTGGCAGCTGCCTTGCTCGTCGAGCACCAGGTCGACCTGGCGGCGCAGGGCCAGCGGCGCGAGCTGGGCCAGCTCTTCCCGGGCCAGGGCATCCAGGCGCACGCGCTGACGGACCTGGGTCAGCGGCTCCAGGCGGGCCATGGTCAGCAGCTGGCTGGCCAGCCGGGTGGCGCGCGCCACGCCTTGTTCGAGGAACTCCAGTGCTTCGTCGCGCTCGGCATCGGTGCTGGCGCGACGGGCATTGCCGGCGTGGATGGCCAGCACCGCCAGCGGTGTGCGCAGTTCGTGGGCGGCGTCGGCGATGAAGCGGCGTTCGCGTTCGAGCAGGCGGGTGAGTTGTTGCAGTTGATGGTTGAGGGCGTTGGCCATGGGCGTCAGCTCCGGCGGGAGCGGGGCGGTGGCCAGCGGCTCCAGGCTGTCCACCGGGCGCGCGCGCAGGTGCCGGGCCAGGCGCTGCAGCGGTTGCAGGCCCCAGCCGAGCAGCAGCCAGATGGCCATGGCCAGCAGCGGGATGCCGACCAGCGCGGGGGCCAGGGCCTGGTCGGCGATGCGCTGGATCAGGTCCTGGCGCAGGTCGTCGCGCTCGCCCACCCAGATCAGCAGGCCGCGCTGGCGGTCTTCGAGCAGCACGCCGCACCAGTCCTGGCCCTGGTAGAGCAGGTCGTGGATGCCGGGGGCGGGCGGGCTGTCGAGGCGCGGCGCGTCGGCCGAACGCATCAGCAACTGACCGTCGCTGCGCCAGACCATGAAGTCGAGGTTGATCTCGTAGGGGTGTCTGAGGATATCCGTGCCGGACAGGTCCATGGCCTGCTCGAGGGCGGCGCGCACGTCCTGCCAGTCCTGCTCCGCGGGCATCTGTCGGAACAGCCCCTGCAGCACCCGGGCGGCCTGCACCAGCTGGGCGTCGTAGACGTTCTCGATCTCCTGGTGGTTGTCGCGCAGCACGCTGAGCACCAGGCCGAGGCTGCCGAGCAGCACCAGCAGCAGGGTGGGCAGCAGGATGCGGGTGCGGATGGCGGTCATGGCGCATCCTCGATGAGGTAGCCGACGCCGCGCACGGTGCGGATCAGGCCGCTGTCGAGCTTGCGCCGCAGGTTGTGGATAAGCACTTCGAGGGTGTTGCCGGGGCCGCTTTCGTGCCAGCCGTAGAGCGTCTCGGCCAGGCGTTCGCGGGTCAGCACGGTGCCGGGGCGAGCCAGCAGCTGGTGCAGCAGCTGGAATTCCATGGGGGTCAGGGTCACCGGCTGGCCCTGGTAGCGGACTTCGAAGCGGGCCGGGTCGAGGCTGACCCCGGCATGTTCCAGCAGCGGTTGTGCGCGGCCCTGGCTGCGGCGCAGCAGGGCGCGGATGCGCGCCTTGAGCTCGTCCACGTCGAAGGGCTTGACCAGGTAGTCGTCGGCGCCGGCATCCAGGCCCTGGATGCGGTCGCGGGTAGCGTCGCGGGCGGTCAGCACCAGCACCGGCACCTCGCCGGTGGGGCTGGCGCGCAGGCTGCGCAGCAGGTGCAGGCCGTCGCGTCGGGGCAGGCCGAGGTCGAGCAGCACCAGGTCGAAGGTCTCGGCGCGCAGGGCCTGCTCGGCCTCCAGGCCATCGGCCAGCCAGTCCAGGGTGTAGCCCTCGCCGCGCAGGGCGGTACGGATGCCCTGGGCTAGGGCCCGATCGTCTTCCACCAGCAGTACGCGCATGCTTCGGCTCTCCCGTCGAAGGCGCCATGATGGGCCCTGCGCGCAGCCTGTCGCCCGGGGAAATGTAACCAGTGATGACCTACTAAGCTGCCATTAAGTTTGGCATTGCATCGTGCGGGTCCCTTCTCATCACTGGAGTTATCGCCATGCGTTTCCTTCTTGCTTTCGCCTTGCTGCTGGGCAGCGGCAGCGTGTTCGCCGCCACCCAGTGCACCACCGCCGACAAAAGCACCTGGCAGGACCCGGACAAGTTCCAGGCCCAGCTCAAGGAGCAGGGCTACAAGATCAACAAGTTCAAGGTCACCAAGGGCAACTGCTACGAGATCTACGGCTTCGACAAGGACGGACGCAAGGTCGAGATCTATCACGACCCGGTCAGCGGCAAGGCGGTGAAGACCGAGATCGAAGACTGATGCCCGACGCCACGGTGCGCCTGTGGGACCCGTTGCTGCGCGCATGCCACCTGTCGTTCGCCACGGTGTTCTTCGCCAACTACTTCTTCACCGAAGAGGGTGAGGACTGGCACCAGTGGCTCGGCTACTACGCCGTCGGTTGCCTGTTGGTACGCATCGTCTGGGGCTTCGTCGGGCCGCGCAGCGCGCGTTGGGCCGATTTCTGGCCGACGCCCGGACGCCTGGCGGCCCACGGCCGGGCGTTGCTGAGCGGGCAGCCCTGCCACCGCCTGGGGCACTCGGCCATCGGCGCGCTGGTGATGGTGTCGATGCTCGCCTGCATCGGTGGCCTGGGCCTGACCGGCTGGCTGGCCGAGGAAGTCGATGCCCTGTGGGGCGCCGACTGGCCGATGGACCTGCACAGCTTCCTGGCCGATGCACTGCTGGCGCTGGTGTGCGTGCATGTGCTGGCGGCGCTGGTCGAGAGCCTGCGCCTGCGCGAGAACCTGCCGCTGTCGATGCTCACCGGCCGGCGCCGTTACCGCGACGACCCCTGACCACGAGATTTCCCCATGCTGATGTCCCTGACCCTGCGCGGCCAGCCCGAGCGCGGCGCCGCGTGGCTGCGCCTGTGCGCGCTGGCCAGCCTGAGCTGTGTGTTGCTCCTGGCCGACGATTTCATCCAGCAACTGTTCACCGGCAACAACCGCGCCGAGCTCGAGGCCGGCTGGGTCGCCGGGCTATGGGCGTTCTGCGTGGCGCTGTGGCTGTGCAACCTGCGTGTGGTCGTGGTGGCGATCCTGCTGCTGTTCGCCGGCATGCAGCTGCTGCAGCTGGCCAATATCAGCTTCTTTGGCGAGCCGTTGAGCGCGGTCGATATCCGCAGCCTGGTGCGCGAGCCGGGGGAAGTTGGGCTGACGGCCTGGCACAGCCTGGGCGCGCATTGGCCGGCGGCGCTCAGTGTCGCTCTGCCTTACGTGTTGCTGGTGACCTTGCACTGGCGGCTGCCGGGGCGGGTGGCGCTGCCGGCCAGCCGCTGGGCGCTATTGTTGATTGCCGTGGTGCTGTTGGCCAAACCCTATCGGGCCACCTACCGCAACCTCGATTCGTTCACCCCGGGGCCGACCCGCAGTGGCCTGCACAACAGCCTCAATGCGTTTTCCGCCTGGGCCGTGCGCCTGGCGTTCGCGCCCGAGGTGAGGCTGCCATCCGCGCCGTTCACACCCTACCGGCTCGAGCCGATTCCCAGCAGCGCCCGCCATGTCTGGCTGGTGGTGGCCGATTCGCTGCGCAGCGAGCGCATGGGGGTGTACGGCTACGCCCGGCAGACCACGCCGCGCCTGCAGCGCTACCTGGCCAGCCATCCCAGCGCCCTGGTGCGGCCGGGCGTTTCGGCGGGGGTGGCCACCGATGTCAGCCTGCCGTATCTGCTCAACCCGATCCGCGAGCCAGGGCAGGATCACCTGCTGCGCGCCGGCGAGGTCAACCTGTTCCGCTTCGCCCGCGAGGCCGGCATGCGCACCCACTGGATCTCGTCCCAGGAGTCGCGCCTGCTGGCGCACCTGGGCAGCCGCCACCTGGACGTCGCGATCACCCGCGAGGACCATCCGCTGCGGTTTCTCAAGCGCCAGGATCACGCCTTGCTCGAGATCCTCGACCAGCAGCGCTTCGGCCCGCGCAACTTCGTGGTGCTCAACCTGCGCACGGCGCACCTGCCCTATGCGCGCAACTACACGCACCAGCAGGCCGAGCGGCCCTGGCCGGACCAGGGCGCCCAGGGCCAGGCCAATGCCTACGACAACTCGATCCACTACCTGGACGGCCTGCTGGAGGAGGTCATTGCCCGTTTCGATCGTCTGGAGGGCGAACGCTACCTGGTGATCACCGGCGACCATGGTCAGCGCCTGGGCGAGGATGGCAAGTGGGGGCACAACGACCTGGTTCCGCAAGTCAGTGACGTGCCGGTGATCGTGCTCAGCCGCGAGGCGCCGCGCCAGGCCCTGGAGGGGCTGGCGCCGGAGCGCTGGATCAGCCATTACGAGATCGGCAAGTGGCTGGCGGCGCGGCTGGGCATGCGCATCGACAACCCCAACCTGCGCAAGGACGAGCACTTCGTGCATGGCAAGTTGCTGTTCAGCGACAACTACATTCAGCCGGTGTGCGAGACGGCGCAGGGGTTGGTGCACCTGGTGCCGGTGCAGTTGAGCGAATGGTTGGCCAGGGGCAGCCAGGGCGCGTGCGGCTCCTGAGCGGGCTCGGTTGGTTCGCCTGCTGTGTGTGGCCAGGCACCGCGTCGGCTGCTTCTCGGGCAAGCCCGCACCAACAGGCCTGCGGCTTTTGCGCAGGCCTTGGCATTCACACCTCGGGGCACTGGTTGGTCACGCAGTGAATCCCGCCACCTCCGGCCGCGATCGCGTCGATATCCAGCTGCACCACCTTGCGCCCGGGGTACAGCTGCGCCAGCAACGCCCGGGCCTTCTCGTCGGCGCTGCGATCGCCGAACTGCGGCGCGATCACCGCGCCATTGATCACGAAGTAATTGATGTACCCCGCGGCAAAATCCGGATTGTCCTCGCTGAACTTGCTGCGCCGTGGCTTGAGCGGCGGCGACATCGTGTGGATCTCCAGCTTGCGGCCATCGGCATCGGTGGCGTTCTGCAGGATCTCCAGGTGCTCGCGGGTCACGTTGTGATCGTAGGAATCCGGATCGTTGTCGAGGTTCGCCACCACCACGCCGGGCGCCGCGAAGCGTGCATAGAAGTCCACGTGGGCATCGGTGATGTCCTTGCCCTTGATGCCCGGCAGCCAGATGATCTTGCGCAGCCCCAGCCGCTCCTTCAGCTCCGCCTCGACCTGGGCCTTGCTCCAGCCGGGGTTGCGGTTGCCGTTGATCCAGCTGCTCTCGGTCATGATCCCGGTGCCGTGACCGTCCACCTCGATGCCGCCGCCTTCGCCCACCAGCTCGCTGCGCTGGTACTGGGCGCCCGCCAGCTTGGCGACGCGTTTGGCCAGCTTGCTGTCGTAGCGATGCTGCTGCTTGGCGCCCCAGCCATTGAAGTTGAAGTCCACCGCCGCCAGCGCGCCATCGTCGTCGACGACGAAGTTGGCGCCGATGTCGCGCATCCAGATGTCGTCCAGCTCGGTCTCGACATAGGTGATGTTGTGGCTGCCGCATTCCTCCTCGGCGATGTCGCGCTCGCTGGCGCGGCAGAACACCGTCACCGGCTGGTAGACGGCGATGGCCCGGGCGATGCGCCCGAGCGCGGCCTGGACGTCTTCGGTGAAGTCTTCCCAGATGGCATCTTGGGCGCCGAAGGCGATGTAGGCGCGCTGGTGCGGTTCACCCTCGTCAGGCATGAACCAGCGGCCCGCCTCGCTGGCGCGGGCGCTGTTGCTGCCCAAGGGCAGGCCGAAGCTGGCGGCGGCGCCGAGGCCGGCGACGACGCTCATTTGCTGGAGGAAGGTGCGGCGAGTGGGCATGGGTTCAGTCCTGTGCAGTCTTGAAGCGGGTCCAGACCCGCATGCGCGCGCGCATGTCGGCCTGGGGGATGTCCTTGCCCGGGATCAGCCGGGCATAGGTGGCTGGGTCGATGTAGATATCGGGGTTGTCACGCAGGCTCGCGTCCACCAGCGGGCGCGCCTTGGCGCTGGCGGTGGGGTAGCCGGTGGTGTTGCTGATCGCCGCCATGTTCTCCGGGCGCATGACGAAGTTGATGAAACGATAGGCGTATTCCGGGTGCTTCGCATCGGCCGGAATGGCCATGGTGTCCATCCACACCGTGGTGCCTTCGCGGGGCACGCGGTACTGGAAGTCGATGGCCTTGCCGGCGGCTTCGGCGCTGCGCTGGGCCTGGATCACGTCGCCGCTGTAACCCAGCGACAGGCAGGTGTTGCCGTTGACCAGCTCGGTCACTGGCTGCGACTGCAGCTTGCGCACGTAGGGGCGGATGCCCTTGAGCAGCTCGCTGGCGGCGGCCAGGTCCTCGCGCTTGGCGCTGCGCGGTTCGCGGCCCAGGTAGTGGAGCACCACGGCGAGCACTTCGTCGGGCGAGTCGATCATCGAGATGCCGCAGTCGGCGAACTTGGCCGCAAGCTCGGGCTTGAACAGCAGGTCGAGGCTGTCCAGCGGGGCGTCGGGCATGCGCTCGCGGATCTTCTGCGCGTCCATGGTCAGGCCGATGGTGCCCCAGGTGTAGGGCACCGTGGCCTGGCTGGCCTTGGGGTACTGGTCGTGCAGCTTGCGCAGGCCCGGTTCGATATCGTCCAGCGCGGTCAGTTGCTGGCGGTCCAGCGGCAGCAGGCTGCCGGCGCGCATCAGCCGTTCGGCGACGGTGTCGCCGGGGAAGATCAGGTCGTAGCCGCTGCGCCCGGACATCAGCTTGGCCTCGAGCACCTCGCTGCCGTCCATGACGTCGTAGATCACCGGGATGCCGGTCTCGGCGGTGAAGCGCTTGAGGGTGTCCTCGGCGAAGTAGTCGGCCCAGTTGTACAGGCGCAGGGCGTCCTGCTTGGCTTGGGCAACGCTGGCGCAGGCCGCCAGGGCGGCGATGGCGAGCAGTTTCGATGGACGGCTTGGCATGGTTCAGGCCCTCGCGGTCTGTGGGGTGCGGCCGTCGAGGCTGAGCAACGGCGCGTACATGCTGGGGCGGCGGTCACGGTAGATGCCCCAGGTCAGACGGTCCTCGCGCATGCGCGCCAGGTCCAGGTCGTGCAGCCAGACGCCACTGCCGTCGCGGTCGGCCTCGGCGAGCATCGCGCCCTTGTGGTCGCAGATGAACGACGAGCCGTAGAAGCGCATCGACAGGCTGTCGTCGCTGCGCGCCACCTCGTGGCCGACGCGGTTGGCGGCCACCACCGGCAGCAGGTTGGCGGCGGCGTGGCCGCGCATGGCCATCTGCCAATGGTCGCGCGAATCCAGTTCGGCGGCGCCCGGCTCCGAGCCGATGGCGGTGGGGAACAGCAGCACCTCGGCGCCCATCAGGGCCAGGCAGCGGGCCGTTTCGGGGAACCACTGATCCCAGCAGATGCCGATGCCCAGGCGGCCGAAGGCGGTGTCCCAGACCTTGAAGCCGGTGTCGCCGGGGCTGAAGTATTCCTTCTCCTGGTAGCCGATGGCGTTGGGGATGTGGGTCTTGCGGTACACGCCCAGCAGGCGGCCATCGGCGTCGGCCACGCTCAGCGAATTGAAGAAGGCGTTGCCGGCGCGTTCGTACCAGCTCAGCGGCAGTACGACGCCGAGCTCCTTGGCCAGGGCGCCGAAACGCTTGAGCAGAGGGCTGTCGTTATAGTCCTCGGCCAGAGCCTGATGGCTGTGGCACTGCTCGATGCAGAAGTACGGGGTGGCGAACAGCTCCTGCAGCAGGATCACCTGGGCGCCCTGGGCCGCGGCCTCGCGCACCAGCTGTTCGGCGCGGTCGAGGTTGGCCGGCAGGTCCCAGCTGCAGGGCATTTGCGTGGTGGCGATGCGCAGGGTGCTCATGGGCGCTCTCCCTGCAGCGGCCAGGCCGGCTGTTGCTGGGTGATGCAATGGATGCCGCCGCCGCCGTGGGCGATGTGGTCGATGCGCACCGGCACCACGTCACGGGTGGGGAAGGCCAGGGCCAGCTGGTGGGCGGCGACCTGGTCGGCATCGATGCCATAGGCCGGCATGATCACCGCGCCGTTGGCCAGGTAGAAGTTGGTGTAGGAGGCGCAGAACACCTCGGCTTCGGTATCCACGGCGGCGGTGGCCTCAAACAGGTCGAGCAACTCGAACGAACGGCCCTGGGCGTCGGTGGCCAGTTCCAGCGCGCGGCGGTTCTCGCGCACCACTTCGGCATACACCGAATCCTGGTCGTGGGTGGCGTCCACCAGCAGCACGCCGGGGCGAGCGAAGGCGCACACGCCATCGACATGGCCGTCGGTCATGTCGCCGGTGACGTACTGCGGGTCGCCCGGCAGCCAGATGGTCTTGCGCACGCCCAGCAGGCGGGCGAAGCAGTCCTCGAAGTCGGCCTTGGTCAGCCCGGGGTTGCGGTTGGGGTTGAGCAATACCGATTCGGTGGTGATCAGCGTGCCTTCGCCGTCCACGTGGATGGCGCCGCCTTCGTTGCACAGCGGGGTACTGAAGCCTTCCAGGCCCAGGTGGTCGAGGATGCGTCGGGCCAGGCTGCGGTCCTTGCCGTGCTCGGACTTGCCGCCCCAGGCGTTGAAGCGCCAGCTCAAACCCGCGACGCCCCGTTGCGCATGGACCAGGAAGCTCGGGCCGCTGTCGCGGCACCAGCTGTCGTCCACGGCCAGCTCGATCAGCTCGATGCCGGGGCCGCAGAGTTCGCGGGCACTGGCGATGGCCGAAGGGTCGACCACCATCTTCACCGGCTCGTAGCGGGCGATGGCGGCAGCCACCCGGGCGTAGTCGCGCTGCACGTCGGCCAGGGTCACGCCCCAGCCGGATTCCCACAGTGGCTTGTTGTGCGGCCAGATCATCCAGGTGGCGGCGTGGCGGGCCCATTCGGCGGGCATGCGCCAGCCGCTGTCGATGGACAGGGTCATAGTGAACTCCGATCTATTAGGGATTTTTATCAACGAAGCCCGCCGTCGCGGGTGTTGCTGCCCATGTTATGGCTGGGAAAGTGACGCGACAAACGATAGATTTAGCGTATTTCTGATCAGTCAGGCTTATCAGCATGCTCAAGCATTGGCCCCCGCTCAACGCCCTGCGCGGCTTCGAAGCCGCCGCCCGCCTGGGCAGCTTCCACAAAGCCGCCGAGGCACTGAGCCTCACCCAGTCGGCGATCAGCCAGCAGATCCGCAGCCTGGAAAGCTATCTGGAACAGCCGCTGTTTCACCGCAGCGGCCGCAGCGTCAGCCTCACCGACGCCGGGCACGACCTGCTCAGCACCACCCAGGCCCTGCTGCAACAACTGGCAGTGGGCATCCGCCGCCTCGACCAGTACCGCAAGCCCAATCAGCTGGTGGTCAACACCACCCCGGCGTTCGCCCGTCACTGGTTGCTGCCGCGCCTGACGGACTTTCACCAGCGCTACCCGGAGGTGGACCTGTGGCTGTTCACCAGCTTCGAGGCGCCGGACATGGCCAGCGAGACCATCGACCTGGCGATTCGCGACGATATCGGCCCACAGGCCGAGTGCAGCTTCACCGTGCTGCACCAGGACCAGTTGTATCCGGCCTGTCACCCGACGTTGCCCGAGACCGGGCGCACGACCTTGCACGGCGAGCGCGAGATGGACTGGAGCCATTGGCAGCTGGAAGGCGGCGAGGATGTCGGGCAGCAGGGCAAGGGGCTGAATTTTTCCGACCCGGGGTTGCTGCTGGATGCGGCGGCGCAGGGGGTGGGGGTGGCCCTGGTCAGCCAGCTGCTGGCGCAGCGGATGGTCGATGAGGGGCGCTTGCGGCCTTTGTTGGCACAGCGCGTGCGCGGGCCGGTGTGGAGCTGCCTGGTGCATTGGGAAAGCCAGGAAGACCCGCTGGCGCGGCAGTTCCTGGTGTGGTTGCGCGAAGCCTTGCAGCCTACGTCGTCCTGACGCAACGGAACCTGTGGGAGCGGCCTTGTGTCGCGAAAGGGCCGCTCCCACAGGATCGAGCCAGCCTTACGCTCAGAGCCGAATCGGGCTGTACAGACCATGCAGCAATCTCAATGACCCCGTAATATGTGTCGGATATCCCGCGAGGGTAGTCTCACCCTCTAGATCAAACGGCAGCGCCCCGAATCCGGGCGCTTCCCCAGCCTAAACCTGACGAGGTACAGACATTGGCCATCATTCATCCCAAGGTTCGCGGTTTCATCTGCACCACGACTCACCCCAAGGGCTGCGAGCTCAACGTCCGTGACCAGATCGAAGCCACCCGCAAGCTGGGCGTGCGCGAGGATGGTCCGAAGAAAGTCCTGGTGATCGGCGCCTCCAGCGGCTACGGCCTGGCGGCGCGCATCACCGCGGCGTTCGGTTTCAAGGCCGATACCCTGGGCGTGTTCTTCGAAAAGCCCGGCACCGAGACCAAGGCCGGCACCGCCGGCTGGTACAACGCCGCCGCCTTCGACAAGTTCGCCAAGGCCGAGGGCCTGTACAGCAAGTCGATCAACGGTGATGCCTTCTCCGACGAAGCCCGCGCCAAGGTCATCGAGCTGATCAAGAACGAGATGGGCGGCAAGGTCGACCTGGTCGTCTACTCCCTGGCTTCGCCGGTACGCAAGCTGCCGCAGACCGGTGAGCTGATCCGTTCCGCGCTCAAGCCGATCGGCCAGCCGTACAAGTCGACCGCCATCGACACCAACAAGGACACCATCATCGAGGCCAGCATCGAGCCGGCCACCGAGCAGGAAATCGCCGACACCGTCACTGTGATGGGTGGTCAGGACTGGCAACTGTGGATCGATGCCCTGGCCGGCGCCGGTGTGCTGGCCGAAGGCGCCCGCACCGTGGCCTTCAGCTACATCGGCAGCGACATCACCTGGCCGATCTACTGGCACGGCGCTCTGGGCCAGGCCAAGCAGGACCTGGACGAGACCGCCCTGCGCCTGGACCAGAAACTGGCCGGCGAGGTTAAGGGCGGCGCCAACGTGGCGGTGCTCAAGTCGGTGGTCACCCAGGCCAGCTCGGCCATTCCGGTGATGCCGCTGTACCTGTCGATGGTGTTCAAGGTCATGCGGGAGAAGGGCGTTCACGAAGGCACCCAGAACCAGCTGGACCGCATGTACCGTGATCGCATGTACCGCGCCGACGGCCAGCCAGCCGAAGTCGACGACAAGGGCCGCCTGCGCCTGGACGACTGGGAGCTGCGCGCCGACGTACAGGACGCCTGCAAGGCGCTGTGGCCGCAAGTGACCACCGAGAACCTGTTCCAGGTGACCGACTACGCCGATTACAAGAAGCAGTTCCTCAACCTGTTCGGTTTCGAGCGCGCCGACGTCAATTACGACGAAGACGTGGCCACCGATGTACGGTTCGATTGCATCGAGCTGTAAGCAAGTCCTTGACCGTGCAGCCGTTCATTCTGGCTGCACGGTTCCCGCCGACGACTTGTTAATATTCTGAAACAAATCCGCCAATGGCCCTTTGCCATGGGTGCGTTCGCCTGATCTATACCCCAGCTATTGGCCTGGCAATTTCGCCGGGGCCGGGAGGGAGCCATGGGCGCACTGCAAAAACTACAAGAACGAATTCGCCAGAAGGGTTTCAAGCGCACGCTCAAGACCTTGTTCGAACGCTACGTGTTCTTCCACTGGGAGTTGTTGTGGATGGAGCGCGACCTGGTCAGCCCGGTGCCACCTCACAGCCTCAAGGCGCATGCGCCAGTCACCCTGGTGCAGATCACCAGCGCCAACGCCGATGCCTTCGCCCGGCATTTCGGCGACCGCGTCGAGACCATGCGCGAACTGGCCGACGAAGGGCACACCGGACACATGTACCTGGACGAGCAAGGCGATGCCGTGGCGTTCATCTGGGCCAGCGTGGTCGACTACCACGACAAGCACTACTACGGCTGCACCTTCCCGGTGAAACCGGGTGAATTCTTCGAGTTCGGCGGCGAGATGACCCGGCCTTATTTCGGCAGCGAGCTGTCGGTGACGGCCCAGGTCGAGCTGTGGAACACCATGCATGAGAAGGGCTGCCACAAGGTGGTGGATGTGGTGGAAACCCATAACGTGCCGGCGATGAAGCTGCACCTGCGCATGGGCTACCACGAGCAGGGGCGGGTGATGCATGTATATGGCCTGTTCGGCCGCTGGAAGCTGTTCCGCGAGACCCGCTACGACGGCTCGCGCCTGGCGGTGCTGCGTAAGCCGAGTGTGGCGCGGGCCTT
>NZ_JAOEBG010000027.1 GCF_029836165.1 Pseudomonas sp. GD04091
CAACCCCGGGGATTCAACTGACTAGCGCCGCCGGCTCATCCTCCTCGAAACCCCGCGAAGCCCGCCCTACCAGCAGAGGATCCGGCGCATGCGCCACGCTGTGATCCTTGCCCGGATAATCCAGCGAATGCAGGAAGTGCCGGATGCAGTTGATCCGCGCCCGCTTCTTGTCGTCCGATTTGATCACCGTCCACGGCGCGTCGGCGGTGTCGGTATGGAAGAACATCGCTTCCTTGGCCGTGGTGTAGTCGTCCCACTTGTCCAGCGACTTGATGTCGATGGGCGAGAGCTTCCAGTGCTTGAGCGGGTCGTCGCGGCGCGAGATGAAGCGGCGCAGCTGCTCCTCGCGGTTCACCGAGAACCAGAACTTGAACAGCAGGATGCCGCTGTTGCACAGCATGCGCTCCAGCTCCGGCGCCTGGCGCATGAATTCCAGGTACTGCAGGGGCGAGCAGAAGTCCATGACCTTCTCGACCCCGGCGCGGTT
Organism: Pseudomonas sp. GD04091; assembly: GCF_029836165.1. Classification (GTDB taxonomy): domain Bacteria; phylum Pseudomonadota; class Gammaproteobacteria; order Pseudomonadales; family Pseudomonadaceae; genus Aquipseudomonas. Next base: position 488 of record NZ_JAOEBG010000027.1, read on the forward strand.
GTACCAGGAGCGGTCGAAGAACACCATTTCACCGGCGGTGGGCAGGTGCTGCACATAGCGCTGGAAGTACCACTGGCCCTTTTCCTGCTCGGAAGGCTTCTCCAGTGCGACGATGCGCGCGCCACGCGGGTTCAGGTGCTCCATGAAGCGCTTGATGGTGCCGCCCTTGCCGGCGGCGTCGCGGCCCTCGAACAGCACCACGATGCGTTGCCCGGTTTCCTTCACCCAGTTCTGCACCTTCAACAGCTCGATCTGCAGGGCGTGCTTGGCCTTCTCGTAGTCCTGGCGACGCATGCGCGTGCGGTACGGGTAGTTGGCCGGCAGGCGCGCCGAGGTGCTGTCTTCGTTGCTGCCCTTGCGCGCGTTGGCCACTTCCAGGGCGGCCGGTTGCCGGCTCACCTGGGTGATCGCTTCCTGCGCGGCGGCGCTGGCGGGCTTGCGCTGGCGTGGGCGACGGGTACGAATGGCGGGTTTGGCATCACCGTCGGTATCGGAAGGTGGCGGCAGGAGGAGGGTGGCGGATTCTTCGCTCATGGAGGTCCTTGCGGGGTCGGTCGAATGTCCACCTTCCATCCTATTGGCGGGAAGCAAGTGGCGCTTTGATATCGATCAACCGGGCTCGAAGGATTCCCAGGACAAAAATCGCAGGCAACAAAAAAGTGCCGGTGTCAATTCTTTCGCGCAAATCAAGAAGGACTTGAAACCGTATATGGGACAGTAGGTTAGCTCCTTTCGGGGCCGCTTAGAAGAAGAGCGGCGTTGTCGGCTAGGAGCGACATAGGAGCGTTGGGAGAGAAAGCCGCATCGCACTGTGTAGTGCTGGATTGCCGAGGAACGGCGGGCCTGTCGCATCATCATAGCCCAACAGGCTCGGCGGCATCCAGAATGAAGAACGCGCAGCCTGGGCTGCGCGTTCGATGGATGCCGTTGAATAGCATGCGGTGCAATCATGGCGGCTTCGGTGGTGTGCTGCGGGTCGCCGTGCCCTTCCTGAATCCTCGATCCCCCGCCATGAACGCTTCCAGCATATGCGGGATCAGCGTCGCCGCATCAACGGCCTCGCCATACGCCTGCGCGTGTAGCGCGGCGTAGCGGTCGAGGTCGACTTTCAAGCTGGTCGGGCAAACGAAAGTCAGCTTGGTGCTCTCGGTCTTCGGCAGCGGGCCGAGCCGCAGCTTCTTGGTCGTGCTCATCGTGAAGTCCCCCGGTTGAAGAACAGCGGCTGGTACGGCCGCAGCACCAGATCCCGGTTGACGATGATGCGAACCGGCAGGCCCGGCCGTTGCGTTAAGGTCGGCTGGATGTTGAGGTTGCGCCGGGTCATCTCCTGGCCGACCTGATTGATGCTGTCCTGCGCGCTGTCGCGCCCAGCGATGATGACGCGATCACCATCCTGCCGGTTCTCCGGCGCGGCCAGCTCGGCACCGACGCCCAGCAGCGTGGTGAGTGCCGCACCGGCAAAGATGCGGCCCCAGTGGTAGTCCACATCGTCCTCCAGCCCGGCATAGCCGGCTGGGTCGGTGCCGGCCAGGTTGTCGAGCGTGAGCGAAGACGTGTCCGGCAGGATGATCCGGTTCCAGACGACTTGAACGCGGCTCTGCCCGTAGCTGACCTGGCTGTTGTATTTGCCCAGGATGCGCGAACCCTGCGGAATCAGCAGGAAGCGCCCGGTGGCTGTGTCATAGACCGGCTCCGTCACCGTGGCGATCACGTCGCCGGGCAAGTCCGACTTGATGCCCGTCACCAAGGCACCTGCGACCACTGTTCCGGCCATAACCTGATACGGCGAAATTGGCAGAGTCAGATTGCCGGAATTACGGGTTTCAGTGGGGCCAGCTTTCATGAAAGCCTCTTTCTGGTCTTGCCGGTTTTGCACCGCTGTCGGGTCAGCAGGTTGGGCCGCCGTGGAGGCCGGCCCGGCCGCCAGCGGGTCAAACGCCGCATTGGCGGCGAAGCCCGGCGCAGCGGCCACCTGTGTCTGCGCTACCGGCGCCGCATTCTGCCCACCCGAGCGGAAGAACACGGACGAGGCCGCGGCCGCCTCGGCTTCTTTTCGCAGGGCATCGTTCGGGTCGTGACCGGGGGCCGCGTAGGCAGCCGTCGCCGGTTGCTGCGACTTCACGATAGCCGGGCCAAGATCGCCCGGCAGCGGTGGCCCTAGTTCGGGAACGGCAGGCAGCAACGCCGGCGGCAGCTTGGAATAGTCCGTCGGCAGCGCATCCAGTCCTTCCGACTTTGACACGCGATCGACGTTGTAAAGCTCGGTCTGCTCGCCTGTGCTGCGTCGATGAGGTTGCAGCGACCACATCAGCGCGCCGAGCACGGCGACCGCTAGGACGCCGGCAAGGATGGCCAGCGAGCGCCGGTTCAGGCGTGTGACTGGACGCGGCTGGGCGCGCAGCGCCACTGCCTCCGGCGCCACCTTGTCCGCCTGCGGCGCGGCAAGGTCGGGAGTGTCATCCTGGCTCATGGTCAGTTCCTCCGTGCAACACCATCGGTGCGCTCGATCCGCACCACGTCGCCGCCATCGCCGCCCAGCCGCAGTTCGGCCGCGCCGAACAGGCGATCCACGACGTAGTACGGCGAGCGAAAACGGTAGTTCACCAGTTGCCCGTCGCCCTGCGCGCCGATGACAAACAGCGGCGGCAGCTCGCCCTGGGCGATGCCCGGCGGGAACTGGATATAGACCTTCTCTCCATCATCGAAGGCGCGCAGAGGCTTCCACGGCGGGTTGCTGCCCGATACCGCGTAGCGGAAGCGGATCTTGTCCAGCGACAGGCCCGTATCGACAGGCGTTGTTGCCTGCGCTGCCTGCGCCTGGCGCTGCAACGCGAGCATTCGGTCTTTCGGATAGTCCCAGGACACCGACGCCATCCATGCCCTCTCGGTCGAGGTCAGCTCCAGCAGGTAGGTGCGCCGACTGGTGGTGATGACGAGATTGGTTTTCAGACCGGAGCGGATAGGCTTGACCAGCACATTGACGCGCAGATCGGCCCCGCCGCCGCTGGACGTGTCGCCCACGATCCAGCGCACGGTATCGCCGGCGGCGACCGTTACCAGTTCCTCGCCCGGTTGAAGCGAAACCACCGTCACGCGCCCCGGCGACGCATAGACCTGATAAAGCGCGCCATCGGTGAACGGCCACACCTGAATCGCGTTGACGTAGCCCTCACGGGTAGGCGCGATACGCGCTTCTGCATTGGCACGGGAAACGCGCACCTTTTCGTCGGCCGGCTCCGGCGCAACGGGGGCCTCATCGAGTTCCGGCAGGGGCTTCAACTGCGCCGGCAGCGCCAGCGGTTCAGGGACGGCGACGACTTCGACGGGCTTGGGCGGTTCGGGCAACGGCTGGGCCAGCACCGTCTCGTCGAGCGAGATGGATGGCGGCGGCTTCCCCTGCGAGGCGCAGCCCGCGAGGGCCAGCAGCGTCAAAGGAACAACGTAAAGGCGGAAACGAAGTTTCATGGTTTGGCTCCTTCGGAAGAATCCAGTTCGCGGCTCCATGACAGGCCGTTGACGTAGATACCCAATGGGTTCTTGAGCAGGCGCTGTTCAGTACGCGGGGTTTGCAGGACGGTCGAAAGCACGGCGTTCCAGCGTTCGGTGCCGGCGGGCGCACCGTTGACATAGCGCTGCTCTGTCCAGCGCACGTTGAAAGACGTGTCGCTCGCGCGAACCACGCTGGTGATTTGCACCGTTACCGATTCCTTGCCGATGCGGGCGAATGGGTCATTGGTGCGGGCGTAGTCGTTGAGCACCGCCGCGCCCTTGTCGGTGGTGTAGTCGTAGGCATCGAGCCAGTTCTGCCGCACCACGATGGGGTCGATGGACAGCGAGCGAACCAGCGTCACGAAGCGCGCCAGGTGGTGCGCGATCTGCGCGTCGCCGGGCCGGTACGGCGTGGCGGCCTCTCCCACGGCGCGCACCTGCCCGGCTTGATCGACCTCGATGACATAGGGCGTCACGATGGACTGCGCCGAGCGCCACACCAGGCCGCCGGCCATCAACAGCGCGAGCACTAGGCAGCCGAAGGCCATCAGGCGCCAATTCTTCGCCTGCACGCGGGCGGAGCCGATACGGTCGTCCCACACCTGGGCGGCGGCTTGATACGGGGTGGCAGGCTGCGGCGTATCGGCGTAGCGCACCTGCGGTCGTTTGAATCGCATGGGTGTTCTCCTTGAAGGTTAGGTATCGGAATCCCGCAGGCTCGGGCCTTGCCCGGAGCCGCCGCCGTCGCCGCCGCGCAGCGTGTGGGCGGCAGTGGTCGCGGCATGGGTAGCCTGCTGGCGGCGGTGCATCCGCTTGGCCCAGGCCGGTTGCTCTTGCTTCTGCGAGCCTGCGGTGCCGTCTGCGGTCTGGCCGGGGCCAGCACCGTCGCTGCCGGCTTCTGTGCCGTTCCAGCCAGCGCGGAAGGAGTCGGCCACCTTCTGCCCAACAGCGGAAGCACCAGAGGTGACGCTGCGGCCTGCGGCTTGTGCGCCAGTCTTGGCGACATTGCCGAGGCCAGCCGCCGCGCCCTTGGCACCGCCGCCGGCCGCAGCGGAACCGGCCTGGAACGCCGATCGGGCACTGCCGGCCGCCGAAGTCGCGGCACGCGCACCGGCACCGGCCAGCTTTGCGGCCGCCGGGGCCATTCGTGCCCCGGCCATGACGGCGCCGCCCACGCCCGTTACGGCGGCGCCGATGGCAACGCCGGTGCCGACAGCCCCGACCGCAGCACCAGCCATCGCGCCCGCACCAAGCTGTGGCGCACCGGACACCAGGCCGGTGGCGATACCGGGGCCGAAAATGCCCAGCGCCAGCAGCGCGAGCGAGGCCAGCATCACGACCAGCGCGTGGTCGATGGATGGTTCGTCGGGATGCACCTGGAACTCGGCGAACAGGCCTGAACCGATGCCGACGATGACGGCCAGCACCAAGACCTTGATGCCTGACGACACCACGTTGCCTAGCACCTTTTCCGCGAGGAACGAGGTCTTGTTCCAGAGTGCAAACGGGATCAAGACGAAGCCGGCGAGCGTAGTCAGTTTGAACTCGATCAGCGTGATGAAAAGCTGTACGGCCAGCACGAAGAAGCAGAGGATCACCACCAGCCAGGCGATGAACAGAACCACGATAGGGTCGATGTTCACGAACACCTCGGGGAACCCAGCCATGTCCCCGATCTGTTCCAGAATCGGCGCGGCTGCGTCGATGCCGGTCTTCGCCAGCCGGCCCGGCTGAAGGAAGTTCTCCATCGTGATGGCCGAGCCGGTAGCGGTAATTCCCAAGCCGGCGAACGAGCGGAACACGATGCTCGCCAGCCAGTTGAAGTTGCCGATGATGTAGGCGAACGCGCCGACACAGAGCACCTTGCGCAGCAGCTTGGCGATCACGTCGTCGCCCTGGCCGGTGGCGTGGCTCATGGCCCAATACAGGCCAGCGATCGTCATGTCGATGACGATGAGCGTGGCGGTGAGAAATGCCACTTCGCCCTGCAATAAGCCGAAGCCCGAGTCGATGTAGCGCGAGAACGTATCGAGGAAACGGTCGATGATGGTCACGTCGTTCATGGCGAATCCTCGGGCGGAGTGAGCGGAACGGCGCCCTCTGGCAATTCATCTGCGGGCGTATCGAAGCTCGGCGGAATCGGCGGGAGTTCAGCCAGCGAGTTGTATTCATCCGGCCCGGTATGGCCGGCGAAGAAGCGCCGCCGGAAGGCTTCAGCGGCGGCGCGGCAGGCATCCTCGCCCACGGCCTGCCGGTCGGCCGCGCATTGCCCGCGCAACGCCTTGAGCCGCACCGGATCTGCGGCCAGGGCGTCGGCCAGGTTCTCGGCCGGCTGCTGGCCGCACGCGGTCAGCAGCACGGCCATCAGGACGGAAGCGCATCGCATGGCCGCCTCCGGTCAGTTGTTATAGAAGTTGACGGACTGCGGCGTGTACGGCGTGCCGGTGCCCAGAAAGCGCCGCCGCACTTCGCGGGCGCGCTCCATAGCCGCCGCTTGCCGCGCCAGTTCCAGTGAAGCGGCCCGGTCTTGCGTGATCTGGAGCTGCTGCGCCTGGATCGACTGCTTGGCCTGCAAAGCCAGGAGCTGGTTCGTCGCCTGCATCGCTTGCAGCGCGCCGGTGGCCGACTGGCTCTGGCTCACGAGATCGGCCAGCGCGCTTTCGTCTTGGGCGAGGTTCTGCGACACCTGCGCCTGCATCCGCATCGCGGTGTGCAAGCCGTTCAAGGTGTTCTGCCAGCGTTCGCGGGCGTCCTGTGCCATGCGGTCGCCGCTGATGGTGGCGGCGTACTGTTCCGGGTACAGGCGGGCGAACGTGGCATCCATGCTCTGCACGTCGTAGGCCAAGCCGCGCGCCTCGGCGATCAGGCGCTCGGTGGTGGCGAGCGTCGAGCGCAGGCGGTTGACGATGTTGAAGTCGAGATTTGCCAGGTTCCTGGCCTGGTTCATCAACATCTGCGCCTCGTTCTGAAGCTGGTTGATCTGGTTGTTGATCTGTTCCAGCGTGCGCACGGCGGTCAGCGTGTTCTGCACGAAGTTGGACGGGTCGAACACCGTCAGCGCGGATGCGGGCTGCACGGCCAGCAGCGATACCGACAGCACGGCAGCGAGTGAGACAGAGAGCAAACGGGGCTTGGTCTTCATGGTGAAACCTCCAGCGGTTGAGAAGCGAGAAAGGAAGCTGCCGCCGGAGCGGACGGCAGCAGGTCGGCGGCCCAGCCGAGGCCGCGATGGCGCAGCCACGCGCCGGCGAAGCCGGGAGCGCCGGCCTGCGTCAGCACGCGGTCAATATCGCGTTGGTCTTGAGGGGTGGATGCGCCCGCGAATGCGAGCGCGACAGGCCCCAGGTCGAGGTCGAACAGGCGATTGCCGAGGCGCGACTGGTAGTAGTAATCGCGCTTGGGCTGTGCGGTCGCCACGATCTCAATCTGGCGGCTGTTCAAGCCGAAGCCTTCGTAGATCGTGCGAATCTGCGGCTCGGTGGCCTGCGGGTTAGGTAAGAAGATCCTGCTCGCGCAGCTTTCGATGATGGCTGGCGCGATGGTCGAGTCCTTGATGTCGGCCAGCGACTGCGTGGCAAAGATGACGCTGACGTTCTTTTTTCTGAGCGTCTTGAGCCATTGCCGGATGCGGGCCGCGAAGGACGGCTCATCGAGGAACAGCCACGCTTCATCGAGGATCAGCAGCGTGGGCGCGCCGTCAAAACGTTCGTCGAAGCGGGCGAACAGGTAGCGCAGCACTGCTTGCACGGCGGCGGGGCTGTGCATCAGTTCTTCCATCTCAAAGCCCTGCACGTCGGCCATGCCCAGCCGGTCGTGGTCAGCGTCCAGCAGCTTGCCGTGGGCGCCGCCCAACACATAGGGCGCGAGCGCTTGGCGCAGCGCGTTGGACTGCAATAACACCGACAAGCCGGTCATGGTGCGCTGCTCCACTGGCGCACCGGCAAGGCTTCGCAGCGCCGACCAAATGGCAGCCTTCTCGTCCGGGCCGACCGTCACGCCTTCGTGCAGCAGCCGGCCCTCCACCCATTCGGCGGCCCAGGTGCGGTAGCCCTCGTGGGCTATTCGCGCGAGTGGCTGGAAGGCGATGCCGCCATCGGCACCGAGGTCGTAGTGCTCACCGCCAAGGCCGAGGATGGTGGCGCGCATCGAGCGCCCCATGTCGAAGGCGAAGATCCGCGAGCCGAAGTAGCGCCGGAACTGCATGGCCAATATGGCGAGCAGCACCGACTTGCCCATGCCGGTCGGCCCGGCGACAAGGGTGTGCCCCACGTCGCCGATGTGCGTCACCAGCCGGAACGGCGTCGCGCCATCGGTGCGGGTGACGATCAGCGGCGGGCCATCGAGGTGTTCGTTCTTCTCCGGCCCAGCCCATACCGCTGACATCGGCATCATGTGCGCCAGGTTCAGCGTCGAAACGATGGGCTGACGCACGTTCGCGTATGCGTTGCCGGGGACGGACGACAGCCAGGCATCGACTGCGTTGAGGGTTTCGGGGATGGTCACGAAACCCCGGCCCTGGATGACGCGCTCCACCATGCGCAGCTTCTCGTCGGCCACGGCCGGGTCGGCGTCGAGCACCGTCACCGTGGCGGTGAGGTAGCCGAAGGCGACTTGATCGCTGCCCAGCTCCTGCAAGGCGGCATCGGCGTCGGCGGCCTTGTTGCTGGCATCGGTATCGACCAGCGGGCTTTCCTGCTGAAAGATCGTTTCGCGCAGCAGCGCGATGACGTTCTTGCGCTTGGCGAACCATTGGCGCCGCAAGCGCCCCAATTCCCGTTCCGCCTCGGCTTTGTCCAGGCACAGGAAGCGCGTACTCCAGCGATACGCAAAGCCCAGGCGGTTGAGGTCGTCCAAGATCCCCGGCCAGGTCGAGGTCGGGAAGCCTCGTACCGACACCACGCGCAGGTGCTGATCGCCCAGCATGGGCGCCAGGCCGCCGACCAGCGCGGCATCGGCCAGCAGTGCGTCGATATGGAACGGCACGTCGGGCACGCCGACGCGATAGCGCCGCGTGGAGACTGTGGCATGCAGGTAGGTCAGCGTCTGGCTATCGTCCAGCCAGGCAATCTCCGGCATCACACCATCGAGCAGGTCGAACACGCGATCGGTCTCTGCCACGAAGGAATCAAGCCGACCACGCCAGTCCACACCCTCAGTGGGCCGGTTCTCGTACAGCATCCCAGCCGCACGGGCGCGAGACTCTTGCGGCGGTAGGTGTTGCAACGTGAAGTGATAGACGCTCTCGAAATGGCCATCCGACTCCTCGAACGCCGCGCGTCGCTCCTCATCCACCAGCCAGGACAGTGGTTCGGGAAAGGAGGATTGCGGATAGCTCGATGCCCGCATCCGCTCGGCCTCGATATAGAAGGCCCAGCCAGACCCGGTACGGCGAAGCGCGTTGTTCTGCCGCGCCGACGTGGCAATCAGCTCGCCCTGTGTCGCACTGTCCAAGTCGGGGCCGCGAAACTGGAACGTGCGTTGAAACGAACCATCTTTGTTCAGCACAACGCCCGGCGCGACCAGCCCGGCCCAGGGCAGCCAGTCGGCAAGCAAGGCCGGGCGCTGACGATATTCGGCAAGGTTCAGCATGGCGTCCTCCCCTCACACGTCCAGAAGCGGGCGGTGTTTGATATGCCGCGCGAAGACCTGCATGAACTGCGGATCGACGCGCGCACCCCATACGGCCAGCGAGTGGCCGACGATCCAGAGCACCACGCCGGGAATCCACAGTTGCAGGCCCAGCCCGACGGCGGCGGCTAGCGTGCCGTTGGCAATCGCCACGGTGCGCGGCGCACCGCCCAGCAGGATCGGCTCGGTCAGCGAGCGATGCAGCGGCACTTCAAAGCCCGGAAGATCGGTGGCCTTACTCATACGACGGCCCCTCCGGAGAAGCTGAAGAACGACAGGAAGAACGAGGACGCGGCGAACGCGATGGACAGGCCGAACACGATCTGGATCAGCTTGCGAAAGCCGCCGCTGGTATCACCGAACGCCAGCGCAAGCCCCGTCGAGATGATGATGATCACCGCCACGATCCGGGCGACTGGCCCTTGGATGGATTCGAGGATGGAGGTCAGCGGCCCTTCCCACGGCATCGAGGAACCGGCGGCCTGCGCCGTGCCCGCCAGCAACAGCATCAGCGCGGCCAGCAGCAGCCCTTGCCCTGCGGGACGGGCCAGGTGGCGCAGCCGCGCCATGCTGGACAGGCGAGAAATAGGATTTACGGAAAGACGGAAAGCATCAACGTGCGTCATGGCAGTTCTCCAGGTTGGTCAGGGGTCGAGGAAGGCGCAGCGGCAGCGGCTGCAAGAGGAACCGGCGGCAGCTCGGGAAACGGCGTTTCCAGCGCATCTGTCAGGCGATAGCCCGCACCGTCGAAGCCGACGACACGGGAGATGGTTTCGACGTGACGTTTGCGGCCACGGCCTGCGATGTGAATCACCACGTTGACCGCCTCGGCGATCAGGGCGCGGGGCGGATTCACTGCCACTTCGAGGATCAGTTGCTCCAGACGCAGCAGTGCGCCCAAGGCGGAGCCGGCATGGATGGTGGCAATGCCGCCGGGGTGGCCGGTGCCCCAGACCTTCACCAAGTCCAGGGCTTCGCCGCCACGCACTTCGCCGACGATCACGCGGTCAGGCCGCAGGCGCATCGTGGCCCGCACCAGCTCGGTCATTGTGACGACGCCGGCGCGGGTGCGCAGCGGCACATGGTCGCGGGCCGCGCATTGCAGCTCGATGGTGTCTTCGAGCACCAGCACGCGGTCGCCTGTGGCGGCGATCTCGGCCAGCAGCGCGTTCGCCAGCGTGGTCTTGCCGGTGCTGGTGCCGCCGGCGATCAGGATGTTCTGCCGCTCGCGCACGGCGCGGCGCAGGAACTCGGCCTGCCCGGCGGTCAGGATGCCGTCGGCCACGTAGCGATCCAGGCCGATGATGCTCACGGCCCGCTTGCGTAGCGCGAAGGCTGGCCCCGGGGCGGCCGGAGGCAGGATGCCCTCGAAACGCTCGCCGGTTTCCGGCAACTCGGCGGTCAAGAGCGGCTGGCCGCGATGCACCTCCGCGCCGACATGCGCGGCGACCAGGCGGATGATGCGTTCACCATCGGCCTCGGGCATCTCCACGCCCAGCGGCGAGCGACCCGACGACAGCCGATCCACCCACAGGGTGCGATCGGGGTTGAGCATGATTTCCACAACATCCGGATCTTCGAGCGCAGCGGCGATCAGCGGCCCCATCGCCGTGCGCAGCATCTGGATGCGGCGATCCTGGGACGCCGCGGCGGATGAGCGAGATTCAGGCGGAATCTGCGGAACGGCACTCATGACGCACGCTCTGCAGCTCGCTCATCGGCGGACGCCATCGCTGCTGCGTCATCCATCCGCATCGGATCGGGGGGCAGTTCCTCCACCACGTCGCGCACCAGACTGCGGCCACGCAGCAGGTGGCGACCCAACTGCTCGACGAACTGCTCGAAGCGCGCTTTGCCCTGGGCGCGGGCCGCGTCCTTGTGGGCTTCTGGCACCGGCGTGCTGATGGTCAAGAAATAGCGGATGAACAGCGCCAGCGTTTCGATCTGGATGTTCTGGTCGCGCTCCATGCGTTCGGTCTGCCGCGACAGTCGATCCAGCCGCTTGGCAATGGCGGCCTCACGCTGGTCGCCCGCATCGGGTGACAGCCAGGACGCCAAGGCCGCTGCGACGATGGAGGACTTGGACACGCCTTTCTTGGCGGCAAGTTCATCCAGGCGCTTGGCGTGCTCGGGCTGGATGAAAAGATTGAGGCGGTATTGGCTCATAGGTCGATTCCGTCGTTGGGGTCGAGAGAAGCCAGCCGGGCCGTGCGCTGCATGGCCGGGTCGAGCTGGCCGGGAAGCGGGAGCGCCAGGTCGTCGTCATCGAGCAGCTCCAGGTCGTTCGCACACGCGTCCAACTCGGGCTCGTAGGCGACGGTTTCGGAGAGTTCGAGCTGGCGGCGCGGGCCGCCGTCATCGGTGCCGCCCGGACCATCGGCGGATACCGAGGTCGGCGCCGTAGGTACGGCCGGGATCGCCAAGCCGCTCCAGTCGTCGGGGCGGGCTGGCGGCGCGTCGGCGTACCTCCCGACTGCGAGCACGGGCGGTGGCAGGACGCGATCCTTGAAATTGGCGTCGACGTAGTAACGCAGCTTCTTCGCGCGGATCGGGGCAACGCTGGACACCATGACTACGGCGTCCTCAGGTGGAAGCTGCATCACCTCGCCGGGCGTCAGCAGCGGACGTGCAGTTTCCTGACGCGACACCATCAGGTGCCCCAGCCACGGAGCGAGGCGGTGGCCCGCGTAGTTGCGCTGCGCGCGAAGCTCGGTGGCGGTGCCGAGGGTTTCGGAAATCCTTTTCGCCGTCCTTTCGTCGTTGGTGGCGAAAGTCACCCGGACATGGCAGTTGTCGAGGATGGAATGGTTCTGCCCATACGCCTTGTCGATCTGGTTCAGGCTTTGAGCGATGAGAAAGCTGCGGATGCCGTAGCCGGCCATGAAGGCAAGCGCGGACTCGAAAAAATCGAGGCGACCCAGCGCCGGAAACTCGTCCAGCATCAGCAGCAGCTTGTGCCGGCGCGCGATGCCATCGCTGCCGTCGAGCGATTCGGTCAGCCGCCGCCCGATCTGGTTCAAGATGAGCCGGATCAGCGGCTTGGTGCGGCTTATGTCGGAGGGCGGCACCACCAGATAGAGCGATACCGGGTGCTCGGCGGAAATCAGGTCGGCGATGCGCCAATCGCAGCGCGATGTGACTTCGGCCACGGTCGGGTCGCGGTACAGGCCGAGAAACGACATGGCGGTGGAGAGCACGCCCGATCGCTCGTTGTCCGACTTGTTGAGCACTTCGCGGGCAGCGGATGCGACAACCGGGTGAGGCGCATCGCCCAGGTGCTTCGTCGTCATCATCCGGTGCAGCGTCAGCTCGAACGGACACGCCGGGTCGCTGAGGAAGTTGGCGACGCCGCGCAGCGTCTTGTCCTCGCCTGCGTACAGAACATGCAAGATTGCACCGACCAGTAGCGCGTGGCTGGTCTTCTCCCAATGATTGCGCTTCTCTAACGCACCTTCAGGGTCAACCAGAATGTCGGCGATGTTCTGCACGTCGCGCACTTCATGTGCGCCGCGCCGGACTTCAAGCAGCGGGTTGTAGGCGGCCGACTGCCTATCGGTGGGGTTGAAAAGCAGGCAGTGCGAAAAGCGCGAACGCCAGCCCGCCGTGATCTTCCAGTTCTCTCCCTTAATGTCGTGAATGACGGCGGACGCCGGCCACGAAAGCAACGTAGGCACCACCAAGCCCACGCCCTTGCCCGAGCGCGTGGGTGCGAAGCTCAGGACATGTTCCGGCCCCTCATGTCGGAGGTATTGGTCGTCGTGTTGGCCGAGGAAGACGCCCGCCGGGAGGGTCAGTCCAGCTTTGCGGATGTCGACGGCATCGGCCCAGCGTGCCGAACCATAAGTCGTAACCAGCCGCGACTGCCGAGAACGCCATACCGACATGGCGATGGCGACGAGTAAAGCGAACAAACCGCTACCACCCGCAATCGCACCGCCTGTGTCGAAGACGTGCGGCGCGTAGGCATCAAAGAAGAACCACCATTCGAACAAGCGCCACGGGTGATAAACCGGTACACCTAGAAGATCGAACCAGGGCGATCCGAGGCGTACTTGATAGCCAAGGGTCGCTGCTGTCCATTGTGTGGCGCCCCAGACGCCGGCGATCACGATGCCGATTACCACAGCGATCTGGCCGAACAGAACGTTCGTCCCTTGCATGACCTGTCCTCCGATTTCTCCTGCGCTGGTGTCTCATTGAAAGCGTTGCACAGGGGGTGTCGCAGGCGTCAGGATCGGTTCTGGGCTAGTGCCGGTCAAAGACCGTTCGCAGCACAATGGTCGAGGGAAAAGAAAGAATGAGCGCGGTGGCGAGTCAAAGAAAAGCGCCGCAAGCGAAAGCGCACTGCGGCGCATACAGAGTTCCAAGCAAGTTACCCAAAAAAAGCCGTCAATGGGCCTTGCTTCCACTCATAGGCAATATTTAGATATCATGAAAAACGATGATATTTAAGATTGGAATAAAAATGAAAAATATCAAGAGTATGGATCTCAACTTGCTCAAGGCGCTGGACGCATTGTTAGACGAACGCAATGTGACACGGGCGGCGGCCCGTCTGGGACTAACCCAGCCGGCCTTGAGTGGCATGCTGACGCGGTTGCGCGAGAGCTTCGGTGACCCGCTTTTCGCGCGCTCGCAGCGGGGTATCGTTCCAACGCAGCGGGCGCTGGATCTAGGGATGCCTGTCAAGCAGGTGCTCGCCGAAATCGACGCGCTGCTCCAGCCACCTTCCTTCAATCCGGCCACCGCACAACTGACCTTCTCCATCGCCGCGACGGACTATGCGCTGCGTGCCGTTGCTGTCCCATTTCTATCGGCACTTAAACGGCACGCACCGCGTGTACGAGTCTCATTAGTGCCAGTCGAGAGCGGGCAGCTACAGAACCAGCTTGAGCGCGGTCAGATCGATTTAGCCCTCCTGACGCCAGAGATCACTCCGCCAAATCTGCATGCCCGAGAGCTGTTCAAGGAACACTATGTGTGTGTCCTGCGGGAAGACCATCCTGCGGCTATGGGGCGCAAGCTGACCGTTAAACAGTTCTGTGCTCTCGACCATGCGCTTGTTTCCTACGATGGTGGAGGTTTCCGCGGCGTCACCGACGATGCGCTAGAACAGTTGGGCAAACGACGCAGCGTCACACTGTCGGTCAAGAGCTTTCTGATCTTGCCAGACATCCTGCGTGCCAGTGACATGGTTGCGATCTTGCCGAGCCGCTTGGTCGCCGGTATGGACAAGCTGGCTATCTCCCTGCCGCCGGTGAAGATACCGGGGTTCACCAAGACGGCTGCTTGGCACGAACGCACCCATCACGATCCAGCACATCGCTGGATACGAGCACTGCTGTTCACTTCCTGTGCTAACAACAAGTAGGCAAGATCGCTCCTATCGTCATGCTCAGCACAACTCTACCTCGCACTACAAATAAGCAATCAGTCGGCTCAATTGGAGACGCGCCCTTTCGTAGCGCCGCTGCGAGATAGCCTAGTCGGTGGATGGCAGAACCTAGGCCTTGATATCATATTTTATGATATCAAAAATAGAAACTTAGGATTTCACTTATTGCAGATGGAGGCTCATGATTTGCTCCATGACCACTTGAATGACGCAGCCACCCCTGTTGCGTCATCGACATTTTGTGAAGGAGCTTCGATATGAGCAAGCAACAGAACGCCATCCTCTGGCCCGAAGGCTACACGCCGGGCTTTACTGAGAATTTCGCCTCCAATGAGATCATCGCCGCCGGCTTGAGCGCGGCCGACGTATGGCCTCTACTCGTCACACCATCGCTGTGGCCAAGCTACTACGCCAACTCGGCTAACGTGTGCTTTCATGACGGCAAAGGCCCGGTACTGGCCGACGGCGATCGGTTTTACTTCGAGACCTTCGGCTTCCCGGTAGAGGGGCAGTGCAACGAATACGTGCCACCTGCGGATGGGCAACCCGGCCGCGTGGCCTGGCACGGCTGGTCCGGCGAGGAAGGCACAGATACGCGCCTGGATGTGCATCACGCCTGGCTGGTTGAGAACCTGGACGGCAGGCGCGTGCGCATCCTCACGCAGGAAACTCAGAAGGGCAAACCGGCCGAGGAGCTGCACAACGCCAAACCCAACCCGATGATCAACGGCCATCAGGACTGGCTCGACAGCTTGGTCGAGGCAGCGCGCAAAGCCAAGCAGGCGTAGTGGTCTCCGGCCGCTTGATCCCAAGCGTCTGAACGGAGAAAACCATGATGAGAACTCCCCTCAGGATTCTGCTGGTCCTGACTTCGCAGGCAACGATGGGCGACGAACTGCTCAACCGCGAATGGTTCCGCAGTCGGACCGAAGCGAAGGTGCTGATCGAACGTTGGCGACAGTTCTACAACGAGCAGCGGCCGCATAGCGCGCATGCTTACAAACCGCCGGCGACGATCCGGCGCAACTGGATCCAATCCGATAGCATCCCCTCCGAACTCACTGCCTGACTGGCTACAAAGTTCGTACTCAGGTCACCTTGGCGCAGGCACTGAAGGTGGAGCCACCCGGAATGGGTGCTCCCACCGCCTTACGCGCACTGGCTCGAACTCTCCCGAGGCGCCGGCAAGCTCGTCACATAGCGACTAGAGAGAGGAGGTGACCGTACGAGTTCCCAGCGCCCGATCCACTCTGGGAGCTGGGTCGCCTAGCGACTACGCTACCAATGGAGCTAGCGATCAACTCGATAACTTGAGCGTGATAACGCCCAGGATGATCAACGCCACGCCAAGGTATCGCATCAGGGAGGTTGGGTCGCCATAGAAATGAATTCCGACTAAGAAAGTTCCCGCCGCTCCGATACCCGTCCACACCGCATAAGCAGTCCCAATCGGTATCTGACGCTGAGCAAGCCATAGGAAGGCGCCGCTAATTGTCATGAAAGAGACGGCTACTGCGACCCCACTCCAACGCGATGTTGGCTCTTGCGCCATTTTCAGCCCGACCGGCCATCCGATTTCAAACAATCCAGCCAAAACAAGATAGATCCAACCCATTGCGATTCTCCTTCAAATTTTTCATATCCGGCATACATACTCCGGCATGACCACCAGCTTAGAACTTCGGCGGCTCTTTAGGCGTGGTGTGGGGCACATCGCCATCTTCGTAAAAGCGCTTTCGCGTAGCCTCGGCAACCCGGTTACATAGTTGGTCGCCCAGCATTGGTCGATCCAACTTGCATTGCTTGCGCAACTCTTTCAGACGCTCAGGATTGAGCGCTAATTCATCGACTGTCGGAAGGTTGGCTTTATCTGGTTTCCCAGATGGGCTGCAGGCTGCCAATGTCGAGGAAAGCAATATGAGAGCAATCTTCTTCATGGTTAATTTTCTTTGGGAGATTGTGTGATGGTTTACCGCCGACCTTTGGCATCTGGAGATTTGATCGAATGAACGCGTTCCATGAAGCGAGTCAGCATTTCTGACGGCTCGCTGGCCGGCCGTAGTAGATAGGTCGTGAGCATTGGCGAACGTCCAGTCAGCGGCCGTGCGACCACCCCCTGTTCCCTGCTGGCTGTGATATGCGCGCCTCCTGTGAGGCCTAGTGCAAGTCCCGCCGAAACCAGGACCATCATTAGATCGCTGGAAGTCACGCGTTCGGCAATCAGTGGCTCTATGTCCACGCGACGTAGCACCCGTTCAACTTGCCGAGCATGGCCCTCACACGCCACCGCGTCGCAGAGCACCAGCGGATACCGCAACAGCTCTTCTAGGGGAATCTGTTTGTGGGATAGCAAGGGGTGCCGTGCGGGCACAGCTACCATCAGAGGGTCACTCCACACCGGCACGGCGATGATGCCTTCGCCGACTTCATCCGATTGAGCGAAGCCGAGATCGTACAGTTCGCCACACAATCCCTTGATTTGCTGTGCCAAAGGCACCTCGAAGAAGCGAACTTCCACTTCCGGCTCTTCCTGCCGGCAGAGCGCCAACAACGCAGGCAGGCGCGATGGCGTGATTCCATCAGACAATGCAATACGGAGCTGGCAATGAAAGCCATTGGCTGCGGCGTTCACACTGTCGCGCGCCTGCTGCAAAGCTGCGAAGACACGCGGCACGCTCTCAAAGAAGAGCCTGCCCGCACGAGTCAAGCGGGTGCTCCGAGTGGTTCTCGCAAATAGCGCTACGCCCAACTCTTCCTCAAGTTCCTTGATGGCGCGCGACAGCGGCGATGTCTCTATGTGGAGGCGCTCTGCGGCTCGGGCAAAGTGCAGCTCCTCTGCCACCGCCAGAAAGTAGCGCAGGTGTCGAATTTCCATGTTCGCATTCCTCATCACTCAGGCCTCACCACCTTCGCCTTGCGTCACGCTATTTAGCTAGCCTTCGCAAGCTGCTCCAGCATGTTTCTGCGATCAAACAGGAGAGCCGGATAATGCTTTTGCCAGGACGCCCCATTGCATGGCTGTCTCGGCCCGCGTGCGGATCAGCGAAGCCTGCGCTGACAGCACCCCGGCCTCAGCCTCGGCCACCACCGTGGCGTCCACTTGTCCCGCCTCGAACAGACGTCGGCTGCGATCGAGCTGACGCTCCGCGACTGCGACACCCTCGGCCTGATGCTCCAGTGCTGCGTGCTGCGTATGCCAACCGAGATATGCGTTCTCTACGTCCTGCAAAGCACTCAACAAAGTGCGCTCGAACTCCGCACGGGCAGCTCGGCTGCGCGCCTCTCCGGTCTCGATGCCGGCACGGATCGCGCCACCATCGAAGATCGGCAACGACACCCCGGCCCCAAGTGAAAAAATGTTTCCAGTGATGCGGGTTCCCACACTCTCTACGCGCTGCCGTCCGCCGCTCAGGTCCAACACCAGCCTGGGGAAGCGTTCGCCTTCGGCTGCGTTCCAGCGCGCGGTTTCGGCGGCGAACTTCGCTTCGGCGGCGCGCACGTCGGGCCGCTCACTCAGCAGGTCCGCAGGTATGCGTGTCGGTGTCCAGTCCGGGACGGCGAGCGACGCAAGAGTTGGGGAAGCTGCAGGCGCTCCGGGCGTTTGTCCCACTAGTACATCGAGTGCATGCGTCGCCTCGCCGCGCGCACGCCGCAGTTGCTCTTGCTCCACGCGCAGTGCGACGACGCCGGCGCGGGTACGCTCGATGTCGAAGCCGGTAGCTTGTCCGGCCTCGAACTTCCGTTGCATCAGCAAGACGAGTCGTTCTGCGGATGCCAGCCGCGCCGCGGCTAGCGCTTCGAGCTCACTGGCTTGGCGCTGCTGCACAGCCGCCGACACTGTTTCAAACGCGACCTGCCACCGCGTGGCAACCCACGCTTGTTCGGCTGCCACCGCATCCAGGCGCGCACCTTCTGCTGCCTGCGAAAGCCGTCCCGACAGGTCTGCCTCCCACGATGCGGACAACGTGGCGCGGCCATCATTGCCGATTGCAACGTTCTCTGAATAGTCGCGTCCTCGAGTTGCCTGCGTGCCCGCGGACAACGAGGGGAGCAGGGAGGCCCGTGCTCGCCGCGTGGCGGCCGATGCCTCGTCCACGCGCGCTCGCGCAATCGTCAGTTCGGTATTGCGCTCCAGCGCCGCCCGGACCAAGGCATTGAGGTGCGGATCGCCGTAGGCCGTCCACCAATCGACGGGAAGAGTACGGCGGGACGATTTGTCCAAGATGCCTTCACCTCCCTCTTCATTTGAGAAATGGGCCGGTACATCCAGGCGAGGTGGATCGGCAGAGTGCGGGGCATGGCTGCAGGCCGCAAGAAGCAGTAGCGGAGAAATCATGGCAATGAGGCGATAGCGTTCAAGAATTTGAGACATGGCAGCTCCTTGCGTTCCGAAAAAGTCTTGACGGACTGTTGTATGGCTTCTACTATACCGTCTGGACTGTATATGACTCAAGCTTTTTTGGAGCACGACCATGCCGCCCCGCGCGAAAACAAAGTTGCCCCCCCCGTCCACTGCCCATAGCAGCGCCGATGCGCAGCCCGGCCTCCAGCAAGGAGCCCAGCGAACTCGCGACCGCATCCTGCAGGCCGCCCGCGAACTGGTGCTGGAGGAAGGTGCCAGTCGCTTGACACTGGACGCCGTCGTTGTGCGGGCCGGGTTGAGCAAAGGGGCGTTTCTCTATCACTTCAAGACCAAACGCGATTTGTTCGTGACACTGATCGACGAGATGATCCGGGCGTTCGACGCGGTACAAGCCAATCACGAGCGCAGGTTTGCCGGAGATCCGGACCCCTGGCTGTCGAGCCAGGTGGAAGCGATGCCCGACGACGAGATGCAGAAGATGGGCGCAGCGCTGCTCGCGGCAGCTGCGGAAGATCCAACACTTCTCGACCCACTGCGCGAGTGGTACCGCGTGCAGTACGAACGCGTGCGTCGATCCCCGCGTGGCACCGAGACCGCGGCACTCATCATGCTGGCATTGGATGGCGCCCTGTTCGCCGATCTTCTGGGTTTGCCAATACTCGCACCCGCAGAGCGGCGGCATTTCTTTCGGGCGCTCCAGGATCTCGCCTCGGGCCATCTCGAACTTGTCCCGGCAAAAGGACGCACATGAGTCGCGTCCGTAGCGGTGTCATGACCGCGTGCGCACCGCGCTCCTTGGCGGTTGCTTGCACACTATCCATTTCGACTCTGCTCTCAGGGTGCGGAAACTCGCAATCCACCGTATCCGAGCCTCCGCGCGCAGTGAAGCTCGCCGCCGCGCAGTCGGATCTCCCGCATAGCTCTCGCATCGAATTGACTGGCTCGGCGCGAGCAACCGAGCGCAGCATCCTAGGATTTGAAACAGGAGGACGGATCGCCAAGTTGAACGTCGACGTGGGTGAACGGTTCTCCCGCGGCCAAGTCCTGGCAGAACTTGATGCGCAACCTGACCGGCTTCGCGTGACACAAGCGCAAGCATCCCTGGCGGCCGCCGAAGCCGGCCTGATGGATCGACGTGTACAGACAGATCAACAGCGCCGGTTGCTCGAAAGCGAAGTCATCTCCCCTGCTGCGTTCGAGAGCGCGAAGGCGCAGCTAGCGGTCGCAGAGGGTCAAGCGCGCACTGCCAAGGCGGCGCTTGGCCTGGCCGAACGAGCACAACGTGGCACGATGATCGTCGCTCCTTTCGATGGTGTCGTGGCGGAAAAGCTGGCTTTGGCGTTCACCGACATTGCTGCTGGTGCGCCGGTATTTCAGGTCGACGGCGTGCGCAGTGGCACTGAGATCATCGCGAACGCGTCTACTACACAGGCACCTCACATAGATGTCGGCCAACGCGCAGAACTGAGCTGGAGCGGAGCCGAACAACCAATCCGAGCGGTGGTACGTCGTGTCGGTCTGCGCGCCGAAAATGGCTCGCTCCTACCCGTGGTGCTAGTGCCTGAAGATAACGCGCAAGCGCGCGCACTTCGGCCAGGTATTCCCGTACAGGTCGTGCTCGACGCACCTGCGGCAACCTCCAAGACCTCTCGGCCCGAGACTGTATCCATACCTTATGCCTCGCTGGTGCTCGGCACGAAGCCGGGCGAGGCTTCCGTCTTCGTCTACACCCCTGAAGATAAGAAGGTGCACCGTCGCGCGGTGCGCTTCACGCCGGTACAGGAAGGAGACAGCGCGCGCGTCCTCGCTGGACTCAAGCCCGGCGAGACGGTGGTTGCCGCCGGAGGAGGATGGCTCACCGATGGACAGCCAGTGACACCACTGGAAGCCACCACTCAATTGACCAAGCGCTAACGCGATCCACCAGGTTACTTCATCATGAAGATCACCGAGATGGCGCTGCGCGCCAGTCGACTTACCTACTTTGTAGCGCTCATCATTTTCGTCGCCGGCATCGCGACCTTCCTGAATTTTCCTTCTCAGGAGGAGCCGACTGTCACGGTCCGCGATGCGATGGTCACGGCGTTGAACCCGGGGCTGCCCGCCGAACGCGTTGAGCAACTCATTGCCCGGCCGATCGAGGAGCGCTTGCGCGAACTGGCAGAGGTCAAGCGCGTGACGAGCACCGTGCGCGCAGGCAGCGCCATGATCCAGGTCACGATCTGGGACCGCTACACCGACTTGGCACCGATCTGGCAGCGCGTCCGGGCCAAGGTCGCCGATTCGAAGGATGCCTTACCACAGAGCACGATGGGGCCTTTCGTCGACGAAGACTTCGGCCGCGTCGCGGTTGCCTCGATTGCGGTCACTGCACCAGGTTACTCCATGAGCGAGATGCGCGTCGCGCTCAAGCAGATGCGCGACCGCCTGTACACCGTGCCTGGTATTGAGCGCATCACTTTCTACGGCCTGCAGGAAGAGCGCGTCTATCTCGAATTCGATCGGCCTAGGCTCGCGCGATTGGAGCTGACACCACAGGGGGTGATCGACCAACTCGTCAAACAGAACGTCGTCGCTTCGGGTGGACAAATTGTTGTCGGCGGCATCAATGCAACCTTGGCGGTCAGTGGCGAAGTGCGTGACGCTCCCTCCCTGCGAGCAATGCCGATCGCGCTGCCACGACCGCAAAGTAGTACGGCGCCCGTGCCGACGATCGCATTGGGTGAACTGGCGCAGGTGAGTGTGCGGCCAGCCGATCCGCCGGAATCTGCTGCCATCTACAAAGGCCAGCCCGCTGTCGTCATGGCGGTTTCGATGGCCTCCGGTCAGAACGTGGAGCAGTTCGGAAAAGCGCTCAAAGCACGGGTTGCAGACCAGGAGAAGCTGCTGCCGGCGGGTTTCGATCTGTCATACGTCACTTTCCAGGCCGATGTCGTCAAGCACGAGATGGGCAAAATGAACCACGTCATGATGGAGACGATCATCGTCGTCCTCGGTGTCGTCGTGCTATTTCTCGGTTGGCGCACCGGGATCATCGTGGGCATGATCGTGCCGTTGACGATCCTCAGTGCACTCATCGTCATGCGCGCGATGAACATCGAGCTTCAGAACGTCTCGATGGGCGCCATCATCATTGCGCTCGGCTTGTTGGTGGACAACGGCATTGTGATTGCCGAAGACATCGAACGCCGCCTGGCCGGTGGCGAAGATCGTAAGCATGCCTGCCTCGAGGCGGGCCGCACGCTCGCCATTCCGCTGCTCACGTCCTCGCTCGTGATCGTGATCGTGTTCTCGCCGTTCTTTTTTGGCCAGAACGCCACGAGCGAGTATCTGCACAATCTCGTGGTCGTGCTGGCACTGACGTTGTTCGCTTCGTGGCTGCTGTGCCTGACTGTCACGCCCCTATTGTGCTACCACTTCGCCAAACCCCATCACAAGCAGGAGCAGGGCGACGCCTATGACACCCGCTTCTACCGTGGCTACCGGCGCGTACTGGAGTGGGTGCTCCACCATAAGGCGGTCTATGTAGCGTCGATGATCGCGGCGCTTGCCATTGCGCTGTATGGCTTCACCACCCTGCCGTACGATTTCATGCCCAAGTCCGACCGGCTTCAGTTCCAGATTCCGGTGCAGCTCGCCCCCGGTACCGACTCGCGCGAAACGCTCGCCCGCGTGAAGCAGATCAGTGGTTGGCTGGGCGACACGAACATCAATCCAGAAGTCTCCGATCACATCGGCTACGTCGCCGATGGTGGCCCGCGCTTCATCCTTAGCCTGAATCCACCACTGCCGGCATCGAACATCGCGTACTTCGTTGTCACATTGAAGCCGAAGAGCGACATCGACGCCGTCCTCGCCCGCACCCGCAGCTACTTTGCGCAAGCACATGGCGACGTGCGCGCCGAGCCCAAGCGTTTCTCGCTCGGTGCGACCGAGTCAGGGACTGCCATTTATCGCGTCAGCGGTCCGGATGAGGAGGTATTGTTGGGGGCCGCGTCCAAAATCGAAGCAGCGCTGCGCAAGCTGCCCGGCACCATCAACGTCAAGAACGATTGGGATACGCGCGTTGGCCGCATCGACGTACGGGTCGACCAGGACCGCGCGCGTCGGGCGGGCGTGACGACTGAAGACATCGCTGGCGGGCTGGATGTCCGCTACAGCGGCAGATCGATCTCGGTTATTCGCGACGGTGACACCTCCGTCCCGATCGTCCTGCGCAGTATCGTAAGCGAGCGTCGCAGCACGGCAGACGTAGGCGCGACGCTCATCTATCCCACCAACGGCGGTCCAGCGGTGACGCTGGCTCAGGTCGCAGACGTATCGCTCGCGAGCGAGCCCTCGGTCATCCAACGGCGCAATCTCATCCGCACGATCACCGTGCAAGGACAGAACACCTCTTACACCGCCCAGGAGATCATCAACCGCCTGGCGCCTAGCGTCGCTGCCCTGGACCTGCCCGCGGGCTACTCGGTTGAACTTGGCGGCGAGATCGAGGAAGCCGCCGAATCGAACGCCGCGCTGTCGACCTACATGCCCCTCGCATTTCTGGCGATGCTGATGCTGTTCGTATGGCAGTTCAATTCTTTCCGCAAGCTCGGTGTGATCCTCGCGACGATCCCTTTCACGCTTATCGGCGTGGTATTGGCTCTGAAGCTGACCGGCACACCTTTCAGCTTCATGGCGACCTTCGGCGTACTGGCCCTGTTCGGGATCATTGTCAACAACGCCGTGCTCTTGCTGGAACGCATCGACCAGGGGCTAGCGGAAGGCCTGCCACGCCATGAAGCCTTGGTTGGGGCCGCGATACAACGGCTTCGTCCAATCGTGATGACCAAGGTCACCTGCATTTCGGGACTGGTGCCACTCATGCTCTTCTCCGGACCATTATGGAAAGGGATGGCGATCGCGATGATCGGTGGGCTGGCACTCGGAACGCTGGTGACGTTGGGCTTGATTCCGCTGCTTTACGAAGTCCTGTTTGGAATCAAGCGAATTGGGCCGTGGAACCTGAGTGTCGCCACCGCGCATGGAGATCGCTCATGAGTCTCTTGCGAGCCGCCGCGTGCTGCGCATTCTCAGAATTCGTATGCACCCACGCTTCATGCGTATGTCTCGCTAGGCTTATGCGATTCAGCACCCATCCGCTGATCTGGAAATCCTGGTCGATTGTCATTGCCGCAGGGGTTCTAGGAGCGGGCTATCCACTGGGCCTGCGGGCCATCACGGCGGGCGGTCCGATGCGCTGGGTCGGCCTCTGTGTGGCAGTGACGTGCATGGCGGCCAGCGGCGCACTTTTGTGGTTCGCGCTCAAGCGGATTCCGATCAGCGCGGCCTCTGCAGCCTGGGCAGGAATCGGGCTACTTGGAAACTTGGGCGTCGGCGCCCTCCTACTAGGCGATGTCGCATCGGTAACGCGCTGGTCTGGCACCGCCCTCATCGCAGCAGGCATTGCCTGTCTTAGTTTCGTTTGATCAAGGAGACCCATTATGAAGAGCAAAACTGCATTGATCCGCGGCGGCATCTTTTTTTGCGTAGCAGGCGCGCTCTCTGGATGCGCGACCAACAGCATGACGCGCTCCGGATTTCTCGGCGACTACGAGAAGTTATCGCCGACACGATACGAGAACGTACTGATGTACCGCGCAGCGGGATTCGAGCCCAAGCGTTATGCCGCTGTCGTGGTGGAAGAAGCGCAGATCAAGACCGCCTCGGGTCGCATCGATGGGCTCGATGACGCGCAGCAGCGCGAAGTGCTAGACCATGTGACGAGCGAACTGAAACGCCAGGAAGGCAAAAGTCCCGCCCCCCCAGGTGGCGCGGGACAGGTTCGGGTGCGTGTAGCGGTCACCGAACTGCAGACACCGAATCGGGCAGTCAATGCAATGACGACCCTGCTGGTTGGACCCGTGACGACGGGTGGTGCCAGCCTAGAGTTCGAAGCAGTCGATTTAAGGACGGGACGCCGGGTTGCTGCCGCCAGTTGCTTCGAGCGCGGCAACGTCATTAAAGAGTTCGCCGGTTCGTACACATTGCTGGGTCATGCCAAAGCGGCGATCACGAACTGCATCGAGCGCATCGACAGCGCTTGGCGGGACACGCAGCCATGAGCAACGCTTCACAGGCTTGGCTCCGGCAGGATGCCATGGTCGGCGGTGATCACAAATGGCTGGCGGGTGGCGACTGGACGATAGAGCACTACGCCAGTCTGGCAAAATCCGTGTCCGCCGCCCGCATCAGTCATGCCGAGGGGTACGCCACTCCCTTACTCGACTGGACGCAAGTCCAGAGACTGGACACCGCCGGCGCGGCTCTGCTGGTGGAAATTCTCGGGCCAGACTCGATACTCGACCGGCCGGAGGCAGCTCCAAATCTGTCCTCGGATCGCCTCGCCCTAATGAGAGCGCTGGCCGCCGCTGCTACCGATCAGCAGAAGACGGAGAAAGCAGCGGTGAGCGGGAATCCTCTGCTCCGCGGTCTGGGACGCATAGGCCTGACCTTGGAACAGGGCTGTCGTGCGTGTCTTGGTCTGGCCGGGTTCGTGGGCCAGATCATCGAAACATGGAGCCGTACCGTTCGTCACCCGCGTCGCTGGCGCGCGACCTCGGTGATCGCTCAAATCCAGCGATCAGCGGTGGACGCCATTCCCATCGTGGCGCTACTGAGCTTCATGGTAGGAATGGTGGTGGCGTTCCTGGGAGCAACGGTGCTGGCCAACTTCGGTGCGAGCATCTTCTCGGTGCATCTGGTCGCCTTCTCGTTCATGCGCGAGTTCGGAGTGCTGCTCCCGGCCATATTGATTGCAGGCCGTACCGCAAGCGCGTACACCGCCCAAATCGGTTCGATGAAGGCAAATGAAGAGATCGATGCGCTTCGCTCCAACGCGCTCGACCCCATCGAGTTACTGGTGCTGCCACGCGTGCTGGCGCTTCTTGTGTCCTTGCCACTGCTCACCTTAGTAGGCATCTTGGCTGGCATTGCGGGCGGCGCCACCGTATGCGCACTGAGCTTGGAAATTCCTCCCGCACAGTTCCTTGCCATCGTGCAGGAAAAAATCGAGGTGCGCCATTTTCTTGTCGGAATGAGCAAGTCCCCGCTCTTCGCGGTGATGATCGCCGCTATCGGCTGCCATGAAGGGTTCAAGGTCGCCGGTAGCGCTGAGTCGGTAGGCGACCACACGACGTCTAGTGTCGTGCAATCAATCTTCATGGTGATCCTGATAGACGCCATCGCTGCACTGTTCTTCATGGAGATGGGCTGGTGAGCGCGGTGAAGCAAGACACCGACAACGGTGTGCGACACGCTATTGAAGTGCGCGGCCTGGACAACAGGTTTGGAACCCAGCAGGTCCATCAGGACCTAGACCTGGACGTGCGGCGCGGGGAAATCCTTGGCGTGGTGGGAGGGTCAGGCACCGGGAAATCCGTGCTCTTGCGTAGCGTCGTCGGGCTGCAGAAGCCGCATTCGGGCGTGGTCCGTATCGGGGGGCGCGACCTACTGCGAGCCCAATGGCTTGCGCGCGCGCGTATGGAGCGAAGGTTCGGCATTCTGTTCCAGAAGGGCGCGTTGTATTCATCGCTGACCGTCTTGGAGAACGTCGCTCTTCCTTTGATCGAGCATGTCGGTCTGGCGCGGCCTCTTGCCGAGCGTTTGGCAAGAAGCAAGCTGGGCTTGGTGGGGTTGCCTGCCGGAGCGGGAGACAAGTATCCGGCCTCGTTGTCCGGAGGCATGGTGAAACGAGCAGCACTGGCGAGAGCCTTGGCGCTTGATGCGAACATCCTGTTTCTTGACGAACCCACCGCAGGACTGGATCCAATCGGGGCTGCATCTTTCGACCAATTGATTCTGACCCTGCGCAATGCACTGGGCCTCACGGTGTTTCTGGTAACCCACGACCTCGATACGCTGTACACCATATGCGACCGTGTCGCGGTCCTGGCGAACCAGAAGGTACTCATCAACGACGGCATCGAGGCAGTCGAGCGCTTCAAGCACCCGTGGATACAGGAATACTTTCACGGCCCCCGTGGCCGTGCGGCCGCACAGGCCACTGGTGCTTCCAGCCAAGAGACGCAGCCATGAAACCCCTCCGCATCTGCATCATTCTTCCGTCGCGCACGCATTGGGCTGGGCGCACGCAATATTTAAACTCTGAGAACGAGGTGGTCTGATCATGGAACCACGTGCCCATCATGTATTCATTGGTCTGTTCGTCGTGCTGCTCGGTGCGATTGGTATTGGCTTCGCGCTTTGGCTCAGCGACACACGTTCCGACCACGATTACCAGTATTACCGGATTATGTTCGATGAGCCAGTGACCGGGCTTACGCCCGGCAGCCAGGTTCAGTACAGCGGAATCACGATTGGCGAAGTCGTTGCACTTTCTCTTTCACCGCGAGACCCAAGGCGGGCGATAGCGCGCGTACGCATCAATGCCACCATCCCGGTCCGGCAGGATACCCGCGCTGAATTGGTCATCACGGGAATTACCGGCAACGCGGTGATCGAGTTGAGCGACGGTGGGCCAAACGTGCCATTGCTGGATCGGAGAGAGGACGAGGAACCGTTGATCCTCGCACCACGTTCGGCGATGGCATCCCTGGTCTCCGGTGAGGGGAACAGCATGACGACACTCAACGGCATCTTGCTGCGCACGCAGGAGTTACTGTCGAAGGAGAATTTGGCTCTTGTGCACCGCAGTCTGGTGAATCTTGAACAGACCACGGGCGCGGTCGCTGACCAGAGGGCCGAGATCGCGACGTTAATCAGCAATCTGACCGAAGCAAGCAGAGAATCGACAGCTGCCGTGCGCCAAGCAAATAGCACTCTTCGCGATGCCAACCTGCTACTAAATAACGATGGTAAGCAAATCATGGTGAACACGCGTGATGCAACGGCATCCCTCGAACGCGCCGCTTTCAGGGTTGAGACGCTACTGCAAAACAATCAGGAATCGCTGAACCAGGGCTTGGCCGCCACAGGTCCTGCCATGCACGAACTCCAGCAGGCGCTGGCCAATCTAAACACCGTGCTGCGCCGACTGGATCGCAATCCGGCGCAATACCTGCTCGGTGGAGAGAACATTGAGGAAACCAAGCCGTGAACACTTCCGCCAGGATGATTCCCGTCGCTGCCGTGACTATGACGCTAGTACTCGGCTTGTCCGCGTGCAGTGTGCTTCCCAAAGCAGCTCCAATGGTCACCTACAAATTGCCCGACTATCACATCGCCCAGGCGGAGAGTACGCCGCGCGCCGTTCCGGGACCCGGGGCGCTGCGCGTCTACGCCCCTGAGAGTAGTCGCGTCCTGGATTCGGAGCGGCTGTTCATTGCGCAGCCCGATGGTCGCTTGTCGGCTTGGCAAGGAGTGCGTTGGGCCGACCCCGCACCGGTGCTGCTGCGTGACCGAATCGTCGAAGCCTTCATGCGCGATGGGCGGTCGACTTCCGTGATTACCGATAGCACCCCAATGAGCGCCGATATGGAGTTGCGCAGTACGCTGCGGGCGTTCCAGCTCGAATACCGCGGCACTGAAGCGATCGCCGCGGTTCGGCTCGATGTGCAACTGGTCGATCCGGCCAAACGGACTGCTATTGCCAGTAGACGCTTCGAAGCAATCCAAGCCACAGGCAGCAAGCGAGAGGCCGATGTGGTGAGCGCGTTCGGTGTCGCCACGGATATATTGGCCGGGCAGATCGTTGAATGGGCAGTTCAGGTCGGGGCAGCGCGTTTGCGAGTTGCACCGGAATTGGCAAGCAACCATGCACCCACAGCGTCGTCGATAAGCACAGACTAGTCGTCTTAACGGAGCACAGAAGCTAGGGCCAAAACGCTGCTCGACACCTTAACTCGGTACGACAGCCTACGGCCCCGATCCAATCCCAGGACCTCTTTGCCGTCCAACCTCCCATGACACACCGCCGCCGCGTACAGTCGCGGCGATCTGCTGCCCCAGTCGTGGCTCGATTATCGGCCGCCAAGGCACCAGACTGAATCCCATGCCGTCATCGAGCAGCGCATAGCGACCGCTGGCGAGCATGACCGAGCGCCGGTAGATGCCGGCTACGCGCTGCCCGTCTGTGACGTGCCGATGCTCCAATCCGCTATCGGCGGCAATGTGCTGGGCGGCCTGCGCCAGCTCCCGATTGCGCAGCGTTTCCAGCAGATTCCGGGAGAGAATCAGCCGCTGCCCGCGCCGCTGGGCCAGCCCCTGTTCTTCGAGGAAGTCGGCGCGCTGCTGCAAGGCTTGCCTAGCATCGCCGCCAAAGCCCAGGTCGCCCAGTCCCTTGCCGCCGCCGATCAACTGCTGATCCAGCCAGGTCGCGCCGATGACGCGGGCCTGCCGTTCAATCGGCAGATGCGATTTCAGTTCGACCGCCACGCCGCCCAGCCGCTGCGCGTCGTACTGGCGGCCACGCTCGGCCAAGTCGTCCGGCACCTTCCATAACCCCTCGGCCACGCGCTCCACGATGCCGGCCCGCCGTAGGGCTTCCAGCCGGCGGATATGGGCCGCCACAGCCTCTTGCGGGTCGCGGCCGGGCTTGGCTCGGCCTTGCTCGATCGCCAGGTGGTGATCGGTGCGGTACAGGCCATTGCTCGCCAGCGTGGCGATGTTCTTGTCGGCCGCCCGCACCTCGGCGGAACCGCGTACCTCCACCACCGCGCCGATGGGATAGTTCGCCAGCTCGTCGCGGGCGTCCAACGCGACGTAGTGGGCTTTGCCGTCCAACCCGTCGATGACCAGATAGCCGCGGTCGTGCAGCTCGTCGGCCAGACCCTTAGCAGCCACGCGACCGACGATAGTGCGGCCGTCGTCGCCCGGCTCGAACACCGCCAGCTCGCGAGGCTTGCCGCTCATGGCCCGCTGCATCGTTCGGATGATGTCGCCACGCTCGCCCAGGGCACGCAAGGTCTTCTCCGCGTCCGCATGGACGGCCCAGGTGCCGGGCTGCACCTCGTCGGCCAGGCCCAGGCGCTGCAAGTGTTGCAGGCGGCCGATCAGCAGCAGGCGCTGGCGTTGCAGCCGGGGTTCGTTGAAGCGTTCGATCTGCACCCGGCCATCCTCGCCGGCCTCGCGCTGCAACGTGCGGTCGAGGCTCGTCCACCGCTCTTGCTCCACCTCGCGCTGCAAGGTCTGCTGGATCTCCAGTTCGGTGCGCGGCCCCAGCCATTCCGTCGCCAGCTCGGCGGCGCGATGGCGGAAGCCGTGGGCGATGTAGTCGCCCGCGATGATGAGGTCTTTGCCGGTATCGTCGCGTCCGCGCACGATCAGGTGCGTGTGCGGGTTGTCGGTGTTCCAGTGATCGACCGCCACCCAATCCAGCCGCGTCCCCAGGTCGGCCTCCATCCGGTTCATCAGGTGCCGGGTGTAGGTGCGCAGGTCGTCCAGCTCCGCACTGTCTTCAGGTGAGACGATGAAGCGGAAATGATGTCGGTCGTCCTGGCAGCGTTCCTTGAAGGCATCGAGGTCGGCTTCGTCGGTCTGCGGCCCGTAGGCACGGCCCGGCTCGCCGTTCCGGCCGGCACCGTCGCGCTCGATGTAGCGCAGGTGCTTGGCGAGCGACTGCGGACTGGCGTTGCGCTGGTTGACCAGCAGCGTCTTGATGGTCACGCGCCGTGACATAGGGGTCAGCTTTGCGCCTGCGAAGCGCGCCGCCGTATGGCCGCGTCCAAGCCGTGAGCCGGGCCGCTGGCCGGCGTGCTGGCCGCTCCCGCCAGCGGTAGGACGGCGCACCGCCGACTTGCCGCCGCTGGCCTTGCCAGCCTGCTTGAGCACCTTGGAAACGAAGCTCTGGCCCTGGCCTTTGCCTCGGTTCTTCGGCGCGCCAGGGCGCACCCAGAAATCATGGTCGCCGCGGTCGGTCATGGCTGTGCTCCCTGCAAGCTCCGGCGTGTCCGAGCGTGCGAAGCACGCGGACATGCCTGCATCGGCGCGTGCCTCGCGCCCCACGCGGCACGGCGGCGAAGCCGCGCCGTGCCGCGCCACCCCCACGTGCAGACTGGCTTTGCGGGCGGCAGAGTGCCGAACCCTTTTGTCTTGCCTTCCGCCTTTGCCCCTCGCTCCCGCTCCGGGCATCGGCGGCCCGGCGGCGCTGCTGCACGAGCAGCCAGCCCGCCGGCGAACACGCCAATGGCCGCAGGCCAGGCGCGTTCGAGGCAAGACGCCTGCACGTTGGGCGGCTGCGCCGAAGGCAGCGCGAAGTGCGGTGCGAATGCACCCGCACTGCACGCGCGACGACACGGCGACGAACAGTAGAACGACATGCCCGATGGCACGATGAGAGGCGCGGCAAAGTGCAGCGAATCGGCGGCCATCATGGACGTGTCTCCAGCCAGATCGGATGCGCAACGCCGATCACGGCGAACGCGCTGACCGGCCCGAAATAGCGGCTGTCGAACGACGCCGGGTTGGTCGCGCTCAACAGGAACAGTTCGCCCGGTTGGAGACGGCGGCAAAGCTGCAAGGATGGCAGCGGCCGGCCCAGCCGGTCGGCAGGCAGGGCGGCGGCCACCGGCACGCCGTCGATGCGAACCTGGCCGGCGACGATGCAAACGTGTTGTGGCGCGACTGCGCCCACACGTTTGAGCAGCGGAACGCGGGTCGGCAGGTAGCCGCGCTGCGCAGCCAGCATGGCGGCCCTGTCGGGCAGCGGCATCAGCACGATGCTGTCCACGGACAGCGGACGTGGCCGCGAGGCGGTGCGCGGGTCGAACGGTTCGATGCGATACCAACCGACCGCCACGCTGTCGGACGGGTTGTAGGCCATTCGCGGCAGGGGCTGCACGAACGCCGCCCAGGCCAGCGCAGCGAGGCCGACGGTGGCGAAGCCTGCCAGCACGAGGCGAGCGCGCAGGCGCGAGCGAGGATGCGGCACGGGGCCGGTCGTGGAAATCGTGGTCATGGCAATGCCCTCCCGGCCAGCCAGGCGGCGTGCCGTTCTGCGGTGTATGTGGGTAGCGCCGAGCGCGCTGCGAGCCGGTTCGCGAGCGTGCGCCAGTACGCGGGCGATGTGTCTGCGGCTGCGATGCCCAGCGCCTCGATGCCGTCGATGCGTTCCAGCACGGCGCGCACGTTGGCATCGCCTTCGGCGTGCAGCAGCAGACGCGCGCCCGGCTGCACGCCGGGGATGCGCTGCACGGCGTCCAGCGGCGTGGCGGTCTGCATCACCATGAGCTGCCAGCGGATCGTGCCGTAGTCGTTGGCCTGCCAACGGATGCGGCACAGAACCGCGTTCGGCAGGAACACGGCGCAGCGCCGCCAGCGGTCGAGCTGGAGCGTGCGCGCCGGTTCGCCGAAGCGCAGGTAGAGCTTGAAGCGCGGTTCGATGTAGGCCAGCGCCACGCGCGTCAGCGGCACGTTGCCGGCCTGGCCGGCGAGTGTCGAAGGCGCCGGCGGCGGCGCAGCCGTGGGCGCACTTGCTTTGGGGGTGTGGGCGGTCGAAGCGGATGCGTTCACGGCGTGCCCTCCGGGGGAAACTCCCGCTCCAGCAGGTCGCGCAGCAGTTCGGCTACGGTCACGCCTCGCGTGAAGGCCGACACCTTGATGCGCGCCCGCATGGCGGGCGTGATGTCGAGCGTCAGTCGAGCGGTGTAGAGGTCGCCTTTCTGCACGGCATCTGCGTCGCCCTGGCGAATCCACGCTTCGGCGTGCGGATTCGCTGGGGGACGCGCACCGATGCCGACGCGCTTGCTGCGTGGTGGTGGCTTCCCAGTCATGTCGGCCACCGCAGCAGTTCGTCGGTGAGCGCGGCGATCTCGCGGGCAGCGGCGCTGTCGGGCGCGGTTTCGCGGGCGAGCCGGCCAGCGGCTACGCTGTCGGCAAAGACGATGCGCTGGTGGATCTCCGAGCGCAGCGCGGGCAGCGGCTGTTCGGCCAGCGATTGCCGTGCCTCCCTGCCGATGATGGTGGTGCTGACGCGCCGGTTGATGACGAAGGCCGCGCGCAGCGCTGGCCGGAACACCTGTGCTTCGCGGATCAGTGCGACCATCTCGGCAGAAGCCCATACGTCGTAGGGGCTGGGCTGCACGGGGATCAGCACGCGCTCGGCCGCCAGCAGCGCGGAACGCGCGAGGGCGGCGATGCGCGGCGGGCCGTCGATGATGATGTGATCGGCCCGCCTGGCGAGTTCTGGCGCTTCCTGATGCAGCGTTTCGCGGGCAAGGCCCACGGCGCTGAACAGACGGGGCAGGCCCTGCTGGCTACGCCGCTGCGTCCAGTCGAGCGATGACCCCTGCGGGTCGGCATCCAGCAGGATGACATGCAGGCCGCGCATCGCCAGTTCGCCGGCGATGTGCGTGGCGAGCGTGGTCTTGCCGACGCCGCCTTTCTGGTTGAGAAACGCGAAGATCATGGCGCGGCCCTCCGAGCTGGAAAGCCGGCCTGGCCGTGCCGTTTCGTGGTTGTCCACCGAAACGGCGCGCTTCTACTAAAAGTTATGTATTTCTTGTTAGGTAAGTTAGAGGGAACGCAAACCCGCGCCGTTGTTGGCTTTCCGGCGTTTTCGTACTCCTGATAGCACGAGGGTCGTACTCCTGATAGCACGATACCCGGTACTCCTGATAGCACGAGGCCGTCCACAGGTTCTCCCGCAGTTATCCCCGTGCCGCGTGCGGCACGGGCCGGAAGGTCAGCAGCTCGGTGTTGTCGTCCGGCATCCGCTCGATGCCGAGGACGTAGCCGGGCAACGACTGCCGCGCCACCAGGGCGCGCACGTCGTAGGCGAAGTCCGAGAAGCGGGCCGCGCTGCCGGATTTGCGGTACAGGTGTCGGAAGTCGAATTGCCAGCCGTGCTCCTGCCGCCCGCCATGCTTGCGCACCAGGCGGTACAGCCAGCGTTCGATACCGCCCTTCAAGCGGAAATAGGCCGGGTCGATGGTCAGCACCAGGGCGGCGTCGAGCACGCCGGCATAGAACCAGTCCGGCAAGATCAGCTCGATGCCCAGCGGGGTGCCGCTGGCGTCGGCGAGTTCCTTCCACTCGTTGATCCACGAGAAGCGATGCAAGCGCCTTCCCGTGGTTTCGCGGATGGACGTGGCCACCGTGGTCGATTGCAGCCGGTCGAGGGCGGCCTTCAGGCGCTGGTAGTCGTTGAGGGACGTGCCGCGCCCGATGAAGCGCAAAATCTCGTAAGGCGTGGCGCGTATCCAGCGCGACGGGCGCAGGCCCGCGTCGCGCGCCTCCACGATCTGCGAGGCGGCCCATATCAGCACGTCGGCATCCCATATCGTTGCGATGCCGTGCTCCTGCGTGCCTTCCACGCGAATGGTGACGTTCCCGCTGCGGAAGTCGATCGGCGCCGTGCGCCGCGACTTGGCAAGCGAGAAGAACGGAAAGGCCATCAAGTCCTGGGAATCGCGTGGCGCCATGTCGCCCGGCAGCGCGCGGAACAGATCGAGCTGTTCGCGCTGCGGCAAGGCTTGCCCTGGCGGGCTGGACATGGCGAAGGCCACCCACGCGCCGACGATCAGCGGCCATCACGGTAGTCGCCCGCGTGGCGCTCGGCGTATTCGGGATCGGACGTGGCCTCGTAGCTGCGCTGGTCGGCCCAGGCATCGAGGTCGGACACCGCGTACATGACGCGGCGGCCGAACTTGCGGAACTTGGGGCCGCCGCCGATCACCCGCTGCTTCTCCAGCGTGCGCGGCGACAGCCGCAGGTAGTCGGCGGCTTCGTCGTTTGTCAGGTAGCGTTGAGGCTGCGAGGTCGCAGTGACGGCAGCGGCGGCAGGCCGCGAGGGAGCAGGTCGCATGGGATGTACCTCCATCAAGCCCGGCCACACCACGCGGCCGGATAGAGGCACTCTCAAGAAAGCAAGGCTTCTTGCTAAGGGACGATTCGCACGGGTCGAGAAACGTCCCCCCTAATGCGACGGGAACATTGGAAGCTGCGCTAGTCGGCGGTAGCCGCCGTGCATCAGCTCATCGCCGCGGCGTACCAGCCGCCGTACGCGGGCACGCAATGCACTGTCTTTGTGCCAGTCGGCCGCGACGGCATCCGCGCCGAACAGACCTTCGCCCACCTCGCGCAAGGAGGCTCCCGCGAGGGTCGCGTCGAGCGCTTGCAAGGTATGCAGTTCCAGCAGCGCGGCGGGCGTGGGGCGGGAGCGGGCTGTTGCCACAGGCGTGGCCACGGTTGCGGCAGATAGCGCATCCAGCTTCGCAGCGAGCGTGCGGTAGCGCGCACAGGGCGTGGCGCAGGCGCGTGTGGCGTAGAGATAGGCCGAACCATCTTCCAGGTCGGGTGCGAGTGCCAGCCGAACGCAGCAGCCTGGCCAATGCGATACGAGCACCAGGCGCTTGCCGTCGTGGGTCAGTTGCTTGCGCCCAGGAATGCGCCAGAACTCGAAGGTATGCGCATCGGGTGGTGGGTCGGCGTCGGGGTATAGCTGCACCACGGCATCGTGATCGGGGAACCAAGCAGGATGTGCGTCGCGCGCATCCAGGCCGGGATCTTCCAGCAGGCGCAGGCCCCAGGCCTGCGCCGCATCAGGCTTGCGACGCCGGCGTAGCCAGTCGCGCCGGTAGCTTGGATTCCTGCGCAAATACTCCCAAGCCAGCGCTGGGCCATCGAGGTGCAGCGTGTAGAGATACGCGGCCGTGGGATACCAGTGTTGGCTGCTGCGGTCAGTCATGGCGAAACCTCCCTGTTTCTGGGAACGTCGCCACAATTCCGCTGTGCGGGAGCTATCGAATCGCCATCAAGTGGTCATCAAACTCGGGTTACGCTTTAACTGCTGGTGTCAAGACAGATTCGCTCCAGTGCATTGCCGAAATCGTCTAAATGCGACGACTGCACCGCCCGGAAATGGGGTGCAGCATTGAACACCGTGCCGAATCTCGCGCCTGGCATCATGACTGTTTTGGTCAGGAGCGCACCACCCTGGTGCAAGCATGCGGATCAAGACTTGCCAGGTCTTGGCTAAGACCGAAATAGTCACAATGCGATACTTTTTGCCTGGTCGCGCTGGAATGCGTCAATCGGTGATCGAACCGTTTTCCTGAGCCAGTCGAACGTATTCCGACAGCGGCCGCGTCGGCTGGAAATACCGATCTCGTATCACGGGCTGCTTGAGCGGCCCGACGATGGACGCCAGATCGGACAGCTTCACCGTCGCCAGGGCAGGCATCCCGATCCCGAGGTCGATCAGGCCGTAGGCCGTATCGCCATCGGTCGGATCGAGCGCGGCCAATAGCCAGGTCGCATGTGCGTCCGGTGTGAACAGGCGCACCACGGGCAGCGGGTCACATTCCTGGCCTGCGGCGCGGGTGAGGCCGTGGGCCAGTAGGTGCACCCGGTCTTCCTCGGTGACAAGCGTGGTCAAGGCCGCGCCCCTTCCACGAACACACGCAATCGCCGAGGCGCATCTGTGCCTGCGGACGGATGCACGTATGCGCAAGCGCACGAAGCCGCAAAAGCGGAGAGGCACGAAGGCGTATTGGTGGAAGTCAGGAAAGACACGGATGCGGTTCCCTGGGTCTGAGGAAATCCGCAGATGCGGATCTCCGTAAAAGCACGGAAAAGGAAAACATCACCACCAAATGAACACTATAGATTGTAGTCCTATAGGGCGCAATGGGCTGTCATCTTGGTTTTTTGGGGAAACCATAGGTGGCAGCGAAGAACTCATTGGCAGCGGCGATTCGGACGGTAAGGAAGGCGCGTGGTTTGAGCCAGGAAGCGTTCTCCAACGTGTCCAGTCGCACCTACATGAGCACGCTGGAGCGCGACCTGAAAAGCCCAACCATCCAGAAGCTGGCCGATCTGTGCGAGGTCATGGAAGTGCATCCGCTCACGCTGCTCACATTGGCTTATGCCGGTGACAGCACCCGCGAAGCTGATGAATTGCTGGCACAGGTGCGCCAGGAACTCAGGGCGATATTGGAAGAGCCCGACACGCCTTAGCGCGTTGGCGTGTGGTACTGAATTGCAGCAAGCGGAGCGCGCAGCGCCGCAGGCGCGAAGGCGTGAGGGATTGAAGCCGGATGGCCGTGACGGCTTGCCGGCACGGGGCGAAGCCCGAAAGCCCGGCGGCGCTTACAGCGCCGACACGCCACACACCGCTCGTTGACACGGATTGCGAGCCACAAGGCACGCATGCAGGCCCGCCGTGACGGGCGTATCCAGCACGCGGCAGCAGCAGAAATCCTGCGCGTGCGGTGCTGCGATCAGCAGCATCGCGCCCCGCCGCAGTGGGCGGGACGCGGTAAGCGGCTGTCAGGCCGCCTTCGGCTTGTTGCGCGACCAGATCAGGTCGTGCGTGCCGTCCTCGTTCTCGATCAGGCGGGCATAGACCGTCGCCGGGAACGAAGGGTCGTCGATGGATACGGACAGGTATTCCCGCCCGGCCTCGCTGGTCTTCTTCCACGCTGCGCCGACTTCGTGGCCAGCCGCTTGCAGGTGGAAGTCGGGGGCGTTCTCGGTGTCGCCCTTGTCGTTGGGAACCAGCTTGACCTTGACGTTGAGCGTCAGGGTGCGAAGCGTGCCGGTGAAGCCGTCTTTCTCTGCGGTGAAGGTGCCGATGTTAGCCATGATGTTTCTCCTTTCGGGTTGAACAAGGTCGCGCCAGTGCGTCCTTGTTGTGATCCGGCCGGCGGGGGATGGGCTGGTCGCACCGCACAGCGGTCGCAACAACGTGGAGAACCTGGAAGCGAAAAGAATTTGTCCCGCGAGGAATGCGCGCAGCGCAGGGGAAATTGTTTTCGCTGCAAGGTTGCGGCCATCAAGCACAAGGCGCAGCCGCGCCACCGCCAGGATTCACAACAAGACAAGGACGCACAGGCCGCCCGCTCCCGAATGGAGACGTGGCCAACTCGGCATCCCCGCGTGACGGCTGCACCGGCTTGCGCCCTGACGCGGGCCAGGTCAATGCCCCGACGACAAGGCCAGAGCGCCCCTGCCGCAGCTCACGGCCACATACTGAGGCGTGGTGTGGAAGCTCCATAGAAGCGAGGCTGGGCGGCGTGTCGGTGAACCGTCTTTCGTGACGTACAGACAACGAACCGCCAGCGTCGGGGACGGCACGCTTTCGTGCAACCTGCCGCAGCAAGCCGGGGCGTAGCCACACCAGCCCCGCCCATTGCGGCGGGGCTCGGTCGAATCGTTGGCGGCGCGATGCGCCGCCACACTTGCTGGCTTCGTGGATTTCGCGCACGAGCGCCCTTGTGCGTGGCCCCATCGCCGCCTGTCCGAAGGCGGCGATGGGGCGTTTTGGCTTTGAGCAGTGAAACCGGGCGCGGCCACCGCCGCGCCCGGAGTTTTCGACCACCGGCCCCAAGGCGGCACGGCTTGGGGCCGGTGCGGCTCGTTATTCCTTGGTTTCGATGATCCACCACACGGCGCGCGGCAAGGCGCGGCCCGTGAGGGGATGCAGATCGGTCAGGTCGGCGCGGGCCGTCCAGCCACGCGGCGGACGGTAGCCGCGCACGTCGCCGTCGCCGTGCCAGCGGCGGGCGCGCACCGTGCCGGAGGCATAGGTCGCAGCTATGCGGGGGCGGTTTGCGGGTTGGTGGGTCATGGCAGGCATCCTCAACATGAAGCGCCCCGGCCGGAACCGGGGCGCTATCTACGGTGCGAAGTCACGCGGCCAAAGCCTCGGCCTGCGGCTGGTCATCCGCCACGGCGGCCACTTCTTCCTGTGCTTCGGCTTCGCCATCCGCCGGCGCGTCCTGCCCGGTCTGCTGCGGGCCTTCGGAGCGGAAGATGGCGGGCATCCAGCCGGTGCCAGCGGCCAGCCGTTCGGCTTCGCTGGCAATGTCGCCCTTCTTCAACTTCGCCAGTCGGGTGACGTGCGAGGGCGCGAACCCGCCAACGGCTTCCAGAATCGCGGCCTTCGGCACATGCCGGAAGTAACCCTCATTGGTGGGCTGCCACCACGCGGCCATATCCAGCCCCACGGCCTGCGCCAGTTCCGCGCCGGGCTGGTGCGGCGTGGCGCGAGGCGTCACCACGTCCACCGTGGAAGCTAAGCACACGGCCAACAGCCGCACCAGTTCATCCTGTGATTTCGCCAGCAGCGCGGCGAACAGTTCGGCGCTGTCCTCCGGCAAGGTTTCGCCTGCCACCTGTTGCAGTTCGCGCAGCGCCACGGCGGCGGGTGATTCCGGCCAGTCCGGGGCCATGCCTTCCAGCCGGTCTTGCACCGTGAGGCGCACACCCAGCGGCAGGTCGTGCCCGTAGTGCCTTTCCTGCAAGACGGTCTGCACCATGCCATGCACCACGGCGGCCAGCGCTGCTTGCGGATGCCGTGCAACTTCGATTTGCAGCGCAGCGGTACGGTGCGCGCTCAACCGCTGCGCCAGTCGGTCAGACATGGCGGCGGTCTTGGGCTGCTCGTCGTCCTCGCCTGCGTCCTCGTTCGCGGCTTCGCCTTCGCTGCCGAAACCCTGCCGCAGCCGCTCCAGCGTGCGCAGTGCCTTGGCCTCCGCTTCGCGCAGCAGCCCGCGATGAATCGCGGCCTGCCCGTCGCGGTCGATGGTGACAATGGCACCGGCTGCGGCCTTCACGTTGGCCGCATAGTCCAGCAAGCCATCTTCCAGCGCCTGCAACTGCTCGCCCAGGCGTTCGCCTTCTTCCTGCAAGGCATCGGCCTTTTCCTCGTCCTCGTCGTCCAGCGCGGCATCCACCGCCTCGGCCAGTTCGTGCAGCTTGGTTTGCAGCTTCTCGATGCGCTGCGCGTCGCGCTTGTTCGGACTGCGGCGTTCCCTTGGCGCACGCTGGAAGGCTTGCAGATCGGCATGGGTCATGCCCGGCGTGGCATCCACCCACGCCCAGCCCTCGGCCTGCACCTTGGCGGCGATACCTGCCAGCTTGTCCTGCGCCAGCCGTTCCAGCAGTGCGGCATCGGTCAGATACACGCCTTTGTCGCCCTCCGCGAACAGGTCGCGGCGGATGCCACCGCCTTCCTGCTCGTAGCCGTCCAGCCCGACAAAGCGCACCAGCGGATGCCGGTAGGCGTCGATTTCGCGTTCGGTCAGGCGGTCGCGCAGGTTGTGCGGGCCGCGCTGCCATGTGGGCGCATCGTAGAACGCGGCTTCCTGCGCAGCATGGTCGTCGGTGATGGCGAGGGCCATCAACTGGTCAAGGCTCACGGCCTCGGCCCGGTAGTCGGCCAGCAGGCGCGGCGACACGTTGGCGAGTTTCAGACGGCGCTGCACCACCAGCGGCGTGACGCTGAAATCCGCTGCAATGTCCTCGATGCTGCGGCCTTCGGCCACGAGCGCGGCGAACGCCTCGAACTGGTCGGCGGGGTGCATGGCTTCGCGCTGCACGTTCTCGGTGAGGCTGGCCG
Source organism: Pseudomonas sp. GD04091 (assembly GCF_029836165.1). Taxonomy (GTDB): domain Bacteria; phylum Pseudomonadota; class Gammaproteobacteria; order Pseudomonadales; family Pseudomonadaceae; genus Aquipseudomonas. The sequence continues at coordinate 40,646 of NZ_JAOEBG010000027.1, forward strand.
TGCGGGCGGTGCCATCGGCCACCAGCAGGCAAGGCACCTCCCATTCCTTGCTAATGCGGTGCTTTTTCGCCAGCAGCTTCAACGCTGCGAGGCGACGGTCACCGGCCACGACCTCGTAATGCTCGCCATCGGCGGCGGCAATCACGATGAGGTTTTGCAGCAGGCCGACACGCTGGATGCTGGCGGCGAGTTCGGGAATGGACATGCGCGGGGTCTTGCGCACGTTGCGGCCAGTGGGACGCGACACCAGCCGCGACAGCGGAACCAGAATCAGGTTCTTGGTCGGATCAGCGGCTTCCAGCGGGATAGCGGCGGCGGTGTTGATGGCGCGGGCTTCGGTTTGGGTAACGGCGTTCATGGTGATAACTCCTATCGGTTCAGGGATGCAGCAGCGAAGAAAGCGACAAGGGCTGCTGCCTGCCCCTGCCGCGTGGGGATTCAGGCTTTCAACTGGCGCATGCCATCGGCCAGCAGCCAGAGGGCGCGATTTAGTCGGATGTTTTGGTCGATGCCCTGCACCGGGCGGGTTTGCTGTCGGCGCCCGTTGGCGCTGCGGCCACGCAGCCCGCCTTGGGTCAGGTTTTCTTGGGTGCGGTTGAACACGCTCCACAGGTCGGGGCGGCGGTCGTCGAAGCGGCGCGGCATCAGGATTTGCGATTCCGTGATGGGCGCGGGCTTGTCGGGGTCGTCGTACTTGAGGGCGAGCGCGGCGCGGGCGAACACTTCGGATTCGCCATCGTCCAAGGTGATGCCGCGCATGGCATCGCGCGATTCCTTCACCCGATCGAAACCGCTCAAGACTTCGTAAGCCCCCTCAATGACCAGACCGGCCACGTCGCCTTTATGGGGCACTCGCACATCGGCCACGGTGTTGCCGCAGACAAGGCCATTGCTGCACACGAACCGGAACATTCCGGCCAGCATCTGATAGCTGCTGGTGCCGTCGTGCGAGTTCAGCAGCACGATTTCGTTGGCCTCCGCGCCGTTGATCTGGCTGGCATGGCGCAAGCGAATCATGTGTTTGGTGTGCTCGCGCTTGCCTTCGTCGCGCACGCGGGTTTGCGTCACCATGAAAGGCTGGAAGCCTTCTTTGCGAAGCTCGGTCAGCACGGCGGCGGTGGGGATATAGGCGTACCGCTGCGAACGGCTCTCGTGCGGGGCATCCGCGAAGATGGACGGGGCCACGCGGTGAATCTGGTCGTCGGACAGCGGGTAATCGCTGCGCAGCGAGGGGGAGCGGAAAGCGAAACGGGATGCGAGTTGCATGGTCTTTCTCCTGACAAAAGAGGTTTGCTGTTCACACCGCACACCGGATTTCTAGATTCGGAGCCCAGCCTTTCGGCTGTTTGGTGCGGTCGGCACGAGGAACCCGGTTGGCCCTGTTGCCACCGTCTTTCCTGAGTTCATCGCCCGCGCCCAAAGGAGCGCGCGGACGGGGGCCGTCAAGGAGCCAAGCGCAGGGTTGGTGCGGCCCGCAGGCGCAGCCGAGGACACGGCCCTGCGCGCCTTGACGGCACACGGTCGCGGGCTACGGTCGCGGGTAAGGTGATGAAGTCAGGGGAGACGGCTGGACAAGGCAACGGCCATCCCTTTGTGCTGACCGCACGCAAGCGAAGCGCGCAGGCCCGAAGCTGGAAGCCGGGCCGTAGGCGTCAGCGATGCGGAAGGCTGGCGAAGCCAGTCCCGCCAGGGATGAGCGACTAGCGAACCTGGAGCAGCGCGATCCGCGAAGCGGAGACGCAAGAGGACTCTTCGTTTACCATTTGTTTCGCAAGCAAATGATGGGAAAGCAAGAACACGGAGATATAGAGATGATTGTCTGCATCAACCGCCTCAAACAGTTCGGAATCTTCAGCGACTTCAATGGAACGAAGATCCAAAAGTTCGGCCGGTACAACCTGGTCTATGGTTGGAATGGAACAGGCAAGTCAACGTTATCGAATCTATTCTCTTGCTTTGAGCTTCGCTCGATGGTTCCCCGCTTCAGCACGGGCCAATTTTCAGTAGTTCTGGAGGATGGCTCAACGATCACGGAATCCACACTCCACTCATCCCAATTGAATATTCATGTTTTCAATCAACGCTTCGTGCATGAGAACATTGATTGGGACAAATCCGTAAAGAGCATCCTTCTTATTGCGAAAGAGAAGATTGATGACTTGCAGAAGCTGGAGAAGCTGAAGAGCGAGCTTCAGTCGAAAAAGAAGGCTCACGACGACAAGCAAAGCGATATCAAGAAGCAGCGTGAGGCATTAGAGAAGTTCCTGACCAATGCTGCCAAGAAAATGAAGCTTGGACTTCAGGCGATTGATACGAGCGACAGTTATTACTTGAATTACGACCGCCGCAAGCTCTTCAACTTCATACAGAATAACGGCGAGACAATTATCAAGGCGGAGTCGGTTCTTCCAGATGAGAGGGTTATCGACCTTACGAATGCCGCCAAGCCAGATCAGCTTCCAAGCATTGCTTTCGCCTCAACGGCCATTGAGCCGGACTACTTTAAGAAAGCGGCGGGCCGCATCAGAGATTTGATTGGGACTACGGCGGTCAATCAAGCAATCCAGCGGCTGACCGATAACCCGGAAATCCGCGAATGGGTTCAAGCAGGCTTGGAAATCCATAAAAACCACGACTCGCAATCCTGCGAGTTCTGCGGCTCTCCGTTCGCCCAGCTTCGTGCCGAGGCGCTTGCTGCCCACTTCAGCAAGGAGTTCACGGAGTTTCAGAGCCGACTTCAGAACGCGGCGACATGGATTGAATCTCAAGGCGCTCCAGCTAATCAGTTTCCCGCATCGACCGAGTTTTATAAAGAACTATCGGCCGAGGCAGAGAAGCTTCAAAAGGACTACGCAACTGCTGCTGAAAAGATCGACCAGCAAATCGACGCCTGGCGGGAAGCCCTGAAGGCCAAGATCACAGACCCTGGGAAGACAGACATTCAGATCTCGGATGTGGTTGAAGACGATGTCACCAATTTCAATGACATCCTGAAATCGATTGTTGCTCTCGTTGGAAAGCACAACAATAAGACTTCAAATTTCAAATCTGAGACCTCAAAAAGCAAGGTGGCACTGGAGCTTCACTTTGCTGCGGCTGAGGTGCAAGAGTTTGACTATGCTGGAAGTGAGAAGAAGTGCAATGACCTTGAGTCAGAAGCAAAGAACGACCATAAGGAAATTGAAAAAATTAGTCTAGAGGTCGGAGCCATAGAAGCGGCGCTCTCGAATGAAACGGTCGGGGCAAAGGAGTTCAATGACATCCTGCATCGCTTCATTGGCCGCTCTGAGCTTTGCCTGAACTTCAATCAGAAGAAGAAAGGCTATGAGATCATCAGAAACGGGGTTGGTGAGCACGATGGGAATTTGAGCGAAGGTGAGAAAACTGCGATTGCATTTGTCTATTTCATCACGAAGCTCAAAGAAAATGGAAATAACATCAAGGATACGATCGTCGTCGTTGACGATCCGGTCTCAAGCTTTGATTCTAATCACTTGTTTCACGCCTACTCGTTTTTGAGAACGCAATGCACTGAAGCCAAGCAACTTTTTGTGCTGACTCACAACTTCACTTACTTTAAGCTAGTGAGAGACTGGTTCACTGGCACCAATAGGAATCGAGTCAAAAAAGGCAACGCCGAGAATTGCTTCTTTTATCGCCTGGATGCGCCACCTGGCTCCCCTCGTCACTCCCTACTTGTGGATGCCGACGACTCACTCAAGAACTACGGTTCCGAGTACCACTATATCTTCAAGAAGCTCTACGAATATAGGGCGCACACAACACTCAATCGAGATGAGGCGTTCTTGACCGCCAACCTCGCCCGAAAGCTTGTTGAATCGTTTTTCACCTTCAAATATCCAAGGCGTCGAAGCGACATTAGTCAATTGATGGAGGCTGGCCTAAAAGATTGCACCATCACGACACCAGAGCTTAAAGAAAAAATCTACCGCTTTATCAATAAGTATTCACATAGCGACGTTATTGAGATAACAGAGGAATCCGCAGAAAACTTGGCAGGCGAAAGCCACAGCGTCATCGGGAACATCTTCCAGTGGCTGGAAGAGGTGGACAAGAAACATTACGACGAGATGATTCAGGTTGCGACGGCCTGAGCATCAGGCCGCGAGGGCCATAGCTATGCCACCAGGCGCAGCAAAAAGGGGCCGAAGCCCCTTGGGCTAGATCAGCCCATGCTCGGCGAACGATGCCGTTTCGTTGCCCGCAACGATGATGTGATCGAGCACGCGCACGTCCACCAGACCCAACGCTTCCTTGAGCCGCTGGGTCAGCGCCCGGTCAGCCGCGCTCGGCTCGGGGTTTCCGCTCGGATGGTTGTGCGAAACGACGACCGCCGCCGCATTGAGCCGCAGCGCCTCCTTGACCACTTCGCGCGGATACACCGACGCACCGTCAATAGTGCCGTGGAACATCTCCCTGTATTCGATCAGACGATGGCGCGTATCCATGAACAGCACTACGAACACCTCATGCTCGAAGCTGGCCAACTTTGTACGCAAGTATTCCTTGACCGCCGCCGGCGAAGTGAACTCTGCTCCGCGCCGCATTTTCCGGTCAATGACCTGGCGCGCAGCTTCCAGAATGTCGTCGGCCGATGCCGGTAGATAGCGCCCGTGCGCGTCGCGCACCAGCAGACAGGAATCGAACGAGGGAAAGGACAGTTGCGACATGATCGTGCTCCGGTTGCTCGGGCGGAATTGCCCGGAACCGGCGGCAGCACGGCGCAGCGCAAGCAGTCAGGGGTCGCAGACGGCCGCCAGGACGCAAGCGCGCATGGCGCGCGCCGCCCTTGACGGCGAGAACGCCGTGATACGGTGAAGGGAACAGCAAGACCGCCCACACCCGCCCACTGCACAGAGTCGATTTTTGGCAAGCGGAGCGCGCAGGCCCGGATCAACGAGCCGGGACGGAGGCGTCAGTGATGGAAGCCCGACAGGGGCGAGACTCGCGCAGCGAAGCTCGATGCGCAGCACGACAGCGCGACGGCGGCACGCCGGGACGCCCGACTGCTTGGGACAGGACTACTCGTTGTCCGTCTTGCGCTGCTCGATTTGCAACTGCGCCCGTTGCGTTGCCTGTTGCAGCCGCTCCACCAGCACGCCCCTCGGCGGCAAGGCGGTCAGATACTCGGCAACGTGGATGCCGGACTTGTCCAGCTCCAGCAATTCGATCTGCTCGCGCTTCTTGCCGGTGCAAAGGATGATCCCGAGCGGCGAGGCTTCCTCCGGCTCCCGTTCGTGCTTGTCTAGCCACCGAAGGTAAAGCTCCATCTGCCCTTTGTAGGCCGCCTTGAAGTCACCTACCTTCAACTCCACCGCAACCAGCCGCCGCAGCTTGCGGTTGTAGAACAGAAGGTCAAGGTGGAAATCCTCGTCGTCGATCGGAATGCGCTTCTGCCGGGCGACGAATGAGAAGCCCGCGCCCAGCTCCAGCAGGAAGGACTCCATTTCACGGATGATCGCCGCTTCCAAGTCGCCTTCCTGCCAAGTGTCCCGCAGGCCCAGGAAGTCGAGGATGTACGGGTCGCGCATGACCAGGGCCGGCGACATGCGCTGCGCATCGCGCAGGGTCGCCAACTCCTGCGCTATGGTTTCTTCCGGCTTTTGGGAAAGCGCCGTGCGCTCGTACAGCATCGAGTCGATACGCTCGCGCAGCGTCCGCACGCTCCAGCGTTGGGTGCTGGCCATCTGTGCGTAGTAGTCCCGCTGGAGCGGGTCTTTCAGCGGCATCAGGGCGATGAAGTGCGTCCAGCTCAATTCTCGTATCAGTGATACGAGAATTCGCTCGTCGGGGAAGGTGGCGGCGAACTGCACCATGCGGCGCAAGTTCTGCTCTGCAAAGCTGCTGCCGTACTCCTCCACCAACTGCGCAGCCAAGGTGGGCAGAACTTCCTTGCCGTAGGCGCCCCGGCGCCTGTCCAAGACCTGCGTGTGGATGCGTTGGCCGATGCGCCAGTAGAGCATCGTAAGCTCGCTATTCACCGTCGAGGCGGCGCGCAAGCGCGCCGCCTCGATCAGTGCCCGAATGTCGCCCAGCAGCGCCGCGGGCGCTGCGAGCGATGCTGCTGATGGCCGGCGCCCGTTCATGCCACCGCCTCCGCAAGCTGCCGCGCGCCCGTGATGGCTTGGCGGCGGCTGGCCACCAGCTCGGCCGCCTCGCGCACCGGCTTGTCCTCGGTGTGGACGTAGTGCATGAACATCGCCACGGTCTTGTGGCCCGTCAGCTTCATTCCCACTTTGGTCGGCACACCGGAATTGGCAATGTCGGTGGTCGAGCGATGACGGATGCCGTGCGTGCCTACGTGCGGCACGCTGGCGGCCTTGAGCGTCCGGCACCAGCCGCCATAGTGCTCGCCAAAGGTCAGGTGCTTGGCCGGGTCGTTCGGCGACGGCAGGACGTAAGGGCAGCCTTCCAGACGCGGCGCCGTCGAAAGCAGCCGATAGGCTTCCTCGCTCATGGGCTTGGAAATGCCGCCAACCTTGCTGTCGGGCCACACCACGCGCCGGTTCTCGAAGTCCAGCCAGCTCCATTCGAGCGGGCAGATTTCGGAGCGCCGCGCCGCAAACTCGAATTGCAGCCGGATCGCCAACGGGATGACGTAGTTCTCCAGCCCCTCCGCCTCCAGTTTCTCCAACTGGCGGAAGATCCGCACCATTTCCTCGTCCACGATGAGCCGGGTTTCCTTGCCCGGCGGGTACATCGGGACGTGGCGGCACGGATTCGTGCCGTCCGGGCGGAAGCCCCAGACTTCGGCCAAGTTGAACATCTTGCGCAGCACGCCGAAGGTCTTGTTGGCCTCGGTCGGCTTGTAGGCCAGCTTTTCCATGAGCCCCGCAATGTCGGGCCGCTTCACGTCATGCACCTTCTTGCGGCCCAGCAGCGGGATGATGTTGCGGTCGATGACGCCCTGGTAGCCGTCCTGCGTGCTGACCTTGTTGCGCTTCTTGGAGTAGTCCTCCATGAACTTTTTGCACAACTCGGCCATCGTGGGCGCCTTGCGCGCCTCGGCCTTGGCACCGCCGGGATCACCACCCCGGCGAACCTCGGCCAGCCAGTCCTGCGCTTTGACCCGCGCCTGTTCGACGGTTAGCTCCCCGTAGAGTCCCAGCGAGGGCTTGCGGGGCTGGCCAGAGTTCGTGCGGTACTGGAGCATGAACACCCGGCGTCCCGTCGAGGTAATCTTGCAAAGGAAGCCGGGCACGACGGTATCCCGTAGTTCGATGTCCTTCGCCTGGGGTTGCGCCGACTCTACGGCGGTCTTGGTGAGCTTGATCTTTGCCATGATGACTCCTTGGAACGACCCGGATTCCAGGAGCCAGATAGGAGCGGCGCGAGGGAGAACCGGGTCAAGTTTCAGAAAGCACCGGCATATGATGGAAGCGCGTAAGCTATTGATAAACCTGCTGTATCGGGCTACGTCGCAGTCCAGCGAACTACCGGGCTGGAGTCATCGTGAAACAAAAAACCCGCACTAGGCGGGTTTCTTGTGTCGCTTCGGGTAACTTTGCAACCACCAGAAGCTGAAGGTGGTGCCCAGAGACGGAGTCGAACCGCCGACACGAGGATTTTCAATCCTCTGCTCTACCGACTGAGCTATCTGGGCGACGGGGCGAATTAAAAAGGTTTTCAGACCTTCCGTCAACGACTTTTTTGAAAATTTTCTAAATTAATTCCGTCGCTTACGTTTTTCGGCTCACTGCGAGGGTGGAACGTAGCCTTCGGCCTGGGCGTAGTCTTGGCCGGCGAAGAACTTGTCCATCTCGGCCTGGATGAACTTGCGGTCCTCGGCATTCATCATGTTCAGGCGCTTCTCGTTGATCAGCATGGTCTGGTGGTCCTGCCACTCCTTCCAGGCCTTCTGCGAGATGTGCTCGAAGATGTCCTGGCCCTTGGCGCCGGGGTAGGGCGGGCGGTCGAGGCCGGGGAGTTCTTCGTTGTACTTGCGGCACTTCACGGTGCGGGTCATCGGGATTCTCCTGCAATCAGTTCGTCGGCCGCGCGTTGCAGCAGCTTCTTGACCGGGGCGGCGAGGCCCAGGCGCGGCGGGGTGGCGAGGTTATACCAGAGCCAGTCGGGCTCGGCCACGTGCGAGCCGACGGGTTCGACACGCACCAGCCAGGGCTCGATGGCCAGCTGGAAATGGCTGAAGGTGTGGGTCAGCCCCTCCAGGGCCTGGCGGCCGGTCAGGCGCAGGCCATGCTGGTAGGCGAGGTCTTCGAGCTGCTCGAGGCTGTCCAGCTCCGGCAGGCTCCACAGCCCGCCCCACAGGCCGGTGGAGGGGCGCCGATAGAGCAGGATCGCGCCTTCGTGGTTGGTCAGCAACGGCATCAGGGTCTTGCGCTGAGGCAGCGCCTTGCGCGGCTTGGGCTCGGGGTAACGGGTCTCTTCGCCGTGCAGGTGCGCTTCGCAGCCGCGCTGCAGCGGGCAGATCAGGCAGCTGGGCTTGCTGCGGGTACACAGCGTGGCGCCCATGTCCATCATTGCCTGGGTGTAGTGGTTGACCCGGGTCATCGGCATGAAGCGTTCGGCGGTGGCCCAGAGCTGGTTGGCCACTTTCGGCTCGCCGGGGTAGCCGGCCTGGGCGCTGAAGCGGGCCAGCACGCGTTTGACGTTGCCGTCGAGGATCGGCGCGCGGATGCCCATGCTGATGCTGGCGATGGCACCGGCGGTGGAGCGGCCGATGCCGGGCAGTTCGGTGAGCTGCTCGACGCTGCGCGGAAACTCGCCGCCATGCTGCTCGACGACGATCTTCGCGGCTTTCTGCAGGTTGCGGGCGCGGGTGTAGTAGCCCAGGCCCGTCCACAGGTGCAGCACTTCGTCTTCCGGCGCCTCGGCCAGGGCCTGCACGGTCGGCAGCGCCTGCATGAAGCGGTCGAAATAGTTGAGCACGGTGCTCACCTGGGTCTGCTGCAGCATGATTTCGGAGACCCACACCCGATACGGGGTGATGCCCTGTTGCCAGGGCAGGTCATGCCGGCCGTGCTGGTCGTACCACTCCAGCACGGCGCAGGAGAACTGCTGAGGGGTCATCGCTTGAACAGCCCCTTGAGCGCATCCTTGAGTTCCGGGCTCACCTTGTCTCCGAGTTTTTCTTCGAGCTTTTCATCGATCTTGTCCTTCAAGCGGTTGCCGGCCAGCTTGGCCGCGACCTTGCCCAGGCCGTCCTGGTCCAGGCGGCAGGCCTTGGCGCCCAGTTCCAGCGGGCCACGGCAGCGCAGCGGCACTTCGACGCCGACATAGCGCTCGTTGACCTGGCAGGCCGGGTCGGGCATGGCGCGCTGGTCGCCTTCGACGATCACGCCGACGTTGTAGTCCATGCCCAGCACGCGCAGGTCGAGGTCGCCATGGCCGTTGACGGTCAGGCCGGGGATACGCGCCTTGAGGTCGGGGTTGCTGGCCACGCCGTTACGCAACACCAGGCTGCCGCGCAGTTCCTGGAAGGGTGTGTCCTTGCCTCGTGGCTCGCCGCTGAGCTGCTTGCGGTTGAGGGTGGCGATGGCCTGGCACAGCTGCTGCTCGAGGTTGGCGTTGACCAGCACACCGTCGCTGATGGTGAAGCTGGCGTTGCCGTTGAGCGTATCGACCAGGGCCTTCTGGCTGTTGCCGGTGGCGGTGAGGTCGCTGTTCAGGGTCAGCAGGCCCTTCACGGGCGGCGCCTGATCCGGGCTTTCGCGCTTGATGAAATGCTCCACCGGCACGCGATTGATCTTGGTGTTCACGCCGATCTGCGGCACGGCGGGACGCACGTCGACGGTGCCCTTGGCTTCGAAGGTGCCGTTGTACAGGCCGCCGCGCAGAGTCTGCAGGGTGATCAGGCCACCCTGGCCGGTCGCGGTGAGCTGGGCGTCGCTGATGGGCAGCTTGTCCAGCGTCAGGGCGCCGAACGACAGGTCGGCCTGCAGGTCGAGGGCGCGCAGGCGATCCACCGGCAGCAGCTTGTCGTTGCTCCAGGCCACCTGGGTCGGCGCGTTGGGCAGCGGCGTGGAGCCCGCGCCGGCGACGGCGGCGGCCTCTTGCTGCTTGACCTCGGCCTGGCGCGCCGCCGTGGCGCCCTTGGCTTGCTCGCTCTTGGCCGGGAAGTAGCGATCGGCGTCGAACGTGTCGCCTTTGAGGCGCACGCGCAGGGCTTGCTTGGCGAAGTCTTCGACGGCCACGCGGCCACTGAAGGTGCTGTCGTCCAGTTTCACGGCCAGGTCTTCCAGCGCCAGGCTGTTCTGTGTGCCCTGCAGTCGGGTGACCAGCTCCAGCTTCTTGAACGCGGCCGGGTCGGCGGTGGTTGGCAGCGGATGGCCGACACCGTCGAGGAAGGTACGCAGGTCGAACTGGGCGATGGACAGGGCGCCACTGACCTGCGCAGCCTTGTCCAGGTCACGCACGTTCAGTTCGCCCAGGGCGCGCAACTGGTTGGCGGAGACTTTCAGGCCGCTCCAGGAGGCGACGTTGGCGGCCAGGTCGACCAGCACCTGGCCCTGAGCGGCGAAGGTCATGGTCTTGCCGGCCAGTGGCTCGCCCGAAGTCTCGCCGGACAGGCGCATGTCTTCGAGGTTGTAGCGCTTGAGCTTGCGGTCCAAGCGCAGCTCGCCGGTGAGCTCGGTGCGCGCCTTCATGTTCGGCTGGCTGGCGCTGAGGAACGCGCTGGCCTTGAGCGGGATGTTCGCGCCTTCGTGCACGGGGCCGGTGCTCAGCTGGATGCTTTCGGCGCTGTAGGTCTTGCCGACTTGCTCGTCGGTGTACAGCACGCGGGCGTTGTTCACGGTCAGGCTGTCGATGTCCAGCTTGACCGAACGCTCGTTGCCTTGCGGCTTGGCCGGCTCGCCAGCGGGCGTTTGCGCCGGTGTGGCGGCGGGCGCGGTGGCGACGGCCGGATCCGGCAGTGGCTTGCCGATGTCTTCCCAGTTGCCGTGGCCGTTGGCGTCACGGGTCAGCGTGAGGTTCAGGCCCTCGACCCGCACGTCGCTCATCTGCACCTCGCGGCGCAGCAGCGGCAGCACGCGCACCGACAGGCCGAGCATCTGCAGGTCGGCGAAGGGCACCTTGGGGTTGTTCAGGGTGGCGATGCTCGCCTCGTGCAGCTCCAGGCCCAGCCAGGGGAACAGGCTCCAGCCGATGTCGCCGTTGAGGGTCAGCTCGACGTGGGCCTTGTCGCGGGCCAGCTGGCGGATTTCGTCTTTGTAGTCGTTGGGATCGAAGAGGTGGGTCAGGGCGAAGCCCAGCGCCACGATGATCAGCAACAACCCGAGAAGCCCCAGCCCCAGGATTTTGCCGAACGCTTTCATGGGCGAGTCCTTGTAGTCCGATTGTGAAATTCAGCGGCGAGTATAACGCCGCGGCACCTGGCTCTGCGTATCCGACATTTCGACAGTGGCAATGACGACAGTTCATTTATTGCCTGTCCGGGCCTCATCGCCGGCAAGCCGGCTCCCACATCGACCGCGCTGGCCTCAAGACTTGCGCTGTCCTTGTGGGAGCCGGCTTGCCGGCGATGCAGGCGCCACCGATACCGGATTGATCGTTTCAGTTGACGAAAAAAACACGATATCAGATTGCTTTCATGTCATCGGCTGCTGGTAATCTTGCGCCGCCCGTGGAGCCTCCGCGACCCATTGTCGCGGGGTGTCGCCCGAAGCGGCCGGGCTGCCTTGCGTGCAGCCATACAGAGCCCTCCGCGAGCATCGCCCACCTACAAGAAGGATCAATCCATGAACAGCAGTATCACGGCGGGGGCGGTGGCGAGCGCGCCAGGCTTCCTGTCGAAGGAGCGCATCATCGCCCGTCCGGGCTTCAACCGCTGGCTGGTGCCCCCGGCGGCCCTGGCCATCCACCTGTGCATCGGCATGGCCTATGGCTTCTCGGTGTTCTGGCTGCCGCTGTCCCAAGCCCTGGGCGTCAGCGCGCCGGTCGCCTGCGCCGCGGACATGGGCTTCGTCGCCCGCCTGTTCAGCGCCGAGTGTGACTGGCCGATCTCCATGCTCAGCTGGATCTACACCCTGTTCTTCGTGTTCCTCGGCTGTTCGGCCGCGGTGCTCGGCGGCTGGCTGGAGCACGCCGGCCCGCGCAAGGCCGGCCTGGTGTCGGCGCTGTGCTGGTGCGGCGGCCTGCTGATCTCGGCGATCGGCGTGAAGACCCACCAGCTGTGGCTGATGTGGCTGGGTTCGGGGGTAATCGGCGGGATCGGCCTGGGCCTGGGCTACATTTCGCCGGTGTCGACGCTGATCAAGTGGTTCCCGGACAAGCGCGGCATGGCCACCGGCATGGCGATCATGGGCTTCGGTGGCGGGGCCATGGTGGGCGCGCCGCTGGCCACCGCGCTGATGGGGCATTTCTCCAGCCCGACCGAGGTGGGCGTATGGCAGAGCTTCGTCGCCATGGCCGCGATCTACTTCGTGTTCATGACCGCCGGTGCACTGGCCTACCGCGTGCCGCCGACCGGCTGGAAGCCTGAAGGCTGGACGCCGCCGGCGAAGAAGGCAAATGCCATGGTCACCGACCGTCATGTACACGTCAGCGTGGCCTGGAAGACCCCGCAGTTCGCCCTGGTGTGGCTGGTGCTGTGCCTGAACGTGTCGGCCGGTATCGGCATCCTCGGCATGGCCTCGCCGCTGCTGCAGGAAGTGTTCGCCGGCAAGCTGCTGGGCAACGAACTGACCTTCGGCGAGCTGAACGCCGCGCAGCTGGCGCAGATCGCCGCCATCGCCGCCGGCTTCACCGGGCTGCTCAGCCTGTTCAACATCGGCGGGCGTTTCTTCTGGGCGTCGTTCTCCGACTACATCGGGCGCAAGAACACCTACTTCGCCTTCTTCGCCCTGGGCGTGGGGCTCTACAGCCTGGTGCCCAACATGGGGCACATCGGCAACGTGGCGCTGTTCGTGGCCGCGTTCTGCATCATCCTGTCGATGTACGGCGGCGGCTTCGCCACCGTGCCGGCGTACCTGGCCGACCTGTTCGGCACACAGATGGTCGGCGCGATCCACGGTCGCCTGCTGACCGCCTGGGCGGCGGCAGGCGTGCTCGGCCCTGTGCTGATCACCTACCTGCGCGAGGCGCAGCTGGCGGCGGGCGTGGAGCGGGCGGCGGCCTATGACATGACCCTGTACATCCTGGCGGGCCTGCTGGTGCTGGGGTTTATCTGCAACATGCTGGTGCGGCCGGTGGCGGACAAGTACTTCATGACCGATGCCGAACTGGCGGCCGAGCGGGCGCTGAGCCATGACAAGGGCGCGGATTCGGCGCGCTCGCTGGAGTGGCATGCGGCGCCGGGCAGTCTGCCATTGGTATTGCTGGCCTGGGCCGTGGTGGTGATTCCGCTGGCCTGGGGGGTGTGGATCACCTTGCAGAAGACGGCGGTGCTGTTCCATTGAGGTAGAGGCATTGGGGGCGCTTTGCGCCCCTTTCGCGACACAAGGCCGCTCCCACAGGCGTTGCGTACTTCAGGGTTACGAGGTTCCTGTGGGAGCGGCCTTGTGTCGCGATGGGCTGCGAAGCAGCCCCTAAAGGTGCTTGTATAGACCTGTAGACCTGTCCCGCCCCCGTAATTACTAGCCCTGCCATATGTCATCCGCGTTTCAAGCCGGCGCGATCTGGGCCTATAATGGAGCCCTTTTCGCCCAATGATTTTGCGGAGCTGGTGATGGTCGAACGTAAGGCTTCCGTCGAGCGCAACACCCTGGAAACCCAGGTCAAGTGCTCGATCAACCTCGATGGCAGCGGCAAGGCCCGATTCGAAATCGGTGTGCCTTTCCTTGAACACATGCTCGACCAGATCGCCCGGCATGGGCTGATCGATCTGGACATCGAGTGCAAGGGCGACCTGCATATCGACGATCACCATACCGTCGAGGACGTCGGCATCACCCTCGGTCAGGCCTTCGCCCAGGCCATCGGTGACAAGAAGGGCATCTTCCGCTACGGCCATGCCTATGTGCCGCTGGATGAAGCGCTGTCGCGCGTGGTCATCGACTTCTCCGGCCGTCCGGGCCTGCAGATGCACGTGCCCTACACCCGCGCCACGGTCGGCGGTTTCGATGTCGACCTGTTCCAGGAGTTCTTCCAGGGCTTCGTCAACCACGCCCTGGTGACCCTGCACATCGACAACCTGCGCGGCCACAACACCCACCACCAGATCGAGACCGTGTTCAAGGCCTTCGGCCGCGCGCTGCGCATGGCCATCGAGCAGGACGAGCGCATGGCCGGGCAGATGCCTTCGACCAAGGGATGCCTGTAAATGCAGACGGTAGCCGTAATCGACTATGGCATGGGCAACCTGCACTCGGTGGCCAAGGCCCTCGAACACGTGGGCGCCGGCAAGGTGCTGGTGACCAGCGATGCCGCCGTCATCCGTGAAGCCGACCGCGTGGTGTTCCCCGGCGTCGGTGCGATCCGCGACTGCATGGCTGAGATCCGTCGCCTGGGCTTCGACAGCCTGGTGCGCGAGGTCAGCCAGGATCGCCCGTTCCTCGGCATCTGTGTCGGCATGCAAGCCCTGCTCGACCACAGTGAAGAGAACGACGGCGTCGACTGCATCGGCCTGTTCCCCGGCCAGGTGCGCTTCTTCGGCAAGGACCTGAAGGAAGATGGCGAGCACCTGAAGGTGCCGCACATGGGCTGGAACGAAGTCAGCCAGACCCTCGACCACCCGCTGTGGCACGACATCCCCGACCGTGCGCGCTTCTACTTCGTGCACAGCTACTACATCAATGCCGGCAAGCCGGGCCAGGTGGTCGGTCGCGGCCACTATGGCGTCGACTTCGCCGCCGCGCTGGCCGACGGCTCGCGCTTCGCCGTGCAGTTCCACCCGGAGAAGAGCCACACCCATGGCCTGCAGCTGCTGCAGAACTTCGTCGCCTGGGACGGGCGCTGGTAAATGAGCAGATCGCGGACCAAGGCCCCCGTCCTCACCCTGACCCCGGAGCAGGAGCGCGCAGCGCTCGACACGCTCAAGCGCTTCCTCGAAGACCGCTTCGAGCTGGAGCTGGGGTCGTTCGAGGTGGCCGAGGTACTCGAGCTGTTCAGCAAGGAAATTGCACCCCTTTACTACAACAGGGCGATTGCCGATGTTCAGCTGCACCTCAAGGAGCGGTTCGAGAGCATCGAAAGCGACCTGTGGGCGCTCGAGAAGCCCTGAAACCAACGAACAAGACAGGTTGCCAAGATGCTGATTATCCCCGCTATCGATCTCAAGGACGGTGCCTGCGTACGCCTGCGCCAAGGCCGCATGGAAGACTCCACGGTATTCTCCGACGACCCGGTGAGCATGGCCGCCAAGTGGGTCGAGGGTGGCTGCCGCCGTCTGCACCTGGTCGACCTCAACGGCGCCTTCGAAGGCCAGCCGGTCAACGGTGAAGTGGTTACCGCCATCGCCAGGCGCTACCCGAACCTGCCGATCCAGATCGGCGGCGGCATCCGCTCGCTGGAAACCATCGAGCACTACGTCAAGGCCGGCGTCAGCCACGTGATCATCGGCACCAAGGCGGTCAAGCAGCCCGAGTTCGTCGCCGAAGCGTGCAAGGCCTTCCCGGGCAAGGTCATCGTCGGTCTTGATGCGAAAGACGGCTTCGTCGCCACCGACGGCTGGGCTGAAGTCAGTTCGGTGCAGGTCATCGACCTGGCCAAGCGCTTCGAGGCCGATGGCGTCTCGGCGATCGTCTACACCGACATCGCCAAGGACGGCATGATGCAGGGCTGCAACGTGCCGTTCACCAAGGCGCTGGCAGAAGCCACCTCGATCCCGGTGATCGCCTCGGGCGGCATCCACAACCTGGGCGACATCAAGGCCCTGCTCGATGCCAAGGCCCCGGGCATCATCGGCGCCATCACCGGCCGTGCCATCTACGAAGGCACCCTCGACGTCGCCGAGGCCCAGGCCTTCTGCGACAACTACCAAGGCTGAGGAACGACCATGGCACTGGCCAAGCGCATCATCCCTTGCCTGGACGTGGACAACGGCCGGGTGGTCAAGGGCGTCAAGTTCGAGAACATCCGCGATGCCGGCGACCCGGTGGAGATCGCCCGTCGCTACAACGAGCAGGGCGCGGACGAGATCACCTTCCTCGACATCACCGCCAGCGTCGATGGCCGTGACACCACCCTGCATACCGTCGAGCGCATGGCCAGCCAGGTGTTCATCCCGCTGACCGTGGGCGGTGGCGTGCGTACCGTGCAGGATATCCGCAACCTGCTCAACGCCGGTGCCGACAAGGTGTCGATCAACACCGCCGCGGTGTTCAACCCGGAATTCGTCGGCGAGGCGGCGGACCGTTTCGGTTCGCAGTGCATCGTCGTCGCCATCGACGCCAAGAAAGTCTCCGGCCCGGGCGAAACGTCGCGTTGGGAGATCTTCACCCATGGTGGGCGCAAGCCGACCGGGCTGGATGCGGTGGAGTGGGCGAAGAAGATGGAAGGCCTGGGTGCCGGCGAGATCCTGCTGACCAGCATGGACCAGGACGGCATGAAGAACGGCTTCGACCTGGGCGTGACCCGGGCCATCAGCGATGCGCTGGGGATTCCGGTGATCGCCTCGGGTGGTGTGGGTAACTTGCAGCACCTGGCCGACGGGATCCTGGAAGGGCATGCCAGCGCGGTGCTGGCAGCGAGCATCTTCCACTTTGGCGAGTACACGGTGCCGGAGGCCAAGGCCTACATGGCTTCGCGTGGGATCGTCGTGCGCTGAGCAATTGCTGGGAGGGCTTTGCCCTCCTTTCGCGACACAAGGCCGCTCCTACAGGGGAACGCGTATGCCTGTAGGAGCGGCCTTGTGTCGCGAAAGGGCCGCGAAGCGGCCCCAGAGGCATCACCCGTGGTTCTTGCCAAGCAAGGCATGGTAAAGCTCGGTATCCCCAAGAATCCCCACCACCTTGTCGTTCTCCTGCAGCACCAGCTTGTTGCCGGTCTGGTAACGAATCTGCAGGGCCTCGCGCATGCCGATATCGGCGTGCACCACGGTCGGCCTGCGTTCCAGCAGCCCGACGTCCTGCCCCGGTGCCCAGTTCTGCATGTCCAGCCCGTTCTG
This sequence comes from Pseudomonas sp. GD04091, assembly GCF_029836165.1. GTDB lineage: Bacteria > Pseudomonadota > Gammaproteobacteria > Pseudomonadales > Pseudomonadaceae > Aquipseudomonas. The sequence continues at coordinate 57,672 of NZ_JAOEBG010000027.1, forward strand.
GCCCTGGCGTGCACGCTTGATCGAACCACCCTCGCCAAGGTCCAGCCATGAATCGATACCCGGGTCCAGGCACACCGAACCATTGACCCGCTTGCAGTTGTCCAGGCTGCGCATCAGGCTGCGCCCGCACAGCACGTTCAACGGGTTGGTATGGGCGACGAAGGTGCGCACATACTCGTCGGCCGGGTTTAGCACGATGTCCTCGGGCTTGCTGTACTGGATGATCCGCCCGTCCTTCATGATCGCGATGCGGCTGCCCAGCTTCAGGGCCTCGTCGAGGTCGTGGCTGACGAACACGATGGTCTTGCTCAGCTTGCTCTGCAGGGCCAGCAGTTCATCCTGCAGGCCCTGGCGGATCAGTGGGTCGAGGGCCGAGAACGGCTCGTCCATCAACAGGATGTCGGCGTCCATCGCCAGCGCCCGGGCCAGGCCCACGCGCTGTTGCATGCCGCCGGAGAGTTCGTCCGGCTTCTTGTTGCGCCATTGGGTCAGGCCCACCAGCTCGAGCTTCTCGTCGACCAGCTTGCGCCGTTCCTTTTCCGGGCGGCCCTGCATCTCCAGGCCGAAGCTGATGTTCTCGCGCACCGTCAGCCAGGGCATCAGGGCGAACTTCTGGAACACCATGGCGATGCGCTTGGTGCGCATCATCTTCAGCTCCGCCGGGGTGCAGTGGGCGATGTCGATGTGCTTGCCTTCGTGCTCGACGAACAGCTTGCCGCGGCTCACGGTGTTCAGGCCGTTGATGCAGCGCAGCAGGCTCGACTTGCCCGAGCCGGACAGGCCCATGAGCACGCAGATCTCGCCCTTGTTGATATCCAGGTTGGCTTTCTCGACGCCGACCACCAGGCCGGTCTGCTTGAGGATCTGCTCGCGAGTCTGGCCTTGGTCGAGCAGGGCCAGCGCCTCGCGTGGCTTGCTGGAGAAGATGACGTCGACATCTTCGAACCGAATGATGCTCATGCCTCACCCCTTACCGGCAGCTCCGGTTGCTTGCAGATACGGTCGAGCATGATCGCCAGCAGCACGATGGCCAGGCCCGCTTCGAAGCCCAGGGAAATATCGGCGGTGTTCAGTGCGTTGACCACGGGCTTGCCCAGGCCGTCGGCGCCCACCAGGGCGGCGATCACCACCATCGACAGCGACAGCATGATGCATTGCGTCACGCCGGCGGCGATGCTCGGCATGGCGTGGGGCAGTTCGATGCGGGTCAGCAGCTGGCGACGCGAGCAGCCGAAGGCCTTGCCGGCATCCATCAGCTCCTGCGGCACGTCGCAGATGCCGAGATAAGTGAGACGGATCGGCGCGGCGATGGCGAACACCACGGTGGAGATCAGCCCCGGCACCACGCCCAGACCGAACAGGGTCAGGGTGGGGATTAGGTAGACGAAGGTGGGCACGGTCTGCATCAGGTCGAGCACCGGGCGCATGGCGGTGTAGAACATCGGCTTGTGCGCGGCCGCGATGCCCAGCGGCACGCCGATGACCACGCAGACCACCGTGGCGAAGGTGACCTGCGCCAGGGTTTCCATGGTTTCCTGCCAGTAGCCCAGGTTGAGGATGAGCAGGAATGACAAAGCGACGAAGACGGTGAGCGCCCACTTGCGCTGGATCAGGTGCGCGAGGGCGGCGAACAGGGCGATGAGCACGAACGGGTTGAACCAGGTCAGGGCGCTGGTGACCCCATGGATCATGAATTCCAGGCCTGCGGCGATGGCGTCGAAATAGCTGGCGCCATTCTGGGTCAACCATTCGACGAATGAGGCGATGTACTGCCCCAGGGGTATTTTCTGATCGATAAGCATGATAGCGAGCTTCCACCTGCAAAGATTGAAATCAGTCCGGGGCGGGCACGGTCCCGCCCCGCGGTGTTGCCATGGCGTCTTGCGTTATTGCGTCAGTTTGGCCTTGGCCGCCTCGAGGCCGGGCTTGCCGTCCACGGTGGTCACGCCGGCCAGCCAGGCATCCAGCTTGCCGGGGTTGTCCTTGAGCCACTTCCTGGCCGCGGCTTCGGGTTTCATCTTGTCGTCCAGGACATAACCCATCATGGTGCTTTCGTCCTTGAGCTCGAACGACAGGTTCTTCAACAGCTGGCCAACGTTGCCGCACTCCTGTGCATAGCCCTTGCGGGTGTTGGTGAGCACCGTGGCCTTGCCGAGGTCGGGGCCGAAGTAGGCGTCCCCGCCGGTCAGGTACTGCATCTTGAAACGGGTGTTCATCGGGTGCGGTTCCCAGCCGAGGAAGACGATCGCGTCGTCGCGTTTCTGCGCCCGGTCGACCTGCGCCAGCATGCCGGCCTCGCTGGACTGGACGATCTGGAAACCGGCGTCCTTCAGGCCGAAGGCGTTGTCGTCGATCATCTTCTGGATGGTGCGGTTGCCGTCGTTACCCGGCTCGATGCCGTAGATCCTGCCTTTGAGGTCCTGCTTGAACTTGGGGATGTCGGAGAAGTCCTTCAGGCCCTTGTCATACAGCGCCTGGGGCACGGCCAGGGTGTACTTGGCGTTCTCCAGGTTGGCGCGCACGGTCTCGACGGTGCCAGCGTCGCGGTACTGCTTGATATCGTTCTCCATGGTCGGCATCCAGTTGCCGAGGAACACGTCCAGGTCCTTGCCGGTGGCCAGCGACTTGTAGGTCACCGGTACCGAGATCATGGTGGTGTGGGTCTTGTAGCCCAAGGCTTCGAGCACGACGCTGGTGGTCGCGGTGGTGACCGTGATGTCGGTCCAGCCGACATCGGAGAAGCGCACCGTTTGGCACTGCTCGGGTTCGGCGGCCTGGGCCAGCAGCGGAGCGGACAGCAACGCGACCAGCAACAGCGAGGGTGAACCTTTCATGGATGGACTCCTGTGATTTTATCTTCGGGTTCGCGTGGGTCGCCGGGCGTTCTCAGGGCTCCGGTCGACCAGGCCTGCAGAGGGCAGGATGCGAGGCCGTGCAATACGAGTCGCTTTCGATAATCCTCCAGCGTTCGGCAATCGCCTACTGGTGGCGTCGTATCCAGTACAGGAAGGGTCGTATCCAGTACGGACGATGTCGTAACTGGGTTTTTCCACCCCCAAGCCTCGGTTTTTGCGTCGTCCGGGCGCTGGAAAACGGCGCGCGCAGGGCCGGTGCAGCGGCGGCGCTGCTGGACAAAAGTACGTCGGTTGCAGACGGCGAGGGGGCGGGCAAAAGCCCGATGATGCGAGCATTCCAAGGCGGCTCGAACGTTCAGCCTAGCAGTTGCGCAAGGCTTCGTTCGGCGCTGCGAGACAAGCCCATCAAGAGGTGATTCGACAATGGCCATCAGCGTGTTCGACCTGTTCAAGATCGGCGTCGGGCCCTCCAGCTCCCACACCGTCGGCCCCATGCGCGCCGGCGCGCTGTTCGTCCAGGGCCTGCGCGAGCGCGGCGAACTGGAGCGGGTGCGGCGCATCGAAGTGCGCCTGTATGGCTCGCTGTCGGCCACCGGGGTCGGCCACGGCACCGACAACGCCACCATCATGGGCCTGATGGGCGAATGGCCCGACGCCATCGACCCGAGTCAGATCACTGCGCGCATCGCCGACCTGCGCGAAACCGGCGTGCTCAAGCTCGACAACCGCCTGCCCATCGAATTCGTCTGGGCCCGCGACATGCTGCTGCTGGACGAGAACCTGCCCTATCACCCCAACGCCATGACCCTGATCGCCGAAGGCGAGGGCGGCGAGCTGCACCGCGACACCTACTATTCGGTGGGCGGCGGCTTCGTGGTCGATGCCGCCCAGGCCGCCAGCGGCGTGCTCGACGCCGACCGGACCGTGTTGCCGTACGATTTCGACAGCGCCGCCGAACTGCTGCGCCTGTGCCGGCAAAACGACCTGCGCGTGTCGCAATTGATGATGGAAAACGAAAAGGTCTGGCGCAGCGAGCAGGAGATCCGCGCCGGCCTGCTCAAGCTCTGGCATGCGATGCAGGAGTGCGTGAACAACGGCCTCAAGCATGAAGGCACGCTGCCCGGCGGCCTCAACGTGCGCCGCCGCGCCGCCCGCCTGCACCGCAGCCTGCAGGAGCTGGGCAAGCCCAACGTGATCGGCTCGACCATGAGCGCCATGGAGTGGGTCAACCTGTACGCCCTGGCGGTCAACGAAGAGAACGCCGCCGGCGGGCGCATGGTCACCGCGCCCACCAATGGCGCGGCGGGGATCATTCCGGCGGTGCTGCACTACTACATGCGCTTTTCCGATGTGGTGGACGAATCCAACGTGGTGGATTTTTTCCTCGGCGCGGCGGCGGTGGGCATCCTGTGCAAGAAGAACGCTTCAATCTCCGGCGCCGAGGTCGGTTGCCAGGGCGAGGTCGGTTCGGCCTGCGCCATGGCCGCCGCGGGCCTGGCCGACGTGCTCGGCGCCACGCCGGCACAACTGGAGAATGCCGCCGAGATCGCCCTGGAGCACAACCTCGGGCTGACCTGCGACCCGGTCGGCGGCCTGGTCCAGGTGCCGTGCATCGAACGCAACGCCATCGCCGCGGTGAAGGCGATCAACGCCGTGCAGATGGCCCTGCGTGGCGATGGCGAGCACTTCATTTCCCTCGACCAGGTGATTCGCACCATGCGCGACACCGGCGCCGACATGCACGACAAGTACAAGGAAACCTCGCGTGGGGGCCTGGCGGTCAGCGTCATCGAGTGCTGATGCGCCGTTTTCGCCCAAGCCTGACCGATGCGCCACATTCTGGCGCGTCGGCTGTCATCTACCGGCCGTCGCCTGTCGTTACCAGCAGGGTCGTTGTCGGTGACACTCAAGTCTGTCGCATCTGGGCAACCTTCCCACAAGTGCTACCGAATTGCTCAGGGGTGACACGCAGGGGCACTGGCTCGCCTGTTTGCGTTTGACCCAAGGCTCATGGCCCAGGCCGCTGGAAGGTGCATGCCGGCGTCGTTTTTGGGTTTTGTTGGATGAGCGTTCAATTTCAGGCATGCCATTTGCGTTGAGATTGGCAAAGCCCCTGCATACGAAACGGGGCCATTACAAGAACAGTGCTCGCCTGAGGCACACCCTGCATTGTGTGAGGAGAAATCGCGATGACGTCGTACACCTCCGGGAACCCAACCCAGAACCGCACAGCACCCCAGTCCATCGGCTTTCTCCTGCTGGACAACTTCACCCTCATTTCCCTGGCGTCGGCGGTCGAGCCGCTGCGCATGGCCAACCAGCTGTCCGGCCGCGAGCTGTACCGCTGGCACACGCTGACCGTCGACGGCGGCCAGGTATGGGCCAGCGATGGCCTGCAGATCACGCCCGATGCCGCGATGCACAGCGCGCCACCGATCGACACGGTGATCGTCTGTGGTGGCGTCGGTATCCAGCGCACCGTCACCCGCGAGCATGTCACCTGGCTCCAGGCCCAGGCCCGCCAGTCGCGCCGGCTGGGCGCGGTATGCACCGGCAGCTGGGCGCTGGCCTGCGCCGGCCTGCTGGACGGTTTCGATTGCAGCGTGCACTGGGAATGCCTGGCGGCGATGCAGGAAGCCTACCCGCGGGTGAACATGAGCACCCGCCTGTTCACCCTCGACCGCAACCGCTTCACCAGCTCCGGCGGCACCGCGCCGCTGGACATGATGCTGCACCTGATCAGCCGCGATCATGGCCGCGAGCTGTCGGCGGCGATCTCCGAGATGTTCGTCTACGAGCGCATCCGCAACGAGCAGGACCACCAGCGCGTGCCGCTCAAGCACATGCTGGGCACCAACCAGCCGAAGCTGCAGGAAATCGTCGCGCTGATGGAAGCCAACCTCGAAGAGCCGATCGACCTGGACGAACTGGCGGTTTACGTGGCGGTGTCGCGGCGTCAGCTCGAGCGGTTGTTCCAGAAGTACCTGCACTGCTCGCCGTCGCGCTACTACCTCAAGCTGCGCCTGATTCGCGCTCGGCAGTTGCTCAAGCAGACGCCGATGTCGATCATCGAGGTGGCGTCGGTGTGTGGCTTCGTCTCCACGCCGCACTTCTCCAAGTGCTACCGCGAGTACTTCGGCATTCCGCCGCGTGACGAGCGGGTGGGCTCGAACACCACCCAGCAGGTGGCAATGATGCCGATTCCGCAGGCCATGGCCCTGTCGCCACACAGCGGGCCGCTGGCGGCGCTGAGCCAGGCGCGCAACGAGTCGACCTTTGCCAGTGTGCGCCTGTAGCTGAAAACTGGCCCTGTGCAGGAGCGGCACAAGGCCGCTCCTGCACAGGGCCAGTCAATGCTTCAGGCGCGTTTGTTGAACTGCGCCAACGCCGGCAGCAACTGCCTGTCGATGGCCTGGCGCACGGCCGGGAGGATTGTCGCGCTGCCGGTGTACATCTGCTCGACCATGCCCTTGAGCGCTCGCGCATTGGGCTCGGTCAACCCGCGCACCACCACCTCGCAGGCCTGCTCGGCGCTGGCGCCAGCCGGAATGTCGAAGCCCCGCGAGCGCAGTTGGCCCAGCAGGTCGTCCTGATCAATCAAGTCCGCATGCATCATGGCTTTTTATCCTTGTTCGCTGCTGTGATCTGAACCGATTCTGTGTCCGTCGTGGCAGGTCGGCAAGGACAGAATGTCGCGATGGCCGCTTTGGCTAAGAACAGGTCGTTTCCGGCTAAATCGATACTCGGGCAAGCCTGCACACTGACGTCATTCACGGCACCGAGGGTTTGGTCACCCTCACTTCTCGCACAGTGGATGTTGCTCGCTCTTGGCCCCGGATGCTCACGGCTTTCCGGGGTTATTTTTTAGGCTGGTTACCTAATCTGTGGGAGCGGGTTCACCCGCGAATGCGATGTCGAATTCATCGACGCATTCGCGGGTGAACCCGCTCCCACAGGGCCTTCAGGTTTTTTTGAGCAAACCCATTGCCCGACCTGCAAACGCAGCGGGCGGCAGATCCTGTTGTTCGTCGGCCAACCCTTGCAGCAACCCGACACTCCGCTCACTGAACGGCGCCGACTTCGGCCCCGCCAGGTCCACATGCAGCAGCATCTGTTCACTGGCCGCCAGCGCCTCGTCGAACCCCGCCCGGTGCAGGCTGTGGTACAGATGCAGGCGCTTTGTGTCGAAGCCGATGATCTGCGTGCGTACCCACACTTCGGTATCGAGTTTCACCTCGTGCAGGTAGTTGATGTGCGCCTCCAGGGTGAACAGCGAGTGCCCGTTCTGCCCACGGGCGTCGGCATCCAGGCCGATGCGTTCCATCAGCGCATCGGTGGCGTAGCTGAAGATCAGCAGGTAATAGGCGTCGCGCAGGTGGCCGTTGTAGTCGACCCATTCCGGCAGTACCCGGGTGCGATAGGTGGTCAGGGCGGGCATGGTTCTCTCCTCAGTCGCCGAAGGCCATGCCATGCCTGGCCTTGCTGGATTTCACCGCTTCCAGCACCGCCAGCAGCGTGTCGTCACGATAGCGCTCCAGCGCCGCGATGCTGCGCTCGCCCAACTGTTCGCAGGTGCCCTCGACCACGTCGTCGATCAGCTTGTCGGTCAGCTCCGGCGCCGGCAGGTAGGTCCAGGGCAGTTTCAGCGCCGGGCCGAACTGGGCCATGAAGTGGCGCATGCCGGCGTCTCCGCCAGCCAGGGTATAGGTGAGGAAGGTGCCCATGAACGACCAGCGCAGGCCTGCGCCGAAACGGATCGCGTCGTCGATCTCGCCGGTGCTGGCCACGCCGTCGTTGACCAGGTGCAGCGCTTCGCGCCACAGCGCTTCGAGCAGGCGGTCGGCAATGAAACCGGGGACTTCCTTGCGCACGTGCAGCGGGCGCATGCCCAGCGCGGTGTAGATGGCTTTCGCCGCCTCGATGGCATCGGGGCTGGTGTTCCTGCCACCGACGATTTCCACCAGCGGCAGCAGGTAAACCGGGTTGAACGGATGGCCGACCAGGCAGCGCTCGGGGTGAGTGGCCGACTCATAGAATTCGCTGGGCAGCAGGCCCGAAGTGCTGGAGCCGATGATGGCGTTCGGCTTGGCGGCGGCGCTGATCTTCGCATGCAGGTCGAGTTTGAGGTCCAGGCGTTCGGGGGCGCTTTCCTGGATGAAGTCGGCATCGCGTACACATTCCTCGATGGTGGCGACGAAGATCAGGCGATCCTGCGAGGCGCCCGGCGCAAGGCCCTGCTTCTGCAAGGCGGGCCAAGCGTTGGCGATGCGCTTGCGCAGGGCCGCCTCGGCGCCCGGCGCCGGGTCCCAGGCGATCACATCCAGGCCATGGGCCAGGGCGCGGGCGACCCAGCCGCTGCCGATCACGCCGCTACCCAGGGCGGCGAAGGTCTTGATTTCGGTGATGAAGGGCATGTCGAGTCCTCGGGGCAAAACAGAGTTAGTTGGATTGATACCAATCCTGTGGGCGCGGGCTTGTCGGACCGCCGCACCGCCACGAACACCGGCGCAGCCGGTGCCATCCACCGCGCTGCCTGCTTTGCGGGCAAGCCCGCTCCCACAGGATCTATGGCGCGTTTGCGAGTGTTGATGGGTTCAGCGGCGTTTGAGGTTCATCCTTTCCCGGCCCTCGGCCGGGGTCAGCACGCGGGCCCCCATGCGGGAGATGATCTCGGCCGCCCGCTCGACCAGCTGGCCGTTGCTGGCCAGCACGCCACGGTCCAGGTACAGGTTGTCCTCCAGCCCGACTCGCACGTTGCCGCCGAGCAGCACCGCCTGGGCGGCCATCGGCATCTGCATGCGGCCGATGCCGAAACCGGCCCAGGTGACATCGGCAGGAAGGTTGTCGACCATGGCCTTCATGGTGGTGGTGTCGGCCGGCGCGCCCCATGGGATGCCCAGGCACAACTGGAACAGCGGGTCGTCCAGCAGGCCTTCCTTGATCATCTGCTTGGCGAACCACAGGTGGCCGGTGTCGAAGATTTCCAGCTCGGCCTTCACGCCCAGCTCGGTGATCCGTTTCGCCCCTGCGCGCAGCTGCGCCGGGGTGGACACATAGATGGCGTTGCCGTCGCCGAAGTTGAGGGTGCCGCAGTCCAGAGTACAGATCTCCGGCAGCAGCGCTTCGACGTGGGCCAGGCGCGCCAGCGGGCCGATCAGGTCGGTGCCTGGGCCGAACTCCATGGGCGATTCGCCCGGGCCTATCTCCAGGTCGCCGCCCATGCCGGCGGTGAGGTTGACGATGATGTCCACGTCGGCCTCGCGGATGCGCTCCATCACTTCGCGGTAAAGGTTCACGTCGCGGCTGAAGCGACCGGTCTGCGGGTCGCGGACGTGGCAGTGGACCACGGTGGCACCGGCCTTGGCGGCTTCGACGGCGGCTTCGGCGATCTGTTTCGGGGTCACCGGGACCAGGTGGCTCTTGGCGACCGTGTCGCCGGCGCCGGTGAGGGCACAGGTGATGATGACGTCGTGGTTCATGATCGATTCCTTTTTGTGACTATGGGCCGGATCTCTGTAGGAGCGGCCTTGTGTCGCGATAGGGCCGCAAAGCGGCCCCATCAACATATGCCTGATGCATGAATCCTGGGGGCGCTTCGCACCCCTTTCGCGACACAAGGCCGCTCCTACACCGGCCGGGTTGACGTGTCGGTGTGCGAGTAGGCGATGAGGTTCTGTCAGTTGGCGCTGAGCTTGAGGTTGTCCGCGGCCGGCTTGCCATCGAAGGTGGTCACCCCCTCGAGCCAGCGCGCCTTGTCTTCGGGATGGTCCTTGAGCCACTGGCGTGCCGACTCCAGGGCATCCTTGTGATCGAGCAGCGGTTGCATCATCCGGCTCTCGTCCTCGGCGCTGAAGCTGAGGTTGGCCAGCAGGCGATGGGCATTGGGGCAGCGTTCGGCATAGTCCGGCGCGGTCACCGTCCACACCGTGGCGCGGCCTTCGTCCGGGCCGAGGGCGTCCTGGCTGTCGCCCAGGTAGACCATGTCGATGTTCACGTTCATCGGGTGTGGCGCCCAGCCGAAGAACACCACCGCCTCGTTGCGCCGCACCGCGCGGTCGACCGCGGCGAGCATGCCGGCTTCGCTGGATTCGACCAGCTGGAACTTGCCGAGATCGAACTGGTTCTTGGCGATCATCGCCTTGATCTGGGTGTTGGCGCCCGAGCCCGGCTCGATGCCGTAGATCTTGCCGCCCAGCTCCTTCTGGAACCGGTGGATGTCGGCGAATGTCTTCAGACCCTTGTCGGCCAGGTATTTCGGCACCGCGAGCGTGGCGCGGGCGTCTTCCAGGCTGGGCTTGTCGAGTACCTTGACCTGCCCGGCCTGGACGAACGGGGTGATGGTCTGGGTCATGATCGGGTTCCAGTAGCCCAGGAACATGTCCAGGCGCTTGTCGCGGATACCGGCGAAGATGATCTGCTGCGAGGCGCTGGTCTGCTTGGTGCGGTAGCCGAGGCCGTCGAGCAGCACCTGGGCCATGGCGCTGGTGGCGATCACGTCGGTCCAGTTGACCACGCCCAGGCGCACGTTCTTGCAGACGGCGGGCTCGGCGGCGAACAGGGGGGTGGCGACGGTGGTGCTGAGTGCGAGGGACAACAGGCTGCGGCGGATAAAGCGTTGCATGGTGGCTCTCCATCGGCAGTGCATATTGTTATGGGTCCGACCTCTGCGGGCCGTGTGAACAAGCTACGCTGCCAGCGGGGTGGAAAATCGCACCCTGGCGACCAACAATTGCACGGAGGCGACCACCTTTCCCGTGGAGCATGCAATGCCGCAAACCATTCTCTTCCTGCTGCTGCCGGGGTTCTCGGCCATGGGCTTCATCAGCGCCATCGAGCCGCTGCGGGTGGCCAACCGCTTCCGTGGCCCGCTGTACCGCTGGCGCGTGCTGAGCCTCGATGGCGGCGCAGTGCAGGCCAGCAATGGCATGTCGGTGAATGTCGACGGCGCGCTGGGGCAGGCCGAGGAGGGGTACCTGCTGCTGGTGGTCGCCGGTTTCGATCCACTGGTCTGCTATGGCCCGGCGTTGCAGCAGGCGCTGCGCCGCCTCGACCATGAAGGCGTGATGCTCGGCGGGATCGACACGGGCGCCATGGTACTGGCCGAGGCGGGCCTGCTCGACGGCCATCGGGCCACCCTGCACTGGGAGGCGCTGGACGCGTTCAAGGAGCGCTACCCGCGTCTGCAGGTGATCCAGGAGCTGTTCGAGATCGACCGTCGACGTATCACCTGCGCCGGCGGCACGGCCTCCATCGACCTGATGCTCGACCTGATCGCCCAGGCTCACGGCAGCGAGCTGGCGGTGCAGGTGTCCGAACAGTTCGTGCTCGGGCGCATCCGCCCGCGCCAGGACCACCAGCGCATGCAGATCGCCACCCGCTACGGGCTGCGTAACAAGAAGCTGGTGAAGGTGATCGGTGAGATGGAGCGCAATACCGAGCTGCCACTCAACACCCAGGTACTGGCCGAGGCGGTGCAGGTCACCCGGCGGCAACTGGAGCGACTGTTTCGCCTGCACCTGGACGACACGCCCAGCGGTTTCTACCTGCGCCTGCGTCTGGACAAGGCCCGCCAGCTGCTGCGCCAGACCGACATGAGCGTGCTGGAGGTCGGGGTTGCCTGTGGCTTCGAGTCTGCGTCGTATTTCACCCGGTGCTACCGGGCGCGGTTCGCCTGCTGCCCCCGGGAAGACCGGCAGACGCCAGCGCGCTTGGCGTTCGGCGTTGCGCCTTAGCGGGAGCGGCTTCCCGATGATTGTCGGATCGAGGCTTCTATAGCGTGGGCAGTCCACTGACCCAGCATGGATTGCCACTATGTTTCCTACGCACCTGACTACCCGATTCGCCGGCCTCGCACTGGCACTGTTTGTTGTCCTGGCTTCTGCTCCCTGGCGCGCCGATGCGGCTGTGGCGGGCTGCGAAAGCACGACCACCGACCGCTATCAGGACTATTACCGCCCCGGCTGGAACGAGCTTGCCGACTATCCCGACGGCCGCCAGAAAATGATCATCGCCTCCGATCCCCAGGCGTTCCGCCATATGCGTCAGCGCGTGAGCGAGTACCTGGAGGACATCGAGCCGGCGGGCTGGTACAGGACCGCCTCCGTCTACCGGGCGATCGCCCGTGAGCGTGACGAGCCCTACCATGTGCCGGTGGTGATCAACGGCGATATCACCGAGTACGGCCATGGCAACGAGCGTGCGGCGGTGCAGAGCATGCTGCGCAAGATGGCCGTTGGCGTGGGAGGGCCGCTGATGCTGCCAGGGCTGGGCAACCACGACTACAAGAACAATGTCGACGACTGCGCCAACAATGGCTGCGCCCGGGATGCCGTGTGCGACCACATTGCCTGGGTCCAGGCCATGCAACCGGTGAATGCCTTCGACTACAGCTTCGAGAATGACACCCACCACGGTTCGCTTTCCTACTCGGTGACGGTCGGGCGGGTGCGCATCATCCAGCTGAATCACGAGCCCACCTACGAGCGGCAATGGAGCACGGGCGGTGGCTTTTCAATGAGGCAGAAGCGCCACTTCTCCATCACCCGCTCCGTGGGCTGGCTGGAAGGGCAGCTGCAGGAGGCCGCAAGCAACGGCGAGACGGTCATCGTCAACATGCATGACAGCGAGGACTGGAGCGACGAGTGGATGCGCTACCGGGAGTTTCCGGCCTTGCTGGAGGCCTATGGGGTGGCGGCAGTGTTCTCCGGGCACACCCACTGGTACGTGGGGCGAGATTACGATGGTTTCGCCAGTGTGCCCAACTTCAAGAGCGGCGCGTTGAATGCCGGCACCTACCTGCGCCTGACCTTCGACTGGCCGGCGCGGCAGTTGCTGGTCGACGAGGTCAGCATGGACGGGCATTTCGACCAGACCCATGTGGTCGAACTCACTGGCGATGGCAACTGATCGCCCCGGCACCGCTCGAAGCCGGCCTGGTCACTGCTGGCCAATCGACTGCAGGTATTCCGACCGCTCGTCGCTGAGCTGCGCGACGCAGGTGTCCCATGCCGCCTCGAACGCCTTGCTCCCCGGTTTTTCGGCATAGGTCTCGACCTTGCAGTCGGCATCGCGCAGTTGCGTCCACAGCTTTTCGGCGGCCTCCATCTTCGCGCTGAGCGCCGCGGCCTTGTCGCTTTCGTCCGCATACTGGTCGCGGATGCGTTGGATCAGGTCGTCGTAGGCCGCCTTCAGCTCCCGCTCGGCGGTCAGCTTGTTGTAGGCCGCGCAGGCGTAGCCCTGCTGGTCGTTTTCGACGTTGTCGCAGGGCGTGCTTTCTTCCTCGGCGGCGTGGGCGCCGCAAGCGACGACCAGCAGGACCAGCCATGCCTTTGATTTCATCCGTTTTCTCCTGAACAGGCTGACGAATCGCAGGATTCTCGCTCAGCCCCCGTCCTGGCGATAGCTCCCTGACGAAAAGTTCATCAAAGGCTTGCAAGGGGCCCAGTCGAGACTCGCTCTCATTGCCAGGTAGCGTGCCAGAGCGCGTCCGCCCGGCCATTGACGCTTTCGGCAAACCCCCTGTCGTTTTTGCATCGGGGCGCATCCGGCCGCAGGCATATGCTGGCCCCAAAGCGCCGGCACAGGATTCGGCGCAGACAAACTCGATAAAAGGGGACAGCCTGATGAGCCCAGCCGAACTTCACGCCGACAGCATCGTCATCGACGGCCTGATCATTGCCAAATGGAACCGCGAGCTGTTCGAGGACATGCGCAAGGGCGGGCTGACCGCGGCCAACTGCACGGTGTCGGTGTGGGAGGGGTTCAAGGCCACCGTCGACAACATCGCCGCCAGCCAGAAGCTGATCCGTGAGAACAGCGACCTGGTGATGCCGGTGCGCACCACCGCCGACATCCGCAAGGCCAAGGAACTGGGCAAGACCGGCATTCTCTTCGGCTTCCAGAACGCCCATGCGTTCGAGGACCAGATCGCCTACGTCGACGTGTTCAAGCAGTTGGGCGTGGGCATCGTGCAGATGTGCTACAACACCCAGAACCTGGTGGGCACCGGCTGCTACGAGCGTGATGGTGGCCTTTCGGGCTTCGGCCGCGAGATCGTCGCCGAGATGAACCGCGTCGGCATCATGTGCGACCTGTCCCACGTCGGCTCCAAGACCTCCGAGGAAGTCATCCTCGAGTCGAAGAAACCGGTCTGCTATTCCCACTGCCTGCCTTCCGGCCTGAAGGAGCACCCCCGCAACAAGTCCGACGAAGAACTGAAGTTCATCGCCGATCACGGCGGCTTCGTCGGCGTGACCATGTTCGCGCCGTTCCTGGCCAAGGGCATCGACTCGACCATCGACGACTACGCCGAGGCCATCGAGTACACCATGAACATCGTCGGCGAGGACGCCATCGGCATCGGCACTGACTTCACCCAGGGCCACGGCCAGGACTTCTTCGAGTACCTGACCCACGACAAGGGCTACGCCCGGCGCCTGACCAACTTCGGCAAGATCATCAACCCGCTGGGGATCCGCACCGTCGGCGAGTTCCCCAACCTCACCGAAACCCTGCTCAAGCGCGGCCATTCCGAGCGTGTGGTACGCAAGATCATGGGCGAGAACTGGGTCAACGTCCTCAAGGACGTCTGGGGCGAATAAAGCCGCTCTCAAAGCCTGAAAGCCCCTGCCAGCAACGCCGGGGCATCCAAACAAAAAAATTTATGGAGTTGAGTTTCCATGGCCAAGATCGCCCCGCAATTGCCAATCGAAGTCGACAGCGAGACCGGTGTCTGGACCAGCGACGCCCTGCCGATGCTCTACGTGCCGCGGCATTTCTTCGTCAACAACCACATGGGCATCGAGGAAGTCCTGGGCGCCGACGCCTACGCCGAGATTCTCTACAAGGCCGGCTACAAGTCCGCCTGGCACTGGTGCGAGAAAGAGGCCGAATGTCATGGCCTGGAAGGCGTGGCGGTGTTCGAGCACTACATGAAGCGCCTGTCGCAGCGCGGCTGGGGCCTGTTCGAGATCCAGGACATCGACCTGGATAAAGGCACCGCCAGCGTCAAGCTCAAGCACTCGGCGTTCGTGTACGTCTATGGCAAGTGCGGCCGCAAGGTCGACTACATGTTCACCGGCTGGTTCGCCGGCGCCATGGACCAGATTCTCGCCGCTCGCGGCAGTTCGATCCGCACCGTGGCCGAGCAGGTCTACGGTGGCTCGGAAGAAGGCCACGAAGATGGTCTGTTCGTCGTCAAGCCGTTGTAAGCCGGAGACTGCGTCATGGCATTCGAAGCAATGTTCCAGCCGATCCAGATCGGCAAACTGACCATCCGCAACCGCGTGCTCAGCACCGCGCACGCCGAGGTCTACGCCACTGACGGCGGCATGACCACCGACCGCTACGTGAAGTACTACGAAGAGAAGGCCAAGGGCGGCATCGGCCTGGCGATCTGCGGTGGCTCGTCGGTGGTGGCCATCGACAGCCCGCAGGAGTGGTGGGCGTCGGTCAACCTGTCCACCGACCGTATCATTCCGCACTTCCAGAACCTCGCCGACGCCATGCACAAGCATGGCGCCAAGATCATGATCCAGATTACCCACATGGGCCGCCGCTCGCGCTGGGACGGCTTCAACTGGCCGACCCTGATGTCGCCGTCGGGCATCCGTGAGCCGGTGCACCGCGCCACCTGCAAGACCATCGAGGTGGAGGAGATCTGGCGGGTGATCGGCAACTACGCGCAGGCCGCGCGCCGGGCGAAGGAGGGCGGCCTGGACGGCGTCGAGCTGTCGGCGGTGCACCAGCACATGATCGACCAGTTCTGGAGCCCGCGTGTCAACAAGCGCACCGACGAATGGGGCGGCACCTTCGAAGGCCGCATGAAGTTCGGTCTGGAAGTGCTCAAGGCCGTGCGCGCCGAGGTCGGCGACGACTTCTGCGTGGGCATGCGCATCTGCGGCGACGAATTCCACCCCGATGGCCTGAGCCACGAGGACATGAAGCAGATCGCCGCCTACTACGACGCCACCGGCATGCTCGATTTCATCGGCGTGGTCGGCTCGGGCTGCGACACCCACAACACCCTGGCCAACGTCATCCCCAACATGAGCTATCCGCCGGAGCCGTTCCTGCACCTGGCGGCCGGCATCAAGGAAGTGGTGAAGGTTCCGGTGCTGCATGCGCAGAACATCAAGGATCCGAACCAGGCCACGCGCATCCTCGAAGGCGGCTACGTCGACATGGTCGGCATGACCCGCGCGCACATGGCCGACCCGCACCTGATCGCCAAGATCAAGATGGGCCAGATCGACCAGATCAAGCAGTGCGTCGGTGCCAACTACTGCATCGACCGTCAGTACCAGGGCCTGGACGTGCTGTGCATCCAGAACGCCGCGACCTCCCGTGAGTACATGGGCGTGCCGCACATCATCGAGAAGACCACCGGGCCCAAGCGCAAGGTGGTGATCGTCGGCGCCGGCCCGGCCGGTATGGAAGCGGCCCGCGTGGCTGCCGAACGTGGCCACGATGTGACCCTGTTCGAGAAGAAGGAGCAGATCGGCGGGCAGATCACCATCGCCGCCAAGGCGCCGCAACGTGACCAGATCGCCGGCATCACCCGCTGGTACCAGCTGGAGCTGGCGCGTCTGAAGGTCGATCTGCGCCTGGGCACCGCCGCTGATGTGGCCACCATCCAGGACCTGCGCCCGGACATCATCGTGCTGGCCGTGGGCGGGCATTCGTTCCTCGAGCAGAACGAGCACTGGGGCGCCGCCGAAGGGCTGGTGGTCAGCAGCTGGGATGTGCTCGACGGCAAGGTGGCGCCGGGCAAGAACGTGCTGGTGTACGACACCATCTGCGAATTCACCGGCATGTCGGTGGCCGACTTCATCGCCGACAAGGGCAGCCAGGTCGAGATCGTCACCGACGACATCAAGCCGGGCGTGGCCATGGGCGGCACCACCTTCCCGACCTACTACCGCAGCATGTACCCCAAAGAAGTGATCATGACCGGCGACATGATGCTGGAGAAGGTCTACCGCGAAGGCGACAAGCTGGTGGCGGTGCTGGAGAACGAGTACACCGGCGCCAAGGAAGAACGCGTGGTCGACCAGGTGGTGGTGGAGAACGGCGTTCGCCCCGACGAGCAGTTGTACTACGCGCTCAAGGACGGCTCGCGCAACAAGGGACAGATCGACGTGGAGGCGCTGTTCGCCATCAAGCCGCAGCCGATCCTGAGTCAGCCGGGCGAAGGTTACCTGCTGTACCGCATCGGCGACTGCGTGGCCCAGCGCAACGTGCATGCCGCGATCTACGACGCCTTGCGGCTGTGCAAGGACTTCTGATCGCACCGC
>NZ_JAOEBG010000028.1 GCF_029836165.1 Pseudomonas sp. GD04091
TAGACTCGCTCAACCAGGCTTTCAACACCGACCTTCAGAAACTTCGGGCTCTCGCCCAGAATCTCCCGCGCCTCGACCTCGTCCACCCGCCACCCGGCAAACCCTGCCCGCACTTCGGCGTCCGGCACCGCAAACGGTGGCCCGTCGATCAATGCCTGGTCGTAATCCAGGGTCACCAGCAGACCGCGGCAGGCCGCCGGCAACTGCTCGCCCAGCAACACCATGTATCGCTCGCGCATCGCCACTGGCAAGGCGATCAACGCCGCCCGGTCATACACCCCCGTGCAATCCACCAGATCCTCGGCGCGCAGGGCGAACACATCACCGCACCACAACTCCACCTCGTCGCTGCGCCACACCTCGAAAGCGCCACGCTGGGCAACCTGCGCCACCAGCCCATGCTCGGCGAAGAAGTCCTCCACCGCCCGACGCGACAGCTCCACCCCCAGCACCCGATACCCCTGCGCGGCCAGCCAGAGCATGTCCAGGCTCTTGCCGCACAGCGGCACCAGCACCCGCGCGCCCGGGGCCAGGCCCAGCGCCGGCCAGTGCGCCTGCAGGTACGGATTCACCTGAGGTTGGTGAAAGCCGATCTGGTTGTCCGCCCACCGCTTGTGCCAGAACGCTGGCTCCATGATTCCTCCCGGTTTTTCGATAAAAGCCTGTGAAAACTTATATTGGATCTCGATCGTAGGCTGATCGAAGATGGCAGCATCTTACCTGCCAGGACCCTGCCATGCTGCCCAGCCTGTTCATTTCCCACGGTTCGCCCATGCTCGCCCTGCAACCGGGTGCCAGCGGCCCGGCCCTGGCCGGCTTGGCCCGCGCCCTGCCCCGTCCAAAGGCGATCGTGCTGGTGTCGGCGCATTGGGAGAGCCGTGAGCTGCTGGTCATGGCCAATCCGCAACCGCAGACCTGGCACGACTTCCACGGCTTTCCTGCCGCGCTCTATGCCGTGCAGTACCCGGCCCCCGGCGAACCGGCACTGGCTCGTCGAGTTGCCGAGCGGCTGGGGGCCAGGCTGGATGAACAACGGCCATTCGATCATGGGGCCTGGGTGCCGCTGTCGCTGATGTACCCGCAGGCGGACATCCCGGTGATCCAGGTGTCACTACCCAGCCAGGCCGGCCCCGCCCTGCAGCTGAAGGTCGGCCAGAATCTGGCGGCGCTGCGCGAGGAAGGCGTGCTGCTGATCGGTTCGGGTAGCATCACCCACAACCTGGGTGAGCTGGACTGGCACGCCGGACCGGATGTGATCGAACCCTGGGCCCTGGCGTTTCGCGACTGGGTGGTGGAGCGCCTGCAGGCCGGGGACGAGGCGGCGCTGCTGGACTATCGGCGCCAGGCGCCGTTCGCGGCGCGCAATCATCCGAGCGACGAACATCTGCTGCCGCTGTACTTCGCCATGGGTGCCGGCGAACGGTTCGGTATCACGCACCAGGGGTTCACCCTGGGGGCGCTGGGGATGGATATCTACCGGTTCGACTGAACGGCCTCCGCGGGCAAACCCGCTCCCACCGGCCTCGTGCCCGACCTGGGCAACGGGTTGGCTCGCGAAGAGGCCAGAACAGGCAAAAAAATCCCCGGCCTAGGCCGGGGATTTTTCATTGCAGCGCCAGGATCAGTCCTCGCGGTAGCGACGCAGCTTCAGCTGCTTGCCGGCCACGCGGGTGTCCTTGAGCTTGGTCAGCAGGCGCTCCAGGCCGTCTTCCGGCAGCTCGATCAGGCTGAAGCTGTCGCGCACCTGGATACGACCGATGGCGTCACGCGCCAGGCCACCCTCGTTGAGGATCGCGCCCAGCAGGTTCTTGGCGGCGATGCCGTCACGGGCACCCAGGGCGGTACGGCAACGCACGCGACCTTCGGCCAGCGGCATCGGCGCACGACGCTCACGATCGCCACGCTCAGGGCGCTCGCCACGCTCGGTGCGCTCACCACGCTCACGCGGGGTGTAGGTCGGCACCAGCGGCTGCTCGCGCTCGACGCTGGCCAGGTCCAGCGCCTGGCCGTTGGTGGCCTTGCGCAGCAGGGCCGCGGCCAGGGCGCGCGGGGTGCAGCCCAGGTCGGCGGTCAGGCGGTCGAACAGCTCGCCGTGGCTGGCCTCGGACTCGGCCACCAGCGGCGCCAGGCTCTTGGTCAGCTTCTTGATACGCGCGTCCAGCACGGCCTGCGGGTTAGGCAGACGGGCTTCGGCGACCTTCTGCCCGGTGACACGCTCGATCACCTGCAGCATGCGGCGCTCGCGCGGGGTGACCAGCAGCAGCGCACGGCCATCGCGACCGGCACGGCCGGTACGGCCGATGCGGTGCACGTAGGACTCCGGATCGTACGGCATGTCGACGTTGAACACGTGAGTGATACGCGGCACGTCCAGGCCACGGGCAGCGACGTCGGTGGCGACGACGATGTCCAGGCGGCCGTCCTTGAGCGAGTCGATCACGCGCTCACGCTGGTTCTGGGCGATGTCGCCGTTCAGCGCGGCAGCCTTGTAGCCTTTGGCTTCCAGGGCGGCGGCCAGGTCCAGGGTGGCTTGCTTGGTACGCACGAAGGCGATCAGCGCGTCGAACTCTTCGACTTCCAGCAGACGCAGCACGGCCGGGATCTTCTGGTCGGCGTGGACCATCAGGTGAGCCTGGTCGATCGCGGTGACGGTCTGGGTCTTGCTCTGGATCTTGACGTGCTTGGGCTCGCGCAGGTGACGCTCGGCGATCGAACGGATCGACGACGGCAGGGTGGCGGAGAACAGCACGGTCTGGCGCGACTCGGGGATGGCGTCGAAGATCACTTCGAGGTCGTCCATGAAGCCGAGCTTGAGCATCTCGTCCGCTTCGTCCAGTACCAGGTACTGCACGGTGGACAGGACTTTCTCGTCACGACGCAGGTGGTCGCACAGGCGGCCAGGGGTCGCGACGACGATCTGCGCGCCATTGCGAATGGCGCGCAGCTGTGGGCCCATCGGGGCACCACCGTAAACGGCCACCACATTAACGCCCGGCATCTGCTTGGCGTAGGTTTCGAAGGCGGTGGCTACTTGCAGCGCCAACTCACGGGTTGGCGCCAGGATCAGGGCTTGCGGTTCGCGCTTGCTCACGTCGATCTTGTTGAGGATCGGCAGGGCGAAGGCAGCGGTCTTGCCGGTGCCAGTCTGCGCCTGGCCGATCATGTCGTGACCGGCGAGGATGATCGGGATCGACTGTTGCTGGATGGCCGACGGCTCTTCATAGCCGGTGGCCAGAACGGCAGCAACGATGTTCGGATTGAGATCGAGAGCGGCGAATCCGCCGGTTTCCTGGGTCATGGGTCTGCCTCTAGGTGCATCCGCAAAGACCCATGCTCCAAAGCTGCACATGCCTTGAAAGACCAGAAGGTCACCCAGGCAGCTTTGGCGGCGGGGATTTGCGAAAACGATTGAAATAGGAACGTCTTGGGGAGGTCCGCCTAGCGGACGCGCAGCCGAAGCTGGATTCGGAGGATTTGCACCACCTGATTTTGAGGTCCGCTAAAAGACCGGCGCGTACTATACCCGAATTCGACGAAAGCCGTGAGAAATATTTCAATGAAAAAGGCCAGCATCCGGCCATCGCAGGATGAAAGCTGAAACGTTTCCATGCTGCGCCTGTTTTTACCCGCTAAGAGGGCAACACGATGCTCAGGAGGCCGGCCTGACGCCCTTGATCAGGTACTCCAGCGAATACCCCAACCGCGGCGCCAGCGCATCGGCCCGTGCGCGCAGGCCATCGAGGTCCAGCGTCTGCTCCAGGTCCGCCGGCACCAGCAGGATGACATTGCCCTCCTTCACCGGCAGCTCCCAGTAATGGCGGTGGTACAGCCCGCGCAACAACGCCGCGCCCAGCGGCCGGCCATCGTCGCCGGCCCACTGGTTGATCACCAGCCAGCCCCCGGGATTGAGCTGCTTCTGGCAGTTCTCCAGAAAGCCCCAGGCCAGGTGTCCGACACCCGGCCCATGGTCGGTATAAAGGTCGACGAACAGCAGGTCGGCCTTCTCTGCCGTGGGCAGCAGCTCGATGGCGTCGCCCACCCGCACGTACAACCGAGGATCGTCGTCCAGCCCCAGGTATTCCATGGCCAGACGCGGCACATCGGGGCGCAGCTCGATGGCCTCGACATCGTCGAGCGGCAGGAACTTCAGGCAGGCCTGGGTCAGGGTGCCGGCGCCCAGACCCAGGAACAGCGCGCTCTCGGGCTGCTCGTGGCACAGCGCGCCGGCCAGCATCGCACGGGTGTAGTCGTACTCCAGCCAGCTGGGGTCGGCGATGAAGGTACAGCTCTGCTCGATGGCGTCGCCGAACTCGAGGAAGCGGTAGTCCTCCACCTCGTACACGCTGATGACGCCAAAGGCATCCTCGACCCGTGCCAGCAGCCGCTCTTCCCGCTCCGTTGCCATCCCCTGCCACCTGCCTGCGCAAAACGCGTATTGTCCGCCAATGCCGAGGGTGCAACAAGCACGCCGGCGGCTGTACCATGGCAGACACGCCTGAATTCCTTATCGATAGAGCCTGCGATGACCCAACCCTGGAGCCCTGACAGCTGGCGCGCCCTGCCGATCCAGCAGCAACCCGTCTACCCGGACGCCGCCCACTTGTCGAAAGTAGAGCAGACGCTGGCCAGCTACCCGCCGTTGGTGTTCGCCGGCGAGGCCCGCGAGTTGCGTCGGCAGTTCGCCGAGGTCACCCAGGGCCGGGCCTTCCTGCTCCAGGGCGGCGACTGCGCCGAGAGCTTCGCCGAATTCTCGGCGGCGAAGATTCGCGACACCTTCAAGGTGCTGCTGCAGATGGCCATCGTCATGACCTTCGCCGCCGGCTGCCCGGTGGTCAAGGTCGGGCGCATGGCCGGCCAGTTCGCCAAGCCGCGCTCGGCCAATGACGAGACCATCGGCAATGTCACCCTGCCCGCCTACCGTGGCGACATCGTCAACGGCATCGGCTTCGACGCCACCAGCCGCGTGCCCGACCCGGAGCGCCTGCTGCAGGCCTACCACCAGGCCACCGCCAGCCTCAACCTGTTGCGCGCCTTCGCCCAGGGCGGCTTCGCCGACCTGCATCAGGTGCACAAATGGAATCTGGACTTCATCGCCAACTCGGCGCTGGCCGACAAGTACCACCAACTGGCCAACCGCATCGACGAAACCCTGGCATTCATGCGCGCCTGCGGCCTGGACACCGCGCCGCAACTGCGCGAGACCAGTTTCTTCACCGCCCATGAAGCGCTCCTGCTCAACTACGAGGAAGCCTTCGTGCGTCGCGACAGCCTGACCGGCGACTACTACGACTGCTCGGCGCACATGCTGTGGATCGGCGACCGCACCCGCCAGCTGGACGGCGCCCACGTCGAGTTCCTGCGCGGCGTGCACAACCCGATCGGGGTGAAGGTCGGCCCGAGCATGAACCCCGAGGAGCTGATCCGCCTGATCGACGTGCTCAACCCGGACAACGACCCCGGTCGCCTCAACCTGATCGTGCGCATGGGCGCCGGCAAGGTCGGCGACCATCTGCCGGGGTTGATCCGCACCGTCCAGCGCGAGGGGCGCCAGGTGCTGTGGAGCTCCGACCCGATGCATGGCAATACCATCAAGGCCAGCAGCGGCTACAAGACCCGCGACTTCGCGCAGATCCTCGACGAGGTCAAGCAGTTCTTCCTGGTGCATCAGGCCGAGGGCAGCCATGCCGGCGGCATCCATATCGAGATGACCGGGCAGAACGTCACCGAATGCATCGGCGGTGCCCGGCCAATCACCGAGGATGCCCTGTCCGACCGCTACCACACCCACTGCGACCCGCGCATGAACGCCGATCAATCACTGGAGCTGGCCTTCCTGATCGCCGAAACCCTCAAGCAGGTACGCCGCTGAGCAACACCTGACGCAGCCGACCGCCCTCGGCACGGGGGCAGTTGAGCTGCACCCGTTCCAAGCCCAGCCAGCCGGCCAGCTGCCGCAGGCCGAGCGCCACGGCGTGGTAGCCCTGTTCATCCAGCCCCGTTTGCTCTTCGTGCACCGCATGCACCGCCAGGCGCCCATGGGCGCGCTCGGCGCGCAGGTCGAGGCGCGCGGCGATGCGTTCCTTGTACAGGAACGGCAGCACGTAGTAGCCATACACGCGCTTGTGCGCCGGGGTGTAGATCTCCAGGCGATAGCGGAAATCGAACAGGCGCTCGGTACGGCTGCGTTCCCAGACCAGCGAATCGAACGGCGAGAGCAAGGCGCTGGCCTCGATTCGCCGGGGAATCCGTGGCGTGCCCGACACATAGGCCGGCTGCTTCCAACCTTGCACGGCGCAGGCCTGCAAACGCCCGTCCGCCAGCAGCTCGGCCAGCGCGGCCTTGCTCTGTTGCGGCGACAGGCGAAAGTAGTCGCGCAGGTCCTGCTCGGTGGCCACGCCCAATGCGTTGGCGGCATGCAGCATCAGCCCCTGATGCGCCTCGGCTTCGCTGATCATTGGCTGATCGAGAATGGCCGTCGGCAAGACCCGCTCAGGCAGGTCATACAGGCGCTCGAAACCACGACGCCCGGCCACGGTGACCTCGCCAGCGGCGAACAGCCATTCCAGCGCGTGCTTTTCCTCGCTCCAGTCCCACCAGGGCCCGGCGCGCTCCTGGCGCGTGGACAGACTGCCCGCGCCCAAGGCACCCTGGTCGCGCACCGCCGCCAGCACCCGGTCGATCACGTCCCGACGCTCGCGGCCGAACGCTGCCAGTTGTCGGTAGATGCCCTGGCCTTGCGCGGCGCGGGCCATGCGCCAACGCATCAAAGGATACAGCTCCAGCGGCAACAGGGACGCTTCGTGCCCCCAGTACTCGAACACCCGGCGTTGGCGGTTCTTGCCCCAGGCAAGCTGGTCGAGGGCGGCCTGCGGATAGTCGCCCAGGCGGGAGAACAGCGGCAGGTAATGGGAGCGGACCAGCGCGTTGACCGAGTCGATCTGCACCACGCCCAGGCGCTGGAGCATGCGCTTGAGGCTGGCCAAGGTTGGCGGGCTGACCGGCGCCTTGCCGAAACCCTGGGCGGACAAGGCCAGGCGGCGAGCCTGGGAAATGGACAGATCGAGGGGCAATGCTGATACCTCACAGTTGTTCTGCAACCCTTCTGGTGTGTCTGCACCATAGCATTCGCGGGCAAGCCCGCTTCCACAAGTTCAGCCGCGATGAACCTGTGGGAGCGGGCATGCCCGCGAAGAAACCAGCAAAGCCCTCACCTGCCTACTTGCGTAGCGGATCCTCCCAGAAATGCCGATCGGCCTCCTGCTGGATGTCCGCCCGCGACAACCCCAGGTCGTGCAGCGTGGCATCGCTCAGGCGCGCCAGCTCCTCGCGCTGGCGGTGCAGTTCGTACCAGCGCAGCAGCAAGCCGCCGGCGTCGTGCAGCCAGTGGTTCAGGGTCGACACAGGCTGGTGAGCAACGTTGAAATGACCTTTCATCTTGACGTCCTCCTTGTGGATGGCTTCAGTCTCGACCCAGGCCTAAGATCAATCCAACGAATGTTTCTGATGCCATGCATCTCGGAGATTGATGCCATGTCCCAGTATCAGAGTCTCGATGCGGATGTGCTGCGCACCTTCGTCGCCATCGCCGAGCAAGGTGGCTTCACCCGCGCCGGGGAAGTGGTCAATCGCACCCAGTCGGCGGTGAGCATGCAGATGAAGCGACTGGAGGAAGACATCCTGCAGCGCCAGCTGTTCGAGCGCGACGGCCGCCAGGTGCGCCTGACCGCCGAGGGCCAGGTGCTGCTGGGCTATGCCCGGCGCATCCTCAAACTGCATGGCGAGGTGTTCAACACCCTGCGCATGCCGCACATGGTCGGCGTGGTGCGCATCGGCACTCCGGACGACTACGCCATGCGCTACCTGCCGAGCATCCTCACCCGCTTCGCCCAGGCGTACCCGCTGATCCATGTCGAGGTGCATTGCGATTCGTCCAAGCAACTGATGCTGCGCCAGGACCTGGACCTGACCATCGTCACCCGCGAGCCGGGCAACGAGGTCGGCCAACTGCTGCGCCAGGAGCGCCTGGTCTGGGCCGCGGCGAAGGGCTTCTGTCCCCATGAGCAACGGCCGATGCCGCTGGCGCTGTTCAATACCGACTGCTTCTGCCGCGCCTGGACCTGCAACGCCCTGGAGCGCCAGGGCATCGAGTACCGCATCGCCTATACCAGCCCGAGCCTGGCGGCGATCTTCGCCATCGTCACCGCGGGCCTGGCGGTGACCGCTCAGCTGCAGAGCCTGATCGGCGGCGAACTGCGCATCCTCGACGAAGAGGACGGCCTGCCGCAGCTGCACATGGCCAATGTGATGCTGCTGCGCAACGACCAGCAGCATTCGCCGATCACCGACTGCATGGCCGAGTACATCGTCGAAGGGTTCAAATGAAGGGTGGGATCCACGGCCGCCTTGCGGCCCTTTGCGACCGGTCCGACGCCTCGGCAAGGCCGCGATCTTCTGTAGGAGCGGCCTTGTGTCGCGAAAGGGCTGCGTAGCAGCCCCTACCTACTAAAGCTCGAACCCAAGCATCACCGCACACACCACCAGGAACCCGCAGAACAGCGTGCGCAAGACCTTCTCCGGCAACGCATGCGCCAACTTCACCCCCCAGCTGATGCTCAGCAAGCCACCCACCGCCAACGGAATCCCGATGCTCCAGTCCACGCTCTGGTGCAACCCGTAGGTCAGCAGTGTCACCGTGGTGCTCGGAGCCGCCAACGCCAGCGACAGCCCCTGGGCCACCACCTGGGTGGTGCCGAACACCGAGGTCATTATCGGCGTGGCCACCACCGCCCCGCCCACGCCGAACAGCCCGCCCATGGTTCCGGCGAAACTGCCCAGCACCCCCAGCCAGGGCCATGGATAGCGCAACTCGGTACTCGCAGGCTTCACCGGCAGGAACATCCGCGCCACGTTCCACAACGCCAGCGCCACCAGAAAGCCGACGAAGTACAAGCGCATCGACTGGGCATCGATGCCCACCGCCCAGATCGACCCCAGCCAGGCGAACACGAAACTGCACAACGACAACGGCAGCGCATGGCGCAGTTCGATGCGGTTGCGCTGGTGATAGCGCCACAGCGCCAGCAACACGTTGGGCACCACCATCACCAGCGCGGTGCCCTGGGCCAGTTGCTGGTCGAGACCGAACAGCACGCCCAGCGCGGGAATGGCGATCAGCCCGCCGCCAATGCCGAACAGGCCACCCAGGGTGCCCAGAGTCGCACCCAACACGATATACATCAACCACTCGATCATCCGGGCCTCATCCGCCTGTATTGAGAAGATGACCGACATGCTACCCAGTCGCTGCTGGCGGGGAAACGCAAAGCAACGCACAATGGCTTTGCGCGTTACGCACAAGCAGAGACACCATGAGCCCCGACACCCTCACCGAACAACTGAGCCTGTTCCTCGACGTGCTGGAAACCGGCAGCTTCTCCGCCGCCGCCCGTCGCCACCCGCTGACCCCTTCGGCGGTGGCCCGGCGCATCGACAGCCTGGAAAGCGCGGTAGGCAGCCGCCTGTTCTCGCGCAGCACCCACGCCGTGCGCCCCACCCCGGCGGGCAACGCCTTCGCCGAACGAGCCCGACGCATCATCGAGGAACTGCGCCTGGCCCGCGCCGAAGCGGTGTCGCTGAGCAATGCACCCGAAGGGTTGATCCGCATCGACGCCCCCGCCGCCTTCGGCCGGCGCCATCTGGCGCCGGCCATCGCCGACTTCCTGGTCGCCTACCCCGGGCTCGATGTGCAGTTGCGCCTTATCGACAGCTTCGTCGACCTGCACGGCAGCCACCTGGGCGAAGTCGACCTGGTGCTGCGCGCAGGCCCCCTGGCCGACACGCGACTGGTGGCCACCCCGCTGGCCTACATGGTCCGCATCGCCTGCGCCAGCCCGGCCTATCTGGCCAGCCGTGGCCTGCCGGCCTGCCCCAGCGAATTGCCCGGGCATGACGGCCTCGACTGGGACGGGCTGGCCCCACCCTTCGCCTGGCGCTTCGAGATCGCGGGGCAGACCCGCCTGTTCCGCCCGGCGCGCATGCGCATGGCTGCCAACAACGCCGAGACCTTGCTGTTCGGCGCCTTGGCCGGGCTGGGCGTGGCCCATCTGCCCACCTGGCTGGTCAGCGACTACCTGCTGCGTGGCGAACTGGTGCCACTGTTCTGCGACAACGGCCTGCCCGCGCCCGAAAGCAGCGGTATTTATGCCCTGCGCCTGGAACATGAAACGAACTCTCGCAGCCGCTTGCTGCTCGAATTCCTCAAGAGCCGTTTCAGTCCGGTCCCGCCGTGGGACCTGGCCCTGCGCAGCGAGCTGCGCTGGTCATGAGCGCACCAAGCATTGGCGTGCTAGATTTCAATCCTCACCGATTTCAAGGACCTGCATGAACGCCGACACCCAAGCCCCCTGCGACGAGCTGCTGCTGGACAACCAGGTCTGCTTCGCCCTGCACTCGACCTCGTTGCTGATGACCAAGGTCTACAAGCCCCTGCTGCAAGCGCTGGGCCTGACCTACCCGCAGTACCTGGCCATGCTCGTGCTGTGGGAACACGATGGCCTGACCGTGGGCGAAATCAGCCAGCGGCTGCTCACCGACCCCGGCTCGCTCACACCGCTGCTCAAGCGTCTGGAAAGCGAAGGCCTGCTCAAGCGCAACCGCAGCCGCGAGGATGAACGGGTGGTGATCGTGCAGTTGACCGACAAGGGCCGTGCGTTGCAGGTCGAGGCCCGCCGTGTACCGCACTGCATCCTCCAGGCCAGCGGCCACAGCGCCGAGCAACTGCGCAAGCTGCAGGCCGACCTGCTGACCCTGCGCACGCACCTGCAAGAAAATCTCTGACGGCTAAGCTGTGAGATGGCCGTTCGGATGAATGGTCGAACATTTATCTTGCACGCAAAATAATTGCGCGCTAAGTTAATCCCATTCCCACCCCGCGCCCTCGGCGCACAACACACAAGCGAGGCTCAAGATGCAAAAGGTCACTCCGCTGTACATCGCAGAAGCCACTTCCACTGGCGGTCGTGATGGCAAATCCCGCTCCAGCGACGGCAAGCTGGAAGTCAAGCTGAGCACCCCCAAGGAACTGGGCGGCGCGGGCGGTGAAGGCACCAACCCCGAGCAGATGTTCGCCGCCGGCTACTCGGCCTGCTTCATCGGCGCGCTGAAGTTCGTTGCCGGCCAGGAGAAGAAAGCCCTGCCGGCTGACGCGTCGATCACCGCCAAGGTCGGTATCGGCCAGATCCCCGGTGGTTTCGGCCTGGACATCGACCTGCACATCAACCTGCCGGGCCTGGCCCAGGCCGACGCCGAAGGGTTGGTGGAGAAGGCGCACAAGGTCTGCCCTTACTCCAACGCCACCCGTGGCAATGTGGATGTGCGCCTGCATGTGACGGTGTGATACGCGGCTGGGGGCGCTTCGCGCCCCTTTCGCGACACAAGGCCGCTCCCACAGGGGGCGAGGCAACCCGCTGGATCCAGGCACAAAAAAACCCGGCCAAGGCCGGGTTTTTCGTGGGTCGCAAGAAGCAATTACTTCTTGGAACGGCCCTTGAAGCTGTTGTCGCGAGTGTCGATGTCGATCCACTCGTCGATCTGGATGAAGTCGGCAACCGAGATCTCGGTACCGTTCTTCAGCTTGGCAGGCTTCATGACCTTGCCCGAGGTGTCGCCACGGGCGGCGTTCTCGGTGTAGACGACCTGACGGCTGATGGTGGTCGGCAGTTCGACCGATACCAGGCGGCCTTCGAAGAAGACGGCTTCGCAGATGTCTTCCATGCCTTCTTCGATGTACGGCAGAACGGCGTCGATGTCTTCGGCGTTCAGTTCGTACATGGTGTAGTCGGTGGTGTCCATGAAGGTGTACGAGTCACCGCTGATGAACGACAGGGTCGCTTCTTTGCGATCCAGGATCACGTCGTCCAGCTTGTCGTCCGCACCGTATACGGTTTCGGTCTTGTAGCCGGTCAGCAGGTTCTTCAGCTTGGTCTTCATGATCGCGCTGTTACGGCCCGACTTGGTGAACTCAGCTTTCTGAACCAGCCACGGGTCGTTGTCGATCCGCAGTACGGTACCGGGTTTCAGTTCTTTACCAGTTTTCATTACGAAGTATCCGAATCTGGATGGATTTATAAAAATCGAGGCCGCGTATCATAGCGAATTTCGGTAAAACTGTACCAGCCTCGTGGCAAGGTCCGGCCGAGCGGCCTGTGCGGCCTGCCACTGGCGGGCGTGCTCGCGGACTTCGTCCCAGTGCGGTTGCAGCGCCTGCCAGGCCTGCCCCATCGGGCGGTCCATGTTCCAGGCGCGCCACAACCCGGTCAGCGCCTGGCCAGCGGCGTCCGACAGCCCGCGTCGATACAGGGCAAGGAATGCCTCGAGCTTTTCCCAGTGGGCGTTTTCTTCCTGGATATAGATGTGCCACAGCATCGGCACACCGGCCCATTGCGCCCGCACGAAGGAGTCCTCGCCGCGCACGGCGTTGAAATCGCAGCTCCACAGCAGCCGGTCGTAGTCGTCCTGGCTGACGAAAGGCAGGACCTGCACGGTCAAGGCCCCGCGCCGATGAAGCGCCCCCACGGGCAGATCGGCCTCGCCCAGCCAGTCGCCGAGATCGCCCAGGATGCGCCCCTGTGGCACCAACAGATGGACAGGGTGCGCGTCGGCGGCCAGCACATCGAGCCAGTTGCCCAACTGCGGGTTCTCGTAGGCGAACAGCGAGATCAGCCGTGCGCCCTCCTGGGGCTGGATGCCCAGCGCCTCGAGGAATCGCGCCCGCGCGCCCGGCGTCTGCCGGAACGCCTCGCAACGTGGCAGCAAGGAGGCCTCACGCAGCAGGCCACCGGTATGCTCGGTGAAGCCCGGGAAGAAAAAGAACTTGCGCAGCCCATTGGCCTGGGGCGACGGCAATCCATGACAGCCCTCGACCCAGTCCTCGGCGCTGAGGTAGTCCAGGTTCAGCCACAAGGGCGGCGTGGGCTGGCTGCCCATGGCCGCGACGTAACCTTGCGGCAACTGGCAGGCGAAGGCGCCCACCACCACTTGCGCCGGTTCCGCGTCCTGCCATTCGGCTGGCCAGTGACGCACCTCGACCCCCTGCTGCCATTGCTGCATGGCCTGGCTGTCGGCCTCGGGGCACAGGCGCGCGAAAGCGTGCAGGTCGTCCACCCACAGGCGTACCGCCAGGTCGTGCTCGCTCGCCAACTGACGGGCCAGGCGCCAGGTGACGCCAATGTCGCCATAGTTGTCGACGACCGTGCAGAAGATGTCCCAGGTGGTTTTCATCGCCACGTTCCGTTACCTGCGAAAAAGACCGCGGATTTTGCGGATAAACGCCCGCCAACAAAAGTGCGACGCTGAAAAAATCCGCCGCGCCATGCGAGAATGCCGCCATCGATACGCCTGCCAGGAGGCCAGCATGCCCCGCTCCCGCGAACTGAAGATTACCTTCAAGCCCATACCGTTGATCCTGTGCGTCGCCTTCGGCCTGTGGCTCGGCGCGCTGGCCATCGCCCTGAGCCTGTGGCTGGCCCTGCGGTTGTGGCCGCAGCAGGTGCAACCGCTGACCCAGGCCGTCGCTCCAGCGACCGTTCAGCCGGCGCCGAGCGCGCCTCCGGCACCACCGGTCGATGCCCAGGCTCGGATGTTCGAGCAATACAAGCAGATATTGCGCGAGCAGGAACTGCAACAGGCCGCCGATGCCGCCCAGGGCAACCCGCGCAACCTCAACAGCCCCAAGTGCCAGTTCTGGCTGCAGCAGAACCGTACCGCGCCGACCGACAAGAGCCAGGCCAACGTGCTGGAGTTCTGCTACTGACCATGGACAAGGCCACCCTGCTGCAGCGCATCGTCACCACCCTCGAACAGGACATGGAGGTGCTGCGCCGCGCCGCCCAGAGCGCCTACGAGGCCGCCACCGCCGAAGAGAACATTGCCGAGAACAAGTACGACACCCTGGGGCTGGAAGCGTCTT
The DNA here is from genome assembly GCF_029836165.1 of Pseudomonas sp. GD04091. GTDB lineage: Bacteria > Pseudomonadota > Gammaproteobacteria > Pseudomonadales > Pseudomonadaceae > Aquipseudomonas. The sequence continues at coordinate 13,967 of NZ_JAOEBG010000028.1, forward strand.
ACCTGGCCACCGGGCAGGCCCGGCGCACGGCAGAGATCCGCCAGGCGCTGCTGACGTACCAGCAGTTGGTGCTGCGCGATTACGACCCGGCGCGGGGGATCCAGATCGGCTGCCTGGTCACGCTGGAGGATGAAGATGGGCAACGACGCCAGCTGTTCCTCGGACCGGAAGGCGCCGGGTTGAAGGTCGGCGAGGAGGATGGGCTGGTGACGGTGATCACCCCCCGAGCTCCGTTGGGGCAGCAGTTGCTCGGCAAGCGGGTGGATGACGAGGTGAGCCTGGTGGTGGCCGGCAAGGCCCAGGTCCAGTTCATCGTCGATATCGCCTGATCGAGCGCTATCGCGGGGCCATCAATGGCTCTGCAGCGCATCGAAGCGCCCCGCCAGCCCCTGCTCGGCAAACTGCTCCACCACGAAATCGATGAAGGTCCGGGTCTTGCCCGGCAACAGCTTGCGCTCGGCGTAATACAGGCTGATGTGCCCATCGTCCACATACCAGTCCGGCAACACCCGGCACAGGCGTCCTGCGCTCAGGTAGGGCAAGGCGAACGGCAGGCTGACCAGGGCGATGCCCAGCCCTTGCTCAGCCACCGCACAGGCGGCGTCCGAATCGCTCATGGTCATGCGCTGAGGCATTTGCAGGGGCTGCTGCTCCTGCCAGCGGCTGGTCAGCGGCCAACTGCGCACCCGACCGGTCTGCGGCGAGCGGATGAGAATGCCCGCGCACGCCTGCAACTGCTCCGGGCGGTCGATCGGTCCGTGCTGGCGCAGATAACCCGGCGATGCCACCAGCACACGGTGCGCCGGGGTCAGCTTGCGCGCCACCACACCCGGCGGCAACTCGAAGCCACCGCCGATGGCGGCGTCGAAACCCTGCCCGATCAGGTCGACCTGACGGTTGTCGAAGTGCCAGTCCGGGGTGATCGCCGGGTAGCGGCGCAGGAACTCACCTAGCAACGGCAATACATACAGCCGTCCGAACACCGTGCCCATGCTCACCCGCAGCAGCCCCGCCGGCTGCCCCTCGGCGCTGGCCAGATTGGCCATGGCGTACTGGATGGTGCGCAGGCTGTCACTGACCTCGCCGAGAAAGCGCTGCCCGGCCTCGGTCAGGGTCAGTTTGCGTGTACTGCGCTGGAACAGCCGCACGCCCAGGCGCGCCTCCAGCTGGGCGACGTTCTTGCCCACCGCCGCCGGCGTCAGGGACAGGCGCCGAGCCGCTTCGGCGAAACTGCCGACCTCGGCGCTGCGCACGAAGCACTCAAGGCTGCTGAAGGATTCCATGATCTCGATTACCAACCAAAGGTTTACTCTGCCAATCGCGATTGCCATCTTATCAGCATGTAATCCTGGGCCGATACTGCGCCCATCCAAGGCATCCGGCCTTGCTTGAACGCAGGAGATCAGCATGTCCCAAACACTTCCTCTCAGCGGCAAGGTAGCGCTGGTCCAGGGCGGTTCCCGTGGCATCGGCGCGGCCATCGTCCGCCGCCTCGCCAGCGAAGGCGCCAAGGTCGCCTTCACCTATGTCAGCTCGACGACACCCGCCGAGGCCCTGGCCGGCGAGATCAACAACCGTGGCGGCCAGGCCCTCGCCCTGCGCGCCGACAGCGCCGACAGCCACGCCGTGCAACAGGCGGTGGCCGACACCGTGAAGGCCTTCGGTGGCCTCGATATCCTGGTCAACAACGCCGGCGTACTGGCAGTGGCGCCGGTCGCCGAGTTCGACCTGGCCGACTTCGACCGCCTGCTGGCGGTCAACGTGCGCAGCGTGTTCGTCGCCACCCAGGCCGCCGTGAAGCACATGGGCCAGGGCGGGCGGATCATCAACATCGGCAGCACCAACGCCGAGCGCATGCCATTCGCCGGCGGCGCGCCCTATGCCATGAGCAAGTCGGCGCTGGTCGGCCTCACCAAGGGCCTGGCACGGGACCTGGGACCGCAGGGCATCACCGTCAACAACGTGCAGCCGGGGCCGGTGGACACCGACATGAACCCGGCCAGCGGCGAGTTCGCCGAGAGCCTGATTCCGCTGATGGCCATCGGACGCTATGGAAAGGCCGAGGAGATCGCCAGTTTCGTCGCGTACCTGGCTGGGCCTGAGGCGGGGTACATCACCGGGGCGAGCCTGTCGGCCGATGGTGGGTTTGCGGCCTGATCGACGCGGTTGCCCGAACCGGCCCTGTCGCGACACAAGGCCGCTCCAACAGGGGAAGCGCACAACCTGTGGGAGCGGGCTTGCCCGCGAAGAAGCCAGTGCAGGTCACACTTCAATGGCTCGCAAGGCGCTCTTCCAGGACGTCGAGAAAAGCCCGCGCCGCAGGCGTCGGGCTGGGTGACCAGACCACATACAGATGCCTGACCGGCGCATCGACCAGCGGCACCACCGCCACCCCCTGAAAGCCCCGGGCGATACGCTCGGGCACCAACCCCAGCGCCATCCCGCGCTGGACGAACTTTTCCACCAGGCGAATATGCCCGATCTCGAACTGCACCCGATGCCGCAACCCCGCCGCCAGGAATGCCTCGTCGGTCTGCCGGCGCGCGCCCGTGCCCTCGGGAAAGTCCACCAGCACCTCGTCGACCAGCTCGGCCAGGGCCAGTTGCGCCCTGCCCGCCAGGCGGTGGCCGGGCGGCAGTACCGTCACCAGTTCCTCCCGCGCCAGCAGGCGATGCTGCACGCCACGCAGTTCTTCGCCCTGCCACAGGCCGATGAAGCCCACATCCAGTCGGCGCTCGCAGACATCGGCCATCAGCAGTTCGCTCTTGGCGGTCAGCCAGCGCACGTCCACCTCTGGGTAGCGGCGGTGGAATTCGGCCAGCGGATCGACCAGGTCCAGTGCCGTGAGCGAACTGATCTCGCCGATCGACAGGCGCCCCCGCACCTGGCCGCAGGCCGCCGCCACGTCCTCGGCCACCCGCCGCGCCGCCGCCAGCGCCGGCCGGGCGCTGAGCACGAACGCCTCGCCGGCCGGAGTCAAGCGTACCCGCCGCGAGCTGCGCTCGAACAGGCTCACCCCCAGGTGCGCCTCCAGCCGCGCCACCTGGTGGCTGAGCGCCGACTGCACCACGTGGCAGCGCTCGGCGGCGCGGGTGAAACTGCCAGTGTCGGCCACGGCGAGGGCGTATTCGAGCTGCTTGAGATTCATCGATCTATCTGCTTTCAAGATTGATAAGTTGAAAACTATACATTGGCGTCATCCAAGACACTTCCTGATACTTGCCTCCATTCAACCTTGCCTGCAACGAGACTGCCCATGAACACCCCGACTCTCGGCCGCGCCCTGCTCCTGCTGATGGCCACCGCCACCGGCCTGGCCGTGGCCAGCAACTACTACGCGCAACCGCTGCTGCACAGCATCGCCCAGCAGTTCGGCCTGAGCACCGCCAGTGCCGGCACCATCGTCATCGCCGCGCAACTCAGCTATGGCGCCGGGCTGTTACTGCTGGCACCGCTGGGCGATCTGTTCGAGCAGCGCCGGTTGATCGTGACCATGGTGCTGATCGCCACGGCGGGGCTGGTGATCAGTGCCTGCGCGCCAAGCCTGCCCTGGCTGATCCTCGGCACGGCGTTGACCGGGCTGTTCTCGGTAGTGGCCCAGGTGCTGGTGCCCATGGCTGCCGCCCTCAGCCCGCCTGAACAGCGTGGCCGGGCCGTGGGCACGCTGATGAGTGGCCTGCTGCTGGGCATCCTGCTGGCACGCACCGCCGCCGGCTTCATGGCCGAGCTGGGCGGCTGGCGCAGCATCTACGTGCTGGCCGCGGTGCTGATGGCGATCACCGCCCTGGCCCTGTACCGCAGCTTGCCGCGGCACCACAGCCATGCCGGGCTGAAATACCCGGCGCTGATCGGCTCGGTGTTCCGCCTGTTCATCGAGGAGCCGGTGTTGCGCCTGCGCTCGCTGCTGGGACTGCTGGCTTTCAGCCTGTTCGCGCTGTTCTGGACGCCGCTGGCGTTCCTGCTGAGCGAGGCGCCGTACCACTACTCCGATGCGGTGATCGGCCTGTTCGGCCTGGCTGGCGCGGTCGGCGCGCTGGCCGCCAACTGGGCCGGGCGCCTGGCCGATCGTGGCAAGGGGCCGCTGGGAACCACGGTGGGGCTGGTGGCGCTGCTGGTGTCCTGGGTGCCGCTGGCCTTGGCGCAAAGTTCGCTGGTGGCGCTGCTGATCGGCGTGCTGTTGCTCGACCTGGCGGTGCAGCTGATCCATGTGAGCAACCAGAACGCGGTGATCGTGCTGCGGCCCGAGGCGCGTACACGGCTCAATGCCGGGTATATCACCTGCTACTTCATCGGTGGGGCGCTGGGTTCGTTGCTGGGGACGCAGCTGTTCGAGGTGCACGGCTGGAATGGAATCGTGATCGCAGGATTGCTGATCGGCGCGCTGGCGCTTGTGGTATGGGCACTGGCGGAACGCAGACGGGTGAAGGCAGCGGTGAAGGCCTGAAAGCGTTTCAGTGACAACAGCGGCCTCATCGCCGGCTTGCCGGCGATGAGGCCAGTGCGGGATTCAGGGCTTACCCTCGATGAATGCTTCGTCCACCCGTGCCAGCTGTGTCTCGCTCAGCCCCCCCGCCTGGTAGTGCAGCTTGATCCACGCCAGCAGGTAGTCGTAGCGCGCCTGGGCCAGGTCACGGCGGGTGGTGGCCAACTGCTGTTCGGCGTTGAGCACGTCCAGGTTCACCCGCTCGCCACCCTGCACGCTCTTGCGCGTGGACACCACCAGCGCCTCGGCCGCCACCAGCGCCCGCTCATACGCACGCAAGCGGCTGGCGCCGGACTGGCAGGCGTTGTACTGCTTGCGCAGCTCGATCAGGGCACTGCGGGTATTGCCATCGAGCTCGTACTCGGCCTGTTCCAGATGCCGGCTGGCCTGGCGGGTCGAGGCCGACACCCCGCCCCCGGCAAAGATCGGCACACTGACCTCGATGCCCACGGTGTTGGTGTCGTAGCGCTGGTTGTAGGTGTTGCCGCTGTCCGACTCCTGACGCCGCGAGGTGGCGAACGCGGTGACCTTGGGCAGGTGCCCGGCGCGGTTGCGCTCGACTTCGTGGCGCGCCACTTCCAGTGCCTGGCGTGAAGACGCCAGCTGCGGATTGTTGGCCAGCGCCCGCTCCTGCCAGGCACCGTAGCCACTCGGGTCGACCACCGGCAGGGCGAAGCCGACGCGCAAGGGCGCCAGCTCCTCGACACGCACCGCCGGCTCGCCGATCAGCGCGCCCAGCTCACGCAGCGCGGCGTCCTGATCGTTGCGCGCCTGGATCTCTTCGGCGTCGGCCAGCTCGTAGCGGGCCTGGGCTTCGAGGATGTCGGTGCGCGTGCCTTCGCCTGCGTCGAACAGCCGCTGGTTCTGCTGGAACTGCTGCCGGTAGGCCTGCTTGCTGGCCACGCTGATGGCGATCTGGTCCTGGGCGAACAGCGCCTGGGTGTAGCTGGTCATCACCCGTACCAGCAGTTGCTGGCTCTGATCGCGGAACGTCTCGTCGGCGAACAGCGCCTGGGCCACGCCCTTGCGGTAGCTGGAGTAGGCCTCGTAGTCGAACAGCGGCTGCTGGAGGATGAAGGTCGAGCCCATGCTGTCGTAGTGGCGGTCCTCCTTCTGCCGGCGCGAATCGCCCAGATAGCGCACCTCGGAATCGTTGCGCCCCTTGTTGTAGCTGTACGACAGAGTGGGCAGCAGGCCGGCTCGGCCGATGGCGCGATACTCCTGGCCGGCCTCGCGGGCCTTGAACGCCGCCAGGTACAGCGGGTCGCGGCGCAGGGCCTGCTCGTATACCTGGAACGGCCCCATGGTCGCCTGGGCGGTGGCCGGCAGCCAGGCGCAGGCGATCAGCAGCCCGATCAGTGGGAACTTCTTCACTGGGCGGTCCTTATTGTTCGGTCAAGGCGGTGCCTGCCCGGTCGAGCAGGGGTTTGAACAGGTAGTTGAGCAGCGAGCGCTCGCCGGTACGCACGAACAGTTCAGCGGGCATGCCCGGGCGAATCGCCAGTCCTTCCAGGCGCGCCAGCGCCTCTTCGCTGACCGTGCTGCGCAATACGTAGTACGGCTGGCCGCTGCGCTCGTCGATCAACTGGTCGGCGGACACCAGCGCCACTTCCCCGGTCACCCGTGGCGTGCGGTTCTGGTTGAAGGCGGTGAACAGGATGTCCACCGGCAACTGCGGCGCCACCTTGTCCACCAGGTTCACCGGCAGGCGCCCTTCCACCTCCAGCGCGGCGCCCTGGGGCACGATTTCCAGCAGTGTGTCGCCGGCCCGCACCACGGCGCCCTCGGTGTGCACCGCGAGGTTGACCGCCACGCCATCGGCCGGCGCCAGGATCTCGCTGTGCTGCAACTCGAAGTGCGCGGAGTTGAGCTGCTGCTCCAGGGTCGCGGCCTTGACCTGGGCTTCGGCCAGTTGGCTGCGCACCTCCTTTTGATACTCCTCGCGGCGCTGTTGCAGGTTGAGCCGGGCTTCGACGATGACCTGTTCCAGCCGTGCGCTCTCGCCGGCGTTCTGCGCCAGGTCGCGCTGCACCTGCGACAGCTGCCGTTGATACTCCAGCACGCGGTTGCGCGGTATGTAGCCGTCGCCGGCCAGCGGGCGCAGGCTGTCCAGCTGCTCGCGCAACGAGTCGGCCTGGGCCTGCAGGTCGCTGCGCGCCCGGCGCATGCCGGTCAGCTGGGCCTGGGAACCGTCGATGCTGGCGGCCAGCGCGCCTTGTTCGCGGGCCTGGGCCTGGCGGCGGCTGTCGAACAACTGGCGCTGGCCTTCGAGGATCAGCGCCAGGCGGGCGTCGGCATCCTCGACAAGTTCCGCGGGAAACCGCACCTGGCTCAGGTTGTCACGCTCGCTCTGCCAGCGGGCCAGGGCGGCGCGGGTCATGCGGTACTGGGCCTGCAGCGCATCGACATCGGCCTGCACCTGAGTACGGTCGAGGCGAAACAGCGGTTCGCCCTGGCGCACCACCTGACCTTCACTGACCAGGATCCGGCTCACCACGCCGGCGGCCATGGACTGCACCGCCTTGCGCTTGCCCGACACCACCACGGTGCCTTGCACCGGTACGCCCTGATCGAGCGGGGCGAGGCTGGCCCAGGCCATGAAACCACCGAAACCGACCAGGGTCAGCAGCCAGCCCAGGCGGACATGAAAACGTGCATCACGGGTCTGCCTGTTCATGCGCCACCTCCGGCCTGCATGGGGCGTTGCGCCGGGGCCTGGCCCATGGCGTGGAGGATGTCGCGGGCCGGACCGAAGCCCTGCATCCGGCCCTCGTTCATCACCAGCAGCTTGTCGGCCTGGGCCAGCGCCGCGCTGCGGTGGGTCACCAGCACCACGGTACGGCCCTGGGCCTTGAGCTGGACGATGGCGTTGGCCAGCGCGGCCTCGCCGTGGCTGTCGAGGTTGGAGTTGGGCTCATCGAGCACGATCAGCCGGGCATCGCCGTACAAGGCGCGAGCCAGGGCGATGCGCTGCTTCTGGCCGCCGGACAGATCGACGCCCTCCTCGCCCAGGCGCGTGTCGTAGCCCTGGGGCAGGCGCAGGATCAGTTCGTGCACCCCGGCGAGGCGGGCCGCTTCCACCACCTTGACGCCATCCAGCTCGCCGAAGCGGGCGATGTTCTCGGCGATGCTGCCGCGCAGCAGTTCGATGTTCTGCGGCAGGTAGCCGATGTGCGGGCCCAGGGCATCGCGGTCCCACTGACTGAGCTCGGCGCCGTCCAGGCGCACATGGCCGCTCAGGGTGGGCCAGACGCCGACCAGCACCTTGGCCAGGGTCGACTTGCCCGATCCCGATGCACCCAACACACCGAGCAGTTCGCCTGGAGCCAGGGCAAAGTGCACCTGCTGCAGCGTGGCCAGGTTGCGCCCGGGCGGACCGGCGCTGATCTGCTCCACGGTCAGTTGCCCGGTCGGTGCCGGCAGGGGCATCGGCGTCGGGGGTTCAGGGTGATCGCGCAGCAGATCGTCCAGGCGCTGGTAGGCCAGTTGCGCGCCGCTCCATTGCTTCCACACCGCGATCAGCTGGTCGATCGGCGCGAGCACCCGGCCCATCAGGATGGAGCCGGCGATCATCATGCCTGGGGTCATCTGGCCCTCGATCACCAGCAGCGCGCCCAACCCCAGCACCAGCGACTGCAAGCACAGGCGCAGGCCCTTGCTGGTGGCGGTGATCACCGCGCTAGTGTCACTTGCCTTGTTCTGCAGGTCGAGGAAGCGCCCGTGCAGGTCGTACCAGCGTCGGCGCAGGGCGCCGAGCATACCCATCGCCTGGATGCTTTCGGCGCTTTGCAGCTGGCTGCCGGCCAGCAGCGTCGATTGCTGCTGAAATCCGCTGGCTTCGGCCAGGGTGGCATGGGTGAGGCGTTCGTTGAGCATGGCCAGGGCGATCAGCAGCAACGCACCGACCGTGGCCATCACGCCGAGCCAGACGTTGAAGGCGAAGATCACCGCAAGATAGATGGGAAACCACGGCGCGTCGAAGAAGGCGAACAGCGCCGGGCCGGTAATGAACTGGCGCAGTTGCGTCAGGTCGCCCAGGGCCTGCCCGGCGGCGCCATCGCGCTGGCGCAAGTTGCGTTCGAAGGCGGCGCGATAGACCTTCAGGTTGAAACTTTTTTCGAGCAGATTACCCACCCGAATGACAATGAAACTGCGCACCGCTTCAAGCGCGCCTATATAAACGAAGAAGCCGACCACCATCAATGTCAGCACCCACAAAGTTGTGATGCTCTGTGAACTCAGTACACGATCGTACACTTGAAGCATATAAATGGATGGCACCAGCATGAGCAAGTTGATCAATGCCGTGAAACACCCCACGCTGATCAAGGTTGACTGATGTTCGCCGAGTGCCGCCCACAAAGGCGCCCCGGGCTTTTTGCTCGGTAGTTTCATGTTTCGCCCTTGCTCGCCTGGAACTTTAAAAGTTCCAGGCCGGGGTTATTTTTCCAGGCGCTCGAGCACCAGTTGTGTACCGCCCGGCGTGGTCCAGCCATAGCGCCTGGCACCTTCACGGCTGAAATGCACCACGGTGCTGCCATCGCCGCCCACCAGCGCCAAGGTGTCGGGCGTCACCAACCAGCTGCCAGGGCGCAGGCCCAGCAACGCGCTGGCGCAGTCCAGGTCGCCCTCGACCACACCTTCGCTGGCGCCCAGGCGCAGGTTGCAGGCCTGGGTCTGTGGTTGTTCGGAGTACAGCGTCCAGTCACCGGCCAGTTGCGCGGCGTTGGGGAGTAACAGGCTGCTCGCCATACCTACCTCGGTCATCGACATCAGGGGAATCGCGGCCAGCGCGATCGTTCGCACGGTTGCTCTCATTCATCGGCCTCGTCGGCAAAAGGGGCGACGCGCGAGCGCCGCCCCCTCGTACATCAGACCACGATGTCGGTTGCAGCGGCCTGGCCGACGGTGGTCACCAGGAAATCAGCCAGGCTGTTTCCGGTGAAGTCCACGGACAGGCTGCCCAGGTTGGTGGCCTGGTCGTAGGTCAGTACCGCCTCGCCGGCATGGCCGGTGAAGGCGTTGACGAACTGCAGCGGCAGCTTGTTCACGGCGAAAGCCGAGATGGCCGACAGGTCGATCTTGTCCACACCCGAGGTGAAGTCCATGATCCGGTCCGGCGCCGCCTTGGTCGAGTCGCTGACGGCCGCGTACACGAAGGTGTCCGCGCCACTGCCACCCCACAGCTGGTCGGCGCCGCCGCCGCCGTAGATGATGTCGTTGCCGGCACCACCCTTGAGCACGTTGGCCAGCGCATTGCCGATCAGCAGGTCGTTGCCCGAGCCGCCGATGGCGTTTTCGATGGTCACGCCCTTGGCGATGGAGACGTTGCCGACCATGCCACCGACATCGGAGAACGACGCTTCGTTGAGGTTGATCTTCTGGTTCTGGGTGAACCCGGAGAAGTCGAAGGTGTCGTTGCCGCCACCGTCCCACACCGAGAACACCAGCTTCGACGAGGCCGAGGTGGCCGAGTAGAAGTCGCGATCAGCGGTGGAGTTGAAGCCGTAGGTGGTGTCGCTGGCACGGGTCGCGTAGTTGGCGCCGTAGAGCTTCTGGATCGCCAGTATGTCGTCCATCAGCGGGGCCGAGGCGTAGTACTGCCCGCCGCCCTTGACGAAGTTCTGCCCGTTGTTGCTCTCGCTCCAGTAGCTCATGACGCTGTAGCCGCGGGTGTCCTGGGCGTAATCGGCGTCACGGTAGGTCGGGTTGCCCTCGCCGGCGTTGTAGTCGCCGGGGTGGGACAGGCCGAGCACGTGACCGATCTCGTGGGTCAGGGTCTGGCGCCCGTAGTTGCCGGTGCCCGGGGTGATGTTGACCTGGTAGCCGCTGTTGATCAGGTACCAGGACTCGCCCTTGTGCGAACCCGGCTGGTCGAACGGCAGGTAGGCGAACGCGGCACCGCCATTGCTGGCGCTGAAGTTGCCGAAGGTCATGTGACCGTCACCACCGGAGGCAGACTCGGTGAAGGTGACCTTGGCCACGTCCGCCCAGGATTGCATGGAGAGCTTCGCCTGGGTTTTCTGCAGGTCGCTGAACTGGCTGAACGAGCCCAGGCCACGGCTGTAGAAGTCGGAGGGTGCCTTGGTCAGGAAGGTGTAGGTAAGGCTGATGGTGCCGTCCTTGTTCAGATCCTTCCAGGCAGCGCCATCACGCAGCAGGTGGTCGGCGGCCTGGTCGACCGTGAACGACTTCTTGCCATTGATGTTCGCGCCACCGCGATCGTACTGGTGGGCAAAACTATTGATCAGGCCGTAGGAAGAACTCGGACCGTTCGGTTGCAGCACGGAAGCGGCCGAAACAATAGCGTTTTCTTTGACTTTCGACATGCAGGTTACTTCCTTGTGTACAAAAAAGCAGTTGATGTCAGACAGGCGTCTCCCACCTGGCGAGAGCATCCTGTCACTCGCCCTTATGAGGCGCAAAAAAACTGACACAAACTGAAACTTATTGTCCAGCACTTTTTGACGCCATTTTTTCGTTTTCGAAAAAACAACTGCACCGCAATTATTTGCGCAAACTGAGAGGGATCAATGGCATCGGCTGCAACCATTAGTTCCAGTCATGACTGTCGGGTTTTTATATATATCAAGTCGAAGTTTAGTTATGAAAAGGCGACTGCCGACTGTTCCGGCGAAACGCTGTTTCGTCTTGGCCTGCGCCGGCGCGACAACACGCCACACGACCCTCCGTCGCCTGGCCGTTGACTTGCCCCTTGGCCGGGCGCTCAGTAGGCGCTGGTCAAAAGCCCCCTTCCTGACAGGACGACACGATGACAAGACTCACGGTGCAATCCGGCGATTTCTTGCAGGGTGAAGGCGAGTATCGCAATGGAGCGCTCACACTCAAGACCCCACGCAGCCCCTCGCCCGGCGAGCGCATCTCGCTCACGCGCATCAAGGACCTGAAGCTGGCCAACCTCGAATCCACCCGCAGCCTGGGCGGCGCCCTGGGCTGGGGTGTGGCCGGCGCGCTGGTGGCCGGCCCGGTGGGCTTGCTGGCCGGCCTGCTGCTGGGCGGCAAGGAGGACGAGGTCACCTTCCTCGCCACCTTCAAGGATGGCCGCAAGCTGCTGGCGATCACCGACGGCAAGACCTGGTCGAAGATCGACGACAACTGGCGCCGGCACCAGCGGCCGGCGGCGGCCTGAATCGCGGCCTGCTTCACGCAGGCCTGGTGGGAGCGGCGAACCGCCACTCCCACCTCCCTGCCCTGCTCCCCCTGAAAGGCCCGACAGCCTGCTAACATGGCGCCTTTTTGCCTGCCCGACAGCTGCCGAGCGATAACGGCGCGTCCGCTTTTCAAGGAGCCTTGCATGACCCCGCTTCGCCCTCGCCTCCCCCTCGGGCTGCTCAGCCTGGGCCTTGCCCTGCACAGTGGCCAGGGCCTGGCCGACGACAGCGTGACCCTGGCCCCCGTGCGCATCTCGGAAGTCCAGGACGACACCGGCTACCAGGTACGCGAGGCCCAGGTCGGCGGCCTGCACGGCGCGCCGCTGCTCGATACCCCGGCCTCGGTCAGCGTGTTCAGCCGTCAGCTGCTCGACGACCGCCAGGTGCGCAAGCTGAGCGAGGTGCTGCAAAGCGATGCCTCGGTGGGCCAGAGCTACGCGCCGATCGGCTACTACGAGAACTTCAACGTGCGCGGTTTCGAACTCAACGCCGCCAGCAGCTATCGGATCAACGGCCAGACCATCGCCGGCGAGCAGAACGTGGCGCTGGAGAACAAGCAGCAGGTGGAGTTGCTCAAGGGGCTGTCGGGGCTGCAAAGCGGCGTGTCGGAGCCCGGCGGGCTGGTCAACTACGTGACCAAGCGCCCGCAGGACGTGCGCAGCGTCAGTGTCTCGAGCAACGAACAAGGCGAGCGCTACCTGGCCACCGACCTGGGTGGCTGGTTCGGCGCCGAGCGTCAGTTCGGCCTGCGCGTCAACCTGGCCCATGAGGACATCCGTTCCTACGTCGACCATGCCGATGGCAAGCGGGATTTCGCCTCCGTGGCCCTGGACTGGCAGATCAGCCCGAACGCCGTGCTGGAACTGGACGCGGAGTACCAGCACCGCGAGCAGTACTCGGTGCCGGGGTACCAGTTGCTCGGCGGCACTCAGTTGCCCCATGGCATCGATCCCAAGGATCACCTGGCCTGGCAGTCGTGGGCGAAACCTGTGCAGAACGACTCGCTGAACCTGGGCGGGCGCTTCAAGTACCAGTTCAATGAGGCGTGGAACGGCACCTTGAGCGCTTCGCGCAGCAAGGTGGTGATCGATGACTACAGTGCGTTTGCCTGGGGCTCGAGTGAAGGGGCGTTCTTCGGCAGCAATGGCGACTATGACATCTACGATTTCCGCAGCCCGGACGACACCCGCCGGATCGACGAGGCACAGGCCATGCTCGATGGGCGCTTCGATGCGCTGGGCGTCGGGCATGAGCTGACGGTCGGCGCCAGCGCCCAGCGCCGCACGCTCGATCAACGGCCGTACTACAACGAGTGGCTGGGCACCGGCAACATCGATTCCGGCGCACCCGCCCTGGAGCCCTCCGGCAGAGCGATCGGCGCCAGCGAGCGCCGCCTGGACAGCCGCCAGTACGGCCTGTTCGTCAGCGACCGGATCACCTTCAATGAAAACTGGCAGACCGTGATCGGTGCCCGGGAAGTGCGCCTGGATGAAAAGACCTGGAAGGAAACGGGTGAAGCCGACCGCCACACCCGGCAGTACCAACTTCTGCCGAACGCCGCGCTGATCTACAAGCCACGGCCGGACACCACGCTCTACGCGAGCTATTCGAAAGGCCTGTCCGCCGGTGGCACGGCGCCCTGGTTCGCCAGCAACGCCTCGGAGATTCTCGCGCCGACCTTGTCGCGCCAGCTCGAAGTCGGCATCAAGCGCGACTGGCAGGGCATGAGCTTCAGCGCGGCGCTGTTCCAGATCCGCCAGGCCTACCAGTACGCTCGCCCGGAGGGTGACGGTGGCTTCACCTACGTGCAGTCCGGCCAGCAGAAGAACACCGGCCTCGAACTGGGCGCCAGCGGCTGGGTGACCTCGAAGCTGCAGATCCAGGCCAGCGCCGCGGCGATCCGCGCGCGGGTGCAGAACAGCGATACCGACGCCTACGAAGGCCACCAGGCGATCAACGTGCCGCGCCTGCGGGCCGCCGTGCAGGCCGACTACGCCCTGCCCGTCCCCGGCCTGGCCCTGCTCGGCGGCGCCCGCTACAGCGCCAGCAAGTACGCCAGCCAGGCGGGCAATGTCGAGGTCGGCGGGTATACCGTGTTCGACATCGGCAGCCGCTACCGCACCAACATCGGCGGCTACGACACCGTGCTGCGCCTGACCGTGGACAACGTCTTCGACAAGCGTTACTGGCGCGATGTCGGGGATTACCTGGGCGACAACTACCTGTTCCAGGGCGCGCCGCGTACCGCACGGCTGTCGGCGTCGGTCAGTTTCTGACAGCGCCATCGCTCCCACGGGCTGCGTGGGAGCGGGCTTGCCCCGCGACTGGGCTTTGCCAAACGCAAACAAAAAGCCCCCGAACCTTTCGATTCGGGGGCTTTTCGCAGAATGTGGCGGTGAAGAAGGGATTTGAACCCTTGATACGATTTCTCGTATACACACTTTCCAGGCGTGCTCCTTCGACCACTCGGACACTTCACCGTTTTCTCTTCAAGCTGTTCAGCCTGTCGAGGCGCGCTAATTTAGTGGAAGCGCTTTTCTTTGGCAAGCATTTTTTTCAGAATTTTCATGCGCTTAAGCCAATCGGCGGAAAAGTCCGGGCAATCAAGGCAATGCTGCCATTGTACCCAGCGCTTTTCCCCGCTCCCGATCGCCTGCCCCACTGGCGCAAGGCACACAGGCCAGGTGCTGACCGGTCAGTCAGTCTTGGCGCTTTACCTGGCCGAAATGGCTGGGTAACGTCATCGCCACGCCATCCAAAGGACTCTGCCATGAGCGAGCTGATTACCTACCACGCCGAAGACGGCATCGCCACCCTGACCCTGAACAACGGCAAGGTCAACGCCATCTCCCCGGACGTCATCGCCGCCTTCAACGCCGCCCTGGACCGTGCCGCGGAAGAACGCGCGGTGGTGATCATCACCGGCCAGCCGGGCATTCTCTCCGGCGGCTACGACCTCAAGGTGATGACCGCCGGCCCCAAGGAAGCCGTCGGCCTGGTCACCGCCGGCTCCACCCTGGCCCGCCGCCTGCTCTCGCACCCGTTCCCGGTGATCGTCGCCTGCCCGGGCAACGCGGTGGCCAAGGGCGCCTTCCTGCTGCTCTCGGGCGACTACCGCATCGGCGTGGAAGGGCCGTACAAGATCTGCCTGAACGAGGTGCAGATCGGCATGACCATGCACCACGCCGGCATCGAGCTGGCCCGTGATCGCCTGAGTCGCGCGGCGTTCCAGCGTTCGGTGAACAACGCCGAGATCTTCGACCCGCAGGGCGCCCGCGAAGCCGGCTTCCTCGACAAGGTGGTGCCGGCCGAACAGCTGCAGGAGGCCGCCCTGGCCGCTGCCCGCGAATTGAAGAAGCTGAACATGCTGGCGCACAAGAACACCAAGCTGAAGGTGCGCAAGGGGCTGCTGGAAGCCCTGGACGAGGCGATCCTGCTGGACCAGAACCACCTGGGCTGACCCCTCCACGGCTTTGCTCGTGGGCTTTGTGGGAGCGGGCTTGCCCCCGCGATGATCGCCATCGCAGGCAAGCCCGCTCCCACAAAGATTGCTCCCACGTGCTATCCAAGCCCCGCACACCGCACCAACGTTTGCCCCAGACAGTGCACACCCGTACACTGCGCCGCGACTGTCCGGTGTGAGTCGTACCATGCTTTATATCCTGCGCATGCTCCTGCTGGCGCTGCACTTCCTGTTCGTGGGCATCGTGGGCCTGGTCATCGGCCTGCTGCGCCCGTTCAACCCCGACAACAGCCGGCTGTTCGCCCGCCTCTACAGCGTGCCCGCGGCCTGGTTCATGCGCATCAAGGTCAAGGCCGAGGTCGGCCCGTTGTGGGACCAGCCCCCCGGCTGCGTGATCATCGCCAACCATCAGTCCAACTACGACCTGTTCATCCTCGGCCAAGTGGTGCCGCGCCGCACCGTGGCCATCGGCAAGAAGAGCCTGGGCTGGATCCCGTTGTTCGGCCAGCTGTTCTGGCTGGGTGGCAACGTGCTGGTGGACCGCAAGAACGCCTACCAGGCGCGCAAGGCCATGCAGGCCACCACCCGTACCCTGCGCGACGACACCTCGATCTGGATCTTCCCCGAAGGCACGCGCAACCCTGGCGAGCAGTTGCTGGCATTCAAGAAAGGCGCCTTCCACATGGCGGTCGAGGCCGGAGTACCGATCGTGCCGGTCTGCGTCAGCCGCTATTCGCGGCGCCTGGGCCTCAACAGCTGGCGCCAGCGCACAGTGATCGTCCGCTCGCTGGCACCCATCGCCACCGCCGGCCTGACCCAGCAGGACCTGCCGGCGCTGATCGAACAATGCCGCAGCCAGATGCAGCACTGCATCGACCACATGGAAAGCGAACTGGCGGGGAGCTGACACACCTGCACGAGGGCATCCGCCTGTGCAGGAGCGGCCAGGGCAAATCTTCACCCGCCACAGGTTGCCCCGCGCCGCTACACAGCCCAAGCTGTCTGCCATGTTCAACCGAATAAGCGGACAACCATGGGTCGAGTCGTCGCAGCGGCGGTCTACAGCGCCGGTAGAAAGGTCACCAATATCAACCTCGACGAGGGCGCCGAATGGGCACGCAAGCCCGGGCACTTCGTCTGGATCGGCCTGGAAGAGCCCAACGCCGAGGAACTGGCCAACCTGCAACGCCAGTTCGGCCTGCACGAGCTGGCCATCGAGGACGCCCTGGAGAAGCACAGCCGGCCAAAGCTGGAAACCTTCGGCGACGCGCTGTTCATCGTCACCTACTCCCCCGTGCGCCATGAGGGCCGGCTCGAATTCATCGAGACCCATATCTTCGCCGGCAACGGCTACATCATCACCTGCCGCAACGGCCACTCGAAGTCCTATGCCCTGGTACGCCAACGCTGCGAGGCGCGACCGCTGCTGCTCGAACATGGCGAAGACTTCGTGCTCTATGCCCTGCTCGACTTCGTCACCGAGAACTATCAGCCGGTGAGCGAGGCCATTCATGGCGAGATCGAGGAGCTGGAGCAGAGCGTGCTCGGCAACTCGCTGAAGGAAGAGGACATCCAGCGCCTGCACAGCCTGCGCCGCGACATCCTGCGCCTGCGCCGCTACGTCGCCCCGATGGTGGAGATCAGCGAGGAACTGCAGCGCCTGAGCTTCCCGTTCATCGACAAGAACATGCGCCCGTATTTCCGTGACGTGCAGATCCACGTCACCCGGCAGATGGAGGATCTGGCCGGGATCCGCGACATCGCCAGCCAGACCATCGAGATCGGCATGCTGCTGGAATCGTCACGCCAGAGCATCACCCAGCGCAAGTTCGCCGCCTGGGCGGCGATCCTGGCGTTTCCGACGGCGGTCGCGGGGATCTATGGGATGAACTTCCAGAACATGCCGGAGCTGGCATGGCGCTATGGCTACTTCGGTGTGCTGGGGGTGATCGCCCTGGGGTGTTCGGGGTTGTATTTCAGCTTCAAGCGTTCGGGGTGGCTTTAAGATCGCCGGGGGCGCCGCGCGCCCCTTGCGCCGGCAGGCCGGCGAAAAGGCCGCAAAGCGGCCTCGCGTGATCAGGCGGCGCTGCCACCCTTCTTGGCTGGCTGCTGGACGAAGCGCAACATCCACTCGCCCACCAGATCCCCCTGGTGTTCGGTGGCCAGGCTGGCCACCGCCTTCTGGTACACCTCGTCACCCAGGTACGCCTGGCGCGCGTCGAGCAGCGCACGGGAGTAGTCATGGACGAACTCGGGATGTCCCTGGAAACACAGCACCTGGTCACGGATGTGGTAGGCGGCGTTCGGGCAGAAATCGCTGGAAGCGATCACCGTGGCGCCTTCGGGCAGCTCGGTGACCTGGTCCTGGTGGCTGATCAACAGGGTCAGCTCGGTCACCTCAGGGTCCATCCACGGCGCATGGGCCGCCAGGCTGTAGCGATGAATCCCCACCCCCCAGCCCTTGTCGGCACGCTCGGCCTTGCCGCCGAGGGTCAACGCCAGCAACTGGTGGCCGAAGCAGACGCCCAGCAGCTTCTCGCCGCGCTGGTAGAGTTTGAGCAGGTAGGCCTTGAGCGTCCGGATCCACGGGTCGTCACCGAACGAGTCGGCCTTGCTGCCGGTCACCAGATACGCATCGAAGCGTTCGCCGTCAGGGGGGTAATCGCCGTTCATCACGTTGTACACGTCAAACTCGGCGGCGATCGGCTGGCGCGAAAACAGCTGCTCGAACATCCTTCCGTAGCCCTGATATTGCGCGACCAGTTCCGGTCGCAGGACATCGGTTTCGAGGATGCAGATGCGTAACGACATAGCGGTAGTCCTGAACGACATGTGGGTGGGATTTTTGGTAGAGACTGACGCGAAAGACCCGCACAAGCAAGTAGGATGTCCAGACGAACGGTAGGCGCTGTAACCCTTGGTAACCCTGGGCGCGCACTCGTCTAGCCTGAGCGTGCCAGCGAAATGGCCAATGGCCTTTAAGCAATCGGAAATCAACCGGTAGCTGGTTAGAACAAAGGGTTCTGAAACAGGGATGACGCGGCCCCTACTGTTGGTTGTATACCCAGAAACACGAGGCAGGCAGAGGGCGCCACATCGTGCCACTGCGATCGACCCGACGCGAGACAAGGAAGCCAAGGCTTATTCAGGAATAACAACAAGAAGGCGGTCCGCCATGTTCAGACAATCGAAAGTACGCCAAGCGGGGCTCATCCTCTTCGCCACGACGCTGCTGCTCATCCTGCCGAACCTCACGCGACTGTTCGGCTGACGCGGCCTGTGGCCATTTCCGACAACGCACAGGTAATCTGCCAGCCTTGATGGCTGGAGATTGCCCATGCGCCTGTGCCTCACCCTGCTCTGCCTGTTTGCCCTGCCAGTGACAGCGGCGCAACTGACCCTCGAACTCGGCGATGCCAGCCGCCAGTGGCGCAGCGAGCAGCTGCTCGACCATGCACAGGCCCGTGACATCACCGTGGATCAGGATGTCGCCTACCAGCGAACCATGCACTACCGTGCCATCCCTCTGGCAGTACTGCTGGAAGGCGTGCGCCCGGGCGATCACCTGCAAGCCGTGGCGCTCGATGGCTTCGCGGCCGAAATGCCCGCGGCGCCCTTGTTGCAGCAGGGGCCGGCACAGGCCTGGCTGGCGGTCGAGGACCCAGCCCAGCCCTGGCCCTCGCTGGGCAGCGGCAGAGCCAGCGCCGGGCCGTTCTACCTGGTGTGGCAAAACCCACACGCCAGCGCGATTCGCCCGGAGCAATGGCCGTTCCAGATCGCCACGATTCGCCGTCTGCCACCGGTGGAAACACGCTTCCCCGCCCTGCTGCCCGACCCGGCCCTGGCCGAGCACGACCCCGTTCGCCAGGGTTTCGCCCTGTTCCAGCAGAATTGCCTGGCCTGCCATCGCCTCAATGGCGCGGGCGATGCGCAGTTCGGGCCGGACCTGAACCTGCCGCACAACCCGACCGAATACTTCCAGCCGGCATTCCTGCGCCAGTACCTTCGTGACCCACAGAGCCTGCGGCACTGGCCGCAGGCGAAGATGCCGGCCTTCCCCGAACAAGTACTGAAAGATGATGAGCTCGATGCGCTGCTGGCCTACCTGAAGCACATGGCCGCGCGTAAACAGCCCTGAGGTTGGAGCGGCCTAGGCGATCGGCCGTTCCTGCTTGACGCCCCAGCCCTCGACCTCGCCACCGTAGGGTGAAACGACCCGTTCGAAAGCCTGTTCGAAGGCCCCGATGCCACCGTGGGTGGCAAACATGACCTTGCTCAACTCCAGGTGCCAGGCGCCGTCGTCACGTTCGCTCACCTGGGCACTGAGGGATTCGCCGCGAAACTGCCGCGCCGCCCGGCGGGCACCGGCTTCATCAGGAAAGACGGCATAGAACTCGATGGGATGGATGCGGGTGAAGTCGAAACCGCCAGCTTTCATCTGGCGCAGGACGCTGCTGCTGATGTCGTCGTTCTGGCTGCTCATGAAACGTCCTCCTGCATAGCAATGGATAGACTTTCCGTGCACAACGCACCTGCCTGGCACACAAGGCATGCCTGACAATACGAGCGGATTGCAAGACGCGAATGGAGCAGACGCCGGCCCGCAGATTAGACCGACACCTGTGTGCAGCGTAGCGCCTGTGCAGGCACTACGCCAGCGAGCGGCGGCCTAGGGCACCTGGCGAATGGTCGTGATGATCACGCCGCTCTGTTCCTTGAGCCAACGTGCGGTGGGGGAATAGCTGCGGTCCTGGAAGTCATTGAGGTCCAGTTCGTCCATGAGCGGGAACAAACGCGAACGGATGGCGCGCGCGGCGTCTTCCTCGCTGGGGCGCTGTTCGGCATCGATCAGCAGTGTCTGTGGTTCGCCCTTCTGGTCGGCAAAGCTGACTTCCCACGCTTTCATCGATCAGCCCTCGCTGGCACAACGGTAAGTGGAACGGTGTATTAGCTTGACCGTCCCGCAGGGCCAAACGTTCAGCCCGGTACATGAAACCGCATGAAAAAAGCCCGCCGGTCGACGGCGGGCTTTCAGGGTTGCCGAGCGGGTCTACTTCGGCGTGCCGTGCACCACGCCGGCGGTGTTGTCCAGCAGGCTCTTGGTCGCCGTCTGGATGTAGGCTTCGAGCTTTTTCAGCATCTCGGGCTGGTCGGGGCTTTCGATCAGCTCGGCCTTGAACTCACGACCCAGCTGGTAGCGGTACATCCGCGGGGTCATGTCCTTGGACTCGATGAGGATACGGTCGCCCTGCACCAGGCCGACGATCTGCTCGCTGCCGGACGGCTTGATCATGCCTACGCCCTGGTCGCCCTCAGGCAGGTTGAGCAGGTCGCGGCCCCAGCACTGGTGACGGGCCTGGCCACCGAGACGGCCCATGATGGTCGGCACGATGTCGACCTGGGTACCCACGGTATGGTTGACCGCGCCGAACTTCTCCTGGATGCCCGGGGCGATCAGCAGCAACGGCACGTTGAAGCGGCCCAGGTCCAGCTCGGTGACCTGCTGGTGATTGCCGAAGCCATGGTCGCCGACGATGACGAACAGGGTGTCCTTGAAGTAAGGCTCCTTGCGCGCCTTCTCGAAGAACTGGCCCAACGCCCAGTCGGAGTAGCGCATGGCGGTCAGGTGCTCGTCCAGGCGGCCTTGACCGGTGACCTTCTCCACCGGCAGGTCCTTGGGCAGCGCGTACGGCGTGTGGTTGGAGAGGGTCTGCAGCAGCGCGTAGATCGGCTTCTTGCCGTCGTGCTTGGCCAGCTCTTCGTTGCCACGGTCGAACATGTCCTGGTCGGACACGCCCCAGGTCGGATCGGAGAACACCGGGTCGACGAAGTCGTTGCGGCCAATGAAGGTGGTCATGCCCTGGTTGCCGAAGAACCCGGACTGGTTGTCCCAGGCGAAATCGCCGTTGTAGACGTAGACATCGTCATAGTCGCGGGCACTGAGCAGGGCCGGCAGGCCGGAAAGCTTGTGGCCGCCTTCCGGGGTCTGCATCAGGTACTCGAAGCCCGGCAGGTTGGGGAAGCAGGCCATGGTGGCAAACATGCCCTGGTGGGTATGGGTGCCATTGGAGAAGAAGCGGTCGAACAGCACCCCTTCCTTGGCCAGCTTGTCGAAGTACGGGGTGATGTTGTTCGGGCTGCCCAGCGCACCGACCGAATGGCCGGCAAAGCTCTCCATCAGGATGACCACGACGTTCTTCACCGGCAGGGTGTTCGCCTGGGGCGGCACGAAGTCGCGGCGGATCGCGGCTTCATCGCCATCGACCAGGGTATCGTTGGCGGTCAGCAGTTGCTCGCGCACGGTCTGGGTGGCCAGCGGCTGCTCGAGCACAGGCTTCCAGATGTTGGCGCGGTCCTCGCCGAAGCGGCTCTTGGCGGCGTCGATCAGGGTCAGGGTGCCGTTCAGGCCGAGCTGGTTGACGAAGTTCGAGTCGGTGGTGAAGGCATCGCCCCAACGCATGGGTGGACCCTGGCGCAGGGTGCCACGGGCAGCGACCACGGCCACCAGCAGCACGACCATGAACACCGCCAGACGGCCATACCATGGCGCGAGCTTGCGGCTGGCGGCGGGCTGGAGGCTTTGCTCGCCGCGGGTCAGGCGATCGATGCCCTTGAACAGCAGGCTCAGCAACCAGGTGCCGACCACCCACGCCAGCAGGTAGCGCACCACGGGGAAGCCGTACCAGAGCATGCTCAGCACGGTCTTGGGGTCTTCCTTGATGTACTGGAACACCAGGCCGTTCAGGCGCTGGTGGAACTCGCGGTAGAAGTCCATCTCCATCAGGCCGAGGAACATCACCACGCTCGAGGCGATGGTCAGCCAGAACCGGAACAGGCCGCGGCGGGCCATCAGCCAGGGGCTGAGCAGCGCCAGCAACAGCGGAATGCTGATGTACACCACCACCCGCAAGTCGAAACGCAGGCCGTTGAAGAAGCCTTCGGCAACGGTCGAATACGGCGTGTCGCCGATCATGTCGCTGTTGTAGACCAGCAGCGCCAGGCGTACCAGGCTGAGCATCAGCATGATCACCAGGCCACTGAGCAACGTGTAGGCCAGGTGGGATTTCAGGGTCGGCGAGAACGAGCCTCGCACGCCCTGTTGCTTCAAGGCGTCCGTGTTAGCCATGAATGGAGAGGTCCTAGGATTTGCGGTTTGCGGGAAGGCGACAAGCGCCAACAGCCTGGTGGCCCGACCATCAGCGTGGTTTTGGACCAAGGCCGCATTGTGCGGCGCGGATTTTCAAAAATCGAGTGTGAAAATTTTGTCGAGAGCGACCATCGCCTGCCCTTTGGGCCGCGCCGTCGCGCAGGGAACAACGTTGCAGGCATCACCCGCGTGGCAGCGGGCTCGCCCCGCGAGCACCGGCAAAACCGGTGCCTTGCCCCGGCGGTCAGATCCGCACATTGCCCCGCGGCCCGGCAATCGCCCAGATGATCAGCCCCAGCACCGGCAGCAGAATGATCAGCAGGATCCACAGGACCTTGATACCGACCTCGGCGCCACTCTTGAGCACATTGAGAATCGCCCAGATGTCCAGGGCGAGGATGATCAAGCCGACCAGGCTGTTGAAGGTGGAACCCATGCCGCCGCTCCCAAGCGATGTGTGTGCGGCAAAGCATAGCTGGCTATGGCCTCGATAGAAGGGAATCCTTGGCCGGCTCCTGGGGTCACTGGCTAGACTGGCTCCATTCATCGCTCCGAGGTCCGCATGCCCCCCGCCCACGCCCACAGCCCCGCTCCCGTCTCGATGTTCAGCGCCTGGCGCCAACAAGCCCTGAATACGCCCTGGCTCAGCGCTGGCCTGGCCCTGAGCCTGCTGGCCATCGTCGCCCTGCTGCTGGCCAGTGTCTGGAACGCGGTCAACGGCGACCATGCCGACAACCTGCACCTGGCCCTGCTCGGCGGTCTGTCAGGCTTCGGCGCCACCGCGCTGGGCGCGGTGCTGGCGGTGGTCCTGCGCGATGTCAGCGCGCGTTCCCAGGACGTGATGCTGGGTTTCGCCGCCGGCATGATGCTCGCCGCCAGTTCGTTCTCGCTGATCCTGCCCGGCCTCGACGCCGCCCGAGAGATCACCGGCAACGGCCCGGCCGCGGCCTTCACCGTGGTGCTGGGCATGGGCCTGGGCGTGCTGCTGATGCTCGGCCTGGACCGTTTCACCCCGCACGAGCATGAAAGCACCGGCCCCTGTGGCCCGGAAGCCGAGCGTTTCAGCCGGGTCTGGCTGTTCGTGCTGGCCATCACCTTGCACAACCTGCCCGAAGGCATGGCCATCGGCGTGAGCTTCGCCAATGGCGACATGAACATCGGTCTGCCGCTGACCAGCGCCATCGCCATCCAGGACATCCCCGAAGGCCTGGCGGTGGCCCTGGCCCTGCGTGCCACGGGTCTGTCGAACTTCAAGGCGGCGCTGGTGGCGATCGGCTCGGGGCTGATGGAACCCCTGGGCGCCGTGATCGGCCTGGGGATCTCCACCGGCTTCGCCCTGGCCTACCCGATCAGCATGGGCCTGGCGGCGGGGGCGATGATCTTCGTGGTGTCCCACGAGGTGATTCCGGAAACCCACCGCAACGGGCACCAGACCGCGGCGACCTTGGGCTTGATGGGCGGGTTCGCGGTGATGATGTTTCTCGACACCGCGCTGGGTTGAAACAGTCGACGATCCGCGCCAGCCTCTTCGCGGGTAAACCCGCGAAGAGGCCAGCACGATGCTCAGACGTGCACCGCCACCTTCAGCGCCTCCAGCGCCGGTTCCACCTTGATGCCAACCGCCGCGCCCAGCTCCAGCACGCGGGCCAGGTCGTTCTGCCCCACCATCACCATCTGCAGCTCGTCGTCGAGCAGCTGGCTGAAGTTCAGCAGCACGTAGCCGCCGGCCTCCTTGTTCAACGCGCCCATCTGCACCTGGATGCGGTTGAGTGCGGTCAGTGCCTCGGTGCGCGCCAGCTGCTTGGGCTTGAGGGTGAATGGCACGCTCTTGTCGAACGAGTCGCTGATCTGCTGGAACAGGTCCTGATAACTGTCAGCCTGGAACAGCACGGTATCCGGCAGGCTGCCGACCACCACCCATTCACCCAGCGGGAACGGGAAGCTGTCGTCATAGTTGATGTCGGGGTTGGCGGCGAGGAAGGCGGTGGGGTCGGCGTAGGCCTGGGCGGCCTCGGCGGCGATGCGCTCGATGTCGTCATCGCGCATGCAGCCGGCGCCGATGAGGCTGATGAATTCGAGCAACTGGT
Organism: Pseudomonas sp. GD04091; assembly: GCF_029836165.1. Lineage (GTDB taxonomy): Bacteria > Pseudomonadota > Gammaproteobacteria > Pseudomonadales > Pseudomonadaceae > Aquipseudomonas. Next base: position 38,319 of record NZ_JAOEBG010000028.1, read on the forward strand.
CTTTCATGGGGGGCCCTGCGGGTTGGCGTAAAAGGCGCCAAGGATAGCCGCAAAAGCCCCCCGACGGTTAGCCGGCCAGCGCTTCGAGGCGCGCGGCGGCCTGCGCCGCGCCCATGGTGCGGGCGGCCATCAGCGCGGTGGCGCCGGCGGCGTCGCGGTGCGCCGGGTCGGCGCCCTGCTCGAGCAGGAAATCGATGATGTCCAGGCGGTTGAACATCGCCGCCAGCATCAGCGCGGTGCGGCCATCCGCGGCAGCGGCATCCACCGGCACGCCCTGGGCCAGCAGCAGGCGGATCATCGCCAGGTCGCCCTTGAACGCCGCGCCGGCGATGGGCAACTGGCCGTTGTCGTTGGCGATCAACGGATCCGCCCCATGGGCCAGCAATACCCGCACCGCCTCGTGATGGCCGTGGTAACTGGCCAGCATCAGCAGCGTATCGCCCTTGTGGTTGCGCAGGTCCGCCGGCAGTCCGGCCTCGAGCAGACGCCCGAGCATCTGCGCATCGCCATGGCGGGCGCGCTCGAAGACCTCCTCGGCGAAGGCCGCGGTTTCTTCGCGGGTCATGGTGGCGGGCTGTTGGTCGGACATCGGGAACCTCCTGGCATTTTCGTGGGGCCCAGTGTTGGTCAGGCAGCCCCGGCAGGTCAAAGGTTCAGATTCTATGGGGAACAGAGACGCAGCCTATCACCGTGCAAATTGCACTGTGCAAAATGCACGACCTTGCAGGATGCAATGCAAGGGCGTTGCGAAAAGATACTAATATATTGATTTATAAGTATTTTTTAAAGACAAAAGGAATGGCACGGTCGCTGCAACCATCAACTCACGTCTGCCCACCCAACAGTCAGGAGTTGATATGGATCTCATCCAGGAAAAATTCGCCTCGGTGTTCTCTGCCTACCAGGTGGCTACCCAATCGCGCCCGGACGGCGGCATTCTGCTGACCCTGCGCGCCACCGACGGCAAGGTGACCCGCCGCGTGCTGTCCTACGCGCAGTTGCACAGCGCCGAACAGCTCTCCTGGGCGATCAGCGCCATCCGTCGCGACCTGGCCGAACAGGCCTGCGAACTCCCCGTGATCTCCAGGCTGCAGAGCCAACAGCGGTTCGCCCTGCCGACCTATCGCTGATCGCGCGACCCGTTTCGCGGGGCATGCCTTCTCTCACCAAGGGACTACGTGAGTAAAGGCGTGCCCCGCGAGCCATCTCCCTCAGAACTCATCCAGCCCGGCAAATTGCCGGGCCGTGGCATCGCCAGTGAATCGAGGCAACGCGCCCTGCTCGCTGGCGAACAGGCGCAAGGCCAGGCAGAACGGATTGTCCCCCAGATCGAGCCAGCGCCGCGTCCCAGCCGGCACCACCAGCACATCATCCTTCTCGCACAGCACGGCATAGACCAGACCGCCCAGCCGTAGGCTGACCTGGCCGCGCCCGCTGATCAGCGCAAATACCTCTTCGCTTTCATGCACATGCTCGTCACGCAGGTCGACCTGGGTCGGATCGACGCCATCGCGGCTGAACACGGCGAAGGTGGCGCTGCCGTGCTCGGTCATCAGTCGATCCAGCGGCGCGCGACAGGCCTCTAGCACTTCGTCCTGGCTGCAGCCCGGGCGCAGGCGCGCCCCGGACTGCCAGCGCGCGAAGCGCACACCGTGTTCGCCAAGGGTCGCGGCGATGTCTTCGTGGTGGGTCAGCACCTTGTTCGGCAGTTCCGGGCTGGAGGGGTCGAAAACGCTGAGGATGCTCATCAGGGGTCGTTCCTGCTTTCTTTAAGACGGAGGGCAATGATAACGGCTGCCGCCAGTGCTGCGACGCTGGCCATACCAAAGGTGAAGTGCGGCCCCAGCAGTTTCCAGCTGTAGCCCGAATACAGGGCGCCCAACGCGCCACCGGTGCCCGACAGCGCGGCGTACAACGCCTGGCCCTGGCCCTGCTGGCGGGCGCCGAAAGCAGACTGCACGAAGGCGATGCTGGCGGCATGGAAGCAGCCGAACGTGGCCGCATGCAGCACCTGGGCGAATACCAGCACCATCGGGATATCCGCCAGGTTGCCCAGCAACAGCCAGCGCAAGGCGGCGAGCAGGAAACTCGCCAGCAGCACCCGGCGCACCGGGAAACGCGCGAAGATCCGGCTCATGGCCATGAACACCAGCACCTCGGCCACCACCCCCAGCGCCCACAGCAGGCCGATGGCGCCACGGCTGTAGCCCAGGTGCTCCAGGTGCAGGGTGAGGAAGGTGTAGTAAGGCCCATGACTGAGCTGCATGAGCGCCACGCACAGATAGAACGCCAGCACTCCAGGGGCCATCACCTGCTTGAGGAAGCCCCCTGCCCCACGCCGCTCGGCATGCTCCACCGGTTGCGCGTTGGGCACCCACAGGCTGGCGACGACGATGCCGGCCATGATGATCACCAGCGCCAGCGGATAGATGTCCAGGCTCAGCCATTCGAACAATCGCCCCAGGCCGACCACGGCGAGGATGAAACCGATCGAGCCCCACAGGCGGACCTGGCTGTAGCGCGCCGTCTGGCCGTGCAGGTGGGCCAGGGTGATCACCTCGAACTGCGGCAGTACCGCATGCCAGAAGAACGCGTGCAGCGCCATCACCAGCGCCAGCCAGGCGTAGCTCTTGCCGAAGAAGATCAGCGAGAAGGTGGCCAGGGTCGACAGCGCGCCCAGGCGCACGATCAGCAGGCGCTGCCCGCTGCGATCGCCCAGCCAGCCCCACAGGTTGGGCGCGAGGCAGCGCATCAGCATGGGGATGGCCACCAGCTCGCCGATGCGCGCGGGCGAGAAGCCCAGGTGGTCGAAGTACAGGGCCAGGAACGGCGCGGTGGCGCCGAGCAGGGCGAAGTAGCAGAGGTAGAAGCTGGAGAGGCGCCAGTAGGGGATCGGGGGCATGCTTCAACCCCGTGGGGGCGCTACGCACCCCTTTCGCGACACAAGGCCGCTCCCACAGGAATCGCATGCACCCTGTGGGAGCGGCCTTGTGTCGCGATGGGCCGCAACGCGGCCCCAGGATGAGTCGATCAACGCAAGACCGGTGTATCTACTCGAACATCGGCATTCTGCGCCCTGTGGCGCAGCAAGTGGTCCATCAAGACGATGGCCATCATCGCCTCGGCGATCGGCGTGGCACGAATGCCGACGCACGGGTCGTGACGCCCCTTGGTGATCACCTCGACCGGATTGCCGTCGACGTCGATCGAACGGCCCGGGGTGGTGATGCTGGACGTCGGCTTGAGCGCCAGGTGGGCGACGATCGGCTGGCCGGAGGAAATCCCGCCGAGGATGCCGCCCGCGTTGTTGCTGAGGAAACCTTCCGGGGTCAGCTCATCGCGGTGCTCGGTGCCACGCTGGGCGACGCTGGCGAAGCCGGCGCCGATCTCCACGCCCTTGACCGCGTTGATGCTCATCAGCGCGTGGGCAAGTTCCGCGTCGAGACGGTCGAAGATCGGTTCGCCCAGCCCTGGCATCACGCCTTCGGCGACCACGGTGATCTTCGCGCCCACCGAATCCTGGTCGCGGCGCAGCTGGTCCATGTAGGCCTCCAGCTCCGGCACCTTGTCCGGGTCGGGGCTGAAGAAGGCGTTGTGCTCCACCGACGCCCAGGTCTTGAACGGAATCTCGATCGGGCCGAGCTGGCTCATGTAGCCGCGCACGCGAATGCCCTGGGTGGCCAGGTACTTCTTGGCGATGGCGCCGGCGGCCACACGCATGGCGGTCTCGCGCGCCGAGCTGCGGCCACCGCCGCGGTAGTCGCGGATGCCGTACTTGTGGTGGTAGGTGTAGTCGGCATGGGCCGGGCGGAACAGGTCCTTGATCGCCGAGTAGTCCTTGGACTTCTGGTCGGTGTTGCGGATCAGCAGGCCGATCGAGCAGCCGGTGGTGCGGCCTTCGAACACCCCGGAGAGGATCTCCACCTCGTCGGGCTCCTGGCGCTGGGTGGTGTGCCGGCTGGTGCCCGGCTTGCGCCGGTCGAGGTCATGCTGCAGGTCGGCAAGCGAGATCTCCAGGCCTGGCGGACAGCCGTCGACAATGGCGACCAACGCCGGGCCATGGCTTTCGCCTGCGGTGGTGACAGTGAACAGCTTGCCGTAGGTATTGCCGGACATGGACGCTCCGCGAATCTGCCTGAAGTGAAGGAAATCGGCAGTATACGGAAAACACGCGGGGATAGGTTGCCTGTACCGGCCCCGCGATACGGCGGCGAACCTTCATGATGGTGCAAGGTCGAACCAACAACTTCCCACGTAGTACCCCCGTCCATGAAATCGCGTCTCGCCGCCCTGCTCCTGCTGCTGTTCGCCAGCCTCGCCCAGGCCGCGGCCCCCACCGTGCTGCAGCGCCCCATCGACCTGGACACCGGCCAGGGCGTGCTGCACGGCAGCCTGCTGCTGCCCCAGCAGGCCACGCCACCGCCGGTGGTGCTGATCATCGCCGGCTCCGGTCCCACCGACCGTGACGGCAACAACCCGGCCTCCGGGCGTATCGACAACCTCAAGCGCCTGGCCCTGCTGCTGGCCGGCGAGCGCATCGCCAGCGTGCGCTTCGACAAGCGCGGCGTGGCGGCCAGCCAGCCGGCCACCCCCGATGAACGCGACCTCAGCGTCGAGCGTTACGTTGCCGATGTGGTGGCCTGGGGGCGCGCCCTCAGGCAGGACCCGCGTTTCGGCCCGCTGATCCTGATCGGCCACAGCGAGGGCGCGCTGATCGCCAGCCTGGCCGCCGAACAGGCCGGCGCCAGCGCGGTGATCACCCTGGCCGGCAGCGGTCGCCCGGTGGCGGACGTGCTGCGCGAACAGCTCGCCCAGCGCCTGCCACCACCACAACTGGCCGGTGGCGTGGCGTTGATCGACCGCCTGCAGGCCGGACAGACCAGCCTCGACGTGCCCGCGCCGCTGCGCCAGGTATTCCGCCCCAGCGTGCAGCCGTACCTGATCACCTTGCTGCGCCAGGACCCGGCCGCCGCCTTCGCCCATCTCAAGGTACCGGCGCTGATCGTGCAGGGACGCAACGATGTGCAGGTGGAGGTGGCCGACGCCGAACGCCTGAAGGCCGCCAAGCCCGACGCCCAGCTGGCCCTGATCGACGGCATGAACCACATGCTGCGTATCAGCCCGCCAGACATGAGCCAGCAGCGCGACAGTTACCGCAACCCCGAACTGCCGCTGGCCCGCGAGCTGGGTGAGCGGATCGTCACCTTCATCCACGGCCTGCCGTCGGCCTGACGGCAGCGCTCAGGTCTTTTCGGCAGCTGCCGATAACGCGGCAAGAAGGCCGTGAGCGACGGGAGTCGCTCATGCAGCCGCCGTGTACCTGAGGATGAGCCTGATGACCGATGCCCCCGCCGCCGAGGCGACCGAAGAAGACGTTCCGCAAAGCGCCCCGCTGCCCTGGGCGGACCTTGCCGTCGAACACTTCCAGCTGCTGCGCCTGGCCCCCCTGCCCACCGACCGCAACAGCGGCGCGCGCCCACTGCGCTTCGTCCAGTTCGGCCATGCCGAGCGCCACGACAAGGCCCACAGCCTGCTGCGCATGGAGATCCGCCTGCCCGGGCAGAAGGTGCGCAAGGAACAGAACCAGCTGGACATCCGCGTCGATCACGAACAGCGCCTGGTGCGCATCGGCGATCCCGGCGGCCTGCAGATCGAGCCGCTCAACCGTGGCATCGGCCGCTACCTGCTGGCCCAGGCGGTGCAATGGCTGCAGCAGCGCTGCTCGCATTACCGGATCGAGGGCATGAGCCTGCCCAACAAGGACGCACTCAACGAAGACACCCGCCTGCGCCGCGACCATGTGCTGAGCAGCGTAGGCCTGGCGGTGGAGTACACCGACGGCCAGTTGCTCAAGGGACGCCTGGTGGAAACGGCGGTAGGCCAGCTCAAGGGCGGCTGGAATACCGAAAAGGTCCAGCGGGTGGACATCCTCGAGGCCGCCGGCATGCTGCAGCAGGCCGAGCAGAACCTGATGGAGAAGGAGGCCCAGCTGCGCGAGCGTGACGAGCGGGTGGCCAAGTACCGCCGGGAAGACAGCGGGCTGCGCTTCACCATCACCTGCCTGGTGGCATTCGCCGTATTCCAGGCAGGGTTGCTGATCTGGATCGCCACCCGCTGATAACAACAGGGGCCGCTATGCGGCCCCCAACATTCAAGGACGGTCAGACCCGCGCCTTGAACAGTTCCTGATGCTGCCGGCACTGCTCGGCCGTCAGCATGAACACGCCGTGCCCGCCGCGCTCGAACTCCAGCCAGGTGAAGTCCACCTCAGGGTAGAGCGACTCCACATGTACCTGGCTGTTGCCCACCTCGACGATCATCAGCCCCTTCTCGGTCAGGTGGTCGGCCGCTTCGGCCAGCATGCGCCGCACCAGGTCCAGGCCATCGTTGCCACAGGCCAGACCCAGCTCGGGCTCGTGCTGGTACTCCGCCGGCATGTCGCCGAAGTCCTCGGCATCGACATACGGCGGATTGGACAGGATCAGGTCGAAACGCTGCCCCGGCAGCCCGCCGAAGCCATCACCCTGCACGGTATAGACCCGCTCCTCCAGGCCATGGCGCTCGATGTTCTGGTTGGCCACCTCCAACGCGTCGAAGGACAGGTCGGCCAGCACCACCTCGGCGTCCTGGAACACGTCGGCGGCGACGATGCCGATGCAACCGGAACCGGTGCACAGGTCGAGGATGCGCGCAGGCTCCGCCGCCAGCCACGGCTCGAAGCGCTTCTCGATCAGCTCGCCGATCGGCGAGCGCGGCACCAGCACACGCTCATCGACGATGAACGACATGCCGCAGAACCAGGCCTCGCCCAACAGGTACGCGGTGGGCACCCGTTCCTCGATGCGGCGCTTGAGCAGATGCTGCAGGCGTACCCGCTCGTCATCCTCCAACTGGCAGTCCAGGTAGCTGTCGGCCACCTCCCAGGGCAGGTGCACCGCGCCCAGCACCAGCAGGCGGGCCTCGTCCCAGGCATTGTCGGCACCATGACCGAAGAACAGCTCGTGCTCATGGAAGCGGCTGACCGCCCAGCGGATATGGTCGCGCAGAGTGCGCAGGCGGGATGTGATCACGGGGTACTCCTTTTCAGACAGGACAAAAGTCTAACAGCCCACACCGCACAAATGTGTCCTCCTATGGCCGAATGGATAGCCACAGGCCAGTAACCATGCCGCTTGCGCTGTCAACCATTCACATTGGCGCCCCGGCAGGGGAGAATAGGCGCACAAAAGCCCTATCCAAGGAGCCCTTGATGTCCGTTCCAACCACGATGTTCCGCCTCACCGGCCGCGACTACCCGCCGGCCAGGCTGAGCCAAGCCAGCCTGATCGTCATCGACGCGCAGAAGGAGTACCTGAGCGGTCCGCTGGCGCTGTCGGGCATGGACGAGGCCGTGGCCAACATCGCCAGGTTGCTCGACGCCGCCCGCAAGGCCGGTCGCCCGATCATCCATGTCCGCCACCTCGGTACCGTCGGCGGCCGCTTCGACCCGCAGGGCCCGGCGGGGGAGTTCATCCCGGGCCTGGAGCCGCGCGACGGCGAAATCGTCATCGAGAAGCGCATGCCCAATGCCTTCAAGAACACCAAGCTGCACGAGACCCTGCAGGAGCTCGGCCACCTCGACCTGATCGTCTGCGGCTTCATGAGCCATTCCAGCGTCAGCACCACCGTGCGCCGCGCCAAGGACTATGGTTATCGCTGCACCCTGGTGGAAGACGCTTCGGCGACCCGCGACCTGGCCTTCAAGGACACCGTCATTCCCGCCGCGCAGATCCACCAGTGCGAAATGGCCGTGATGGCCGACAACTTCGCCTGCGTTGCCCCCACCGCCAGCCTGGTCTGAACCGCCGACCGCCCGGCGGACGGGCGGAACCCAAGGGTGACCCGCAGGTCGAAATCCGGATCAGCTCCACCAGATCCTGAGGAATTCGAATGAAGCTCAAAGGCAGTTTCGATGCCAAGCGCCTGCGTCAACGCGAGCCAAGCAACTGGGGCGCGCGCATTGCCGCGGCGCTGTCCGTGCTGCTGGGCACCCTGGGTATTCTGCTGAGCATGGCCGGGGTTGCCGGCCTGCTGGGCAACTATGCCGCCTTCGCCGAGCTCAATGCCAACCGGCCGCTGTCGGCAATCCTCAGCGTGCTCGGCTTGCTGCTGCTGTACTTCGGTGTGCGCCTGTGGCGGCGCAGCCGCATTCGCTTGCGCCGCGGGCGCGAGTTGAACCTGTCGCCGCACCTGATGAAAAAGCACGATTGAAGCACCAATCGCGAGGCAAGCCCGCACCCACGCCTTGTGGAAGCGCGCTTGCCCCGCGATGACAGTCGCGTAAACTACGCCGCCCACGTGGAGGCACCATGCAAGACGACGATTTTTCCCTCTTCCGCAGCCAAGTGCAGGGCGTCAAGCCGATCAAGCACGACCGCGCCGAAGTCGGCAAGCCCAAGGCCGACCGCAAGCAACTGGCCGGCCTGCGCCAGGCAGCGACCGTGCGTAGCGACCAGCCGCTGGTGATCGACGGCCTTTCCGACCAGTTCGTCATCGACGTTGGCGCCGAGGACGAGCTGATGTGGCGCCGCGACGGCGTCCAGGAAACCCAGATCCGCAAGCTCAAGCTCGGCCAGATCGCCTTCGAGGGCAGCCTCGACCTGCACGGCATGAGCGTCGAGAAAGCCCGCGAAACGCTGTGGGACTTCATCGCCGAGGCCACGCGGCTGGAAGTGCGCTGCGTGCGCGTCACCCACGGCAAGGCCGCGCGCCTCGACGGCAAGCGCCCGATGATCAAGAGCCACGTCAACACCTGGCTGCGCCAGCACCCGCAAGTGCTCGGCTTCGCCTCGTGCCAGGCCCGTCATGGCGGCACCGGCGCGGTGTACGTGATGCTCAAGCGAACCATGCTCGAAGGCCGCGACGAGTGACATCGCGCTTGCAGCGCCGCCGCCGCCGCCGTACCCTTCGCCTTTGCGAAATTTTCCACAGGTAGATCCATGTCCCTGGAACAGAACTACACCGCGATCCTCAGCCAACTGGGCGAGGACGTCTCCCGCGAGGGCCTGCTCGACACGCCGAAGCGGGCCGCGAAGGCCATGAAGTACCTTTGCCGCGGTTACGAACAGACGCTGGAAGAAGTGACCAACGGCGCGCTGTTCACCTCCGACAACAGCGAAATGGTGCTGGTCCGGGACATCGAGCTCTATTCGATGTGCGAACACCACATGCTGCCGTTCATCGGCAAGGCCCATGTGGCCTACCTGCCCAAGGGCAAGGTGCTGGGCCTGTCGAAGGTCGCGCGGATCGTCGACATGTACGCCCGCCGCTTGCAGATCCAGGAAAACCTCAGCCGCCAGATCGCCGAGGCCGTGCAGCAGGTAACCGGCGCCGCCGGCGTGGCGGTGGTCATCGAAGCCAAGCACATGTGCATGATGATGCGCGGTGTCGAAAAGCAGAACTCGACCATGCTCACCTCGGTGATGCTCGGCGAGTTCCGTGACAACGCCGCCACCCGTAGCGAGTTCCTCAGCCTGATCAAGTGATCGGCCTGCGTCCCGAGCCGACCCCAAGGGGTCGGCTTTTTCATTTCAGGAGTTGCCCATGATCGTCAAAGCCCTGCGGGTCGGCCTCGGCCAGCTCATCGTGTTCGGCGACTGGATCAGCCGCCCGGCCAAGAAGAAGCGCGACGCTTCGGCCCAGGCGCGGGTCGAGCAGGAGGCCAAGGGCCTCGCGCTGTACCAGTTCCATGCCTGTCCGTTCTGCGTGAAGACCCGCCGCACCCTGCACCGCCTGAACGTGCCGGTGGCGCTGCGTGATGCGAAGAACGACCCACAGCACCGCCAGGCGCTGCTCGAGGGCGGCGGTCGGGTGAAAGTGCCGTGCCTGCGTATCGAGGAGGACGGCAAGGTGAGCTGGATGTATGAGTCCAAGGACATCATTGCCTATCTGGACAAACGCTTCGCGGGGCTCTGACAGCCCCCATACCCGTGTAGGAGCGGCCTTGTGCCGCTCCTACACGGGGGCGATAGCCGGTCAATCCACCATCGGCACATGCCGTGGATGGCTGGCCACCCGCGCCAGCCAGGCCTGCACGGCCGGGTAACCCGCCAGGTCGAAGCCGCCCTGGTGCGCCACATGGGTATAGGCGTACAACGCCACATCGGCGATCGAATACTGCTCGCCGACCAGGTAAGGCGTCATCTCCAGCTGCTTGTTCATCACCTTGAGCGCCTTGTAGCCGCCCTTGTGCAGGCCCCTGTACTCCTCCAGGCGCTCGTCCGGCAACCCGAGGTAGAACTGGATGAAGCGCGCCACGGCAATGTACGGCTCGTGGCTGTACTGCTCGAAGAACTGCCACTGCAGCACCTGGGTGCGCAGGCGTGGCTCGCTGGGCAGGAACTCGCTGCCATCGGCCAGGTAGTTGAGAATCGCATTGGACTCCCACAGGCAGGTACCGTCCTCGAGCTTGAGCACCGGCACCTTGCCGTTGGGGTTCATCGCCAGGAATTGCGCAGTCTCGGTCTCGCCCTTGAGAATATCCACCGGCTGCCATTCGTACGGACGGTCAAGCAGGCTCAACATCAGCTTGACCTTGTAGCAGTTGCCCGACTGGTAGTCCCCATACACCTTGTACATTGCCCCTCCCCTTTTCACGCCGTTGTCGATCAGCGACCAATAGTTGGCGACTGTACGGCTAAATGCAATGCCCGCTGTATGGCAAGGATCGCGCCATGGCACGGTAGCCTGAAAAAACTGCTTACACCTGTACAAGGAATTCACCCCATGACCGATGCCACCTCAGCGCGTCCACGCCCGCTGGCGGACAGCTCGCCTTCGGCGGTCGTCGCCGGCTTCATCGCCATGCTCACTGGCTACACCAGTTCGCTGGTGCTGATGTTCCAGGCCGGCCAGGCCGCAGGCCTGACCAGCGCGCAGATTTCCTCCTGGATCTGGGCCCTGTCGATCGGCATGGCGGTGTGCAGCATCGGCCTGTCGCTGCGCTACCGCACGCCGATTACCGTGGCCTGGTCGACCCCGGGCGCGGCGCTGCTGATCACCAGCCTGGGCGGCGTGAGCTACGGCGAGGCCATCGGCGCCTACATCACCTGCGCCGTGCTGGTGCTGATCTGCGGTCTCACCGGCAGCTTCGAGCGCCTGGTCCGACGCATCCCCGCCTCACTCGCCTCCGCCCTGCTGGCCGGCATCTTGTTCAAGATCGGCAGCGAGATCTTCGTCGCCGCCCAGCACCGTACCGTGCTGGTGCTCGGCATGTTCTTCAGCTACCTGCTGGTCAAGCGCCTGTCGCCGCGCTATTGCGTGCTGGCGGCACTGCTGGTCGGCACCGCGCTGTCCGGCGCCCTGGGATTGCTGGATTTCAGCGGTTTCCAGCTGGAAGTCGCGACCCCGGTATGGACCACGCCAAGCTTCTCGCTGGCGGCGACCATCAGCATCGGCATTCCGTTGTTCGTGGTGGCCATGACCTCGCAGAACATGCCCGGCGTCGCCGTGCTGCGCGCCGACGGTTACCAGGTGCCGGCCTCACCGCTGATTTGCGCCACAGGCTTCGCCTCGCTGCTGCTGGCGCCGTTCGGCTCACATGGCGTCAACCTGGCGGCGATCAGCGCGGCGATCTGCACCGGGCCGCACGCCCATGAAGACCCGGCCAAGCGCTACACAGCGGCGGTCTGGTGCGGGATCTTCTACGGTATCGCCGGCACCTTCGGCGCGACTTTGGCGGCGCTGTTCGGCGCCCTGCCCAAGGAGCTGGTGCTGTCGATCGCGGCACTGGCGCTGTTCGGCTCGATCATGAACGGGTTGAGCGTGGCCATGGGTGAGGCCCGTGAGCGCGAAGCGGCGCTGATTACCTTCATGGTCACGGCGTCGGGGTTCACCTTGTTCTCGATCGGCTCGGCGTTCTGGGGGATCGTGGCAGGGGTGCTGACCTTGCTGATCCTCAGCCCGCGCAAAGGCTGACAACGCAATCGCGGGGCAAGCCCGCTCCCAACGCCTGACCTGTGAGTGGGCATGCGTGGGAGCGGACCGGTATAGGCCATCACAAGCGGAAATGCCCCACCATCCCCTTCAAGTCATTGCCCAGCTGTGCCAGCTCGACACTTGAGCGGGCGTTGTCCTCCATCGCCAACGCCGCCTGATCCGCGCTGCCGCGAATCTGCGTGACGCTGCGACTGATCTCCTCGGCCACCGAACTCTGCTGCTCGGCCGCCGCGGCGATCTGCTGGTTCATCTGCTGGATCAGCGACACCGCCGCGGCGATGCTGCCCAGGGCGCTTTCGGTCTGCAGCGTGTCGGCCACCGCCAGGCGCACCAGCTCGGCGCTGCCGCGAATCTGCCGCACCGACTGCTGGGCGTTGCCGCGCAGACTGGCGACCAGGCGCTCGATCTCTTCGGTGGAGTGCCGGGTGCGCCGGGCCAGGGCGCGCACCTCATCGGCCACCACGGCGAAGCCACGGCCCTGCTCTCCAGCCCTGGCCGCCTCGATCGCCGCGTTGAGCGCCAGCAGGTTGGTCTGCTCGGCCACACTCTTGATCACCTCCAGCACGTCGCCGATGGTGTGGATCTCGGCACTCAGGCTGTCGATCCCGCTGCTGGCGGTTTCGGCGGCCGTGGCCAGTTGCTCGATGCGCTGCAAACTCTGGCGCACCACCTGCTGCCCGGCCTCGACCTTGTCGTCGGCGGCCTGGGCCGCCTGGGCCGCCTGCTCGGCATTGCGCGCCACGTCATGCACGGTGGCGGTCATCTGCTGCATGGCGGTGGCCACCTGTTCGGTCTCGCCCTTCTGGCAGCCGACCTCGCGATTGGTCTGCTCGGTGACCGCCGACAGTGCCTGGGCGCTGCCCGCCAGTTGCTCGATGCCCTGCTGCAGACCACTGACGATGCCAGACAGGCCCTCGGCCATCTGCTGCATGGCCTGCAGCAATTGACCGACCTCATCGCCACGCGGCGCCTCTGCCTCGATGCCCAGCTCACCGGCGGCAATGCGCCGGGCACGACTGATCACCCGCTTGAGCGGCGCGACCACGGCGCGGGTGATCAGCCAGGCAGCCAGCACACCCACCAGCAGCGCCAGTGCCGTGGCCCCGGCGATGGCCCCGGCGTTGCGGGTCAGTTCGGCCTGCATGGCCTGCTCCTGGGCAGCGTAGGCCTGGTCGACCCGGGCCGTGACCTGCTCGGCGCGCTCCTGCAGCTGGCGCTTGATGCCCTGCTCCTGCCCGAGCAAGTCGGTGTACTCGTTGAGCCTCTCGGAGAAACTGGCGATATGCCCAGCCACCTCGCCCAGCACACTCTGGTATCCGGCATCGGCGACGGCTGACTTGAGCTGCTCCACGAGAGTCGCCGCTTCCACCGTTTGTGCGATGCGCCCCTGGGCGATGGCCTCGTCGCCCTTGCGGCTCTGTTCGAGGCGGACCCTGGCCTCGTCCATGGCCTGCAGCATCAGCCGCGAGACCTGCGCCACCTGCCCGGCCTGTTCGAGAAAATCGCTGCCCTGCTGGCCCTGGGATTGCTTGAGGGTATAGGTGCCGTCGTCGCTCAGGCCGGCCTGCAGCACATCGAGGTTGTTGGCGACGCTGGACACCGACCAGCTGGCCATGTCCAGCGCCAGCTCCTTGGCCTGGACCGCCTGGACGAACTGATCGAAGGCTTGCCCGTATGCGCCGAGGTCAGCCTCGGCCGCCTCCAGCACAGGGATGCCACGGGTACGCTCGACCAACCCCTGCAAACCGCTGCGCAGCGCCTCGGCCTCCTTGACGTCCGAGCGCAAGGCGAACGCCTGTTCGTGCTGGCGCAACTTCAGCAGGTCGGTGTTGAACTGGGCCATCTGGCGCAGCCCATCGAAACGCTGGCCGACGCTGGCCAGGGCGTATACACCGATGGCCGCCACCACCAGGGTCAACAGCAGCACCAGGGCGAAACCCAGGCCCAGCTTGCGCGCCATGCCCAGGTTGGCCAGTACTCCGTGCTTGGTCGCCACCATCGCCCATCCCCCGTCGTCTCTGATCTGGCAAGAGTGGCAATGGCGCGGACTCCCTCACAAGAGCCGGAGGTACCAATGGTGTCATTTAGCTATGTTCGTGTCGTTTTCAGGCCGATGAAGGTCGCCCTGCATCGGCAAAGAACGCCTGCGCACGGCAATCCTGCCCATAAGCGACATTGATTCGCAGCCAGTCGCAAGCCCGCCCTTGCGGGTCGAAGGCACTGCCAGGCGTCAGCAGCACGGCATGCTCAAGCGCTCGGCGCTCCAGCTCGGCGAAGGTCAGCCCCGGCACCCGCGCCCAGACGAACATGCCGCCGAACGGTTCGCAGAACACCTCCCAGCCACACGCCTCCAGCTGTCGGAGCACTCTGGCCATGTGCTGGCCGAGGCGCATCCGCAGGCGCTGCACGCTCTTGCGGTAGCTGCCATTGGCGAGCATCTGCCCGACCACCTGCTCGGCGAAGCGTGAAGTACCGATGCCACTGACCATCTTCAGCTCCGCCAGGCGCGCGATCAGTGTGGGCTCCGCCACCAGATAGCCGACCCGCAACGCGCTGCTGAGGGTCTTGGAGAAACTGCCCATGTAGATCACCCGCTGCTCACTGTCGAGGGTGCACAAGCGGGTCGCCGGGCCTTCCTGGAAGTCCGCGTAGATATCGTCCTCGACGATGCGCAGATCGTGCTCGCGCGCCAGCTCCAGCAGCCGGTAGGCGACCTTGGGCGTCAGGCTGGTGCCGGTCGGGTTCTGGTACAGGCTGTTGATGAACAGGCAACGCGGCCGGTGCTCGGCCAGTACCTGTTCGAGCACCGCCAGGTCCGGACCGCCAAGGGTGCGCGGGACTTCCAGCATCTGCACGCCATGCTGGCGCAGCAAGTTGTACAGGTTGTAGTAGCCGGGGCGTTCCACCAGCACCTTGTCCCCCGGCGACAGCAGCGTGCGCACCAACAGGTCGAGTGCATGACTGGCGCCCTGGGTGGTGATGATCCGCTCGGGCTCGGCGGCGATATCCAGCCGGGCCAAGCCCTTGTGCAGCTGCAGGCGCAGACTGGCCAGGCCCTGGGGCGGGCAATAGTCGAACAATGCCTCGGGGGCGCCGCGGCTGACCTGGCGGATAGCCTGGGCCAGCTCGGCCTCGGCGCGCCAGGCCACCGGCAACCAGCCGCAGCCGAGCTTGAGCAATTCATCGTGCCCCTCGCGGAATTGCCGCCAACTGCCATCGATCGCCTCGCCCCACGGCGTGCCGGCGTCCGACTGCAGGCCAGGTTTACGTTCGGCGACGAAAAAGCCGGCGCCATGCCGGGCTTCCAGCCAACCGCTGGCCACCAGCCGATCATAGGCTTCGATCACGCACGACGCGCTCACCGCCTGATCCCGCGCCAAGGCACGGATCGACGGCAGGCGCGCGCCAGGACGCAGGCGCTGCCGCTCGATCCAGGCCTGCAGGTGCCGGGTCAACTGCTCGACCAGGGGCAAGGGGTGATGGCGATCCAGATTGAAGTGCATGGAAAGTGTTCGCTGATTTCAGGCAAACAGTTAAGCACAAATGCTGCTGGAGTGTGCCTTGGCGATCCCGGCCCAACGACCGATGCTGCACGAAACCGATCCAGTGGATACCTTCGATGCCTGTTCGTCACGCGCCAGCCCTGCTGGCTTTCGCCCTGTGCCTGATCACCCTGGCGGTGAACCTCCAGGCACCGCTGTACATGACCTATGCCGACCTGTCCGGACGCGGCGCAGCGGCCACCGCCGTGGCCTTCTCCGGCTATGTGCTCGGGGTGCTGCCGGTGCTGCTGGCGCTGGGCGGCCTGGCCGACCGGGTCGGGCGGCGCCCGTTGATCCTTGCCGCCCTCATCCTGTCGATGGTCGCCACGCTGATCATGCTGCTGATGCCAAGCCTGGAGACACTCGGCCTGGCGCGGCTGCTCCTCGGCCTGGGCACCGGGCTGGCCTCGGCCACCGCCACGGCCTACATGAGCGAGCTGATGGCGCCCGAGGATGGCGGCCGCGCCATGCTCTGGGTCACCGCCAGCACCTCGCTCGGCTTCGGCCTGGGCGCGGCACTGACCAGTCTGTTCCTGTTGCGTGGGCCAACGCTCACACCCGCCAGTTTCCACCTACAGCTGGCCTTGGCCGCGCTTGCCCTGCTGCTGGTCTGGCGCCTGCCCGATCCGCGTCCGGCGCAACGCAGCGCCATGCTGCGCCTGCCCTTCTACCCGGCCGGCAGCCTGGCGTTTGGCCTGGCGATCCTGCTGGCCTGGGCTTGTGTCGGGCTGGTCATCGCCCTGCTTCCGGGGATCCTGCGCCAGCATGGGTTAAGCGCCTGGTCGGGGTTCTCGACCTTCTGCGTGATCAGTTGCGGGTTGCTGTTCCAGCCTCTGGCACGACGCATGGCCAGCATCCGGGCGACCTTGCTGGGCCTGCTGATACTGCCGTGCAGCTATGCGCTGCTGGCCTGGGGGGCTGATACCGGCAACCTGCCATGCGTGCTACTGGGTGCTGTCGCCGCCAGCAGCGCCTGCTATGGCTTCATCTACCTGGGCGGGCTGGCGGCGGTGAATCAGTTGGCCAGCCGCGAAAAAACCCGGGCGAGCGCCGGGTTCTTCCTGCTCGCCTACCTGGGGTTCAGCCTGCCGGTGATCTTCACCGGGCTGCTCAGCGACCGGCTGGGATCGCGCACGGCGCTGGAAGCGTTCGGCGGCGTCCTGCTGGTGGGCTGTGCCGCAGTGGCGTTGACGTTGTGGACATCTGCGCGGGCACCCTCGCGGGTGAACCCGCTCCCACGGTAGCTCAGATCGCCAGCGCGCCGCCATCGACGGTCAGGCTATGCCCAGTGGTGAACGCCGCGCCATCGCTGCACAGGTAGAGCACGGCGCTGGCGATCTCCTCGACCTTGCCGATGCGTCCGACCGGGTGCATCGCCGCGGCGAATTCGGCCTTGCGTGGGTCGGCCTCGTAGGCGCGGCGGAACATGTCGGTGTCGATCACCGCCGGGCACACCGCATTGACCCGAATGCCCTTCTTCGCATACTCGATGGCCGCCGACTTCGTCAGACCGATCACCGCGTGCTTGGAGGCAGCGTAGATGCTCATCTTCGGCGCCGCCGACAGGCCAGCCACCGAGGCGGTGTTGACGATGGCGCCACCGCCCTGGGCCAGCAGCAGTGGCAACTGGTACTTCATGCACAGCCACACGCCCTTGACGTTGACGCCCATGATCGCGTCGAATTCCGCTTCGCTGCCTTCGGCCAGGCGGCCCTTCTCGATCTCGATACCGGCGTTGTTGAAGGCATAGTCGAGCCGGTCATAGGCCTGGACGATCCGTTCGTGCAACTGACGCACATCGTCGTCGCGGGTGACGTCGCACGCCACGAACCGCGCCTCGCCACCAGCCTCGCGAATCAGCGCCACCGTAGCCTCGCCCCCGCTCGCATCACGGTCGGCCACCACTACCTTCAACCCCTCGGCGGCGAACGCCAGCGCCGTCGCCCGGCCGATACCCGCCGCACCACCGGTGACCAGGGCGACCTGGCCGGAGAAAGTCATGCTCATCACTGGCTCCTGCAAAATGGATGGAAAGTCCGCGCTGAGTCTAGTCAGCCCGCCGCCGGGCTGGGCAGCATCATCAGGGGCGCGGTTGGACTACTATCGTTCGCGGTGATCTTGCGTGACGTCGCCCATCCAGCAGGCCGATCATCGTGCCTCTTGCCTCTATCCAGGAGAATCAGCCATGAGCTACACCAATCGCCGCTTCCTGCTCAGCAAACGCCCGGTCGGCGCCGTGCGCCGTGACGACTTCACCTACGAGCAGGTGCCCGCCAGCGAGCCGGGCGAGGGCCAGGTGCTGGTGAAGAACCTCTACCTGTCCCTGGACCCGGCCATGCGTGGCTGGATGAACGAAGGCAAGTCCTACATACCGCCCGTGGGCCTGGGCCAGGTGATGCGTGCGCTCGGCGTCGGCGAGGTGGTCAGCTCCAATCATCCGGACTTCAAGCCCGGCGACCCTGTCAGCGGCGCCCTGGGCGTGCAGGACTACTTCACCGGCGAGCCCCAGGGCCTGCACAAGATCGATCCCAGGCTCGCGCCCCTGCCCCGCTATCTCTCCGCCCTGGGCATGACCGGCATGACCGCCTACTTCGCCCTGCTCGATGTCGGCCAGCCCAAGGCCGGCAACACCGTGGTGATCTCCGGCGCCGCCGGCGCGGTCGGCAGCATTGCCGGGCAGATCGCCAAGCTCAAGGGCTGCCGCGTGGTAGGTATCGCCGGCGGCGCGCAGAAGTGCCAATACCTGCTGGATGAACTGGGCTTCGACGGCGTCATCGACTACAAGGCCGAAGACGTGTTGGCCGGCCTCAAGCGTGAGTGCCCCAATGGCGTGGACGTGTACTTCGACAACGTCGGCGGCGACATCCTCGACGCCGTGCTGTCTCGGCTCAATTTCAAGGCCCGCGTGGTGATCTGCGGCGCCATCAGCCAGTACAACAACAAGGAGGCGGTCAAGGGGCCGGCCAACTACCTGTCGCTGCTGGTCAACCGGGCACGCATGGAGGGCTTCGTGGTGATGGACCACGTCAAGGAGTACGGCAAGGCCGCGCAGGAGATGGCCGGCTGGCTGGCCAGCGGCAAGGTGAAGAGCAAGGAGGATGTGGTGGACGGGCTGGAGACCTTCCCCGAAACGCTGCTCAAGCTGTTCAGTGGAGAGAATTTCGGCAAGCTGGTGCTGAAAGTCTAAGGGCTGCCGCACAGCCCCTGTGGGAGCGGGCTTGCCGGCGATGGGCTGCAATGCGGCCCCGACACTTGCGGATCAGCCGCGGATCTCGGCCACCACGGCAGCCAGCGCCTTGGCCGGGTCCGCCGCCTGGCTGATCGGACGCCCGATCACCAGGTAATCGGAACCCGCATCCAGCGCTTGGCGCGGAGTCAGAATCCGGCGCTGGTCATCCTGGGCACTGCCTGCGGGGCGAATCCCCGGGGTCACCAGTTGCAGCGCAGGATGCGCCGCCTTCAACGCCGGCGCTTCCAGCGCCGAGCACACCAGACCGTCCATACCGGCCTTCTGCGCCAGCGCCGCCAGGCGCAGCACCTGCTCCTGTGGGTCGACGTCCAGACCGATGCCGGCCAGGTCCTCACGCTCCATGCTGGTCAGCACGGTCACACCGATCAGCAGCGGCTGCGGGCCGCTGCGCTTGGCCAGCTCTTCGCGGCAGGCCGACATCATGCGCAGGCCACCGGAGCAATGCACGTTGACCATCCACACGCCCATCTCGGCCGCGGCCTTGACCGCCATGGCGGTGGTGTTGGGGATATCGTGGAACTTGAGGTCGAGGAACACTTCGAAGCCCTTGCTGCAGAGGGTCTCGACAATGCCTGCGGCGCTGCTGGTGAACAGCTCCTTGCCGACCTTCACCCGGCACAGCGCCGGATCAAGCTGGTCAGCCAGCTTCAGGGCGGCATCACGGGTAGGGAAATCCAGGGCGACGATCAGGGGCGTCTGGCAGGCGGACATGGGCAGGGTCTCTTGGCAAGTCGTAAACGGCGCGCATTGTAAACGAAGTGGCCAAGGGTTTGGGGGCCGCGGGTCATGAGAATTGGCCAGCCTGGGTGTGACTTCTATACTGGAACCAATGGCTGCGGCAGTGGATCGAATGCCATGCGAGCGGTGCCCTTCAAGCGTTCAGGAGAATGTCGATGCCTTGGTATGCCTGGTTGATACTGATTGTCGCCCTCGGCTCGATAGTCGGCGGGTTGATGCTCTTGCGGGATACGGCGAAAAAGTTGCCGTTGACGGAGGAACAGCTCAAGAAGGTACATGAGCGAAACGCAGAAATGGATGAAAAGGAGGCAAAGGATCGATAGAAGCTCGATGGCCGAGCAGAACATATGGTCGACCATCGAGAGAGAGGTCAGTCCACCGTCAGTCGATCTCGATTACGCTCCAGCAACGCCTTTCCAATTCCCTTGATCTCCAGCAACTCGTCGACCGTTGAAAAAGGGCCATTCGCTTCGCGGTAAGCGACGATCGCTTCTGCCTTGGCTTTGCCAATGCCAGTGAGAGACGTCTGTAGCGCCAGTGCATCTGCGCTGTTCAGATCGACGCTGCCTGAGGTGGGTGACTTTGCCTGCGCAACAGGCACCTGCACGGCTACCGGATTATGCTCTGCCTGTACTGTCGCCGCACTAAGGGAGAACGACAGTCCGGCGAAAAGAGGCAGCAGCAAGTAGGAAAGAATGGTGTTACGCATGATTCATGCACTCCTGTGAATTAATATTGCAAGGCAGCGCTTCCCGCGCTGCGTTGTCAATATAGTGCCTGCCTTAGCCAAGCGCCTGCAGCTTTCCGCATGAATTGGTAACTGAATCAGACATCGCCGAGAGAGACCGCCATGCTCCGGCCATATCCAACCAGCCCCTCAAGACGTTAACACAATAAAGCGAAGCCAATGCCGGCGGCCAAGCCACTGCCTTATGCTGATCAACCGACAAATGCCCGCCGTCGCGCGCCCATAAGGCTGAGCATCTTCGCTCTGGCCGGCGATTCATAATACTTGAACAACAGCACACTAATCGCCAGGGCAATCAAGAAGTACATGATCGCATAGGAAATATCCGTCAAGAGCGCGTGATCACTGCCAATACGAAGCCGCACATCCTGCCCCGCAATAATAATCAGCTGATGAACGAGATAGAAAGCAAAACTTGCCTCACCCCACAACATCAAAAGACGACCACTGATCACCCGGGCGAGCACACCAGATTGGAATGCGAATGAGAAAATAACAAACGCCATGGGCGCCACGTAATACACATCAAATCTGTGTGCTTGTGAAACGTACTTGCCGAAATACAAGAAGGTGGCCAAAAGCACCAGTGAGGCGCACTGCAGAAGCCTGGCATTCCTTGCGGAAGGCGTGGGTATGACCAGGTAAAACCCAACATAACCTTCATACATGACGTCATTGAATGGGTGTACCGCTGTCGGCGAATCACTCTGAGCGAGAAAATTCAAGTGACTGAAAAACACCATCAACGCCGCAAAAAAACGCAACGAGGTCAACGCTGAAAGCTATTCATTAAAATTAAAATCTCACAACAGATTCATCACTTTCAGCGTCAAATGTCAGCAGTGTCTTGCAGCACAGGGTCGAAACTGAACGCGTCCATGAATCGCCCCTGCCTTTTCGTGCATAGCGCCCATCATGGAAAATCGACCTGCCATGCAGTGCCCATTGACCGCGCAGTCGCCTAACCCCTGAGCTCCCGATATTTTTTCCCGGTCGCGAGCAGCGCATCGGAAGCACTCAAAGGCGGCACCCAGCCTAAAAGCTCACGACACTTGGAAGAGTCCACCTGAAGCGAGCAGCACAGTTGCGTGTAAAGGTTCTTCTTGCCAAGCAATCCTGCACCGGCTGCCATCAACGATGAAGGCACAGGTAGCAGCCTCACCTTTTTCCCCATCCCTTCTCCTAAAAGGTGCAGGATGCCGGGCAGTGAAAGGTCTTCATCATCACTGATCAAAAAAGTCTGACCGCCCGCAGCGGGATGCCGCACACAACAGGTTATAAAGTCAGCCAGATTATCAAGCGCAATCATACTGCGGCGATTGTTGATAGAAGCAAATGGCATGGGGATACCTGAAGCCACCAGCTGCAACAGCCGTCTGAAATTACCCGGTGCATGAGCGGCATACACCAACGGCGGTCGAATAATCACCAACTCCATCGATGTAGTCTTCGTGAAGCGCTCAAGCGCCTCTTCAGCCTCAAGTTTTGACTGAGCATACGGCGCGTGAGGCGCTGGGCGGGAGTGTTCAGCGAATGGGGTTTCGCCCGTCACATTGCCGTTTACGCCAATTGAGCTGATGAAGACAAAGCGCTTTACTCCAGCCGCCGCTGCCTGCTGCGCCAACGCCAGGGCGGCGTCGACATTCACCCGTCTGAACTCAACCAGGGGCTCGGCATGGCTTTCTTTCAGCACATGCGCTCGGGCGGCAAGGTGAACGACAACATCAATACCTTCAAGCACGCTACGCCAATCCGTATCGGCGCCAATGTCACCCAGTGCTACAGCGTTTCTCGCGGCTTTCTGTTCGTCATTGAGCGTTCGCACCGTCTTGGTCACCTGCACAGCATCGCGTTCAAGACGATCGCAAACGGCCTGCCCCACGAACCCAGCACCGCCCGTTACCAGCACATGCATACTTATTCCTTGAGATATCTCTAATCTCTTATCAACTTGATTTCGCGCTGGATAAACACTCCAGCTTCAGGAAAATCTTCGCCATCCAAATGTCATGCTCAGCGCGAATCATTCATGGTCTCGGGCGCCCGAAAGGAGCACCTCAAGCGCCCGACAGGTGACCGAGCACTCGGCGTATCAGTCACCGATCCAGGCCTTGCTAAATTTCAGATCGCCGCTGCTGATAGACCCAATCGACGATTTCACCATCCGGCGTATAACCACTTACGTTCTCACGCAGCTGCTGTCGCACGCTGAGATAATCATCAGCGTCCACCGCCGCCATGAGTGTCGCCAACCTGTCCTTGAGAACATCCCAGGACAGGAAGTCCTCGTTGGCGCTCATGATCATCGGATGCTTGGTCGAGACGACGTTGTCACCGATCAGCAACTCTTCATAGAGCTTCTCGCCCGGGCGCAGCCCCGTAAACTCGATGGCGACATCACCGTGCGGGTTGCGTTCGGAACGAACACTGAGGCCCGAGAGGTGAATCATTTTCTCCGCCAGATCGGCGATGCGCACTGGCTCTCCCATGTCGAGAACGAACACATCACCACCTTGTCCCATGGAACCGGCCTGAATCACTAACTGAGCCGCTTCGGGAATGGTCATGAAGTAACGGGTGATTTTCGGATGGGTAACGGTCACAGGACCACCATCCTTGATCTGCTTATGGAAAAGTGGAATGACCGAGCCAGAAGAGCCGAGCACATTGCCAAATCGCACCATGGTGAAGCGCGTCTTGTTGACACGAGACACTTTGGCCGAATCGCCGAACAATACAGGCGCCAACTCCCGGCTGAGCGCTTGCAGCACCATTTCCGCCAGACGTTTGGTGCTACCCATCACATTGGTCGGGCGCACGGCTTTGTCCGTGGAGATCAACACGAAGTTCGCCACGTTGGCTTGCAAGGCAGCCTGGGCGGTATAGAGCGTACCGAGAACGTTGTTCAGCACGCCTTCCGCAATGTTGTGTTCAACCATCGGCACATGCTTGTAGGCGGCGGCGTGATACACCGTATTGACATTCCAGATGCGCATGGTTTCAAGCAAGTGCTTCTGATTGCGAACCGATCCCAGGAACGGCAGTACTCGGACAGGGAGAGACTCCCGGACAACCCTTTGCTCCAGCTCACTTAGAATGCTGTAGAGGTTGAACTCGCTGTGCTCGAAAAGGAGCAACGCTGTCGGCTTGAGCGAAAGAATCTGGCGGCAAAGCTCCGAACCGATCGATCCGCCGGCGCCAGTCACCATGACCACTTGCCCTGTGATGCAATGCGCCAGCAAGTCATTTTGCGCAGGCACTGCATCGCGACCGAGCAAATCGGCGATATCGACCTCCTGGATATCATCGACCTTGACCCTGCCACTGGCCAGATCCATGAAGCCCGGAATACTGCGCACATGCAAAGGGAAGGCCTCGAGATAACTGAGAATTTCACGGCGGCGAGCACGTCCACAGGACGGGATCGCCAACAGAATCTCCTCGGCCCCCGTCAGCTCGATCATCCGTTGAACGTCATTTCCCCTGAATACCTGAAGCCCTGCGATGACGCGGTTGGCAAGTGTTTCATCATCATCGATGAAGGCCACGGGACGCATCACCCGTCCCATCACAAGCGCCGCTGCCAATTGGTTGCCTGCGGCACCCGCCCCATAAATCGCAACCTTGGGCAGGCCGTTGTCACGGCTGGCAAACGGGACATGCTGAGTGGCGGCGTACCAATCACCCAGGAAATAGTGGCGCATGATCATGCGCAGCCCGCCAATCATGATGACGCTCAACCACCAGTAGTTGAAAATGATCGAGCGGGGTACCACGACCTGGTGGTTGCTATACCAATAGACCACAAGCGCCAGAATCAAGGATGAAAGGCTCACCGCCTTGACGATGGCAATCAGCGCATGATTGCCAAAGTAACGCATTACCGCTCGGTACATGCCGAACCGAATAAACACTGGAATAGCAATCAGAGGCGCCGCGGCAAACAACCACAGATGGTCCTCAACCGGGTTGACCATCTCATCCAGCCCCAGTCGTACGACGAATGCGAGCCATAGCGCCAACCAGACCAGCAAGACGTCGGAAACCACCTGCAGCGCCCTTTTGTAGCGGCGCGGCAACCCGAGCATGCTTGTTCTCAATCTATCCATACCTCAGAGAACTCCTCTCCTGCTCCATATATTGGCAACTGTGAAGCAACCTTCACCGACTGTAACGATGCTGACATGCATTTGACACGCAGAACTCGTGCGTGATTCTACATCCTCTGCTCGTAAACGCATTACCGATCGGCCGTTTCCAGTGCTCCCGCATTGAAGCGAACTGCCAACCAGACCAATGGAACATAGGCGACGATCACCGCGACCAGCCCATCGATCCAGCCAAGCGCTACGCAAACGGACCAAGGCAGCAACCAGGCCAGATTGATTACCAGGACACTCAAGGTGACCGGCAGATGGCGACCATACTTGCGTGAAGCGAACTGGTAGGCATGGCTGCGATGGGCCTCATAAACCTTGTCTCCGCGCAAGAGGCGACGGATCAGGGTATAGGTGGCATCGACGATGAAAACCCCCAGCAGAATGATCCATGCCCACAACAACTGTGGCGAAGCCCAAGCCGCTTGCAAGGTAAGCATGCCCAGAGCGACGCCAAGGAAACCACTTCCCGCGTCGCCCATGAAAATGCGGGCAGGTGGGAAATTCCAGATCAGGAACCCCAGTGCCGCAGCGCCTAACAACACTGTCGCCTGGGCGGTACCCGGCAACCCCACGATGCCATACAGCAATGCGCCACCCAGGCAGGTACAGACCGCCTGGACACTCGCGATGCCATCGATACCGTCCATGAAATTGTAGAGATTGAGCAACCAGACCAGATAAAAGACGGCCAGCACATGCCCCACTACGCCCAGGTCAACGACGGTTCCGAACAAAGGCACTGGCGGCAGGCCACCCAGCCATGCGAGGGCCCATATCGCAGCCGCGAAATGACCGAGCAGGCGCCAACGCGCGGCAATGTGGCCGTGATCATCGAGAAACCCCAACACCGCAATGCCTGCGCCCGCCCCACCCATGGCCCAGACGAAATTCGACTCGATCTGCCCAGATCCAGCAAGGAGCAGCAAGGCCACGAGAAAACTGACAACGATCGCGACGCCACCACCGCGCGGAGTGGGAACGGAATGAGAGCTCCGGGCATTCGGTACATCCATGAGGCTGCGAGCCAGCGCATACCTGCGAACGCCCCAGGTCAGCAAATACGAAAGGGCAGTGACCACAGGGAGCCATAACCAGACTTGCATTAAATGTTGCTCCATAAAGCGACAAGAGACCGTGGTTAAGGTCTCGTCTATTGTCAAGGCGGGCATGCAACCAAGCGTGAAGCTAAAGGCCAATGCCCGGTTCATAGCGGCGGCGCTGGATGATACTGGATGATCCAGCTGACCGCGCCCCCCTGCCTCGGGAAAACTACCTTCAGGTTGCCATTTAGAAAAACGCCAACGTCATCTAATTGACCTTGCGCCTCACGAAATCAACCATTTCATTGATGATCCGTTGTTGAGAAAACTGACGATGAGCTCGCTCGTGCGCCTGACGACCAAGCGTTCCTCGCAACGACGTGTCGGCATAGAGCAGCTGAAGAGAGTCAGCAATCTCAGCAATTGCACCGGGCGTGTGAAAAATGCCCGTAGCGTTCTCCACCACCGCATCAGTCAGACCGTAGATTCTCGAAGCAATGGCAGCACACCCGGTGCCAGCCGCTTGAATAGTCGCCGAGCTGAAGCCTTCCCGATAACTGGGAATGCAGAAGACATCGGACGCTGCCATGTAACCTTCCGGATCATAGGTGAACTCGATGCGTCGGACTTTCGGCATACAGCTAATCAGCGACTGAGAGAGCTCATGTTCGATACCCTCCTCGTCTGGCCCAATCAAGACAAAGTAAGCGTTCGGCATTGAAGGTGCTGCCTGCGCAAATGCCTTCGCCAGATCCAATACGCCTTTATCGCGTGTGACACGCGCCATGTACAAAAAGATCACGGACTCGCTGTCAATACCCAGCTCATCACGATAACGCTTGCGGGCCTCAGGATCAGGCTTGAAACGATCGGTGTCGACGCCGCTGATGGACCCTTCACCCAGTACCGTGATCTTGTCGCCCGGCACAACATTCTCATTAATCAAAAACGTTCGTTGTGAAGGGCTGTCAGCCATCACATGGGTCGCACAAAACGCAAGCAGCCGGTCAAGCACCTTCAATCCAAACCTGGAAATACCTGTGCTCGTGTACCAGACCTGCCCGGTAAAGATATGAATGCGATTGGGGACTCGAGCCAGGAAACTTGCCAGCATGGCCAACAAGCCAGACTTCGGCATAATCGAAAGTACGCAATCGAACCTGCCTTGGCGAAAAATGCGCCATAGGCCGAATAGCGCCTTAAGATCATTAACCAGGGAAACCTTTCTCTCGATACCGAGGGGAATGAAAGACACCCGCGCATCATGGACCCCTACCACCTCTTCTGGCCGGGCATTGGCTATCAATGTGACATCATAGTAGTCACATAGCGTGCGAATATGCTCACGCATGAACAACCGAAGCGCCCCGGGAACGGTGGAGACGATGCACAACTTCTTCTTCTGTACCATTTACTTTTTTTCACCCCGCGCGGCAACACTATCCTTCCCACCCAAGAAGGCTGGAATAAACTCGGGTATGCCGTGCTTGAAGTCAAATTCCAGCCGCGTGCGAATATGCTGGTTACTGTAACCACCTTTGATCGTTAGCGCATCGACTCGCTGCGGCGTCAATGGCAGCCTGATGAACGGTGGCTTGGCAGCCATCACCGCACGAACAAGCCTCTCAGGGATACTCCAGCGAGGAGGAGATACTTTCGCGTAAGCCGCAAATCCATTGATGACATCAACCTGAGCACAATCATTTGAAACGATGAATGTCTCACCGATCGCGCGCGCATCTGTACCGCAGACGACCAGCGCCGCGACCACATCATCGACATGAACATAAGTTGACACGTTGGACTGTCTTTTCCCGATATAAAAGAACATTCCCCGGCGCACCATGCTCGCCAGCTGAAATACCGATTGATTCGGCATACTTGAGCCAATCACAACGGTCGGTCGAACAATCGTATAAGTAAACTTCGACTCTGTCTCAGCCGCCAGCTTGACAAGCTCATCAGAAATCGTCTTGGTTACTTCATAACTGCCCACGGGTGACGGAAAAAACGTTTCATCAACTACAGACGTTTGCGATTGGTTGCCATACGCTCCCGTACTGCTCAACTGAACCCAATGCAGCGCTTTCCCTGTTCTTTCTATGCGCTTCTTTACAGCGGAAAGAAGGTTCCGCGTACCGTTGACGTGCAAACCATACATGAGATCGGCATTTTTAATTTCACCAGCACAATGGTAGAGAACATCACATTCCTGCACAAACTCATCAAGCGCCGCCCCGCCACTGACTAGATCACCCTGGATAGACTTGACTTCGCCGAGTGTGGGTTTGCGACTCAACAAGGTAAGCGCATGTCCTTGCAAAATCAATGCCTCACACAATGGCTTGCCTATAAAGCCACTCGCCCCAGTCACGGAAATTTTCATATTATACTCACCCAAACCATGAAACAGCGAACCATGCAGGCATGGCAGTGTTATTCAACCAATGAAACTTGCCGGATAGGCCCCATGCCGTTCGCTAATCGTTTCCGCTGATAGATCAAGAAACACGCGATCAACACACCCACATAGTTATACATCCGCAAGCGCGCAGCCGTCCCAAGATTATCATTTCCGAGAATCCAGATGATCGAGTAGGTTATCGAGAATACGTAAATGAAGTCAATTAACGGGCTGGAATACCGACGATTGAGTAAAACATACCCCAACCCAAAAATAAATGGCGCACTCTCAAGCACAAATAAGGCTATCGAAGAACCGTTAGGGAAGAAAAAACCAAAAAACTGCCCAGAGAAGCTCTCGATAAAGTCGGGAATGAAGCCACCTGTCGAATCGAAGCGAATCCCCAAATTACTACCACCTTGAAGCGAATCAAACAACTCCCGATACTTCATAAGCGGCTGAAGATAGCCAAATGCAAAAAACAAATTCAGAAGAATCAGTATCGAGACACCATGAGTGACTACCCCAAACCTTCTGAAACGGACAAGTTTAAACAGAACGAACGATACAATAAATGCGAATCCGAGGTACCCTCGAAGTAGAAACAGGACCCCGGCCACAACAAAAACCACCAGCACCGCCCCCAGCTTACCCAGAAAAGATCGCGAATCTATCGATGCACGAACAGCAAAAATCCCGAGCAAAAAGACAAACAACATGGCAACATCGCGATAGATATCGAGCGTGTAGTAAAACAGTGTCGGATACGCACTCATTATCACCAAAGCAAGATAACAGACATTCTTATCCGCCCCCGCCGTCCGCTCTATACATAGCCTTGATACCATCCATGGAATAAAGACAACACCGAGCAGCATCAGTACAAAACTGACACCGGCTCGAGAGTACAGACCGCATTCGTTAAGGAATCTCAGCACATCCGGCCAAATACTGGACGTTACAAGGTCCGCTCCCCGCGCATAGGCATCATAATAATCACCATCATTGCCACCCGAAAAAAATGTCTGCGGGTTCATCATCAAGAATGAAAATATACACACCTTAACGAAAACAATGATTGCGAAGAGCAGAATATAAATCATAGCAGCCCCTGCCAATAACTGATGTACTGACCAGCAACTACAGACGGGGCATGATGGCGCAGAACGAACTCTCGGGAGGCGTGCGAACGCTCAGGTATCGTCTCTCGTTCTTCGATGATTCGCTCAAGAACAGCAGTCAACGCTTGTTGCTCGGGCAGCAGGTTATATACCGGAGGGAGAACGTCCCCGTATAGGATACTGGACTCTTGCTCGGCACCACCTGCGACTACTTTGCCTTGAGCCATCGAGTAAAGCGCATTCATGGCGAGGCTATAGGAAAATACTTGGTCGACCGATACATGCGTACGAGAAAGGACATCCAGGTACACTTCAAATGGCATGTGCCCTTTGATGATGCACTCAACGTCATTGGGGTATCGCTCTTTCAAATCCTCGAAACTCTTCTCAATCAAGAATGTACCTTTGAAACCTCGACGATTGAGGCCATGGAACAAAACTAGCTTTTGTGCCTTCACATCACTTTCAGAATATTTTATTTTACCCGCATCAATTGGGATCGGAATTGGGCGAGCCACTTTCTCAGCGTACCCCGCCGCACAGAACGTGGAGTAGTACTCGAACATAATGGGAATCACCCCATCAATGTATTTCATGCATGCGTGCATGGCCTTGAGATGATGAGCACCACGCATGTAATAAGGGCCTCCGCGATCATACTTCTCATGCCACGGAATGGGACTGTATCGCATGGTCTGCTCGGAGTACTTTACAAAAAAAGGATCATCGCCCGAGCCAGACAGCGTCACTACTTTATTGTGGAGCTTCAGATACCTGAAGAACAACAAATTCAAATATGGCAACCTGGGGACCACATAAAAATTCACAACATGGACGACATCATACCCCTGAAACATCCTCAGCTTGACAAACGGCAAGAGCAATTGCCTTGCTTTATAGCTGTAAATATTTTCGCCATGCCCCAGATTTATATCGGCGTCAAATTTCTTCCAGAAGTCGCTTGCCGCCGCCAGCGTCACATCATGCCCCTGAGCGCGCAATGCATTTCTCAGTTCCTTATGCAGACCACTGTACTCACCAATGAGTAAAATTTTCAAATCCGTCAACTCCGTTCAACAGCGAGGCAAGATTTCCACCCTATCGGGTGAACAACGAGTACATCGCAACATTCCTGCAACGTTCTACATTCAGGCTCAAGGCAGTGCTTTCTTGACTTTCAGCACCACATAGACAAACACCAGGTAAAACAGATAATTCAACGCATGAGCCATGGTCGCGCCAACGGCACCGTACTTATCGAACACAAGGACCAAGCCATAAAACAATGCCGACGATAAAACCTCGCCAAGTATATAAGGCTTCCAAAAAGCTCGAGCAGTCATGACATAAGCCAATACCCAGCTCACCACCTTGAGTGTGTCGCCAATGATTTGCCAAAAGAACAGTTCACGCATGGCGATAAACTCACCAGTGAACAGAACATGAATGATGAAATCACGCAACACGTACATCATCACGCCAATAAGTATCGCGACGGGAACAATAACCTTGTAACCTTGCAATATTTCCTGACGCAGCACCGACGCATCCCTGATTTCAGAAAACCGCGGAAGGAAATAAACGCTGATCGTGGTAGTTAGAAACATCAGATATGCGGCACTGAGGCGCCAGCTCGCTTCCCAGTAGCCGGCAATCTCCCAGCCATGCGTTTCCCCCAGATGATTCCGCACCATGATTTGACTCAATGGTACGCACAAGGCGGACACAACTGCCATCAGAGTGAACTTACCCAGGTTGAGCGCTACCGCGGAATCAACGCCTCCAAACAGATGTGTAAAACTGAACCAAGGCGCCCGAATACAGAGAAGCAGCGTGATGAAGAACGCAATAGACTGATAGACGGCCAACGCCACCAGCGCCCCATACAGACCAAACAGTGCAGTCATAACTACAGTCGTCAACAGGGCAAACAGGCTACCACCTATGTTAGCCATTACATAACGAGAGATCTCTTTCTTGCCATTCAGGATAGCCAAGAGCAACGCATTTAAAGTGAACAGCAAGAGAGTGGCGCTAAACCAGAGAAAAACGCCCCCATAGCTCTCGTCCTTCAGAAACCAATCAGCCAAGACTCGGTTGGCGAGGGCGATGATGACAGCAGCAACGATAGAGCAGCATACAACGATGCCACCTGCCGTGCTCCAGACTTTCCGCTGCTTTGCCTCATCCCCTTCATATTCCGCTGTGTACTTGGTGACACCGGTGCTGATTGCACCGGTGGCAAACGTCGTTATCATCTGCACCGCATTCTGAAACTGCCCAAGTGCTGCGTAACCAGCAGGCCCCACATAAATAGCAAGAACCTTGTTTATCCCAAGTAACGTCAGCAGCTTTATAACGACCGCTATACCATTTAACAAACTGGTCTTCAACAGTGTCATGAAGCACTGGCCATAACAAAGCTATTGCATGCAGCGATTACTTTATCCGCGTCCTCATTCGACAGTGTCGGCCCCATGGGTAGGCTTAACACCTCCTCATGAAGACGCTCACTCACCGGGAAGGAAAGCTCGTTCCACTCTTTATATGCACTTTGTTTATGTGGAGGGATTGGGTAGTGAATCAGTGTTTGAACACCGTGTTCAAGCAGGTGCTTTTTCAAGGCCTCACGCTGCTCGCAGCGCACTACGAAGAGATGCCAGACATGCTGTTCATCAGTCGCCTCTCCCCCGATGCGCGGCAAATTGATGCAGGGGTTCTCGATACCATCAAGGTAGCGTTGCGCGATTTCGCGACGACGCTGGGTATGCTGATCAAGGGAAGTAAGCTTGATGCTCAGAATTGCCGCCTGAAGCTCGTCAAGCCGACTGTTCACGCCCTTGAAGAGATTCTTGTACTTCTCATGAGAACCATAATTACGCAAGGCGAACAGCGTCTGCGCAAGTTTTTCGTCATTTGTAGTAATCGCCCCACCATCACCCAGCGCCCCTAGATTTTTTCCAGGGTAGAAGCTAAAACCGGAGGCATCTCCCCAGTTACCCGCCTTGCGGGCATTCAATGAGGCTCCATGAGACTGCGCGGAATCCTCCAGCACCAGTAACCCATGTTCCTCCGCCAGGGAATTGATCGCGGGCATATCCGCCAACTGACCATACAGATGAACAGCGAGAATAGCGCGCGTCTTGCTAGTCACAGCAGCGGCTGCGGCTTCAGGGCAAATATTGAACGTTACCTCGTCCGGTTCAACCAACACCGGAACAAGACGGTTCTGGCTGATTGCCAGGATGCTGGCAATGTAGGTATTACTTGGAACTAGCACCTCGTCACCGTCTGCCAGCCGTCCAAGCTCCTTCCATGCCTGCAACGTCAGAATCAGAGCATCCAAACCGTTCGCCACACCAATGCAGAACTTAGTGCCGCAATATCGCGCGAAGGCCTCTTCAAACTTAGACAGTTCCTGCCCGGCAATATACCAACCTGAGTCGATGACACGCGCACAGGCATCGAGCATGGCCTCGCGATCCAGTTTATTGATCGCCTTCAAATCCAAAAAATCAATCATGCTGCAAAATTCCTGATAATTTTTGCCAGTTTGCCAACGACCAAGGTAAAAACGGGAATATTAGACATGGGCAGCTACATCCAGAAACTCTTGATAATCGCGAATATAATCACGCTCATCATAATAATCGCTAGCCATAACCAATAACACACAGTCCTCACTGAACTCGTGCATTTCGTGCCATATCATCTTTCCGATGCTAATGATCTTGCCAGGAGAATCGAGAACGACGTTTTCGGTCGTATGACCATCACTCAATAGCATGCGACACTGACCTGCCACACACACAGCAGCCTGTTCCAATTGCTTATGAGCATGAAATCCTCGCGAAACATCTACCGCCGTAGCAGTCAGAAAATAGACGCGCTTGATATCAAATGGGATATTTCTGCTCGCTTCAAGTACATGGAGGAGCCCTCGCTCATCGCCAAGAACCTGAATATCAAAAAACTCGACCAGACTCATTTTCTTGCCTCAATGTAATCTTGTGACATATTTCCGTCCATTTCACTGATTCATCATTCGGCAATTAGATTCACTGCAGGACATAACGCCAAATATTCATGGCCAACCAAAACGCTCGCAACCCTTCACCTGGCACAAGCTGCGGCCTAGCACCTATGGACAGTCAATTATACGGAACCAGGCCGACAATGAAACTCATCGTGCAAGACGATGGACAAGGCGCTCAATTGGCGAGACGTAGCTTTCGACCGAGCAGGCGCCATCCTTTTGCCATCGCCGCCTATGGCCCCTCCGCGCAAACTCAGCTCGCGACGTCTCCGCTCACCAGACAAGACAGTTCACCCGCCCTACAGAGGAAAACAATAACGATCAGGATGCTATTTGATTCTCACAGGCTCGGCTGCGGCAAGCGAGGCACCATGCCCAGTCGCACCGACGACCGGCAGAGAAGCTCTCTGGGCATGCTGGCGCAATACGGCCACGCAGTGACGACCCAACGCCACAACACACCCTAGCCCCAAACCGAGGATCAGGGCCCCGATCAATACAAGCCAACGCTTAGGCGATACTGGAGACTCCGGCGTTAAAGCCCTCTGATCGACGGTGACCAACGCCTGACTGCCAAAATCGGTGTTGAGCGCATTCAAACGGGCAGCCTCTGTGCGCCAGGCCTGGGCGTCAGTGAGGAACTTATCTTCATCGGAACGCTTCTTGAGGTTTTCCACCTCCCGATTCGCCTGCAGCATCTGCAATTCCTTCGCAATTGCGGCGACGCGAGGATTTGAGAAGTCATCCGTCTGGCGGCGTTGCAATGCCGCCTTTTCAGCCTCCAGCGCCTCCGCACCGATAAAGTACAAAGGAAGCTGCTGACTGTTGACTTCTGTTTTGAAAACGTTCCCCGCCCCAGCAACCTTCTCGCTGGCCAGCGAAGAAGGCGTCCCAGGTTTAATCAGCCCCAGGCTTCGAGCAATCGAGATCTCCTCGTCGAGCTTGGCTATCCGGGCTTTTCGCTGCATCTTCAACTCAAGTCTGAGCGCTTGCAACTCATCCTGCAATCGCTCCCGAGTGATCGCATCCCGCTCCAGGAGCAGCGCAATCTTTGCGCTTTTCTCAAGGCGGTACTCCGATCTGGCGGACTCCAGTTTTCCTGTTATCTCTCGCAGCCGGTTATCGACCATAACTTTCAGATCCGAAGCAATCTGAAGCCGCTGATTTGCGATAACAAAGTCCACGTATCGATTCAATATCAATGAGCCGTCAATGCCGGCGGGGTATTTAAAGGTAAGCACCACTGATCGCCCGACGTCATCAGTCGCAGAAGCGGGCTCAGGAATAGTCAGCGCCCCAAGAAACAGGTCTTCAAAATTTTGCTCAAGCGTGCGTTCCGACTTCAGGTAGGGTTGAAAAAGCTC
Source organism: Pseudomonas sp. GD04091 (assembly GCF_029836165.1). GTDB lineage: Bacteria > Pseudomonadota > Gammaproteobacteria > Pseudomonadales > Pseudomonadaceae > Aquipseudomonas. The sequence goes on from NZ_JAOEBG010000028.1 coordinate 72,698, forward strand.
TTGGTTGGCGCTGAAGAAGGTCAGGCGACTCTCATAGGAACGCAGCGAAACGGCTACCTTCGCTAATGCACCACCGGGAGGGCGATTGTAGATACCGGAGCGGTTCAGCTCATCCAGGTCCTTGAGCTCCGCCGGACGAAGTACGCTTTGGACCTCATAGACAGGCTTGACCCAAGAAAGGTACAACAGCGCAAACAAGACAACGGCCGCAGCCACCCCGGCGATAACGAATTTCTGTCTTCTCAGAGCCTGCCAAGTGGCGAGCAGGTCGAACTCATCCATGGATTTAAGGGGGAGATGAAAAGTGGTCAATGTGCCTTCCGCCTTCGAGAAATCGCTATAAGGGTATCCTACCCCCAGCCAAGCCAGGCAAAGCGACGCCAGCATTCATGCACCGTGCCACGCGCAAAACTAACCTGCCCCTGAGGATTCTGACAGTGTGCCAGCAATCCTCCGACTCCAAAAGGCTTGACTACGCGTCAAACGCCAACCGACCACCAGCCCCCCCACCATGAGCGACCCAGCCCTCACCAAGAATGCTGATGTCGCTCAGTTCCTACCCGGCAATTTCTTGCCACCATCGGCACGCCCAATTAGCCGTGGAGTGACTCAGACCGACGCGCCTGTATCAGCTCCCAACCTTTCAACAACAAAGCCAGCAATACTCCCGCCGACAGCCCCAGCGTCGCAGCAAGCATCAGGATTATTGGGGTCCGTTGCCGAATAGGTTGATCGGGTATCTCAACCGCGCCATCCAGTCGATAGACATGAAGAGCGGCAGCGTCAATCTTCATCCCCTTGAAGAAGGCCAGCTGCTCCTCAAGCTTGCGCAAGCCCGGAATGAATGGATCATCTGAAACACGCTCTTTGAGGACTTTGATTTCTGCCTCGAGCGCTCGGACCCCGCGCATATAGACCAAAGACCCACCCATTTCAGCAGAAACATCGGCGGAGAGTGATTTTGAAATCAGTGGCGCGTGCTCCAACCCAATCGACCTGGCAACGACCAGCGCCTCCGTCAGCGCAGCGATTTCATCCTGACGCTGTTTAAAAGTGTTATCCCGCTTAAGCTGAATTTCTCGTCCGATATTACTGACTCGAAGCTTCGCACCAGCCATCGCATCACGAATTAATTGTTGTTTCGCGCGCTCTCCCGCAGAACGGGCGATGGCAGATACCCAATCGACAGCCTGATTTGGGGTTGCAGCCCTTACAGCTATAAAGTCTCTCTCCTTGGCGTCTTGAA
>NZ_JAOEBG010000029.1 GCF_029836165.1 Pseudomonas sp. GD04091
GGGCATCCATGCCCGTCACCTCCCTCCGCAAGTCCTGCGCTCGGCCTACTGAAGTCGCAATTTGTGGCGCCTGAACTATCGCGCGCTTAGAAGCAAGAGCAAGAGCAAGAGCAAGAGCAAGAGCAAGAGCAAGAGCAGAAGTTTGAAGTTATTTTTTGGGCAGTTAGTTACAAGTTGACTGCTCTGGCCCTTTCGCGGTCCATGCACCGAGTCCAAAACAACCCGAAACCTAAAACAAGACCAACAAACTCAAGCCTTCAAAGCCTTCTTGGGATAAATATCGTACCGACTCGATTTCCCCTCCAGGCTATGACTCGGCTTGACCCCCTCGATAATGGGCGCCTTGCGCGGCCGCTTGACCACCACACGGTGCGTGGCCAACGCCAACGCCGCCTCCAGCAAAGCCGGCGCATCCAAGTCATCGCCGACTAACGGCCTGAACACCCGCATCTCCTTCTTCACCAGCGCACTCTTGTCCCGGTGCGGGAACATCGGATCAAGGTAGATCACCTGCGGCGCCTCCCCCTCCCACGCCCGCATGCGCTCGATGGCATTGCCAGTCAGCAAGCGCATGCGCTCGACGATCGCACCGACCTCGGCATCCTGACGGGCCCGCTCCAGTCCATCTTCGAGCAGCGCGGCAATCAACGGCTGACGCTCGATCAAGGTCATCTGGCAACCCAGGCTGGCCAGCACGAACGCGTCCTTGCCCAGCCCCGCCGTGGCATCGAGCACCTGCGGCCGCACACCCTGGGCGATCCCCACCGCCTTGGCGATCATCTGCCCATTGCCGCCGCCGTACAGGCGCCGATGTGCCGCCTGGCCCTCGACGAAATCCACCCGCACCGGCCCAGGCGCCTGGGGACCCAACTGCTGGATCTGCAACCCCTCGGCCCCCAGCTGAACAGCGAACTCGGCCACCTCGTCAACTAGCGGCAAGCCCAGCCGCGCGGCCCACGCCTCGGCCTGCGCCTGAAATTGCGGGGCCAGCGCCTCGACCCTGATACCCGTGCCCTGCTGTCGCTCTACCATCGGTTCCCGCACTCGAAATAAATTAATGAAACCCCGGCCACAGCCGATACAGGCAATATCCCGCTATTCTGCCAGAGCACAACGCGCGCGACTGCCATGTCAGACACTCTTCCCATCGGCTTGACCTACCTGTCGCCTGTCGGCAACTACGGTCGGCAGAACACCCAGGCCCTGGGTGGCGTCAGCCACTTGTGGCAGGACTTCTTTGCCCGCGCCGTGGCGGAGCAACAGGAAGGTGAGGTCGACAGTTTCAGCCAGGCGCTGATGCAGTGCGACAAGGACAGCGGCGAACCCATCGGCGGCGCTCGGGCGCTGGCCCTGATCGACGCCCAGCGCGTCCTGCCGGTTCACGACACCGAAGTGGCACCGCCCGAGCCGCTGTTCCTGCCCAAGGCGCAATTGCAAGCCGACCTGCTGGAACCCGCTCCCGAGCCCTTCAGCACCGCCGAGCTGATCGAGCAGCAACGCCAACTCGATATCAACAACAGCTGGTTGCGCCCGGTCGTCATGAACCAGGGGCACGCCATCGCCGAGCCAGGCCCCGGGCCAACGCCTCGCCCGCTGTTCCTGCCCATCGCCGAGTTCGAGATGAACCTGCTCGACCCCGCGCCCGAGCCCTTCGACGATCAGACCCTGGCCAACCAGCAGAACGACCTGGCGTTCGACACCCACTGGGCACGCCCGGTGGTGTTGAACAATGTGCGCCTGCACGCCTGAGTTCAGCGGCAGATCTGCCAGAAGCCCATGTCCAGATGAAAGTGGTTACGGTGGGCGGCGTTGTAGTCCGGCCCCAACACCGTATTGAAACTGTCGCAGGCCGCGCGCTGCACCTGGCGCAGGAACTGCGCCTTCTGCCCGCCCCCTTGCCAGTCCCGAGCCAGCACGATGCGCTGGCCATCCTTCAGACGAAAGCCGCTGATATCCAGGGCATTGGCCGTGGCATGCTGGCTGAGCCGCCCCTGCTTGCGGTGATAGACATTGCGGCAGGCGAAACTGCCCAGATGCTCGACCTGGCTCACCGGTTGGCCGAATACCCGCTGCGCCGCCGGCTGCAGGCCATGGCGCTCAAACAATGCATAGGCGACCGCCAGCGGGCAACTGGCGAGGAAACTGCTGCTCAAGCGCGCCTCGCCGCTTTCGATTCGCCAGACATCGAGCAAAGGACAATCGGCACCGGCCGGGCTGTCAGCCTGCTGCCGATAGCGCAGTGCCGAGGTACGCAGCGCCTCCTGACACAACTGGGGATCGTCGCGCAGGCGTGACAACTTGTACGGCGTCAGCAGGTTAGGTGGCTGGCGCACATCCAGGCCGGCCCAGGGATTCCAGGCCTGTGGCGGGCGCCAGCCCAGCAGCCAGGCCAGCACCGCGGCAAGCAGCAGGCTGACCAGCACTATGCGCACGGGGCCTCAGCGGCGGAACAGTTCATTGAGCTCGGCGAACGGCAACGCCTGCTCGCCATAGCCGAAGGTGCCCTGATCGCGAATCTCCAGCGCAGCCCGCTGAAAGGCGCCCAATGCAGCACGCGCCAGCGAAGAGCCTACACTGACGCGCTTCACGCCCAGGTCCTGCAGCTGGTTCACGCTCAGCGGCACACCGGCCATGCCCATCAGCACATTCACCGGCTTCGGCGCCACCGCCTGCACCACCGCCCTGATTTCATCGACGCTACGCAACCCTGGCGCATACAACACATCAGCCCCGGCCTCGGCGTAGGCTTGCAACCTGTGGATGGTATCGTCCAGGTCCAGGCGCCCGTGCAGCAGGTTTTCGGCGCGAGCGCAGAGCGTGAAGGGGAACGACAAGCCACGTGCGGCCTCCACGGCGGCGCGCACCCGCGCCACGGACAGTTCGAAGTCGTAGATCGGCGTCTCACTGCGCCCGCTGGCATCCTCGATCGAACCACCCACCAGGCCCGCCTCGGCGGCCCGCAGGATGGTCTGCGCACAGTCTTGCGGCAGGTCGCCGAATCCGTTCTCCAGGTCCGCCGCCACCGGCAACGGCGTGGCATCGACGATCGCGCGGGCATTGTCCAGGGTTTCGTCCAGCGTCAACGCGCCCTCGGCATCCGGCCGCCCCAGGCTGAACGCCAGGCCCGCGCTGGTCGTGGCCAGGGCCTCGAAGCCCAGGCTGGCCAACAACCTGGCCGAGCCGGCGTCCCACGGATTGGCAATGACAAACACACCATCACGCTCATGCAGGGCCTTGAAGGCCTCGGCTCGCAGGGTCTGTACATCCATGGTTCAACCTCCGGCAGTCAGATCACAGTAGTCCCAGTTGTTCGACCTCAGGGGCGCGTGGCAATTCAGGCAACGCCGCAAGGCCCGGCAAGCGGGCCATCAGGCGCTGATGGAAACGCTGGGCCAGCGCGGCGGCAAGCCGATTGTCCGACGTGTGCAGGAACACATAGGGGCTGCGGCCCTCTTCGATCCAGGCGGCGACCTTGTCGACCCAGGGCGTCAGGAATGGTTCGTTGGCCTCAAGCTCCGGGTGGCCGATGAAACGTACCTGCGGATGCTGGCTGAAGGCCGCGGGGCGCGGTGGCACCTTGGGCTTCTTGGACTGCGCATGAAGCACTGCGGGCTCGCGGGAGGTACAGCTGAACAGTGCACGAGGGTCCAGGCAGATGCGCTCGACGCCACGCTCATGCAACAGGCGGTTGAGCAGGCGCTCCTCCTCGCCCCGGGCGAAAAAGGCGTCGTTGCGCACCTCCACCGCCACGGGAACGCCGATCTCATCGAGAAAACATGCCAGCTCGCCCAGTCGCGCCGGACCGAACATCGCCGGCAACTGCAGCCAGTACGGCGATACCCGCTCGCCCAATGGCGCCATGAGCCGGGTGAAATCGCTTGCCGAATCGAGCTGCTCGCGCAGATCGCCCGCGTGACTGACATCGCCGGGGAACTTGGCCGTGAAGCGAAACCCTGTCGGCATGATCTGCGCCCAGCGCTCGACGGTCGTCGGCGCGGGACGGGCATAGAAGGTGGTATTGCCCTCGACCGCGTTGAACACCTGGCTGTAGAGCCCAAGGTACTCGCTGGTGCGCGAATCGGCGGGATAGAGATAATCGCGCCAGGCGTTTTCAGCCCAGGAAGGACAACCGAGGAAGTAAGGGAGGGTGGATGGCGTCATCCATCAAATGTACAGGTCCAGCCCCAGCACTTCCATCTCCCAGTCGGTGAAGCCGGCTGTCGTCAGGTAGCTGGCCAGGGCCGAGGACGTACGACGATCGCGGGCACGGGGGAAGATCAGATCCTGCTGACGCGCCGGCAGGTTCTCGCTGCGGCGGCTGGCCCGGCTGATCTGCGCATCGGTGTCATCGATGATTTCGGCGTCGGCCTCGTCGATGGCCTCATCGCGCACCGACGCCTTGCGAGGTGCTCGCTTGAGGGGGTAGCTCTGAGAGGAGAAGCCGTCGATACGCATGAATTGGGCACTCAGGATCAATGATGGCAATTTAGCAGCATCCAGAATCCTGCGCTAATGCCCGAACTGATAACTGGACCACAGATCGCGCAAAAGGTTTTATCTCGAACGGCGATAGCCGACGAACTGCCTTCAACGCGCCTTGGGCGTAGCCACATTATCGCGCAGGTAGACAGGTTGCGCCTGCTCGGCGGCGACCGCCTCGCCACGCGCCCAGGCGAAGCTGGCCAGGGTCAGGACGTCCAGGGCATTGGGCAATGCCGCGGCATCGCTGGCCGCAGCCTGCACAGCCAGGCGCTCGGCGTAACCCCAGCCAGTGCCGGCGCCGAACCACTCACCGGCCAGGCCTGCGGGCAACGCCACACGCTCGGGCGCCAGCACCGCTTCCTGGCCGATCAGGCGCATCTCACCCTGCTCGGCGCGGTAGCAACCCCAATACACCTCGTCCATGCGCGCGTCGATGGCCGCGGCCACCTGCTGTGCGCCTCGCTCACGCAGCGCGCCCTGGGCCAGCGCGGCCAGGTTGGAGATCGGCAGCACCGGACGCTCGAGGGCGAACGCCAGGCCCTGGACCACGCCGATGGCGATGCGCACGCCGGTAAAGGCGCCCGGGCCACGGCCAAAGACGATGGCATCCACCGCGCTCAGCGCCACGCCGGCATCGGCCAGCAGCTGCTTGATCATCGGCAGCAGCTTCTGCGCATGCATGCGCGGGATCACCTCGTAATGGCTGGTCACCTTGCCGTCATGCAGCAGGGCGACGGAACAGGCTTCGGTGGCGGTATCCAGGGCCAGCAGGGTGGTCATCGAACGAGGTATCCAGGCGACAGGGGAAAAAGACCGGCAGTATAAACGACAACGGCCCGCAAGCGGGCCGTCGTGACGCAGGGTGATGGTTCAGCTCAGGGCTGCCAGCACCTTGGCGGTGATCGACTCGACCGAACCGACACCTTCGATGTGGCTGTACTTCGGCTTGCCGGCGTTGGCGGCCGACAGCTTCTGGTAGAAGTCCACCAGCGGCTTGGTCTGGCTGTGGTAGACCGACAGGCGATGACGCACGGTTTCTTCCTTGTCGTCGTCGCGCTGGATCAGGTCTTCGCCGGTGACGTCGTCCTTGCCCTCCACTTTCGGCGGATTGTAGACGATGTGGTAGGTGCGGCCCGAGGCCAGGTGCACACGGCGGCCCGCCATGCGGCCGACGATCTCTTCGTCGTCCACGGCGATCTCGACCACCGCATCGATATCGACCCCGGCGGCGACCATGGCTTCAGCCTGTGGAATGGTACGCGGGAAGCCATCGAACAGGCAGCCATTGGCGCAGTCCGGCTGGGCGATGCGCTCCTTGACCAGGCTGATGATCAGCTCGTCGGAGACCAGCTGACCAGCATCCATGACTTTCTTCAGTTCCAGACCCAGCGGGGTGCCGGCCTTGACGGCGGCACGCAGCATGTCGCCGGTGGAGATCTGCGGAATACCGAACTTCTCGGTGATGAACTTTGCCTGAGTACCTTTACCGGCCCCGGGAGCTCCCAGCAGAATTACGCGCATCTTGTGCTCCTCATATTTTTCTATGCAAATCAACGGATTCGGCGCACAAGGCCAACTCCGGAAAATCGGACGAGACCGCAAAATCGGTCAAAAGGCTGCTCAAGATACACAGCGCCCGCCCCCCCGACAAGCGTCCCAAAGTGGCAGGAATGCGCCACTTGCGGCGTTCCGGGGGACAGGTTGCGCCCGGCGCAACCGGCCACCGGGCGAGTGCCCAGGGCGCGGCGGCACCTGCGCGTCGACGTGCGGTGAATCACCTCAACCGGTGTTGCGCAGCCCTGCCGCGATCCCCGCCACGGTCACCAGCAAGGCCTGTTCCAACGGGCTGTCCAGAGCGGCTTCGCGGCTGCGTGAACGCGCCAGCAGTTCGGCCTGAAGGCGGTGCAGCGGGTCCAGATAGGTGTTGCGCAGTCGGATGAATTCCAGGGTTTCCGGGCTGTGCGCCAGTAGCACCGGCTGCCCGGTCAGGCCCAGTACCACCTGGCACGACTGCGACAATAGGTCGCGCAGGTGCGCCCCCAATGGCAGCAGTTCGGGTTGCACCAGACGTTCGTCGTAGGCTTCGGCGATCTGCGCGTCGGCCTTGGCCAGGACCATTTCCAGCATGTCGATGCGGGTGCGGAAGAATGGCCATTGTTCACGCATCTGCGCCAGCAGCTCACCCTGCCCGCGCGCCAGTGCGTTGTTCAGGGCCGTCTCCCAGCCCAGCCAGGCCGGCAGCATCAGCCGCGTCTGAGTCCAGCCGAAGATCCAGGGAATCGCCCGCAGGCTCTCGATGCCGCCAGCACGGCGCTTGGCCGGGCGGCTGCCCAGTGGCAGGCGGCCAAGTTCCTGCTCAGGCGTGGACTGGCGGAAGTACTCGACGAAGTCCGCAGTCTCGCGCACCACGCCACGGTAGGCCTTGACCCCATCGGCGGCCAGCTGGTCCATCAACGCGCGCCAGGCCGGCTGCGGCGGTGGAGGCGGTAGCAGGGTCGCCTCCAGCACGGCAGCCAGGTATAGATTGAGGTTCTGCTCAGCGATCGCCGGCAAACCGAACTTGAAGCGAATCATCTCGCCCTGCTCGGTGGTGCGGAAACGCCCGCCCACCGAACCCGGCGGCTGCGACAGGATCGCCGCGTGGGCCGGGCCGCCACCGCGCCCGACGGTGCCGCCACGACCATGGAACAACAGCAGTTCGACCTGATGCTCGCGGCAGATGCGCACCAGGTTCTCCTGGGCGCGATACTGCGCCCAGGCGGCCGCGGTGGTACCGGCATCCTTGGCCGAATCGGAATAGCCGATCATCACCTCCTGCGGCCCGTGCAGCCCGGCGCGATAACCCGGCAGGCCAAGCAGGCGTTCCATCACCGGACCGGCGTTGTCCAGGTCGGCCAAGGTCTCGAACAGCGGCACCACACGCATTGGCCGGGTGACCCCCGCCTCCTTCAGCAGCAGCTGCACCGCCAGCACATCCGAGGCAGCGCCGGCCATGGAGATCACATAGGAACCCAGCGACGCGGCGGGCGCGGCCGCGATCTCGCGACAGGTGGCAAGCACTTCGGCCGTATCGGCCTGTGGCTGGAAATGCGCCGGCAGCAACGGACGACGATTCTTCAGTTCAGCCTGGAGAAACGCGATGCGCCGCTCCTCGTCCCAATCGGCGTAGCGGCCCATTCCGAGGTAGTCGGTGATCTCCGACAGCGCATCGCGATGACGGGCGGCATCCTGGCGCACGTCCAGGCGCACCAGGAACAGGCCGAATGTCACCGCCCGGCGCAGGGCGTCGAGCAATGGCCCGTCTGCGATCACGCCCATGCCGCACTCATGCAACGAGTGGTAGCACAGCTCCAGGGGCGCGATCAGGTCGCGGTTGTCGACCAGCACCGCGGCACTGGCCGGCTGGGTTGCCGTCAGCGAGGCATGGGCCCAGGCGCGGGTGGCGCGCAGCCGGTCACGCAGCTGCTTGAGCAACGCTCGATAGGGTTCGGCGCTGTCACCGACCTTCGCGCGCAGGGCGGCGCTGGCTTGCTGCATGGACAGCTCAGCGGCCAGGCTGTCGATATCGCGCAGGAACAGGTCGGCGGCCATCCAGCGCGCCAGCAGCAGGACTTCGCGGGTGACCGCCGCGGTGACATTGGGGTTGCCGTCACGGTCGCCGCCCATCCACGAGGCGAAACGCACCGGCGCCGACTCCAGCGGCAGGCGCAGCCCGGTCGTCTCGAACAGCGCCGTATCGACCTTGCGCAGATGACTGGGGATCGCCTGCCACAGCGAATGCTCGATGACCGCGAAGCCCCACTTGGCTTCATCCACCGGGGTCGGCCGGGTACGGCGGATCTCCTCGGTATGCCAGGCTTCGGCGATCAGCCGACGCAGGCGCTCGCGCACCTGCTGGCGCTCGGCGGGACTCAGGTCGCGATGATCCTGCGCGGCCAGTTGCGCGGCGATGGCGTCGTACTTCTGGATCAGGGTGCGGCGGGCCACTTCGGTCGGGTGGGCGGTGAGCACCAGTTCGATGCTCAGCCTGCCCAGCTGCCGGGCCAGCTCGTCGTCGCCGTGGCCTGCCGCCTTCAGGCGCGCCAGCAGTTCCGGCAGCACCCGGGCCTCGAACGGCTCCGGCTGCTCGGCATCACGGCGCCGGATCAACTGGTACTGCTCGGCGATATTGGCCAGGTTGAGGAACTGGTTGAACCCGCGCGCCACCGGCAGCAGGTCTTCCTCGGCCAGGTCGCCCAGGGTCGAGCTCAACTGCTCGCCCGCGCCGCGACGATCGGCCTTGGCGCTGTGGCGAATGTCCTCGATCTTCTGCAGGAACACCTCGCCATGCTGCTGGCGGATGGTCTCGCCGAGCAGTTCTCCCAACAGGTGCACATCCTCACGCAAGCGCAGATCGATATCGCTCATCGGGCCTCTCCATTCCGGGAAACAGCAGGCTCCAAGAGTGCCCACTCCCGCACGCGCCTGGCAAGCCGCGCGCGGCCAAAGCAACTAAAGTGAAAGCAGGTCATCCGAAGCAATGCCACTTTCGAGGCTTTGACAGAGGTCATCATGAAAATTCGCGAACTCGCCCAGCACTGGGAACAGAACGCCGCCGGGCGCCTGAGCCCCACCGGCCATGTCCTGCACCTGGACATGGAAGCCGAAGCGCGCCTGGCCGCGCTGATCGACATGTACCCCAAGCGCAGCCCCGAGGAGCTGCTGGGTGAACTGGTAGCGGCGGCGCTCGAGGAACTGGAGGCCAGCTTCCCTTACATCAAGGGCCAGCAGGTGATCGCCACCGACGAGGAAGGCGACCCGCTGTACGAGGACATCGGCCCCACACCGCGCTTCCTGGCCCTGTCCCGTCGCCATCTGCAGGCCCTCGGCCGGGTGCAGAAAGACAAGTCGCACTGAGCCTCCCTGGGTGCCGGGCACTGCCCGGCATACCGTCATTTGCAGCAGAAGTTCCGCTTGCAAGTCGCTGACTGATCAGTCAGAAAAAAATACCTTTAGCGTGCAAATTTTTCTGAACTATTCAAAAAACGCCTCGGTCACAGCCAATAGCCATCACGGCAAAACCCTGTAAATCCGGGCCTTGCCGCCCGAAGCCAAGAACAGGGGAACAGCGATGACCACTGCGTGGCCATCGTCGTTTAACAGGAGTGACCCAATGGAGTTGACCACCATGAAGACCCGCATCGAACGACCTTCTTCCACTCACCTGCGCGGGCTCAAGCTGGCCGCGCTGGCCCTGGGCAGCAGCCTGGTGCTGGCTGGCTGCGCGGGCAAACCGCCCACCGAGCAATACGCCGTGACCCAGTCGGCGGTCAACTCGGCGGTCAGCGCCGGTGGCACCGAGTACGCCGCGGTGGAGATGAAGGCCGCCCAGGACAAGTTCAAGAAGGCCGAGATCGCCATGCACGACAAGAAGTATGACGAGGCCAAGCTGCTGGCCGAACAGGCCGAATGGGACGCCCGCGTCGCCGAGCGCAAGGCCCAGGCGGCCAAGGCCCAGAAGGCCGTGCAGGATGCCCGCCAGGGCGTCCGGGACGTACGTGAGGAAGGCCTGCGCAGCGCTGAGTAAGCCTGCACCGCCGCTATCGCCTTCGTTAAAGATCAAAGGATGAACACTATGCGCAATTACGTCATGATTCCCGCCCTGCTGGCCCTGAGCGTAGGCCTCGCCGCCTGCTCCCACGACCCGAACGCCAATCTCGAGTCGGCCCGTACCAACTTCTCGGCCCTGCAGAGCGACCCGCAATCGAGCAAGATCGCCGCGCTCGAGACCAAGGATGCACAGGACTGGCTGAACAAGGCCGACAAGGCCTACATGGACCGCGAGGATGAGAAGAAGGTCGACCAGCTCGCCTACCTGACCAACCAGCGTGTCGAAGTGGCCAAGCAGACCATTGCCCTGCGCACCGCCGAAGCTGACCTGAAGAACGCTGCGGCGCAGCGCGCCCAGGCCAAGCTCGACGCCCGCGACGCGCAGATCAAGAAGCTGCAGGACAGCCTGAACGCCAAGCAGACCGACCGTGGCACCCTGGTGACCTTCGGTGACGTGCTGTTCGACTTCAACAAGGCCGAGCTCAAGAGCAGCGCCTATCCGAACGTCACCAAGCTGGCTCAGTTCCTCCAGGAAAACCCTGAGCGCAAGGTGATCGTCGAGGGTTATACCGACAGCGTCGGTTCTGCCAACTACAACCAGACCCTGTCCGAGCGCCGCGCCGGCGCCGTGCGCATGGCGCTGGTGCGTGCCGGTGTCGACCCGGCGCGAATCGTCGCCCAGGGTTACGGCAAGGAGTACCCGGTCGCGGACAACTCCAGCAACTCCGGTCGTGCGCAAAACCGTCGGGTGGAGGTGACCATCTCCAACGACAACCAGCCGGTGGCGCCGCGCTCGGTGAGCCAGTTGCGGTAACGGCTGTTGGCTGAATGAAAAACCCGCCTCGATGGCGGGTTTTTCATGCCTGCCAGCCGTCGAAGCACCATTTAAAGCACTGATCCACTCATGGCGCCCTTTCGACTAACAGGTTGGTACAACAATGACCTACCCCGTTCTTTCCGATCTGGCGGCATCCATCACCGACCTGAAGAAAGATCCAATGGGCACCCTTCGCGAAGCCCGCGGTGAAACGGTGGTGATTCTCAATCGAAACGAACCTGCCTTCTATGCAGTACCGCCTGAGCGCTACGAGGCAATGATGGAGCTGATTGACGATTTGCAGTTGGCGGAACTGGTACGTCAGCGAACGGGAGGGCCCACCGTGAAGGTGGGTATCGATGAGCTTATCGCCGAGGCGGAAAGCGACAGCAAGCTACAACCTTGAATTCGATGTGCGGGCAGAGCGGGAGTTTCGCAAACTCGAACCGCAGTTGCGGCTGCAGTTTGCGAAGAAGCGCCAGGAACGATTGAGCCAGCCCAGGGTGGAGAAGGACAAACCACCGCCAAAGTTAAACGTTCACTGCACCTGCTGCGGCGTCTCCTGCCCCATGCAGCGCACCGCACGCTTGCGGTCGTCCACCAGCACGCCGGTCAGCCCCTTCTGCTCGGTATCGAACAGCACCAGCACGCCATCGATGCACTGCGCCACCTGCGGCGCTGGTGTCAACGAGACCTTGTAATCCTCGCCCGGAACGGTCTTGAGCATGGTGAAGTCCTGCAGCAACAGGGCATCCTCGGGCTTGGCGAAATGCAGGTAGCCGTAGTACCAGAGGGCTCCCACCGTCACGATGATGCTGCCGACACCGGTCAGGATCAGCGGGATGGCATTGCGTTCTTCACTCATTGCTTGTTCTTCTCGTCAGGGTAGTTGGGCACTTCGGCCAAGCGGCGCAGGCCGTTGAAATGAGTCGGGTCGTCCAGGAAGCGCAGCATCACCTGACGCCAGGTCGGGTCGGCGAAGGTCTGCACATGATCGCCCCGGGTCAGCTGCAAGACCCGAGGTGGCGGCGCGTGCCGGTACAGACGCAGGCCGTTGTCCAAGGGCACGAGGTTGTCGTCGATGCTGTGAAAGAACAGCTTCGGCGGATTTTCCAGGCGTTCTATGGAATTGATCGCGCTGTCGCCATCCGGCACCAGCCACGACAGCGGCACCTGCAACGGCCAGGTCATCCAGGAGGTGCTCAGGGCATAACGCCCCACCGCGCGGTAGCTGGCCGGCACGCCATCGAACACCAGGGCGCTGAAGCGACGACGCTGCTCGGGATGCTGCGCCAGGTAATGGATGGCCATGGCCCCGCCGAGGCTCTGGCCCAGCAGCACCAGCGGCTTGCCTTGCACCGGCGGCGCGCGGTCCAGCCAGTCCAGCGCCGCGCCGATATCGCCATACACCTCGGGCAGCGTTGGCTTGCCCTGGGACAGGCCATAGCCGCGGTAGTCGATCATCAGCACCTGGTAGCCCTCTTTCGGCAACCAGTAACTGCCGCCCAGGTGCCAGGCCAGGTTGCCGCCGTTGCCATGCAGGTGCAGCACGGTGCCCTTGACCTCGACACCCTGCGGCACCGGAATCCACCAGCCGTGCAGGCGGGTTCCGTCGGCGGCCGTGAGGGTCAGGTTCTGGTACTGCAGCCGGGCTTTTTCCGGGGTGAATGGCTGACCAGGTTCGGGGTAGAACAGCAGGCTGCTGCAGCCGCCCAACAGCAGCAGCCCGAGGCCGAAGACGAGGTGACGCCAGGCGTCAGAGAATGTTCGCGTAGTCGGCTTCAATGCGATCCAGGCTCAGGTGGTTGAGGAAGTTGGAGAAGCACATCCAGGCCGACAGCGCATTGAGGTCGCGGAACTGCTCCGGCAGGTACTTGGGCGGCTCCACCAGGCCTTCCTCGACCAGCTGGCGCAACGTGCGCATGTCTTCCAGGGTGGTCTTGCCGCAGAACAGCAACGGGATCTGCTCGAGCTTGCCCTTCTTCACGGCCAACTGAATGTAGTTGTAAACCATGATGAAGCCCTTGAGATAGGACAAGTCCTTGGTGAATGGCAGGCCATTGGGCACCGAGCCACGGAACACCCGGCTGGCGTTGCTGTAGCTCTGGCCCATCTCGAAACCCTGGCCACGGAAGAACTCGAAGACCTGCAGGAAGTCCGCGCCCTCCTCGACCATGTGGATGGCTCGGGTACGGTTGGTGAGCTTGCGCAGACGGCTGGGGTAGGAGGCGAAGGCAATCACTTCCATGAGGATGGCCAGTCCCTCCTGGGTCACCGTGGACGAGGGCGGCCCCTTGGCCAGGAAGGTGCAGATCGGCTGGTTCAGGCCATTGAGGGTGGTGCCGACATGCACCAGGCCTTCATGAACCTCCAGGGCGCGCACATCCCGACTGTTGAACATGGCATCGGCGCGGACCTTGATGTAGTCGGCGCCCGCCGCGGCGTCGGCGACGATACCGTCCGACTCGAACACGCGAATGGTTTCCTCGGCCTCGCCGAATACCTTGTTCAGGCGACGTTGGAGAATATCCACCGCCTCCTTCGCCGTGAGGTTCTTCGGCTCGTCCTTCAGGTCGCCCCTGCCATCGATGTTGTTCAGGTAGTCCGAGAGCATCAGGCCCAGGTCGGCCAGGGTCGGGTCACCGGCATGGAAAGCATCGGACGCCGCGCCATAGAGCTCCTGGGAGATCAGCCCGAAATCCTCGGTGCCACGCGCCTCGAGCATGCGCACCACCATGCGGTACTCCTTGCACATGCGCCGCATGATCTGCCCGACCGGGTTGAACTGGCCCAGCTGACGCGTGATGTCGCGCTCGATGCTCTGGAACTCGGCCTTCACCGCACTGGAATCGAACGACAACGGGCGGTTCTGGTAATAGGCACGGTCCACTGCAGGTGGCTCCTTGCCTTTGCCCTTGAGAAAACCCTGACGGATGCCGTCATCCCATTTAACCGCATCGAGCACGCGGATCGGGGTCTGCGTGGCGACGATGCGGTCGGACAATGTGCGTATGGTCTGCTGGTACTCGTCCACCCGGGACTCCTTCTTGGAGCCTTGCCTCGCGACAAGGCCGGTATGCTCACTGCTATTTACCGGAACGCTGGAAGCGCGCCACCTCGACGAACAGATCGGAATTGGCTGGATCGTCCAGGTACGCCAGCACTCGCTCGGTGGGACTGTCGATAAGCACACCCTCGCCGTTATCTTCCGGCACTTCGGTATTGCGCCCAGTGAGTTCTTTCTTGGCGACGGCCTGCTGCACCTGCTCGACATCGAGGTTGTAGACCACCAGCTGCTTGCCGTCGATCACCTCGAACCCGCCAATCAGGAAGTTGCCGCCCAGGCGCTTGGGAACGCCAGCCGACAGGTACCAGCGATTGCCGTGCCGGGCCACGGTGAAGACATACTCCTCGGGCGCCTTGCCCTGGGCACGGGCCACCGCCTTGTATGTATTGCCACCGGCACGACTGATGCTCAGCTTCAGCGGCTCGCCCCAGGCGTCCTTGCTGCTCCACTGCCCCAGCAGCGCCTTGGGCGCCGGCTGGTTGGGCGGCAGCGGCTCGTCGAAGGTCACCAGACACCCGCCCAGCAGGAGCAACGACAAGCTCAACACCAATACACGCCAGGCTTTCATCAGGTTCTCCTTGAAAGATCGTTCGCCACTCAGGCCGACGCCAGCACCATCTGCAGGTATCGGACAAGGATAGCGAGCATCTGCTCATCGGCCTGCGCATTCGCATCCTTGAGCAGGCCCTGATATTCCATCTGCTCGATTATCGCCGTCAACATCCGGGCGTCCTGCTCAGGCTGGCGCGAGCCGACCACCTGGAGCATCTGCCGGGCGCCATGCAGCAGGATCTGCTCATGGGCGCGAACCAGTTCGGCCAGGCGCGGGCACAGCAGGGCCTCCTGGCGGAAGGCCTGTTCGGCCATGAGGAAATCGCGGCGGTTGTTCAACTGGCGAGTGACATAGTCGGCGGTCATGCGCGCCACCTCCTCCACCAGGCGCGCCCTGGCCTGCGGGCTGCCGTCGCCCTGCGCCAACAACTGGCGCAGCACGCCTTCGGTGTTGGCCCACAGTTTGGCCATGTAGGCGGCACTGCGCTCGACGTACTGGGCGAAGGTATCGGCCAGCAGGTCCTGGATGTCCTTGAAGTAATAGGTGGTGGCCGACAGCGGCACACCAGCCTCGGCGGCCACGGCGCGGTGGCGCACGCCGCGCACGCCATCGCGCACGACGATGCGCATGGCGGCGTCGAGGATCTGCTGGCGGCGCTGCTCGCTACCCTGGCGGGCGGTCTTGCGGCCCTGGTACTGCACGCTTTCGGCGACGGCGGTGGCGATGCCGGCGGCGCCTTGTTGGGCCATTGCAGGTGTCACGATAGATACCTCTTGAGGTCATGCGTAGGATGTACCGGCCTCTTCGCGGGTAAAACCCGTTCCCACAGGCATCGTATCCACCTGTGGGAGCGGGTTTACCCGCGAAGAGGCCCGCACTGACAACATAAAGCTTCAGGCATGAAAAAGCCGCCTCGAAAGGCGGCTTGTTCAGATCGCTCAGGCCTGTGGACGCATGTGCGGGAACAGGATCACGTCGCGAATCGACGGCGAGTTGGTCAGCAGCATCACCAGGCGGTCGATGCCGATGCCTTCACCGGCAGTCGGCGGCATGCCGTATTCCAAGGCGCGGACGAAGTCGGCGTCGTAGTGCATGGCCTCGTCGTCACCGGCGTCCTTCTCGGCCACCTGGGCCAGGAAACGCTCGGCCTGGTCTTCGGCGTCGTTGAGCTCGGAGTAGGCGTTGGCGATCTCGCGGCCACCGATGAACAGCTCGAAACGGTCGGTCACGGCCGGATTGTCGTCGTTGCGACGGGCCAACGGCGACACTTCGAACGGGTATTCGGTAATGAAGTGCGGCTGCTCCAGCTTGTGCTCGACCAGCTCTTCGAAAATCATCACCTGCAGCTTGCCCAGGCCTTCGTGGCCAAGCACCTTGGCGCCGGCCTTCTTGGCGATCTCACGGGCACGGTCGACGTCCTGCAGGTCGGCGGCGGTCAGCTCGGGGTTGTACTTGAGGATCGAGTCGAACACCGACAGGCGCACGAACGGCTCGCCGAAGTGGAACACCTTGTCGCCGTACGGCACGTCGGTAGTGCCCAGTACCAGCTGAGCCAGCTCGCGGAACAGTTCCTCGGTGAGGTCCATGTTGTCGCGGTAGTCGGCGTAGGCCTGGTAGAACTCGAGCATGGTGAACTCGGGGTTGTGACGGGTCGAGACACCTTCGTTACGGAAGTTGCGGTTGATCTCGAAGACCTTCTCGAAACCACCGACCACCAGGCGCTTGAGGTACAGCTCCGGGGCGATGCGCAGGAACATGGCCATGTCCAGCGCGTTGTGGTGGGTTTCGAACGGCTTGGCCGCGGCGCCGCCCGGGATGGTCTGCAGCATCGGCGTCTCGACTTCGAGGAAGTCGCGCTCGATGAGGAACTTGCGGATGTGCGAGATCACCTGCGAACGCACACGGAAGGTGTGGCGGGTTTCCTCGTTGACCATCAGGTCGACGTAGCGCTGGCGGTAGCGCTGCTCGGTGTCGGTCAAGCCGTGGTGCTTGTCCGGCAGCGGGCGCAGCGACTTGGTCAGCAGGCGCACGTTGGTCATCTCGACGTACAGGTCGCCCTTGCCAGAGCGGGCCAGGGTGCCTTCGGCGCTGATGATGTCGCCCAGGTCCCAGGTCTTGACCGCGGCCAGGGTTTCTTCCGGCAGGGTCTTGCGGTTGACGTAGACCTGGATGCGCCCGGTCATGTCCTGGATGACCATGAACGAGCCACGGTTGAGCATGATGCGACCGGCAACCTTGACCGGGATCGCCGCTGCTTCCAGCTCTTCCTTGGTCTTGTCCGCGTACTGCTTCTGCAGGTCGTTGCAGTAGCTGTCGCGGCGGAAGTCGTTGGGGAAGGCATTGCCCTTGGCGCGCTCTGCGGCAAGTTTTTCCTTGCGCAGGGCGATCAGGGCATTTTCTTCCTGTTGCAGGTCTTGCGCTTCGGTCTTGAGGTCGCTCATGTCGTCATTCTTTCCATCAGGTGTTCGTTGCCCCACGCGGGTGAGGGATCGCGGGGCAAGCCCGCTCCCACGGGTTTGCCGCCGCTTGGATGCTTACAGCCCCTGCTTGAGGCTCGCTTCCAGGTACTGGTCGAGGTCGCCGTCCAGGACCTTCTGGCAGTCGCTGCGCTCGACGCCGGTACGCAGGTCCTTGATGCGCGAGTCATCGAGCACGTAGGAACGGATCTGGTGGCCCCAGCCGATGTCCGACTTGCTGTCTTCCAACGCCTGCGAGGCGGCGTTGCGCTTTTGCATTTCCAGCTCGTACAACTTGGCCCGCAGCATCTTCATGGCGGTGTCCTTGTTGGCGTGCTGGGAACGTTCGTTCTGGCAGGCCACCACGGTGTTGGTCGGCACGTGGGTGATACGGACCGCCGAGTCGGTGGTGTTGACGTGCTGACCACCCGCGCCCGAGGAACGGTAGGTGTCGATGCGCAGGTCGGACGGGTTGATCTCGATCTCGACCTTGTCGTCGATCTCGGGCGAGACGAATACCGCCGAGAACGAGGTGTGGCGACGGGCGCCGGAGTCGAACGGGCTCTTGCGCACCAGGCGGTGCACGCCGATCTCGGTGCGCAGCCAGCCGAAGGCGTACTCGCCCTTGATGTGCACGGTGGCGCCCTTGATGCCGGCGACTTCGCCTTCGGACAGCTCGATGATGGTGGCGTCGAAGCCGCGCTTGTCGGCCCAGCGCAGGTACATGCGCAGCAGGATGTTGGCCCAGTCCTGGGCCTCGGTGCCGCCGGAGCCGGCCTGGATGTCCAGGTAGGCGTTGTTCGGGTCCATCTCGCCGCTGAACATGCGACGGAACTCGAGCTGGGCGAGGGATTCCTCAAGCCCTTGCAGCTCGGTCTCGACATCGCTGACAGCGCCTTCATCGCCCTCCTCGACAGCCATGTCGAGCAGGTCCTTGCAGTCGGTCAGGCCGTTGGACAGTTTATCGAGGGTCTCGACCACCTGCGCCAGCATGGCGCGCTCGCGCCCCAGGGCCTGGGCGTACTCGGGTTTGTTCCAGACAGCGGCGTCTTCCAGCTCGCGGTTTACTTCGACCAGACGATCATGTTTGTGATCGTAGTCAAAGATACCCCCGAATGGACTGGGAACGTTCGGTGAGGTCCTTGATGGTGTTCAGGATCGGTTGGATTTCCATGGGCGGGCGGCTCTCGTGCGAATTCGGTGAAAAGCCGGGGAGTATAACCGAGTCTGGGCCATGGCGGCAGACCCGCCGGGCAGCTACCAGCACTGACCGAACGGGTGCCATCGCGGGGCCAGCCCGCTCCAATACAGACCAAACCCGTCCTGAAGCCTGACGCCGCGTTCGTGGGAACCGGCTTGCCCAGTGATCAGGCGATCAGGCGATCCCCACCTGATTACGGCCGCTGTTCTTGGCCAGGTACAAGCCCTTGTCCGCCGCCGAGATCAGTTGCCGGCAGTGGCTGCCGACGCTCGGCGTCAGGGTCGCCAGACCGATGCTTACGGTCAGGTGCGAGGCGGCCTCTGGCACGGTGTGGGGGATCTTCAGCGCCATGATGGTCTGACGCAGCTTTTCGGCGACCAGCCGGGCACCACCGGGCGATGTATTGGGCAGCACCAGGGCGAACTCCTCGCCGCCATAGCGTGCCGGCAGGTCGGTGGGGCGCGAACAGCTGCCGCGGATGGCCTCCGCCACCTGGCGCAGAGCCTCGTCGCCGGCCAGATGGCCGAAGCTGTCGTTGAACGCCTTGAAGTAATCCACGTCGATCATCAACAGCGACAGCTGTTGCTGTTCACGCATGGCCCGGCGCCATTCCAGTTCCAGGTACTCGTCGAAGTGACGTCGGTTGGACAGCCCGGTGAGGCCGTCGGAGTTCATCAGCCGCTGCAGCATCAGGTTGGTGTCGAGCAGCTGCTGCTGACTCACCCGCAGCGCCCGGTAGGCCTCGTCACGCTGCAACAGCGTCAGGTACGAGCGCGAGTGGTAGCGGATACGCGCCACCAGTTCGATGGTGTCAGGCAGCTTCACCAGGTAGTCGTTGGCTCCGGCGGCGAATGCCGCGCTCTTGACCAGCGGGTCTTCCTTGGTCGACAGCACGATGATCGGGATGTCCTGGGTGGCCGGGTTGTTGCGGTACTCGCGCACCAGCGTCAAGCCGTCCAGGCCTGGCATGATCAGGTCCTGCAGGATGACCGTGGGTTTGATGCGCATGGCCTGGGCCACTGCCTGGTGCGGGTCGGCGCAGAAATGGAAGTCGATGTTCTCTTCGTGGGCCAGCCCACGCCGCACCGCCTCGCCGATCATTGCCTGATCGTCTACCAGCAGGACCATCGCCGCACTTTCGTTGATGGTCGTGAAACCTTCGATCGGTAGATCATTCATCCGTAGTCACCAGATCACTGCCGGCCAGGCGGCGTGACTCAATACATATCGTCATTTCGAAAAGATTTCCATCAGTCGCCCGGCGATTCGCTCAAGCGGACGAATTTCCACTGCGGCGTTGATCGCCGCAGCGGCCTTGGGCATGCCGTAGACCGCGCTGCTCTGTTGGTCCTGGGCGATGGTCAGGAAGCCCTGTTGGCGCATCAGCTTCAGGCCCTGGGCGCCATCGCGCCCCATGCCGGTGAGCAGCACGCCCACCGCATCGCCGGACCAGTAACGCGCGACGCTCTCGAAGAACACATCGATCGAAGGCCGATAGATTTCGTTGACAGGTTCCGCAGTGTAGGCCAGCTCGCCATTCTTCAGCAGGCGAATATGGTGATTGGTGCCCGCCAGCAGTACCTGACCCGGCTGCGGCGGCTCGCCTTCGCGGGCCAGGCGCACGGGCAGGCCCGACGCTGTACTCAGCCATTCGGCCATGCCGGCGGCAAATACCTGATCGACATGCTGCACCAGCACGATCGCCGCCGGGAAACTGCGTGGCAATCCCTTGAGCAGTACCTCCAGCGCCGCCGGCCCGCCCGCGGACGAGCCGATGGCCACCAATGCCCGGCGTTGCGACACCTCGCGCAGGGGCGTGGCGACCGCCCGGGGCGCACTGGGCCGTTGCTGGCCGATCAGCCAGCCGATATTGAGGATCTTGCGCAACAGGGGCGCGGCGGCCTCCCGGGCATCTCCGGCGCCCAGCGCCGGCGTGTCGACCACGTCCAGGGCGCCATGGCCCATGGCTTCGAACACGCGGTGCACATTCTGCTTGCGGTCGACGGTGACGATGACGATGGCGCACGGCGTCTCGGCCATGATCCGGCGAGTCGCCTCGACACCGTCCATCACCGGCATGATCAGGTCCATCAGAATCAGGTCGGGGGTGTGCTCGGCGCACAAGCGCACCGCCTCGGCGCCATTGCTGGCGACCCACACCACCTCATGCGCCGGCTCGAAGGCCAGCGCACGGCGCAATGCTTCCACGGCCATGGGCATGTCGTTGACGATGGCGATCTTCATCCCTGGGCACCTCCGATCAACTCCACGACGGCGTCCAGCAACGCATCATCGTGGAAGCTGGCCTTGGCCAGATAATAGTCGGCGCCGGCATCCAGGCCACGGCGCCGGTCTTCTTCACGGTCCTTGTACGACACCACCATCACCGGCAGCGACTGCAGGCGATGATCGCGACGCACCAGGGTGACCAGCTCGATGCCGTCCATGCGCGGCATGTCGATATCGGTGATCAGCAGGTCGAAGTCATCGCTGCGCAGGGCGTTCCAGCCGTCCATGCCGTCCACGGCCACCGCCACGTCGTAGCCTCGGTTGCCCAGCAGCTTGCGCTGCAGTTCGCGCACGGTGAGCGAGTCGTCGACCACCAGGATGCGCTTGCGTGCCACGCCCTTGGCAGCCCTGCCGCCTCGCTCGATACGCTCGAGACGTCCGGTGCTGAGCAGCTTGTCCACCGAGCGCAGCAGGTCTTCGACATCGACGATGAGCACCACCGATCCGTCGTCGAGCAATGCTCCGGCGGAAATGTCCTGGACCTTGCCCAGCCGCGGATCGAGCGGCATCACCACCAGCACCCGCTCACCGATCAGACGCTCGACAGCCACGCCATAGAGCTGTTCGCGCTCGCGGATCACCACCACCCGCAGGCTCTGCTCGTCCCCCTGGGCCGCCGGTCGATTGAGCAGCTGGCTGGCGGCCACCAGGCCGATATGCCGCCCTTCATGCCAGAAGTGCTGGCGTCCTTCGATCTGCACGATGGCTTCGGCGGACACATCGAGCGTGCGTTCGATATGCGCCAGCGGGAAGGCATAGGCCTCCCCGCCCACCTCGACCACCAGGCTGCGCACCACCGACAGGGTCAGCGGCACCTCCAGGTGGAAGCAGCAGCCCTGCCCGGCCACCTGGGTCAGCTCGATCGAGCCACGCAGCTCGCGGACCATGTGCTGTACCGCATCCAGCCCGACACCTCGTCCGGACACCTCGGTAACCGTGTCACGCAGGCTGAAACCGGGCAGGAACAGGAACGTCAGCAACTCGGCCTCGCTCATCTGCGCCACGGTGTCGGCCGGCGACAAGGCGCGCTCGACGATGCTGCGGCGCAGGCGCTCCAGATCGATACCAGCACCGTCGTCGGACAATTCGAGGATCAACAGCCCGGCCTGATGCGACGCCCTCAGGCGTATCGTGCCATCGGCGGGTTTGCCGGCCAGCAGACGTTGCTCGGGCAGTTCGATGCCATGATCGACGGCATTGCGCAGCAGGTGCGTCAGCGGGGCCTCGAGCTTCTCCAGCACATCGCGGTCGACCTGGGTCTTCTCCCCCTCGACGACCAACCGCACCGGTTTGTCCAGCGAACGCCCGAGGTCTCGGACCATGCGGCTCTGCCCGGCCAGTACATCGGCGAACGGGCGCATGCGGCAGGCCAGCGCGGTGTCGTACAACAGTTGCGCGCGCTGGCTGGCCTGCCACCCGAACTCATCCAGATCGGCAGCCTGCTGCAGCAGGATCTGCTGGGTTTCGGCCAGCAGGTGCTGGGTCTGGGCCAGGGCCGCGAGCACCTCGGGGGCCTGGCCGCTGTCTTCCAGCTGGGTCTTGAGCCCATCCAGCGCGCGCATGCCCTGGCCGTGCATGCGCTTGAGCCGCTGCAACGTCGCCAGATAGGGCTTCAGGCGTTGAGTCTCCACCAGTGACTTGCTCGACAGGTCGAGCAGGCTGTTCAGGCGATCGGCCGTCACCCGCAACACCCGCTCGCCGCCTTCGCCGCCTCGCCTGCCGACCTTGCGCTGGGCGACCAACTCTGGCTCGGCTTCCGGCTCGGCGGTGGCCTCGAGCGCCAGAGGCTCGACGAGCGGGAGCACGGCCTGGTCTGGCTCGACCGGCGTGACGATGGACGCAGCCACGGATACCGACGGATCCAGCACCCCAGCCATCTGCGCCAGGAACACCGACACGGCCGCTTCGCCACCCGGGTCGCCCGGGGTGGCGATGCGCATCAACAGGTCGGTGCCCTGCAACAAGGCATCGATATGTTCCGGACGCAACACCAACCGGCCCTCCTGGGCGGCCACCAGGCAGTCTTCCATCACATGGGCGACGCTGACGCCCGCGTCGATGCCGACGATGCGCGCAGCGCCCTTGAGGGAGTGGGCCGCCCGCATGCAGGCCTCGAGCTGGTCGGGCTGGGCGGGGTTGCGCTCCAGCGCCATCAGCCCCGCGCTGAGCACCTGGGTCTGTGCCTCGGCCTCCAGGCTGAACAGCTCGAGCAGCGACGCATCGCGCATTTGCTCCGGGGTCATGACAGGCTCCGCTTCACGGCTGACATCAGCTGTTGTTCATCCAGCACGCGCACGCTGCGTCCACGCCACTGCAGGACCGCCGTGGTGAAGTGCGCCGCGTCGCGACCGTTTTCCAGGCCCGCGAGGTCGAGACGATGGATGCCGTCGATTTCGTCCACCGGCACCACCACGGGCCCGCCTTCGGCGGCCAGGATCAGCATGCGCGGCATGGCCCGCCCGGTACGCTCGGCAGCGGCCTCGGCCGGCACGCCCAGCAGGTCGACCAGGGACAGGCATGGCACCAGCGCACCACGCACATTGGCGACCCCCTGCAATACTCGCGAGCGCTGGTGCGGCAATGAATGCGCCGGCTGCAGCGGGGCGATCTCGGCCAGGCAGGCGGTGGCCAGGGCCAGCCACTCCTCACCCAGGCGGAACAGCAGCAGGGAACGGCCAACCACGCACTCCTGCGGCGCGGTGGTTTCGAACTGCTCATCCTGAATCAGTGCATAGCGGTCCAGCAAACGCGTGGCCGCCTCGGCATACACTTCGCAATTGCGGCAATGCACATGCCGCTCCAGCAACGGGCACTGCTTGTCGCCATGCACGCCGATGCGGTTCCAGCAATCATCGATGAGCGCGTCATCATGGGCGATCAGCTGCATATCGTGGTTCATCGTTCAGACTCCCGTCCCGCCCGTGCCGCTCGCTCCTGCAAGCGCCGAGCACCCGCCTCGTCTCCTTGCGAGGCCAGCAGCGCCGCCAGGTGCATCAGCGCTTCCGGGTGCTGGGGCTCGAGATAGAGCGCCTTGCGGTAGTGGGTAATGGCCTGGGCGACATCGGCTTGCATGTCGCTGAGCAACCCCAGCCAATAGAAGATCTGCGCCTTGGGAGAGAACTGCTGCAGATAGCGCTCGCACCCCACCCTGGCCTGTTCGCTGTCACCCGCATTGGCATGCCGGGCGATGGCGGCCAGCAGCTGTGCCTCGTTGTCCGGCGAAGCGGGTCTTGGGACCGGCACAGGGCTCGGCCTGGGAGCGCGCGGCGGCAGTGGCGCGACACGTGGCGGCAGGCTCGACGCAAGCACTCGCGGCACCGGCATGGCTGCGCTGGCGGTGATGGCCGCAGCGATATCATCCTGACGAACGTAGGCGAACGACTGCGCGATCCCCAGAGGACGCATGCCCAGGCGCGCCAGCAGGCTACCCTCGGCGGGCCCGATGAACAGCACGCCCTGGGCATGAGTCAGATGCTTGAGCACCTCGAACACCCGTTGCTGGGTAGGCACATCGAAATAGATCAGCAAGTTGCGACAGAACACGAAGTCGTACAGCCCCTCACGCCCTTTGAGCGCCGGATCGAGGACATTGCCCACCTGCAGACTGACCTGCTGGCGCACGCGTTCATCGAGATGATGGGCGTCGCCAACCTCACGAAAATGCCGGCTACGAAAGGCCAGGTCGCTGCCGCGGAAAGAGTTGCGTCCGTAGGTCGCCTGCTCGCCCTTGGCCACCGAACTCGGACTGACATCGATGCCATCGATACGGAAAGTCCCAGGGGTGAGCCCACCGTCCAGCAGCGCCATGGCAATCGAATAGGGTTCCTCGCCAGTCGAGCACGGCAGGCTGAGGATCCGCAAGGGCCGCGCCCCGGCAAGCTCGGCCAGGCGCTTGTGGGCGAGCCCCACCAGGGCGGTGAAGGATTCGGGATAGCGGAAGAACCAGGTCTCCGGTACGACGACCGCCTCGATCAGCGCCTGCTGTTCATCGGTCGATTGCTGCAGGCGCAGCCAGTAGTCGTCCAGGTCCATCGCCTGCGAGGCGGCGCAACGCTGGCGCAAGGCGCGCTCGACCATGGGCGCGCCGACCGACTCGACGTCCAGGCCGATGCGCTCCTGCAGGAAACGGAAAAATCGTAATTCGTTCATGCCGGCACCTGCCCGGGCTCGACCGGATACAGCAGCTGACGGACGCTTTCCGGCAACAGATCGTTCACCTCGATACGCTGCAACAACCCTCGGGCATCCTCACGCACCGGCCCCAGGTAACGCGCCTCACCGTTGTCCAGGCCATAGGGATGGAACTCATCGGGCGCGCAACGCACCGTATCGGTGGCCTGCTCCAGGATCAGCCCCAGTTGCAGCTCAGGGCGCAGCGGGTCGGCGCGATAATGCACCAGCACCAGGCGCGTGCTGCTGCGCGACGCAGCCGGGGTACCGAAGCTCAGCGCGGAAAGGTCGAGCACCGGCACCAGCACGCCACGGTGGGCGAACACACCAGCCACCCAGGCGGGCGCCTGGGCTATGGGTTTTAGGGTACGGCGCGGCAGCACTTCGATCACCTCGCGCACATCCAGGGCGAAACGCTGGTCGGCGATGCGAAACTGCAGGTACAGCACGCCCTTTTCGGTAGCGCTGCGATCTTCGCGGGGGGCCAAGTCGTTCATCGTCGTCAGACTTTGAACCGCGACACACCACCTCGCAGACCGGCGGCCACCTGGCTCAGCTCGTCGATGGCGAAGCTCGCCTGGCGCAACGACTCCACGGTCTGGGTGCTGGCATCGCTGAGTTGAGCCAATGCCTGGTTGATCTGCTCGGCACCGGTGGCCTGGGCCTGCATGCCCTCGTTGACCATCAGCACCCGCGGCGCCAGCGCCTGGACCTGGTGGATGATCTGGCTGAGCTGTTCGCCCACCTGCTGCACCTCGAACATCCCGCGGCGCACTTCCTCGGAGAACTTGTCCATGCCCATCACCCCGGCCGATACCGCCGACTGAATCTCGCGCACCATCTGTTCGATGTCGTAGGTGGCCACGGCGGTCTGGTCGGCCAGGCGACGCACCTCGGTGGCGACCACGGCGAAACCACGGCCGTACTCGCCGGCCTTTTCCGCTTCGATGGCAGCGTTGAGCGACAGCAGGTTGGTCTGGTCGGCAACCTTGACGATGGTCACCACCATCTGGTTGATGTTGCTGGCCTTCTCGTTGAGGATCGCCAGCTTGGCGTTGACCAGATCGGCTGCGCCCATCACTTGGTGCATGGTCTCTTCCATGCGCGCCAGTCCCTGCTGGCCGGAGCCGGCAAGGCTCGAGGCCTGGTCGGCGGCACTGGTGACTTCGGTCATGGTGCGCACCAGGTCACGGGAGGTCGCGGCGATTTCCCGCGAGGTGGCACCGATTTCCGTGGTGGTCGCTGCCGTTTCGGTAGCGGTGGCCTGTTGCTGCTTGGACGTCGCAGCAATCTCGGTGACCGAGGTGGTCACCTGCACCGACGAACGCTGGGCCTGGGAAACCAGGTTGGCCAGCGACTCGGCCATTTCGTTGAAGCCCCCTTCGATGGCTCCGAACTCGTCCTTGCGGTCCAGGTTCAGGCGCATGCTCAGGTCGCCGGAGCGCAGACGGTCGAGGGCATGCACGATGCGCTGCATCGGCGCGGTGATCGCCCGCATCAGCAACAGACCACAGATGCCGGCGGCAACGATCGCCAGGAGCAGCGAGACGATCATGCTGCCTTTCGCGGTGTTCACCGCGCTGACGATCTCGTTGGTGGCGGCATCGGCGGACTCGCGATTGCGCTCGATCACCGCGTTGAGGTGTTGCCGTCCCTCTTTCCAGGCAGGCGTGAGCACGTCATTGATCAGCCGCTGGGCTTCGGCATAGTTCTTTTGCTGGTAGGTTTCCAGGACCTGGTCGACGAGCTTGACGTACTCCTGCTCCAGGCGGGTGAAATCATCGAAGGCCGCCTGGTCCGCGGGGTCCCGGATGGTCGACTGGTAGCTGGCCATGTGCTGCTTGAGGCGATCGTCGAAACTCTTGAACAGTTCCTTGTCGGCCGTGGTGATTTCGCGGTGGTTGGACAGCCCCACCAGTTGCTGGCTGTTGACGTAGCTGTCGACCCAGGCGCTGCGAATCATCGAGCTGTAGTAGACGCCGGGAATACTGTCGTTGCCCACGTCTTCTTCACTGGACTCGATCGCCACCAGCCGCGAATAGGCGGCCACGATCATCAGCAGCATGATGGCGATGATCACGGCGAAACTTGCCAGGATCCGTTGGCGCAAGGTCCAGTTCTTCACATTCAGCCCTCAGGAATTCGATACGAGCGGGAAAAATCGCCGAAGTATAGCCCAGGCTTCCTACGCTTTTGCGGCTGAATGCAGGTGGATTCAGGCATCCGTGCCTGTCGGAGTGGCCAGATGCCGGTTCATTGACCCGCGGCAATCCTTACCTGGCTCTCCAACTCCTGGCGCAGGGCTGGGTCCAGACGCAGCTGACGGGCCAGTTCGTCGAGGTAACTTCGCTCCATGAAGTTCTCCTGATCGACCATCATCACACTGGCCAGGTACATTTCGGCGGCCATTTCCGGCGTCTGCGCGGCGCGCGCCACCTCGGCAGGGTCCAGCGGCTTGTTCAACTCGGCGTGCAGCCAGTGCTGCAATTCGCGGTCGCTGTCCAGGCGCGTGAACTCGCCCTCGATCAGCGCGCGCTCACGCTCGTCGATATGACCATCGGACTTGGCCGCCGCCACCAATGCCCGCAATACCGCCTGGCTGTGCTGCTCGGCCTGGGCCGGTGGCAGGCGGTCGAGTGTCTGCGGCTCTTGATTGCCCATGCCCTGACGTGCCTGCCAGTTGCCATAGGCCTTGTAGGCCAGCACGCCAAGGGCGGCCAGACCGCCATAGGTGAGCGCCTTGCCACCATACTTGCGGGCCTTCTTGCTGCCCAGCAGCAGGCCCATGGCCCCCGCCGCCAGGGCGCCACCTCCCGCGCCGGACAGCAAGCCGCCCAAGCCGCCCGCGCCTTTGTCGCCGGGGACTTTGCCCTGCTGGTTCTGCAACATCGACTGACCGGTCTTGAGTAGCTGATCGAGCAGGCCACGCGTGTTCATCTGGGGTACCTCGTGAAGGGTGGAATGTGAGCAGGCTCCAGAGTAGGCCGGCAAGCTGAAGCCAGGCTTAACGCATTTGCATCCGGATGTTGCACGCCTGGTTTGTTGCCACCGCGAGTCGCTTCTAGGCTGTAGGGGCATTCTTGCGCCGAGCGCCCAAGCCCCACAGGAGATGTACCATGCAAACCCGAATGCTGATCAATGGCCACCTGGTGAACGGCGAAGGCCCGACCTGGACAGTGCTCGACCCGGCCAGCGGCAAGGCGCTGGCGCAGATCAACGAAGCCACCGAGGCCCAGGTCGACACGGCCGTGCGCGCTGCCGACCAGGCCTTCGACAGCTGGTCGCAGACCACGCCGAAGGAGCGCTCGGCAGCTCTGCTGGCCATTGCCGACCTTGTCGAACGACACGCTGAAACGCTCGCCAGGCTGGAGTCGGACAACTGCGGCAAGCCCTATGCCGCGGCGCTTGGTGACGAGATTCCGGCCATCGCCGACGTGTTCCGCTATTTCGCTGGCGCGGCCCGCTGCCTGGGGGGCTCGGCCGCAGGGGAATACCTGCCCGGGCATACCTCGATGATCCGCCGCGACCCGCTGGGCGTGGTCGCTTCCATCGCCCCCTGGAACTATCCTCTGATGATGCTGGCCTGGAAGATCGCCCCAGCCCTGGCCGCAGGCAATACCGTGGTGATCAAGCCCTCGGAGCTCACCCCGCTGACCGCCCTGCACCTGGGCGAACGGGTTCAGGACCTGCTGCCGGCCGGGGTGCTCAACATCCTCTTCGGCCGTGGCCAGACTGTCGGCAACCCGCTGGTCACTCATCCCAAGGTGCGCATGGTGTCACTGACCGGCTCCATTCCCACCGGCGCGCACATCATCGGCGCCACCGCCGACAGCGTGAAACGCATGCACATGGAACTGGGCGGCAAGGCACCGGTGATCGTGTTCGACGATGCCGATATCGACGCCGTCATCGATGGCATCCGCACCTTCGGTTTCTACAATGCCGGGCAGGACTGCACTGCCGCTTGCCGACTGTATGTCCAGGACGGCATCTACGAACGCTTCGTCGAACGCCTGGGCGAAGCGGTGGCCGGCATCAGGCCCGGCCTGCAGAACGACCCCGGCACCGAGCTCGGTCCGCTGATCAGCGCCCAGCACCGCGACAGGGTCGCCGGCCTGGTGCAACGCGCCATCGACCAGCCACACATTCGCCTGGTCACCGGTGGCAAGGCGCTGCCCGGCGACGGCTTCTTTTTCGAGCCGACCGTCCTTGCCGACGCGCTGCAGGATGATGAAATCGTCCGCCATGAGGTATTCGGACCGGTGGTCTCGGTCACCCGCTTCCACGACGAAGCCCAGGCGCTGGAATGGGCCAACGACTCCGAGTACGGCCTGGCGTCATCCGTCTGGACCCGCGACAGTGGCCGCGCCCATCGCCTTGCCGCGCGCTTGCAGTACGGCTGCACCTGGGTCAACACACACTTCATGCTGGTCAGCGAAATGCCCCATGGCGGGCAAAAGCGTTCGGGGTATGGCAAGGACATGTCGATGTATGGGCTGGAGGACTACACCTGTGTGCGGCATGTGATGTTCAAGCATTGATCAACCCGCGCAGATACCCGCGATCTGCGCAGGGTTCACCTTACCGCGCTGAATCAGTCGCGCAGGTCCGACTCGTGGATCGGGTTGGCCCGGCTGGTGGCGCGCTGGTACTGCGCCGGCCAGGTGGCCTTGTTGCCACCCAGGTCATCATCGGCGTGCAGTGGCCAGTAAGGATCGCGCAGCAACTCCCGGGCGAGAAAAATGACATCGGCCTGGCCGGTGCGCAGGATGTGTTCGGCCTGGGCCGGCTCGGTGATCATGCCGACGGTGCCCGTGGCGATTTCCGACTCCTTGCGCACCCGTTCGGCGAAGCGGGTCTGGTAGCCAGGCCCCGTGGGGATTTCCGCGTTCACCGACGTGCCACCTGAAGAAACATCGATCAGGTCGACGCCCAGTGCCCGCAGGCGACGTGCCAGCTCCACGGTCTCGTCCGGGTTCCAGCCATCCTCGACCCAGTCCGTCGCCGATACCCTGACGAACAACGGCAGCTCCTGCGGCCATGCCTTGCGCACGGCCTCGGTGACTTGCAGGGTCAGGCGAATGCGGTTCTCGAAGCAACTGCCGTACTCGTCACGGCGCTGGTTGCTGAGCGGGGAAAGGAACTGGTGCAGCAGGTAACCGTGGGCCGCGTGGATCTCCACCACCTTGAAACCGGCCTTCAGGGCCCGCTCGGTCGCGGCGACGAACGCGGCGACAATGTCCTGGATCTGCTCCTTGCTCAGCTCATGGGGCGCGGTGTGCTCGGGGTCGAAGGCGATCTTCGACGGCCCGACCGGCTGCCAGCCCCCGTCTTCGAGCTTGACGCTGCCGTGCTTGCCCAGCCAGGGCCGGTGGGTGCTGGCCTTGCGCCCGGCGTGGGCCAGCTGGATACCTGGCACGGCGCCCTGGGCAGTGATGAAGCGGGTGATCCGCTGCAGGGGGGCGATCTGTTGGTCATTCCACAGGCCGAGGTCTTCGGCGGTGATGCGGCCATCGGCGGTGACCGCGACGGCCTCGCTGATCACCAGGCCCGCGCCGCCAACCGCGCGGCTTCCCAGGTGTACCAGGTGCCAGTCGTTGGCCAGGCCGTCCACGGCGGAGTACTGGCACATGGGGGAGACGGCGATGCGGTTGGGCAGGGTCAGTTGACGCAGGGTGTACGGCTCGAGCAGCAGGCTCATGGGGCACCTCCCAGGGACTCCAATGGTTGTCCGGTCCGGGCACTCGTTGTAGGGGCTGGGCTCGGATACGGTCTTTTTCAGACTAGACCATTGGGGTGGGATTCGGATTTGGCTTCGGCTTCGGCTTCGGCTTCGGCTTCGGCTTCGGCTTCGGCTTCGGCTTCGGCTTCGGCTTCGAGAGTGTTGGTTTTGATGGTTGTATGCGCATTCATTGGCGATGGCGACGCATAGTCACCTTTCCGCCCTTACGGCGGCCTACTTTTCTCGTGGGAAAAGTAGGCAAAACCGTTCGGCTCCGTTCATCCGGCCCCTGCGCTGCGCTCCGGGGTTCCCTCGCTCCGGCCTTGCTCCCGGGAGGACCGCGCTGAACGCCCCATCCTGGGGCGCAGCGCTTGACGGGCATCCATGCCCGTCACCTCCCTCCGCAAGTCCTGCGCTCGGCCTCCTGAAGTCGCAATTTGTGGTGCCTGAACTATTGCGCGCTTAGAGGCAAAAGCAAAAGCAAAAGCAAGAGCAAGAGCAAGAGCAAGAAGTGCGAAGTTATTTACTTGTCAGTTAGATATATATTGGCTGCCCCGACCTATCGCGGGGCGAGCCTGTTCCTACAAAGATTTGTATATCGATGACTATTGCGTGGGAGCGTGCTTGCCCCGTGATGGAATAGAGAGATTAATTACATATTCAACTAGCGACAGCTGCGCCAGTCCAGGCGCCGCCCGTAACTTCGCGACTTCAGGAGGCCGAACGCAGGACTTGCGGAGGGAGGTGACGGGCATGGATGCCCGTCAAGCGCTGCGGCCCAGGATGGGCCGTTCAGCGCGGTCCTCCCGGGAGCAAGGCCGGAGTGAGGGAACCCCGGAGCGCAGCGCAGGGGCCGTATGAATGGAGCGAGCGGCTTTGGTTACTTTGGCCAAGACCAAAGTAACCCGCCGTAAGGGCGGAAAGGTGAATAAGCGTCGACATCACAAATGAATGCGCATACAACTATCAAAACCAATCAACCAACCAATCAACCAATCAACCAATCAATCAATCAATCAATCAATCAATGAACAGCAGCTCACCGCGCCTCCATATGCGCAATCATCAACTGCACACTCTCATTCCCCCGAAACTCATTCACATCCAGCTTGTAAGCCAACTCCACCCACCGCACAGTCGGATTAGGCCAGACCTCCCGGTCGATACCAAAGGCAATCCCGTCCAACCGCACCGCCCCACATTCGCTCTTGAGCACGACCTTCAAATGCCGCTCCCCCACGACCCGCTGTTCGACCAGCTGGAACACCCCGTGGAACAACGGCTCCGGAAAGTGCTGCCCCCAAGGCCCGGCATTGCGCAAGGCCCGCGCCAGGTCCAGGTGAAACTCCTCGACCGCCAAGGTGCCATCGGACAGCAACCGCCCGGTCAGGTCCTCCTCACGCAACTGCCGCCGGACTTCTTCGTCGAAGGCCTCGGCAAAGGCCGGGAAGTGCTCCGCCGGCAACGACAACCCCGCCGCCATGGCATGTCCGCCAAACTTGCTGATCAACGCCGGATGCCGCGCCGCCACCGCATCCAGCGCATCACGAATATGGAACCCCGCCACCGACCGCGCCGACCCCTTGAGCATCCCCTCCCCCGCATCGGCAAAGGCGATGGTCGGACGGTGGTAACGCTCCTTCAGGCGCGAAGCGAGAATGCCGATCACA
Organism: Pseudomonas sp. GD04091; assembly: GCF_029836165.1. Taxonomy (GTDB): domain Bacteria; phylum Pseudomonadota; class Gammaproteobacteria; order Pseudomonadales; family Pseudomonadaceae; genus Aquipseudomonas. The sequence continues at coordinate 32,017 of NZ_JAOEBG010000029.1, forward strand.
CCCTGGTGCCAGTCAGCGTCGAACAGGCACAAGCCATAGGGCATGGACTCGACCGGCAGGTCCTTGAGCTGCGCCAGGGCCTCGCGCTGCATCCCCTGCTCGATGGACTTGCGGTCCTGGTTCAGGCCATCCAACTGCTGGGCCATGTCCAGCGCCAGGGCGGCGTCATCGCACAACAGGCATTCGATACCCAGGCTCATGTCGTCCAGGCGCCCGGCGGCATTGAGCCTGGGGCCGAGGATGAAACCCAGGTCGGTGGAGGTGATACGCCGATGGTCACGCCGGGCCACTTCGAGAATCGCCTTCAGGCCCGGGCGGGCCCGGCCGGCACGGATGCGCTCCAGCCCCTGGTGCACCAGGATGCGGTTGTTGGCATCCAGCGGCACCACGTCGGCGACGCTGCCCAGCGCCACCAGGTCGAGCAGCTCGCCGATGTTCGGCTGGGGTTGCGCCTCGTAGCGCCCCAGGCTGCGCAGGCGCGCGCGCAGGGCCATCAATACATAGAAAATCACCCCGACGCCCGCCAGCGACTTGCTGGGGAACGTGCAGCCCGGCTGGTTCGGATTGACGATGGCATCGGCCTGCGGCAACTGCTCGCCGGGCAAGTGGTGATCGGTGACCAGCACCTTGAGCCCCGCAGCCTTGGCCGCCGCGACGCCCTCGACGCTGGAGATGCCATTGTCCACGGTGATCAGCAGCTGCGGCTGGCGCTGCAAGGCGACCGCGACGATCTCCGGCGTCAGGCCGTAGCCGTATTCGAAACGGTTGGGCACCAGGTAGTCGACATGCGCCGCGCCCAGCAGGCGCAGGCCAAGCACGCCGACCGTGCTGGCCGTGGCGCCGTCGGCGTCGAAGTCGCCGACGATCAGGATGCGCTGGCCCTGGTCGAGCGCCGCCACCAGCAGGTCCACCGCCGCGTCGATGCCCTTGAGCTGCTGATAGGGCAGCAAGCGCGCCAGGCTCTTGTCCAGTTCGGCCTCGGACTGCACGCCGCGGGCGGCGTACAGGCGGGCCAGCAAAGGTGGCAGGTTGCCCAGCAATGGCAAGGGCGACGGCAGGGGACGGGGTTCGATGCGCATGGGGCCTTCGGTACTCAGGTAGGGATCAGGTCAGCCGCGCTCGCCGAGCAGCCATTCCAGCTGCACTTCGTGCTGGCCACGGTCGTCGGTGACGAACACGGTGCCTTCGCTGATCATCACGTCCCACTTGATGGTGCGTGGCATGTCGCTGGCCAGCGTCTCCAGCACTTCCTGGGGCACGGCGGCAATGTTCAGGTTCTTCAGGCCCTTGACCGCATCGACCACCTTGTTCTGCCAGACCCGCAGGCTGCCATAGGCCAGCAGGCTGGTGCGCTCGGTACGGCGCGAGCACCAGGTCAGGCGCTCGGCGTCAGGCTGGCCGACCTCGATCCAGTGCAGGATGCGATCGTCCAGGCTCTTTTCCCACAATGCCGCTTCATCGACATCCGACAGGCCCCGGCCGAACGACAGGTTCTCGTTGTACCAGAGCGCGTAGGCCAGCAACCGCACGGCCATGCGCTCCTCGGTCTCCGAAGGGTGGCGGGCGATGGTCTGGCGGACACTTTCATACACGCCGCGATCGAGGTCGGTCAGATTCAGTTCGAACTTGTAGGTGGTGGACGGCTGGGCCATGGGCGCTGGGCTTCGTTGATAGAGAAAGTCGCACAGTCTACCCGATCCGACACCCGCGCGGGCCCAACACCGATATACCTGCCGCCGCCGAGCTGTGATACAACCACCGCTCCACGCCATTCGCCTCGGAAACCCCATGCCTACGCCCAGCAAACCCCTCGCCGGCCTGAAAGTCATCGAACTCGGCACGCTGATCGCCGGCCCGTTCGCCTCGCGCATCTGCGCCGAGTTCGGCGCCGAGGTGGTCAAGGTCGAGTCGCCCGACGGCGGAGACCCGCTGCGCAAGTGGCGCAAGCTGTACGAAGGCACGTCGCTGTGGTGGTTCGTGCAGGCGCGCAACAAGCAGTCGCTCACCCTCAACCTCAAGCACCCGGAGGGCCGCGAAGTCCTCGAACGCCTGCTCGCGGATGCCGACATCCTGATCGAGAACTTCCGCCCCGGCGTACTGGAGAAGCTCGGCCTGGGCTGGGACGTGCTGCACGCGCTCAATCCGCGCCTGGTCATGGTGCGCCTGTCGGGCTTCGGCCAGACCGGCCCGATGAAGGACCAGCCCGGTTTCGGCGCGGTCGGCGAGTCCATGGGCGGCCTGCGCTACATCACCGGCTTCGAGGACCGTCCGCCGGTACGCACCGGGATTTCCATCGGTGACTCCATTGCCGCCCTGTGGGGGGTGATCGGTGCGCTGATGGCCCTGCGCCACCGCGAAGTGAACGGCGGCCAGGGCCAGGTGGTGGACGTGGCGCTGTACGAAGCGATCTTCGCCATGATGGAAAGCATGGTCCCGGAATTCGACGTGTTCGGCTTCATCCGCGAACGCACCGGCAACATCATGCCAGGCATCACCCCCTCCTCCATCCACACCACCGCCGATGGCCGCCACGTGCAGATCGGCGCCAACGGCGACGCAATCTTCAAGCGCTTCATGCAGGCCATCGGCCGTGACGACCTGGCGGACGACCCGGCGCTGGCCAGCAATGACGGCCGTGATGCCCGCCGCGACGAGCTGTACGGCGTGATCGATCGCTGGGCCAACAGCCTGCCGCTGAGCACGGTGATGCAGACCCTCACCGACGCCGAGGTGCCGGCCAGCCGCATCTATTCGGCCGAAGACATGTTCAGCGATCCGCAGTTCCTTGCCCGGGAGATGTTCCTCCAGGCCCGCCTGCCGGACGGCAAGCCGTTCAAGATGCCGGGCATCGTGCCCAAGCTGTCCGACACGCCGGGCTCCAGCGAGTGGGTCGGGCCGGCCCTGGGCGAGCATACCGCCAAGGTGCTCGCCAGCCTGGGTTACGACGAAGCCGCCATCGCTCGCCTGCGCGCAGCCGGTACGGTCTGACCCCTCGGGCCCATGGGTATCACACGCCTTCCCGTCCTGCTCTGCCTGTTGTTCCTGCTGACGGGACAATCGGTCGACGCCAAGGAGCGCCTGTTGTGGCTGGTGCGCGACCTGCCGCCGTTCACCATCTTCGAAGGCCCGGAGAAAGGCCAGGGCGTGATCGACCAGTTGCTGCCCCTGCTGATCGCGCACATGCCCGAGTACGATCACAGCATCGTCCGGGTCAACCGCGCCCGGGGCATCCAGATGCTCCAGGAGCCGAGCTTCACCTGCGACCCGACCCTGCTGTGGACGCCGGAACGGGCCAGGTACGTCCACTTTTCCGAACCCTCGCTGGGCGTGCTCAGCGGCGGGCTGGTGGTACGCAAGCAGGACGAGGAGCTGCTGGCGCCCTTCCTCGACGAGCAACAGGTGGACCTCGAGCGGTTGTTGACCCAGACCCGGCTCAAACTGGGCGTCGTCGCCGAGCGCAGCTACAGCGTGCAGGTCGATGAGATCCTTCGCCGGCTACCGGACAGCGCGTTCAGCCGCCACTACGGCAACGACGCCACCGCAAGCCTGCTGCAGATGCAGAAACTGGGACGCTTGCAGCTGGTACTCGGTTACTGGCCGGAAATCCGCTACCTGATCCAGCAGCAGGGTGGATCGCCGGAGGAGTACAGTTTTCATGCCATCCATAACGTCGATCGCTTCCAGTTCCTTCACATAGGCTGCTCGGACACGGCCCTGGGGCGCGAGGCCGTCGCCCACATCGACCAGTTGCTGCCCGACCTGCGCCACGAGCCGCTACCGCGCCTGTACGCGCACTGGCTGGACCCGCAGTTGCAGGAAGACTACCTCGAGCAGGCCCGCCACTTCTTTGATCGGAGCGAACCTGCGCAACCTTAGCGCGCAAAAAGAAACCCCGGCCGCTGGGGAAGGACGACCGGGGTCAAGCGAAAGTCCTGAGACTTCCAGTGGCAACCTGAGGAGCGCCGGAGCAAAGCACTCACCACGCTGCCCCTACTGGCTCTGATAAGCCCGTCAGGCGAAGGTTCCCTGAAGTTGTCGCTGATGCTGCAAGGCCGCGATCACGCAGGGCTGCAGGCGGCCCTCCATGATCTGCAGGTCGCGGTGCAGGCCATCGACCAGGTCGACCAGCAGCTGTCGCTCAGCCAACTGGCGCGCACTGACCTTGCACTGCAAGATCTTCACGCCGCGCTCATCGTACAGGGTCAGCTGGCGATTGCCGCCGACATCGGCCATGCCGAGTTCGGCCTGGTAGGGGTTCAGGGCATCGGTGAGCAGTCTGCAGATTCTTTCCATCCGGATCACTCTGGCTTGTGGGCATATCGGAACTGACCGTCAGCCTGGATGGAAAGTTCGCCCATCAGGCCGGTTCACCGAGCATGCGCGGCGAACATGACAGTTTCGATAGCCCGGCAGGTACATCTGTCGGGCCGTGGCGCCAGGCAGTGCAGCGCCCGCCCCAGCGCCGTGGTCAGTCGCCCCCAGGGCACATCGGGCAGTACCGGCAAACCGTGACGCTGGGCCTCGCCCGCCAGGTCCGGCCGCCCCTCCTGCGCCTGGCCGACGAACATCAGCGCCCGTGGCGATACGCCGGACGACAGCTGCGTGAACAGCGAACTGGCGCTGTTGCAGGGCATTGCATGATCGAGCACCAGCACATCCACGGGCAGCCCGCGACGAAGGCCCAGGCCAATGTCGGCCAGGCCTTCGACGAGCCTTACGCTATAGATGCCTTGGGCGTTGAACGCCTGATGCAGGAGGATCTGGTGGAAGGGACGGGACTGATGGATAAGGACACTGAGCCTGTACATTGGCCTTTCCTCGGACGATATGCCTTGAGAACGAGGGGGCCACTTTAGTAGGGCGGTGGCGGCAGCTACATAGGAAAAATCCGAAAACAATCGCGGCGGTGAAGCGCCCCGACTCACCCTCCCCCACAGTTGTCCCTGCAGGAGCGCGCTGGTCGGAGCGCCGCACCGCCGCGAATGGCAGGCGGGCAGCCCGAGGCTTGGCTTACAGCGGCTTGCCGCGATTGCCGTGCTGGCTGACGAAGGCCTGGACGGTCTTCAGGTCGTTGGCCAGCACCGTGCAGCGCTCCTCGCGGCTGAACAGATCGCTCAGGTGCGCTGGCAGCTCGAGCGCCTTGCCGACACCCGCCTTCTCCACCGCCTCGGGGAATTTGACCGGGTGCGCGGTACCCAGCACCACCATCGGCGTATCCAGGCTGCGACGGCACTCGCGGGCGGCTTTGACACCGATCGCGGTGTGCGGGTCGAGCACCTCACCCGTGCTCTGGAATACCTCGGCGATGGTCTCGCAGGTCTGCTCGTCGGTCACCGCCAGCGAATCGAACAACTTGCGCGCCTCGGTCCAGCGATCCTGTTCGACGCTGAAGCCGCCACCCTGTTTGAAGGTGTCCATCAGCTTGGCGACCGCCGCGCCATTGCGACCATGCAGGTCGAACAGCAGGCGCTCGAAGTTGGACGAGACCATGATGTCCATCGACGGCGACAGGGTCGGGTGCAGGGCATCCTTGACGTACTGGTTGCCGCTCATGAAGCGGTGCAGGATGTCGTTGCGGTTGGTCGCGACCACCAGCTGGCTGATCGGCAGGCCCATGTTGCGAGCCAGGTAGCCGGCGAAGATATCGCCGAAGTTGCCGGTCGGCACCGAGAACGCCACCGAACGGGCCGGGCCACCGAGCTGCAGCGCCGCGTGGAAGTAATAGACGATCTGGGCCATGATCCGCGCCCAGTTGATCGAGTTGACCGCCACCAGGCGCGTGCCCTTGAGGAACGACTGGTCGGCGAAGCTGGCCTTGACCATCTCCTGGCAGTCGTCGAAGTTGCCCTCGATGGCGATGTTGTGGATGTTGTCGCCGAGGATGGTGGTCATCTGCCGGCGCTGCACTTCCGACACGCGCTGGTGCGGGTGCAGGATGAAGATGTCGACGTTGTCGCAACGGCGGCAGCCTTCGATGGCGGCCGAGCCGGTGTCACCGCTGGTGGCACCGACGATCACCACGCGCTCGCCGCGCTTGACCAGCACGTGGTCGAGCAGGCGGCCGAGCAGTTGCAGGGCGAAGTCCTTGAAGGCCAGGGTCGGGCCGTGGAACAGCTCCATGACCCACTCGTTGCCGTTGAGCTGGCGCAGCGGCGCAACCGCGGCATGAGCGAAGTTGCCGTAGGTTTCTTCGAGAATCTTCTTGAAATCGGCGTCGGCGATGCTGCCTTCGACGAACGGGCGCATCACCCGGAAGGCCAGTTCGTGATACGGCAGGCCAGCCCAGGAGGCGATCTCTTCCTGGGTGAAGCGTGGCAGGTTCTCGGGAACGTACAGGCCGCCGTCGCTGGCCAGACCAGCCAGCAGGACGTCTTCGAAGTTCAGGGCCGGAGCCTGGCCACGGGTACTGATATAGCGCATGGGTGCAAACCTTCGTTTCTGGGCGCGGGCCGCCGTCGCGACCCGCCGCCGGAATTAATTGAGCTGTTCGACGCGGATGCGCACGACCTTGCCGACCACGTCCTGGAGCGCTTCCAGGGCGACGATGGCGTCGTCGATGCGTTGCTCGACCACACGGTGGGTCAGGAGGATCATCGGCACCAGGCCATCCTGCTCCTCGGCTTCCTTCTGCATGATCGACTCGATGTTGATGCCGCGCTCCGAGAGAATGCTGGCGACCTGGGCCAGCACGCCCGGGTGGTCCTTGGCCTGGATGCGCAGGTAGTAGGCGCTTTCGCAGGCTTCGATCGGCAGGATCGGATGGGCCGACAGCGCATCCGGCTGGAAGGCCAGGTGCGGCACGCGGTTCTCCGGGTCGGAGGTCATGGCGCGCACCACGTCGACCAGGTCGGCGACCACCGACGAGGCGGTCGGCTCCATGCCGGCGCCGGCGCCGTAGTACAGGGTGGAGCCCGCGGCGTCACCGTTGACCATCACCGCGTTCATCACGCCGTTGACGTTGGCGATCAGGCGATCGTTGGGGATCAGCGTCGGGTGCACGCGCAGCTCGATGCCGTCGGCGGTGCGACGGGCCACGCCCAGGTGCTTGATGCGGTAGCCCAGAGCCTCGGCGTAGTTGACGTCGGCGGTGGTCAGCTGGGTGATGCCCTCGGTGTAGGCCTTGTCGAACTGCAGCGGGATACCGAAGGCGATGGACGCCAGGATGGTCAGCTTGTGCGCGGCGTCGATGCCTTCGACGTCGAAGGTCGGGTCGGCTTCGGCATAGCCCAGCGCCTGGGCCTCGGCGAGCACGTCGGGGAAGGCGCGGCCCTTGTCGCGCATCTCGGTGAGAATGAAGTTGCCGGTGCCGTTGATGATCCCGGCCAGCCAGTTGATGTGGTTGGCCGAGAGGCCCTCGCGAATCGCCTTGATCACCGGGATGCCACCGGCCACGGCGGCTTCGAAGGCGACGATGACGCCCTTCTCGCGGGCCTTGGCGAAGATCTCGTTACCGTGCACGGCGATCAGCGCCTTGTTGGCGGTGACCACGTGCTTGCCGTTGTCGATGGCCTTGAGCACCAGGTCGCGAGCGATGGTGTAGCCGCCGATCAGTTCGATGACGATATCGATCTCGGGGTTGCTCGCGACTTCGAACACATCAGCGGTAATGGGGGTACCGGTAATCTGGCAGTTCGGGTTCTGCGAGCGCATGGCAATCTGTGCCACTTCAATACCGCGCCCGGCACGGCGGGCGATCTCCTCGGCGTTGCGCTGAAGTACATTGAAGGTTCCGCCACCGACGGTCCCCAACCCACAGATGCCTACTTTGACCGGTTTCACTGTGAACTCCCCATTGAACGGCCGGCACCTGCGCCGACCGTGAAACATGCCGTCACCCCATGACGACGGCGTACTGAATTGATTACTTGCTCTCTGCCAGGGCCAGCTTGGCCACCTGCGGCGCCGGCTGGTAACCCGGAATCACCTGGCCATTCTGCAGCACGATGGCCGGCGTGCCATTCACACCGATCGACTGGCCGAGCTGGAATTGCTTGCTGACCGGGTTGGCGCACTTGGCGGCCTTGATCTCTTTACCGTCGACCATCTTGTCCAGCGCCGCACGGCGATCACTGGAGCACCAGACCGCCTGCAGCTGCTCGTCGCCCGGCGAGCCCAGGCCCTGGCGCGGGAAGGCGACGTAGCGCACTTCGATACCGCGACGGTTGAGCTCCGGCACTTCGGCGTGCAGCTTGTGGCAGTACGGGCAGGTGGTGTCGGTAAACACAGTGATGTGCGACTTGGTCTCGCCCTTGGCCGGGTAGACGACCATCTCCGCCGTGGGGATGCCGTTGATCAGCTTGGCGACACCCTGGCGCTCGGTCTTCTCGGTGAGGTTGACCGGCTTGCCGTCCTGGATCTGGAACAGGTAGCCCTGCATCACGAACTGGCCGTCGGCGCTGGCATACAGCACGCGGCCACCTTGCAGCTTGACTTCGTAGAGGCCGTTGAGCGGGCTGCTGGCAACGCTCTCGACCGGCACTTCCAGCTGCAGGTTCTGCAGCGACTTGCGGATAGCCTGCTCGGCGCCGGCGGTGCTGTCGGTGGCCGCGGCGGCGGCAAAGGTACTGGCCAACGCCAACGCGGCGGCGGCGAAAATCTGGGTCACGCGCATGGGGTACTCCTGAAGGCGGACGGGGCCGGAGGGCGTCGCCCGCGCACCGCGCGTGGCGAAAAATCGGCCCTTGCAACAAACCGTCCAAGCCTACCACAACAGACCGGCGCAGTAGGGGTACTCAGGCACCGGTCGGCGGAACATGAAAATCCTTCATCCACGGGGGTGATGCTGGGCGTGCAGCTGCTGCAGGCGCGCCTTGGCGACATGGGTGTAGATCTGCGTGGTCGACAGGTCACTGTGCCCCAGCAGCATCTGCACCACGCGCAGGTCGGCGCCATGGTTGAGCAGGTGGGTGGCGAAGGCGTGCCGCAAGGTATGCGGCGACAGCGGCTTGTCGATGCCGGCCACCCGCGCATGGTGCTTGATCCGGTGCCAGAAGGTCTGGCGGGTCATCTGCTCGCCGCGCAGGCTGGGAAACAGCACATCGCTGGGCCGACCGCCCAGCAACTCGGCGCGGCCATCGCGCAGGTAGCGCTCGAGCCAGACCACCGCCTCCTCGCCCATCGGCACCAGGCGCTCCTTGCTGCCCTTGCCCATCACCCGCAGCACCCCCTGGCGCAGGTTGACCTGATCCAGGGTCAGACTGACCAGCTCAGTCACCCGCAGGCCGCAGGCGTAGAGGACTTCGAGCATGGCGCGATCACGTTGGCCAATGGCCTCGCCACGGTCGGGGGCCTGCAGCAGGGCTTCGACATCAGCCTCCGACAGAGACTTGGGCAGCGGCCGGCCCAGTTGCGGCATGTCCACTTGCAGCGTCGGGTCGACGCCGACCAGGCGCTCGCGCAACAGGTAACGGAAGAACCCCCGCACCCCTGACAGGAAGCGCGCGGTAGAGCGCGGCTTGTAACCCTGGTCGAAACGCCACGCCAGGTGATCGAGGATCAGCTCGCGGCCGGCATCGGGCAGCGCCACACCGTGCTCCCGGAGCCAGCCATTGAACAGCGCCAGGTCGCTGCGGTACGAGGCGCGGGTGTTGTCGGACAGCCCCTTCTCCAGCCAGAGGGCGTCGAGGAACTGGTCGATCAGGGGGTGGTCCAGTGCTGGCATGAATACTCGGTGGCAAACATCGAAATGGCGCTTAGTCTTTCATATCGACGCATGCAGAGGGAGCCCGCATGAACGAACAGCAGATTCTTTTGAGTGTCGGTGGCATCGGCGCCGCCGCGCTGCTTTGCCAATGGCTGGCCTGGCGCCTCAAGCTGCCGGCGATCCTGTTCCTGCTGCTGTGCGGCATTCTCGCCGGGCCGGTGCTCGGCTGGTTGCAGCCCCAGGCGCTGTTCGGCCCGCTGCTGATGCCACTGGTATCGCTGGCCGTGGCGCTGATCCTGTTCGAAGGCAGCCTCACCCTGCACCTGTCGCAATGGCGCGAGATCGGCAGCGTGGTGCACCGCCTGGTGACCATCGGCGCGTTGAGCACCTGGCTGGTGATCGCCCTGGCCACCCACTGGCTGCTGGGTTTCGACTGGCCCCTGGCGATCCTGTTCGGCACCTTGACCCTGGTCACCGGCCCCACGGTGATCGTGCCCATGCTGCGCGTGGTGCGACCCAAGGCGGCCATCGCCAATATCCTGCGCTGGGAAGGCATCGTCATCGATCCGATCGGCGCGCTGCTGGCGGTGGTGGTGTACAGCTTCATCATCGCCAGCGCCGCCGGCAACGGCCTGAGCCAGAGCCTGGCGACCTTCGCCGGGGTGATCTTCTGCGGCAGCGCGCTTGGCGTCGCCGGGGGTTGGCTGCTGGGCCAGGTGATGCGCGAGCAGTGGCTGCCGGAGTACCTGCACAACCTGGCCTCGTTGGCGGCGGTGCTGGGCATCTTCATCGCCGCCAACCAGATCGTCCACGAGTCGGGCCTGCTGGCCGTCACGGTCATGGGCATGTGGCTGGCCAACATGCCCGGCGTGGATGTGCGGCAGATCCTGCACTTCAAGGAGAACCTCAGCGTGCTGCTGATCTCCGGGCTGTTCATCCTCCTGGCCGCGCGGCTCGACCTGCATGCTTTGCTGGCCCTGGGCCCGGCGGTGCTGGCGTTGCTGCTGGTGATCCAGCTGCTGGCGCGGCCGCTGAACGTCTGGCTGGCGACCCTGGGTTCGACCCTGAACTGGCGGGAACGAGCGCTGCTGGCCTGGATCGCCCCGCGTGGCATCGTCGCCGCCGCCGTCTCGGCCATCTTCGCCATCCGCCTCGATGAGGCCGGCCATGAGGGCGCCCTGTTGCTGGTGCCGCTGACCTTCGCCGTGATCATCGGCACCGTGGTGCTGCAGAGCGCCACGGCCAGGCCCCTGGCGCGCCTGCTCAAGGTGGCGGAGCCGGCGCCGAGCGGCTTTCTCATCGTCGGTGCCAACCCGCCGGCGCGAGCCATCGCCAAAGCCTTGCAGCAACTGGGCTGCCGGGTGCTGCTGACCGACTCCAGCTGGGAGAACATCCGCGCCGCGCGCATGGAGAACCTGCCGACCTACTTCGGCAACCCCGCCTCGCAGCATGCCGACGCCCATCTCGACCTGGTCGGCCTGGGCCATCTGCTCGGCCTGTCACCGGCAGGTGAGCTCAACGCGCTGGCCTGTGCGCGCTTTCGCCATGACTTCGGCCAGAACCGGTTGTTCGTGCTGGCCAGCGGCCTGGAAAAACAGCGCAGCGACAAGCACCGGGCCAGCGAGGAGCATCGCGGCCAGCTGCTGGGGGCAAACCCGATGACCTATGGCCAGCTGACCAAGCTGCTGCACCAAGGCGCGGAGCTGTACAGCACCACGCTGACCGAGGCGTTTACCTGGAGCGACTACCAGCAGCTGCATGGCCCGCGGGCCACGCTGCTGTTCGCCCGGGACGGGCAAGGCTGGGTGCATGTGGCCAGCCCGGAAAGCCCGCTCAAGCCACAACCGGGGTGGACGCTGGTGGCACTGGTGGAGCCGGAGCTCACCGAACAGCCGGTGACGCATTGACCTATAAGAGCCATCCCTTTCAAGGTTTTGCGATTTTTCGGATATGACCGCTTCAATTCAAGATTGCCGGGGTCGCTTTGCGACCCTTTCGCGACACAAGGCCGCTCCTACAGGCGACTGCGAGCCCCGGCAAATCCAAGCCGGACGCCAATTTCCAACACCTTGAACGTCGCTCCCATAGGGGCGCGCCAAATCAACCCGAGGGCACTCAGGCCAGCGGCAGCACCGGCACCGGACGCTTGTCCTCGTCGATGGCGACGAAGCTGAACACGCCATGGATCGCCCGTTCGCGGCCGTCGAGGTACATGTTCTCGACGAACACATCCACCTGCACCTGCAGGCTGGTGTTGCCGACCTTGATCACCGTGCCCACCAGCTCGACGATCGAGCCCGCGGGGATCGGGTGCTTGAAGTCGATGCGGTCGGTGGACACCGTCACCAGCGGCAGACGGCAGAAGCGGGTGGCGGCGATGAACGACACTTCGTCCATCCACGCCAGCGCGGTGCCGCCGAACAGGGTGTTGTGGTGGTTGGTGGTGTTTGGGAACACCGCTTTGGTCACGCGGGTCACCGACAGTTCGGTGCGGCGCTGGATTTCCTGGTCTCGGGGGGTCATCTTCGGGTCACATCGCAAGGGCAGATTTCAGAAAGCAAAAAAGCAGCCCGAAGGCTGCTTTTTTCTCGCTAGGCGGCCTCGGCCACCGGGCAAACTGCACTCAGGACAGTTTTTCCTTGATGCGAGCGGCTTTGCCGGACAGGTCGCGCAGGTAGTACAGCTTGGCTTTACGCACGTCACCACGACGTTTCACGGCCAGGCTGTCGATCTGCGGGCTGTAGGTCTGGAAGGTACGCTCTACGCCAACGCCGCTGGAGATCTTGCGCACGGTGAAGGCGCTGTTCAGACCGCGGTTACGCTTGGCGATGACGACGCCTTCGAACGCCTGCAGACGCGAGCGGTCGCCTTCCTTCACTTTGACCTGGACGACAACGGTGTCGCCTGGTGCGAAGGTCGGGATCTCTTTGCTCATCTGCTCGGCTTCGAGCTGCTGGATGATCTTGTTGGTCATGCTGTGCTCCTAAGATGGATAACGTGATCCACCATCGATACGTTTAACTATCGTCCCGCTCGCGGAGATATTCCTCGAGCAGCTTCTTCTCTTCTCCAGAAAGCGAGCGACTTTCCAGAAGATCGGCGCGTCGTTCGAAGGTCCTACCAAGGGACTGCTTCATCCGCCAACGCCGGATATGTGCATGGTTGCCACTTAGCAACACGTCGGGAACACGCTGATCCGCATACACCTCAGGTCGGGTGTAGTGCGGGCAATCGAGCAGACCGTCGGTGAAAGAGTCTTCCTCCGCCGAGTCCACATGCCCTAAAGCTCCGGGCAGCAGCCGTGTAACCGCATCGATCAGTACCATGGCCGGCAGCTCGCCACCGGAAAGTACATAGTCGCCAATCGACCACTCCTCATCGACATGAGCCTCGATAAAGCGCTCGTCGATGCCTTCATAACGACCGGCGATCAGGATCAACGACTCCTGTTCGGCCAGGCCCTTGACCGCCTGCTGAGTCAGCTTGCGGCCTTGCGGCGAAAGGTAGATCACCTTTGCCGATGCTCCGGTCGCCTGCCTGGCGCTAACCAGGGCGTCTTCCAGAGGCTTGATCTTCATCACCATGCCCGGACCACCGCCAAACGGCCGATCATCCACCGTGTGGTGACGATCTGTGGTGTAGTCCCGCGGGTTCCAGCAGGTCACTTGCAGCAACCCTTGTTTCACCGCGCGGCTGGTAATGCCGTACTCCGTGATGGCCGAGAACATCTCGGGGAACAACGTGATGACGTCTACGCGAAGGTTACCCATCGTCTAGAAGTCCGCGTCCCATTCAACCCGCATCACGCCTGCTTCCAGGTCGACTGCCAGCACGCATTGCTCCGTATAGGGCAACAGACGCTCGCGATCATCCAGGCTGCCTGCGCAGGGCTTGACCACCATTACATCGTTCGCGCCGGTCTCCAACAGGTGATCGATCGTGCCGAACAGTTGTTCGTCCTGATTGATGACCTTCAGGCCCACCAACTGGTACCAGTAGTACTCGTCGGCTGCCAGGTTGGGCAAAAGGCTCCGCGGTATGCAGATTTCGAATCCGCTCAGAAGACGCGCTTCATCGCGATCATCGAGGCCTTTCAGTTTCACGACCAGGCCCTTTTGGGAGCCACGACCGCTGACCAGCTCGACCTGCTTAATCTTGCCTTCGTGCCGAAGCGTCCAGCGTCGATAATCCAGCAGGTTTTCAATCGGATCGGTAAAGGAATACACCTTCACCTCGCCGCGAACGCCGTGAACCGAAAAAATCTTGCCAACGACGATGAGGTCGTCAGCCTTTTCTGGCGTCGCGTTCATACTGCTCAGGCTGCAGCCTTGGCAGCTTCCTTCAGCAGCTGAGCAACACGCTCAGACGGCTGTGCGCCCTGGCTCAGCCAGTAGTTGACGCGCTCCTGGTTGACCGACAGCTTGACTTCGGCGCCAGCGGCGATCGGGTTGAAGAAGCCAACGCGCTCAACGAAACGGCCGTCACGGGCGTTACGCGAGTTGGTCACGGTCAGGTGGTAGAAAGGGCGCTTCTTGGAGCCGCCACGGGCAAGACGGATGGTTACCATGTGAACATCGTTCCTATAGTCGGTGCTGCAAAACTGAATGCCCAAATGGGCACAGGGTGCCCAAAAGGCCGCATATTCTCGGGGAATACACGGACATTTGCAAATGCCTTTTTCGGCAAGCCTTTGGCCCACCGCTCAGTTCTGCCGGTTGGAGCCGCCTCGCGGCGGCCATGTTCCCGCCGCAGCGGGGGTCTGGCCGGCTTCCTTATATAAGGAAGCCGGCCTGATTCGTTTACAGTTTCGGCATGCCGCCACCCGGCAGCATCCCACCGAGGCCGCGCATCATCTTGGCCATGCCGCCCTTGGTGGAGAATTTCTTCATCATCTTCTGCATCTGCTTGTGCTGCTTGATCAGCCGGCCGATGTCCTGCACCTGGGTGCCGGAGCCAAGGGCGATGCGGCGCTTGCGCGAGCCGCTGATCAGATCGGGATCGCGGCGCTCGGCGGGGGTCATGGAGTTGATGATCGCCTCCATCTGCTTGAACTGCTTCTCGGCCGCGCCCTGGGCGTTGCCCATCTGCGACAGGTTCACGCCACCGATGCTGGGCAGCTTGTCCATCAGGCCACCGAGGCCGCCCATGTTCTTCATCTGCTGCAGCTGGTCGCGGAAGTCCTCGAGGTCGAAGCCCTTGCCCTTCTTCAGCTTCTTGGCCAGCTTGTCGGCCTTGGCCTTGTCGATGTTCTGCTCGGCCTGCTCGATCAGGCTGAGCACGTCGCCCATGCCGAGGATGCGCGAGGCGATCCGGTCCGGGTGGAACGGCTCCAGGGCCTCGGTCTTCTCGCCCATGCCGATGAACTTGATCGGTTTGCCGGTGATCGCGCGCACCGACAGCGCGGCACCGCCACGGGCGTCACCGTCGACCTTGGTCAGCACCACACCGGTCAGCGGCAGTGCGTCACCGAAGGCCTTGGCGGTGTTGGCGGCGTCCTGGCCGGTCATGGCGTCGACCACGAACAGCGTCTCGATCGGCTTGACCGCGGCGTGCAGGGCCTTGATCTCGTCCATCATGTCGGCGTCGACATGCAGGCGACCGGCGGTATCGACGATCACCACGTCGATGAACTTGAGCTTGGCTTCGCGGATCGCCGCCTCGGCGATGGCCACTGGCTTCTGGCTGATGTCGGACGGGAAGAAGGTCACGCCGATGTCGTTGGCCAGGGTTTCCAGCTGCTTGATCGCCGCCGGGCGATAGACGTCGGCGGACACCACCATCACGCTCTTCTTCTTGCGCTCCTTCAGGTGGCGCGCCAGCTTGCCGGCGGTGGTGGTCTTGCCCGCGCCCTGCAGGCCGGCCATCAGCACCACGGCAGGCGGGGCGGCGTTGAGCGCCAGCTCCTCATTGGCCGCGCCCATCAGGCTTTCCAGCTCGGCCTGGACGATCTTCACGAAGGCCTGGCCCGGGGTCAGGCTGCGCGAGACTTCGGTGCCGACCGCGCGTTCCTTGATGCTGTTGACGAAATCCTTGACCACCGGCAGGGCGACGTCGGCCTCGAGCAGGGCCATGCGCACTTCGCGCAACGTGTCCTTGATGTTGTCTTCGGTCAGCTTGGCCTTGCCGGTGACATGGCGCAGCGTCTGTGACAGGCGGTCGGTCAGGTTTTCGAACATGGTGATCCTTTCAGGCCCAGTGAAGCCGAGGTTTTTCAGGTGCCCAGGTGGAGATGTACACGCGCCGGGCAGAGCAAGGCGGCGATTATAGCGGAGACTGCTTCCTGCGCACACCTCGCTCGGGACCACCGGCCGGGCTTGCCCCGCGATTGATACGCAGTCTTCCTTGCCTGCCGGGTTCTATGCCAAACTCCGTCCCTTTAGGGCTTGCCTGCCAGGACTTATGTTCTCTTCACCCAGCCTCATCCCCAATCTGATCGCCGCCTTCCTTTATCTGGCCGCGACCGTCTACCAGGCCACCGGCCTGGCTCGTGGCGCCCGCGCCGACAAGCGGCTGCTCGGACTGCTCGGCGCCCTGGCGGTCATCGCCCAGGGCGGCGCCCTGTTCTTCCAGCTGATCACCCCGCTGGGCCTGAGCCTGGACTTCTTCAGCGCCGCCAGCCTGATCGCCGCGGCGGTGATCGGCCTCACGCTCCTCGCCTGCCTGAGCATTCCGGTGGAAAACCTGCTGGTGCTGCTGTTCCCGCTCGGCGCGGTGACCGCGCTGCTGGCCCAGTTCGCGCCGCCCGGCACGGTGCCGCTGATCAACGAGGAACCGGGCATCCTCGCGCACATCCTGCTGTCGATCCTGGCCTACGGCCTGTTCACCATCGCCGTGTTCCAGGCCCTGCTGCTGCTGCTGCAGGACCACCAGCTCAAGCACAAGCACCCGTCGGGGCTGATCCGCAACTTCCCGCCGCTGCAGACCATGGAAAGCCTGCTGTTCGGTTTCCTCTGGGCCGGCTGGGTGTTGCTGTCGCTGTCGCTGATGTCCGGCTGGCTGTTCCTCGACAACCTGTTCGCCCAGCACCTGGTACACAAGACGCTGCTGGCCTGCGTGGCCTGGATCGTGTTCAGCGTGCTGCTGTGGGGCCGTACCCGCCTGGGCTGGCGCGGCCACAAGGCAATCCGCTGGACCCTGGCCGGCTTCTGCCTGCTGATGCTGGCCTACTTCGGCAGCAAGCTGGTCCGCGAATTCATCCTGCACATCTGACGGTCGCCCATGGACACCCTGCCGTACGCCCCGTTGCTCGGCACCCTCGCCCTGGCCCTGCTGTGGTCGGCGCTGTTCACCGCGGTGGATGCCGCCCGCCAGCAGCTCAATGGCCACGCCGAGCCTGCCCTGCCCGCCCAGGGCCTGGTGCTCGGCGCCAGCCTCGGCAAACTGCTGGTACTGGGCCTGGCCTGCCTGATCGGCCAGCGCTACAGCGGTGAACACGGTTTCTGGCTGGCCGGCCTTGCCGCCGGCCTCACCCTGCTGGTGCTCGCCGAGTACCTGCCGCGCCGCCTGGCCCGGCGCAACCCGCAATCGTTCCTGAGCCTGGGCGGCAATCTGCTGAAACCACCGCTGGCGCTGCTGCAGCCGCTGGGTTGCCTGCTCGATGGTTGCGCCCGACTGATCCTGCGCCCGTTCCGCGTGCAACCAAGCGCCGTGGCCCTGCACCCGCAGCAAGACGACGAACGCGACGAGGATGCCCCCGGCGATACGCCCCGCCCCGGTCTGCTGGATGGCCTGCAGGCGCTGGACAAGATCACCGTCAACGACATCCTGGTGCCGCGCAACGAGGTCGACGGGGTCAACCTCGACGACCCCATCGAGCGCATCATCGAGCAGTTGATCGTCAGCCGCCACACACGCCTGCCGGTCTACCACAACGACATCAACCAGGTCGAAGCGGTGCTCAACACCAAGCTGATCAGCCACCTGCTGCCACGGGCCGAGCTGACCCTGGAGAAACTCCGGGCGGCCTGCTACGAACCCTACTTCGTACCCGAAAGCACCCCGCTGCAAATGCAGCTGCTGAACTTCCACAAGCAACAGCGGCGCATGGGCGTGGTGGTGGACGAATACGGCGAAGTGCTCGGCATCGTCACCCTGGAAGACATTCTCGAAGAAATCGTGGGCGAGTTCGAGGACGAGCAGAGCCTCGACAATCCCCATGTCCACCCCCAAGCCGATGGCCGCTTCGTCATCGAAGGCACCGCGTCGCTGCGCGAGATCAATCGCACGCTCGGCTGGCACCTGCCCTGCGACGGCGGGCCGAAAACCCTCAACGGCCTGGTCACCGAAGCCCTGGAAAGCATTCCGGCAAGCGCGGTATGCCTGAAAATCGGCCGCTACCGCCTGGAAATCCTCGAGACAGAGGACAACTGCGCCAGCAAGGTACTGGTCTGGACCGTGACTCGATAGCTATACTCGCGCCACGCTTACCCAGCCCTGCCGTCCCGCCTGCTACCCGCACCCAGCGTCCCACGGCCAGTGCGCACCACTGACACGCCCCGCGGTCCTGCTTCAGCACCCCGAACAGCGCCCGCTCCCTTCCTATCCCCTGGGCTATCGTCAGTCGGGCGACCAACAACAATACGCTCCGGCTCCCGTGTGCCCGCCACATGGGCCGTGCCCCATGGAGCATGACTGTCAGGGACCTTCGCATGACTACCAGCAGCACCTACGCCGAACCAGCTTCGGCGACCCCGGTCAATTCCCCTGCCCGGGTGGCCACCGCCAGCTTCATCGGCACCGCCATCGAGTTCTACGACTTCTACGTCTACGCCACCGCCGCCGCGCTGGTGATCGGGCCGGTGTTCTTCCCCTCGGGCTCCGGCACCGCGCAGATGCTCGCGGCCTTCCTGACCTTTGGCATCGCCTTCCTCGCCCGACCGCTGGGTTCGGCGCTGTTCGGCCACTTCGGCGACCGCATCGGGCGCAAGTCGACGCTGGTCGCTTCGCTGCTGCTGATGGGCGTCTCCACCACCCTGATCGGCGTGCTGCCCGGCTACGACAGCATCGGCGTGTGGGCGCCGATCATTCTCTGCGTGCTGCGCTTCGGTCAGGGCCTGGGACTGGGCGGCGAATGGGGCGGCGCGGCGCTGCTGGCCACCGAGAACGCACCGCAGGGCAAGCGTGCCTGGTTCGGCATGTTCCCGCAGCTCGGCCCCTCGATCGGCTTCCTCGCGGCCAACGGCCTGTTCCTCACCCTGGCCCTGGTGCTCAGCGACGAGCAGTTCCGTGAATGGGGCTGGCGCATTCCGTTCCTGCTCAGCGCCGCGCTGGTGCTGGTCGGCCTTTATGTACGGCTGAAGCTGGAGGAAAGCCCGGTGTTCGCCAAGGCGGTCGCCCGTCACGAGCGAGTCAAGATGCCGGTGGTCGACCTGTTCGCCCGCTACTGGCTGCCCACCTTGCTGGGCGCCGCGGCCATGGTGGTGTGCTACGCGCTGTTCTACATCTCCACGGTGTTCTCGCTCAGCTACGGCGTGACCACCCTGGGGTACAGCCGCGAGACCTTCCTCGGCTTGCTGTGCTTCGCCGTGGTCTTCATGGCCCTGGCCACGCCGCTGTCGGCCTGGCTCAGCGACCGTTACGGACGCAAGCCGGTGCTGGTGGTCGGTGGCCTGCTGGCCATCGCTTCGGGCTTCACCATGGAACCGCTGCTGACCTCGGGTTCGACCACGGGCGTGGCGCTGTTCCTGGCCATCGAGCTGTTCCTGATGGGTGTGACCTTCGCGCCGATGGGGGCGTTGCTGCCGGAACTGTTCCCGACCCACGTGCGTTACACCGGGGCCTCGGCAGCCTACAACCTGGGCGGCATCGTCGGCGCCTCGGCGGCACCGTTCTTTGCCCAGAAACTGGTGAGCATGGGGGGATTGAGCTGGGTGGGGGGATATGTGTCGGTGGCGGCGGTGATCAGTCTGATTGCTGTGTTGTGCCTGAAAGAGACGCGCGATACCGCACTTTGAACCATTGGGGCTGCTTGGCAGCCTTTCGCGGCACAAGGCCGCCGCTCCCACAGCGCGCCCCCTGTAGGAACGGCCTTGTGTCGCGAAAGGGGCGCAAAGCGCCCCCCCGCAATCTCAGATCAGAACTCGACCTTGACCGCCTGCGAAGCCCGGGTCGCCTTGGCCCGCGCCGCCTCGACCGACTCATCGCGCGCCAGACACACGCCCATGCGCCGGGTGCCATTGATTTCCGGCTTGCCGAACAGGCGAATGGCGGTATCCGGCTCGCTCAGGGCGGCGCCGAGGTTGGCGAAGCTGGTCTGCTGCGACTGGCCTTGCGGCAGGATCACCGCCGAAGCCGACGGGCCGAACTGGCGCACCACCGGGATCGGCAGGCCGAGAATGGCGCGGGCATGCAGGGCGAACTGCGACAAGTCCTGGGAAATCAAGGTCACCAGGCCCGTGTCGTGCGGACGCGGCGAAACTTCGCTGAACCACACCTGGTCGCCCTTGACGAACAGCTCGACGCCGAACAGGCCGCGGCCGCCCAGCGCGTCGGTGACCGCCTGGGCCACGCGCTGCGACTCGGCCAGCGCCTTCGGACTCATGGCCTGGGGCTGCCACGACTCCTGGTAGTCACCCTTCTCCTGACGGTGCCCCACCGGCTCCAGGAACGTGGTGCCACCGACATGCCGCACGGTCAGCAAGGTGATCTCGTACTCGAAGTCGATGAAGCCCTCGATGATCACCCGGCCCTTGCCGGCACGGCCGCCTTCCTGGGCATAGTCCCAGGCCTTCTGCAGGTCGTCGGCGCCGCGCAGCAGGCTCTGGCCCTTGCCCGACGAGCTCATCACCGGCTTGACCACGCAGGGATAGCCCAGGTCGGCCACGGCCTTCGCGTAGTCCTCGAAGGTATCGGCGAAGTGGTACGGCGAGGTCGGCAGGTCCAGCTCTTCCGCGGCCAGGCGACGGATGCCTTCACGGTTCATTGTCAGCTGGGTGGCGCGGGCGGTGGGCACCACGTTGAAGCCTTCGCTCTCCAGTTCCACCAGGGTGGCGGTGGCGATGGCCTCGATTTCCGGAACGATGTAGTGCGGCTTTTCCGCCTCGATCACTGCGCGCAGGGCGACGCCGTCGAGCATGTTGATCACATGGCTGCGATGCGCGACCTGCATGGCCGGCGCGTGGGCGTAGCGGTCCACGGCGATCACCTCGACACCCAGGCGCTGCAGCTCGATCACCACTTCCTTGCCCAGCTCGCCGCAGCCGCACAGCAGTACACGGGTCGCGGTCGGCGACAATGGGGTTCCGATACGGGTCATTTCAGGTCCTCGAAGACGTCCGGGGCCGCGCCACGCTGGCTGCCGCCCGCTGAAAAATGGACCGCCATTCTACATCAGGAAGTCGCCACCGCGCGCCGTGCACGCCAGGCCATGATCAGCCACACCGCCGTGACCCCGGCGAACTTAGACGCCATCGCCGTGCCGACCACCGCTGGCGTCAGCGCGCCGATCATGCCGAAGAAGATGAAGGTGTCCACCGGGATGCTCAGCGCCGAACTGAGCCAGAGACGATCGCGCAGAGGGCGGCGGGTGACGCTGAACACCAGCCAGTCGATCAGTTCGGACACGAAGAACGCGGTGGCGCTGGCCAGGGCGATGGCCGGCTCCGAGGTCACGTACGAGAGCACCAGCGCGACCAGCATGGCCAGCAGCGCGCCATGCCCGTAGCGGGTCTGCACCATGTCGCGCAGGATGAACACCAGGCCGCCCCAGGCGGACCAGATCACGTCCAGGTGCGGCGCGCTGGAGAAGGCGTAGTTGATCAGCACCACGCTGCTGATGTAGGCGATGAGATAGAACATGTTCTGTGTGTTCGGTGGACCAGCCGCACAGAGTACTTGAATTTGCAGTCAGCGCCAGACTCTTCGCGGGTTTACCCGCGAAGATGCCCGCGCAGATTCTACGATCCGATGATCAGCCCGGCCGCCAGCGCCCGCTCATGGCACTTCTTGAGCACCTCCCGGCGCTGCTCGTTGTCCATTCGCCCCCAACGGGTGATCTCGTCCACCGTGCGCTGGCACCCGGTGCAGATATCCTGCTCGTCCAGCGCGCAGATACTGACGCAGGGCGAGGCCACTGGCCGTTCGTCAGTCTTCATCGATCACCAGGTCGCGGGCATAGCGCTGGGCGTTGTGCACGTAATGCGCGGCGCTGGCCTCGAGCATGCGCTTGTGCTGCTCGCTGAGTTCGCGCACCACCTTGCCCGGCGAGCCCATCACCAGGGAACCGTCGGGAATCTCCTTGCCTTCGGGGATCAGCGCATTGGCGCCGATGATGCAGTGCCTGCCGATGCGCGCCCCATTGAGGATGACCGCGTTGATACCGACCAGGCTGTAGTCGCCTACCGTGCAGCCGTGCAGCATGGCGTTGTGGCCGATGGTCACGCCCTTGCCGATCGTCAGCGGCGAGCCCATGTCGGTGTGCATCACCGTGCCATCCTGGACATTGCTGTCCTCGCCGATGTCGATCAGCTCGTTGTCGCCGCGCAGCACCGCACCGAACCACACGCTGGCCCGCGCCTGCAGGCGCACCTTGCCGATCAGCGTGGCATTGGGCGCGGCCCAGCTCTCGGGATGGGCTTCGACCCGCAGGTCGCCCAGGCGGTATTTCATGTGTCGCTCCTCACGGTAGGTTCGGTGGCGGGGTGAGCCCCGCTCAATTCTGGATGAGACGCTCGGGGGGCTGGTGCAGGCTGATACCGGCATCGAACAGCAGGTTGACCAGTTCGACGATCATGATCGCCGACAACCCCCAGATCTTGTATTCGCCGTAACGATAACTGGGCACGTACCAACTGCGTCCCTGATAGTCGATACGGTGGGTATGCTCACGCGGGTCCTGGCGGAAGAACGCCAGTGGCACGCTGAACACGGCGGCGATTTCCGCGTCATTGGCGCGGTACTCGACATAATCGGGAATCAAACCGACGAATGGCGTCACCTTCAGGCCATGCAGCGAAATCACCGAGCTGAGCGGGCCAAGCACTTCCACCAGGCCAGGGGGCAGGCCGATTTCCTCTTCGGCCTCACGCAGGGCGGTGAACACCAGGTCAGGGTCCTCCGGATCGCGCCGGCCACCTGGAAACGCCACTTCGCCACCGTGGGTGGACAGGCCCTTGGCCCGTAGCGTGAGGACCAGCTCCGGCTCGTCGCTGCGGGTGATGGGCAGCAGTACCGCCGCCTCGGGGAAACGGCGATCCACCTCGAGTGACGCGGGGGTGTGGTTGCTCATTCGGCGAAGAAGCTCGTCCAGCATTACGCACTCTCGATTCCAAGGCCTGCCCCGCATGATGCACCAAAGCCGCGAGGCACCCAAGCCCCGCCCGCAGGCCGCTTGCGGTGGGCGGGCCGGGCACGCCAAGATAGCCCGACCCCACAGGAATGAATAAAGCATGAAATTCTGCAGCGCGTGTGGCCAGCCGGTCACCCAGCGAATCCCCGAAGGCGACAGCCGCCCGCGCCATGTGTGCGAGCATTGCCACACCATTCATTACCAGAACCCCAACATCGTCGCCGGCGTACTGCCCATCTGGGGCAGCCAGGTGCTGCTGTGTCGTCGTGCCATCGAGCCGCGCCGCGGCTTCTGGACCCTGCCCGCCGGCTTCATGGAGAACGGCGAGACCCTGGATCAGGCCGCCCGTCGCGAAACCGTCGAGGAAGCCTGCGCCCGAGTCGGCGACACCACCCTCTACCAGCTGTTCGACCTGCCGCACATCAATCAGGTGCATGTGTTCTTTCGCGCCGAACTCGCCGACCTGGACTTCGCCGTCGGCGTCGAGAGCCTGGAGGTGCGCCTTTTCGAGGAGCACGAGATCCCCTGGGATGAGCTGGCTTTCCGGACCGTCACACGCACACTAGAATGCTATTATCGCGACCGCATCAGGCAGCACTACCCGATAGGCCATGAATACCTGCCGCCGATGAACGTCTCGTCGTCCACCACTTAAGTCTTCAGGGATAGGTTTCATGCGCTGGCTGCTTGCCCTCTTCTGCCTCAGTGTCGTCTCGGTGTCGCAAGCGGCCTTCACCGAGACCATCATCCGCAAGACTCCGTCGGCCACGCCGTCGCCGGTCCAGCCGGCCGCCGGTGCCGCCCAGCAGGAACGCCTGATCGACAAGGTGCTGGTGATCAAGTCCGAACGCCGGCTGCAACTGATCAGCCGGGGCGAACCGCTCAAGACCTACCGCATTTCCCTGGGCAAGCAGCCCAAGGGCGCCAAGGAGCGCGAGGGCGACAAGAGAACCCCCGAAGGCCTGTACTGGCTGGACTGGCGCAAGGTCAGCGACCGCTACAACCTGGCCATGCACATCTCCTATCCGAACATCAGCGACGCGGCCAAGGCCCGGCGTGAAGGCGTGGCCCCCGGCAGCATGATCATGATCCACGGCACGCCGATCAACGAAGAGTACCCGGAGTGGTACTTCCACACCCTCGACTGGACCGAAGGCTGCATCGCCATGCGCAACGACGACATGCAGGAAGTGTGGAGCATGGTCAAGGACGGGACGCTGATCGAGATTCGCCCCTGAGCGCAGCGGCGATGTGGTGACGTCACCAGCGCACCACCCGCTGGCCCTGCAACGCCTCCGCCCCCAACCATTGCACCCCACGCAGCACCGGCGTCAGCCCGGCCTCGGGCTGCACCTCGATATCCACCGTTGCCCGGCGTCCCGGCAGATCGGCGTCCAGCACCAACTGGTGCTGGCCCGGCAACCGCAGATTCCCGGATAGCCGCCAGCCTCCCTGGCAGCGCATCTCGATCGCCCCTTGCCCCAACCCGAGAGACCAGGGCTCGACCAGCGCCAGGTCGTTCACCGTGATGCGCCCTTGCGCGGCCTGGCATTGCCGCCCCGCCCCCTGCAGCCGCATCACCCCTTGCCATTGCCCGCCCAGACGGTATCCCTGCGGCACACTGTAGCGCCTGCCCAGGGCCTCCACCTCGGCCTGCCAGCGCCACGGCCAGCCCTTCAGTCGCGCCTGCCAGCCCTGCCCCTGAAACCCTAGCCAGAGCTGTGCTTCCAGACGCCACGGGTTCAGGTCCCAGCGTAGCGGCCCGACCGTCCCCAGCCGTGCCGCCTGCCCCTGCCACAGGCTACCCGTGACACCCTGCAGGGGCAGGCCCAGCCAACCGGCCGGCCATTGGGCCAGCAAGGTCAGGATGAACACCAGGCCCAACCAGGCACCGGCCCGGCGACTCATGGCAGGACCTGCACATCGAAGCGCAGCCCGTCCTCGTCGCGCATCAGCCCCCACTGCAGCGGCTGCGCACCGTCCTCGCGCAACGCCTGCAACCATTCCTGCAGGACCTGCGCCTCGGCCACCTTGCCGCGCAGCCGCCAACGTGCGCCGTCGGGTTGCACCTCAACGAGATCGATGTGGCGGGCCTGGGCCGACTGACGCAAGCGTTCCAGGCTCAACGACGGGCCCTCGCGCAGCCCCGCCACCGATTCGGCCAACCCGCGCCATTGCGCCCACTCACGCCAGACGCCCAGCCCTTCGCGCAACGCGAGGAACGCCAGCAGCACGCCCACCAGCCCCCAGGCCAGCCACAGCCGATGATGCCGGCTCACGATGCCACCCCCAGGTCGAACACCACGCGGCGCCCGTCCTCCTCGACCTGCGCCGGCGCACCCATGGCCGTGGCCATGGCCTGCCAGGGTGGCGTGTCCCCTTCGCCTTCGAGCTCCAGGTGCCAGCGCTGCCCATCGAAGCGCACCGCCCGCAACTGCCAACCGGGATTCCCGCTCAGCCACGCCTGCAACTGTGCCTGCAACCCTTCGAGCCGACGCAGGCGTACCTCACGTTCATTCTGCTCGTCACGCAGACGCTTGAGTGCCTGGGCGGCCTGGCGCGGCGAGGCCTGCGCCGCGGTCACCGCCAACACCTGCTCACGATAGACCTTGGCCTGGCGCCATTGCTGCGCGCACCACAGCCCGCCCCAGGCCACGGCCAGCACCAGGCAGGCGACAGCCAGCCGCCACTGTGCCACGGCCAGCCTCAGGCGCGGTCGAGCGCGACGGCTTTCGAACAGCGCCGGCACACGGTCAAGACTGGCCAGCGTCGGTGGCCATGCCCCCTCCACGGTGCCCGGCGCCCCGTCCTGCCAGTCCACAGGCGCGTCCAGGCCTGGTGTTCGCGGCCAGGCCAACCAGTGCGCCCGACCCTCGCCGTCGACGCCGGTGCAGAGTGTCATCTCCCCACGTTGCCAGACATGACACCGCTCAGGCAGCAACTGGAACTCCGCCCAGCAGCGCTCCACCGGCAAGGCCCACGCGTCGCATTGCGCCCGCCACTCGTCCAGCCACCGTCGCGCCACCACCACCAGCCGCAGCTGGCCGGGCAGGCGCCCGACACAGGCGCAGCTGACTTCGTCTGCGGCCTGGGCCAGTCGGTCTTCGAGCAGCAGCGACCATTCCTCGCGCTTGAGCCCGGGCGGCGCGGGCACCTGGAAGTGGCTGCAGTGCTCGGCGGGAACGATCAGGGCGATCCGCGCACCCAGCCCTGCCGGAGGTTGACCCTGCCCTGCGCGCACGGGCCGCCCCTGCTCGACCAGCAACCAGTCCCACGCCTGCCCCGGGCGCAGCAGCAGCCAGGGTTGTGTCGTTGACCGGCGGCGCCACTCAAGCTTCATGAACGCCCCCAAGGCAGAACGAAGGTACAGGCATACGGTGCTCCATCGCGCACAAGCTCCACGCGCACGCCCCGTCCGGGGTGCGCCGGTTGATCAGACGGCCAGGCCAGCCAACGGCCGGACTGGTGGTAGAGGATGTTCATCGCGCTGACCCGTTCGAGTCGCTCACGCACGACCCAGTGAGAAGCCGTGGCGGCATACAGGTCAGCCGAGGTTTCCAGCAGCAGGCGTTGTTCGCGGGGCTCGAATCGCAGGCGCTGGCGTTGCAGGCGCGAGCCACCCTCGGCCTGCGGCCAAGCGGCGGCGGCCACCCACAGCAACTGCTGGCGATCGGGTTGCCAGTCGAACCAGCGCGGCGCCAGTGGCAGGCGTTGTTCGTACACGCGGCGCAACAGCGGGCTGTCGAAACGCCGCTCCAGGGCCAGGCAGAAGTCCAGCACGCCGGTTTCGCGCACCTGTGCGTCGAGCCGTTCGCGCACCTTCAGCCAGCCGTTGACCAGTGCCGACAGCAGCACGCCGAGCAAGGCGGTGAGCGCCAGGGCCACCAGCAGCTCGATCAGGGTCAGGCCCGACTGGCGACGCTTCATGGCCGCTCCAGGAAAACGGTGTACTGCCCCAGCGGCAGGCGCTGGTCGCGGTCGGCATGCAGCAGCAATTCGCCCCGGCGCAGATCGCGCACGCCCGTGCGACGCAGTTGCAGCTGCCAATGGCAGGCCTGCCCGCCCTCGACCAGCACGCCGCTGTCCTGGTTGGCCGCCGGCCAGTACTGCTCGACGGCGAAGCGCGCCTGCAGCTCGCGGGCACACAGCAGGCCCAGGCGGTGCTGCTGCACGGTGTCCTGCACGGCCAGGCGCTGGCGCAGGACCTGGCTGGTGATCACCGCCAGGACTGCGGCGATGCCCAGTGCCACGCTCACTTCCAGCAACGTGAATCCTTGCTGCCGGCGTTTCATGGGCTATCGCTCACACGCAAGCGCCCGCCTCGGTCCCAATCCCATCGCTGGCCACCCTCGGGCCAGCGCCAGCGCAAGCTGCCCGGGCGCGCCCAGCCATCCGGCGTGAACAGCACAACGGGCACCTGGCTGGCCGCCCAGTCCGGGCGCAGGCCCTTGGGCCAATCACCCAGCGCGACCGGTTCGACCACCCACTGCTCGCCCTGACGACGCACGAACTCCGGCTGCTGGCCGTTCCAGCGCAAGCCGCGCAACTGGCCGGCATGGCGTGCCAGGTCGGCCTGGGCCACGGTGGCGGCGGCCAGGCGGTCGAGGGCCTGGTCGACGCTGCTCCTGCCGCTGTCGAGCCAGGCCACTGCCAGGCTGGTCATCAGCGCGGCGATGGCCAGCACCACCAGCAGTTCGAGCAGGCTGAAGCCACGTTGATGGCACAGGAAAGCGGGGGCCGCTTCGCGCCCCTTTCGCGACACAAGGCCGCGCCTACAGACGAGTGCATTTTCTTGTAGGAGCGGCCTTGTGTCGCGAAAGGGGCGCGAAGCGGCCCCGACAATGCCAAGCCGGACACACATTCCAGTCACCTCAAAGCGCCCAGTTGCCCAGATCGGCATCGAGCCCTTCGCCGCCCGGCACACCATCGGCGCCCAGCGAATAGACATCCACCCGGCCATGCTCGCCGGGCATGCGGTACTGATACGGCGTGCCCCACGGATCCTCCGGCAGACGACGGATATAGCCATCGCTGCGCCAGCTGCGTGGCAGCGGTTCCTGGGTCGGTTTGTTCGCCAGCGCCGCCAGGCCCTGCTCGTTGCTGGGGAAGCGCAGGTTGTCCAGGCGGTACATGTCCAGCGCCTGCTCCAGGGTCGCCAGGTCGGCCATGACCTTCTGCTTCATGGCCTTGTCCTGGTTGCCCAGCACGCTGGGCGCGACCACGGCGATCAACAGGCCGATGATGAAGATCACCACCATGATTTCCATCAGCGTGAAGCCTCGCTGGCGGGTACGTCGTCGTTGCATGAAAGGTCTCCTTGTCACAGTTGCAGTCCCTGGTTGAGCTGCATGATCGGCAGCAGCACCGCCAGTACGATGAACAGCACCACCGCGCCCATCACCAGGATCATCAGCGGTTCGAACAGCGCCATGGCGGTGTCCACCTGGCGGGCGAAGCCGCGCTCCTGGTCATCGGCCACGCGTTCGAGCATGTCGGCCAGGGTGCCGCTGGCCTCGCCGCTGCCGACCATGTTCACCAGCAACGGCGGAAACTGGCCGGCGCCATCCAGCGCCCGGTGCAGGCTGGTGCCGCCCTGCACGTGCTGGCGTACCTGGTCCATGGCGGCGCGAATCCGTCGGTTGCCGACCGTCTCGGTGGCCACCTGCAAGGCTTCGAGCAGGGCCACCCCACTGCCGCAGAGAATGGCCAGGCTGCGCGCCAGGCGCGCGCTCTCCAGCACCTGCAGCACCACGCCGACCCGCGGCAGGCGCAGCAGCAGATCGTCGCGACGCAGACACCAATGCGGTTTGCGCAGCAGCCAGCCGCCGAGCACGGTCAGTCCGATCGCCAGCGCCAGCAGGTAGGGCCCGGCATGTACCAGCCCCTGGCTGAGGCCGATCAGCAGCGAGGTGATGAGCGGCAGGCTCTGCCCGGAATGGGCGAACTGTTCGGTGAGCTTGGGCACCACGAAGGTCATCAGGCCGACCACCACCGCCAGCGACACGCCCATCAGCACCGCCGGGTAGATCAGCGCGGTACGGGCCTTGTGGCGCTGACGCTGGACCTGTTCCAGATGCTCGGCCAGGCGCGCCAGCACCTGTCCCAGGCGCCCGGAGCGCTCGCCGGCCTCGACCAGCGCGCAGTACAGCCCGGTGAACGGCGTGCCTTGGCGAGCCAGGCTGCGGGCCAGGCCCAGGCCTTCGGCGAGGGAGCCTCGCAGGGCCACCAGCACCGCATGCAACGCCGGCTGACGCAGTTGCCGCTCCAGGGTGGCCAGGGCGTCGACCAGCGGAATGCCGGCGCCGATCAGGGTCGCCAGTTGCCGGGTCAGCTCGCACAACTGGGCACGGCTCAGGCGCTGGCGTCGTGGCTGAGCCTGGCCGCTCTCGTGGCGCTGCAACTGCCGGGCGAACAGGCCCTGTTCGCGCAGCAACTGGCGCGCATGCCGCTCGCTGTCGGCCTGCACGCTGGCCTTGTGCGCCTTGCCGGCAAGGTCCACGGCCTGGTAGCGATAGGTCGGCATGCTTATCCCTGCACCACGCGCAGCACTTCGGCCAAGCTGGTCTGGCCGCGGGCCAGGCAATCGCTGGCCATGGCCACCAGGCTCTGTCGACGGCCGTCCAGGTAGGCCTGCATCGCCAGCTCGCTCTCGCCGTCGTAGAGCAACGCGACCAGCCCGGCATCCAGCTCGATGAATTCGTACAACCCCAGGCGGCCGACGTACCCGCTGCCCTGGCAGTGCTCGCAGCCCACCGGGTGATAGCTCTCGGGCAAGCTGCCCAGTTCCGGCCACAGCTCACGCTCGGCCGGCTGCAGCGGGTGCGCCACGGCGCATGAACACAGGCGCCGCACCAGACGCTGGGCCAGCACGCCGCGCAGGCACGAGGCGATGAGGAAGGGCTCGATACCCATGTCGCGCAGGCGGGTGACCGCGCCCACGGCGCTGTTGGTGTGCAGGGTCGACAGCACCAGGTGCCCGGTGAGGCTGGCCTGCACGGCGATCTGCGCGGTCTCCTGGTCGCGGATTTCGCCAAGCATGATCACGTCCGGATCCTGGCGCAGGATCGCGCGCAGGCCGCTGGCGAAGGTCAGCCCGGCACGGGGGTTGATGGCGGTCTGGCCGATGCCGGCGATGGCGTACTCGACCGGATCCTCGACGGTGAGGATGTTGCGGCTGCCGTCGTTCAGGCTGTTGAGGCTGGCGTACAGCGTGGTGGTCTTGCCCGAGCCGGTGGGGCCGGTGGACAGGACGATGCCGTTGGGCCGCGCCAGGCAGCCGCGCAGGCCGCGCAGCACCGCGGCGGGCATGCCCAGGTTGTCCAGCGCCAGCAGGCTGGCCTGCTTGTCGAGCACGCGCATCACCACCCGCTCGCCGTGGATGCCGGGCAAGGTCGAGACCCGCACGTCCACTTCGCGCCCGGCGGCGCGCAGGGTGATGCGGCCATCCTGGGGCTGGCGCTTTTCGGCGATATCCAGCCGCGCCATGACCTTGATCCGCGACACCAGCATCGCCGACAGCGCCCGTGGCGGGCGCAGCACCTCGCGCAGGTGACCGTCGATGCGCAGGCGCACCACCAGGCTCTGCTCGAAGGTCTCGATATGGATGTCCGAGGCGCGCAGGCGCAGGGCCTGGCCGAACAGGCCGTTGATCAGGCGGATCACCGGGGCTTCGTCGTCGCTCTCGAGCAAGTCCTCGATGCGCGGCATCTCGCTCATCAGGCTGTCCAGGTCGACCTGCTCGCCGATACCCTCGATCAGCGCTTCGGTCGCCGCCTCGCCGGCCTGGTAGAGCTGGCCGAGGCGCTCGTCGAACACGGCGCTGTCGAGCCGCTCGACACAGCCTGGCTGGCCATGCACGCGCAACAGCTCCTGCACCTGATCACTGTCGGCATCGCTGCGCAGCCACAGCTGCCAGCCTTCCTCGGCCGGCGCCATGGCCACGCCGCTCTGGCGTGCCAGGCGATAGGGCAGCATCACCAGTCCCCGCCTTCGAGCCGCGCTCGGCTGGAAGGGAACACCTGCAACAGCGGCAGGCCTTCGGCCAGCTCCGGCAGCTTGAGCGGCGTGTTCTGCTGCAGGCTCTGGTACTTCTGCTGGCTCAACCCGGCCAGGCTCTCGCCGTCGCGCAGGATGCGCGGACGGATGAACACCATCAGGTTCTGCTTGGTGTTCTTGCTGGCGTCGGAGCGGAACAGTCGGCCCAGCCCCGGGATGTCACCCAGGAACGGCACGCGCTGGTTGCTGGTGGAGAGCTCGTCGCTGATCAGCCCGCCGAGGATCACCAGGCCGTTGTCCTCGACCATCACCTTGGTCTTTATCTCGCGCTTGTTGGTGATCACGTCGCTGGCGGCGCTTGAGTCGGCGATCGACGATACTTCCTGGACGATGTCCAGGCGCACGCTGTTGTCGATGTTGACCTGCGGCTTGATGCGCAGCTTCACCCCCACTTCCTTGCGCTCGATGGTCTGGTACGGATTGGCGTTGTTCTGGGTCACCGAGCCGGTGACGAACGGCACCTCCTGGCCGACCAGGATCGACGCCTCGGCGTTGTCCAGGGTCAGCAGGGTCGGCGTGGACAGCAGGTTGAAGCCGCTCTTGCCCTTGAGCGCGTTGACCAGCATGGCGAAGTTGAAGCCGCCGCCGAAGTGACCGATGCCGGCGGTAGCGCCGGTGGTGGCCGACAGCAGCTTGCCGAGTTTCTCGTTGTCGCCGCTGCTGGCCGCGCCGGCGATGCTGGCGATGTTCACGCCGTTGCTGCCGAAGTTGACGATGCCGGCGCCGAACTTCTCGTCGGCGAACAGCCACTGCACCCCCAGCTCCTGGGCACTGCTGTCGGAGACCTCGGCGATGATCGCCTCGACCACCACCTGCGCCCGGCGGATGTCCAGCTGCTCGACGATGCTACGGTAGGCGGCCAGTTCGCTGTCGGGGCCGACCATCACCACGGCGTTGGTGCCCTCCTCGTACTCCAGACGGATTCCCGAATCGCTGGCCGCCTGCACCGGCGCGTCCTTGCCCTCGCCCTCCGCGGCCGGCACCGCGCCGGTCTGGCTCAGGCCGCGCAGGACCTTGACCACTTCGGCGGCATTGGCGTGGCGCAGGTAGATGACCTGGGTGTTGCTGCTGCGCAGGTTGTCCCCGGGCCGGTCGAGCTGGGCCAGCAAGGCCCGCACCCGCTCGCGGCTGTCGGCGCTGCCACGCACCAGCAAGGCATTGCTGCGCGGGTCGGCGACCACCTGGGCGGCATCGGCGCCCTGCTCGCGGGCCAGCAGGCGGGTCACCAGGCCGGCAGTGTCGGCGGCGCTGGCGTGCTTGAGCGGGATGACCTGCAACGGCTCTTCGCTGACCTGGTCGAGCTGGCGCAGCAGGCTGTCGATCCGTTCCAGGTTGCTGCGCCAGTCGGTGACCACCAGCAGGTTGGCGGCCGGGTACGGGGTGATCACGCCGACCCGTGGGTCGATCAGCGGCTTGAGGATGCCGAGCATCTGCTCGCTGGCGGCGTTGCGCACGTTGAACACCCGGGTGGCCACACCGTCGCTGCCCTCGGACTTCTTGCCGGCGCTTTCCACCGGCACAGGCTCCAGGCGCGCTGCCTGGTCGGGAACGATCTTCACGCTGCCATTGGGCAGGTCCACCGCGGCGAAACCCTGTGCCCGCAACTGGGCAAGGAAGATGTCGTAGATGGCATCGGCGTCATGGCGATCGACCGTGCGCACGGTGACCTTGCCCTTGACCCGTGGATCGACTATGAACGTCGTGCCGGTGATGCGCGACACACTGTCGATGAACTCACCGAGCTCGGTGTCGACGAAATTGACTTCGTACAGCGGCGTGCCGTCGTCGGCGAACACCTCCGGCTCTTCGGCCTGGGCCAGGGACATGCCGAGCACCAGCAGCCCGACCAGACAGTACCTTGCGATCATCATTCATCCTTGGCGCTTGAAGCCGGTCACGGCGGGGCGTGGCGGCCAGGGCAGACGCTCGCGCCGCCCGTTGTTGTCGAAGATCAAACCCTCGGCATCGATGTCCTGCAGCACGATGCCCGGCGCCAGGCGCTGGCCGCGCCCGAGGGTGCGCACCTGCTGGCCGTGACGCAGCACCACCACGCTGGCCGACAGCGGCTGGGCCTTGAGACCGCCCAGGTAGGCCAGGGGCAGGCGGGTAAGCGGAATGCTGGCGTCGTCGACGGGCGCCTGCCAGTGCTCGACCAACAGGCCCGGCAGCGCGATCTGCGCTTGCGCGGGCGCGCTGGCCGGCAGCGGCTGGCGGCCGAGCAGCAGCACGCACTGCGCCGCCAGCCAGCCGGCCAGGGTCAGCAGCGCGAAACTGAGAAGGCGAGCGGTCACGCGGCCACCTGGTGCGGATGCCAGCCAGGATGGCCCTGCACATAGCGCACGGCCGGCAGTTGCAGCGGCGCCAGCGCCCAGCCCGGCGCCTGCCGGGTCAGCCAGGCTTCCAGGGTCTGCCACAGCGGCACGCCGGCCTGGGCGTCGAAATGCAGGCCGAAGGTGCGGCACAGCCCCTCGACCGGCTGCAGGCCGATGATGCGCTTGCCGTTGGGGCTGTAGCTCACCTGCCAGTTCTGGCTTTGCCAGCGTGGCAGGTCCTGGCTGTTGTCCAGCAGCAACGGATCGCCGAACAACTGCTCGGCGGCATTCTCCAGCACCTGTTCGACCTGGCGCGCCGGGGCCTCGACCACGGGGGCCGGATAGCCGCCGGTGAGGCTGATCAGGTGTTCGCGGGTGATCGCTTCACCCGCTTGCAGCGGGTAGTCGTAGCGTAGGCCGGGCAGCAGCACCGGCATGCTCGAATCGTCGGCCAGGGCCAGGTGCAGCAGGCGGTCCCAGCTGCCGCCACGGGTATCGCGACGCCACAGCGCCTCGGGCGCGCGGGCCAGCGGCTGGTCGAGCCAGGCGGCGTGGCCGCTGCGCTGGCGTTGCAGTTCACCGCGCAGCTGGCTGGCGCGGGCCTGGGCCTGCGGCCCGAGGCTGTGCTCGAAGGCCGGGAAGAAACGCGCCTCGAACTGCCATTGCCCGCCCACCTGGCGGCAACGCAGGCGAAACGCGCCGCTGGCCCGGCAGCCGGCGAACAGCACCGGGACCCGGCGGCCGCTGGACTGGGTCGCCTGCACCGGTGCCGGCCACAGATCCTGGCCGCGGGCGCAGAGCAGCACATCCACCTCCGGCACGCGCTCGGCCAGCCACAGTCCGGGGCCGGTGCCGACATCCGCCAGGGCCACCACCAGGTCGGCCTCGCGCCGGGCCTGCTGGAAGCTGGGCTGAAGAGATTGGTACCACTGTTTGAGAGACGCCTTCTGGTCCTGGGCGTACGGATCGGTAACGCCAACCACCGCAACACGCACACCACCGCGCTGGAACACCTTGAGGCCTTCGACGCCCAGCGCCTTGGCCTGGGTGTCGGCGAGTCCGGCACCGAGGGTCATGGTGGAAGACTGGCGATAGAGCCCGGCACTGAGCTGCGGCCACAGCACCCGCTCATCGCTGCTGACCCGTACTTCGCTGCCCAGCAACTGGCTGCCCTGCACGCCGCTCTCGCCCTGGGTGAGGTAGGCCAGGCCGCTGCCGTTCCAGCACTGGCCGTTCTCCAGGGTCAGGCAGTGCTCGCTGCCGGCTTCGGCGCGCAGCTGTTCGAGCAGCGCCGCCAGCGTCGCATAGCCACCGGTGCGGGCCTGTGCGGCGAGGTTGGCATCCAGCAGCGGCGCCAGCGCCGGCTCTGCGGCGCTGGCGTTGGGCCCACTCATCCACGGCGCGCGCCCCAGGCGGCTGACCGGGCCAAGGCGCGTGGCCGGAACCACGGCCCGGCCCGGCTGGCGGGCATCGAGGGTATCGGCCACATACAGCAGGTCCAGCGCACGATCACCGCCGCCACGTGGCCCCGGTAGTGCCGAGCAGGCGCCGAGCAACGGTGCCAGCGCACCGACGCCCATCCAGCTGATCACCTCGCGCCTGCCCACACTGCTTGCCATCGACTCCGCCATCCCTGTTCACGTTGGGCCCCGGATATTGCGGCGTTGGCGTGACAGTTTGATGGCAGAAAACCGCTGCTAATTCCAAAAAAATCTGTATCAAGAGGCAGTAATAACGGCGAGTTTTAAACTCTCGTTAACATTTCTGCCAATCAATCATCATACTTGCCGTCTAAAGTCGCGGTTTCCTTCAACTCAGCCAAAAAAAGGACACCCTGATGAGTCGAGATACCGGCGACAACCTGGACCGGAACCTGAGCGGCAACCTGCCGATGGCCAGTGTCATGGACACCTACCTGAGCCGCCGTACCGTGGTACGCGGCAGCCTTGGCGCCGCCATCGCCATGATCGCCGGCACCGGCCTGACAGGTTGCTTCGACAGCGGCGGCGGTTCCGATCACGATGATCCAGTGACCCCTCCAGAGCCGGAAAAACCAAAACTCAAACTGGGCTTCAATTCGATCACAGGTTCGCGCACCGACGCCTGCGTGGTGGCCGCCGGCTACAGCGCCTACGTGCTGGCGCCCTGGGGCACGCCGCTGAACGCCACCGCCAACCCGTGGAAGGCCGACGGCAGCAACAGCTCCACCGACCAGGCCAACGCGATGGGCATGCACCACGACGGCATGCACTTCTTCCCCATCAATGGCAGCTCCAGCGATGGCCTGCTGGCGATCAACTTCGAATACATCGACACCGCCGCCCTGCACCCGGCCGGCCCCACCACCGTCGCCGGCAAGCGCCCGGTCGAGGAGGTGCGCAAGGAGATCAACGCCCATGGCGCGGGCGTGGTGCGCATCAGCAAGGTCGCCGGGCGCTGGCAGGTGGTCGACAACGACCCGCTCAACCGCCGCTTCACCACCGTCTCGCTGATGGACATCGCCGGCCCCCTGCGCGGCACCGACCACGTCAAGACCAAGTTCTCGCCCACCGGCACCCAGTGCCGCGGCACCAACAACAACTGCGGCAACGGCTACACCCCGTGGGGCACCTACCTGACCTGCGAGGAGAACTGGCCTGGCATCTTCGTCAACAAAGGCACCCGTCCGGCCGACCAGGTGCGTATCGGCGTCTCGTCCAGCAGCGGCCAGTACAAGTGGGAGACCGCCGCCGGTGACGCCAGCGAGGTGGCCGATGAGTTCGCCCGCTTCAACATCACCCCGACCGGCGCCAGCGCCACCGACGACTACCGCAACGAAGCCAGCACCTACGGCTACATCGTCGAGATCGACCCCTACACCAACAACACCCTGGCGGTGAAACGCACCGCCCTAGGCCGCTTCCGCCACGAAGGCTGCTGCCCGGGCCTGCCGGTGGCCGGCAAGCCGCTGGTCTGGTACACCGGCGATGACTCCAACAACGAATACCTGTACAAGTTCGTCTCCGACGCGGTATGGGACCCGGCCGACGCCAACCCGGCCAACCGCCTGGCCACCGGCGCCAAGTACCTGGACAAGGGCAAGCTCTACGTCGCCCGCTTCGATGCCAACGGCACCGGCGTGTGGCTGCTGCTCGACGTCGCCACCCCGACCACTGGCGGCAGCACCCTCGGCGCGCTGTTCAGCGACCTGCCGGGCATCATCCTCAACACCCGTGGCGCCGCCGACGCCTTGGGCGCGACGCCCATGGACCGCCCGGAGTGGACCGCCGTCAACCCACTCAACGGCGACGTCTACCTGACCCTGACCAACAACAGCGCGCGCACCGCGGCCAAGGTCGACGCGGCCAACCCGCGCGGCCCGAACCGCCATGGCCACATCATCCGCTGGCACGACAGCGACGATCACAAGACCTTCACCTGGGACATCTTCGTGTTCGGCGCCAACGCCGCCGGCACCCCGGATATCAACCGCTCGGGCCTGACCGAACTGAACCAGTTCGCCAGCCCCGACGGCATGAGCTTCGATAGCCGCGGCGTGCTGTGGTTCGAGACCGACAACGGCGAGACCACCCTGACCAGCTACACCAACGACCAGCTGCTGGCGGTGATCCCCACCGACCTGGTGGATGCCAACGGCAAGCAGATCCCGGTCAACGCCACCAACCAGGTGGACCTGCGCCGCTTCTTCGTCGGGCCGAACGGCTGCGAGGTGACGGGGATTGCCTTCACCCCGGACAACAAGACGATGTTCGTCAACATCCAGCACCCGGACAACTGGCCGACCACCGACAAGGCCACCGATGTGACGCCGGCCGGCACCTCGGTACGGCCACGGGCCTCGACCGTGGTGATCCAGCGCAACGATGGCGGCGAGATCGGCACCGTCTGATTCGCCCCAAGCGCCGGGCCGCTCCCACA
>NZ_JAOEBG010000003.1 GCF_029836165.1 Pseudomonas sp. GD04091
GAGCTTCGCAGTCGGCGTTTATTCGACGCGGGTCTCGCCGCTGTACACCAGAATCTCCCGACACCGCCGGCACAGGTACCGCCGCCCCTGGCGCACCAGCTTGTGCCGCTGGGCAGTGAACGGAAAGTCGCTCTCCGGGCACGGGCAGCGGTAGATGTAGCGCGTCGCCACCCGTCGCTGCACTTCATAGTTGTGGCAACGGTTCGGCGGCAGCTCGTAAACGCCACGCATGATCAGTTGCCACTCCTCGCCATGGGCCTGGATCCGCTCGCCGAACAGCTGGTGAGCGACCAGGTGCGCCACTTCGTGGGCCACGGTCTGGCGCAGGAAGTCTTCCTGGTTTTCGCGGTACAGCTGCAGGTTGAAGCGCAGCAGGTTCTCGTGCAGGTGGGCGACGCCGGCTTTCTGGCCGCGCAGCTTGAAGCTCACCTGCGGGCGTGGAAAGGGGCGTTTGAAGAAGGTTTCGGCTTGCTGGTAACAGGTTTCGACGCGTTGTTTGAGCAGCTCGGGCATGGCGGGGTAGTTCTCCTGACCGGGCATTATGCCGCAGGCAAAGGCCGGCTGCCGAGCCGCCGGTCAGGCACACGAAACGAAGCCGCCTTGCGGCGGCCTCGGGTGATGCCCCAGTGTTGGTTGGATCTGCTTGGTCTGCGTTTCAGTTGGTGTAGACGGGCCCCACGCCCAGTCCCCAGATGATCACGGTCGCGGCCATGATCGCCACCAGCACCACGAGGCCCACCGCCAGCACGGAGCTGGAGAACAGGAAGCCTTCATCGGATGGAATGTTCATGAATGTCGGTAACCCGACGTACAACAGGTACACGGTGTAGCAGATCGCCGCCGTGCCGATCAGCATGCCCAGCCACAGGTGCGGGTACAGCGCCGCGAGACCGCCGATGAACAGCGGGGTGGCGGTGTAGGTGGCGAAGGCGATGCACTGCGCCATGCTCGGGTTGGCGTCGTAGGTGCGCGCCATCCAGTGGATGAAGGCGCCCATCACCGCGACCCCGGCGAGCATCGCCAGGTACGACATGATGCTCATCCACAGCGCGCTTTCCATGGTCAGCATCACCGCTGGCCGGTCGCCGATCACCCAGCCGACCTGGGTGGTGCCGATGAACGCCGAGACGGCGGGGATCGCCGCCAGGATCAGCGTATGGGTCAGGTACATGTGGCTGATGCTTTCTTCCTCGCCACGGATCTCCCGCCACTCCTGGTCAGGGTGGGTGAACAGCCCAACAACGTGATGAATCATACTGGTCACTCCTATCGTCGTTGCCAAACGCCCCCCAGATGGAGCGCCTGTGGCCCGAGGCCAGGAACACCGATCATTACGGCAATGTGGCCTTATGTCGCAGTATAGGAAGCCGTTCCCGGCATAAAACCGGCTTTTTAGAGCAAATCGCGCTGTCAGCGCCATTGCTGATTCCCTTGAAGTCTTTATCGGAAGGTCCTACTGCAGCGTGCGGTTTGTGCGTAAAATAGCCGGCTTTTGTCACACCTCGCGGATCCAAGCGCTATGGGCACCCTCTCGGTCAACCAGAACAAACTGCAAAAACGCCTGCGTCGTCTCGCCGGCGA
The DNA here is from genome assembly GCF_029836165.1 of Pseudomonas sp. GD04091. GTDB lineage: Bacteria > Pseudomonadota > Gammaproteobacteria > Pseudomonadales > Pseudomonadaceae > Aquipseudomonas. The sequence goes on from NZ_JAOEBG010000003.1 coordinate 1,582, forward strand.
AGCCATCACCGACTACAACATGATCGAGGATGGCGACAAGGTCATGGTCTGCCTGTCCGGCGGCAAGGACAGCTACACCATGCTCGACGTTCTGTTGCACCTGCAGAAGGTGGCGCCGATCAAGTTCGAGATCGTCGCGGTGAACATGGACCAGAAACAGCCGGGTTTCCCCGAACACGTGCTGCCGGCCTACCTCAAGGAACTGGGCGTCGAGTACCACATCGTCGAAAAGGACACCTATTCGGTGGTCAAGGAGCTGGTACCCGAGGGCAAGACCACCTGCTCGCTGTGCTCGCGCCTGCGCCGCGGCACGCTGTACACCTTCGCCGACGAGATCGGCGCGACCAAGATGGCCCTGGGGCACCACCGCGACGACATCGTCGAGACCTTCTTCCTCAACATGTTCTTCAACGGCGCGCTCAAGGGCATGCCGCCGAAGCTGCGCGCCGATGACGGGCGCAACGTGGTGATCCGCCCACTGGCCTACTGCAGCGAGAAGGACATCCAGGCCTACTCGGACATGAAGGAATTCCCGATCATCCCGTGCAACCTGTGCGGCTCGCAGGAGAACCTGCAGCGCCAGGTGGTCAAGGACATGCTGGTGGAGTGGGAGCGCAAGCACCCGGGCCGTACCGAAAGCATCTTCCGCGCCCTGCAGAACGTCGCGCCATCGCAACTGGCCGACCGCAACCTGTTCGACTTCACCAGCTTGAAGATCGACGAGAGCGCCACGCCGCGTTTTCTCGACGTGCTGAACATCTGACCCCATGCGCGACTATCAGTGGCTGCTCGAGTACTGCCTGAACCGCTTCGGCTCGGCCCAGGCGCTGGAAGCCTTCCTGCCGCAGCCGCGCACGCCTGCGCAGCTGCGCGACATCCCTGACGACCGCTATCTGTCGACCCTGGCCCTGCGCGTATTCCGCGCCGGGCTGAAGCACAGCCTGGTGGATGCCAAGTGGCCGGCGTTCGAGCAGGTGTTCTTCGGTTTCGATCCCGAGAAAGTGGTGCTGATGGGCGCCGAGCACCTGGAGCGGTTGATGCACGACGAGCGCATCATCCGTCACCTGGGCAAGCTCAAGAGCGTGCCGCGCAATGCGCAGATGATCCTCGACGTGGCGAAGGAGAAGGGCAGTTTCGGCGCGTTTATCGCCGACTGGCCAGAGACCGATATCGTCGGTTTGTGGAAGTACCTGGCCAAGCATGGCAACCAGCTGGGCGGGCTGTCGGCGCCGCGCTTCCTGCGCATGGTCGGCAAGGACACGTTCATTCCCACCGACGACATGGCGGCGGCGTTGATCGCGCAGAAGATCATCGACAAGCCGCCGACCAGCCAGCGCGACCTGGCGCTGGTGCAGCGGGCGTTCAACCAGTGGCACGCCGAGAGTGGGCGACCGTTGTGCCAGCTGTCGGTGATGCTGGCGCATACCGTCAACCATTGATATCGCCGGGGCCGCTGTGCGGCCCTTTCGCGACACAAGGCCGCTCCTACAGGGGAACGCGTACTCCTGTAGGAGCGGCCTTGTGTCGCGAAAGGGCTGCAAAGCAGCCCGGAGATTAACGCCCTTCTCCGGACAGACGCCGCTCCAGCTGGAACTTCCAGCGCACGAACAGCAACCCGCTGACGAACAACCCCAGGCTTACCAGCACCTCGACCCAGCCAAATACCGCCCGCGCCGGATCGAACGCCGCCAGCACGCCCTTGATGAAGTAGATGTTCACCACGAAACAGGTCCAGGCATGGGCCCGGGCGCTGCCCATCAGCATGCCCGGCAGCACCAGCAGCAGCGGGATCAGCTCGATGGCCATGATCACCTCGACCCGTGCCCCGTGCAGGTCGGCGAACCACAGGTTGTTCACCAGCAGCAGGGTGATCAGGCCGAACAGGCAGGCCAGGCTCAGGGCACGGGTGAGGCGCACCCGGGGGGCCAGCCAGTCCAGTGGCGGCAGCACCTTGGGCTGCCTAGCCACGTTCGCCACCCAGTGCCTTGGCGGTGTTCGCCAGGCGTTGGCCGAGGGCCCGGCACAGGGTGATCTCGTGTTGGTCCAGCTCGCGCTTGCCGTCGGCGCCGGCATGGTGACTGGCGCCGTACGGCGTGCCGCCGCCGCGGGTCTCCAGCAGCGCCGATTCGCTGTAGGGCAGGCCGGTCACCAGCATGCCGTGGTGCATCAGTGGCAGCAGCATCGACAGCAGGGTGGTTTCCTGGCCGCCGTGCAGGCTGGCGGTGGAGGTGAACACCGCCGCCGGCTTGCCCACCAGTTCACCGCCCAGCCACAGGCTGCTGGTGCCGTCGAGGAAGTACTTGAGCGGCGCGGCCATGTTGCCGAAGCGGGTCGGGCTGCCCAGGGCCAGGCCGGCGCAGTGGCGCAGGTCGTCGAGGGTGGCGTACAGCGCGCCGCTGGCCGGGATGTCCGGGGCCACGGCTTCGCATTCGGTGGAGATCGCCGGCACGGTGCGCAGGCGTGCCTCCAGGCCGGCCAGCTCGATGCCGCGGGCGATGTGGCGGGCCATCTCGCTGGTCGAGCCATGGCGGCTGTAGTACAGCACCAGGATGTAGGGGGCGCTCACGGCAGGATCTCCAGGACCTTCTCGGGTGGGCGGCCGACCACGGCCTTGTCACCGGCAACGAGGATCGGGCGTTCGATGAGCTTGGGGTGCCGGACCATGGCGTCGATCAGCTGGGCGTCGGTCAGGTCCGGGTTGGCCAGGTCGAGGGCCTTGTATTCGTCCTCGCCGCTGCGCAGCAGCTGGCGCGGGGCGATGCCCAGCTTGCCGAGCAGTTGCCCGAGGGTGGCGGCGTCGGGCGGGGTCTCGAGGTAGCGCACGATGGTCGGCGCCAGGCCGCGTGCCTCGAGCAGCTCCAGGGCGCCGCGGGATTTCGAGCAGCGCGGGTTATGATAGAGAGTCAGTTCGGTCATGACGGGTCGCATCCAGCTGGGTGTGGCGGCTATTCTAACCGCAGCGACCGACTTCAATGCTTGAAAACTTCGAGAAGGATTGACCCATGGCAAGGCGTTTGGCAGCTGCACTGGCCATCACCGCGAGCCTGTTGCTCGGCGGCTGCGGTGCGGACTACGGCGTGGACCAGCACGGCAACACGGTGAAGGCCGAACAGATCGACGGGCACTGGCTGGTGCTCAATTACTGGGCCGAATGGTGCGGCCCGTGCCGCACCGAAATCCCCGAGCTCAACGCTGCGGCCAAGCAGTGGGAAGCCCAGGGCATCAAGGTGGTGGGGGTGAACTTCGACGGGCTGCAGGGCGCCGACCTCAAGGCCGCGTCCGACACCCTGGGGATCGGCTTCACGGTGTTGGCGCAGGACCCGGCCGAACGCTACGAGCTGCCGCGCAGCGAGGCGCTGCCGGTGACCTACATCATCGACGACAAGGGCAAGGTGCGTGAGCAGCTGATGGGCGAACAGACGCTCGAAGGGCTGCACGCGAAGATCAAGGCGCTCAAGGGCGGCGCCTGAGTTCCAGGCATCGCGGGGCAAGCCCGCTTCCACAGTCCGTGGGAGCGGGCTTGCCCCGCGATGATTTCAGCCTTCCTCAGCCCAGAACCGCAGCGGCATGCCCTCGGCCGGCCAGAAGCGGATCTGTTCGATCGGCGACTCGTCCCAGCGCTGCACCGTCTCCAGCGCCTGCAGGAAGCGCCGTTCCTGATCCATCAGCGCCGGCGCGCACAGTTTGCGGGTCTTGCCGACCTTGCCGAAGCTGATGCGCTCGCCGTCCAGGGTATAGGGCGCGAACCAGTGGTTGCAGCCGCCATTTCCGTAGGCGCGGCCATCGCTGGCCAGGGTCAGCGTCAGGTGGCTGTAGTCGATCAGCGGTCGCTCGCCGATCCATTCCAGCCGATAGCTCTGCTCTTGCTGCAGTTTCGAAGGTTGCGCGGCACAGCCCAGCAGGCCGCTGGCGATCAGCACGCCGGTCAGCAGATGTTTCACTCAGCCACGCTCCCGGCACTGTGGGCATACATGCTTGTCGCCCTTGCTGGCCCAGCCCAGTGCCTGGATACGGGCGCTGGCGGCCGGGGCCTGACCCTTCTTGCCGAGCTTGGCGTCGTTGGCGAACTCGAAGTCCAGCACGGCGTCACAGCTGTCGCACTTGACCTGCCAGTTGAGGATTTCCAGTTCGTTGAATACCGGGCCCTGGGCCACGGCGACCCACTGGCCGTGTGGGTTGATCAGGTGACGCACGGTCTCGACGGTCAGGCGCATGGACAGGTCCTTGCTGCCTTTGAGGGTGACCAGCAGCACGTCGCCCTTCTGGATCGAGCCGCCGTTGCCGGTGACCTGATAGCGGCCCGGCACCAGCGCGCGGCATTCGATCAGGGTGTGTTGCGGGTTGAAAAGGGTGTAGCGGAAATCGTGTTCGACCATGGGTCCTCCAAAATTGCCGCGTATCCTAGCATCAACCGTTTACAAGATTGTGCGGATTGCCTGCCGCCCAGCGGGTGATGTTGTCCAGGGTGGTGGCGGCGATGGCGTCCAGCGCTTCGCGGGTGAGAAACGCCTGGTGCGCGGTGACGATCACATTGGGGAAGGTCAGCAGCCGCGCCAGCACATCGTCCTGCAGCGGCAGGTCGGAGCGGTCCTCGAAGAACAGCTGCGCTTCTTCTTCATACACATCCAGCCCCAGGTAACCCAGTTGGCCGCTCTTGAGCGCGTCGATCAGTGCCGGGGTGTCGACCAGCGCGCCACGACCGGTGTTGATCAGCATGGCGCCGGGCTGCAACTGGGCCAGGCTGCGCGCATTGATCAGGTGCTTCGTGCCCTCGGTCAGCGGGCAGTGCAGGCTGATGATCCTGGATTCGCGGAGCAATTCGGGCAGTTCCAGATAGCGGGCGCCGAGGGCGAGCAGTTCGGGGTTGGGGTAGGGGTCGTAGGCCAGCAGCTGGCAGCCGAAACCGGCCATGATGCGGGCGAACGCCGCGCCGATCTGGCCGGTGCCGACCACGCCGACCGTCTTGCCATGCAGGTCGAAGCCAGTCAGCCCGTGGAGAGTAAAGTCGCCTTCGCGGGTGCGGTTGTAGGCCCGGTGCAGGCGGCGATCGAGGGCCAGGATCAGGGCCACGGCATGTTCCGCGACCGCGTGGGGCGAGTAGGCCGGCACGCGCACCACAGTGAGGCCCAGGTGCCGCGCGGCACTCAGGTCGACGTGGTTGTAACCGGCCGAGCGCAGGGCGATCAGGCGGGTGCCACCTGCGGCCAGGCGCTCGAGCACCGGGGCATCCAGCTCGTCGTTGATGAACGCGCAGACCACTTCGAAGCCTTGGGCCAGGGCCGCCGTGTCGAGGGTCAGCCTGGCTGGCTGGAAGTGCAGGTCCAGGGCGCTGCTGCTGGCGGCCTGGGTGAAGCTTTCCTGGTCGTAGTGCTGGCTGCTGAACAACAGGACGCGCATGGTGGAACTCCTCTGGCGGGAAAGCGCAGTTTAGACAGGCGGGTTGCATCGGTGTTGACCTGTGCCGGCCTCTTCGCGGGTAAACCTGCGAAGAGGCCGGGACGTCATGCGCTCTGGCGCGCCTGTTCGGCCAACCGTGCGATGGCCTGGTCCAGCTCGTCCAGCGCCTGCGCGGCCTGCGGGCTGTCCTGCTTGAGCAAGGTCTCGCTGCGCTGGCAGGCCGCGCGCAACTGCGGTACGCCGCAGTAGCGCGAGGCACCGTTGAGCCGGTGCACCCGCTCGATCGTCGCGGTGCGGTCGGCGGCGTCGCGGGCGGCCTGGATCGCTTCGCGATCGGATTCCAGCGAGGCGAGCAACATGGCCAGCATGTCCGCCGCCAGGTCCGGTTTACCCGCCGCCAGGCGCAGGCCTTCTTCCGGGTCGAGCACCTTCAGTTCGCTGCTGTCCGGCATTCGCTCGATGGCGCGTTCCTGTTGCGGGGTGTCCAGGCTCAGGCCGGTCCACTTCATGACCACCTGGGCCAGCTGGCGCTCGCTGATCGGCTTGGTGAGGTAGTCATCCATGCCGCTGTGCAGCAGGGCGCGCTTTTCGTTGGCCATGGCGTGGGCGGTGAGGGCGACGATCGGCAGGGCCGGGCCACTCTGGCTGGTCTCCCACTGGCGGATCTGTTCGGTGCAGGCGCGGCCATCCATGCCGGGCATCTGCACGTCCATCAGCACCAGGTCGAACGGTTCGTCCTGAACGACCTGGACCGCGGCATAGCCGCTGTCCACCGCCAGTACTTCGGCGCCCATGCCTTCGAGCAGGGTCTGCACCAGCAGCAGGTTGGCCGGATTGTCGTCGACGCAGAGAATCTTCGGCATGCGCTGGCCGCTGCTGGCGCGTCGCTCGCCCAGCGGGCGGCGCGGTTGCACCAGTTCCAGCAACAGCCGACGCAGCTTGCGCGTGCAGGTGGGCTTGGCCAGCAACTGGCAATGGAAATTGGCCAGGTATGGGTGGTACAGCGGTTGCTCGGTGGTCGGGCACAGCACGACGCACTGGCACCCCAGGCGCTCGAGCTGTTGCAGGTATTGGCTGAGCTGCTCGGGGCTCAGGCTGCCCAGATTGACGCCGAGCACGGCGAACTCGAAGGGTTGGCCGGCGAGGCTGGCGGCCTGCACGGCCTGCAACAGCTGCTCGCACGATGAGAACAGGGTGACCGTCAGGCCGCAGTCCTCGAGCTGATGTTCCAGGGCCTGGCGCGCCAGGTCGTGGCCGTCGACGATGGCCACGCGACGGCCGAGCAGCGCCTGCAAGGGGTGCTCGTCGGCGTCGTCGTGGGCTTTGGGCAGGTTGAGGCTGATCCAGAACTGCGAACCTTCCCCCGGCGTGCTGTCGACGCCGATCTCGCCGCCCATCTGCTCGATCAGGCGCTTGGAAATCACCAGCCCCAGGCCGGTGCCGCCGGGCTGGCGCGACAACGAGTTGTCGGCTTGGCTGAAGGCCTGGAACAGGGTGCGCACGTCCTGGGGCGAAAGGCCGATACCGGTGTCCTGCACGCTGATGCGCAGCTGCACGCAGTCGTCCTGCTCGTCCTCGAGCATGGCGCGCACCACGATCGTGCCTTCGCGGGTGAACTTGATGGCGTTGCTCACCAGGTTGGTGAGGATCTGCTTGAGCCGCAGCGGGTCGCCGACCAGCGACAGCGGGGTGTCGCGGTAGACCAGGCTGAGCAGCTCCAGCTGCTTGGCGTGGGCGGCCGGGGCGAGGATGGTCAGGGTGTCCTGGATCAGGTCGCGCAGGTTGAACGGAATGCTGTCGAGCACCAGCTTGCCGGCCTCGATCTTGGAGAAGTCGAGGATCTCGTTGATGATCCCCAGCAGGTTGTCGGCGGATTTCTCGATGGTGCCCAGGTAGTCGAGCTGGCGTGGGGTGAGCTCGCTTTTCTGCAGCAGGTGGGTGAAACCGAGGATGCCGTTGAGCGGGGTGCGGATCTCGTGGCTCATGTTGGCCAGAAATTCGGACTTGATGCGGCTGGCCTCCAGGGCTTCCTTGCGCGCCATGTCCAGCTCGATGTTCTGGATCTCGATGGTTTCCAGATTCTGGCGCACGTCCTCGGTGGCCTGGTCGATGCTGTGTTGCAGCTCCTCGTGGGCACTGTGCAGGGTTTCGGCCATGCGGTTGATGCCTGCGCCCAGTTCATCCAGTTCGTGGCTGCCCATGGCCGGCAGGCGCTCCTCGAGGTTGCCGTCCTTGAGCTGGTTGACCGCGTGCTTGATGCGGTTGATCGGGTCGTTGATGGTGCGGCTCATGCGCAGGGCGAGCAGGGCGGTCAGGGTCAGGCAGGCGAAGATCAGCAGCAGGGTGGTGAACAGGTTGCGATAGCCGCGCAGCAGGGTGCCATCGTGGGACAGTTCGATCTCGACCCAGCCGAGCAGGCGCTCGGCCTCGGCGGGCACGGCGTCGGTGGCCAGGTCGCGGTGATGGCCGAACACCGGCATCAGATAGCGAGTGGCATCGTTGCCGGTGCGCTGCAGCAACTGCGTGCCGGTGCCGCCGCTGGGCGGCTGGTTGAGCATGCTCGGGCCGGCATGGGCCAGGCGCGAACGGTCGGCGGCGAGAAAGGCCACGGCGCGCACGTCTGACTGCTCCAGCGCCTGCGCCGCGATGCGCTCCAGCTGCGCGGGCGTCTGACGAGCGAGGGCCGGGGCGGCCAACGGCGCCAGTTGTTCGGCGATCATCTTGCCGCGTTGCAGCAGCTGCGTGCGCAGCTCGTTCTGCTGCAGCCAGGTGAAGTAGCTGCCCAGCACCAGCGCCATCAGGCTGGCGGGCAGCAAGGCCAGCAGCAATACCCGGCTGCGGATTCCCAAACGGTCGAGCACACCTGTCTCCTGTCATGTGCCTAAGGGCGCGATTCGCGCTTCAGCCGGAACGTTACTCCGCACCCGATGCCATTGCACCCATTTGTTTGCCGGCGGCGCGGCCGTTTCAGCCTTGCCTGGCGTTTTCCCACGTGACGGCAGTCGGACTTCGGTTGCCTTGCCCGGACTGCCTGCCCAATAATCGCGCAACTGAGAATTGATGGCAGTTGCCAATGAATCCCGTAGCTATTCATACCCCCAGCATCCTCGCCATCGAGGATGATCCCGTGCTGGGCGCGTACCTGCAGGGCGAGCTGCAGCGCGGCGGCTTTGAGGTCACCTGGTGCCGCAATGGCCTGGAAGGCCTGGAGGTGGCCGGCCAACAGGTGTTCGACCTGGTACTGATGGACATCCTGCTGCCGGGGCTCAACGGCCTGGACGCGCTGGCCCGCCTGCGCCGCCACAGTGCCACCCCGGTGATCCTGATGTCGGCGCTGGGGGCGGAGGCGGACCGGATCTGCGGCTTCGAGCGCGGCGCCGACGATTACCTGCCCAAGCCGTTCAGCTTCGCCGAGCTGCGCGTGCGCATCGAAGCGATCCTGCGTCGGGTTGCCTTCGAACGGCGCGCGCTGGCGCCGAGCCAGGTGGAGTCTGGCCAGCTGCACTTCGATGAGCAGGCCACGGATGTCAGCCTCGCGGGGGCGTGGGCTGGGCTGACGCCAAGCGAGTACCGCCTGCTCGATACCCTCCATCGCAGCCCCGACGAGGTGATGAGCAAACCCTTCCTCTATCAGCAGGTCCTGCAGCGCGGCTACTCGCGCCATGATCGCAGCCTGGACATGCATGTCAGCCAGATCCGTCGCAAGCTCAAGGCCATCGGCTACCACGAACGGCAGATCCGCACGGTGTGGGGCAAGGGCTACGTGTGCGGTGCGGGTGAGGCTGACTGAATCATGCTCGACCGCCACTCGCTGTTCTGGAAGCTGACGATCCTGCTGGTGGGCTTCTGCCTGCTGATGATTGGCCTGAGTTACAGCTGGGGTCGTCATATGGAGACGCAGGACGCCTTTCTGTCGGAGCCTGCCCGGCACGTCCTGCGTGGCTATGCCGCCGAGGCCGAGCAGGCCTGGCGCAAGGGCGGGCGTGATGGCGTGGATGTCTGGTTGGCCGACATGCATGAGCGTGAGCGCGGTTGGCTGGGGGTGCTCGACAACAACCTGCGGCCTCTGGGCAGCGGCGAGCTGAGCGCCGGCGAGATCCAGCGTCTGACCCGGCTGCGCGGTGTCGACTGGCCCATGAGCCGGCGCAGCATCGGCCAGCCCTGGCTGCGCCTTTCGTTCCCGGGCTCGCCGGAGTTGGGCATGCTGGTGATCGAACTGCCCGAGCGCTTCAACCCGGGCCGATACCGACTGTTCTGGCGCGTGATGACCAACGGCATCATTCCAGGCCTGTTCACCTTGCTGCTTTGCGTCGGCCTCTATCGCATGCTGATCGTGCCGCTCAATCAGCTGCGCGAGCAGGCCAATGCCTGGCGTGCCGACCAGTTGGCGGCACGCCTGGATCCGCGTACCACCCAGCGCCATGACGAACTCGGCGAGCTGGCCCGGGCCTTCGACCAGATGGCCGAGCGCCTGCAGGGCACCGTGGCGCTGCAGCAGCAATTGCTGCGCGACCTTTCCCATGAAATGCGCACGCCTCTGAGCCGTCTGCGGGTGGCCTGCGACGGCGAGACCGACCTGCAGCGCCTGCGTGAACGCCTGCACCGGGAAGTGGACGGCATGCAGCAACTGGTGGAGGACACCCTGCAACTGGCCTGGCAGGACGCCGAGCGCGCGCCGATGAATCTCGAGCCGATCCAGCTGCAGGCGCTGTGGGACATGCTCAGCGAGAATGCCTGCTACGAAAGCGGCTGGACGCCGGATCGACTGCGCTGCGAGCTGCCGCCCGGCTGCTGGGTGCAAGGCAACCTCAATCATCTGGCCCAGGCGCTGGAGAACATCCTGCGCAATGCCATCCGCCATTCGCCGGGCGGTGGCGTGGTGACGCTGAGTGGGTGGCGCGACGGCAATGGTTGGCGCATCGAGCTGGAGGACGAGGGCGGTGGGGTGGCCGAGGGCGACCTGGAGCGGATCTTCGCACCGTTCTCGCGGCTGGATGGATCGCGTCCAGGGGATGGCGGCTTCGGCCTGGGATTGAGCATCGCCCGCAGTGCCATCGAGCGCCAGGGCGGACGGGTGTGGGCGACCAACGGGGCGCGTGGGTTGCGGGTATGCATGCGCTTGGCGGTGTGTGAGCGCGATTGCAAGGTGGCGTCCTCTGTCTAGCTCCTTGCAGGCGACCGGACCGCGCTGTCTGCTTCGCGGGTAAACCCGCTCTCACAGCAATGGCGCATGTCACCAGATCAGTGCGGTCGCCGTGGCAGCGGCTTTAGCCGCGAACACCGGCGTAGCCGGTGCCAAGCCCCCGTGGAAGCCGCGTCATGGGTGAACCCACCCCATCATCGTTTATAGCCAGCCGCTATAATGTCCGACGATTGCGTGATATGGCCGCGCGAGGTTTGCCGGTATGATAGGCGCCCCTGCCGTCCGGATTGCGAACACGCCCATGACCCTGCAGTACCCCACCATCGCCGATTGCGTCGGCCATACGCCTCTGGTTCGCCTGCAGCGCATTGCCGGGGACACCAGCAACACCCTGCTGCTCAAGCTCGAAGGCAACAATCCGGCCGGCTCGGTCAAGGACCGCCCTGCGCTGTCGATGATCACCCGCGCCGAGTTGCGCGGCCAGATCAAGCCGGGCGACACCCTGATCGAGGCCACCTCCGGCAACACCGGCATCGCCCTGGCCATGGCCGCGGCGATCAAGGGCTACAAGATGATCCTGATCATGCCGGACAATTCCACCGCCGAACGCAAGGCGGCCATGACCGCCTACGGCGCGGAGCTGATCCTGGTGACCAAGGAAGAGGGCATGGAAGGCGCGCGCGACCTCGCCGAGAAACTGCAGGCAGAGGGCCGCGGTCTGGTGCTCGATCAGTTCGCCAATGGCGACAACCCGATCGCTCACTACAACAGCACCGGCCCGGAAATCTGGCAGCAGACCCAGGGCACCATCACTCACTTCATCAGCTCCATGGGCACCACCGGTACCATCATGGGCTGCTCGCAGTACCTCAAGGAGCAGAATCCGGCGGTGCAGATCGTCGGCCTGCAGCCGATGGAAGGCTCGGCCATCCCCGGTATCCGCCGCTGGCCGCACGAGTACCTGCCGAAGATCTTCGACGCCAGTCGCGTCGATCGCGTGGTGGACATGTCCCAGCAGGAAGCCGAGGACACCACCCGCCGCCTTGCCCGCGAAGAGGGCATTTTCTGCGGCGTGTCCTCCGGCGGTGCGGTAGCGGCGATGCTGCGCCTGTCCCGGGAAGTCGAGAACGCGGTGATGGTCGCCATCATCTGCGATCGCGGCGACCGTTACCTGTCCACCGGCCTGTTCGACGCGACCTGATGTCCAGAAAGAAAAGCAACGGCGGCCTGCGCTTCCAGCCGGCCGGCGGCAACCGTGCCCCCCAGGTTCCCGTGGGCAAGAAGCAGCGCCTGCAGATCGAGCGCCTGGCCGGTGATGGCCGCGGCATCGCCTTCGTCGATGGACGTACCTGGTTCGTCAGCGGCGCGCTCGGCGGCGAGGAGGTCGAGGCCCGCGTCCTTGGCGCGCGTGGCAAGGTGGTCGAGGCGCGTCTGGAGCGCGTCTTCCAGGTCAGCCCGGAGCGTCGCGAGGCGCCGTGCAGGCATTATGATCGCTGCGGCGGTTGCAACCTTCAGCACCTGCCCCACGAAGGTCAGCTGGCGCTCAAGCAACGCTTGCTGGCCGAGCAGTTGCAGCGCGTTGCCGGCCTTCAGCCTGAGGAGTGGGCCGCGCCCTTGAGCGGAGCGGAGTTCGGCTATCGGCGCCGGGCGCGGGTGGCCGTGCGCTGGGACGCCAAGGCGCGTCAACTGGACGTGGGGTTACGCGCCGAGGCCAGCCAGGACATCGTCGCCATCGACGACTGCCCGGTGCTGGTACAACCCTTGCAGAGCATCCTCCGTCATCTGCCGACCGTGCTGCGCAGCTTGAGCAAGCCGCAGGCGCTAGGGCACGTGGAGCTGTTCAGCGGCACCGCCGAGGCCGTGCTGGTGCGCCATGTGGCAGCGCTTCCAGCTGAAGACCTGGCGCGCCTCGAGGCATTCTGCCGCGAAGCCGGCGCCCAGTTGTGGCTGCAGGGCGAGGGCGAGCCGGCAGCGGCGGATGCCGCGGCGCAGCTGGGTTTTGCCCTGGAGCCGTGGGGGCTCGAACTGGCCTGGAGGCCGGGCGACTTCGTCCAGGTCAACGCCCAGGTCAACACGCTGATGATCCAGCAGGCCCTGGCCTGGCTGGCGCCTCAGGCACACGAGCGGGTGCTCGACCTGTTCTGCGGCCTCGGCAACTTCGCCCTGCCGCTGGCCCGGCAGGCGCGTGAAGTGGTGGCGGTGGAGGGCGTGCAGGCGATGGTCGAGCGTGCCGAAGCCAATGCCCGGCACAACAATGTGCATAACGCTCGGTTTTTTCAGGCCGATTTATCGCAGCCTTTGGCCGGCGCCGGATGGGTCGCCGAGGGCTTTTCTGCGGTACTCTTGGACCCACCGCGTGACGGGGCCTTCGAGGTGGTGCAAGGCATCGCCCGGCTCGGCGCGAAACGGTTGGTCTATGTATCGTGCAACCCGGCCACGCTGGCGCGAGACGCGCAGGTGCTGGCCGGGCAGGGGTACCGGTTAAAAAGGGCCGGGATTCTCGACATGTTTCCTCAGACGGCGCATGTCGAGGCCATGGCGTTATTCGAAGCGGGCTAGCGAGGCTGGCCCCTTGGTGCGGTGTTCAGGGAACGAAGGCCGTACAAGTGATAGCCAGCGCACCCCTGTGGTGCGCTGTATGGAAAGGTAAAGCAAAGATGGTACAGGTGAGAGTGCACCAGCCGGTCAACAACGACGGCAGTATCAATCTCGAAGCATGGCTCGATCATGTGGTGAGCGTCGATTCGCAACTCGATCGACCGGCCTTGAAGGAGGCCTGCGAGTTCGCCCAGGAAGTCGAGAAGAAAGGCAACCCGGCCAAGCATTCCTGGGCCGACGGCACATCCAGCTTCCAGGCGGGACTGGAGATCGCCGAAATCCTCGCCGACCTCAAGCTCGACCAGGATTCGCTGGTGGCCGCCGTCATCTACCGTTCGGTGCGGGAGGGCAAGGTGACGCTGGCCGAAGTCGGCCAGCGCTTTGGCCCGGTGGTGGCCAAGCTGATCGACGGTGTGCTGCGCATGGCCGCCATCAGTGCCAGTCTCAGCCCTCGCCAGTCGCTGGTGCTGGGCTCCCAGGCGCAGGTCGAGAACCTGCGTAAGATGCTGGTGGCCATGGTCGACGATGTGCGCGTGGCACTGATCAAGCTGGCCGAGCGCACCTGCGCCATCCGCGCGGTGAAGGCCGCCGACGACGAGAAACGCCTGCGCGTGGCCCGCGAGGTGTTCGATATCTACGCGCCGCTGGCCCACCGCCTGGGCATCGGCCATATCAAGTGGGAGCTGGAAGACCTTTCCTTCCGTTACCTCGAACCTGACCAGTACAAGCAGATCGCCAAGCTCTTGCACGAGCGCCGGCTGGACCGCGAGCGCTTCATCAGCGACGTGATGAACCAGCTGCAGAACGAGCTGCTGGCCACCGGCGTGAAGGCCGATATCAGCGGCCGGGCGAAACATATCTATTCGATCTGGCGCAAGATGCAGCGCAAGGGCCTGGAATTCAGCCAGATCTACGACGTGCGCGCGGTGCGCGTGCTGGTGCCCGAAGTGCGCGATTGCTACACCGCGCTGGGCATCGTGCATACCCTGTGGCGGCACATCCCGAAAGAGTTCGACGACTACATCGCCAACCCCAAGGAAAACGGCTACCGCTCCCTGCACACCGCGGTGATCGGCCCGGAGGGCAAGGTGCTGGAGGTGCAGATCCGCACCCACGCCATGCACGAGGAAGCCGAGCTCGGCGTCTGCGCGCACTGGCGCTACAAGGGCACCGACGTCAAGTCCAGCTCCAACCACTACGAGGAGAAGATCTCCTGGTTGCGCCAGGTACTCGAATGGCACGAGGAGCTGGGCGATATCGGCGGGCTGGCCGAACAGCTGCGGGTCGACATCGAGCCTGACCGGGTCTACGTGTTCACCCCGGACGGTCATGCCATCGACCTGCCCAAGGGCGCCACGCCGCTGGACTTCGCCTACCGCGTGCACACCGAGATCGGCCACAACTGCCGTGGCGCCAAGATCAACGGGCGCATCGTGCCGCTGAACTACAGCCTGCAGACCGGCGAGCAGGTGGAGATCATCACCAGCAAGCACGGTAGCCCGAGCCGCGACTGGCTGAACTCGAACCTGGGCTATGTGACCACCTCGCGCGCCAGGGCCAAGATCGTCCACTGGTTCAAGCTGCAGGCTCGCGACCAGAACGTTGCCGCCGGCAAGACCCTGCTCGAACGCGAGCTGGCTCGCCTGGGGCTGCCGCAGGTGGACTTCGAGCGCCTGGCCGAGAAGGCCAACGTCAAGACCGCCGAGGACATGTTCGCCGCCCTTGGCGCCGGCGACCTGCGCCTGGCGCACATGGTCAACGCCGCTCAGCAACTGCTGGAGCCCGAGCGTCTCGAACCGGTCGAGCTGGTTCCGCGTCAGGCCCGAGGCATCCGTGCGGGCAAGCGCAACGATATCCAGATCCAGGGGGTCGGCAACCTGCTCACGCAGATGGCCGGCTGCTGCCAGCCCCTGCCGGGCGATGCCATTGTCGGCTACATCACCCAGGGCCGTGGCGTCAGCATCCACCGCCAGGACTGCGCCTCGGTTCTGCAGCTGGCGGGCAAGGAGCCCGAACGCATGATCCAGGTCAGCTGGGGGCCGATCCCGGTGCAGACCTACCCGGTCGACATCGTCATCCGTGCCTATGATCGGCCGGGGCTGCTGCGCGACGTGTCGCAGGTGCTGCTCAACGAGAAGATCAACGTGCTGGCGGTCAATACCCGCTCGAACAAGGAAGACAACACCGCGCTGATGTCGCTGACTATCGAGATTCCCGGCCTGGATGCCCTCGGGCGTCTGCTGGGGCGGATCTCGCAGTTGCCCAACATCATCGAGACGCGGCGTAATCGTACCCCTTGATACCTTCATCGCGGGGCAAGCCCGCTCCCACGAACCGACCGTAAGGTGGCGTGGGAGCGGGCTTGCCCCGCGATGAGGCCGGTAAGGACAACTCATGACCTACACCCTAGACGACCTGCTGCATCTCATGGCTCGCCTGCGCGACCCGCAATATGGCTGCCCCTGGGACCTCAAGCAGGACTACGCCAGCATCGTCGCGCACACGATCGAAGAAGCCTACGAAGTGGCCGACACCATCGAGCGCGGTGACTTCGAGCACCTGCAGGGCGAACTGGGCGACCTGCTGTTCCAGGTGGTCTACTACAGCCAGTTGGCAAGGGAGGAAGGGCGTTTCGCGTTCGATGGCGTGGTCGACTCGATCACCCGCAAGCTGATCCGTCGCCACCCCCATGTCTTTCCCACGGGCGATCTCTACGCGTCTCTGGATACTCCGGCGCTGAGCGAGGCCCAGGTCAAGTCACGCTGGGAGGAAATCAAGGCCGAAGAACGTGCCGAGAAGGGCGAGCCCGAGCAGTTGTCGCTGCTCGACGATGTCCCGGCGGCGTTGCCAGCGCTATCTCGCGCCGCCAAGCTGCAGAAGCGCGCCGCCACGGTCGGTTTCGACTGGCCCGAGGCGTTGCCGGTGCTGGACAAGGTGCGCGAGGAGCTCGACGAAGTGCTGCAGGCCATGGCCGATGGCGACAGCGATGCCCTGGAAGACGAGCTCGGCGACCTGTTGTTCGCCACCGTCAACCTGGCGCGCCACCTCAGGCACGACCCGGAAAGTGCCTTGCGCCGCGCCAACCGCAAGTTCGAACGGCGCTTGCGATTCATCGAACAGGCATTGCGCGAGCAGGGCCTGTCCATCCAAGATCGTACCCTCGACGAGCTGGACGCCCTGTGGGGCGAGGCCAAGCGTCAGGAAAAGAACCTGCCCAGCTGCGGCTGAGCTGATGCATAAGTGAGTGAACACCCATGAGCCTTTCCCTTCGCGACCAATTGCTCAAAGCCGGTCTGGTCAACCAGAAACAGGTTTCTCAGGCCAACAAGGCCGAGAAGAAACAGAAACGCCTGGAGCACAAAGGCCAGGTCGAGGTGGACGACAGCCAGCAGCGCCTGGCCAAGGAAGCCATGGCCGAGAAGGCCAAAAAGGACCAGGAACTGAACCGTCAGCTCCAGGACAAGGCCGAGCAGAAGGCCCGTGCCGCGCAGATCAAGCAATTGATCGAAGCGACCCGCCTGCCCAAGCTGACCACCGAGGACTACTACAACTTCGTCGATGACAAGAAGGTCAAGCGCATCGCTGTCAACGCCCTGATGCGCAGCAAGCTGAGCAATGGCGCGCTGGCCGTCGTCGCCCACGGCGGTGGCTATGAAGTGATCCCGCGCGAGGCGGCGGTGAAGATCCAGGAGCGCGATCCCCAGCGCATCCTGTTGCTCAACACCCATGTCGAGGAAGCGGACGAGGACGATCCGTACGCGGCCTACAAGATCCCGGACGATCTGATGTGGTAAACCCGAAAAACCCCGCCTTGGCGGGGTTTTTCATTTGAAGACTGTGTCATTGCGACGGTCGTTGGTTCTCGAGGTATTCCAGTTCCATGCGGTACTGGTGCGCCTGGTGTTCGTCGTGGAACATGCCGACCAGTTGGCCCTGCTGGTGGACATCCCAGATCCGCACGCCGGCGGCCAGGCCTTCGTGGGACATTTTCGATTCGTCGCGTTCGGTTACTTGGACTGTCATCGTTAAACTCCACTTCTCGGTTAGCTGCGGCACTGTGTCGCAGGACTCCTTTATAGAATTTGTTAGCAGGCTAAGTAAATAAACTGGCGATGAAACAAGTTTCATGAACGGCAACGACCGTCTCGTGGCAGCGGGCTTGCCTCGCGATCAGGTCGGTACAGGCACTCATCAAAAAAGAAGCCCCGCACGAGGCGGGGCTTCGGGTGGCGCAGGCGACGCTATCAGTTGCCTTTGACCGCCTTGCCATCGACCGTGCCGTCCTGCAGCACGATCACGTACTCCTTGCCATCGGTCTCGACCTGGCGCAGTTGCACCAGCAGGTAGTCCCAGTCCTTGGCGAACCACAGCTCGGTGATGCGCTTGCTCTGGCTCGGGTCGCGCACGCGCTCGACCTTGACCGCGTCGACCTGGCCGGTCTTGGTGGCCACTTTTTCAGTGCCCAGTACGCGGAAGTCGTAGGTGTCGATCTCGTCACCATCGACCACCTGGTAAGTCATGCTCTTCTTGCCGGCCGCCACGTCATGCTGCAATGCCAGCTGATAGGACGACTTGTCCAGCACGCCGCGGTTGAGCGGCAGGCTGATGGCATCGCCACGGTCGCTGCCGGTGACCTTCTTGCTGGTCCAGTCGAAATCCAGGTCGACCTTCTTCGCCTTGCCCAGGCCGCCACGCTCGAAGTGGTACTTCTGCGGCAGCAGGGTGTCGTTGTCCATGCGCAGCGTGCTTTGCTCGGTCAGGCTGGCGATCATCATCGAAGCCTTGAAGTTCAGGCTCCAGGTACCGTTGGCATTCTTTTCCAGGCTGCGTTCGGCGGTGCCGCTCATGGGCAGCTGCTTCCAGTCGGCGGTGTAGCTGGCCGCGAATGGCTTCAGATCAGCTGCCTGGAGGGGCAGGGCGAGCACGGCAAGTGCCAAGAGCAGGGCGCGACGCATAAGTTCTCCTAGGATCGAATCAAGTGACCGCTGGCCGCCAGCGGCTGGCCATCCAGTAATGCACCCTGTTCGCCCAGACGCAAGCGTCCTTCGGCGAACCAGCGCACCGCCAGCGGGTAGATCTGGTGTTCCTGCAGGTGCACGCGCTGGGCGAGCGTCTGCGCGGTGTCATCCGTTGCAACCGGCACCACTGCCTGTACGACCAGAGGCCCGCCATCGAGTTCCTCGGTGACGAAATGCACGCTGCAGCCGTGCTCCGCATCGCCGGCGTCGAGCGCGCGTTGATGGGTGTGCAGGCCTTTGTACTTTGGCAACAGTGACGGATGGATGTTGAGCAGGCGCCCCTGGTAGTGGCGCACGAAGCCGCCACTGAGGATGCGCATGAACCCGGCCAGCACGACCAGGTCGGGCGTGAAACCATCGATCAGCGTCGTCAGCGCGGCGTCGAAGGCTTCACGGCCATCGAAACCGGTGTGCTCGAGCACGGCGGTGTCGATGCCGGCCGCCTTGGCGCGTTCGAGGCCGTAGGCCTCGGCGCGGTTCGAGATCACCGCGCCGATGCGCACCGGACTGTCGGCAGTCAGGCTGCTGTCGATCAGGGCCTGCAGGTTGCTGCCGGAACCGGACAGCAACACGACAACGTTACAGGTCTTGCCCGGCATCAGTGCGCCTTGAGGTTGTTCAGCTCGACCTGGGCGGCGCCTTCGGCGGCCACGTCGATACGGCCGATCACCCAAGGCTGCTCGCCAGCCTTGCGCAGCACGTTCAGGGCATTGTCGACCTGGTCCTGGGCCACGCAGATGACCATGCCCACGCCGCAGTTCAGGACGCGGTGCATTTCATGCTCGTCGACGTTGCCTTTTTCCTGCAGGAAGTCGAACACCGCCGGACGCTGCCAGCTGGCCACGTCGATCACGGCCTGGGCGTTTTCCGGCAGCACGCGCGGGATGTTGTCCAGCAGGCCACCACCGGTGATGTGGGCCATGGCCTTGACCGCGCCGGTTTCCTTGATCAGCTGCAGCAGCGGCTTGACGTAGATGCGGGTCGGGGCCATCAGCAGGTCGGCCAATGGCTTGCCGTCGAGCTGGGTGTTGGCGATGTCGGTGCCGGAGACTTCGAGGATCTTGCGGATCAGCGAGTAGCCGTTGGAGTGCGGGCCGGACGACGGCAGGGCGATCAGGGCGTCGCCGGTGACCACTTTCGAGCCGTCGATGATTTCCGACTTTTCCACCACGCCGACGCAGAAACCGGCCAGGTCGTAGTCTTCGCCTTCGTACATGCCTGGCATCTCGGCGGTTTCACCACCGACCAGCGAGCAGCCGGCCAGTTCGCAACCGGCGCCGATGCCGGTGACCACGGTGGCGGCCACGTCGACATTGAGCTTGCCGGTGGCGTAGTAGTCGAGGAAGAACAGCGGCTCGGCGCCACAGACCACCAGGTCGTTGACGCACATGGCGACCAGGTCCTGGCCGATGCTGTCGTGCTTGTTCAGGTTCAGCGCCAGGCGCAGCTTGGTGCCGACGCCATCGGTGCCGGAGACCAGCACGGGCTGCTTGTAGCCGGCCGGGATCTCGCAGAGGGCGCCGAAGCCACCCAGGCCACCCATGACTTCAGGGCGTGCGGTGCGCTTGGCGACGCCCTTGATACGTTCGACCAGTGCTTCGCCGGCGTCGATGTCTACACCGGCGTCTTTGTAGCTCAGGGAGGGTTGCTTGCTCATTGATCCAGGCCTTTAAGAGGGAGGGATTCGTGGAAAACGACCGGGACGGCCAAGGTGTACGTCACTGGTCTGCGAAGGCGCGCGATTTTATCAGGGTTGCCCCGCAGCGGCCATCCTCAGGCCGACGGGCAGGCGGCAAATCCGGGCAAAAAGCCTTGCGGGTGGTTGATACGGCCGCTTCTGTATAAGCTGCAAACCACAAGTGCCATGCTGCAAAAGCAGCCGTGCGGCGCTTGACCCGCTTTTTCTCGCGGCTTGAAGCTCGAGGCTTGAAGCTGAACCGGACAGGAATCCCCCATGCGTCTTTTCAATTTCCTCGCCGCTGGTTGCCTGGCTTTCGTCGCTGCAGCGGCCCAGGCCGAAACCGTTTCCGGCCTGTATCAGGTTCGCGAACCCCTTGACGGGCAGGGCAGCGACGCTCGCGCCCAGGCGACCGGCAAGGCCCTGGACACCCTGGTGCTGCGCCTGACCGGCGACCCGAAGGCGCCACAGAACCCGGCGCTTGCCGCCTTGCGCAAGGACCCGCAGCAGATCATCAACCAGGTCGGCACCGAAGCCGGGCCGCCCGAATCGGTGCTGGTCGAGTTCGACCCCGGCAGCACCGAGCGCGCCCTGCGTCAGGCCGGGCTTGCCCTGTGGGGCAGCAACCGGCCATCGATCCTCGGCTGGTGGCTGAACGACACTGTCGAGGGCAGCAATCTGGTGGGCGATGGCCAGGCCGCCGCCGACCCGCTGCGTCGTGCGGCGCAGCACCGAGGCCTGCCACTGCGCCTGCCCTTGGCCGATCTGCAGGAGCAACTGGTGGCCAATGCCAAGCAGCTCGAAGGCAACGATCCGGCGCCGCTGCGCGAGGCTTCCGAGCGCTATGGCGCCGATGCCTTGCTGGCGGTGCACGCTCACGAGGCCGATGGCAAATGGCAAGGCAAGTGGCAGCTGTGGCTGGGGGATCAGCGTGAGCAGGGCAGTGCCGAGGCGGCCGACCAGGCGGCCCTGGCCGATGCCGTGCTGCTGGCGGTAAGCAACCGCCTGGCGCCGCGTTATGTCACCCGGCCGGGGGCCAGCAGCGATCTGCAGGTGCAGGTCCAGGGCATGAACCTGCCGCGCTATGCCGAACTCAGCCGTGTGCTCGAACCGTACGGCGCCCGTCTGCAGATGGCTGACGGCGCAACCCTGACCTATCGCGTCAGCGGCAATCGCGAGCAATTGCGGGCGCAGTTGGGCCTGGCCAAGCTGCAGGAACTGCCCGTCGAGCAGGCGGCGACGCCAGCGCCTCAGGCCGAGCCGGGAGCCGTAGCGCCTGTCATTGCCAAGCCGTTCGACGGCTTGCGTTTTCGCTGGTAAGGAGTGATGGCAATGACTGACATGCGCCGCTGGATGTGGCTGGGCGTGGCACTGGTGATCGCCGTGCTCCTGTACTTCCTGCACAACATTCTCTCGCCGTTCCTGGTCGGCATCCTCCTGGCCTACCTGGCTGATCCGCTGGTCGATCGCCTGGAACGGCTCGGCTTGTCGCGGACCTGGGGCGTGGTGGTGGTGTTCAGCCTGTTCACCCTGATCTTCCTGGCCCTGCTGCTGGTGTTGGTACCGATGCTGGCCAAGCAGCTGGTGCGTCTGTACGAGCTGGCGCCGCAGATGCTCGACTGGCTGCAGCATGTGGCATTGCCCTGGGTGCAGAGCCGCCTGGGGCTTGCCGATGGTTTCTGGAAGTTCGACAAGATCAAGGCCGCCATCGGCGAGCACATGGGGCAGACTACCGATATCGTCGGCGTGTTGCTGTCCCAGGCCACCGCGTCGGGCCTGGCGCTGATCGGCTGGCTGGCCAACCTGGTGTTGATCCCGGTGGTGGGCTTCTACCTGCTGCGCGACTGGGACCTGATGATGGCCAAGCTGCGCAGCCTGCTGCCGCGCCAGCGCGAGCCGCAGGTGGTGGGGTTGGCCGGGGAATGCCATGAGGTGCTGGGGGCGTTCGTGCGTGGCCAGTTGCTGGTGATGCTGGCGCTGGGCGTCATCTACTCCACCGGGCTGATGCTGGTGGGGCTGGAGCTGGGCCTGCTGATCGGCATGCTGGCCGGGTTGGCGGCAATCGTGCCGTACATGGGCTTCATCATCGGCATTGGCGCGGCGCTGGTCGCCGGATTGTTCCAGTTCGGCGGTGACCTGTACCCGATGCTCGGCATCGTCGCGGTGTTCATGATCGGGCAGGCGCTGGAGGGCATGGTACTGACGCCATTGCTGGTGGGCGATCGTATCGGCCTGCACCCGGTGGCGGTGATCTTCGCGATCCTCGCCGGTGGCGATCTGTTCGGCTTTACCGGCGTGCTGCTGGCGCTGCCGGTGGCGGCGGTGATCATGGTGCTGCTGCGGCATGTGCATGACCTGTACAAGGAATCGGACATGTATGCCGGGGATGTCGACCCGGATCTGTGACCGATCGCAGGGCGGGCCCGCGCCCACGATCCCAGGCTTTCGTGGGCGCGGGCTTGCCCCGCGATGCGCTTTGATATTGCGCAACTGCTTGATTTTGCTTGAGCTATTCCCCTCGCCGATTGTGCCGTCCGCGTTGCGGGTATAGACTTTGCACACTGTTCACCAAAGGCCCCTGTGGTCCCCCGCGACCGCCCGCGAGCATGAAACCGATCCAGTTGCCCCTGGGTGTGCGTCTGCGCGACGACGCCACCTTCATCAACTACTACCCCGGCGCCAATGCCGCGGCACTGGGCTATGTCGAGCGGCTGTGCGAAGCCGACGCCGGCTGGACCGAGAGCCTTATCTACCTGTGGGGCAAGCAGGGCGTGGGCCGTACCCACCTGTTGCAGGCCGCCACCCACCGTTTCCAGCAGTTGGGTGAACCCGCTGTCTACCTGCCCCTGGCGCAATTGCTCGATCGCGGCGTCGAACTGCTCGACCACCTTGAACAGTACGAGCTGGTGTGCATCGACGACCTGCATGTGATCGCCGGCAAGGCGGACTGGGAAGAGGCCATGTTCCATCTGTTCAATCGCCTGCGCGACAGTGGCCGGCGCCTGTTGCTCGCCGCTTCCAGCTCACCGCGCGAGCTGCCGATCAAGCTGGCCGACCTCAAGTCGCGACTGACCCTGGCGCTGATCTTCCAGATGCGCGGCATGTCCGATGAAGACAAGCTGCGCGCCCTGCAGCTGCGGGCCTCGCGCCGTGGGCTGCACCTGACCGACGAGGTCGGCCATTTCATTCTCACCCGCGGTACGCGCAGCATGAGCGCGCTGTTCGACCTGCTCGAGCGCCTCGACCAGGCCTCGCTGCAGGCCCAGCGCAAGCTGACCATCCCGTTCCTCAAGGAAACCCTCGGCTGGTAGCCTGAAAACACTGTGCCAGAGCGTCAAAACGGAAAAGTCACATCTTTTTCGATAAAATTTGCAAATGGGCTCGATAGAGGGCATAGTTTCCCCCTTCTAAAGGACTACAGACACGGTCGTGCCCATGCTGAAGCGCTTCGCACCCCTCGTGCCACTTGCACTCGTCACCCTTCTTTTCGGCTGCGCCTCCCAGGGCCCGGTCTCGCCCTCCCAGGATCATCCACTGGCCGCCGAGCAATCGGTCAAGGCCAAGGCTTCCGCTTCTTCCGTATTCACCGAGGAAGAGCTGGCCAGCGAAGATGACCTCGAGGCATTTTCCAGCAACAGCAAGCCGTACCAGCTGCCGGTACTGGCCGACAGCATTCTCGAGCGCGGTATGTCGCTGATCGGCACCCGCTACCGCTTCGGCGGTACCTCCGAGAAGTCCGGCTTCGATTGCAGCGGCTTCATCGGTTACCTGTTCCGCGAGGAAGCGGGCATGAACCTGCCGCGCTCGACCCGCGAGATGATCAACGTCGATGCGCCGAAGGTCGCGCGCAACAAGCTCAAGCCGGGCGACCTGCTGTTCTTCAGCACCAACGGCCGTGGTCGTGTCAGCCACGCCGGCATCTACCTGGGTGACAACCAGTTCATCCACTCCAGCAGCCGCCGCAGCGGTGGCGTGCGTATCGACAGCCTGGGCGATCGCTACTGGAGCAAGACCTTCATCGAGGCAAAGCGCGCGCTCGCCATGGCGCCGACCACGATCTCGCGCAATTGATTTGATATCAAAATGCTGTAACCTCGCACGGCGGCGAAGCTGAAAAAGCTCGCCGCCGTGCGCATTTACAGAAAGCGTCTAATCTAAATTCTCAACTCTTTTGACCTTCGGCCGTCGCCGGAGGGCTGATGACAGGACGTTCACATCATGGCGATGTTGGCGCGCTTCGCATTCCTCTGCTTCGTGGCCCTGCTGGCGGCCTGCTCCAGTCGTGCTCCGGCACCAGCCCCGGTGGTCAAGCCTGCCTTCACCTTCAATCAGCAAGGCCCGGCGTCGCCGGCGGCGGACGACGTGCTGTTCCGCGCCATCGGCCTGGTAGGCACCCCCTACCGTTGGGGTGGCAACACGCCCGACTCCGGGTTCGATTGCAGCGGGCTGATCGGCTATGTGTACCGCGACGCCGCCGGTATCAGCCTGCCGCGCTCGACCCGCGAGATGATCGTGATGCGCGCGCCGAACGTGGACATCACCGCGCTGCAGTCCGGCGACCTGGTGTTCTTCGCCACCAGCGGCGGCTCGCAGGTCAGCCATGCCGGGATCTACGTCGGTGAAGGGCGTTTCGTCCATGCGCCTTCCAGCGGCGGCACCGTGCGCCTGGACTACCTGTCGAACAGCTACTGGGCCAAGGCCTACCTGCAGGCCAAGCGTGTACTGCCACCTGGGCACCTGGCGCAAAATCCCTGAGTCTCCCCTTGCGGACGGTTGAGCCGTTCGCACAAACATCTACCGCTCCCCACCAGCCGCCAGTGGCCAGGATGCTCGTCCGATAACGACATCCCGGGAGTGGGGCATGAGCACGATCAAGGAGCGCGTGGAGCGCAGTCTCGACGCATTGGACGCAGGGCGGCCGCTGGCCAGCCTGGTGGATGAGATCATCGGCGCCTACCCCGACCCATACGAGCTGGCGCGCCAGCATGCGCAACGCATCCTGTCCAGGCACACGGGCAGGGCGATGGACCCCAGGTTCGTCTGGTGGCACCAGTTCGACAGGGCCAGCACCAGCAATCGGAGTTTCACCGGGTGGTGGCACAGCGGTTCGCCCAGCAAGTCGATGCATCTTGCCGAACTGGTGGTACAGCGTTTCGACGCGCGCTTCCAGCAGGCGCCCGATGAGCTGGACCTGTATGGCGGATTCTACCGCCAGGGGCACCATGCCAGCGCGTTCGATGAGCGCAATGAGGTGCCGATGCTGGGTAGCGCGGTGCAGCAGGATCTGTGGGCGCTGGATTTTGCCGTCGCCTACCGTGCCGAGCTCGCGAGCTTCTGGTCCACCTATGGTGACAAGTTTCGTGTGCTGGCCAAGATCAACCTGCTGGGCCAGGCGCACGCAGCCAGGCGCGACGGGCGCATTACCGTCGACGACTGGACCCGACTGCGCGCCATGGTCAGCCATGAGCTGAGCGTCACCGGGGTGCCGACGCTGGACATGCTGCAGCGCGACAGCACCGCGAACCCGCTGGTCGCGAGCCGCTATGCGATCGACCGGGTCGACCGTGGCTGCCTCTACAGTTTCGCGGCGCAGGACGGTCGGGTGGTGCTCTATCGTCCATGGGCAGCCGAAGCGTTGAAGGGGTTCGAATCCGAGCTGACCATGGCCCGCTGGTTGCGCGAACAGCTGCAGGACGCCGACACGCTGGGCACATTCACCCGCGCCGCCCATGTCGACGCCCGCGACAGCGTACGTACCCACGAGGTCAAGGCCACCCTGCAGAGCATTGCCAACAGCCGGTCCGAGCAGGCGGCCGTGGTGGTCCTGGCCTACCTGAGACAGCCGATCAGCGGTGTGCTGTTCACCTACCTTGGTGATCGTGCCAATGAGGAAATGCGCCAGAACGCCTCGACCATGCTCGACAACGCCGACCTGCGCAAGGCGATGTGGAGCGGTTACCTGGCCGCGTTCCTCAGGGTATTTGGCGGTTTTGCGCCGTTGGGCTGGCCGATGACCCTGACCCTGCTCGGCGCCAGTGTCGCCAAGGTGGCGCTCGACGTGGACGCGGCCGCGAGCGCCGTCGACGATCATGCCCGCAGGGCCGCGCTGCGCGACGCCATCTTCGACAGCTTGTTCGCGGCACTGAACATGGCCGATCTGGGGTTTCAGTCCAGCCTGGTGTCCCTGACCTACGAGGCGCCGTTCAATGAACGCAGCACCTCGTTGGCGGACTGGACGCCTGCGCAGTCCGTTGCGCCCGCGTTGCAAGACTTGGAGGCCAACCAGGTGCTTGCCGGTGAGACCGAGCTGGCCGGGCGGCTACGGGGGATGCGGCTCGACGAGAGCGGCGGCTGCTGGATCGTCCTGGACGGCCTGAGCTATCGGGTGCGTTACAGCCATGAGCTGGCCGTGTGGCTGATCGTGCCCCCCGACGATCCCTTTGCTTTCGCCCCCCTGCACCCGGTGCGCCTGGACGAGAACGGGGTGTGGCGGCTGCTGCAGCCCCCGCGGCTGGCCGGTGGAAGCCCGCCGGCGGTGGAGGGGATGGCCAGTGTTACTTCGCGCTTCTGGGCCAGCCATGTGACGTTGGACGAGGTGTCCAGTCGAGTGCTTTCCGCCAACGCCCTGCACCGGCAGAAGGCCCTCCTCAGGCAGTGGCCGGTCGCGGAGCTGGCGCCAGGTGCCGTGCCGGCGCTGGATGGCCATGGTCTGGATTGCGTGCTGACGGCGGGGGCCACCCACTACTCCTATCGCCATGGCCGTGATTACTTCAATTCGCTGATCGAGTACTACACCAGCGATGAGTCACGGGTGAACGATGTGTTTCGCTCCGGTACCTACCGCTATGGCGACGAGGACGACTACATCAAGGACCTTGCCGACAGCCTCGAGCAGTTGCCCCGGAGTAACAAGGTCAGCCTGTATCGAGGTGGGCACAGTTCGCGCGGTACCGGGGGCGAGCGCTATCGAGGGGGGCAGTTGAAGGTCGGGGACGTGCTGGTCAATACCGATATCGCGTCCTTCACCGAGAATCCGTACAAGGTGGGTGAGTTTGCCTCTACCCACCGGACGCAGGCCCCGCAGGGCCTGGTGGGCGTCTTCGATGACAGTTCAATCATCTATGAGCTGCCAGCCGGCAGCTATCAGGATGGGACGCCGATCAGCCCGTTCTCCCTGTACTGGGACGAGGGCGAGACGGTGTTCCTGCCGGGCCGGTATTTTCGCGTCGACAAACTGGAGCAGGTCTACGGCGAGCACTTTCGCTTCATCCACGTCACGCTCAGCCAGGTGGTCGGCCCTGTGTCGGGGCCGGTCTACGATCTGCGTACCGGCCAGGCATTCGACCGGGCGAGCTTCGTCGCGCGGATCAAGACGCCAACCTTGGCACAGCGCTTCTTCCCGAGCGCCGCCGAGCCGGCTTCAAGCTTGCTTGAGCAGTAAGGCCACGCCTGGGAAGTACTGCCCCAGCTCGTTGTGCAGCTTGCGATAGGCGTAGGGGAAGTACCAGGCGATCGCGCACGCGGTGTGCTTTTGCAGGTCATCGACCAGATCCTGCAGTTCTTCCGGGCTGGCGTGCTGGCCAGCCTTCCACGGCGTGACGAACAGGGCGCCGGCACGCAGCTGGCTGGCATAGGTGATGTGCCTGGCCAGCGTGCTGGTCTCCTGCAGGGCTGCCGCCAGGTCGAGGCGCCCCAGGCGTGGCCAGCGCTGGCTGGCGTGCAGGTGCAGGGTCGACTCGGCGCTGCTGATCGAAAGGTCGCAGCGCCCCTCGCGCTCGCCCTCGTCGCGTTGCTTCTTGCTCGTGTATTGCTGCAGTGCCACCAGTTCGCCCTGCCAGGCGGCGGCCGCGAGCAGCCCGACATTGGCGGCGCTGCCGTGCCAGTAGGGGGCCTCGTTGTCGCCCTGGAGCTGATTGAAGCGGTCGATGCAGTCGACCCAGCGTTCCAGGGCGGGGCGCAGGAACTCCAGGTTCGTGTTGTTGATGATCAGGCCTTGCATGCTGCGCGCTCCTTGTCATTGTGATCGAGGTCAGCCGGTGATGGCTATGTGATATCACTGCTGAGCCTATGACACAAGCGGACGGACCGGCCATTGGTCCGGGCCGGATCCGTCGCGTTCGATTGACGCTCCTGGTGCAACCCTCTAACCTTCGCGGCGTGTTTCAGGTGCCTTGCGAGCCTTGGGTTTCGGCAGGGTGAAACTGGGAAGCCGGTGGGCGCCGACAAGGTGCGATCCCGGCGCTGCCCCCGCAACGGTAGGTGAGTCAAAGGCCGCGCAGGGCCACTGGGTGATTGGCCCGGGAAGGCGCGCGGCTACGGGCCATGGCCCGCTCACGAGCCCGGAGACCGGCCTGTCACTGCCAACGGCATCACGGAGGGTGATGCGCGGTGCGATATGGCCTGTGTGCCATGCCCCTGCGCGCTCCTCGTCTGCCTGCCTTTCACCTGCCGCCGTCCGCGCGGCAGTCTGCGGAGACCCCTGATGAGCGAATCCCCCGAACGCGACGAACGTCACCTGGCGCGCATGCAGCGCAAGAAGGCGATCATCGACGAGCGCATCGCCAATTCCCCCAACGAATGCGGCCTGCTGCTGGTGCTGACCGGCAATGGCAAGGGCAAGAGCAGTTCGGCCTTCGGCATGCTCGCCCGGGCCCTGGGCCATGGCATGCAGTGCGGCGTGGTGCAGTTCATCAAGGGCCGCAACAGCACCGGTGAAGAACTGTTTTTCCGTCGTTTCCCCGAGCAGGTGCGCTACCACGTGATGGGCGAGGGCTTCACCTGGGAGACCCAGGACCGCCAGCGCGACATCGCCGCGGCCGAGGCCGCCTGGGCGGTATCGCGCCAGTTGCTGCAGGACCCGTCGGTCCAGTTCGTCGTGCTCGATGAACTGAACATCGCCCTCAAGCACGGCTACCTCGACCTCGACCAGGTGCTCTCGGACATCCAGGCCCGACCGCCCATGCAGCATGTGATCGTCACCGGTCGCGCGGCGAAACCTGAAATGATCGAACTGGCCGACACCGTCACCGAGATGGGCATGCTCAAGCACGCCTTCCAGGCCGGTATCCGTGCGCAGAAGGGCGTCGAACTGTGAGTGAGCCGCGCCACTGTCCCGCCGTGTTGATCGCGGCGCCTGCCTCCGGCCAGGGCAAGACCACGGTCACCGCGGCCCTGGCGCGCCTGCACCGCAACCTTGGTCGCAAGGTGCGGGTGTTCAAGTGCGGCCCTGACTTTCTCGATCCGATGATCCTCGAGCGTGCCAGCGGTGCGCCGGTCTATCAGCTGGACCTGTGGATGATCGGTGCCGACGAGAGCTGCCGCCTGCTGTGGGAAGCGGCAGGCGAGGCCGACTTGATCCTGATCGAGGGGGTGATGGGCCTGTTCGACGGCACGCCGTCCAGCGCCGACCTGGCGCGCCACTTCGGTGTGCCAGTGCTGGCGGTGATCGACGGCACGGCCATGGCCCAGACCTTCGGCGCCCTGGCTCTGGGCCTGGCGCGCTACCAGGCCGACCTGCCGTTCGCCGGGGTGCTGGCCAACCGGGTCGGCAGCCTGCGCCATGCGCAACTGCTCGAAGGCAGCCTGACCGAAGGCCTGCGCTGGTAT
This sequence comes from Pseudomonas sp. GD04091, assembly GCF_029836165.1. Classification (GTDB taxonomy): domain Bacteria; phylum Pseudomonadota; class Gammaproteobacteria; order Pseudomonadales; family Pseudomonadaceae; genus Aquipseudomonas. The sequence goes on from NZ_JAOEBG010000003.1 coordinate 31,022, forward strand.
GGCGGGTTGTCCCGCGAGCGCGGCATCGAGTTGCCCAGTCGGCACCTCGGCCTGGTGCAGGCCAGCGAACTGAACGATCTGGACGCGCGCCTGGACGCCGCCGCCGAGGCGCTGGGCGCCAGTTGCGATGCCGCCTTGCCGCCACCGGTGCGCTTCGCCGAACCCACGCCGCAAACCTGTACCGCGTCGCTGACCGGCGTGCGCATCGGCGTGGCCCGTGACGAGGCCTTCGCCTTCACCTACGGGGCCAATCTGGACCTGCTGCGCGAGCTCGGTGCGCAACTCGAATTCTTCTCGCCGCTGCATGATCGGGCACTGCCCGTGGTGGACAGCCTCTACCTGCCCGGTGGCTATCCGGAGCTGCATCACCAGGCGCTGTCGGCCAATGCGCCGATGCTCGAGGCGATCCGTGGCCATCACGTCCAGGGCAAGCCGCTGCTGGCCGAATGTGGTGGCATGCTCTATCTGCTCGACGCCCTGACCGACGTGGCCGGCATGCGTGCACCGCTGCTGGGGCTGCTGCCGGGCGAGGCGACCATGCAGAAGCGCCTGGCAGCCCTGGCCTTGCAAGCGGTCGAGTTGCCCGAAGGCACCCTGCGTGGCCACACCTACCACCATTCGCTGACCAGCACCGATCTGGCACCGATCGCCCGGGGCCTGAGCCCCAACGGTGGACGGGGCAACGAGGCAGTCTATCGCCTGGGGCGCCTGACCGCCTCCTACGTGCACTTCTATTTCCCTTCCAACCCCGACGCGGCGGCGGCGCTGCTGCGACCATGAACCGACATGCCTACAGCGAGGCTGAACGCCAGGCCATCTACCGGGCCATCGGCGAGCGCCGCGACATGCGCCATTTCGCCGGTGGCGAGGTGGCTCCGGAACTGTTGGGGCGCCTGCTGGCCGCTGCCCATCAGGCGCCCAGCGTGGGCCTGATGCAGCCGTGGCGCTTCATCCGCATCAGTCAGCGTGACCTGCGCGGACGTATCCAGGCGCTGGTGGAGGACGAGCGGGTGCGTACCGCCGACGCCCTTGGCGAGCGCTCCGATGAATTCATGAAGCTCAAGGTCGAGGGCATCAACGACTGCGCCGAAGTGCTGGTGGCCGCATTGATGGACAAGCGCGAGGCGCATGTCTTCGGCCGCCGCACCCTGCCCGAGATGGACCTGGCCTCGCTGGCCTGTGCGATCCAGAACCTGTGGCTGGCGGCGCGCGCCGAGGGGCTGGGCATGGGCTGGGTGTCGCTGTTCGACCCGCAGGCCCTGGCCGAGCTGCTGGGCATGCCCGAAGGCGCCAAGCCCATGGCGGTGCTGTGCCTGGGGCCGGTCACCGAGTTCTATCCGGCGCCGATGCTCGTGTTGCAAGACTGGGCTGAGCAACGGCCGTTGAGTGACATGCTGTACGAGAACCATTGGGGAGAGCGCCCATGAGCGTGGCCTTGCTGACCGTGGCGGGCGTGGCCCTGGATGCGCTGCTGGGCGAGCCACGCCGACGCCATCCGCTGGTAGGGTTCGGCAACCTTGCCTCGCGCCTGGAACAGCGCTTCAACGCCGGTGGCCGGGGCTGGCGCAGCCATGGCGTCACGGCCTGGTTCCTGGCGGTGGTGCCGCTGACCCTGCTGGCGCTGATCCTGTCCTGGCTGCCCTATATCGGTTGGCTGGTGGACGTGCTGGCGCTGTACTGCGCCCTGGGCCTGCGCAGCCTGGGCGAACATGTGCTGCCGGTGGCCCAGGCGTTGCGCCAGGGCGACCTGGACGAGGCGCGGCGGCGCGTTGGTTACCTGGTCAGCCGCGAGACCCGCGAACTGGACGAGCCGGCCGTGGCCCGAGCGGCCACCGAGTCGGTGCTGGAAAACGGCAGCGACGCGGTGTTCGCCGCGCTGTTCTGGTTCGTCGTGGCCGGGGCGCCGGGCGTGGTGCTGTATCGGCTGAGCAATACCCTGGATGCCATGTGGGGCTATCGCAACGAACGCTTCGAGCGCTTCGGCTGGTGCGCGGCGCGTATCGACGATGTGCTCAACTACCTCCCCGCCAGGCTGGTGGCGCTGACCTATGCGCTGTTGGGCAGGACCCGCCTGGCCCTGGCCTGCTGGCGCCGCCAGGCACCGCTGTGGGACAGCCCCAATGCCGGCCCGGTGATGGCGGCGGGGGCCGGTGCGCTGGGTGTGGAGCTGGGTGGCCCGGCGGTGTATCACGGCGAGCTGCACGAGCGCCCGCGGCTGGGCGACGGGCCGATGGCCGACGCCGACGCCATCGAGCGTGGCTGGGGCCTGGTGCAACGGGGCGTGTGGTTGTGGCTGCTGCTGATCTGCGTGGGAGCCTATCTGAATGCTTGAACACGGTGGTCGCCTGCTGCGGGCGGTGAAACAGTACGGTATCCCCCGGGAGCAGTGGCTCGACCTGTCCAGTGGCATCGCGCCCTGGGCCTACCCGATACCGCCGATTCCCGTGGAGGCCTGGGCCCGCCTGCCGGAGACCGAGGACGGCCTGGAGGCGGCGGCGCGCCAGTACTATGGCGCCCGGCAACTGCTGGCGGTGGCCGGTTCCCAGGCCGCGATCCAGGCGCTGCCGTACTTGCGCCCGGCCGGTCGGGTCGGGGTCCTGTCGCCGTGCTACGCCGAGCATCCTTACGCCTGGGCGCGAGCAGGGCACGCGCTGGTCGAGCTGGACGAGTCCCAGGTCGACGACGAGCTCGACAGCCTCGATGTCCTGGTGCTGGTCAATCCCAACAACCCCACCGGCCGTTGCGTGCCCCGCGAGCGTCTGCTGGCCTGGCAGGCGCGCCTGGCCGAACGGGGAGGCTGGCTGTTGGTGGATGAAGCCTTCATGGACAACACCCCCGGACACAGCGTGGTCGAGCAGGCCGCGCAGCCCGGGCTGATCGTGTTGCGCTCGTTCGGCAAGTTCTTTGGCCTGGCCGGTGTCCGGCTGGGTTTCGTCGTCGCCCAGGCCGATGTGCTGCAGGCGCTGGCCGAGGCGCTCGGGCCCTGGACCGTCGGTGGCCCGACCCGGGTGCTGGGCCAGGCGTGCTTCGGCGATGGCGCGGCGCACCAGGCGCAGATCGCCCGCTGTGCCCAGGCCAGCCAGCGCCTGGCCACCTTGCTGGCCGACGCCGGCCTGACGCCCACTGGCGGCTGCGACCTGTTCCAGTACGTGCGCAGCGAGCGGGCCGCGCACCTGCATGACTTTCTCGCCCGCCGAGGCATCCTCGTGCGTCTGTTCGAGCAACCACGCGCGCTGCGCCTCGGCTTGCCGGCCAGCGAGGCGGACGAACGACGCCTGGCCCAGGCCCTGGCGGACTACCAGAAGGAATCGGCATGACCACCCTCATGGTGCAAGGCACCACCTCCGATGCCGGCAAGAGCACGCTGGTCACCGCCCTGTGCCGTTGGCTGCTGCGCCAGGGCGTCGCCGTGGTGCCGTTCAAGCCGCAGAACATGGCGCTCAACAGCGCCGTGACCGCCGACGGCGGCGAGATCGGTCGCGCCCAGGCGGTGCAGGCCCAGGCCTGCCGGCTGGCGCCGCACACCGACATGAACCCGGTGCTGCTCAAGCCCAACAGCGACACCGGCGCCCAGGTGATCGTCCATGGCCGGGCGGTGACCAGCATGAACGCTGTCGCCTACCACGACTACAAGGCCATCGCCATGCAGGCGGTGCTCGCCTCCCATGAGCGCCTGCGCCAGGCCTACCCGGTGGTGATGGTCGAAGGCGCCGGCTCCCCGGCGGAGATCAACCTGCGCGCCGGCGACATCGCCAACATGGGCTTTGCCGAAGCGGTGGACTGCCCGGTGATCCTGGTGGCCGATATCAACCGTGGCGGCGTGTTCGCCCACCTGGTCGGCACCCTGGAGCTGCTGTCGCCGAGCGAGCAGGCGCGCATCAAGGGCTTCGTCATCAACCGTTTCCGTGGCGACATCGCCTTGCTGCAACCGGGCCTGGACTGGCTGGAGCAGCGCACCGGCAAGCCGGTGCTGGGGGTGTTGCCCTATGTCACCGACCTGCACCTGGAGGCCGAGGATGGTATCGATACCCGCCAGGGGGTGAAGGGCGAGCGGCTGTTCAAGGTGATCGTCCCGGTGCTGCCGCGCATCAGCAACCACACCGACTTCGACCCGTTGCGCCTGCATCCGCAGGTGGATCTGCAGTTCATCGGCCCGGGCCAGCCGATTCCGCCCGCTGACCTGATCATCCTGCCCGGCTCCAAGAGCGTGCGCGGCGACCTGGCGCAACTGCGCGAGCGTGGCTGGGACACGGCCATCGCTCGGCATCTGCGTTACGGCGGCAAGCTCATCGGCATCTGTGGTGGCCTGCAGATGCTGGGCAGGCACGTGCATGACCCGTTGGGGCTCGAGGGCCCGGCCGGCTCAAGCGCCGGTCTCGGTCTGTTGGACTACGGCACCGTGCTGGAGGCCGAAAAGCAGCTGCGCAATGTGTCGGGCGCGCTCGCCCTCGAGCAGGCCCCAGTGGCGGGGTACGAGATCCATGCCGGCGTCACCAGCGGCCCGGCGCTGGAGCGTCCGGCCGTGCTACTGGCCGATGGCCGAGCCGACGGCGCCATCAGCGCCGACGGACAGATCCTCGCCACCTACCTGCATGGTTTGTTCGAGGGCAGCCAGTCGTGCGCCGCGCTGCTGCGCTGGGCCGGCTTGGCCGATGCGCAGACCATCGACTACGAAGCCCTGCGCGAGCGTGACATCGAGCGCCTGGCCGACCTGGTCGAGCAGCACCTGGACACCGCGCGCCTGCGCCAACTGTGTGGAGTCGCCTCAAGATGCGCAACCTGATCCTCGGCGGTGCCCGTTCGGGCAAGAGCCGTCTGGCCGAGCAACTGGCCGATGCCAGTGGCCTGCCGGTGACTTACATCGCCACCAGCCAACCGCTGGATGGCGAGATGAACGAACGCGTGCGCCTGCACCGCGAGCGTCGCCCGGCCCACTGGGGGCTGGTTGAAGAGCCCGTGGCGCTGGCCGCCGCGCTGCGTGCCGAAGCCGCCGAAGGGCGCTGCCTGCTGGTGGACTGCCTGACGTTGTGGCTGACCAACCTGCTGATGCTCGAGGATGACCGGCGTCTGGCGCAGGAGCGCGACGCACTGCTCGATGACCTGGCGCAACTACCGGGCACGATCATCCTGGTCAGCAACGAAACCGGCCTGGGCGTGGTGCCCATGGGCGAACTGACGCGTCGCTACGTCGACCTCGCCGGTACCTTGCACCAGGCGGTGGCCGAGCGCTGCCAGCGCGTGGTGCTGACCGTCGCCGGCCTTCCTCTCATGCTCAAAGGACCTGCCCTATGACCCCGATGTGGTGGCGTGACGCCTGCCAACCCCTCGACACCGCCGCCATGGACCAGGCCCGCGCCCGTCAGCAGCAACTGACCAAACCGGCTGGCTCCCTCGGCCAGCTCGAAGGCCTGGCGATACGCCTGGCCGGCCTGCAAGGGCGCGAGCGTCCCGGCCTGGAGCAGGTCGCGATCACGATCTTCGCCGGCGACCATGGCGTGGTGGCGGAGGGCATCTCCGCCTACCCGCAGGCAGTGACCGGGCAGATGCTGCGCAACTTCGTCGGCGGTGGCGCCGCGATCAGCGTGCTGGCGCGCCAGCTGGACGCCCATCTGGAGGTGGTCGACCTCGGCACCATCGACCCGGATCTGCATCTGCCCGGCGTGCATCACCTGCGCCTGGGCACCGGCACCGCCAACTTCGCCCGGCAGCCGGCGATGAGCGATGCGCAACTGGCCGCGGCGCTGCAGGCGGGGCGCGACAGTGCTCTGCGCGCCTGTGACAACGGCGCCCAGCTGTTCATCGGTGGCGAAATGGGTATCGGCAACACCACGGCGGCGGCGGCGCTGGCCAGTGCCTTGCTGGGGTGCCCGGCGAGTGAACTGAGCGGCCCGGGCACCGGCCTGGACAGCGCTGGCGTGCGCCACAAGGCCGAGGTGATCGAGCGAGCCCTGGTGCTGCACGGCCTGCGTGCCGACCAGCCGCTGCAGGCACTGGCCTGTGTCGGTGGTTTCGAGATCGCCGCGCTGGTCGGTGCCTACCTGGCCTGTGCCCAGCACGGCGTGGCGGTGCTGGTCGATGGTTTCATCTGCAGTGTCGCCGCCCTGGTGGCGGTGCGCCTCAACCCGCAAAGCCGTCCCTGGCTGCTGTTCGCCCACCAGGGCGCCGAGCCGGGGCACAGGGCCTTGCTGGCGGCCCTGGAGGCCGAGCCGCTGCTGGCCTTGGGCCTGCGCCTGGGCGAGGGCAGCGGCGCGGCGCTGGCGGTGCCGCTGATGCGCCTGGCCTGTGCCCTGCACGGACAGATGGCGACCTTCGCCGAGGCGGCGGTGGCGGATCGCCCGGCATGATCCTCGACCTGCTGCGCCATGGCGAGACGGAACTGGGCGGCGGCTTGCGCGGCAGCCTCGACGATGCCTTGACCGTCACCGGCTGGGCGCAGATGCGCCAGGCCGTGAGCGGTGCCGGTCCCTGGGACGTGCTGGTCAGCTCGCCGTTGCAGCGTTGCCTGTCGTTCGCCGAAGAGCTGGGCGCCCGCCTGGACCTGCCGGTCCAGCGTGAGGCGGGTGTGCGCGAACTGCATTTCGGCGATTGGGAAGGGCGCAGCGCCGCGCAGATCATGCAGACCGACGCCGATGGCCTGGGCCTGTTCTGGAACGATCCCTATGCCTTCACCCCGCCCGCGGGCGAGCCGGTGCTCGATTTTGCCGAGCGGGTGCTGGCCGCGGTGCAAGGGCTGCGGCGCGAGCACGCGGGCAAGCGGGTACTGCTGGTCACTCACGGTGGCGTGATGCGCCTGCTGCTGGCCAGGGCGCGTGGGTTGCCACGCGAGCAGCTGTTGCAGGTCGAGGTCGGGCACGCAGCGCTGGTGCGCCTGGTGCTGGATGACGGCGGCCTGATGCGCGAGGTGCGGTGAGATGCTGCCGTTCTGGATCGCCCTGCAGTTCCTCAGCAGCCTGCCGGTGCGCCTGCCGGGCATGCCGGCGTCGCGGGAGATGGGGCGTTCGCTGCTGTTCTATCCCCTCGTGGGGCTGCTGTTCGGTCTGTTGCTGTGGCTCGCCAGTCACCTGCTGCAAGGCACGCCTGCGCCCTTGCATGCCGCCTTGCTGCTGGCGTTGTGGGTACTGCTCAGCGGCGCGCTGCACCTGGACGGCCTGGCCGACAGCGCCGATGCCTGGCTGGGTGGCTTCGGCGACCGCGAGCGTACCCTGCGGATCATGAAGGATCCGCGCAGCGGGCCGATCGCCGTGGTGACACTGGTGCTGGTGCTGCTGCTGAAGTTCTGTGCGCTGTGGGTGCTGGTCGAGCGGGGCGCAGGTGGCCTGCTGGTGCTGGCGCCGGTGGTGGGGCGCACGGCGATGCTCGGATTGTTCCTGAGCACGCCCTACGTGCGCTCGGGGGGGCTCGGCGCCGCCCTGGCCGAGCACCTGCCTCGGCGCAGTGCGGGGTGGGTGTTGTCGAGCTGTGTGCTGGCCAGCCTGGCGCTGGGGGGCTGGGCAGTGTCGGGGGCGCTGCTGGCGGCGTCGCTCGTGTTCGTCGGGTTGCGTCACCTGATTTGCCGCCGGCTGGGCGGAACCACCGGCGATACGGCCGGAGCGTTGCTGGAGCTTCTGGAGTTGACGGTGGTGGTGACCCTGGCTGTGCACTGACGGTGCTGCCCAGGCCGTCACACGGAGAGGCTCGGCATACTCCCACAGGGGGTTAGGAGGTGTCCTGCGAAGATCTCGGAAGTCATTCCCAAACATTGCGTCTATCTTCGGTCGCTCCCCAAACCGCCAGGAATGCCCGCCATGCACCACTGGATACTCGCCAGCCTGCTGGCTCTCGCCACCATCCCGGCCAGCGCCGCTGACTTGATCGACTTCTGGAACACCCCGCGCCACGGCGGCAACAGCTTCAACCGCCTGCCCCCGGACCAGGCCTATTTCGATGCCCTGAGAGGCTACGGCGCCAGCTGGGTACGTCTGTCCTATGACAAGTGGCATCCCGCCGAGCGCGACTTCCTGCTGGGCAATGCCGATGCCTACCAGGGGCTGGTCAACGCCGACCTGAAGCAACTGGTCGACGTGCTCGACCGCGCCCATGCCGCCGGCCTCAAGGTGGTCATCACGCCGTTGTCGCTCCCCGGCATGCGCTGGGCGCAGAACAACCAGGACCGTTTCGACGATCGCCTGTGGCAGGACAAGCGCTTCTGGACCCAGGCCGCCCACTTCTGGCGTGACCTCGCCCACGCGCTCAAGGACCATCCCGGCGTGGCCGCCTACAACCTGGTCAACGAACCCGCGCCCGAGAAGCACGGCGGCCTGGCCGAGCATGCCGACCTTGTCCTGATGAAGCAGTGGTATGCCCGGGAGCAGGGCGGCTCGCGTGATCTGCCGGCGCTCTATCGGCAGTTGCTCGCGGCGATACGCGAAGTCGACGACAAGACGCCGGTCATGGTCGATGCCGGCTGGTATGCCGCCGCCGACGCCTTCGGCTACTGGCCCCGGGCTCTGGCGGACCAGCGCGTGCTGTACAGCGTGCACATGTACGAGCCTTACGCGGCCACCAGCGCACCGAACCTCGCCCGCCCGCAGCCGATTCCCTACCCGGGCCCCGTGCCGTTCGCCGGGCAGCTGCAGCCATGGGATGGCGAGCGGGTCGCGCGCTACCTGCAACAGCCGGTGGACTGGGCCGATGCGCAGCGCCTGCCGCGTTCGCGACTGGTGGTCGGCGAGTTCGGTTGCATGCGGCGACTGGCGGGCTGCCGCCAGTACCTGGAGGACGTGCTGACGGTACTGGACCGCCACCAGTTGCATTGGGCGTTCTACAGCTTCCGTGAAGACAGCTGGGACGGCATGGATTACGAACTGGGCACGGCGAAAGTGCCGTGGCGCTACTGGCAGGCCATCGACAAGGGCACGCCCGATCCGCTGGTGCGCCAGGCCACGGCAGCGTTCGAGCCGATTCGTCGGCGTCTGCGACCTGGGCCGAGTCATTGAAATTTCTTGCAACATCGAAGGTGCGGGTATATACACGCATTCATGCTGACCAGTGAATGCATCTGTACCCACCTGCGTCGTGCCGCCCGAGGGGTGAGCCGGGATTATGACGAAGCCCTTGCCGGCTTCGGCATCAACGTCGCCCAGTTTTCCCTGCTGCGCCATGTGCAGAGGCTCGACAAGCCCAGTATCACCAGCCTCGCTGAAGCGATGGGGCTGGAGCGCAGCACCCTGGGCCGCAACCTCAGGGTGCTCGAGGCCGATGGCCTGGTGGTGCTGGCGGACGGCGACGATCAGCGCAACCGTGTGGTGCTGCTGAGCGATGCGGGCAGGGCGCTGCTGGACGCCGCCCACCCGGCCTGGCAACTGGCCCAGGGGCAATTGGTGCAACGACTGGGTGAAAGCCAGCGCGACGAGCTGGTGCGCCTGCTGGAGCAGTTGGCCTGATTCATTACGACTAAAAGCGGGTATATACCCGTATTAACCTTGCGATGGGCTGGAGACAACGACAATGACTTCCCTTTGGCGCAGCAGCGGTTGGGTACTACTGGGGGCGGCGCTGATCCTGGCGCTGTCGCTGGGGGTGCGGCATGGATTCGGCCTGTTCCTAGCGCCGATGAGCGCCGAGTTCGGCTGGGGCCGCGAGGTGTTCGCCTTCGCCATCGCCCTGCAGAACCTGATCTGGGGCCTGGCCCAGCCGTTCTCCGGGGCATTGGCCGACCGCCTCGGCGCGGCCAAGGTGGTGGTCATCGGCGGTATTCTCTACACCGTCGGCCTGGTGATGATGGGCCTGGCCGATTCGGCCTGGTCGCTGTCGCTGAGCGCTGGACTGCTGATCGGCATCGGCCTTTCGGGCACCTCGTTCTCGGTGATCCTCGGTGTGGTCGGGCGCGCCGTGCCAGCGCAGAAGCGCAGCATGGCCATGGGCATCGCCAGCGCGGCCGGCTCCTTTGGCCAGTTCGCCATGCTTCCCGGCACGCTGGGGCTGATCCAGTGGCTGGGCTGGTCGGCGGCCTTGCTGGTGCTGGGCCTGCTGGTGGCGTTGATCGTGCCTTTCGTGGGCATGCTGCGTGACCGCCCGCTGCCCAGCCACGGCGCCGAGCAGACCCTCGGCCAGGCACTGCGCGAGGCCTGTTCGCATTCAGGCTTCTGGTTGCTGGCGCTGGGCTTTTTCGTCTGTGGCTTCCAGGTGGTGTTCATTGGCGTGCACCTGCCGGCCTACCTGGTCGACCAGCACCTGCCGGCGACCACCGGCACCACCGTGCTGGCGTTGGTTGGCCTGTTCAATATCATCGGCACCTATACCGCGGGCTGGCTGGGCGGGCGCATGTCCAAGCCGCGCCTGCTGACTGGCCTGTACCTGCTGCGAGCCGTGGTCATCGTGCTGTTCCTCTGGGCCCCGGTGACCCAGTTCAGCGCCTACCTGTTCGGTATCGCCATGGGCCTGCTGTGGCTGTCCACGGTACCGCTGACCAACGGCACCGTGGCCACGCTGTTCGGCGTGCGCAACCTGTCCATGCTCGGCGGCATCGTGTTCCTGTTCCACCAGTTGGGTGCGTTCCTCGGCGGCTGGCTGGGCGGCGTGGTCTATGACCAGACCGGCAGCTACGAGCTGGTGTGGCAGATCTCGATCCTGCTCAGCCTGCTGGCCGCGGCCCTCAACTGGCCGGTGCGCGAGCGTCCGGTCGCGCGCCTGCAGGCCCAGGCCGCATGAACCGCCTGCTGGGGCGCGGCCTGCTGCTCATCGCGGCATTGCTGGTGCTGGCGCTGGCGTGGTGGGGCTGGCACAAGGGCGGGCTGGCATTGATGCAGTTGGGCATGAGCGTGTGTTAAGCGCTACCCTGCACATTCAGGGAATGTCTTGCAGGAGACCGACACGATGCATGCACGCTGGCTGACGATACCCGTCCTGGCCTTCGCCGCCGCCACCTCGAGCTGGGCGGCGGACTGCCCGGCCTTGCTCCAGGGCAGCCTGCCGGAGCTGCGTGGCAAGGAGCAGATCGACCTGTGCCAGCGCTTCGCCGGCAAGCCGCTGGTGGTGATCAACACTGCCAGCTATTGCGGCTTCGCCCCGCAGTTCGAAGGGCTGGAGGCGACGTACAAGGACTACCAGGAGCAAGGCCTGGAGATGCTCGGCGTGCCGTCCAACGACTTCAAGCAGGAAGACGCCGACAGCGAGAAGACCGCCAACGTCTGCTACGCCAATTACGGCGTGACCTTCAGCATGACCAAGGCCCAGCCGGTGCGCGGCCGGGACGCCATCCCGCTGTTCGTCGAGCTGGCCCGGCAGAGCAGCGCGCCGAAGTGGAATTTCTACAAGTACGTGGTGGATCGCAAGGGCAAGGTGATCGGCAACTTCTCCAGCCTGACCAAACCGGATGATCCAGCCTTCAAGGCGGCGATCGAGAAGGCCATCGCCTCGCAACCCTGACGCGGGCCGCACGGGGCCCGGTGGGTTCAATGCGCGTGGACGGTGAGCGCCACCAGGCGGATCACCAGCGGACGCACCATCAGCACGCAGACGAAGGCCACCGGCATCGCCAACTGGTAGGCCTTGAGCACGTTGCCCAGGTAGTGGGCATCGACCCCGGCGTTCGCCGCCGTGATCACGAAGCACATCAGCAATGCCATGATCGCCGACATGTAGAGGGCGAACACATAGGGCGTCGCCCTGGGATGCAGCTTGCGGCGACTGCGGGTGGAGGTTGTTTCGTTCATCGTGTCTCCTGCTCTAAGGGGTGAGCGGGCAGGTTAACAATGGCCATGCGCGGCGCTGTAGACCCTGGGCATTGAGTTCTTTATAAAGAAATTCTTACGAATCTCGAGAGCGCCACATGGACCTGCTCAATGCCATCCGCAGTTTCATCAAGGTGGTCGAAGCCGGCAGCATTGCCGGTGGCGCCCGGGCACTGGGGTTGACCCCGGCGGCGGTGAGCCAGAACCTGGCCAGGCTGGAGGCGCACCTGCAGGTGCGCCTGGTGGCCCGTACCACACGCAGCATGGCGCTGACCGGCGCAGGCAACCTGTACTACCAGCGGGTGCGACATATCGAGCGTGACCTGGAGTTCGCCGAGCAGGCCGTCAGCACGCCCGACAGCGAGCCTCAGGGGCGCCTGTGCATTGCGTCCACGTCGGCGTTCGGCCGGCATGTGCTGGCACCGCTGATACCGGCCTTCAGCAAGCGTTATCCGTTGCTTTCGATAGAGTTGTTGATGACTGATCGCAAGGTCAATCATGCCCGTGAAGACGTGGATGTGAGCCTGCGCATCACGCCACAGCTGGAAGATCAGCTGCTGGCCCGGCATATCGCCCGTATACCGTTCATCTGTTGCGCATCCCCTGGTTACCTGGCCGGCGCCGGCTGGCCGGTCACGCCCGAAGCGCTGCACGACCACAATTGCCTGGTGTTCCGCTATCCGGTCGACGGGCGTTTCCTGCCCTGGGGCTTCATGCGTGACGGGGCGCGTTTCGAGGCGCGCTTCGGCAGGACGCTGATCAGCGACGATATCGAGGCCCTGACCCAGATGGCGTTGCATGACGGCGGCATCACCCGGCTGGCCGAGTTCATCGTGCGCCCGCACCTGGAAACCGGCGCCCTGGTGCAGCTGTTCGCCTTGAGCGAGGGCGGTCAGGCGTACGCCCAGACGGAGCCGATGGACGTCTACCTGTGCGTGGCCGACCGTTATGCCATGACCACCAAGGTGCGTGTGTTCATGGACTACCTGCAACAGTGCCTGGGAGAGAGCTGGTGCGTGCAGGCATGAAAAAACCGCCACGAGGGCGGTTTCTTCATGCAGCGGATGTCACTTAGAAGCGGTAGGTCAGCGAAGCGCCAACGCCGTGGGCGCTGTTTTCGTACTTGGCCTGGTAGCTGCCTTTGAGACCTGCTTCGCTAACGCTGTGCGGCTGGTTGTTGACCTTGGTGTCCTCTTCCCACAGGTAGGAGTAGGCCACGTCGATGGTCATGTCGTCGGTCGGGCTCCAGCCGGCACCGATGCTGAAGATCTTGCGATCGCCAGTGGGGATGCGCGGGGAGCGGTTGGTGTTGTTGGTCGGCGACTGGTCGACCGAGAAACCGGTACGCAGGGTCCACTCCTTGTTCACCTTGTAGGAGGCGCCAATGGCGTGAGCCCAGGTGTCGTGCCAGTTCTGCTCCTCGGAGATGGTCGCGAACTGCCCGGCAGGGCCTGCCGGAACGTCGTTGTTGACGGTGATCGCTTCCAGTCGGCTCCAGCGGGTCCAGGTGCTGCCTGCGTACAGGGTCCACTGGTCGTCCAGCTCGTGGGTGACCGAGAAGTCCACCGACTCGGGCGTCTTGATCTTCAGGGACGCATCGAACTTGTTGCCGTCCAGGCCGAGCAGCGGGTAGCTGACCTTGGTCTTGCCTTCGAGCTTGTAGTCGACCATCGAGTGGTAGGTCAGGCCGACGCGGGTACGGTCGGTGGCCTGCACCAGGATACCGATGTTGTAGCCAACGGCGGTATCGTCACCCTTGATCTTGACCTCGCCATCGGCCGGGCGCAGCGGCGACACGCTGGCCAGGTTCGAGCCGAGCTCGCCCTTGATGCGGTTGATGGTCGGACCGAAACCGATCGAAACCTTGTCGTTGAACGCATAGCTCACGGTCGGCTGGAAGGTCACGACCTCGACATGGCTCTTCTTGCCCCAGTAGCGCGCAGCATCGTCGCTACCGTAGTCGGTGACCAGGCCGAATGGCACGTAGACGCCGAAACCGACGCTCCAGTGGTCATCGATCGACTTGACGTAGTAGCCCATCGGCACGCCGACCACAGGCACCATGTCACCGTCAGTTTCCCCCCCTTTGTTGCTGCCAGGCCCGGAAATATCGGACTTGGCGATGACCGCGGCACCGCCGACGGTCATCTGGTCGCGCTTCAGGCGGGACATGCCCGCCGGGTTGCCGTACACGGTACTTGCATCTTCGGCAGCAGAAGAACGACCCGCAAAACCTGTCCCCATGCCGCTGACACTTTGTTCGTTCAGGGCGAAACCACTGGCGAGCAATTGGCTGGAAGCGAGGGCAACGGCAATGCCGAGAGAGGTTTTGAGCATTACTTTTTTCATTATTAGAAACTCCTTGGGATCTCCGGGGCGAAAAGCTACCAACAAATACCGCTCCACGCTATAGGCTCAAACGCAGGAGATAGAGCGGTTTTGTAGGACAATCCGACCAAAATTCCTTTTTTTCATGTTGCAAATGCGAAGGCTTGTCAGGAGGCCATCACCTGTTCGGGAGCGACGCAGTGATGCCAGGCCTGGGTGAAGTCACGCAGGCGCCCCTGGGGGTGGAACGTCTGGCGCCAGATGCGTGCCAGGCCCAGCAGGTCGTCGGCCGCCGGCAAGGGCGTGGCCTGCTCTTCGATGAGCATCCAGGCGATGGCCGTGGCGTAGCGCAGATTGACGGTGAGTTCCAGGTGGGGGCCGCCGAGGAAGGCGTGCTGGCTGGCCAGGCCGCGGACCAGGCTGGCCAGCTCGGGATCGCGGGCGAGGAAGTCGTCCCACAGGCAGCGGTGGCGATGTTCGCCGATTCGGTACAAGCCATGGCCGCGCCGGTCATGCAGGGCGGAACCCAGGCCCGACTGGCTGGCGGCAACACCCAGCAACAAAGCTTCGGCGCTGGCGCAGTGGCGGTCCAGGTAGATCAGGGTTGGCCGGATCACGTATTGACTCAACTCGTTCGCAGCGATGCCCATGATGCCCTCTGCTGAAAAGGGCCGACGGGCGCTGGAGCTTGGCAGCTGGTGAGTGGTCAGGCCCGCCGGAAGCGGCAAGCGCCGCTCGAGTTGAAGTGTAGTGTGATAACTGTGGTGTAAAGGGCTGTTTTTAAATCGATTGCAGCCCGAAGGCGCGGGGCATATGCCCGCTGGCGATTAAGCCAATTACCTTCAGGCTGATGACGCGATGGCGTATTCATGGCGTTTATTGCCCGCCATTCATTCATGCGGTCAGCGACTGTCGCGTGCGATCGATCACGGCCTGCAGCGGCTCGGCCCGGTTGTACTGCTCCGGGTAGAGGCGTTCGGTGTGACAGGCGACGCCATGTTCGTCGACCAGGGTGAAGCTGAAGCTGCCCTTGCGTGGGGCGACGATCAGGCACTTCAGTGGTGCGAAGGCCTGGGAAAGGGTGCCAAAGGCAGCCTGGATTTGTTGATGGTTGCTCATATTGTTGGATGTTCCTGCGTAAGACACGGTTTTTGATCCGTGCACAATAGAAACGTTCCAGTGACGTCTTTATTAAGGAGACGCAGAACCTGACTGGAACAGGGCAGCCAGAGGGGCGCATGCAATAGGTGGGCGCTGGGCTGACTGGTAGGTACGACAGAAGGCAGGCAGCACTCCGGGGCCAGGGTTCTAGGCGCCGGGGAAGATCCTGATCAATCTGAGACGTGATTCGTGCCAGGCATGGATTGCCAAGTGAATCATCGAATGGGCCGGTCCTGAATGGCAGCGCCTGCTCGTCTTCGAGGGTAGGGCTGGAGGGACGTGATGGCCAGAATGACTTTCAGCTGGGTACTAACGGGGCGCAAACCTACACGAACATTCAAGGTAATGCAAGTGTTTGGCTCTTCTTGCGCGGAGCCGGCCATTATGTCGCCTATCGGCGTGGCTGTGAAGAGGGGGAAATGCCCCGTCAATAGCCCCAATGTACCGTTTTCGTGCATCGATATGCCGTTTGATGGTGCACTTGTACACACTCGGACGGGGAGTTGTAACCCTCTTGCAACATCCTGTGGAAGGCTCGCCAATGACTTGACTCAAGGGGTAAGTCAATGAAAAAAAACACTAATTTTTGCTGGTGAAAAAATCGTCAGTTTGACTGAAAGCCCCATTTCACAGGGGTTTGAGGGCAGCGTGGAGCGGTTGTCCACCGAGTTATCCACAGGATCTGTGGATTGTCCCGGGCGCTTGCTCTAGCACGGGCGTGCCAGCAGTTTCATCAAGTGTCCGACAATCGGGCGAGGGGCGCCGACCCGGCATTTTTCCCGGGAAAACGTCAAGAAAAAAACATCGAAAAAAAAAGCGATCAGCCATAAGTCGATCAGGTCAGAACCGACAAAAAGGAGTAGAGTGGCGCGCCTTTCGAGTCACCATCGCTGTCGGTCATGAAGCTTCGCGGTAAACACCTCTCCAGCCCTGTCGCCTCCCCATCGTTGCCTCCCCCCAAGCGCTTGTCCCTGAAAGTGGCCTTGTGGCTGCTCGACAGCCCGCGCCTGGGCGACAGGCCCAGCGTCAAGCACTTGGCCGGGCGACTGCTCAAGCAGCCTGCGCGCCAGGGAGTGGTGGTGGCCCAGAGCCGCCTGGGACAGATGCTCTGCCGCGATTGCGGCAATGCGCGCGACCGGCGTATCGGCCATGAGCTGCTGCGCCAGGCGGCCCGTGCCGGTGATCGACGGGCACAGCTGGAATACGGCCGGCAGTGCCAGGCCCGGGAGCCGGAGCAGGCCCGTTATTGGCTGGAGCTCGCGGCGGGGCAGGGATCCCAGGAGGCGCGGCGCCTGCTTCGCGGGTAAACCCGCTGCCCTGGAGCGCAACAGGCAACCGCGCCAACAGGCTGATAAGCTGCGCAGCATTCGTCAACGTTCGATCGGGGTAAGCATGACAGTGGATCTGACCAGCATTCTGCTGGGCTTGATGGCAGGTGCCGTGCCCTGCCTGGGCTGGGTCATGCAGATGCAGCGCGGCCAGGGTGCGCGCAAGGCCGAGCAGGCCTTGCTGGAAGAGCGCCTCAACGCCGCACAGCTGGCCCAGGCGGGCCTGCAGGCGCAACTGGAGGCCAGTCGCGACGAGATCAGCGACCTCAGCGAAGCCAACACCGTCAAGCAGACTCAGCTGGCGGCCCAGGGCCGTGAGCTGGAATTGCTGCAGATCGACCGCGACAACGCCCGCGATGCCGCACACGCCTGGGGCCTCGAGCGTGCCAACCGTGAGGCTGAACTGCGCCGTCTGGAGGCCCAGGGCGCGCGTCTGGAGGCGGAACTGCGCGAGCAGCAGGAAAACCATCAGCAGCGTCTCGAAGACCTGCAGCAAGCCCGCGACACGCTGCGCGCCCAGTTCGCCGACATGGCCACCAAGATCTTCGACGAGCGCGAACAGCGCTTCGCCCAGACCAGCCAGCAGCACCTGGGGCAGTTGCTCGACCCGCTCAAGGAGCGCATCCAGGCGTTCGAGAAGCGCGTCGAGGAAAGCTACCAGCAGGAAGCCCGCGAACGTTTCTCCCTGGGCAAGGAGCTCGAGCGCCTGCAACAGCTCAACCTGCGCTTGTCCGACGAGGCCACCAACCTGACCCAGGCACTCAAGGGTCAGAAGACCCAGGGCAACTGGGGCGAACTGATCCTGGAGCGGGTGCTGGAGCATGCCGGCCTGGAGAAGGGCCGCGAGTACCAGACCCAGGTAAGCCTCAAGAGCGCCGACGGCGAGCGTTTCCAGCCCGACGTGCTGATCATGCTGCCGGGCGACAAGCAAGTGGTGGTCGATGCCAAGGTCAGCCTCACCGCTTACCAGCAGTTCGTCGGCAGCAACGACGAAGCGGCGCTCAAGCAGCACGTGCAGTCGCTGCGCAACCATGTAAAAGGGCTCTCGAGCAAGGATTACAGCCGCCTGGAAGGCCTGCACAGCCTCGATTTCGTGTTGCTCTTCGTGCCGATCGAGGCGGCCTTCTCGGCGGCGCTGCAGGCCGAGCCCAACCTGTTCCAGGAGGCCTTCGACCGGCAGATCGTGATCGTCAGCCCGACCACCCTGCTGGCCACCTTGCGGGTGATCGACAGCTTGTGGAAGCAGGAGCGCCAGGGCCAGAACGCCCGTGAGATCGCCGAGCGCGCCGGCTGGCTCTACGACAAGTTCGTGCTGTTCATCCAGGACCTGGACGAACTGGGCGCGCGCCTGGCCCAGGTGGACAAGGCCTACGCGGCGGCGCGCAACAAGCTGTGCGAGGGGCGCGGCAACCTGGTCAGCCGCAGCGAGCAGCTCAAGCTGCTTGGCGCCCGGGCCAGCAAGAGCCTGCCGGCCGAGCTGATCGAGCGCGCCCTGACTGACGAAGCCCTTACTGAACCTGGCTCAGATGCCGATTGAGCAGGGCGCGCAGGGCCGCCGGCTTGACTGGCTTGGCCAGGTAGTCGAGGCCGGCGGCGTGGACCATGGCGATGGTCTCGTTGCGCCCGTCGGCGCTGATCACCACGCCCGGTACCGGCTCGCCCAGGCGTGCCCGTAGCCAGCCCATCAGGCCGGTGCCGGTTTCGCCGTCGTCCAGGTGGTAGTCCACCAGCGCCAGGTGCGGGCGCAGGCCTTTGCCCAGCAACGCCTCGCATTCGGCCTGGTTGCGCGCGGTCCACACCTGGCAGCCCCAGCGGCTGAGCAGGCTGTTCATGCCGATCAGGATGCTGTCTTCGTTGTCCACGCACAGCACTTGCAGGCCGGCCAGCGGTTGGCCGGCCTGTTCCACGGGGGCCGTGGCCGCCGGCGCGGCGCTCTGGGCGATCGGCACGCCGACGCGGAACACGCTGCCCTTGCCCGGCCACGAACGCACTTCCAGCGGATGCCCAAGCACCCGGCACAGGCCGTCGGCGATCGCCAGGCCCAGGCCCAGGCCCTTTTCGGCGCGGGTGCGGTGGCTGTCCAGGCGTTTGAACTCCTGGAAGATCACCTGCAGCTTGTCGTCGGCGATACCGGGGCCGCGATCCCACACCTCCAGCCACAGCTGCCCGCCCTGGCGGCGCACGCCCAGCAGAATCGGGCTCTTGCCGTAGCGCAGGGCGTTGGTGAGGAAGTTCTGCAGCACCCGGCGCAGCAGTTTCATGTCGCTGTCCACCCGCAGGCGGCTGCCGCGCAGGCGGAACTCCAGGTCTTTCTCGGCGGCCAGGACCTTGAACTCGGCGCCGAGGGTGTCGAACAGTTCGTTGAGGGCGAAAGGCTTGATATCGGGGGTGACCTTGCCGTTCTCCAGACGCGAGATATCCAGCAGGTCGCTGATCAGCTCTTCGGCCGAGCGCAGCGAGCTGTCCATGTGCTGCACCAGCTGGCGGGCCTCGTCGTTCATGCCTTCGGCCTGCTGGGACAAGGCGGCGGAGAACAGCCGGGCGGCGTTGAGCGGTTGCATCAGGTCGTGGCTGACGGCGGCCAGGAAACGCGTCTTCGACTGGCTGACCGCTTCGGCGCGGCTCTTGGCCTCGGTCAGAGCCTGGTTGAGCTGCGACAGTTCGTGGGTACGTTCGGCGACTCGCTGTTCGAGCCCTTCGTTGGAGTCGCGCAAGGCCTGCTCGGCCTCACGGAACGGGGTGATGTCGGTGAAGCTCATGACGAAGCCGCCGCCCGGCATCGGGTTGCCGATCAGTTCGATCACCCGGCCATTGGGGAACAGGCGTTCGGAAGAGTGTGCGCGGCCCTGGCGCATCCAGTGCAGGCGCCGCGCGACATGCACCTGGGCCTCGCCGGGGCCGCACAGGCCACGCTCGGCGTTGTAGCGGATGATGTCGGCGATCGGCCGGCCAACGCTGATCAGCCCGTCGGGGTAGTTGAACAGCTCGAGGTAGCGACGGTTCCAGGCCACCAGGTGCAGGTTCTGGTCGACCACGCTGATGCCCTGGTTGATGTTCTCGATGGCGCCTTGCAGCAGCGCCCGGTTGAACTGCAGCACTTCGCTGGCCTCGTCGGCGATGCGCACGACATCCTCCAGCTGCATGTCGCGGCCTTCGATTGCGGCCTTGACCACGGCGCGGGTCGAGGAGGTGCCGAGCACCCCGGCGAGCAGGCGTTCGGTGTGTTCGATCCAGTCGCCATCGGCGTTCTGGTTGGGGTTGAAGCCCTTGCCCTGACGGTAGGCGAAGCGGATGAAGCTCTGCCGGGCGCGCTCCTCGCCGACGAAGCGCGCGGCGAGCTTGAGCAGGTCGTCGATCTGCACCGCCAGCAATGGCTTGCTGGACGGGCGGGCGCTGGTCTGCTGGCCGATGAAGCGGCCCGCCTGCCAGTGCTCGGACACCCGGGTACGCGACAGTACCGAGACCCAGGCGAACAGGGTGAAGTTGCCCGCCAGCGACAGCACCACGCCCTGGGTGAGCGGGGTGATCGGCAGGTTGAACGGATTGCCGTGCAGCCACGCAAGGCCCGGAAACAGCGACAGCGACCAGCCCAGGCTGTGGGCGGCAATCGGCAGCACCAGGGTGTAGAACCACAGGAAGATGCCGGCGGCCAGGCCGGCGAACACACCACGGCGGTTGGCCTGTTTCCAGTACAGCGCGCCGAGCATGGCCGGGGTGAGCTGGGTCACCGCGGCGAAGGCGATCTGGCCGATGGTCGCCAGGCTCGCGGTGGAGCCGAGCAGGCGGTAGCTGACGTAGGCCAGCAGGAGGATGACCACGATGGTCACCCGACGCACCGAGAGCATCCAGTGGCGGAACACCTCGAACGGTCGCTCGGCGTTGTTGCGCCGCAGCAGCCAGGGCAGCAGCATGTCGTTGGAGACCATGGTCGACAGGGCCACGGCCTCGACGATGACCATGCCGGTGGCGGCCGAGGCGCCGCCGATGAAGGCCAGCAGCGCGAGGCTCGGGTGCGCCTCGGCCAGCGGCAGGCTGATCACGAAGGAGTCGGAGATCACCGTGCCCGGCAGCAGCATCTGCCCGGCCAGGGCGATCGGCACCACGAACAGCGCGGCCAGCGCCAGGTACAGCGGGAACACCCAGCGGGCCAGGCGCATGTCCTGGGACTCGATGTTCTCCACCACGGTGACGTGGAACTGCCTGGGCAGGCAGATGATCGCCATCATCGCCACGGCGGTCTGCACCACCATCGACGGCCAGTTGATGGTCTCGTTCCAGTAATCGCTCAGGTGCACCGACTGGCGCGCCTGGGTGAACAGGTCGTCGAAACCGTCGTACAGGTTGAACACCACGAAGGCGCCCACGGCGAGGAAGGCCAGCAGCTTGACCAGCGACTCGAAGGCGATGGCCAGGACCATGCCGCGGTGGTGCTCGGTGACATCCAGGCTGCGGGTGCCGAAGACGATGGCGAACAGCGCCAGCACCAGCGACACCACCAGCGCGGTGTCCTGCACGCGGCTGCCGGTGGCATCGGCATTGGCGCCGATCAGCAGGTTCACGCCGAGGACGATGCCCTTGAGCTGCAGGGCGATGTAGGGCAGCACCCCGACCAGGCAGATCAGCGCCACCACCACCGCGAGGCTCTGCGACTTGCCGTAGCGGGCGGCGATGAAGTCGGCGATGGAGGTGATGTTCTGCTGTTTGCTGATCAGCACCATCTTCTGCAGCACCCAGGGCGCGAAGATCAGCAACAGCACCGGGCCCAGGTAGATGGGCAGGAAGGCCCAGAGCTGCTCGGCGGCCTGGCCGACCGCGCCGAAGAAGGTCCAGCTGGTGCAGTACACCGCCAGCGACAGGCTGTACACCCAGGCACGCAAGCGCGGCGGCAACGGCGTGCTGCGGCGGTCGCCATAGAAGGCGATGGCGAACATGATGGCCATATAGGCCAGGGCGACCACGGCGATCAGCCCGCTGGACAACGACATGCAAACTCCGGAGCAAGAAAAGAAACGCGGTCCCGATCAACCAGTCTGGCACGCAGGACTCGGTTCGTCAGCGCCGACCATGGTCGCAGTGGCAGGTCGTCGCAGGACTCATTTGCGGGAGCGGACTTGCCCCGCGATTGCGATGTCATGTCGAACATCGTCATCGCCGGGCAAGTCGCATTGGTTCACCGCCGCTCCCGCCTCAACCTTGACGACGCGTCCCCAGGTAATAGAAACATCCCGCCAGTATCACCGAAGCGATCAGCAGGTAGAACACCGCCGCCGGCATCAGGTGCCCCAGCGCCAGGCCCACCAGCATCGGCCCCAGCCCCGCGCCCAGGTTGGACAGGTTCTGCGCGCCGTAATAGACGCCGCGCAGGTGCTCCGGCGCGATCAGGTCGATGAACATGAATTCGGCCGGGATCACGATGATCTCGCCCAGGGTGAACACCAGCATGGCCAGGCACCAGGCCAGTACCGAACCGGCCATGGAGAATCCCAGCAGTCCGGCGATGAACATGGCCATGCCGGCCATCAGCCAGCCCATCAGCTGCTGGCGGGCGATGCGTCGGCCGATCACGTACTGCAGGACGATCACCGTGACGGCGTTGGTGGTCACCAGGTAGCCCACCAGCCGCGCCACCTCGGCGGGATCCTGGATGGTCACCACCAGGTACTGGGACAGATAGGCGGTGAATTGCCCGAACACCACGGCACTGAGCACACCGCCCAAGGTGAAGCAGACCAGCCGCCGATCGCGCAGCATGCCCAGGGCGACTTCGGCGAAGCCCGCCGCCGGTTCGCCTTCGGTGCGGCTCATCAGGTCACGTTCGCCCAGGCGGTAGTAGGTCAGGCTCAGGCCCAGGCCTATCAGGGCGGAGACCAGGAACGGCAGGTGGTCGTCGGTTCCGATCAGCAACACCCCGAGCATCGGCCCACCGGCCCAGGCAATGTTGTTGAAGGTGTACTTGATGGCGAACACCTCGCCGCGTCTGTCCTCCGGCAGCAAGGCGCAGAAGCCCGCCTTGGCGGCGATGTCCACCACTGTCTGGGTCAGATTGGCCACGACCAGGAAGCAGAAGAACAGTGTGGCCGAGGTGCTGGCCACGATCCCCACGAAGGCCAGGGCGAACACCAGCGTGCTGGCGACGATCAGCGTATGGCTGCGCAGGGTGTCGACCAGGTGACCGCCATAGAGTCCCAGCAACGAGGCCACGAACATCGCGCCGCCGACCAGCAGGCCGGTCTGGCCGATCGACAGGGCCATGTGCGCGGACAGGTACACCACCAGGTAGGGCAGGGTGATCGCCCGGGCGATGGTCAGGGTGAAGGTGGTGAGCAGCAGCAGCCGGACAGGCTTGGGATAACCCTTGAGAGCGGTGAGCATCGACACGTCCTTGTCATTCTTGTCGTGGGAAAGCCGCGCCAAGCATATTCCAGCATCCATGGCTTTTGCTATATCTGCAAAACAGATAATAGTTAGAGAAATTACCCGTTATATAGATATTCGATGTGGGCATAAGATGAGCTCACCTTACACAAGGCCAGGAGACATCCCATGCCATGCCCCCAGACCCGCGCCTCCTCGTGGCGCCCGCTCAGCCAGCTGGCCCACCCCCGCGAGGTGATCCGCCAGTTCACTCCCAACTGGTTCGCCGCCACCATGGGAACCGGTGTGCTGGCGCTGGCGTTTCATCAGCTGCAGGTGCCCGGCCTGGATAGCCTGGCGGAAGGCTTGTGGTGGCTGACCATTGGCCTGTTCGTCCTGTTCTGTGTCCTGTATGGCGCACGCTGGGTGCTGTTCTTCGACGAGGCTCGGCGAATTTTCGCCCACTCCACCGTGTCGATGTTCTTCGGCACCATTCCCATGGGGCTGGCCACCATTCTCAATGGTGCGCTGGTGTTCGGCCTGGCGCGCTGGGGCGAGGGGCTGGTGCCGTGGGTCGAAGCCTTGTGGTGGCTGGATGTCGGCCTGGCACTGTTGTGCGGCGTGGCGATTCCCTACCTGATGTTCACCCGCCAGGAGCACAGCATCGATCAGATGACCGCGGTCTGGCTGCTGCCGGTGGTGGCGGCCGAGGTCGCCGCCGCCAGCGGTGGGCTGCTGGCGCCGCACCTGTTGGATGCCCACCGGCAGTTCCTGGTGGTGATCACCAGCTATGTGATGTGGGCGGTGTCGTTGCCGGTGGCATTCAGCATCCTCACCATCCTCATGCTGCGCATGGCGCTGCACAAGCTGCCGCCGGCCAACATGGCGGCCTCCAGCTGGCTGGCGCTCGGGCCGATCGGCACCGGCGCGCTGGGCATGCTGGTGCTGGGCGGCGATGCGCCGGCGGTGTTCGCTGCCAACGGCCTGGGCAGCCTCGGCGAGGTGGCCCGGGGACTTGGCCTGGTGGCCGGCATCGTGCTCTGGGGTGCGGGGTTGTGGTGGTTGCTGACGGCGGTGCTGATCACCTTGCGCTACATGCGCCAGGGCATGCCGTTCAACCTGGGCTGGTGGGGGTTCACCTTCCCGCTGGGCGTGTACTGCCTGGCCACCTTGAAGCTGGCCGCCTGGCTGGGGCTGGGATTTTTCGCGGTGTTCGGCCAGGTGCTGGTGGTGGCGCTGGCGCTGCTCTGGCTGCTGGTGGCCAGTCGGACCCTGCGTGGGGCCTGGCGCGGCGAGTTGTTCGTGTCGCCGTGCATTGCCCAGTCTTGATCCTGTCCTGGCTTTTACTGGAGCGGGACCGGCCTGGGTAAATCTTGTACCTGGGGCCGATCCCGTGCAGATTTGTGGCTTTGCGCGCTGTGCGTGCCTCCAATGACAAAGCCCAACCAGGTACACGGACGATGAGTCACCCCTCGCAATTCACCCTGCTCGGCAAGCGGCGCTTCCTGCCGTTCTTCATCACCCAGTCGCTGGGCGCCTTCAACGACAACCTGTTCAAGCAGTCGCTGATCCTGGCGATCCTCTACAAGCTGAGCCTGGAAGGCGACCGCTCGATCTGGGTCAACCTGTGCGCCTTGCTGTTCATCCTGCCGTTCTTCCTGTTTTCGGCGCTGGCCGGGCAATTCGGCGAGAAGTTCGCCAAGGACCGCCTGATCCGCGCGATCAAGCTGGCCGAAATCGTCATCATGGCCATCGGCGCGACCGGTTTCGTCACCCACCACCTGGAGCTGATGCTGGTGGCACTGTTCGCCATGGGCACCCACTCGGCGCTGTTCGGCCCGGTGAAGTACTCGATTCTGCCCCAGGCCCTGCGTGAAGAGGAGCTGGTGGGGGGCAACGGCCTGGTCGAGATGGGCACCTTCCTGGCGATCCTGGCGGGCACCATCGGTGCCGGGGTGATGATGTCATCGTCCAGCTACGCCACGGTGGCGGCGACGGGGGTGGTCGTCACCGCCGTGCTCGGCTACCTGGCCAGCCGCTGGATCCCCCGGGCCGCCGCCGCCGCGCCGGAAATGAAACTGGACTGGAACATCTTCAAGCAGTCCTGGGCCACCCTGCGCCTGGGCCTGGGGCAAACGCCAGCGGTGTCCCGTTCGATCGTCGGCAACTCGTGGTTCTGGTTCGTCGGCGCCATCTACCTGACCCAGATCCCGGCGTATGCCAAGGACTGGCTGCATGGCGACGAGACCGTGGTGACCCTGGTGCTGACCCTGTTCTCGGTGGGCATCGCGGTCGGCTCGCTGTTGTGCGAACGCCTGAGCGGACGCAAGGTGGAGATCGGCCTGGTGCCGTTCGGCTCGTTCGGCCTGACCCTGTTCGGCCTGCTCTGGTGGTGGCACTCGGGCGATGTGCCGGCGGGCCAGGCGCCGCATGACTGGCTGGCCTTGCTGGGCATGAGCCAGGCCTGGTGGATCATGGTCTCGATCGTCGGGCTTGGCGTGTTCGGTGGTTTCTACATCGTGCCGCTGTATGCGCTGATCCAGGCACGCACGCCGGAGGGCGAGCGGGCGCGGGTGATTGCCGCCAACAACATCCTCAATGCCTTGTTCATGGTGGTTTCGGCCATTGTCACCATCGTGCTGCTGAGCCTGGCCAAGCTGAGCATCCCGCAGCTGTTCCTGGTGGTCTCGCTGCTCAACATCGCGGTCAACGCCTACATCTTCCGCATCGTGCCGGAATTCACCATGCGCTTCCTGATCTGGCTGCTCAGCCACTCGATGTACCGGGTCGAGCACCGCGAACTGCAGCGTATCCCTGATGAAGGTGCGGCCTTGCTGGTGTGCAACCACGTGTCGTTCGTCGATGCGCTGCTGATCGGTGGCGCTATCCGCCGTCCGATCCGCTTCGTCATGTACTACAAGATCTACAACCTGCCGGTGCTCAATTTCGTGTTCCGCACCGCCGGCGCCATCCCGATTGCCGGGCGCAACGAGGACGAGGCCAGCTACGAGCGTGCCTTTGTCCGCATCGCCCAGTACCTGGCCGATGGCGAGCTGGTGTGCATCTTCCCTGAGGGCAAGTTGAGCGCTGACGGTGAAATCGATGTGTTCAAGGGCGGCGTGAACCGGATTCTGCAGGAGACGCCGGTGCCGGTGATCCCGTTGGCGTTGCAGGGGCTGTGGGGCAGTTTCTTCAGTCGCGATCCGAATAAAGGCTTCTTCAGGCGCCTGTGGTCGCGGGTGACCCTGGTGGCCGGCGCCGCCATCCCGGTGGAAGCGGCGCAGCCCGAAGCGCTGCGCGAACAGGTGAGCCTGCTGCGCGGCGACTTGCGTTGAGGTGGGAAGAGGGGAAGGTCAGCTGGCGCTGACCTTCAGGCCGACCAGGCCGGTGATGATCAGGGCGACGCTGGCCAGGCGGATCAGCGCCATGGATTCACCGAACAGGATGATCCCGGCGATCACCGTGCCGACAGCGCCGACGCCGGTCCAGATGGCATAGGCGGTGCCCAGCGGCAATTCCTTCATGGCCAGGCCGAGCAGGCCAAGGCTGATGACCATCGCGCCGACGGTGAGGATCGTCGGCATGGGGCGGGTGAAGCCGTCGGTGTACTTGAGGCCGACAGCCCAGCCGACTTCGAACAGGCCGGCGAACAGCAGGATGATCCAGGACATGGTGAGTCTCCATCGTTATCAATGATGGGGCCGTCCCCTGATTGGTCACGCGGTGCGTCGTGAGGCCGTCCTCACAGTGCGCACTATATTGCACATTTGTTGGGGGAGAGGCAAGCCTGGAGGATGGATGGCTGCGCTGCCGGCCTCTTCACGGGCCCGTATCAATGCCTGACCGGTACCGCAGCCTGATCCGCGTCCGAGGCTTCCATCCGCCGGAACCAGGTCGACAGCAAGGCCCCGGAGATGTTGTGCCACACGCTGAACAACGCGCTGGGCACCGCCGCCAATGGCGAGAAATGCGCCGCCGCCAGCGCCGCGCCCAACCCGGAGTTCTGCATGCCCACCTCCAGCGCCAGCGACTTGCGCTGGGCCAGCGGCAACTTGCACAGCTTGCCGGTCAGGTAGCCGAGCAGGAAGCCGAAGCTGTTGTGCAGCACCACCACCGCCATGATCAGCAGCCCCGACTCGGCGATCTTCGCCTGGCTGGCCGCCACCACCGCGCAGACGATCATCACGATGCTCACCACCGACACCAGCGGCAGTACCTGTACCGCCAGCTGCACGCGGGCGCCGAGCAGGCGCTGGGCCAGCACGCCGAGCACGATGGGCAGCATGACCAACTGCAGGATCGACCAGAACATGTCCATGAACGAAACCGGCAACCAGGCCGAGGCCAGGAACCAGATCAGCGCCGGGGTGAGCAACGGCGCCAGCAAGGTGGTGACCGCGGCGATGGCCACCGCCAGCGCCAGGTCGCCCTTGGACAGCCAGACCATCACGTTGGAGGCCGTGCCGCTCGGGCAGCAGCCAACCAGGATCACACCCACGGCAATCTCGGGCGGCAGCTGGAACACCTGGCACAGCAGCCAGGCCACGCCCGGCATGATCACGAAGTGCGCCACCACACCCAGCGCCACGCGCCAGGGCTGGCGGGCGAGGGCGGCGAAGTCGTCGAGTTTGAGCGTCAGGCCCATGCCGAACATCACCAGGCCCAGCAGCGGCACGATGGCGACCTTGAGGGCGACGAACCATTGCGGCATGAGGAAGGCCAGCACGGCGAACAGCAGTACCCAGAGGGCGAAGGTGTTGCCGACGAAGCGGCTGAGGGCGGCGAGGGCGCGCATGGGCAGGTCCTTGTTCTTGTAGATTTGTTTTTTCACTGGCCTCTTCGCGGGCAAGCCCGCTCCCACAGGGGCAATGCGATCCCGGTGGGAGCGGGCTTGCCCGCGAAGAGGCCAGTGCCGACCCATCAATGACGAAGTCGGCACCGGCAGGTCATGCGACTCAGACTCCCTGAGGAATCTCCTCGCCACCCAGCGCCTCGAACAGCGCCGGCAGGAACTCGGTGAAGGTCATCATCATCAGCGTGAAGCTGGCGTCGAACTGCTGCTGGGCCTCGTCGCCGCCATCCTGCTCGGCCTGTTCCTGCAGCAGTTCCTCGAACTTCAGGCGCTTGATCACGGTCTTGTCGTCCAGCACGAACGACAGCTTGTCCTGCCAGGCCAGGGCCAGCTGGGTGACCACCTTGCCGGTGCTCAGGTGCAGCTGGATTTCCTCGCCGGTCAGATCCTGGCGCTTGCAGCGCACGATGCCGCCGTCTTCGCCGGTGTCGCGCAGTTCGCATTCGTCCAGTACATAGAAGCCTTCGGCGGCCTGTTGCGACTTGACCCAGTCGGTCATGGTCGCCACCGGGGCGATCTTCACGGTGACCGGGCGCACCGGCAGCGAGCCCATGACTTCACGCAGGGTCGACAGCAGGTCCTCGGCACGCTTGGCGCTGGCCGAGTTGACCAGGATCAGGCCCAGGCGCGGGGCGATGGCGGCGAAGATCATCGAGCGGCGGATGAAGGCGCGCGGCAGGAAGGCCTGGATGATCTCGTCCTTTATCTGGTCGCGTTCCTTCTTGTAGACCTTGCGCATCTGCTCGGTCTCGATTTCCTCGACCTTTTCTTTGACCGCGTCGTTGACCACGCTGCTGGGCAGGATGCGTTCTTCCTTGCGTGCGGCGATCAGCAGGAAGTCACCGCTGACATGCACCAGGGGGGCGTCGGCGCCTTTGCCGAACGGGGCGACGAAACCATAGGTGGTCAGTTCCTGGCTGGCGCAGGGGCGGGCCGGCTTGCTGGCCAGGGCGGCTTCCAGTGCTTCAGGCTCGAACGGGACATCCTGGGTCAGGCGATAGGTCAGCAGGTTCTTGAACCACATGAGGGGGAATCTCTCCTTAATGCATAAGGCGGGCATTATTCTCCGAGCGGTGCTTCCAGGCCAACCCTGTCAGAGGGCCAGTAGCGCCTTATGGAAGGAAAGAGCGAGCGGTTGCTAGGTCTTTGAAAGATCAGAAAAAAAATTTGAAAAAAGTGCTTGCCAGGGTGGAACGTCCTCCGTAGAATGCGCGCCACACCGAGACGAAGGGTGATTAGCTCAGCCGGGAGAGCATCTGCCTTACAAGCAGAGGGTCGGCGGTTCGATCCCGTCATCACCCACCACTCGATGTATAGCGCGGCGGTAGTTCAGTCGGTTAGAATACCGGCCTGTCACGCCGGGGGTCGCGGGTTCGAGTCCCGTCCGCCGCGCCATATTCCAGCTTCCAGGGCCCACTGAACACCCGGAAGCCACAAACAAAGCGACCTTATGGTCGCTTTTTTTGTTTCTGGCATTGCGCCAGAATGCCCCTGTCCGCCGCACGTGGCCAGCAGGCCCCGCGCCGGTTCTTATCGCAAGCACGAGACCGACCATGCAGGATGCCAGCCTCTCTCCTTCTCCGATATACACCGCCCCGCTGCTGGGCATCGACCTTGGCACCACCAACAGCCTCATCGCTGTCTGGCAGGTAGGCGAAGCGCGGCTGATCGCCAACGCCATGGGCGAGGTGCTGACGCCTTCGGTGGTCAGCGTCGACGAGGATGGCAGCATCCTCGTCGGCCAGGCGGCCCGGGCACGGTTGACCACCCACCCGCAACGGACCGCGGCGGCGTTCAAGCGCTTCATGGGCAGCGACAAACGCTTCGAACTGGGTGAGCATCGCTTCACACCGGAAGAGTTGTCGGCGCTGGTGCTCGGCTCGCTCAAGCAGGACGCCGAAGCCTACCTGGGTTGTCCGGTCAGCGAGGCGGTGATCTCGGTGCCCGCCTATTTCAGCGACGAGCAGCGCAAACGCACGGTATTCGCCGCCGAACTGGCGGGGCTGAAGGTGCAGCGGCTGATCAACGAGCCGACCGCCGCCGCCATGGCCTACGGCCTGCATGAACAGAAGTTCGAGCGCACCCTGGTGTTCGACCTGGGCGGCGGCACGTTCGACGTCACCGTGCTGGAGTACGCCCTGCCATTGATCGAGGTGCATGCCTCCACGGGCGACAACTACCTGGGTGGCGCGGACTTCACCGAGGCATTGCTGCAAGCCTGCCTGCGCGACTGGGGCCTCAAGGCCGAGGATTTGCAGCCGCAGGCCCTGGCCAGCCTTCACGATGCCATCGAAGAGCTCAAGCGCACGGTGGGCGAGGGCGCTCGCACGCTGAGCTGGAGCAATGACGGCCAGCCCCGGGAATGGTTGCTGGACGAGCAGAAGCTGCAGTCGATCTGGGCACCGTTGCTGGCACGGGTGCGCACACCGATCGAGCAGGCCCTGCGCGATGCGCGGTTGAGCCCACGTGAGCTGGACAGCCTGGTGCTGGTCGGTGGCGCCACGCGCATGCCCCAGGTCCAGCAACTGGTGGCCAAGCTGTTCGGGCGCCTGCCGTACCGTCACCTCGACCCGGACACCATCGTCGCCCTCGGCGCCGCCAGCCAGGCCGCCTGCAAGGCGCGCGACGCGGCGATCGACGAACTGATCCTCACCGACGTCTGCCCCTATACCCTGGGCGTGGCGTCCTCCCGTGGCGAAGAGGTCAGCGGTGCCTTCTCACCGATCATCGAGCGCAACACGGTGATCCCTACCTCCAAAGTGCAGCGCTTCTACAGCAGCCACCCCGAACAGAAATGCGTGCGCATCGCCGTGTACCAGGGCGAGCGGCCCTGGGTGCGCGACAACATCCTGGTGGACAGCTTCGAGATTCCACTTCAGCAGACAGGCGAGATCCAGTCGCTGGACGTGCGCTTCAGCTACGACATCAACGGCCTGCTGGAAGTGGACGTGACCTTCCTCGAGAGCGGGCAGAAGCACAGCCACAGCATCGACCGCAGCCCGACGGGGCTGGATGCCGAGGCGCGCCAGGCCAGCCAGGAGCGCCTGGCGCGGTTGAAGATCCATCCGCGCGACACCTTGCCCAATCGCACGCTGCTGGCCCGCCTGGAGCGGGCCTGGATGCAGAGCTTGGGCGATGAGCGCGAGCTGATCGGCAGTTGGCTGGACGCCTTCAACGCGGTCCTGGCCGGGCAGCAGGCCAGCGAGATCAGTCGCCAGCGCCAGGCGCTGAGCCAGGCGCTGGACGACCTGCGCTACTGACCGTTGAGCCGCCGCAAGGTGGCCTGCAGACCGCCTTCCAGCGGTTCGGCCTTGCCCGGAGCGGGGCCATAGCGGTTCGGCAGCTTGTCCCCGGGCAGGCCCAGCAGGATCAGGGGCATCACCGGCAGCACGCGGCTGATCACCAGGACCAGCAGCAGTGCCGGCACGCCATGGCCCAGGTCACGCAGACGGCGCAGGAAACCACTGATCGACAGCACGCCCATCACTGCCATCAACGCCGGGACCTTGAGCACCAGGCTGCCGCACAAGGCGATGGCCAGCAGGTGCAGGGCGAAGCCGGTGCGGTTCAGGCGACTGTTGAGCCGCCAGAATGCCCACATCGGTGCGGGTTTCTCCTTGAGGTCGTTGCGCAGCATGCGCTCGGTCCACGACAGCACCGCCATGATCGCGCAGCGCAGGCCTGGGTCCTGCTGCGGATCGTCCTTGATTTTCTGCAGCGCACGCAGCGTGCGGGTCTTGGGCGGCGTGCAGGCGTTGAGCAGGCTGTCCAGGGCATCGATCACGTCATTGAACGGGCGACTGTCGATGCCCTGGGCGCGGACCGCATCGGCCGGTGGGTGCCCGACCTTGCCCGCCACCAGCCCCCGCCGCAGCGGCTCGAACCACGCGCCGTGCATGTCCAGCGCCTCCAGGCGATTGCGCAGGCGCGTGCGTTGTTCGTCGTTCAGCGAGCGATCGTGATACAGCACGGCGCAGAACAGCAGGTAGCCCAGTGGATAGTCGCTGAGCAGGCTGCCATCGTCGTTGTCCAGGCAGGCCACCAGCTGCGCGGCGTCGGGCAGGCGAGCGCTGTTGACGGCTTGCTGCAGGGTCAGCAGGCGCCCTGATACCAGCGCCTGCAGCGGGTCGCGGGTATCCAGGCCGCCGAGCAGCCCGCCGTTGCCGTCGGGCGAGGCCTGGGTCTGCAACAGCAGCGCATGCAGTTTGGCGAACGGGTGTTCGGGCGGGTAGTGCAATTGCCCGGGCAATGCCGGGTCGATCAACGCCAACCAGCGCGAGGGCTGATCGACCAGGGCGAGCATGAACAGTTGCTGGCGATGCCAGGTCCACAGCGCGTCGCCCTGCGGCATCGGCGGTAGCAGGATCTCGTCCTCGGCCAGCCTGTCCTGCAGGTGCAGGGCGAACGGCACGGTGAACAGGCGGCGCATGTCGAACTGGCAGTTGAGTTCGTGCAGGGCCTGGGCCGAATAGACGCGCATGCGCCGCAGCCATTCACGGCAGACCGGACGGATGTCGTCTTCGTTCAGCGCTTCGGGCAGCATCGCGGCGGGATCATCGCTGGCGCAGAACTGCGCCAGTGCCTGGGCGACGGGAGCCTGTTCGAGCCACTGCAACTGCTGTGCGGCCTGGCGCTGGAAGCCTTCGAGGATCAGGGCGTCGAGCGCATCCTCGCCGGGCTGTCGGGCGAGGATCAGGCGTAGCAGCCCGGCCTCGCCGCGCTGCAGGGCCCAGGCTTGCCAATACAGGTGGTGCAGGTCGCGGTCCTGCTGATCTTGCAGCAGCCAGGCGAGCAACGGCAGTTCATCGTCACCGTCCAGGCGCCAGTCGACGAAGGTGCCGGCGATACCCTCCAGCTCCAGGCGCGCCGCTTCCGACCAGCGAGCCAGTGTCTGTGGCGTTTGCCCCGGGCTGCCCCAGGCCTGGGCGGGATCAGCCAGGTCGGCAGGCCAGGAGGACGGCGCGTGCAGGCGGTCGAACGCCTGGATCAGCAGGGGCAGACGCTGGGCCTGGTGACGGGCGCAGAGGTCGATCAGCCAGCGCTCGGCCAACGGGTGCTGGTGTTCGCGATACAGCCGCAGCCAGCAGTCCAGGGCTTGTTGCTCGGCGCCCAGGGCGTCGGCCTGGCACGCCAGCAGGTAGAGCGTGTCGGCGTCGTCGGGCGCCTGTCGCTGACGCGCCTGGAGCTGGGCGTGGAAGGTCTGGCTGGGGATGCCGGCCTGGCTGAACTGCACCAGCAGGCGCTGCATCAGCGCCTCGTCGTCCGGGATGGCCAGGCAGGTGTGCACGCTGGCGAACTGCTCGTACTCGAACAGCGGACGTTGCTGGTAGCAGTACTCGAGGCTGCGCCAGTACCACAGGCTTTCCATCTGCGCGGTGGCGGGCCAGTCGCGCATCAGGGCGGTGTCGAATGGGTCGGGTTCTTCCAGGCGCCGCAGGAAGGCTTCCACCTCATGGGCGTTCTCCAGGCGCAGCAGTTGCTCGGCCCAACCCAGGCGCCTGGCCAGCAAGCCGGCGCAGTGATGAGACAGCGGCCCGCAGTCGCGCAGGGTGTGCAGCAGTTGCCAGCCCAGGTCGTCGAGATCATCCAGCGGCAGCTCGTCCAGCTCGTCGATGTAGCGCTGCCAGGCCTGCGGGTCGAAGCGCAGCGCGGGGTCCTCGAGCAGGGCATGGAAGCTTTTCAGGGCCGGGTGCGGGGTGTCGTCGGCGGCGGACGGTTCGGCCTGCACCGCGTCCTCGCGGGCCAGGCGCAGGGCTTCTTCATAGGCCGCGCGCAGCGCCTGGAAACCTTCCGGGTCGTTTTCCGGGTGGTGCGCCGGCAACTGGCCGCGGTAGGCCAGGCGGATGGCGTCGAGGTCCTGGGTTGGCTCGATCCCCAGACGAATCCAGCAACTCATGACCAGCAATCCTCTTCCAGCGTGGTGGGGCGTTGTGGCTCGGGCAGGGGCATGTCCCAGGACAACCCGGCGAGCAGGTCGTGGGCGCCCAGGCGCAGGTTGAGCACGATGCAGCGGTTCCAGTGCTCGCTGCCCTGGCGTTCGAGGTTGGCGGCGAGGGCTTCGTCGCTGCTGTCGCTGGCGTTCCACAGGGCCTTGCCGAACAGGTAGCCGGCCAGGTAGCTGTCCCAGCGGTTGTAGTAGTGGCGCGCGCGCAGGGCCAGGCGGTAGTGCAGGTAGAGGCTTTCGTCGCGCTCGACCAGGCCCTTCTTGACCCCGGCGCGCAGCAGGAAGCCCATGCGACCCAGGTCCCAGGCCCGGGTTCCGCCCGGGCCGCAGTCGGCGAAGGTGCGGGCGGCGAACTCGTGGCGGACGCGTTCGCGCGCGGGCAGGGTGTCGAGCAGGGCCTGCCACTGGCTGGGCAGGCAGCGCTGGTACTGCCAGTAGGCTTCGCTCATTTCCGTGGCGTGACCGTTGTCGGCCATGTGGAGCATGTCCAGCAACTGGGTGCGGGTGCTGATGCCCCACCAGCGTTCCAGGTCGGTCTGGTCTTCGCCCTCGAAGTAGTCGGCGGCGGTGTAGCTGGCGCCGTTCAACGCGGCCATGGGGGCGGAGAGGGCATGCAGCCAGTTTTGTGCGGGTTCGTCCATGAAGTGTCCTGAGGGCCGGGGCTTGCGCGAATTGTATAGCAACGGGGCGGGTGGCTTTGACGTTGTATGTGCATTCAACTGCGTTGTCGACGCAACTTTACCTGCCGCGCTTCGGCATGCGGGCTGGCGCTGGTGGCGACGCTGTGACCTCAGGGCCGCATTCGCGGGTAAACCCGCTCCCACAGGGTTATGCATATCTTTCACTCCCCGCCCTCCTGTGGGGGGATTTACCCGAGAAAAGGCCAGCTAAACAACTAACTTCAAACTTCCGCTCTTGCTCTTGCTTCTAAGCGCGCGATCGTCCAGGCACCACAAATTGCGACTTCAGTAGGCCGAGCGCAGGACTTGCGAAGGGAGGTGACGGGCATGGATGCCCGTCAAGCGCTGCGGCCCAGGATGGGCCGTTCAGCGCGGCCCTCCCGGGAGCAAGGCCGGAGCGAGGGAACCCCGGAGCGTAGCGCAGGGGCCGGATGAATGGAGCGGGCGGTTTTGCCTACTTTTTCCAAGAAAAAAGTAGGTCGCCGTAAAGGCGAAAAGGTGACTGTGCGTCGCCATCGCCAATGAATGCGTATACAACTATCAAAACCAACACTCATGAAGCCCAAGCCCAGCTACAAACCAGCCCGCTCTTCTTCTCGCAACGTCAGCACTTCATAACCGTCCTCGGTCACCGCCACCGTATGCTCCCACTGCGCCGACAACGCGTGATCACGGGTGATCACCGTCCAGCCATCACGCAGGCTGCGTGTCCCCCGTCCTCCCTGATTGATCATCGGCTCGATGGTGAACACCATTCCTGGCTGCAGTTTCATGCCCATGCCCCGCTGCCCGTAGTGCAGGATTTCCGGCGCCTCGTGCATCTGCATGCCGATGCCATGCCCGCAGTACTCACGCACCACGCTGTAGCCGGCGGCCTCGGCATGGCGCTGGATGGCATGGCCGATATCGCCGAGGGTGGCTCCGGGATGGACCTGTTCGATGCCCTTCCACAAGGCGGCATAGGTGGTATCGACCAGTCGCCGGGCGTCATCGCTGATCTGCCCGAGGCAGTACATCTTCGACGAGTCGGCGATGTAGCCACCCTGTTCCAGGGTGATGTCGACGTTGACGATCGAGCCCTCGCGCAGCACCTCATCGACCTTGGGCATGCCGTGGCAGACCACATGGTCCACCGAGGTGTTGAGCGCATAGGGAAAACCATACTGCCCCTTGCTCGCCGGCCGGGCCTTGAGGGTATCGACGATGAACGCCTCGGCACGGTCGTTGATCTGCATGGTCGTCA
Organism: Pseudomonas sp. GD04091; assembly: GCF_029836165.1. Lineage (GTDB taxonomy): Bacteria > Pseudomonadota > Gammaproteobacteria > Pseudomonadales > Pseudomonadaceae > Aquipseudomonas. Next base: position 66,623 of record NZ_JAOEBG010000003.1, read on the forward strand.
CCCCGGGGCGGATGAAGCCATCGAGCTCGGCGAACACCCGCGCCAGCAATTGGCCGGCGCGGCGCATCAGTTCCAGTTGCGCGGCGTCCTTGAGAATGACCTTGCTCATTGCAGCAACTCCTTGAGGTTGGCCTGTTCCTGGCGCAGCAACTGACGCAGCAGGTCCTGGTAGGTGGCTTGCGGGTGCAACTCGGCGAGCATGCCGAGGCGGATCCAGTGTTCGGCCTGGGCGTTGATCGAGCGCGACAGCGCGGCGCTGGCCACGCGCAGGTCTTCGTGGAGGTCGTCGGAGATCTTGACGATGCCCATGGGGAATTCATCCATATATGAAACGTATGCGAATCATATGTTCTTGCGCTGTGAAGTGCCACCGGTTGGTGCGTTGTTCCCTGTCTCGGTGCAGGGTTCATCGCGCGGCACGAGCGCACCCCACGGAATAGGGGCGCGAGCTTGTCCGCGATGAGGTGGCCCGGGATTTGCTGGTCCCGATCCATCCAGGTCATCAACGTCGATGGCCATCCCCATCACGACGAAGGCGCCGTGTTGTCCCGCTTGCCGCTTGCAGGCCGGGGCAGCCGGCGCCTTCGTCGTTCCAGCAACAGGAGTGAGCCGATGAGCAGCAGCGAGGTGCGCAGTGTCTGCCCGTATTGTGGGGTCGGGTGCGGCATCGTCATGAGCGTGAGCGACGGCAAGGTGGTCAAGGTCAGCGGCGACAAGCAGCACCCGAGCAATTTCGGGCGTCTGTGCACCAAGGGCCAGACCGCCCACCTGCCGCTGGCCAGCGGCCGCATGGTCCAGGCCTTCGTGCGCCGCCAGCGCCGCCAGGAGCCGGTGCGCGCCAGCCTGGACGCGGCCATCGCCGAGACGGCCGGGCGCCTGCGCGCGATCATCGACAGCCATGGCGCCGATGCCGTGGCGCTGTACGTGTCCGGGCAGATGTCGCTGGAGGCCCAGTACCTGGCCAACAAGCTGGCCAAGGGCTTCATTCGCACACGCCATGTCGAGTCCAACTCGCGTTTGTGCATGGCCAGCGCCAGCAGTGGCTACAAGCAGTCGCTGGGCGCCGATGGGCCGCCGGGCAGCTACCAGGATTTCGAGCGGGCCGAGGTGTTCCTGGTGATCGGCGCGAACATGGCCGACTGCCACCCGATCCTGTTCCTGCGCCTGCTCGACCGGCTCAAGGCCGGGGCGAAACTGATCGTCGTCGACCCTCGGCGCAGCGCCACCGCCGACAAGGCCGACCTGTTCCTGCAGTTGCACCCGGGCACCGACCTGGCGCTGCTCAACGGCTTGCTCCACCTGCTGCACGCCGACGGCCAGACCGATGCCGACTTCATCGCCCGTCACACCGAGGGGTGGGAGGCGCTGCCGGCCTTTCTCGAGGACTACACCCCCGAACGGGTCGCGGCCATCACCGGCCTGGCCGAGGCCGACATCCGCGAGGCAGCGCGCCTGATCGGCAGCGCCGGCGAGTGGATGAGCTGCTGGACCATGGGCCTGAACCAGAGCATCCATGGCACCTGGCACAGCAACGCCCTGTGCAACCTGCACCTGGCCACCGGCGCCATCTGCCGCCCCGGCAGCGGGCCGTTCTCGCTGACCGGCCAGCCCAACGCCATGGGCGGGCGCGAGATGGGCTACATGGGCCCAGGCCTGCCGGGGCAGCGATCGGCCCTGGTGGACGCCGACCGCGCCTTCGTCGAACAGCAGTGGCAGCTGCCGCCGGGCACCCTGCGCAGCGATGGCGGCGAGGGCACCGTGGCGTTGTTCGAGCAGCTGAAAAACGGCGAGGTGAAGGCCTGCTGGATCATCTGCAGCAACCCGGTGGCCAGTGTCGCCAACCGTCAGCAGGTGATCGACGGGCTACGCCAGGCGCAACTGGTGATCAGCCAGGATGCCTTCCTGGACAGCGAAACCAACCGCTACGCCGACATTCTCCTGCCTGCGGCGCTGTGGGCCGAAGGCGAGGGGGTGATGATCAACAGCGAGCGCAACCTCACCCTGATGCCACGGGCGGTCGAGCCGCCTGGCGAGAGCCAGGAAGACTGGCGCATCATCGCCCGCATCGCGTGCGCCATGGGTTATGCCGAGGCCTTCGACTATCCCGACGCCGAGGCCGTGTTCGACGAGATCCGGCGCTTTCACAACCCGGCCACCGGCTATGACCTGCGAGGCATCGGCTATGCCGATCTGCGCCAGGGCCCACGGCAATGGCCGTGCGCGCCCGGGCGCGAAGATGACCGCAGCCCGCTGCGCTATATCGATGCCGGCGAGCCGTCGACACCGGTCTTCCCCACCACCAGCGGCAAGGCCCGCTTCCTTGCCCGGCCCTGGCTGCCGCCGGCCGAACTGCCCGACGAGGCGTTCCCGTTCGTCCTCAACACCGGGCGTGTGCAGCATCAGTGGCACACCCTGACCAAAACCGGCAAGGTGGCCAGCCTGAACAAGCTCGAGCCCGGTCCCTTCGTCGAGATCAACCCGGCCGATGCCCGGCGCCTGGGCATTCACGACCAGGACCAGGTGGCCATCCGCTCGCGCCGGGGCCAGGCGGTGCTGCCCGCGCGGCTCAGTGATCGGGTGCTGCCAGGCGGCTGCTTCGCGCCGTTTCACTGGAACGACCTGTACGGCGAGCAACTGGCGATCAACGCCGTGACCTGCGACGCGGTCGACCCGACCTCGCTGCAGCCCGCCTTCAAACACTGCGCCGTGGCCCTCGAACGGGTCGCCGGCGCACGTATCGACGCCCTCGAACTGCACCATGGCGCAGCGCAGGAGCCAGCCGCCACGCTGTCCCGCCTGCTTGGCCTGGATTCCCGGCCGACGCCGGTGCTGACCGAGCAGGAGCGCCACTACCTGCAGGGCTATCTGCTCGGCCTTGGCCAGGCGCGGGTCGACGGGGTGCCGAGCCTGCCGCCTGGCGCGCCGCTGGCACCGGAGCGGCGCCTGTTCGTCGACGGCCTGCTGGCCGGCTTGTATGCCCGGCCGACCGCCGAAACGCTTGCCCAGGTGCCGCGCCACCGTGTGCTGTGGGCCTCGCAGACTGGCAATGGCGAGGCCCTGGCCGAGCGGTGCGCGCAGCGCCTGCGCGAGGCTGGGCTGGCGGTCGAGCTCAGCTGCATGGCGGCGGTGAGCCCGGCTCAGCTGCAGGGCGCCGCCAGCGTGCTGCTGATCGCCAGCACCTTCGGCGACGGCGATGCCCCGGACTGTGGCGCGGCGTTCTGGCAGGCCCTGCAGGGTGAGGCGGGTGATGTCGCGTGGCCGTACGCGGTGCTGGCCCTGGGCGACTCCAGCTATGACCAGTTCTGCGGCTTCGGTCGCAAGCTCGATCAGCGCCTGGCGCAATTGGGCGCGCGACGGTTGCTGGAGCGGATCGACTGCGAGCCGGACTTCGACGCGGCGTTCGTCGCCTGGATGGATGCCTTGCTGGTGGCGCTGGGCGGCACCGCGCCTGCTTCACCCGTCACGAGCCATCGACCCTGGCCGGCGCGACTTGTGGAAAACCGTCTGCTCAACGGTCACGGTTCGACGAAGGAAACCCGTCAGCTGGTGTTCGACCTCAAAGGCAGTGGCCTGGACTATCAGCCCGGCGATGCGCTGCGGGTGTGGCCGCGCAATTGCCCGGCGCTGGTAGAGGAACTGCTGGCGCTGATGCAGCTGGATGGCCAGGCCGTGGTCGACCTCGAAGGGCATGCGCCAATGCCGTTGTCCCATGCACTGGAGCGGCATCTGGAGATCGCACGGATCTCCCCGCAACAGCTCGAAGCGTTCAGCCAGCAGGCGGGTGCCTTGCGTGAACTGCTGCTGCCCGCGCGCAAGGCCGAGCTCAAGGCCTGGTCTTGGGGGCGGCAGCTGGCCGACGTGCTGCGCGAGTTTCCCCAGCAGTTGCCGCTGGCCCGCTGGCTGGCGCTGCTCAAGCCGTTGCAGCCGCGTCTGTATTCGATCAGCTCCAGCCCCAAGGTGCATCCCGATCAGGTGCACCTCACTGTTTCCACGGTGCGCTACGGCGAGCGCAAGGGCGTCTGCTCGAGTTTCCTCGCCGACCGCGCGGATACCCTGGAGGTGATGATAGTCCCACAGCCCTCGAAGCACTTTCGCCTGCCGGAGGATGACCAGGTGCCGATCGTCATGATCGGCCCCGGCACCGGTATCGCCCCGTTCCGGGCCTTCCTCGAAGAGCGCGAGCAGCGCGGGGCCGGTGGGCGCAACTGGCTGTTCTTCGGCGAGCAGCATGCGGCCTGCGACTTCTATTACCGCGAGCAGCTGCTGGCCTGGGAGGCCGACGGGCATCTGCGCCTGAGCACCGCGTTTTCCCGCGACCAGGCCGAGAAGGTCTACGTGCAGCAACGCATGCTGGAGCAGGGCGCCGAACTGTGGCGCTGGCTGGAGGCGGGGGCGTATGTCTATGTCTGCGGCGACGCCCAGCGCATGGCCAGGGACGTGGAGGCGGCGCTGCGCCGGCTGGTGGCCGAGCACGGTGGCATGAGTGATGAGGCGGCGGGGGCCTATGTCGAGGCGCTGGGCCGGGACAAACGCTATCGGCGCGATGTGTACTGAATGCCCTGGTTTGGTGAGAGGCGCACCTAGGTTGTGCGTTCCTGGTAGAAGGTTGTTTCGCCTGTGCCGGCCTCTTCGCGGGCAAGCCCGCTCCCGTGGCATCTGCCAGGCCTGTGGGAGCGGGCTTGCCCGCGAAGAGCTCCGCACAGGCAGGACTGCATGGCGCTTTTGGCACGCTCCCTGCTTCGATACCAGCACAACAGCCCCACCGATCAACGGCGATCGATCAGGGGCCTCACCCCGATGAGTACAGGCAAAGGCGCCTGGAGCACATGCTCCAGGCGCCTTTTTTCGTTTTCCGTGAGCGAGGATCGGCTATGCAGGCAACAGCGAACGAGACACAACGCGCGCGACTGGTCATCGTCGGCAATGGCATGGTCGGCCACCACTGCGTCGAGCAACTGATCGAACGGGGCGCCCTGGCGCGCTTCGAGCTGCATGTGTTCGGCGAGGAGCGCCAGCGCGCCTATGACCGGGTTCACCTGTCGGAGTATTTCACCGGCAGTTGCGCCGAGACCTTGGCCCTGTGCGAGCCCGACTACTACGACCGGCACGGCGTGCACCTGCACTTGGGCGAGGCGGTGCTGCAGATCGACCGCGAGCGCCGCGAGGTGGTCACCGCCGAGGGCCGCTACGGCTACGACCAGTTGATCCTGGCCACCGGCTCCTACCCGTTCGTGCCGGCCATCGAGGGTTCCGCTGGCAGCGCGCGCTTGGTGTATCGCACCCTCGACGACCTCGACGCAATTCGCGCCGCCGCCAGCGCCGCCCGTCGTGGCGTGGTGGTGGGCGGCGGCCTGCTGGGGCTGGAAGCGGCCAACGCGCTCAAGTCCCTGGGCCTGGAGGCCCATGTGGTGGAGTTCGCGCCCCGGCTGATGCCGGTGCAACTGGACGGCGAGGGCGGCGCGGCGCTCAAGGCGCAGATCGAGGCGCTGGGCGTGGGGGTGCACCTGTCCCGCGCCACCCAGTCGATCAGCCAAGGCGAACGGTATCGCTACCGCATGAACTTCGACGGTGGCGAGCATCTGGAGACCGATCTGATCGTGTTTTCCGCCGGTATCCGGCCCCAGGATGCCTTGGGTCGCGCCTGCGACCTGGAGATCGCCGTCCGTGGTGGCGTGCTGATCGATGGCCACTGCACGACCAGCGACCCGCGGATCTTCGCCATCGGCGAGTGCGCCTCGTGGAACGGCAGCGTGTTCGGCCTGGTCGCGCCGGGCTATGCCATGGCACGAAACCTGGCGGCGCGGTTGATGGGTGAGTCCACGGGCGAGTTCGCGGGCGCGGACATGTCGACCAAACTCAAGCTGCTGGGTGTGGATGTCGGCTCCATCGGCGATGCCCATGGCGTCACCCCAGGCGCGCGCAGCTACCGCTTCATCGACGAGGCCAACGCCGCCTACCGCCGGCTGGTGGTGGATGCCAGCGGCAAGCGGGTGCTCGGTGCCGTGCTGGTGGGCGACAACAGCTACTACGACACCCTGCTGCAGTACGCGCAGAACGGTATCAAGCTGCCGGCCGACCCCGCCGCGCTGATCCTGCCGCAAGGCGCGGGCGTGCCGGCCCTGGGGGCTGATGCATTGCCCGCCGGCGCGACCCTCTGCTCGTGCCACAACGTCAGCAAGGGCGCGGTATGCGCGGCCATCGACAGCGGTTGTGGCGACCTGGCGGCGGTGAAGGCCTGCACCAAGGCCGCCAGCGGCTGTGGCGGCTGCGCGGCGCTGCTCAAGCAGGTCGTCGAGCACGAACTCGGCGCCCGTGGCGTGACCGTCGACAAGAGCCTGTGCGAACACTTCGCCTACACCCGCCAGGAGCTGTACGCGCTGGTGCGGGTCGAAGGCATCCGCACCTTCGGCGAACTGCTCGAGCGCCATGGCCAGGGCCATGTCGGCTGCGACATCTGCAAGCCGACGGTGGGCTCGATCCTCGCCTCCTGCTGGAACCAGCCGATCATGGACCCGGCCCTGGTGCCGCTGCAGGACACCAACGACACCTTCATGGCCAACATGCAGAAGAACGGCACCTATTCGGTGGTGCCACGCATCCCCGGAGGCGAGATCACGCCGGACAAGCTGATCGTGATCGGCCAGGTGGCGAAGAAGTACGACCTGTATACCAAGATCACCGGCGGCCAGCGCATCGACCTGTTCGGTGCCCAACTGCACGAGCTGCCGCTGATCTGGGGCGAGCTGATCGAGGCGGGCTTCGAGACCGGGCATGCCTACGGCAAGTCGACACGCACGGTGAAATCCTGCGTGGGCAGCACCTGGTGCCGCTACGGCGTGCAGGACAGCGTGGCCATGGCCCTGCGCCTGGAGGAGCGCTACAAGGGACTGCGCGCGCCGCACAAGCTCAAGTTCGCGGTGTCCGGTTGCACCCGCGAATGCGCCGAGGCACAGAGCAAGGACATCGGCGTGATCGCCACCGACAAGGGCTGGAACCTGTACGTGTGCGGCAATGGCGGCATGCGCCCGCGCCACGCCGAGCTGTTCGCCACCGACCTGGATGACCAGACCCTGGTGCGGCTGATCGATCGGGTGCTGATGTTCTACATCCGCACCGCCGACAAGCTGCAGCGCACCTCGGTGTGGCGCGAAGGCCTGGAGGGTGGGCTGGACTACCTCAAGCAGGTGATCCTCGATGACAGCCTCGGGCTGGCCAGCGAACTGGAAGCGCAGATGCAGCATGTGGTGGAGCGTTATGAATGCGAATGGGCCAACGCCCTGAAGGACCCGGAAAAGCTCAAGCGCTTCCGCACGTTCGTCAACGATCAGCGCGGCGACCCGGACGTGCACTTCGTCCGCGAGCGCGGCCAGCGTCGCCCGGCCGCGCCGCTGCAACTGATCCCCACTCACGAGGAGGTGGTGTAATGAACCTGTCCAACCCAGCGGTAACGAGTGAACCCACCTGGCGGGCGGTGTGCCAGGCCTGTGACCTGGTCGCCGACTCCGGCGTGGTGGTGTGGCACGACGGTGAGCAGGTGGCGCTGTTCTACCTGCCGGGTCAGGGCCGGCAGGTGTATGCCGTCGGCAACCGTGATCCGCGTTCCGGCGCCAACATCATCGGCCGAGGGCTGGTGGGCGATGTGCAGGGCGCGCTGGTGGTGGCGGCGCCGCTGTACAAGCAGCATTTCTGCCTGCACAGCGGCGTCTGCCTGGAGGATCCGTCACAGCACCTGCGGGTGTGGCCGGTGCGCCTGACGGATGGCGCGGTTCAACTGGCGGCCAGCCAATAGAGGCCTGCCTGTTGCAGCCTGGGTTCGCCCGGATACACTGCCGGGCATGAACCTCGATACCCGCATCAAGTTCCGCCACCTGTTGTGCTTCCTGGAGATTGCCCGGCAGGGCAGCCTGGCCAGGGCCGCCGACGTGCTCGCGATCAGCCAGCCGGCGATCTCCAAGACGCTCAAGGAATTGGAGGACCTGCTGGAAGCCCGCTTGTTCGAGCGCAGCCATCAGGGCGTCGCCCTGACGCCGGCCGGCACCCGCTTCATGCGTTATGCAGGGCCCAGCGTGCAGGCCCTGCGCGATGGCGTCGGTAGCGTCCGCGGCGAAGCCCGGGCGCCCTCGCAGGTGCGTATCGGCGTGCTGTCGACGGTCGAAGGGCTGCTGATGCCTGAAGCGCTGTGCCGTCTGCACCAGCGGCACGAGGCGCTGGTGATCAGCGTGGTGACCGGCGTCAGTGCGCAATTGCTCGGGCAGCTGCACCTGGGCGAGCTGGAACTGGTGGTCGGGCGCATGACCGACAGCCCGCAGATCCAGGGCCTGTCGTTCGAACATCTGTACAGCGAGTCGATGACCCTGGTGGTGCGCCCCGGGCACCCGCTGCTGGCGCGCCGGCCGGTCGAACATGGCCAGGTCGGCGACTACCCGCTGGTACTGCCGCCACTGGGAACGACCATTCGCAAGCATGCCGACAGCCTGTTCGTACAATGCGCGATCCCGCTGCCGACGCAGCGGCTGGAGACGTTGTCGCTGGCCTTGAGCCGACGTTACGTGCTCGGTGGCGACGCGGTATGGGTGGCGCCGCGTGACGCAGTGTTGATCGACCTGCAGCGCGCAGAGTTGGCCGAACTCGACCTGGGTGTGCGCGAGCCAGGTGGTTCGGTGGGCATCTGCCGCAACGCGGCGTTGGCGCAGAGCCTGCCGGCGCAGTGGTTGTGCGAGGTGCTGCGGGAAGTGGCGCAGGCCTATCGGCTGGGCGAGTATCCTTGAGCTGGCGGCGCGTACGGCTCGCAAGCAACCGACAATACTGGCCAATGGCTGCGAGCCCGGGCATGAACATCCTTTCACCCAGGAACTTCCGGCGCGCGACCCGCTCTTATGCCGGTAGCCATTGGTAACGACCGCCTGCTAAGCTCGCGGCTTTACCCTGATTTGCCCTCATGGCGCATGAACAAGGAACTAGCATGAAACAACATCGTTTGGCGGCTGCGGTTGCCCTGGTTGGCCTGGTCCTCGCAGGTTGCGACGCCCAGACCAGCAGCGTCGAGCTGAAAACGCCAGCACAGAAAGCCTCCTACGGTATCGGCCTGAACATGGGCAAGAGCCTGGCCCAGGAAGGCATGGACGACCTCGACTCGAAAGCGGTCGCCCAGGGCATCGAGGACGCTGTCGGCAAGAAAGAGCAGCGCATCAAGGACGAAGAGCTGGTCGAAGCCTTCACCGCCCTGCAGAAGCGTGCCGAAGAGCGCCTGGCCAAGGCCAGTGAAGAGGCTGCCTCTGCTGGCAAGAAGTTCCTCGAGGAGAACGGCAAGAAACCTGGCGTGATCACCACCGCCTCCGGCCTGCAGTACGAAGTGGTGAAGAAGGCCGACGGCCCGCAACCCAAACCGACCGATGTGGTGACCGTTCACTACGAAGGCAAGCTGACCGACGGCAAGGTCTTCGACAGCTCCGTCGAGCGCGGCAGCCCGATCGACCTGCCAGTGAGCGGCGTGATCCCAGGTTGGGTCGAAGGCCTGCAGCTGATGCACGTCGGCGAGAAGTACAAGCTGTACATCCCAGCTGAACTTGCCTACGGCGCCCAGAGCCCGAGCCCGCTGATCCCGGCCAATTCGGTGCTGGTGTTCGACCTGGAACTGCTGGGCATCAAGGACCCGGCCAAGGCTGACGCACCGGCGAACTGACGCCAGGCTCCCGCCAGCGACGCCCCGTTTCGACGGGGCGTTGTCGTTTCTGGGGATTGCTTGACGCGAACTGCCAACCTCATTCACTGTCGCAAGCAATGCCCTGTCGACAATCGACCGGCAGGTGTCGCAAAACGTTTGCGCGATTGAAACGGTTGTGTAAAAAACGCCCGATCCGTAGTCCGCCCTTGCCTGACGGGCACCAGACGGTGCCAAGGCGGCCCTGTTCACAAGGTTATCCACAATTATTGTGGATAACCTTCCTGCTCCTCTGGAGGTCTCATGAGCGCACCTTGGAATTTCGCCCGTTTCCTGCCCCTGGCCGAGCGCCTGCTCAGCCGTGGCCGACTGCCGGCACTGCTGTTCGCGGTGGCTCGCAAGGGGCCAAAACTGGGCCAGTTGCGTGAGGACCTGCGCTTGATGCAGGCCCTGTGCCTGGCCTGGTGGCGCGGCGAGTACCGCGCGGTCAGCCCCAAGGCGCTGATCACCATCGTGGCCGGGCTGCTGTATTTCGTCAGCCCCCTGGATGCCATCCCTGACTGGCTGCTGGGCGTGGGCCTGCTCGACGATATCGCGGTTCTAGGCTGGGTGCTCAAGACTGTCGCCGACGAGTTGGCCCGCTTCAAGGCCTGGCGCGCCAGCCAGGCGCCGGAGCGCCTGCGGGTGGTCGAGCGCTTGCCTGACAACCCCGAGGCTTTGCGCCTCGAACGCCCCGGCAGCTGATTCACGGTGTACCCGCACAGACCCTCGAGGTTGGTAATATAATTGGCATAAGCGTTATGCCTACGGATTACATGCCGTGATCCAATGTCGAGGGGGTTGCAATGGGTATTCAGGTCATCAGCCGGGACGGTCAGCCCGAGTACGCAGTCGTGCCCTGGGAGCAGTATCAGGCGTTGCTGCTGGCCGCGGGCCAGGCACCCGCCGCTGCACCAGCCGCCACCGCCAATGTCGAAAGCAGTCAAGCGCACGCCAGCCTGTCCTCCCTGGACCAGCTGGCGTCGTTGCGTCAGGCCAAGGGCCTGGCGCCTGAGCAGCTGGCGCGCAGCGTCGGCATCAGCCCGGCCTACCTGGCGATGATCGAGTCGGGCGAGCGCTGTCCGGACGCGGCGATCCTGCGCAGCCTGGCATGGCACCTGGGCGTGGCTGGCTGGAGCGAGCCGTCATGAGCCAGGTCAGGATCAGCCGTCAGCATTGGGAGGGCCTGCTGACCGAGCTCGACCTGGCTCGTCGCCAGCGCCACCTGCTTACCTACCGCGCCTTGCTCGAGCGGCTTCAGCTTCCCAGCCCCGCGATGCAGACCCTGACCGCGGCGCTGGAATACCTGGCGGTGCTCGATGCCCGCGCCGAGCAGCCATTGCGCAGCTCGCTGGTGATCAGCCAGGGCGCCAGCCGTCTGCCGCGGACCGGCTTTTTCGAATGCGTCGAGCGCCTCGGGCGTTTTTCCGGTCCTGTGGACGGTATGGAAGCGGCGTCGTGGCATGCCTCGGAAGTGGTACGGGTCTTCGAGTACCGCTATCCGGAAGAGGCCTGACAGGTCATTTCAGGCCTTGCAGGGACGGCGTCGCGTGTGCGACCACAGCAGGGTGAGGAGATTGGCAGGGTCTTCCATTCGGTGATCAGCCTGAGCACGTCGATGACTCGCCCCAGTCCCTGGTAGCGTCCGCCCTGGGTGATGATGAAGTCTTCATCGATACGCTGATGGGCGCGGCGAGTGAGCAGGCGGCTGACCTGTTGCAGTGACTGGCCGCGCTCGACGGCCAGGAAATCCTGGGTCATCAGGCGACTGATGGGCCCGTGCGCGGGCAGGTCGGTGGTCACTCTATCGGCAAGGTAGTGCCGGCGGACGATACCGCAGGGCTTGTCGTGTTCATCCAGCACGACGAGGGTGTCCAGGGTGGCCTGGCGGCGAAACGCCTCGAGCACTTGCAGGACAGGCATATCGAGGGGCACGCCGGGTTGCTGGAGGAGCAGGGCGCTCAAGTCGTTGCTGGCTTCGCTCAGGGCGAAGGCGGCACCGCTCTCCCGGGGCAGCAGGTCCTGGGGATCACGTGCCGGAAACTCCTGGGGCCGCCCCAGTAGGTAACCCTGCACCAGGTCCACGCCCATGTCGCTCAGCACCGCCAGCTCCTCGGCCAGTTCTATGCCTTCGGCGATCACCTGGGCGCGGGAAGCGCGGGCGATCTGCAGGATCGAGCCGACGAACTCACGCTTGAGCGGGTCCAGGTGGATGCCATCGATGAAGTGCCGATCGATCTTCACATAGTCCGGGCGCAGCTCCGACCATAGCCGCAGGCTCGAATAGCCCGCCCCGAGGTCGTCCAGGGCGATGGAAAAGCCCATGTCACGGTAGTGGTGCAGGGCGTTGGACAACAGCTGAAAATCATCGGTGGGCGTCTGCTCGGTCAGTTCGATGACCACGCGCTCGGGCGGCAGGCCGAGCTGTTCGAGCATCTTCAGCGTGCGCCCGGAAGGGTAGTCGGGTTCGAGCAGGGATTCGGGCGAGACGTTGAGAAACAGCTTGCCGTCGAGCTGCTGCTCGTCGAAGCGTCGGCAGGCGGTTTCCCGGCAGAGCGCTTCCAGCTCGCTGAGACGACCAGCCTGACGGGCGCTGGCGAACAGGTTCAAGGGCGCATGCAACGGGCTGTTGGAAGGGCCGCGGCTCAAGGCTTCATAGCCGAGAATGCGCCGTTTGGAGAGGCAGACGATGGGTTGGAACAGGCTGTGGACGCTGCGTTGAGCCAGGATGGCGCTCAAGGCGCTGAGCTGTTCGGTGACGGTCATGGACTGCTTCCTGAATGAAAAAGGGCCGGACACTGGCATGTCCGACCCTTCCATTTCACGACAGTCCGGTGACTGTTTGATGACGGCTCATATTATTCTGCCATTACCTCAGTGCTTGGCCACCGACGTGCTCAGGCTCAGGTAGTCGAGCAGGATGCGACCGGTCTCGGACAGGTAGGCGTCGTCCTCCGGCTTGGTGTCGTCCGGCTCGGCGGGGAGCGCGTCCTCGTCTTCCTTCTTCAGCTCCTTGAGCGGTTCTTCGCCCTTGGCCTTGCGGCGAATGTTCTCCAGGGCCAGCTGCTTGCCTTCGATCTGGTCGTGGCGGGCGCGGCGTTCCTGCTCGTTGAGGCTGACGGTCTTCTCGTTCATCAGCTTCTGGGTCAGCGCCAGGCGATCGCGGATGTAGACGAACTCGGCGTCCTTGTCGCTACGCGATTCGTGCTGCGCCTTGAGCTGGGAGAGGAACGGCTTGAACGGATCGACCGCCGGCTTGACCACCGGGCGGATGGTGTCCCAGGGCATGGCCTCGGGCAGGGCGCTTTCGCCGATCTCCTTGGTGTCGATGATCGACGGATAGGCGATATCCGGCAGCACACCCTGATGCTGGGTGCTCTGCCCGGAAACCCGGTAGAACTTGGCCAGGGTGAGCTTGAGTTCGCCGTGGTTGAGCGGCTGGATGGTCTGCACGGTGCCCTTGCCGAAGGTCTGGCCACCGATGATCAGCGCACGGTGATAGTCCTGCATGGCGCCGGCGAAGATTTCCGAAGCCGAGGCGGACAGGCGGTTGACCAGCAAGGCCAGAGGGCCTTTGTAGAAGGCGCCCGGGTTCTCGTCCTCGAGCACGTCGACGCGGCCGTCGCTGTTGCGCACCAGCACGGTCGGGCCTTTCTCGATGAACAGGCTGGTCAGCTCGGTGGCTTCCTGCAGCGAGCCGCCACCGTTGTTGCGCAGGTCGATGACCACGCCGTCGACTTTGTCTTTCTGCAGCTCGGTGAGCAGCTTCTTCACGTCGCGGGTGGTGCTCTTGTAGTCCGGATCGCCGGCGCGGTAGGCCTTGAAGTCCAGGTAGAACGCCGGGATCTCGATGATGCCCAGCTTGTAGTCACGCCCGTCCTGCTTGAGCTTGAGCACCGACTTCTTCGCCGCCTGCTCTTCGAGCTTCACGGCTTCGCGGGTGATCGAGACGATCTTGCTGGTCTGGTCGTTCGGCGCGTTGCTCGCCGGGATGACCTCCAGGCGCACCACCGAGCCTTTCGGGCCGCGGATCAGCTTGACCACTTCGTCCAGGCGCCAGCCGACCACGTCGACCATCTCCTTGTTGCCCTGGGCGACGCCGATGATCTTGTCGGCCGGCGCCACCTGCTTGGTCTTGGCGGCCGGGCCGGCCGGCACCAGGCGGACGATCTTGACCTGGTCGTTGTCGCTCTGCAGCACCGCGCCGATGCCTTCGAGCGACAGGCTCATGTTGATGTCGAAGTTCTCGGCGTTGTCCGGCGACAGGTAGTTGGTGTGCGGGTCGTAGGACTGAGCGAAGGTGTTGATGTAGGCCTGGAAGATATCCTCGGCGCGGGTCTGGTCCAGACGCGCCAGCTGGTTCTTGTAGCGCTTGACCAGGGTTTCCTGGATCTGCTTGAGGTCCTTGCCGGCGATCTTCTGGCGCAGCACCTCGTCTTTCACGCGTTTGCGCCACAGCTCGTCCAGCTCGGCCTGGTTCTTCATCCAGGGCGCGTCCTTGCGGTCGACCAGCAGGTCTTCCTTGACGGTGAAGTCGATCTTGTCGACGCCTTTGTTCAGCTCGCCGAGGGCGTAGTCCAGGCGCTGCTTCACGCGGTCCAGGTAGCGCTTGTAGATGGTGAAGCCGGGGTCGAGGTTGCCGCTCTTGAGGAAGTCGTCGAACTGCGTCTTCCATTTGTCGAATTCAGCGATGTCGGCGGCGGTGAAGTAGCTGCGCGACGGGTCGAGCAGCTTGATGTAGCTGTCGTAGATGATGACCGAACGGGCGTCGTCCAGCGGCGGCTTGCTGTAGTGGTGACGCTTGAGCAGCTCGACGATGTTGAGGCTGGCGACCACCTCGTCGCGGTCCGGCTGCAGGCTGTCCCACTTGTTCGCGGCGGCCGCATTGCCACCGAGCGTGAGGCTGCCCAGGCCGATCATCAGGGCGAGGGCGGTGCTGGGGAGGAAATGCTTCATGCTGATTCGACGTGGGGGCAATTGATCACGCATAGTAGGCCGTCTTATCCGTTCGCCGGTTCCATGGAGCCGGACGCATACTGCAAAAAGCCTGGGAAAGCTCGCCCAGGCTCGGTCATATGATTCAACTATGGAGGCACTGTGAAGGCATTGCAAGGCGTTGACGGACATGTGGCCTGGGTCGAGGCCGAGCGCCCGGCCTGTGATGCGGGGCAAGTGCGCATTCGCGTGGCCGCCGCCGGGCTGAACCGGGCCGACCTGTTGCAGATGAAGGGTCTGTACCCGCCACCGCCTGGCGCCAGTCCCTACATGGGCCTGGAATGCGCCGGGGTAATCGAGGAAGTCGGCGCCGGTGCCGACTGGCGCGTGGGCGACCGCGTGTGCGCGCTGTTGGCCAGCGGCGCGATGGCCGAGGAAGCGGTGGTCGATGCCCGCCATGTGCTGCCGGTGCCCGAGGGCCTGAGCCTGCACGAGGCGGCGGCATTGCCTGAAGTCTATGCCACGGCCTGGTTGAACATCTTCCAGCTGGGCGGCCTGAAGGCCGGCGAGAAAGTGCTGGTGCACGCCGGCGCCAGTGGCGTGGGTTCGGCGGCCATCCAGCTGTGCAAGGCCTTCGGCAGCCCGGTGTCGGTCAGCGTTGGCTCCGCCGAGCGCCTGGCCTACTGCCAGGGCCTGGGCGCGGCAGGCGGCGTGGTGCGCAACGCCAACCTCGATGAGCTGGAGCAACTGGGGCCGTTCGATGTGATCCTCGACCCGGTGGGCGCCAGCTACGGGCAACTGAACCTCAAGCTGCTGGCCCGCGACGGGCGCTGGGTGATCATCGGCCTGATGGGCGGGCGCAAGGTCGAGCTCGACCTGGCGCTGGTGCTGGGCAAGCGCCTGCAGATCACCGGGTCGACCTTGCGCAATCGCGATGACGGGTTCAAGGCCGAGTTGTTGCGCGAGCTGCAGCAACAGGTCTGGCCGTTGTTCAGCGAGGGGCGGTTGTCGCCGCAGTTGGTCGATACCTATCCGATCGAGTTCGCCCAGGCGGCCTATGCCGAGCTGGAGAGCAACCAGGTGTCGGGCAAGCTGGTGATGATCATCGACCCGAGCCTGGCTTGATAACGCATCGCCGGGCAAACCCGCTCCCACGTTGTGCCCACTTGATCGGGGGCAGTTCATGGCGTGGCAGCGGGCTTGCCCGGTGATTGGCCTTCAACTCCAGCTCAGGATCGGCCAGCCATTGGTCTGGGCATGCTCGCGCAGCACCGGGTCCGGGTTCACCACATGCGGGTGATCCACCTTCAGCAACAACGGCAAGTCGTTGCGCGAATCGGAATAGAAACTCGCCCCCTCCAGGTTCTCCTGCTCCTGATCCAGCCACTCCAGCAAACGGGTGATCTTGCCTTCGCGGTAGGTCAGCACGCCGTGGGTCTTGCCGGTGTAGACCCCGTTGACCTCTTCCAGCTCGATGGCCAGGTATTCCTCCACGCCCAGTCGCGCGGCGATCGGTCCCACCAGATGGCTGCCCGAGGCGGAGATGATCAGGATCCGATCCCCGCGCTTGCGGTGCTCGGCGATGCAGTGGCAGGCATCACCGAAGATGATCGGTTCGATCACATCCTCCACCCATGGCTCGACCAGGTGCGCGATTTCTTCCAGGGTGCGCCCGGCAATCGGCTCCAGGCTGAAGGCCATGTACTCCTCCATTCGCAGGTGACCTTTGCCGTAGGCCTCCATCAGTTCATGGTCGCGCCTGAGGTATGCCTTGCCATCGACCCAGCCCAGCCGGGCCATCTGCTCGCCCCACAGCGACGAGCAGTCGCCGTGGATCAGGGTCTCGTCCAGATCGAAAATTGCCAGTGCCATGCGTTGAATCTCCTTAGGCCACTTCCCGTAGCGCCGTGGGGTCGATCGACAAGGATACCTGCTTTCCGTCCGCGTGCAGGTCGGCGGCGCAGCGATTGAGCACGTCCACCACCAGTTCCACGCCGCGCACCTGCACGCGGTAGCGGATGACGTTGCCCAGCAGGCTGTGGCTGCGCACTTCGCCCTGCAGGTCGCCGTCCAGGCCCAGGGTGATCGACTCCGGACGGATCGCCAGGCGACCGCTGACCGGGCGTTGCAGCAGGCGGCTGGCGCTGTCGGCGTCGAGCAGGTTGTAGTTGCCGATGAAGCCGGCGGCGAACAGGTCGACCGGCGCGGTATAGAGGGTTTCGGCGTCGCCGCTCTGGACGATGCGCCCCTGGTTCATCAGGACGATGCGGTCCGACATGGTCAGCGCCTCTTCCTGGTCGTGGGTGACGAAGATGGTGGTCAGCCCCAGCTCGCGCTGGATCGCGCGGATCTGTTCGCGCAGGTGCTTGCGGATGCGCGCATCCAGCGCCGACAGTGGCTCGTCGAGCAGCAGCAGGCGTGGGCGGGTGACCAGCGAACGGGCCAGGGCCACGCGCTGGCACTGGCCGCCGGACAGCTGGTGCGGGTAGCGCCCGGCGAAGCTGCCCAGTTCCACCAGCTCCAGCACCTCGCGCACCCGCGCCTGGCTTTCGTCGGCCTTGACCTTCTGCATGCGCAGGCCGAAGGCGACGTTCTGTTCCACGGTCATGTTGGGGAATAGCGCATAGCTCTGGAACACCATGCCGATCCCGCGCTTCTGTGGGCTCAGCGGCACGATGTCCTGCCCGTCGAGGAGGATCTGGCCGCTGTCCACCGGGGTCAGCCCGGCGATGCAACGCAGCAGGGTGGACTTGCCGCAGCCGGAGGGACCGAGCAGGGTGACGAACTCGCCGCGCTCGATCTGGCAGTCGATATTCTCGAACACCGGGCTGGCGCCATAGCGCTTTTGCAGTTTCTGTACGCTGACGAAGCTCATGTCAGGTCTTGTCCTTGTTCAGACGGTTGGCGACCCAGGTCAGCACCAGCACGAAGGCGAAGTAGGAGATGACCAGCGCGCTGTTGAAGTGGCCGCTGCTGTTGCGCATGTTGTTCAGGTATACCTGCAGGGTCTCGTAGCGGGTGCCCACCAGCAGGTTGGCGAACACGAACTCGCCGAACAGGAACGAGAAGGACAGCAGCAGCGCCACCATCAGGCCCTTGCGCAGGTTCGGCAGCACCACCAGCAAGGCCGCCTGCCAGGGGCTCGCGCCGAGCAGCTGGGCGGCGTCCATCAGGTCGCGCAGGTTGATGGCCTGCAGGTTGTTGGTGATCGCCCGGTACATGAACGGCAGGGCGATGGTGAAGTAGCAGCCGATCAGGATCCACGGCGTGCCGACCATGGCCATCGGCCCGCTGCCGTAGAGCTGCAGCAGGCCCACCGCGGACACCACCGGCGGTACCGCGAACGGCAGCAGGATCAGGATGTTCATCAGCGCGTCGAGCTTGGGGAAGTGGTAGTGCACGACGAACAGCAGCGGCAGGATCAGCACCACCGACAGCAGCAGCGCGCCGACGCACACCAGCAGCGACTGGGCGAAGGCGGCGAGAAAGCGCGGTTCGCTCCACAGCGCCAGGTACCACTTGAAGGTCAGGCCGCTGGGCAGCAGGGTCGCCGACCAGCTGGTGGCCAGCGAGTAGAGCAGGGTGCCGCCCAGGGGCAGCAGCAGGATGAGGAACAGCAGGTAGACCACCAGTCGGTGGTAGAGCCCGCCGGTGGTCTTTTCAGCGCGCATGGTAGCTCCTCTTGAGCAGCCATTGATGAACCACCGTGACCACGGTCATCAGCCCCACCAGTACCATCGCCAGGGCACTGGCCAGGTTCGGGTCGAGGCTGATGTCGCCGGCCACCAGGCCGGCGATGCGGATCGGCAGCACGTTGAAGTTGCCGGTGGTCAGGGCGTAGACGGTGGCGTAGGCACCCAGGGCGTTGGCCAGGAGGATGACGAAGGTGCCGAGCAGCGCCGGGGTGAGCACCGGCAGGCCGATATGCCGCCAGAACTGCCAGTGGCTGGCGCCGAGCAAGGCCGCGGACTCGCGCCAGTCCTCGCGCAGGGCGTCGAAGGCCGGGTAGAGCAACAGCACCCCCAGGGGGATCTGGAAGTAGGTGTAGACCAGGATCAGGCCGGTCTTGGAGTAGATGCTGAAATCGCCGAGCAGGCCCATCTGCTTGAGCAGCAAGGTGAGTGCGCCATTGAAACCGAGCAGGATGATGAAGGCGAACGCCAGCGGCACACCGGCGAAGTTGCTGGTCATGTTGGCGAAGGCGCTGACGAAGTCGCGCAGCTTCGAATCGACCCGGCGCAGCGAATAGGCGCCCAGGGTGGCGATGACGATGCCGAACAGGCTCGACCAGAAGCTGATCTCCAGGCTGCGCTGCAGCGCCTGCAGGTAGAACTTCGAGGCGAAGATCTTGCTGAAGTTGGCCAGCCCCCAGCCGCTCTCGCTCTGCAGGCTGTTGATGGCGACCCAGGCCAGCGGCGCGACCTGGAAGATGATGAAGAACACGGCGAACGGCAGCAGGCAGAGCAGGGCCAGGTAGCGGCCGCGATGGCTTGCATTCACTTGAGCAGCTCCCGGCAGACCGTCTTGTCGTGGGCCGCGCCGAGCAGTTCGCAGATCGTGCCGCACAGCTCGGTCTGCAGCGGCTTGGCCGCCGGGTCTAGGCTGAACGCGTCACCGAACACGAACAGCGGCACCTCGCGTTCCTCGGCCAGCAGACCGTTGTGCGAACGGTCGTTGTTCATGCCGTGGTCGGCGGTGACCAGCACCTGGTAGCCCTCCTCCAGCCAGCGCGGCAGGTAGTCGGCCAGCAGGATGTCGGCGCTGCGCGCGGCGTTGCGGTACTGGCTGCTGTCCAGGCCATGGCGGTGGCCGGCGTCGTCGATGTTCATCGGGTGCACCAGCAGGAAGTTCGGCGCATGGCGCCGGCGCAGGTACTCGGCGTCGGCGAGCAGGTGCGAGTCGGGGTAGTGATCGGCGTAGTAGAACAGGCCGTGCTGGATCGGCAGCTTCGGCGCGTGGGTGTGGCGGTCGCGCAGCGGGTCGAACGGCGAGCGGTTGTACAGCTCGCTCATCCAGTGATAGGCCGCGGCGGCCGTGCCCAGGCCGGCTTCGCGGGCATAGTGGAACACGCTGCGCTGGTTGGACAGGCGGTTGACGTTGTTGTGCACGATGCCGCTGTCGATCGGCGGCACGCCGGTGAGGATGCATTCGTACAGCGGTCGCGATAGCGACGGCAGCTCGCATTCCACCCGATACAGCGCGGCGCGGTCGGCCTCGACGTAGGCGTGCAGGTGGCCCATGGCGTGGTGGGCCACCTGGTAATTGAGGCCGTCGAGCAGGACCAGGATGACGTTGTGGTTCATTCAATACTCCGCAAAGGAACCGGGGAGGGCTGCGCCCTCCTTTCGCGACACAAGGCCGCTCCCACAGGAACAGCGAAAGCCTCTGGGACGACGCCGGCCCTGTGGGAGCGGCCTTGCGTCGCGATGGGCCGCACAGCGGCCCCAGGTTGGCCAGCCTTATTCCATCTCGATGATCACCTGCTCCTGCCACTTCTGCGGCAGGGCCTTGGAGGTCGCTTCCCAGGCTTGGGCGTTCTTGATCGGCTGGGCGGCCCTGTACTGCTCGTTGGGCAGCAGCTTGGCCTGCACGTCGGCCGGCAGCTTCAGGTGCTCGGCACGGATCGGCCGGGCATGGCCGATGGCCAGGTTGGTCTGGCCGGCGTCGCTGAAGATGTATTCACGGGTCAGCTTGGCCGCGTTCGGGTGCTTGGCGTACTTGTTGATGATGGTGGTGTAGCCCGAGGTGATCGAGCCGTCCGAGGGGATCAGTACCTCGAAGCGTTTCGGGTCGATCTGGTCGCGGTAGCTCAGGCCGTTGAAGTCCCATACCACGCCGACTTCCACCTCGCCCTTCTCCAGGGTCTGGATGGTCGGGTTGGCCAGCGACAGGCGCTTCTGCTGGGCCAGTTTGGTGAACAGCTGCAGGCCCGGCTCGATGTTGCTTTCGTCGCCCTTGTAGGCGATGGCGGCGGCGAGCACGCCGTTGGCGGCCTGGGCGGCGGTGCCGACGTCACCGATGGCGACCTTGTACTTGCCCTTTTCCAGGTCGTGCCAGGTAGTTGGGCGCTCGCCTTCCTTGACCAGATCCTTGTTGATGATGAAGGCGATGGTTCCGGTGTAGGCCAGCGCCCAGTGACCGTCCTTGTCCTTGGCCCAGTCCGGGATCTGCTCCCAGGTGCTTGGCTTGTAAGGTTGCGTCACGCCCTTGGCCACCGCGATCGGGCCGAAGGCGGCGCCGACGTCGCCGATGTCGGCGCTGGCGTTGTCCTTCTCGGCGTCGAACTTGGCGATCTCCTGGGCCGAGCTCATGTCGGTGTCGCTGTGCTTGAGGCCGTACTTCTTCGCCAGGTCTTCCCAGGTGCCTTTCCAGTTGGCCCAGGCATCGGGCATGCCCACGCTGTTGACCGCGCCCTCCTTGCGGGCGGCGTCTTCAAGGGCCTTGAGGTCCTGGGCCATGGCCGAGGTGCAAAAAGCGATGGCCGAACCGAGCAGTGACGCCATGAACAACTTTTTCATCCGAAGCTCCTTTTGGTGGTGCCTTGCATTCGTTGTTATGAACAGAAGCCGTGCCTGCGAACCCTTGGTCTAGGTCAGCAAACCTTGCGCCAAGGTAGGCCTGTTGCGTGACAGTTTGATGTAAGGGGAGGGCATTGGTGGCAGGCCGAAGGCCCTGGGAATACAGCGTAGACCAGATCGAAAGCCCCGAATCGTGAGGCCTGGCCCGGATCTGGCAAGCCCCTCTGCGGGTGTTTGTCACAGGATGTTCATCAGCCGTGCCTAGGCTTGTGCTCATCTCTCCATGCCCTGTTCTGGGGCTGGACTAGTCCAGATAGGTAACCTTTGATGCAAGCGATGCCACCGCGCGCGGTAACAGCGATCTGCCACGCCCTGCAGGAGCAGATCGAACACGGCCTGCTGGCACCGGGCGGCAAGCTGCCGGCCGAGCGCAGGCTCAGCGAGGTGTTCGACACCACCCGTATCACCCTGCGCGAGGCGCTGGTGCAACTGGAAGCCCTGGGGCTGATCTACCGCGAAGAGCGGCGAGGCTGGTTCGTCGCACCTGAACGGCTGACCTACGATCTGATCGAGCGCAGCCATTTCCACGCGATGGTTCGTGACCAGGGGCGGGTGCCGAGTACCGAGCTGTTATCGGCGCGGCTGCAGCCGGCCTCGGCGGCGATCTGCGCGCGCCTGTGTCTGCCGGCGTTGTCCAGCGTGGTGCGGATCTGCCGGTTGCGGCGCATCGATGGGCGGGCGGTGCTGTACGCCGAGCACTACCTCAACCCGCGCTACTTCCCGGGGATTCTGGACCTGGACCTGGCCCAGTCGCTGACCGAAATCTATGTGCGGGAATACGCCATTCACTATGGCCAGGTGTGTTTCGAGATCCTGCCGACCGCGTTGCCGGTGGCGGCGGCGGGGGCGCTGAAGGTCTCGGCGGGCAGTCCGGGGCTGCATATCACCCGGGTCAACAGTGACCAGCATGGGCATCTGATCGATTGTGACCTGGAGTACTGGCGGCACGATGCGATCCGCATTCGCGCCGAGGCGGGTTAGGGGCTGCTGCGCAGCCCTTTCGCCGGCAAGCCGGCTCCCACGAAGGGCAGGCCTGCACGGTTTCTGTGGGAGCCGGCTTGCCGGCGAAAGGGGCGCGAAGCGGCCCTAACTGCTAGCGCCTGCGGCCTCAGCCAAACCGCCACCGCCAGCCGTCACCACCTGTACCGACAACCTTGGCGTCGCCAGATCCAGCCCCGCCTCGTCGAGTTGCCGTTTCAACGCCAGGTTGAACGCCCGCGACACCTCCCACTGCTTGATCGGCGCGGTCTTGAACCGTGCCCGCAGGATCGCCGAGCCCGACTCGAAACTCTCCACGCCCTGCAACTCCAGCGGCGACCAGATGTTGCGCCGCATCAGCGGATCGTTGCGCAGCTTCTGCCCGACCTCGCGGATCAGCGTGATGGCCTGGTCGATGTTCATGCTATGGGGAATGGCCACCCGGAAGATCGCGTAGCCGAACTCCCGCGAGTAGTTCTTGATGCTCTTGATCTCGCTGAACGGGATGGTATGCACGATGCCGTCTATGTCCCTCAGCCGCACGGTACGGATGGTCAGGCCCTCGACCGTGCCCAGGTGGCCGCCGACATCGACGTAGTCGTCGATGGCCAGCGAGTCCTCGATGATGATGAACAGGCCGGTGATCAGGTCGGCGACCAGCGACTGGGCGCCGAAGCCGATGGCCAGGCCGATGACGCCGGCACCGGCCAGCAGCGGGGTGACGTTCATGCCCATGTTGGCCAGGGCGACGATCACCGCGATGATGAAGATCACCACGAACATCACGTTGCGGATCAACGGCATCATGGTCTGCGCCCGGGCATTGGCCAGGCCCCGGCGTGAGCGCACCAGGGCATGGTGCACCGCGGTGTCGGCGAGGATCCACACCAGCCAGGCGGCGATCAGCGTGCCGGCCAGGCCCAGCAGGCGCAGGCTGACTTCATGGCCCTCGCCCTCGGCGAAGCCGATCATCGAATGGCCCCACACGCGCAGGCCCAGTTCGATGAACAGCAGCCAGATGAGCAGGTGCACCAGCACATAGCCGAAGTTGCGCAGGCGCTCGGTGTACACCGCCTGGCGCTTGTTGGCGCGTTTGGGGTTGGCGGCGTGGCGGCGCACCAGGCCATTGAGCACCATGCACACCACCACCAGCACCGTGCACATCAGCGATTGGCGCAGGGCGGTGCTGGTGTCGCCGGCGGAGACGAAAGTGGCGAACAGCGAGATCGCCACCAGGATCAGCGCCGGGATGTACCAGAAGCTGCCGAGCAGTTCGATGGTGTCGCTCAGGGTGCGCCGGGTCAGGCGCCGGGATAGTGGCTGGTTGCGGATGAGGTGGGCGATGGGACGGCGAAAGCGCAGGATGAACAGCCCGGTGCACAGGGCGGCGACGACATTGGCCAGGGTGGCCAGGGCGTGGGCCAGGTGGCCGCCCAGGGCAGTGGTCATGCGTGGGTCGCTCATCGCCTCGCCAAAGGCGGCGAAGCTGCCGATCAGCCACAGTGGGCGGAATGCCTGGTGCCGCAGGATGTGCAGGGCGCGGTGGCGATGCGGGCCGTCGAGCAGCGAGAAGGCGATCACGCAGATCGCCGAGAACAGGGTGCCGACCACCAGCGCATAGGCCAGGACCATGGCCATCGACTTGCCCAGCGAGGAGGGCAGGGCGAAGCTCAGGTAGACGGTGAACACCAGCGCCACCAGCCAGGGCCCGAGCTTGCGCAGGGCGAAGCGCACCAGGTCCCAGGTGCGCGGATGCTGGGGTAGCTCCTCGCTCAGGCCGAAGCGCACGCGTACCCGGTGACCGACCCAGTTGAAGGCATAGGCCAGCAGGCTCCAGACCACGATCACACCGGCAAAGCCGAACAGGATCGCCGGCCACTGGTGCACCGGCACCACCAGCGCGTTGAGTTCCCCCTGCGCCTGGTCGATCTCCAGAGACCAGCGCCGGAACGGGCTGGCATCGCCGCTGAACTGCTTTTCGAAGTCGTGCAGGGCGCCACCGATCAGGCCGAGCACGCCCTGTTCGACGGTGGGTTGCGATTGCTTGCTGGCGTCGCGCAGCTTCTTCAGGTCGGCCAGTAGCTTGGCGCGTTGCTGGTCGTTCTCAAGGTTCTTGATCACCTCGTCCAGCGACTTGCCCAGGGGCTCGCTGGCTTCGGGTTGGGCAGGGGCGCTGGAACCGAGCAGGCCTGGCAGGCCGGCGGCGTGCACCGGGGTGACGAACAGGAGGAACAGCAGCGTGATGCAACGCAGGAAGGCTGGCACCGGAAAATCTACCTCAGGTCAAACGATTGCCCGAGTGTAGTGGTTTACGACGGCAGTTTCTCCAGGATCTTCCAGCAGGTGAGGCCGAAAATGCCCAGGGTGCCGATCCACATCATCAGCACGCCGACATTGCGCTCACGCATGCTGAAGCCGATGGTCAGCAGCATCAGGAACAGGAAGACCGGCACGAACAGGGACAGGAACGGGGACATGGACAGCAATCCTTTTGCTTTGAGGGCATGTCTTAAGCATAGCGGGTTGCAGGCGGCGAGGATTGATCCTGGGCAGCTGGATTGCAGTGCCGGCTCTTCGCGGGTAAACCCGCTCCCACAGGGATGTCACTGGCCTCAAGCGCAGTGGTTTCCCTGTGGGAGCGGGTTTGTCCGCGAATTCGGCGACCTGATTTCAGGGCAGCTCGCGGCTGCGGTAGAACGCGGTGAGCACCTTCACCAGGTGCGCCAGGTCCTGGCTGCCGCACAGCTCGCGGATCGAGTGCATGGCGAAGGTCGGCAGGCCGATGTCGACTGTGCGCACGCCCAGGTGGCTGGCGGTGATCGGGCCGATGGTCGAGCCACAGCCCATGTCGCTGCGCACCACGAAGCTCTGCACCGGCACTTCCTCGGCCATGCACAGGTGGCGGAAGAAACCGGCGGTTTCGCTGTTGGTGGCGTAGCGCTGGTTGTTGTTGACCTTGATCACCGGGCCGGCATTGAGCTTGGGCCCATGGTTGCCGTCATGCTTGTCGGCATAGTTGGGATGCACGCCGTGGGCGTTGTCGGCCGAGACCAGCAGCGAGCGCTGGATGGTGCGCACGTAGTCGTCGCCGTCCGGCAGCAGGCGTTGCAGGGTCTGTTCGAGCATCGGGCCGTCGGCGCCGCAGGCCGAGCAGGAACCGACTTCCTCGTGGTCGTTGCACACCAGCACGCAGGTTTCTTCACTGTCGCTGGCCAGCAGCGCCTGCAGGCCGGCGTAGCACGACAGCAGGTTGTCCAGGCGGGCGCCGGCGATGAAATCACCGTTCAGGCCGATCAGCGCGGCGTCCTGGGTGTCGTAGAAGCTCAGCTCGTAGTCGAGCACCACGTCGGCATTGAGTTCGTGCTCGCGGGCCAGCTGTTCGGTGAGCAGGGCGCGGAAGTCGACACGCTCGTCGCCGGCCACCTGCGCGAGGATCGGCGGCAGTTCGTTCTGCGGGTTGATCGCCCAGCCTTCGTTGGCGGTGCGATTGAGGTGGATCGCCAGGTTCGGGATCACCGCGATCGGCAGCTTGAAGTCGATCAGTTGGCTCTCGACCTTGCCGTCACGGCGGAAGGTGACCCGCCCGGCCAGCGACAGGTCACGGTCGAACCAGGGGGCGAGCAGGGCGCCGCCGTACACTTCCACGCCCAGCTGCAGGAAGCCCTGGCGTTGCAGTTCGGGCTGCGGCTTGACCCGCAGGCATGGGCTGTCGGTATGGGCGCCGACCATGCGGATGCCCTCCAGCAGCGGCGAGTGCTTGCCGAGCTTGATGGCGATGATCGAGGAGTCGTTGCGGGTCACGTAGTAGCGGCCACCGGGCACGGTGGCCCAGCTGTCGCGTTCGTCCAGGCGCTGGTAACCGGCGGCCTCGAGGCGTTGCGCGAGGCTGGCGGTGGCGTGGAAGGGCGTCGGGGAGGCCTTGAGGAATTCGATCAGGCCGGCGTTCAGGGCATCGCGCATAAGTCACTCCAGACAGCAGTGGCGCGAGTTTAGCGTAATTGCTCGAAAATTTGTGTCGGCCTCTTCGTGGGTAAACCCGCTCCCACAGATGCCGCGCAGATTTCAGGTTCGGCACCCTCTTTGTGGGAGCGGGTTTACCCGCGAACGATCCAGCACCGATAGATCAGAACGGCGCCGGGCACTCGAACTTCAGGCGTTCGCCCGTCACCGGATGGGTGAAACTCAGCATCGACGCGTGCAGGCACAACCGTTCATGGGCCGCCAGCGCCTCGGGGTTGGCGTACAGCCGGTCGCCCAGCAGCGGATGACCGATCGACAGCATGTGCACGCGCAACTGGTGCGAGCGCCCCGTGATCGGCGTCAGCTCGACCCGGCAGTGATCGCCGCAACGCTCGACGATACGCCAGAAGGTCAGGGCGTGCTTGCCTTGCTCGTGATCGACCACATGACGTGGCTTGGTCGGCGGGTCGTAGCGCAGCGGCAGGTCGATGCTGCCGCTGCCCAGCGCGGGCTGGCCCCAGCACAGCGCGGTGTAGGCCTTTTCCGTCTCGCGGTCGTGGAACTGGCGCGACAGTTCGCGATGGCTGTCGGCGTCGCGGGCGAGCAGGATGATCCCCGAGGTTTCCCAGTCCAGGCGGTGGACGATCAGGGCGTCGGGGTAGCCGTTTTCCTGCAGGCGGGTGATCAGGCAGTCCTTGTTGTCCTCGGCGCGGCCTGGCACCGACAGCAGCAGGGTCGGCTTGTTGATCACCAGGATGGCGGCGTCTTCATGAAGGATCTGGATGTTCGACAGCGGCATTGCAGGTTCTCTATGCGTATGGAAACCACTGGGGCCGCAAGGCGGCCCCAGGATCGGCCCGAAGGTGCTGGGTCAGCGATCAGGCAAGGTGATGTTCAGTTCCAGAATCGAGCAACTGCCCTGATTTTCCAGCTCGATCTGTACGTCGTCGTTGCCGATGTTGACGTACTTGCGAATCACCTCGACCAGCTCCTTCTGCAGGGCAGGCAGGTAGTCCGGGGTACTGCGCTGGCCACGCTCGTGCGCCACGATGATCTGTAGACGCTCTTTCGCTACCGACGCGCTGCTCTGTTTCTGTCTGCCACGAAAGAAGTCAAAAAGGTTCATGGTTTATTTGCCTCCAAACAGG
The DNA here is from genome assembly GCF_029836165.1 of Pseudomonas sp. GD04091. Taxonomy (GTDB): domain Bacteria; phylum Pseudomonadota; class Gammaproteobacteria; order Pseudomonadales; family Pseudomonadaceae; genus Aquipseudomonas. The sequence goes on from NZ_JAOEBG010000003.1 coordinate 93,922, forward strand.
CGCGCGAAGAAGCCTTGCTTCGGCACTTCGATGAACCGTAGTGGTTTTGGTTTGCCCAGCAGGCGGTCGACGGTGTCGCTGTAGGCCTGGCCAGCATCGCTCTGGTCGTCGAGGATGACCGGGATACCCTGGTTGGATGCCTTGAGCACCGCTTGGGATTCGGGAATGACACCCAGCAGTTCGACCGAGAGGATTTCCTTGACGTCCTCGACGCCAAGCATTTCGCCTTTTTCGACGCGCTCCGGGTGGTACCGGGTGATCAGCAGGTGTTCCTTGATCGGGTCTTCGCCTTGCTCCGCGCGACGCGACTTGCTGGACAGCAGGCCGATCATGCGGTCGGAGTCGCGTACCGAAGAGACTTCCGGGTTGGTCACGACAATGGCTTCGTCGGCGAAGTACATCGCCAGGTGAGCACCTTTCTCGATACCGGCAGGCGAGTCGCAGACCACGAAGTCGAACTGCTCCTTGAGCTCCATCAGTACCTTTTCGACGCCTTCCTTGGTCAGCGCGTCCTTGTCGCGGGTCTGGCTGGCGGCCAGCACGAACAGGTTCTCCAGGCGCTTGTCCTTGATCAGGGCCTGCTGCAGGTTGGCTTCGCCGTTGACCACGTTGACGAAGTCGTAGACCACGCGGCGTTCGCAGCCCATGATCAGGTCGAGGTTACGCAGGCCGACGTCGAAGTCGACGATGACAGTCTTGTGCCCACGCAGAGCGAGGCCGGTACCGATAGCGGCGCTGGTGGTGGTCTTGCCCACACCCCCCTTGCCGGAAGTAACCACGAGAATCTTGGCCAAGGTGTTTCACCCCTAAATAATCGGGACAGGCGTCCCTGCAAATACAAAAAACGGCAACTGGAAAAAGTTGCGCTAAAAATGCCGGCAAGTATCCGTTAAAGACGGGTGATGTTCAACACGTCACCGGACAGGCTGACCTGTACGCCCGAGCCCCACAGCGGGTCACGGCGCAGGTCTTCGCACACTTTGTACTGGCCGGCGATGGAGACCATTTCCGCGGTCATCTGCAGGCAGAAGATGCGCGCCTTGGTATTACCCTTGATACCGGCCAGGGCACGGCCGCGCATGGCGCCGTACACATGGATGTTGCCATCGGCGAGAAGTTCCGCGCCCGGGCTGACCGAGCCTGTCACCACCAGGTCACTGCCCTGGGCGTAGATTTGCTGACCGCCGCGCACTGTCGAGGTGATGATGCGCGTCGGGCGCACCTCTGGTTCGGCAGGTGGCGGTGCTGGCGCAGGCTCGGGTTTCCTCACCTCCGGCTCGGGCTCGAGCGGGCGTTCGCGGGCGCCGGACGGTGGCAGCACTGGCAGGTCGATGGCGATCGCCGCGGCGATGTCCTCGATGCGGCTGGCGCGGATCGCCAGGGTGCGCAGGCCATGGTGCCGGCAGATGCGCATCAGCCCGGGCAGGTCGATGGCGCCTTCGTCGGCGGGCAGCTTGTCGAGGGCCAGCACCAGCGGGGTGTTGCTGAAGAAGTTCGGCGCCTGCGCCACCTTCGCCGCCAGCTGGCGGTCAAGGGATTCGAGGTCGTTGCGCGCCAGTTCCAGCACGGTGATGGCAAGCATGCTGCCCTTGAGCTGGAACACGGGGGCGTTGTCGGGTGTCTGGTTGAGGCTCATGGTCTGCATAGACGGCTTGTTGCGAGAAAAGTGCCCTGACTTATAGCGATAAGACCGATTGCCCGCAACCGATGTAGAATGCCCGGCCCATGTCTTGCCGGAAGCTTCAATGGAACGCCCGCGTTTTCGATCCTCTTTCCTTCACCCGCGATTCTGGGGCCTGTGGCTGGGCCTGGGCCTGCTGTGGCTGGTCGTCCAGCTGCCTTACCGTGCCCTGCTCGGGCTGGGGCGCGCCCTGGGCGCGGTGATGTACCGGGTGGCCGGCGAGCGCCGGCGTATCGCCGCGCGCAACCTCGAGCTGTGTTTCCCGGAGCTGTCCGGCGACGAACGGCAACGCCTGCTCAAGGAAAACTTCGCCTCCACCGGCATCGCCTTCTTCGAGATGGCCATGAGCTGGTGGTGGCCAAAGGCGCGCCTGGCGCGCCTGGCACACATCGAGGGCCTCGAGCATTTGCAAGCTGCCCAGCGTGACGGCGAGGGCGCCATCCTCATGGCCGTGCACTTCACCACCCTGGAGATCGGTGCCGCGCTGCTGGGCCAGGCCCACACCATCGACGGCATGTACCGCGAGCACGGCAACCCGGTGTTCGACTTCATCCAGCGCCGTGGCCGCGAACGCCACAACCTCGATTCGCTGGCGGTGGAGCGCGACGACGTGCGCGGCATGCTCAAGCTGCTGCGCAAGGGGCGGGCGATCTGGTATGCGCCGGATCAGGACTACGGCACCAAGCAGAGCATCTTCGTGCCGCTGTTCGGCATTCCCGCGGCCACCGTCACCGCCACCACCAAGTTCGCCCGCCTGGGCAAGGCGCGGGTGATCCCGTTCACCCAGAAGCGCCTGGAGGATGGCAGCGGCTATCGTCTGGTGGTGCACCCGCCGCTCGAGGACTTCCCCGGCGAGAGCGAAGAGGCCGACTGCCTGCGCATCAACCAGTGGGTCGAGGGTGTGTTGCGCGAGTGCCCCGAGCAGTACCTGTGGGCGCACCGGCGCTTCAAGTCGCGGCCCGAGGGCGAACCGCGACTGTACGACAAGAAGAAACGCTGACCGTTGCCAGAGCAGGCTCGGCCTCTTCGCGGGTAAATTCGCTTCCACAGGGGCTGCGCAAGCCCCGAGCCTGATGCTGTAAGAGGCCAGTCCCGCAGACACAGATCCAGGGAGGAACAATGACCCCAACCACCGGCCTGATCCTCTCTGGCGGCGGCGCCCGCGCCGCCTACCAGGTCGGCGTGCTCGCGGGCATCGCCGAACTGCTGCCGCCCGGCGCGCCCAATCCCTTCCCGGTGATCGTCGGCACCTCCGCCGGTGCCATCAATGCGGTCAAGCTCGCCAGCGGCGCCACCCGCTTCGCCGAAGCGGTGCAGCACCTGACCGCCTTCTGGCAGAACTTTCGCAGCCACCTGGTGCTGCGCAGCGACTGGCCCGGGGTGATCCGCCAGGCCAGTCGCTTCGTCGGCCACAGCCTGCTGGGGATCGGTGGCCAGGTGCCGGTGGCGCTGCTCGACAGCCGCCCGTTGCGCCGCCTGTTGCACGAGCACCTGGACCTGGACGGCATCGCCCACTCGCTGGCCGCCAATCAGTTGCGCGCCATCGCCGTGACCGCCTTCGGCTACGAGTCCGGCCAGGCGGTGACTTTCTATCAAGGCCGCGACACCATCGAGCCCTGGCTGCGCCATCGACGCATCGGCATGCCCACGCCACTGACCATCGATCACCTGCTGGCCAGCTCGGCAATCCCGCTGTTGTTCGCGCCGGTGCGGCTGGGCGAGGAGTTCTTCGGCGACGGCGCGGTGCGCCAGTCGGCACCGATCAGCCCGGCGCTGCACTTGGGCGCCAGTCGCGTGCTGGTGGTGGGGGTCAGTGGCAACCCGCAGCGACCGGCGCCGCCCCTGCCGACCCAGCGCGTGTTCAGCGGCCAGCAGCCGAGCCTGGCGCAGATCGGCGGGCACATGCTCAACAGCACCTTCATCGACAGTCTCGAGGACGACATCGAGCTGCTGCAGCGCCTCAACCACCTCAGCCACCTGATGCCGGCGCACCTGGATGCCCGGCGCCTGGGGCTGGCGCCGATCGAGGTGCTGGTGGTCGCGCCCAGCCAGCCGCTGGACGAGATCGCCGCCCGTCATCGGCGCGAGTTGCCGGCGGCGCTGAGGTTGTTTCTGCGCGGGCCTGGCGCGACCAAGACCAGCGGGGCAGGGGTGTTGAGCTACCTGCTGTTCGAGGCGAGCTATTGCAGCGAACTGATCGAGCTGGGGCGCAAGGATGCGCTGGCCAAGAAGCGGGAGCTGTGCCAGTTCCTGGGATTGCCCGGTTGATCACTCCCGTGGGAGCGGCCTTGTGTCGCGAAAAGGGCGCAAAGCGCCCCCGGCGATCTCGAAGACCCCCTTGGGTTTCCCTGGCAACTGCGCTTCAATACGCGCCTTTACCAGACACCCCAAGGACCTGCCTCCATGGCCACCAACAGCAAACAACAGAAACGCGCCAAACGCGCCGCCGCCAAGGCCAAGCAGAACCGCATGGTGCGCAGCGGCCAGGCGGTCAAGGCCAGTGCCGGCGACAGCGCCAGCGTCGAACAGGTGTTCAACAAGGCCATGGAATCGGGCAGCTACGACAGCCTGTTCGAGAAGATGAAGCAAGCCCAGGAAGACGGCCTGGTGCCGATGATCTCGGTATTCCTCGTCGACCCGCTGCTGGCTCTGGTGCTCAAGGGCCACAAGGAAGAACACGCCACCGACTACATCGTCTTGGTGTTCACCGCCTACCGCGCGTGGCTCGACGGCACCGACGAAGACGCGACCATGGCCTGGCTGGAGAGCGACGAGTTCCAGCAGGCCTATATCACCGCATCGGAAGTCGTGGCCAAGCAGCAGCAACAGCAGAAGCAGTTCGGCTGACAGTGCCGTTCGACATGCGCCGGCCTCGTCGCGGGTAAACCCGCTCCCACAGATTCTCCACTGCCTTGCAGACTTGCGAGACTCTTGTAGGCGCGGGCTTGCCCGCGAAAGGGCAGGCACCGGCAAACAAAAGGCCGCGCCCTTCACAGAGCGCGGCCTTTTCATTTCACCAATGGATCAGCTATCCAGCGCCACCCGCGCGGCAGCCCCACGCTTGCGGTGCACCAGCAGGCCAGCCGCCACCACGCCAATGCTGAGGATCGCCGTGGCGATGATCTCGGCACGGTGATCTTCGCGCAGGGCCATCACCACCAGCACGGCGATGATGAAGGCGATGGTCGCCCAGGTCAGGCCCGGGAACATCCACATCTTGAACGAGATCTTCTCGCCCTTGGCTTCACGCTGGGCCCGCATGCGCAGCTGCGACACGGCAATCACCAGGTACACCAGCAGGGCGATGGCGCCGGAGCTGGCCAGCAGGAACTCGAACACCTCGGCCGGGGCCAGGAAGTTGGCGAACACGCACAGGAACGCTGCGGCGGTGGACAGCAGCACCGCCCAGTGCGGCGTGCCGGCCCGGGTGGTGCGCTGGGCAACGGCCGGGGCGTCGCCGCGCTTGCTCAGCGAGAACAGCATGCGCGAGGAGGTGTACAGCGCCGAGTTCAGGCAGCTGGTCACGGCGATCAGCACGACGATGTCGACGATCAGCTTGGCGTTCGGCACGCCGATCAGGCTGAGCACGGTCTGGTAGGAGCCCTTCTCGGCCAGGGTCGGATCGTTCCACGGCACCATGGCCACGACCAGGAAGATCGACACCAGGTAGAACAGGCAGATCCGCCAGATCACCGAGTTGGTGGCCCGGCTGATCTGCTTGCCCGGATCCTTCGACTCGGCGGCGGCGATGGTGACGATCTCGGTGCCCATGAACGAGAACATGGTGGTCAGCATGGCGGCCAGCACGGCGCCCAGGCCGTTGGGCATGAAGCCTTGGGTATCGAACAGGTGACTGACACCGCTGACCTGGCTGTTCGGGACCATGCCGAACATGGCGGCGCAGCCGACGACGATGAAGCCGATGATCGCCAGCACTTTCAGCAGCGCGAACCAGAATTCGAACTCACCGTAGTTCTTGACGCTGAACAGGTTGGTGACGGTCAGTGCCAAGGTGATGATCAGCGAGAACGCCCACAGGTCCACCGACGGGAACCAGGCATGCAGGATGGCCGCGGCGGCGTTGGCCTCCAGTGGAATCACCAGGACCCAGAACCACCAGTACAGCCAGCCGATGGTGAAGCCGGCCCAGCGCCCGATGGCGCGGTCGGCATAGGTGGAGAACGAACCCGTGTCTGGCGACGCCACCGCCATCTCGCCGAGCATGCGCATGACCAGCACCACCAGGGTACCGGCGGCGGCATAGGCCAGCAGCACGGCCGGACCGGCCGCCGCGATGGCGTGGCCGGAGCCCACGAACAGGCCGGCGCCGATCACGCCAGCAATGGACAGCATGGTCACATGCCGTTGCTTGAGCCCCTGAGCGAGGTCATTGGAATTGTTACCGCTCATAAAACTACCTTTGTAAGGAGGTGGACTACACGAATGACTGGCCAGCGTGCCGAGGTGTAGGTAGGCGCCGCTGCATTCAGTGGTTTCGCAAGGGCAATAAGCGGGCCAGGTGAGAATGGCTTTCGTCTGAAATGTTTCACCCGTCAATAATGACGCGGTCTGCAGGGCATTCTGCCAAGCTTTGACCGAAAGGCCACCAAATCCCCATGCCAAGTCGGGATTACTGAAATACTCACTTACAAACGCACCAAAGGTGCCTCTCGGTAACACCTGCGTACGATCCGGGGGCACACAAAAGCGCAACCATCAGGCGCAACCCGAACTCGGTACATGCCTCGCCAAAGCGCCACCCGGCCAAAAACGGCTTCCCAGACCGGGCCAAAGCTGGCACCATCGCGCCTTTTTTCATCAAGGCTCCGGTGCTGGGCAAAACGCCATTGCGGACATCCTGGCGACAGTCCACTGCAGCGATGCGACAAACTGTCCCACCAGCGACCAGAGCCCCCCGCGACCCGGTTGGCCGCCGTTGTGCCGCTATGCTAGCGTGGCGCTCGCCAGGAAGGCCGCCAACAGCTGGGAACGCACCCGAATACATGAGGACCGCACATGGCCCAGGCCACGCCCGCGCTGGAAATCCGCAACCTGCACAAACGCTATGGCGAGCAGGAAATTCTCAAGGGCATTTCGCTGACCGCGCGCGACGGTGACGTGATCTCCATCCTCGGCTCATCCGGCTCCGGAAAATCCACCCTGCTGCGCTGCATCAACCTGCTGGAAAACCCGCACCAGGGCGAAATCCTCGTCGCCGGCGAAGCGCTCAAGCTCAAGGCGCAGAAAAACGGCGACCTGATCGCCGCCGACAACCGCCAGATCAACCGCCTGCGCAGCGAAATCGGCTTCGTCTTCCAGAACTTCAACCTGTGGCCGCACATGTCGATCCTCGACAACATCATCGAGGCGCCGCGCCGCGTGCTCGGCCAGAGCAAGGCCGAGGCCATCGAGCACGCCGAAGCGCTGCTGAACAAGGTCGGCATTTACGACAAGCGCCACAGCTACCCCGCCCAGCTTTCCGGTGGCCAGCAACAGCGCGCCGCCATCGCCCGTACCTTGGCCATGAAACCCAAGGTCATCCTGTTCGACGAGCCGACTTCGGCGCTCGATCCGGAAATGGTCCAGGAAGTGCTTAACGTCATCCGCGCACTGGCCGAAGAAGGCCGTACCATGCTGCTGGTGACGCACGAGATGAACTTTGCCCGCCAGGTGTCCAGTGAAGTGGTGTTCCTGCACCAGGGCCTGGTCGAAGAGCAGGGATCGCCGCAACAGGTCTTCGAGAACCCGACCTCGGCGCGTTGCAAGCAATTCATGTCCAGCCACCGCTAACGGAGCAACACGAATGCAGACCTACAAGAAATTCCTCCTGGCCGCTGCCGCCACCCTGGTGTTCTCGGCCAATGCCATGGCAGCCGAGAAACTGAAAATGGGCATCGAGGCGGCCTACCCGCCCTTCAACAACAAAGATGCCAGCGGCCAAGTGGTCGGCTTCGACAAGGACATCGGCGATGCCCTGTGCGCCAAGATGAAAGTCGAGTGCGAAGTGGTCACCTCCGACTGGGACGGCATCATCCCAGCCCTGAACGCCAAGAAGTTCGACTTCATCGTCTCGTCGCTGTCGATCACCGATGAGCGCAAGCAGGCGGTGGACTTCACCGACCCGTACTACTCGAACAAGCAGCAGTTCATCGCGCCGAAGAACGTCGACTTCAAGACCGATCGCGCTTCGCTCAAGGGCAAGACCATCGGCACCCAGCGCGCCACCCAGGCCGCGACCTGGCTGGACGATAACGGTGGCATGGACGGCGAGTTCAAGGTCAACCTCTATGACGGCCAGGAAAACGCCTACCTGGACCTGACCTCCGGCCGCGTCGACGCCATCCTCGCCGACAAGTACGCCAACTACGACTGGCTCAAGTCGAAGGCTGGCCAGGGCTACGAGTTCAAGGGCGAGCCGGTCAACGAGAGCGACAAGGTCGGGATTGCCGTGCGCAAGGGCGACAACGAGCTGCGTAACAAGCTCAATGCCGCGCTGAAGGAAATCGTCGCCGACGGTACCTACAAGAAGATCAACGACAAGTACTTCCCGTTCAGCATCTATTGATTCGCCCCGACAGGCATCGCCGCCATGGCGATGCCTGTCCCTTGAACAAACTTACCCATGAATATCGACCTGCACGGATTCGGTCCGGCCATGATGGCCGGCACCCTGATGACCGTAAAACTGGCGCTCTGCGCCCTGCTGCTGGGGCTGGTCCTGGGCCTGCTCGGCGCCCTGGCCAAGACCTCGTCGGTCAAGCCGCTGCAATGGCTTGGTGGCATCTATTCCACGCTGGTGCGCGGCGTACCTGAACTGCTTTGGGTGCTGCTCATCTATTTCGGCACCGTCGGGCTGATGAACAGCCTTGGCGCCGCCTTGAACATCCCAGGCCTGGAGCTGAGCGCCTTCGCCGCCGGCGTCATCGCCCTGGGCCTGTGCTTCGGCGCCTACGCCACGGAGGTGTTCCGCGGCGCGATCCTGGCCATCCCCAAGGGCCACCGTGAAGCGGGGCTGGCCCTGGGCCTGTCCAAGGGCCGCATCCTGTCGCGGATCATCCTGCCGCAGATGTGGCGCGTAGCCCTGCCGGGCCTGGGCAACCTGTTCATGATCCTGATGAAGGACACCGCGCTGGTGTCGGTGATCGGCCTGGAAGAGATCATGCGCCACGCGCAGATCGGCGTGACCGTGACCAAGGAGCCGTTCACCTTCTACGCGGTCGCCGCCTGCATCTACCTGGGCCTGACCATCATTGCCATGACCGGCATGCACTTCCTGGAAAAGCGCGCCGCTCGCGGCTTCATGAGGGCCGAATAAATGAACTGGGAAGTCATCATCAAGTGGCTGCCACGCCTGGCCCAGGGTGCCACCCTGACCCTGGAGCTGGTGGCCATCGCCGTGATCGCCGGGCTGATCCTGGCCATCCCGCTGGGCATCGCCCGCTCCTCGCGGCACTGGTACGTGCGCGCCCTGCCCTACGGCTACATCTTCTTCTTCCGCGGCACGCCGCTGCTGGTGCAGCTGTTCCTGGTGTACTACGGGCTGGCCCAGTTCGAACTGGTGCGCAGCAGTTCGCTGTGGCCGTACCTGCGCGATCCGTTCTGGTGCACGGTACTGACCATGACCCTGCACACCGCCGCCTACATCGCCGAGATCCTGCGTGGCGCGCTGCAGGCGATCCCCAAGGGCGAGATCGAAGCGGCCCGGGCGCTGGGCATGTCACGCGGCAAGACGCTTTTCTACATCATGCTGCCGCGCGCCGCGCGCATCGGCCTGCCGGCCTACAGCAACGAAGTGATCCTGATGCTCAAGGCCAGTGCCCTGGCCAGTACCGTGACGCTGCTGGAACTGACCGGCATGGCGCGGACGATCATCGCGCGGACCTACCTGCCGGTGGAGATCTTCTTCGCCGCCGGGGTGTTCTACCTGGTGATCTCGTTTGTCCTGGTCCAGGGCTTCAAGCTGCTGGAGCGCTGGCTGCGCGTGGATGCCTGCCAGGGGCGATAAGACCGTAACAACCCGGGGCCGCGACGGAGCGCGAAGCGGCCCCCTCGACAGCGCCACGGTGCTCGAATGCCAACGCCCAGCCACCTTCACGCCCAAGACCTGCTCGAACGCTTCCAGGCCCTCGACCACTTCCTGCTCCAGCACCAGCATCTATGGCGCCCGCGCCCCTTCACCGAGCTGCGACTGGATTGGGAAGCCCAATACCCCGCGCTCGCCACCTGGCTGCGTCAACGCACCCTGGAGCAAGCCGAAGCCGTCCAGCACAACCCTGAACGGCTCCCGGCGCCGACGCCTTTCCCGCAACTGGCCGCCCAGGCCCAGCAGCTTTCCGCCATCGGTGAACTGCCCGACGCCGGCCTGCACCCGGCCGGGCATCGCCTGGACGTCAACGTGCCGGGCCGCAAATGGCAGCAGATCGAAGCCTTCACCCGCCGCCTGGCCTTCAGCCAACCGGCCCGCCACTGGCTGGACTGGTGCTCCGGCAAAGGCCATCTGGGCCGGCGCCTGTTGCAGCCCGGCCAACAACTGACCTGCCTCGAATATGACGCCGAACTGGTCGCCGCCGGCCAGGCCTTGAGTGACCACCATCACCTGCCAGCCCGCCACCTGCGCCAGGATGTCATGGCCCAAGACAGCGCCTTGCACCTGGGCGCCGACAAGAGCGCCGTCGCCCTGCACGCCTGCGGCGATCTGCATGTGCGCCTGCTGCAACTGGCCAGTGAACGCGGCTGCCGGCAGATCGCGGTCGCGCCGTGCTGCTACAACCGCATCCAGGGCCAGGGCTATCAGCCGTTATCCACAGCCGCCCGGAAATCATCGCTACAGCTCTCGCAAGCGGACCTGGGCCTGCCGTTGAACGAAGCCGTCACCGCCAGCGCCCGGATACGTCGCCAGCGCGACGCGTCCATGGCCCGACGCCTGGGCTTCGACCTGCTGCAGCGCGAGCAGCGAGGGAGGGACGAGTATCTGCCCACCCCTTCACTGGCGATCGATTGGCTGGAGAAACCGTTCGAACAGTACTGCCGCGACCTCGCCAGGCTCCGTGACGTCGAGCTCCACGGCGAGCCCCACTGGGTCGGGCTGGAGAACGCCGGCTGGCAACGGCTGGCCCAGGTGCGCAACCTGGAACTGGTGCGCAACCTGTTCCGCCGCCCGCTGGAAATGTGGCTGGTGCTCGACCGCGCCCTGTTCCTTCAGGAACAGGGGTATGCGGTCAGTGTCGGAACGTTCTGCGACTACCCCCTCACGCCTCGCAATCTGCTGGTGCTGGGCGAACGTGACGGAACGCCGCAGCACGGTTGACAGCCTGTGGATAAGTCTGTGAACAAGCTTGTGATGAAAATCACGAAATCTTGGGACCGGGCGCTATTTGCGGCGCTTTGCTTATTCCGCGCGTTGCTCGAAAACCAGCAAAAACAGGCCTTTGCGCAAAGACCGGTGGTAGTGCCGCTCGGCATGCCTTTCGCGCAAGCAGCACATGCCCGTTGTGCATAAACATTTCGCAGGGCCGTGTTTTCAGGCCAGTTTCAGCAGGCCCATGCCGACCAGCAGCAATGCGAGCCCCAGCCAGCCACGCCCGGCCAGGCGCTGGCCGAACAAGGCCCAGCCCATGGCCACGGTGGCCAGGATGCCAAAGCCACCCCAGATGGCGTAGGCCAGCGACAGGTCGATGTCCTTCACCGCCTGGGCCAGCGCGGTGAATGCCGCCAGCACGCAGAGGATCGAGGCCACGCCCAGGCCCTTGCGACGGAAACCGTCGGAGTACTTGAGCAGCAGGTTGGCCAGCACTTCCAGCACGATGGCTAGGCCCAGCCAGGCAAATGGAATCAGCATGGCAGCGCCTCCCCTTCACGCTCGACGGCCTTGGCCCGGGTGCCGGCCTTGACCAGCAGGATGCCGGCGATCATCACCGCCAGGCCCAGGGCCTTGGTCCAGCCCAGGCTCTCGCCGAGCCAGAGCACGCTGATCAAGGTGATCAGCACGATACCGAAACCTTCCCACAGCGCGTAGGCCACACCCACCGGCACCCGCTTGACCGCCAGGGCCAGGAAGAAATACGACAGACAGATCATGACGTACATGACGGCATGCCCCATGACGGGGAAATGAGTGGCGGCGAGTTTCATCGACGCCGTGCCGATCACCTCGAAGGTGATGGCGACGATCAGATAGATCCAGGAACGCATGGTGCCCTCCCATGGGCGACAGCAGTCGAGCGCACAGGCATCGGCGCCGGACAGAGACGTTTAAGGCTGTGAAGGGAGGGTGGCGCTAGAGATCGCCGGTCCAGTGACGTTCACGGGAAACCAGGCGGGAGGAAGAGAGGAGCTTGAAAGCTTTACTGTTCAACATAATGAACACAAGATTAACTCAGGCGATCAATTAAGTCAAAACGATAGATACAGACTAATAATTTCTCGCATTTAAATCGCGTCTTTCAGAAAAAGTCCCTTAAAGCCTGCTGAAAGCTTCGTAAATTATATTCCCCACTGCTGTTTTCATGATTCCTCCGCAGGCCTGTGGGAGCGGGCTTGCCCGCGAAACAGCCACCGCGTTGCATGGCACCGCCTCCCTACCGGCAAGGCGCCTGCGACAAACCGTCGCCATTGCCACAATAAACAAATTAATTATTGTTTTACGATAATTTATCAAGAATAATCCGCTCCGTTCATCACTGTACGGAGGCACCCCATGAACAGTAGATCCGTGGCCTATGCGCGTTCGCGCCTACGCACCATCGGCGCATTCGCCGCCTGGCTGGCCTGGACCACCGCGGCGGTCGAGCTGGTCATCACACCCTTGCTCTTCATCTTCGATTTCCCCGAGATGCACAACGGCTACCTGCAGGCCTACGGCGACCAGATGCCCCTGCTGCTCGAGCCCGGTTACCTGGCGTCGCCCCTGGCCATCGGCCTGGTGCTGGCGGTGGACATGATCCCGACGCTCATTTCCGTGATTGCCCTGGGCCTGACCGGCCTGTTCTTCCACCGGCTCTCCCGCGGCCAGACCTGGACCTCGGCCAACATCAAGCTGCTGTGGTGGGTCGGCCTGTTGTGTATCGGCACGCCCTTGCTGTGGCCGGTTACCTACACCCTGCAGGGGCTGGCCCTGGCCATCGACCTGCCGGCCGGCGAAAGGAGCTTCAGCTTCTCGATCGGTGTATCATCGCAGGCTGTCTACGAGATCATGAAAGGCATCCTGCTGTGTGCCTTCTCGCTGCTCATGCGTGACGCCAAGACCATCAGCGATGAACACAACTGTTATGTCTGACCGCCTCCTATGCCGATAATCATCCGCCTCGACGTCGTCATGGCCCGGAACAAGATGCGTTCCAAGGACCTGGCGGAAATCATCGGTATCACGGAAGCGAACCTGTCGCTGCTGAAGAACGGCAAGATCAAGGGTTTCAAGATCGAGACCCTGGAGAAGCTGTGTCGCGCCCTGAACTGCCAGCCAGGCGACCTGCTGGAGTTCAGCGACGAATGATCAAGGACTGCAACACCCATGGCATTTTCCCGCAAGGGCCTCGCGGCCCTCGTATTGGCCTGCCTGCCGCTGAGCGGCTGCGGCCCGAGTTATACCTATAGATACTCGCCACCGCCCAGCGCGCATGGCATCAATTGCATCAACAGCTGCTCGATGGAACGCAACCACTGCCAGCAGATGACCCGCCTGCAGGAAAACAGCGAACGCGCGCTGTACCAGGCCGAGATGAGGGTTTATCAGTACTGCCAGAACGGCAAGAGCAAGAAGGAAGCACGTCACAGTTGCCACTACCCGAGCTACCCCTTCCACATGGGGAGCAGCTACAGTTGCGGCGCTGATTACGACTCCTGCTACATGGCCTGCGGCGGCACCATCCAGCGCATCCTGAACAAAGACTGATCCCGGAACGGACTCGAACATCGTGAAACACGTGAAATCCTTCGCCCTGCTGACCGTCGCCCTGGCCCTGACCGGCTGCGCCAGCAACCTGCCTTCGAGCAAGCCCACCCCGCTGGACTGGAACATGCCCGGCATGCAACTGGGCGGCGACCGCGGCCTGCCCCTGCACAACGCCGACGGCAGCTGCCGCAAGCGCGGCTGCGACAATGGCAAGCTGTTCTTCAACCCCGGCCAGCCCGAGCCGAGCGTCAACACCATCCACCGTGGCTGGTAGGAAAATTCTCCTTTGTGCTCGGTGACTTAGGGGAATGTGCGATGGATGCAACGAAGTGGTTTACAGCCGCAAATCCATCGTTATAATGACGCCCCTGTGCCGGTATAGCTCAGATGGTAGAGCAACTGACTTGTAATCAGTAGGTCCCGGGTTCGATTCCTGGTGCCGGCACCATATTTTTCAAGGGCTTACGTGCTGTTGGTGAGGTGAAATCTAGCCTCCACGTACCAACGCACGTACCAAGCCTCCCCGCTTCATCCCCCTCAGCACCCAGTAGCATCAACGCGTGCAACACCTTGTTAACGCGTGCGCCTGCACCCGCGTCTAGACCTCACCTTTCAATGTAGTGGCAGGCCTAGAAAAAAGAGTAACATCAGTAATCCTGACCGTTTTCTCTCTCGCAGCCCTTGAGATTCGCGGCCTCAGCTCAATTCCAGAAAGTAATTTTTTAGTAACCTATAAGTAATCAGATTACTCTTTCTTTGAGTGATATTTGCCAGACATGAAAGCCTTTAAAATCAATGGCTTAGCAAAAAATTACTTTTCCCATTACCTTCCCATTACCTCTCTTTGTAACCGGCGAAGCCCAGCAAATACGGGGCCTCCAGCACCGGTCCATGCCTACCGTTACGCTTGTTACTCTTTTTTCGAGGCCACCCCCTATTCCTGCCCAAGTACGGGGCATGAGCAGTCCGGCGCCGTCGATTTACCCCTGGCCGCAGGGATTCGCAGAACTCCCGGACGACCAACTCCCCCCGGCAGCCCAACGGCCAGGCCTCTTGTACGCCTGTGAAGGGGCGCAGAAATTCCGACACGTTTAGCCCGCAGGCGTGGCGGGGGGACGATTGCGCGCGCCGGGGCTAGGGCAGGTCTGGGGGGGAGTTCTGGGTAGGTGCCAGAGGGGCAAAAAACGTGCAATAACGTGTGATTTTGCTATCATCGCGAGGTCGAAGGATCACCCGCAGATATAGGAGGGGACATGACTGATACTATCCAGAATCTTTACAGTGCCCTCAGAGCACATGGTCTCCCAAAGAAGGACGTGCAAGCTGTTCTACCGTCCTGGTGGGAAGATGCTATCGCTGATACCCCTGCGGGGCTTCAACAAGCCAAGCTGATTGTGGCCAAAGCGCTCAACCTCAAGATACGACCTCTGGTCGAGGATCCGCCTCGCGTCGAGTTCGATCTGCCTGAGATGCGTCGCTTCAAACTCGTGAAAGGAACGACAGAGGACGACGTGCAGCTTGCCGTTGCCTTAGCCCGTAGTGCCAGCAAGCTCGTTCTCGCAGCCTATGACCGTGAATTCGTACGTCCGGGTTCTGCTGCTGAAGTGCGTCAGCAGATCTTAGCGAGCGGCAAGCATTGGGTAGATCTCGAGGGTCTACTCAATTATTGCTGGCAAGCAGGCATTCCAGTTATTCATCTGGCGTCTTCTTTGATGAAACGCAAGATGGACGGTATCGCCATGGCCACTCGTGGTCGCCCGACAATCGTCTTGTCTTCGCGTAAGGCATGCGGCTACCTGCTGTTCCACCTGGCACACGAACTGGGTCATATCGCTCTAGGCCATCTGGACCCCAATGGAGCCATCGTTGACAACAGCATCCAGGAAGATGCCAACGGCAAAGACGATGCGGAGCGCGCTGCAGACGACTATGCACTAGAGCTACTCACAGGTAAGCAGCCTCGGCTTACTCTCACTGGTTTCTATAAAGCGCCGGTACTTGCTAGAATGGCAATCGAGTATGGTCAACAGCACTCGATTGATCCTACCCACGTGGTGTTGAATAGCGCGCACAACGGCAATTTCTGGCCACTATGCACTGCAACACTAAAAGTGCTAAGCGGAGACAGAAAAGATCAAGATCTAGTTAACCGGCTATTACTAGAAAACGTAAAAGACGAACTCAAGGAAGACAGCCTTTCATTGCTAGGGACTTTAGTTGGTCTATAATGATTCTACTGTCGGACAATGATCTTGTTGTAAAACTTGCTCAATGCGACCTTATCGGAGAAGCGCTGGAAATCCTGCAGTCCAGTGCAAAAGACTGCTCTGTCTTGAACACCCTAAGGTATAGCCTTCGGCTGAATGATCCTGAGAAGGCAATTGCCCGATACGTGGGCAGCGTTCAGGCATTTGAGCGCATCAACGAACTGCTTGACTCTTGCCAGGTGCTTCCTGAGGCTCCGATCGATTTTGATTTGCTTGAACACTTAAACGAAATCCCAGAGATTGATCCGGGAGAGCAGGCGTTGTTCATGCATGCAAAAGATCATCATGCAAGGGTAATTGACTACCGAATTCTCACTGGCGACAAACGTGCCTTACGCGCCATTTGCAATTACGATCAGCCCGAGCATTTCGAGTTTCTAAGAGCGAAAGTTACCTGCCTAGAATCTTGCATGATCGGTTTGGTGAGCACTTACGGTTTCGATGATATCAATCAAAAAGTCAGTGCTGCAAAAACGCAGGTAGTCAATTCCAAATTTGATCAGGTGCTTCGCGCTGCGTTTGGAATTGGCAGAAGCCAAGAACACTGTTTGGAGTGCCTTCACAGCTACTCCAACGATATTCGCTGGCTTCTGTAATCTGGCAAAATCTCTGCACCCTTTGAGCTACCCCCGCGCGGGTATCTCGAAGGGTGCGAAACGCACCACCTCCTCACCTAACCAGTCATTGACCTGGGCCAGACGTGTCTGGACCGGCTCCAGTTCGTTCATCGTCCATATCTCCGCCGCCTCCTTGATCGAGCCGAACCCGCCCGCGTTCTGGGGCACGATGCCCATCAGCTGCGGCGGAATGCGCAAGGCCGCGAGCAGGTCATCCCGGCTGATATTCTTGATCGCCCCGAAGTCATCCTTCGCCGCTACCTCGCTGATCGGCAGCAACTGGATACCGTCCTTCTTCCCATTCGGCGCGTACATGAACAGGTTGCGGAAATTGCCCGGCCCCTTGCTGTTCTTCATCGCGTCCCGCAGGTCGTCGACGAACTTCTCGCTGTGGGCCGGATCGGTCATGTACAGGATGAAGCCGGCGTGGCTACCGTTCTGGTAGTACTTGCGCCGGAACAGCGTGGCGCTTTCGTTCAACAGCGCACTCTGCAGCGCAGGCAGCCACTCGGGCAGCCCGTAGATTTCCTGGTTGATGTCGGCCTCACGCAGGTGACAGATGCTGCCGGTCTTGAAGGCATGCTCGTCCTTCCAGCCCCGCACCTGGTAGTAGGTCTCCTGGTCGATCCCGCGCCGCATGTACTTGGCCAAGCAGGGCTGCAGGCCCATGGCCTGGCCCAGCATGTTGTCGCGCTTCTCCAGGTACAGGTTCCCGCACCACCCCCAGTCCATGACGATCTGCTCGAACGCCTGCCGGCTCAGCAACCGATGGGGGATGAAGCTGCGCACCAGCATGTTGCGCTTGAACGTCAGCCCCGACTGCAGGTAGACACTGGCCTTTGTCGAACGGGCCAGCCCATCCAGATTGACCGGCGGCTCATACCACCGCCCGTTCGACCAGCACTCCAGGTAGTCCAGGATCTCGCGGCCATCCAGCACCGGTACCGGCTCGCCGAATGTGAACGCCATCGACTCCCCGCCGGCCCCTTTGCCCAGCAGCTCGCCCTCGTGGGTTGGCTGCGCCAGTTCGCCGTCGCGCTGGCGGCGCTTGCTCGGCTTGCTCATGAGTAGATCTCCATGAAGCCGGTGTTGGCCATGGTCTGGCCCTCCAGCGGCTCGTTTTGCAGTGCGTGAAAGAGCGCCCACGCCAGGTCGGCATGGCCGGTGGCCTCGTTGCGGCCGGCGGTGTAGGTGAATTGCCGCCCACCTGCGGTGATGGTCTTGCGAATGGCCATGAGCGACTGGGCAACGTCCGTCCAACCGGCGTCGAACTCCAGCCGGCCCTTGCTGATCACGTCCACGGCCTTCATCACCAGACGCGTCTTGACCTCGGGGCTGTAGGAGAACGTCCGCAGACCGGGGAAAAACTGGCGCACCAGCTGCGCCACGGCCGCCCCCATGCCAGTGGTATCGATGCCGATATAGGTCACCCAATAGCGCTGGGTCACCTTGCGGATGGTCTCGGCCTGGGCGTCGAAGTCCATCCCGCGGAACTGGTGCCGTTCGAGAATGCGGAACTTGCCGCCCGGTACCAGCGGTGGCGCCACCACGACCAGACCTGCGCTGTCGGTGGTCTCAGCCGGGTCATAACCGACCCACACCTGCCGGTCGGCGAACGGCCTGGCCGCGAAGGGCTTGTAGTCGTCCCACACCGTCCAGCTGTCCACCATGCACGGCTGCAGCATCGCCAGCGGGAAAATGCTCGCCCCGTCGTCGACGAACTCACACATCAGCAGGTTCTGGAACGACGCAGCGTCGTACTCGATGCGCAGGTCGTCCAGGTCGAACAGGTCGCATCCACGCGCCTCGGCATCGTGGATGGTCACGATCTGGCGCCAGATCTTGTCCTCGCACAGCCGGCCTTGCTGCAGCGCCTCGTGGCTCACATCCAGCTTGATGTGCTGGGCGGTCGGCTTGCCCTTGTTCAGGCGCTCGCCCGTCCACCAGGTGTACGCCGGGTGGGCCATGCTGCTGGGGGTCGAAAAGTAGGTCTTGCGCCACTTCTTGTGCAGGGCCATGCCCGAGGCGACCTTGTTGATCTCCTTGAAGCCATGCACCCAGAAGAATTCGTCAAAGTAGAAGTTGCCGGAGCGCCCCTGCGCCGTGCGGAAGTTGGTCCCCAGGAAGTGCAGCTCGGCGTTGTTCCACAGCACGATAGGGTCGCCGGTCAGCTTCACGCCCAGGACTTCGTTCAGGAAGGTCTGCATGTAGGTCTTGAACTGGTGGGCCTGGGCCTTGCTCGCCGACAGGAAGATCTGGTTGCGGCCGGTGGTGATCGCGTCGATCAGGGCCTCGCGTGCAAAGTAGAAGGTGGCGCCAATCTGACGGCTCTTGAGCACCATGCGGGTGCGCTGGTTGCCGGCGCGGTACCAATCCATCTGGTACTCGAAACAGCTGTCGCGGAACGCCTCGACCAGCGTCTCGATCTGCTGCTCGTCCAGCTCGTTGCGCACCGCCTGTTTTTTCGGCCCCTCGTTGCGCTTGGCGATGTTGGGGTTGAGGTCGGTGTCGGTACCGCCGCCCTGGTATCGCTGAATCCGCGCCTGGCGTTCCAACTGCCGATGCAGCAGGTCGATTTCCTTGAAGTCCCCGCCGGTCTTGCCCTCCTTGAGGATCAACTGCACCAGGCGCGCTTCCAGGGCACCGCCGATTCGCTCGACGTTGTCCGCCCGGTCCCACTCGTCGCGGGCCTTCCAGCTGTGGACGGTCTTCTCCTTCTCGCCCAGGAAATCGGCGATATCGGTGATACGCCACCCGGTCCAGTAGAGGAACTTGGCTTGGCGGCGTGCGTCAGTGGTGGGTTGGGCGATAGCGTTCATGGCGCCGATGCTGCCGTTCGCGCGCGCGATCCCCTACTGGCGCTGCCTGTAGCCTCCTGCCCTACAAACCCCGCGCATTGCTGCCGACCGGCGCGCTGCGGACCATGCCCTCAACGCAAGGCACACCGCCACCGCAACGAGGATTCCCGGCATGGCCGACAAGACCGACACCCCTGCAAAAAAACTCCGCTCCAAGTGGTTCCGGGTTGCCGTGGAAGGGGGCACCACTGACGGGCGCACCATCGAACGCTCCTGGATCGAACAGATGGCCGCGCAGTACAGCCCCAACACCTACGGCGCCCGCATCAACTGCGAGCACATCAAGTGGGCCTGGCCGGGTGGCGAGTTCGGTGCCTACGGTGATGTGCTGGCCTGTAAGGCTGAAGAGGTCGAGATCGCTGGCGAGCAGCGGCTCGCGCTGTTCGCCCAGTTGCAACCCAACGATGCCCTGCTCGCCCTGAACGCCAAGAACCAGAAGATCTACACCTCGGTCGAGATCGATCCCAAGTTCGCCAAGACTGGCCAAGCCTATCTGGTTGGCCTGGCGATCACCGACACCCCGGCCAGCCTGGGCACCGAAGCCCTGCAGTTCAGTGCCCAGCACGGCACCCTGACCGGCCGCAAGCAGAACAAGGACACCCTGTTCACCGCGGCTGAAGAGGTGCAACTCGAATTCGAGGAGGTGACGGACGGCCCCAGCATGTTCGCGGCGCTTCGCGACAAGGTCGGTGGCCTCCTCAGCAAGAGCAAGGAAAAGGAAGGCAAGGACGCCGCCAACTTCGCCGCCCTGGGCGAACTGATCGAGCAGCTCGCTACCCACGGCGCCGAACAGGCCGAGGCGGTGACCAAAGGCCAGGCAGCGTTCACCGAGCTGGAGGCCAAGTTCGCCAAGCTCAGCGCTGACCACGAAGCCCTGGTCAAGCGCCTGAGCTACACCCAGGACCACACCCAGAAGGATCGCCCATCGGTTCCCGGTGGCAGCGGTCGCGACCTCACCGACTGCTGATCGACAACGGATCAAGGAACACCGGAGACCACTATGCGTAACGATACCCGCCTGCTTTTCAACGAATACCTGGCACAGCTCGCCAAGCTCCACGGCGTGCCTGACGTCACTACCAAATTCACCGCCAACCCGTCGGTGGCGCAGAAGCTCGAAAGCCGAATCCAGGAGTCCAGCGAGTTCCTGGGCATGATCAACAGCTATGGCGTCCCTGAGCAGATGGGCGAAAAGATCGGCCTGGGCGTGACGGGCAACATCGCCGGCACCACCGACACCGACGTCAAAGCCCGCGAAACCCGTGACCCGACCGGCCTCGACGACCGCGGCTACGTCTGCACCCAGACCAACTACGACACCCACCTCAAGTACCAGAAGCTCGACGCCTGGTCGAAGTTCCCGGACTTCCAGGCCCGTATTCGTGACGCGATCATCAAGCTGATGGCACTGAACCGCATCTGCATCGGCTGGAACGGTACCAGCCGCGCGGCCACCTCCAACCCCGCGACCAACCCACTGCTGCAGGACGTAAACATCGGCTGGCTGGAGAAAATGCGCCGTGAGAACGCCGCGCGCGTGATGAAAGAGGTAGTCGACGGCAGCGGCAAGATCGCCATCGGCGCCGGCAAGGACTTCGAGAACATCGACGCCCTGGTGTTCGCCATGGTCAACGAGCTGATCGAACCCTGGTACCAGGAGGACACCGAGCTGGTGGTGGTCTGTGGTCGCAAGATCCTGGCCGACAAGTACTTCCCGATCATCAACAAGCCCAATGCCCCGACCGAAATGCTGGCGGCCGACATCGTCACCAGCCAGAAACGCATCGGCAACCTGCCGGCCGTTCGTGTGCCGCACTTCCCGGCCAACGGCCTGTTCGTGACCCGTCTGGACAACCTGTCGTACTACTGGCAGGAAGGCAGCCGCCGCAAGACCGTCGTCGACAACGCCGCCCGCGACCGCATCGAAAACTTCGAGTCGGTCAACGAGGCCTACGTCATCGAGGACCTGGGCTGCGCCGCGTTCGCCGAAAACATCGAGATCGCGTGAGGGATACCGCCATGACCAATCCCTGCCGGCGGCACTTCCAGCGCGTCACTGCGGCCCAGGCCGCAGCAGCCACTGCGCCTGAACAGACCATGGAAGGAGCCACCCAGTACGAACTGCACCTCGCCCAGCTCCACCAAGACCGCCAGCGCCTGTCCGCAATCCAGTCGCGGGAAGGCAAAGGTAAGCTCAAGGTCGAGCTGCTGCCCGCCTACGAGCCCTATGTGGCGGGCGTGATCGAGGCCGGCCATGGCGCCCAGGACGACGTGCTGACCACCGTGATGATCTGGCGCTTCGACGCGGGCGACTGGGTGGGTGGCCTCGACGTTGCGGCGTACGTGCTGCGGCACGGATTGAAGATGCCCGACCGCTTCGAGCGCTCCACCGGCTGCATCGTGGCCGAAGAGATCGCCGAGGCTGCGCTCAAGGCTCAGAAGACCGGCGAAACCTTCCCCCTCGAGATCCTGACCCGCACCGCCGAGCTGACCGCCGAAGAGGACATGCCTGACGAGGCACGCGCCAAGCTGATGCTGGCCCTCGGCAAGGCCACCCTCACCGACCTGGACGAAGACAACCCTGGCCAACCAGGCCAGGTCCAGGCGGGTGTTGATCTGCTGCGCCGCGCCATCGAGCTGCATAGCAGCTGCGGCGGCAAGAAAGACCTGGAGCGCGCCGAGCGCCTCCTCAAGAAACACACCGGCACTGCCGGCTAACCGAGCGTCCCACGCAACCCGGCGGCTCGGGACGGATCAGCGGCTTTCTCCTTGGCCAAGCTGTGAAGTCCCGACCACCGCCGACCTATTCCAGAGCAGGCGACCATGAGCGGATTCATCCCCGGCGGTACCGTACCCGGCGGTCACATCAACAGCGATGCCTTCTGGCCGTCGATTGGCCTGGACCAGATCCGCGAGACCCTGCGCATCGACTCCAGCGTCACCCCGGCCCGGCTCGAGACTGCCGTGATCGCCGCCGTGATCGCCGTGAACCGCGACCTGGTCGACTGGCGCACCAAGGCACAGGCCAATGGCGCCGAG
This sequence comes from Pseudomonas sp. GD04091, assembly GCF_029836165.1. GTDB lineage: Bacteria > Pseudomonadota > Gammaproteobacteria > Pseudomonadales > Pseudomonadaceae > Aquipseudomonas. Next base: position 116,274 of record NZ_JAOEBG010000003.1, read on the forward strand.
ACGCTGGCCGACGTGCCCAGTACGCAGATCAATGGCCAATCCCAACAGGTTTACCTGTACCTGCGCGCCGTTGAGTGCGCGGCCGGCGCCGAAGTCTGCGAGCGGTACCGCGGCTACGACAGCAGCGGCAGCGGCAACGGGAACGCCGACGACACCATGCCGACCATCGACGACTACAGGCGCGACCAGCGCTGGGCCATCCGGGATTTCCTGGGCACACCGCGTACTACCGTGGAGCTGCTGTGATGAACAAGCACCAGACCATTGATTGGAATGAGATCTCCCAGCGCGGCCTCCTGGTCCGAATCAACCGGGAAATCATGCACCCGCTTGGCCTCGCCGTTTGCCGCGACCCGGCCACCGGCACTTCACCTGGAGCGGTTGTCAGCGATGACGGGCCGTGGATCTACCCCGACGACATGGCCGATGACCCCAGGTGATGGCCGAGCAGCGCCGTACCCAGCAGCACGACACCGTCGACGCCCTGTGCTGGCGGCACTACGGCCGCACAGCCGGCGTGGTCGAGGCCGTGCTCGATGCCAACCCTGGCCTGGCCGATCACGGCGCCGTGCTCCCGGCCGGCCTGCTGGTCACCCTGCCCGAACTCCAGACGGCAGCCCCTGAACGACCGATGGTGAACCTATGGGACTGACCCGCGCGACCACCCAACCAAGGAAGGACCAACATGCCTGACCGTCCCGAAACCTGGGCCTTCTTGGCCTCCTGGCTCGAACACAACTGGCCCGGCCTGTATGCCGGGCTACTGGCGGCCCTCATCGCCGCGCTGCGGGTGATCTACGGCGGCGGGAAGATCCGCCAGCTGGTCATCGAAGCGCCGCTGTGCGGGTTCGTCGCCCTCTCGGCCAGCCACGGGCTGTCGCTGATCGGCATCCCACTTACCGCCGCGCCCTTCTTCGGCGGCCTGATCGGCCTGCTAGGCATCGAGTTTGTCCGGGCAGCCGCGAAGAAAACCTTCACCCGTAAGGAGAGGACCCTATGACCCTTCGCCACGGCGACCGCTCCCAGGCGGTCCGCGACCTGCAACGCAAGCTCAACGACCACGGCGCAAAGCTGTCGGCCGACGGGATCTACGGTGACGCCACCGAGGCCGCCGTCCGTAACTACCAGCTCAAGACGGGCCTGGTCTCCGACGGCGTGGCGGGCTCCAAGACGCTGGCCAGCCTGCTGGGCGCCGACACCCAGAAACTGCTGAAGCACACCGACCTGGTGAAGGCCTCCGAACGCCTGGGCGTACCGGTGGCGGCCATCTACGCGCTGAACGAGGTCGAATCGAAGGGGCGCGGGTTCTTGGACAACGGCAAGCCGGTGATCCTGTTCGAGCGCCATGTCATGTACAAGCGCCTGCAGGCGCCCCGCGCCGACGAACTCGCGCGCCTGAACCCTGCCCTGGTCAATCCGAAGCCCGGCGGATACATCGGCGGTACCGCCGAGCATCAGCGCCTGGCCCAGGCCCGCCAGCTCGATGACACCGCCGCCCTGGAGTCGGCCAGCTGGGGCGCCTTCCAGATCATGGGGTTCCACTGGGAGCGGCTCGGCTACACCAACGTGCAGGACTTCGTCGACCACATGGCGCGCAGCGAGCCCGAACACCTGGAGGCCTTCGTCCGCTTCATCGAGACCGACCCCACCCTCCACAAGGCCTTGAAGGCCCTGAAATGGGCCAAGGTCGCCGAGCTGTACAACGGCGCCGACTACAAGCGCAACCTGTACGACGTGAAGCTGGAGCGCGCCTTCGAGCGGCACCAGGACCGCGCGCTGGCGGTGGCCTGATGGACCTGCGCAGCGGCTTGCTTGCCCTCGCCCTGCTCACGGCCGGCGGCGCCGCATTGTGGGGTTGGGGCCAGCAGCACAAGGTGGCCACCGCCCAAGAGGCCAACAAACGGCTTGAGGAGCAGCTCGGCCACGCGCAGCAGGACCGCGACCAGAACCTGGCCACGGCCAACCAACTCAAATCCGAACTGGCGAACGAGCGTGCCAGCCAGGCCAAGCTGCTTGCCCTTCAAGGCGAGCTGCGCCAAGGCCTTGCCCAGCGCGAACGCGTGATCGAGACCCTCAAGCATGAAAACCAGCAACTTCGCGAATGGGCTGACCAGCCTCTGCCTGACGCTGCTCGCCGGCTGCGCGAGCGCCCCGCCCTCACCGGCGCCGACGCTTATCGTCAGTGGCTGTCCGGTAGTCGTCCCGTGCCAGCTCCCGGCGACAGCACCGACCCGCAACGGCCAGCTACTCACTGACCAAGAGCGCACCGAACTGGCCTGGGCCGATTGCGCCGCCCAGGTCGACCGCGTCTATCAGCACCAGGTGACACATGAACAAGCCCGATAGCCTGCGCGAGCACCTGCTCGCCGCCGTTCCCGACCTCGCTCGCAACCCCGAACGACTGCTGATGTTCATCGACAGCGGCAAGGTCCGCTGCACCGCGTCCGTCAGCCTGTCGTTCGAGTACGCCTACACGCTGCAGATCATCCTGACCGACTTCGCCGGCCATCCCGACAGCGTAATGCTGCCGATTCTCGGCTGGCTGCGGGTCAACCAGTCCGAGCTGCTGGTAAACCTCGACAAGTCCGCCGAGGGGCTGACCTTCGAGGCCGATCTCCTCGACCGCAGCAAAGTCGACCTCAGCCTGACCCTGCCGCTGACAGAGCGGGTGGTGGTGAAGCGCCTTGCTGGCGGCGGTTTCGACGTGACCCACCCCGGCGAGCCGCAGTACGAACCCTACGAGGACCAGGGCGAGATTGCCCTCTATGCCAACGGCGAGCCGCTTGCATCCTGGCAACCGCCCGCCGCGCCCGACGGCATGGCCCTGGTCACCCCTCATCTGAAGTCACCACACCATGGCTGACTTAGACGCCCTGGAGCACTGGGTCGGCCCACTGCTGCAACGCATAGAACCAGCCGCTCGAACCAAGCTGGCCAGGGCCGTCGCCAAGGACCTGCGCCGCAGCCAGCAACAGCGCGTGATTGCCCAGCGCAACCCAGACGGCTCACCCTACGCCCCGCGTAGACCCCGACAGTTGAGAGGCAAAAAAGGCCGCGTGCGGCGCAAGGTGAAGATGTTCCAGAAGATGCGCACCGCCACCTACCTGAAAGCCCAGGGGGACGCCGCCGGCGCGTCGGTGGGCTTCGCCGGTCGGATTGCCAGGATCGCCAATGTCCACCAGAAAGGGCTGAAAGACCGTGTGGCCCGTGGTGGCGCGGTTGTTCAGTACGAACAGCGCGAGCTGCTGGGCTTCACCGATGCTGAAATCGACCACCTCCGCGACACCCTGCTGGCTCACCTGACCCTGTAACGCCCTTCCCTACAAGCCCACGCGAATGCACCCGCGCGCGCGTGGCGCGACCATCGCCGGCATGAACATCGCCGACCTGAACCGCCTGCTGGAAAACCTGATCCGCTTTGGCACCATCGCCGAGGTGCAGCACAAGCCGCCCCGGGTGAGGGTGAAAACCGGCGGCAACCTGACGACCTGGTTGCCCTGGATGGCCTGGCGGGCCGGCGCAGACCAGGAATGGGACCCTCCCACCGTGAACGAACAGGTGCTGCTGCTCTCCCCCAGCGGGCAGATGGCCAACGGCGTCGTCTTCACCGGCCTGTTCAGCGACGCCATTCCTGCCAACGGCGACCGCCCAGGGCTGCACCGCCGCACCTACCGCGACGGCGCGGTGATCGAGTACGACAGTGTTGCCCACCACCTCAGCGCGACACTGCCCGACGGCGGTACCACCAGCCTGACCAGCACGGGCGGCATCCACATCGTCGGCCCAATCACCCATGAGGGCGACTACACCCAGACCGGCAACCAGGTCGTCACCGGCACCGTCACGGTTTCCGTCGACGTCGTTGCGGCTGAAATCAGCCTGGTCAAGCACGTTCATGGCGGCGTCATGCCAGGGCCTGGGCAGACGGGAGTACCACAATGAACCGTCGCAACGGGGCTGCCTTGAGCAAGCTCGAACACATCGCCCAGTCCATCGAGGACATTCTCACAACCCGCCTGGGCACACGCGTGGAGCGCCGCGAGTACGGCAGCTTGCTGCCCGAGCTGGTCGACCAGCCGCTCAATCCCGCCACCCGCCTGCGCCTGTACGCCGCGACTGCCATGGCGCTGATGCGCTGGGAACCGCGGATCAGCCTGGCCCAGGTCGAGCTGGTAGTCGGCGACCTCAGCGGCCGCGCTGAACTGAGCCTGACCGGCGTCCTGGTGGACACCAACGAACCGTTCAACATCCGCACACCGTTGCAGCTTGGGGGCAGCGTATGAACACCTTTCTGCCCATCGACCTGGGCCAGTTGCCCGCGCCTGATGTCGTCGAACAAATAGACTTCGAACAGATCCTCGCCGAGCGAAAGGCCTACATGGTCAGCCTCTGGCCTACGGATCAGCAGGCTGAGATTGCCGGACGCCTTGAACTTGAGTCCGAGCCGCTGACGAAGCTGTTGCAGGAGAATGCGTACCGGGAGCTGGTGTGGCGGCAACGCGTCAACGAAGCCTCGCTCGCCACACTGCTCGCCTACGCCAAGGGCGCCGACCTCGACCAGGTTGCGGGCAACTACAACGTCAAGCGGTTGATCATTCAGGCGGCCAATCCACAGGCGGTGCCGCCCGTGCCCCAAGTGCTGGAAAGCGATGACGCACTGCGCGAACGAGCGCAGATGGCGTTTGAAGGGCTGAGCACTGCCGGGCCGCGCAATGCCTACATTTTCCACGCCCGCTCGGCGGCTGGCCGAGTGGCGGACGCTTCTGCCGACAGCCCGTCACCTGCGGTCGCGGTCGTCACCATCCAGGCCATCGACGGCGACGGCAGTGCCGATGCACATCTCCTGGACCTGGTGCGCAGCTACCTCAATGACGAGGATCGCCGGCCGGTGGCTGACCGCCTCACTGTTAACGGCGCTCAGGTGCTGCCATACCAGGTAACCGCCAAGCTGTACTTGCTTTCCCAGGGGCCAGAGGTCGAGCCGATCATCGCCGCCGCCGAGCAGAAACTGCGGGCCTACGTCAGCCAGCGCCGCCGCCTCGGCATGCAGGTTTCCGAATCGGCCATACACGCCGCATTGCACGTCGAGGGCGTGCGCAAAGTCGAGCTGATCGACTGGTCCGACATCAACGCCACGCTGGCGCAGGCCCCCTTCTGCACGGACATCATGCTCACCCAGGGTGATTCCGCGTGATCCTGCTGCCAGGCAACGCCACAGCGCTTGAGCGTCAAGCCGCGCAAGCGCTGTCCCAGATCCAACGGGTGCCGGTACCGATACGCGACCTGCTCAGCCCCGAGCGTTGCCCCGTGCAGCTGCTGCCCTACCTGGCCTGGGCATTTTCCGTCGACCGCTGGGACAGCAGATGGCCGGAGGCCGCAAAGCGCCGTGCCATTCGCGCATCGTTCTTCATACACGCACGCAAGGGCACCATCGGTGCGCTCCGACGCGTCGTCGAGCCGCTGGGCTACCTGATCGAGGTAGTCGAGTGGTTCAACACTGTGCCGGAGGGCGTACCAGGCACATTCGCGCTGAAAATTGGCGTGCTCGACACGGGCATCACAGATGAGATGTATCAGGAACTCGTCTGGCTGATCGACGACGCAAAGCCCCTGACCCGCCATCTGTCTGGCCTGGCCATCGTCCTGGCGACAACCGGCAGCGTGAAACTGGCGGCCACCGTCTACGAAGGCGACGAGATCGACGTCTACCCGCCAAGTTCCCGCGACATCGAAGTCACCGGCACCTTCGGCCACGCCGGCCGGGGCCACATCATCGAAACCCTGGACGTTTATCATGACCGACCAAAATAGCCAGTTCTTCGCGATTCTGACCGCGATCGGCGAAGCCAAGCAGGCGAATGCCGACGCCCTGGGCATTCCCTGGAAAATCTTCGCCATGGGCGTCGGCGATGCGAACGGGGCAGACCCGATCCCGCGCCGCGAGCAAACAATGCTGATCGGCGAGCGCCGCCGTGCGCCGCTAAATCAGCTCAAGGTTGACCCGGCCAACCCGAACATCATCATCGCGGAGCAGGTCATCCCGCCGGATGTTGGCGGCTGGTGGATCCGCGAGATCGGCCTCTACGACATCGACGGCGACCTGATCGCCGTAGCCAACTGCGCACCAAGCTTCAAGCCGCTGCTCAGCCAAGGCACTGGCAAGACCCAGGTAGTGCGGCTGAACTTGATCGTCACCAGCAGCGCGAACATCCAACTGAAAATTGACCCGTCCGTGGTGCTGGCGACCCGCGAATACGTTGATAGCGCAATCATTGCGGTGCTGCCGAAGGGCAAGGTTGCTGGCACCTATACCCAAGTGCGAATTGATGAAAGAGGCATCGTTCAGGAAGGCAAAAATCCCACGAAGCTTCATGAGTATGGCATCGACGACGCACTGCCAATTAGGGGCGGAACACTGAAAGGCAACCTGTTCCTCGATCAGGGATGGAGTGTGGCGGTCACGCCAGCAGACTCGGAAAGCTGGGCCGCGGGGGTGCATGTTGCTGACCCAGAGGGAACGATTTACGCGAGCCTTGGATTCTGGGGCAACAAGAAGCAAATGCGCTCTGCATACCTCGGACTCGGACCAACGGCCTGGGCGACCGGCAACGGCGTGCGCGTAACACCACTCGGCGTCAATGTAACCGGCGCCCTGACTGCGAGTTTATCACCTGCAGCGGAGGTGCCATTCGCAACGATCAGCGGCCGCCCTGTGACCCTTGACGGCTACGGCGTGCCCCTCGCCAGTAAGGACGACGCCGAAGGGGGAACTGACAACGAAAAGCCCATGAGCGCGCTGCGGGTGCGGCAGGCGATCAGCAAGGTCCTGGTGCAAGCCACCGAAGCTGCTTTCGGCTGGTTGAAGATCGCGACCCAGGCGCAGATTGAGGCCGGTACTGATGACACAACGGCAATCACGCCCAAGAAAGCACGCTTCGGATTCCAGATCCTCAAGGGATCGAATGGCTACATCGTTCTGCCCAAGTGGCTCGGCGGGTTGATCATTCAATGGGGGGTGACCGCAGACCTGCTGTCGGGAACCATCGGCTCGATAACCCACCGGTCGTACTTCCCGATCCAGTTCCCGAATGGTGCATTTACAGTCCTGCCTGTTCACGTCGGCACATCGGAAGCAAGCAGTAGCGCGGTTGCTTTGAACCTGTTCGACGAGTCGAGCTTCCTCGCATCGTTCGAGAACAAACGGGCAGACCAGTCGGTCTCTTCGCGCTGGATCGCCATTGGGAGCTGAGCATGAAAAAGTACATTGAATTCGGCCAGGACGGGGCATTGAAGGCGCGCTTGATCGAAGGCATTCACACCATCACAAAGGCCGCAGTACTCGTCCCCGACGACTTGTGGCTGCAGACCATCAAGGAAACTGACGGGGTCTGGAAGATCGATTCTGCCGGCACCATCAGCAAGCACCCGCTTGTATCGGACTTCGACGCGCAGGCCGCTGAGCGGGCCTGGCGTGATACTGAGCTGACCCGGATCGCAGGGTTCCGTGATCGTCACCGCGACGAACTCGACATGCAACGACCCACCACATTCACCGCTGAGCAGTTCAGCGACCTACTTGGCTACATGCAGGCGCTGCGCGACTGGCCGACCTCGAACCTCTTTCCAGACGCGCAGCAGCGCCCAGCAGCGCCGACGTTTCTGGACATGTAGGCAAGGGCTTTACAGGGTGCTGCGCTCGCCGTGGCATCGCGCGCGCGGCAGCCTGTGCAGTGTCACCCCACTGCACAGGCACCTACCATGGCCGACGAATACCATCACGGCGTCCGGGTCCTCGAAATCAACGAGGGCATCCGCCCAATCCGCACCGTCTCCACCGCCGTGGTCGGCCTTGTCTGCACCGCAGACGACGCCGATCCGGCTATGTTCCCCCTCGACACGCCCGTCCTGCTGACCAGCGTACAAGGCGCCATCGGCAAGGCCGGCGACACCGGCACGCTGGCCGCCAGCCTGCAGGCCATCGCCGACCAGACCCAACCTGCGACCGTCGTAGTGCGCGTGGCCAAGGGCGCGACCGACGCCGAGACCACCAGCAACCTGATCGGCACCACCACCGAAACCGGCAAGTACACCGGCATGAAAGCCCTGCTGGCCGCCAAGACCCGCCTCAAGGTCACCCCGCGCATCCTTGGTGTGCCAGGCCTCGACACTCTGCCGGTGGCCACCGCCCTGACCGCGATTGCCCAGCAGCTGCGCGGCTTCGCCTACGTCAGCGCGAGCGGCTGCAAGACCAAGGAAGAGGCCGTCGCCTACCGCGAGAACTTCGGCGCCCGTGAAACCATGGTCATCTGGCCGGACTTCGAGCAGTGGAGCACCGCCAGCAACGCCACCGTCACCGCGCCGGCCGTGGCCCGCGCCCTGGGCCTGCGCGCCAAGATCGACAAGGACACAGGCTGGCACAAGACCCTGTCGAACATCCCGGTCAACGGCGTGACCGGCATCAGCGCCGACGTGTTCTGGGACCTGCAGAACCCGGCGACCGACGCCAACTACCTCAACAGCAACGAGGTCACCACGCTGATCAACGCCGACGGCTTCCGCTTCTGGGGCAGCCGCACCTGCACCGAAGACCCGCTGTTCGCCTTCGAGAACTACACCCGCACCGCCCAGGTGCTGGCCGACACCATGGCCGAGGCGCACATGTGGGCGATGGACAAGCCCATACACCCGTCCCTGGTGCGCGACATCATCGAGGGCATCAACGCCAAGTTCCGCGAGCTGGTGGCCGGCGGCTACCTGATCGGCGGCAGTGCCTGGTACGACGAGGAAATCAACAGCGCCACCACCCTCAAGGCCGGCAAGCTCTACATCGACTACGACTACACGCCGGTACCGCCGCTGGAGGACCTGACCCTCCGCCAGCGCATCACCGATCGATACCTGGCTGACTTCGCCAGCCGCATCAACAGCTGACGGAGACCGCCACAATGGCCATGCCGCGCAAACTCAAGAACATGAACCTCTTCAACGAGGGCACCAGCTACCTGGGCGTGTGCAAGTCCTGCACCCTGCCGCCGCTGAGCCGCAAGATGGAAGGCTATCGCGGGGGTGGCATGAACGGCCCGGTGAAAGCCGACCTGGGCTTCTCCGACGACGGCATCCAGTTCGAATGGAAGACCGGCGGCCTGGACCTGCTGGCCCTGCGCCAATTCGGCGCAGTGAAGGCTGACGGCGTGATGCTGCGCTTCGCCGGGAGCTTCCAGCAGGACGACACCGGCACCGTCTCGGCGGTGGAGGTTGTCGTCCGCGGTCGCCACGAAACCATTGAGATGGGCGAAGCCACGCCCGGCGAGGACACAGAGCACAGCATCACCACCACCTGCAGCTACTACAAGCTGGCGGTGGACGGCGAGGTCCTGGTCGAGATCGACCTGCTCAACTTCATCGAGATCATCGACGGCAAAGACATGCTCGCCGAGCAGCGTAAAGCCCTGGGCGTCTAACCCCCCTTCCCCACTGGAGCCACCATGAAGACCACCGAAGCCACCCCACTGAACGACAACCAGGTCGAGCTGGATACCCCGATCAAGCGCGGCGACACCGAGATCGCGCTCGTCACTCTGCGCAAACCCACCTCCGGCGAGCTGCGCGGTCTGCACCTGTCTGAGCTGCTGCAAATCGACGTGGCCAGCCTGATCAAGCTGATCCCGCGTATCACCGATCTCAACGAGTACGAAGCCAGCCGCCTGGACCCCGCCGACCTGTTTGCCATCGGCACGAAGGTCGCCAGTTTTTTGCTGCAGAAGCGGATGAAGACGGACGCATCCCTCGTTGCGTAGAGGACGCGATGGCCGACGTGGCCATCGTCTTTCACTGGTCGCCCGGTGACATGGACAGGCTCAGCGTTTGCGAGCTGATGGACTGGCGCGAGCGAGCGCGGATCAGGAGTAACAACCATGGCAAATGACCTGCGCCTGCGGGTGCTGTTGGACGCCATCGACCAGGCCACCGCGCCGCTCAAGCAGATCGACAAGGCCAGTCTCGAGGCTGGCCGGCAGCTCAAGGCGGCCCGTGACCGCCTCAAGGAGCTGAACGCCCAGCAAAAGGACGTCAGCGCCTGGCGCACCCAGCTCACCCAGACCCAAGAGACCACCCAGGCGCTGGAGGCTGCCCGGGCGAAGGTCCGCGCCATCGCCCAGGAGATGGCCGCCACTGGGGCGCCCACCAAGGCCATGGCCAGCAACATGCGCACGGCGGTGCGCGAGGCACAGCGGCTCAAGACGGAGCACCAACAGCAGGCCGAGAAGCTCCAGCAGCTGCGCGGCAAGCTGTATAGCGCCGGCATCAGCACCCGTGACCTGGGCAGCCATGAGCGCAAGCTGCGCGAACAGATCACATCGACGAACGAAGCCATCAGCACCCAGAGCAGGCGTATGGAGGAGCTGGCCAGCCGACAAGCGAAGCTGGCCAAAGCCCGTGCAGCCCTCGAACGGACCCAGGGCCTGGCCGCTAAGATGGCCGGCACGGGCGCTGCCGGCCTGGCGACGGGGTATGCCGCAGCGCAGCCGGTGAAAGCTGTCCTGGGCGCCTTCGCCCCGAACGAGGACTCGGCCACGCAGTTGAAGGTCTCGATGATGGACAGCAACGGCAAGGTCGCAGAGGACTTCAAGAAGATCAGCGACCTCGCCACCAGCCTCGGCGACCGCCTGCCCGGCACGACTGCCGACTTCCAGAACATGATGACCATGCTGCGCCGGCAGGGCCTGAGCGCAAAAAGCATTCTCGGTGGGACAGGAGAAGCCGCTGCTTATCTGGGCGTGCAGCTGAAAATGCCAGTGGAAGAGGCGGCCGAGTTCGCCGCCAAGATGCAGGATGCAACCAGCACCACCGAAAAGGACATGATGGCGCTAATGGACGTCATCCAGCGTGGATTCTATGCCGGCGTCGACCCCGACAATATGATGCAGGGCTTCAGCAAGATCGCCCCAGTCATGGACGTGATCAAGAAGACTGGCATCGAGGCCGTCAACGAACTCGGCCCACTGCTGGTGATGATGGACCAAGCCAGTATGGAAGGTGGCGCTGCGGGCAACGCCTTCCGCAAGATCTTCCAGGCCGGCTTGAAAAAGGACAAGGTCGACGGTGCCAACGAGCTGCTGGCAAAGCAGAACATCAAGCTCAGCTTCACCAACGAAGATGGCAACTTTGCCGGGCTGGAGAACCTCTACAAGCAGATCGACAAGCTCAAGGTCCTGAACGACGAAGACCGCACCGCCGCGATCAACAAGCTGTTCGGCGACGACGCCGAGACCATGACCGTCCTTAACAAGATGATGGAAAAGGGTCTGGCCGGTTATCAGGAGGTACAGCAGAAACTCAAGGACCAGGCCGACCTGCGCACCCGCGTCAACGAGCAGCTCAACACACTGAGCAACGTCATGGAGGCGGCCGAGGGCAGCTTCACCAACGCCATGGCAGAGTTCGGTGCAGCTGTAGCCCCCGAGCTGAAGGAGTTGATCACTACCCTGGGCGAAATCGCGGCGAGCGTCGGCGCCTGGGCACGGGAGAACCCCGCACTGGCTGGCGGTCTGGTGAAGGTTGTGGCTGCTGTAGCGGTGCTCGCTGCAGGCTTTGGCGGCCTGGCCATCACCATGGCCAGCTTGCTCGGCCCATTCGCGATGGTGCGCTACGGCATGGCGCTGTTCGGCGTGAAGAGTTCCGGCATGTTCTCGGTGGTTGGCCGGTTAGTCGGCGTGATGAAAGGCGGCCTGCTGACCGCCATTCGCGCCGTGAGCATCGCGCTTTGGGGCCTGGCAGCGAACCCGGTGGCCCTGGCCATTGCGGCCGTGGTCGCCGCCCTGGCCGGCGCCGCCTACCTGATCTACCAGAATTGGGACCAGGTGAAGGCGTACTTCTCCAACGCCTGGACGGAGATCCGCGCAGGCTTCGGCGCCGGCATCGGCGGCATCCTGACCGTGCTGGCCAACTTCAGCCCCATCGGCCTGATCTACCAGGCCTTCGCCGCAGTGCTGAACTACCTGGGCGTCGACATGCCCAGCCGCTTCACCGAGTTCGGCAACATGATCGTCAACGGCCTGGTCAACGGACTGATGTCAGGCCTGGGCCAGATCAAGGACGCCGTGTCCGCCTTGGGCGACTCCACCATCGGCTGGTTCAAGGAGAAGCTCGGGATTCACAGCCCCTCCCGCGTGTTCGCCGAACTGGGCGGGTTTACCACCGAGGGCCTTGCCATGGGCCTGGACGACGGTGCCAAGGCCCCGCTGGAGGCAGTCAACCGCATGGGCCAGCAGCTGACGGACGCCGGCACATTCGCGCTCAAGGGCACGCTACCGGAGTTCAACGGCGGTGGCCCGCTTGCCGCTGGTGGCACGCCCATCACCATGGATGACAGGGCACCACTGGGCGCAGCACCGGCCGCGAGCTACGACAGCCACGACACATACGAGATCAACATACATCCCACTCCGGGCATGGACGCGCTGGCCATCGGCCGGGCGGTCCGCGCCGAGCTGGCCCGCATTGACAGCGAGAAGGCCGCCCGCCAGCGCAGCCGTCTCACCGACCAGGAGTAACCCGTCATGATGCTCGCCCTGGGCATGTTCGTCTTCAGCCTGCACACCCTGGCTTACCAGGAGATGCAACGGCAAACCGAGTGGCGCCATGCCGCCAGCAATCGCATCGGCGCACAGCCGTCCCGGCAGTTCCTCGGCCGTGGCGAGGACTCCATCACCCTCCCCGGCCTTCTCCTACCGGAGCTGGCCGGTACTCCGTCGGCGCTCGATGCCCTGCGGCATATGGCGGACACCGGCAAGGCCTGGCCTCTGGTCGAGGGCACCGGCCGCCTGCTGGGACTGTGGGTGATCGAGAGCCTCGGCGACAACCGAACGCTGTTCTTCCAGGACGGCGCCGCTCGGCGCATCGACTTCACCCTCAACCTCAAGCGCATCGATGACGGCCGCATCGACATGCTCGGCGCCGGCATCGCTGGCGGTGTGAACATCTTGAGGCAGCTGCTGTGATCGAAGCCGCCATCGCCAAGGTCACCGGCTTCCTGCGGAACACCTACGACGGGCTGCAGCGCGATGCCGCGTATCCGGTGCCGGCATTCCGAATCACCGTCAACGGCAGCGATATCGCTCAGCTGATCAGCCCGCGCCTCATGAGCCTGCAGCTCACCGACAATCGCGGCCTCGAAGCGGACCAGCTGGACCTGACCCTCAGCGACCACGACGGGCTGCTGGTGATTCCCCCGCGCGGCGCCGTAGTGCGCCTGTGGCTGGGCTGGAGCGACACCGGCCTGGTGGACAAGGGCAGCTACATCGTCGACGAGACCGAGCACAGCGGCGCGCCGGACGTGCTCAGTATCCGGGCCAGGTCCGCGGATCTGCGCAAAGGCCTGAAGACCAAGCGCGAACGCAGCTGGAGCGCGACCACGCTGGGCGAAGTCCTGGGCGACATCGCCCAAGGCAATGGGCTCACCGCGACGATCTCCGGCGCCCTGGACGGGTTGGCCATCCCCCAGCTTGACCAGGCCAATGAGTCCGACGCAAACCTGCTGACGCGTCTGGGCGAGGACTTCGACGCGGTGGCCACCGTGAAAGCCGGCTGCCTGGTGTGCATGCCGGCCGGCGGCGGCAAGACCGCCAGCGGCCTGGACCTGCCCCACATCACCCTCACCCGCGCCGACGGCGACCAGCACCGGTTCCTGCAGGCCGACCGCGACAGCTATGACGGTGTGCGGGCCTACTACTACGACGTGAACAGCGCCAAGAAACAGGAGGCCATTGCCGGTGGCGGCGAGAACCTCAAGGACCTACGCCACACTTACAGCGACCAGCAATCTGCCCTGCGCGCCGCCCGGGCAGAGCTGAACCGGCTGCAGCGAGGCGCCGCCACGCTCAGCTATACGCTGGCCAAGGGCCGGCCGGACCTGATCCCGGAGCTGACGTACACGCTCCAGGGGGTGAAGTCGGAGATCGATGAAATCATCTGGTACGGCGGGAACGTCCAGCACAGCCTGACGGCCGACGCCGGCTACACCATGAGCCTGGAGCTGGAAAGCAAGCTGCCAGAGGACACGGTTGAAGGCCTGCTTGATGACGGCGTGCGCGGCAAGATCAAGTACACGGGGGTCATCGCCTTCTACCGCGACAAGGATTCGGGGAAAGAAAAGTCAGTCACTGCCGGCGATCAGACCAAGCCAAGGCGCCTGCGCCGCGTGTACGTGAACGAGAAGAATGCGCGGCGGGCTGCGGACCGCGAATGGAAGCGCATGCAGCAGCAAGCCCAGTAGCATCAACAAAGAACCCGGCGCACGGCCGGGCTCCTTGTCTATCGCGCGGCGAGAAGAGCATCCAGGAACCGGATGATGTCCTCGCGTCCTTGCGGATCAAGCTGCCTGAACATCTGCACGACCATCCGTTCGCGCTGGTTCAGCTCAAGCGACTCGACTGCTTTGGGCTGGTTGGTCTCCACCTGTTTCACTACCGACATGTTTCACTCCATTTCACACGTTCGGGCGCCCGGTACCAACATCGGTACCGACCAAAGCACCCTAGGAAGGAGTGATTTTCGGTTTGGTCGAGCGTGCCACCAGCCCCACCAAGAGATTCAGCCTGGTCCTACGGCTTCCCGCAAAGGGCCTGAGCCCGCTGCACGATATCGCTGTAGTCCATCTTGATCGACGGAATTTTCGGATTTGGCTTAGTGATGGTCTGCCCATCCGCCCAGCCCTTCTCCTTCGCCTGGCTGCGTGCGCTGCCGTTCAGCGCGTACACAGTTCCATCAGCTGTGCGTGCCAGGGCTTTCGGCGAAGGCCCTTCACAAAGCAGGTCGACGCTGTCCACGGTGAACGGCCAGGCTTCGCCATACTCCTTGCTCGTTACAGTCTCTTTCTTGTCGCTACCAGCCCCACAGCCAGCCAGCAGCACAAATGCCGTCGCCAGGCAGATCGTTGAATTCCGTTTTCTCACTGTTTGCTCCTAGTTTTTCTTGCTGAACGCCATGAGCAGGCGTTTCAACGCTCCGAGGTCTTCTTCTTCCAGTGACCTCACCTGCTGGACGATCTCCAGCTCCGAGGCCGACAGCGCACCCTCAGCAGTGGGAGAGCGCTGCCCAGTGACGACGTAGAGGATGTCGACCCCCTTCTCAGCCACTGCCGCAAGGTAAGCGGCATCAGGGCTTCGGTCGCCCTTCTCGTAGTTGAACTGCGAGGTCTTGGCTACCCCAGCGAAAGCAGCAAATTCCGACTGGTTGAATCCTAGTCGGACACGCTCGTCCCTCAGCCTTTCACCGATTTTCAACAAAACGACCCCTTAAGAGCTTGACGATTCAACATTCGTTGAATAGTCTTCTCTGGAAATCACACGAAATCACACGAAACGGAACTATGCACAACACCTACCCCAGCGAGCAAGCATGTGCAGAGGCCCGCCAGCGCCTGGCTAGCCAAGGGCTGTCAGTCAAGGAATGGGCGGAGAAGAACGACCTAAACCCCTCCACCGTCTATGCGGTCTTGAATCGGCAGAAGAAGTGCCTGCGAGGCGAGTCCCACCGCGCCGCAGTGCTGCTGGGCATCAAGAAATCCGTGACAACAAGCTAGGCCCCCTGGCTCAAGGAGGAAACCAGAACATGAAGCGTCCAGTTCTAGAAACCCTTCGCCAGGTGGTTAGCGCAGTGATCTGCGCATTCCCTGGCGGCCGCGAAAGCGCCGCGGCTCGGCTCGGCTACGAGCTGAAACGGTTTGATAACCACGTCTACGAGAACGCCGGCAGCCGGCCTCTGAGCTATGACCAGATCCATCAGCTGGAACGGGACACGGGAACGACCTTCCTCCCTGAGTTCATTTCCCACCTGTATGGCGGCATGTTCGTGCCGCTCGTCCGGCCGGAGAAACTGGACAACATCGATCTCTACGCCCGGGCAGTGAGCACCGCGGCCAAGCGTGGCGTGGTCGATCAGATCATCGACAAGGCCTTGGATGATGGCGTCATCGAGCCAGACGAGGCGAAGGCGATCATGCAAGCCCATACCCGGTATCTGGCAGCACGCCAAGCGGAGGTCATGGCGACGATCCAGCTGCACAGCAAAGGGGGTGTGCATTGAGCACCTACAAGCTCGTTTGCCCTCACTGCGGCGGTCGCATGCGCATCCGTACCAGCGAGGGAACACACATCTTTCTGCGCGTTGCGTACTTGCAGTGCGTGAACGAGGCCTGCGGCTGGTCCGTGCGTGCCCAGTTCGAAATGACCCATGAAATGAGCCCGAGCGGCATGCCGAACCCGTCGGTTCGCCTGCCTGTTGCGACCGTGGCCCTGCGCCGCCAAGCGATGAAGTCTGCCACTGGCGACGATCACCCGGATCTGCTGGACCAACTGGATATGGAGGCTGTGAACGCATGAACGCTATCGCATCGATCTCGACCGTTGAAACCGACTACCGCGCAGCCATGCAGCAGGCTGCGGTGGCGTACCTGTTCCGCCGAGAAGGTCTTCACCTGTCCGGTGACCACCAGGTGTTCGAGAACTGCCGGCAGTACCTGGTGCAGTCGCTGGAAGTCCCTGCACACCTGGTACAGCGGATCGCCGAGCTGGCCGTGGCTGAGTTCGAAAGCAAGACCACCAAGCGGCTGCAGCTGGTAGGCATCTGCGCCACCAGCGGGATCTTCCGACCGAAGCTGATCCTGCTGGACACCATGACACAGCACCGCTACCAGGTGCCGGCACGCTACCTGCCGCGCCGCCTGCTGCAACACCGCGACACCTCCAAGTAATCCGATCCAACCCCTTCCCGATGCCCCGTTCTGCGTGGGTAAGGGGAAACTGCATTCCACTGGTGGCCGAAATGAGCAACATCACCATCCAAATCACGCTCGACGAGCAGCAGGCAAAGCAGTACCAGCTGTGGCTTGCCGGGCAGTATGCCAACGAAATGGCGGGGGTCTGGTACTCCGATTGCTACCGCAACGTGCCGACCGGCGAGCGGGGCCGCAAGGTCTTGCAGGACATCCCGCACCTGCGTGGCATCTGCAGGACCAGCAAGGCGCTCGCGGACCTCCTCGGCCCGGTGCCGGTGGAGCGTGCGCAGTGACCACGACCCACCCCATGGAGAACAAGCTGCTCCAGGACGTTCAGCAGCGCCTGGAGCGCGACTTCGGCCTCAAGCACATGCCTGGCACCAAGTTCATGCGCAAGGGCAAATGCCCTGCGCACGGCTGCGGGCAGAAAACCCTGTACACCTTCTATGACGCCCCTTGGGTGCTGGTCTGCGGCCGGCCTGAGAAGTGCAACCACCGCGTGCATGTCAAAGACCTGTACGACGACCTGTTCAACGACTGGAGCAAGCTCGCGCCGGCAACGGATGAGAACCCAAGCGCCACCGCGCGTGCGTACCTCGAATTCAACCGCGGCTTCCGCGAAGAGCTGATCAAGGGATGGTACACGCAGGACACGTACTGGGACCCCAAGCTCGGGATCGGCAGCGCAACGGTCCGCTTCCCGCTCGACAAGGGTGGCTACTGGGAGCGCCTGATCGACAGGCCAAGCCGGTTCGGAAAAATGAAGGCTCGCTTCCGGCCAACTGGAGAAGGCAAGACGGGCTACAGCGGTGTCTGGTGGTGCCCGCCCAGCCTTGACCTGCTCCAGGTGGACGAGCTGTGGATCGTCGAGGGGATCTTTGACGCCATCGCCCTGCTGCACAACGGCGCCCATGCCGTGTCCATGATGTCCAGTTCCCCATTCCCAGCTGAGTCGTTGAAGGCCCTGCTGAGCAGTTGCCAGGAGGCTGGCCGGCGCCCGCCCAAGTTGATCTGGGCCCTGGATAACGAGCCGGTAGCCAAGGCCAACGCCCGCCGCTGGGCGAAGGAAGCTCGGGAAATGGGCTTTAAGTGCGAGGCCGCGCTGGTCCCGCAGCCCGACAGCAAAAAGGTGGACTGGAACGACCTTCACCTGCGCTGGAAGTACCTGGACGATGACAAGCGCGACGACCAAGTGCAGGCCGACCTCAAACGTGCCCGCCATGAAGGTGCCCTGCTGCTGGCCGAGTCGCCAGAGGAGAAGGGCCTGCTCATGTACGACTGGCAGTCACGGAGCGAGTTTTCCTTCTCGTTTGCCAGCCGCCTCTACTGGTTCAAGTTCGACATGGCCCGGTTCGACAGGAAGATGATCGAGCTGGAAAACCCGAAAAACCAAGAAGACATCACGCTGACCGAACGCCAGAAGCGGGACAAGGCCTTGCGCGATTCGGCTTCTGTGGTCCGTATCGCCAACTGCTACTTCCAGGCGCTCTACAACATGCGCAACGAGCAGACGGACGAGGCCTGGTACTACTTCCGTATCGAGCGGCCCGGCAAGCCGGTGACCAAGAGCACCTTCACCGCAGCCCAACTCGCCTCGGCACCTGAGTTCACAAAGCGACTGCTGAACGTGTCCAACGGCGGCTGGTACACGGGCAGCGCCGCCCAACTGATCCGACTGCTTGAGCCGCAGATGGATGACCTGAAACAGGTCAACACCATCGACTGGATCGGCTACTCCAAGGAACACAAAACCTATGTGTTCAACGAGATCGCGATCTCGCAGGGCAACGTCTACAAGCTCAACGAGGAGGACTTCTTCGACGTTGGCCCGCTGAGCATCAAGTCCCAGAGCATGTCGCCGAACCTGGTCATCAACACTGACCTGAACGCCTACAACGCAGGCTGGTTCGAGACGTTCTGGAAGTGCTTCGGGGGGCGCGGCACCGTTGTCTTGGTCTGGTGGCTGGCCTGCCTGCACGCCGAGCAGATCCGCCAGCTGCAGAAAACGCTGTGCTTCCTGGAGCTGGTCGGCGAAGGCGGCTCGGGTAAGTCCACGCTGATCGAGTTCCTGTGGAAGCTCGTCGGCCGCATCGAGTACGAAGGCTTCGACCCCACCAAAGGTACCGCTGCCGGCCGTGCCCGCAACTTCTCCCAGGTGGCCAACCTGCCGGTGGTGCTGATCGAGTCTGAGCGCGAGCAGCAGGATGGCGCGCCGGTCAAGCACTACGACTGGGACGAGATCAAGACCACCTACAACGGCCGCTCGGTGCGCTCGACTGGCGTCAAGAACAACGGCAACGAAACCCGCGAGCCGCCCTTCCGTGCCGGCGTGATGATCGCCCAGAACAACGCGGTCACCGCCTCCAACCCGATCCTGACCCGTATCGCCCAGGTGCTGCTGAACAGCGAGCACCACACCCCGGAAACGAAGCTCTACGCCGAGGAACTGGAGTGCATGCCCATGGAGAAGATCAGCGGGTTCCTCATCAAGGCGCTGCAGAAGGAGGAGGAGATCCTGCGCCTGCTGGAGGAACGCACCAGGGGCTACGAGCAGGAGCTGCTGGCCATGCCAGAGATCCGCACGGTGCGGATCGCCAAGAACCACGCGCAGCTGCGCAGCATCACCGACGGCCTGGCCCTGGTCGTACCGCTGGGTGAGGAGCGCCGGGCACTGGTGCACCAGGAACTGTGCCGGATGGCTGTACAGCGACAAGAGACCATCAACGCGGATCACAAGGTCGTGCGCGAGTTCTGGGACCTCTACGACTTCCTCGATGGCGAAGGCGACGGGCTCAACCACTCGCGCAACAAGGGCTTGATCGCAGTGAACCTCAACGAGTTCGTGAAGAAAGCCGCCAACGAGCGCCAGCAGATGCCCGCCGCGCTCGGCGAGTTGAAACGCCTGCTCAAGACCAGCAAGTCGCCGAAGTTCCTGGAGGCTAACAAACCGACCAACTCCGGCCGCCACGACAGCGACTTCATCGGCAAAACCGTTCGGTGCTGGATCTTCCAGCCCTGACTTACTCGCCGGGCGCTGCAACGCCTGGCTCAACCCAAGGAGAAACGACATGCAACTACACATTTCTCGCGGCGCTCCCGCCACTGGCAAGACCATTCGCCTCAGGCAAACGGCGAAGAATGCAGGGATCAAGGAAAGCAACATCTTGGTTGGTACCGCCTATGCGGATCGGGAACTCGAAGAAAAGGTCCTGCAGCTTGCTCTACGTGGACTCAAGGTGATCTGCATCGACGAATGCCGAGAGGAACAGCTCGCGTTCCTCCGCCGAGTGAAACACCGCATCTGCAACAGCGTCACCGTCCACGCCGTCGCGGCCAACTGATGAAGGTGAACGATATGCTCCAATCCCAACCAGCAGGCGAGAAAAACCTGTTCGATGCCCTGGTGCAGTACCAATGCGCCCAGACGCGCACGGAACTTCTGGAGGCTGGGCCGCGGGCGCTCGCGCGCCTCGTGCCTGTCGCGCTACGCGAAACATGCGAAAGCCGTGTCGTTGGCCGTTTCTTACTCGGTCTGCACGACGCCCAAACACACCCCTTTGCACTTACCGATCTGCGCAGCCTCGACATCGGCGTGTTTGAGGACTGCCTGTGCGTGCTCTACCTGGCCTTCCTCAACGAAAGAGCGGTCCAGGACTACTTGCCGCGGGGCCGGATGATCTTCAACCAGCTGCGCGAGTACTGGGCGTGAAGTGGCAGGCGAAGCGCAACGCGGACGACCAGGTCATCCCGCGCTGCTGGATCTCCGACAGCGGTTACACGGTTGCCGAGTGTCGCCTGCCGCACTCGCGGTACCCGGTGACTCGCCCTGGCTCCTCGCTGCCCTTTGCCTACGCCGATGACCGCGACCAGGTGATCGAGATCATCAAGAACGACATGCAGGCCACCGCGGCCAGCCAGTAACCAAAGCGCCGGGCAGCTGCAACTGCTAGGCGCCCCCATGGAGAAACGACATGCAGAACACCAAGTCGCTGAACGCCCTGAACGTGGAGCTGGCCTTTCAGGTCTGGGCCGAGGATCGCGGCTACGACCTCAAGATTGGCGCCGACGGCGCGCTCACCAACATCGAAACGCGCGCCGCCTGGCTCGGCTTCGAAGCCGCCCATGGCCCGGACGGCTGCATGCCTTGTGGGCAACAGCTCTATGCACAGATCAAGAAATGCAGCGAGTACGCCCACCAGACCGACCAGCTGTTCCCGGTAGCGGTTGGGCAGCCTACCCACGGTGAATACGTCGTGGTCGGCGGACCGGGTGGTGTGTACCGGTTGCGCGACGTGGACCTCTTCGTCGTCACGGACGGCAAGCCAACCCAGCTCAAGTAAGCAGAAGGGAGGCGCCGAGGAGCTGCAACTCCCCGGCGCCGACCAACCCCAAGGAGAAACGACATGCAAGTAGAAACCCCCGAAGTCGGCGCGCAGAAGGCTAACACACTGCGTTATGACACCCTTGTAATCCGTGGCGCAGTTGGCCGGACCGTTCCCCGTGAAGTTGACGGCGGCGAGGTAGTGGCCTGGAGCCTGGGCCATGGCCTGGCAGCCATGGACGCCTTGGAGGTGTTCGTGGACGATCTGGCAGAAGGCAGCTGGCACGGCTTGGCGCAGGGAGCCACCGACGCGCTCAACCTCATGCGCCGACGTCGTGCCCTCGGCTGGGAGGCCGATGTGGTTGCCGAGGAGCCACCTGCAGGCTGGAAAGCTGCTGTTTCACGGGCTGAGGCGACAGCTCGCGAGGTGTTCGGCGAAAGCGACGACGACGCCATGCAAGCCATCGACTACATGGCTGGGCTGCTTCTTGCTTTCGAACCGGCAGAGCAGCGGGTGCCCTTCATGTTCGTCCAGCTGCAGGACGGCCATGTGATGGATTGGACACAGGATGCGAACTTGGCCGAAGCCTGGGGCGAAGAGGGTTACACGGTCTCCAAGCTCTACACCGCCAAGGAGGGCACCCAATGAAACAGACCCGCCCACGCCTGGCCAGCCACTCGCTGGACCTGCCCAACCACTGCGACATCTGCAACAAGGCCCGCTCCCACGGGAATCATCAGCGCTGCAGCCAGCTCCGCCAACAGCGCCAATCTGCGTACTGGTCAGCCTACATGGCCAACGTCGAGGCCAAACGGGCACAAGGGGGCCGTCGCAATGCTCGCTAAGCGCAAGCTTTACCACTTCCACCTGTGCTGCGGCCTGGGAGGCGGAGCCAAAGGCTTCAACCGGGCCAAACCCATCGTCGGCAACATGCAGGCGGAGTGGGAGTGCATCGGCGGCGTGGACGTTGACCCAGCCGGCCTGGCCGACTTCGAGCGCCTGTCGGGCGTCAAGGGCACCCTCATCGATCTGTTCACCCGCGACCAGTACATCCGCTTTCACGGCAAAGAGCCGCCACCAGGTTGGCGCGAGGCTACGCCGGAGGATATCCGGCGTGCAGCAGGTGGCCGCAGGCCGGACGCCGTCTTCATCAGCTCCCCGTGCAAGGGGGCAAGCGGTCTGCTGTCGGAAACCATGAGCCTGACCCCGAAGTACCAGGCCTTGAACGAGCTAACGCTGCGCTGCATCTGGCTGTTCGGCGAAGCCTGGAAAGACGACCCGGTACCGCTGCTGGTGTTCGAGAACGTCCCGCGCCTGGCCAGTCGCGGCCGGCACCTGCTGGACCAGATCGGCGCACTGCTCAGCCACTTCGGCTATGCGGTTGCCGAAACCACCCACGACTGTGGCGTGATCGGTGGCCTGGCCCAGAGCCGCAAGCGCTTCCTGCTGGTGGCACGCCATGTCGAAAAGGTGCCGCCCTTCCTCTACGAGCCGGAGAAAAAGAACCTCCGCGCCGTTGGCGACATCCTCGGGCGCATGCCGCTGGCCGGCGACATCGAACAGGCCGGCCCGATGCA
Organism: Pseudomonas sp. GD04091; assembly: GCF_029836165.1. Lineage (GTDB taxonomy): Bacteria > Pseudomonadota > Gammaproteobacteria > Pseudomonadales > Pseudomonadaceae > Aquipseudomonas. The sequence continues at coordinate 138,947 of NZ_JAOEBG010000003.1, forward strand.
CCGGGTACCGGCCCTGCAATGGAAGACCTGGGTTCGCCTCGCCCTGGTCGAAGCCGGCAAGGACTGGCGCAGTCTGAACGACCTGGCGATCGAGGATGGCTATCTGCGCGACTTGATCATCGTGCCCCAGTTCCGCGACGGCTTCCTCGGCGTGAACGGTTGGGCCGAGTCGGCCGGTACCGTGGCGGCTCGCAGCGGACCAACCAATGGCAAGTTCTCTGTGGCAGACCCGCGCGCCAAGGCCGGAGCCCTGCAGTACCAGCAATACGGTGTGCGACGTTGGCAGGACACCAGCGGCGCGGTGATCGGGGTCAAGAGCCCGGGCCAAGGGACGTTCAGCGTTGCTGACCCTCGGCGGGCGGGCAACGGCTTCGGCAAGTACCTGGTCACCCCATACGCCAGCTCGGCCGGCACAGTGATCGCTGGCAGCACCACAGGCCAAGGCGCATTTGCTGTTCAGGACCCGCGCCCGGGCATGCGCCGCACCAAGGGCGATGCCTACCTGACTGGCGGCCACTATGGCGTCGTGCCCTGGACTGGCCCGGCCGGCGCCGTGTCAGCGAGCGCCATGCACGACAATGGCCGCTGGAGTGTTGCAGATCCTCGCCTTCCCGAGGCGGACGACCGGCTTACCTGTGTAATCGAGTCGCTCGACGGAACCTGGCATCGCCCATTCACCACCCTGGAACTGGCAGCGCTGCAGAGCCTGGTCGAGCCCGAAGAGCAGCTTGAACTGGACGGTCTCAGCGACCAGGCCTGGCGCGAGCGAATCGGTAACGCAGTGCCGCCGGCGGCGGCCGAAGCAATCGCCCATGTTATGGGCACCACCCTGCTCCTGGCCGCCCAGGGCGAGACATTCATGCTTAGCAGCATGCCGATCTGGGTTCGCCCAGTCGCGGTAGGCCTGAGCGTTGCGCAACAAGAGGTGGCGTATGACTGATCTATTTTGCCGACATGGCAGCCGAAACAACGTCCGCTGTAGCCACTTCCGAGGTAAAGCCATGACCCGCCTCGCCTTCTGTCTCCTGCTGGCCACCGGAGCCAGCGCAGCCGAGAACGTCATCGACGTGCAGCACGACAGCCAGCGCGGCGTTACCTGCTACCTGCTGAATGGCGTCGGCATCAGTTGCATCCCCGACAGCCAACTGCAGGCCAGCAGCGAGCAACAGCTCTCACCGCACGAAACCCAACCCGAACCAACACCCGCTGCCGCGCCAGCGGCCTGGAATGATGAGAGGTATCAGCTGTGAGTAGCGAATTTTGGAATGGCAAAGGCCTGCCGCCGGTCGGCACGGTGTGCGAGTACAAGCGCGGAAGCGGATGGGAAAAAGTTGAAGTGTTCGCGGTCAAACCGAACGTGAACGGTAGTACCAGCGCGCTGTTCACTTACGAGTGTGGGACGTGGAGCGCCTGCGCCGAACATTCCTTCTTCCGCCCCATCCGCACGCCTGAGCAGATCGCGGCTGAGCGGCGCGAACTGGAGATCAATGAGATGTGCGAAGTGCTTGGAGTAATCCAGGGCACTGCTGGCTGCGGAATAGCCATGCGGCTCTACGACGCCGGCTACCGCAAGCAGGTGACGCAATGACCTGCACCTGCCCATCCGGCGACGGCTCACTGCGCTGGCCGTGTCCTGTTCATCCGCCGAAAGCTGCCAAGAAACTCCGGGGAGAGCTTCTAGTCGCTGACGAAGGGCCACCAGCCGTATGATCGCTCACCAACAACCTGGCACGATCCTGACCTTCCAGGATCTGCAACGACTCACGGGTTACACTCGTCGGTCTGGTGTGGAGCAAGCCCTGCGAAAGCAGGGCATCCGCTGGTTCTGGGGGCGCCATGGTCCCTGGACTACCATTGACCTGGTCAACCAGGCCGGCGGCAAGACGCCGGTCACCGAGAAATACGACAGCGAGATCCTATGAGGCGGACCCGTAAACACAACCCGCACATCCCCGCTCACATTGATCAGGCCGCCATTCCGGCGGCCGTTTTTTTTGACCACCGGTGGGAAGGCGTCTGGTACACCTCCTGGCGAGACGAGGGCGGCAACCGCAAGCGGATGAACATCGCCGGCCGTACCGCGACGCTCGGGGATCTGCACCGGATCATGGAGGAGAGGAACGGCATCGATCGGGAAAGCCTCAACCACCTGTGTAAGGAGTTCCACGCCAGCGCGCGGTTCAAGCGGCTGGCAAAGACAACCCGCGACGACTACGAATACTCCCGCGACGTGCTGCTGGCGATACCGACCAAACTGCAGAAGCCACTCGGCGAACTGTCAGTGCGCAAGTTCACATCGGCCCTAGTGCAACGCCTGGTCGACCGGATCGCCGACGAGGGGACCCCCTCGAAAGCCGCGCACGTTCTTCGCTACCTGCGGCTGGTCATGCAGTGGGGCCGCAACCGCGGCTACCTTGATATCAATGTCGCCCAGGGCATCGAGGCGCCGGCCGAGCGCAAGCAGCGCCGCCTTCCGAACCCCAAGGTCATGGGCGAACTGATCGCACGGGCACACGCCATGGGGCAGCTCACACGGGGACAACCTGGTGCCTGCCCGGCTTACCTAGGCTACGTGATGGAGCTGGCCTACCTATGTCGCCTGCGCGGTATCGAGGCCGTCACACTCACCGATGCAAACGAGCTGGATGACGGCGTCCAGACGAACAGGCGCAAGGGCAGCCGTGACAACGTGGTGTGCTGGACGCCCAGGCTCCGCGCTGCCTGGGAGGGCGCCAAGTCGTACAGGCGTCGTATATGGGCCAGCCAGTCCTACCCTATTCCAGCATTGGCCGAGCGCCGCTTCGTTATAGTGGCGGCCCACGGCGGGCAGTTGCAGAAGAGCAGCCTGGACAGCGCCTGGCAGCGATTCATCACCAGGGCGATCAAGGACGGCGTCATCACCGAAGAGCAGCGCTTCGCGTTGCACGACCTCAAACGTCGCGGCATCACCGACACACCTGGCGACCGCAAGCAGAAGCAGGACGCCAGCGGCCATCGCGATGAAGCCATGCTCGACATCTACGACTTCAGCCTCCCCCGCGTATCCCCTTCCGCCGACTGATTCCCGCGTACCAATACAGCCAGAGACTGCATGGTTTCTGGCTTTCCGCGCACCCAGCACGTACCAGAAAGACACGTAACCTATTGATTTACATGCTGTAAGCAGGGTTCTTGTAATCAGTAGGTCCCGGGTTCGATTCCTGGTGCCGGCACCATATCCAGCTCCATCGCGTTCCACCGAATGCCTTGGAAGCCCCTAAAACCCGCCCTTTGGCGGGTTTTTTCGTTCCAGGACCCTCCGTCGGGATCCAACAAAATACCCCATCCCCGGGGGCATTTTTAGGGTACAGCGTCTTGCCTGCATGGAGAACGTACCCTTATGCCACGCCTAGCCGTTCCTCTCAGCGACCTCAAATGCCGTACGGCGAAACCTCGCGAACGTGCCTACAAGCTGTTCGACGGTGGCGGCATGTATCTCTTCGTGAAACCCAACGGCGTGAAAACGTGGCGATTGCGCTACTTCAAGCCCAGCGGCAAGGAAGGCACGCTGATCATCGGCAACTACCCCATCATCTCGCTGGCTGTCGCGAGGACCAAGCGCGATGAAGCCAAGGCGCTGTTGCTCGACAACCTAGACCCGATGGAAGAGAAGAAGAAAGCGAAGCTTGCTGCCCAACGAGCCTCCCTGCTTTTCCAAACCGTCGCCCTGGAGTGGCACGCCGAAATGTCCCGGCGCTGGACGGAGGGACATGCCAAGACCGTCATGAGTCGGTTGCGCACCCACGTATTCCCCCTGATCGGCCAACGCCCCATTGCTGAACTCGATACTCATGATCTGCTTGAGGTCACCCTGCGTATCAAAGAGCGCGGCACCATGGACGTTGCCCTGCGCGTGCAGAATTATCTCTCCACGATCATGCGGGGCGCGAAGCGGGCGCGGCAGATCAGCCAGAACCCGGCGCTCGATCTGGCAGGGTCGATTCATGCCCCGCGTACCGTGCACCGCCCTGCCCTCTCACTCAACCGCCTCCCCGAACTACTCAGCCGGATCGACAACTACAACGGCCGTGAGCTAACCAAACTGGCTGTACTGCTGACGCTGCACGTGTTCGTGCGTTCCAGCGAACTGCGCTTTGCGCGCTGGGATGAGTTTGACCTGCAAAGGGCGATGTGGGAGATCCCGGACACCCGTAAGCCAATCGACGGCGTGCGCAATTCCACTCGTGGTACCAAGATGAGCGGAGACATACAGATGGTGCCGCTCTCTCCCCAAGTCATCGCGATCCTTGAACGGCTGCGCGGCTTGAGTCGCTTTTCCGAACTGGTGTTGCCCGGCGACCACAAGTACTGGAAGCCGATGTCAGAGAACACGGTTAACCAGGTGCTGCGCAACGTCGGCTACGACACATCCAAGGAGGTATGCGGACATGGATTCAGGACCATGGCCTGTAGCGCCTTGTTGGAGTCAGGGCTTTGGACAGACGCGGCTATTGAGCGGCAGATGAGCCACAAGGAACGCAATCGCGTGCGCGCCGCCTATATCCACAAGGCCGAATTTTTGGAGCAGCGCAGGCTGATCATGGCGTGGTGGAGCAATTACATCGATGCCAACAGATCGGGGCATGTCACTCCACATGAGTTTGCCCATCCATCTGGGGACAACATCACCCCCTTACCAAGTGGGCGTGGCGCATTCAATCGTCGGTGAACCCGCCAGATCGCTGTTGGCCGCTCTTTAATTCGGGTCCATCCAAACAGGGCTGCAAAGCCGCCCTGTTTGGATGGACCTCGCTTTGCAAAGCTAAAAGCCGACACAGATCCTTTGGATACCACTGATTTCCACCAGTGGATAATTTCATGCACAGCCCCAGAGGCCACGAGAATTGGAGCGTTGACCAAAATTATCCACAGGCGTAGAACTGACGTTGCAAGCGCTGTCGATGACAGCACCCCAGGTGACCCGAGCCTTCAAGGTCACGCCGCTCCTGCGGTGGTTCTCCCCAAGGGCGATTCGCATCCGGCAGCTCGCCCGGTCACCTCCCCGGTGATGGATGCTCTCTAATCCTATGGCGCTCGTGCGCCAGCTACACCGTACCTCGCTGCCCTGCAGCAACCTATCCGCTTGGCCGAATCCTGCGCCAACCTGTGCCCGTCTCTTTCTCTAGAAAGAGACGGGCACTTCTACCACTGCTGCAGCCCTGATCGCACATAGCTTTGCGGGATTCCCCCTCGTGACAATCGGCGTGACAAACGCCGATGTCACCAGCAACAGCGATGTAGATGATGGTGCCGCAGACCACGGAATGGACTGCACCTGACTGACGGTCAGGTATGCCCCGGTCATCGCATTGCTGCTTGCACATGGCTCAGGATCTTCAGGCGCTGGTCTCGTCAGCCAGTGCTGCCTCCACCCGCCCACCGGTAACGGTGTTCAGGAGGCCAGATCATGAGATGCCCTAGCTCCCGGACGTAAGGAGCCGCCAGTCCCGCGTAGTGGACATTCCCCACAGGTCGCAGGGGCCTTGATCCCTGATAACACTCAGCATTCTTGGCGGGATGACGTGGGGCGAGGACTGGAGAGCAAGAGATGAGGTGACCGACATGGCATTGGTGGGTAGACGCGATGGCCGCAATTTCGGTTACGGCAGACAATTGAGCTACGCAGGGCCGCTAGCGCTGAAAGGCATGTTCGGTGATGGACATTACGGTACGGTCAAAGCGCCTGGAGGTGTTGTGGGTTTTCGGTTTTTGGGCAGGGACAGCCCCACTCCCGAGACTATCTACAGCCTCCAATGAGGATGAGCAGGAAGGAACGCCCCAAACGGGGGGTTTCGCAACTGCCCGAGCAGGCTACCCTTGAGGCTTACGAGCCCCTACGAAACTAGGGGCGATCCAGCTCTCGGAATGCCACTAACCTAAGAAAGCTAGCCACATACCGACATCATCAAGATTATCGACATCGTGAAGGTCGTTCGTAACGGGAAATTTGTTGAACTGGGAGAAGCCGGGTACTCCTCGTAACGCGCATCTAAGCCTCGCGCAGAAGGAACCTATACTGCAGGGCAGGTGCGACATCGAGAAACTTCGTTGACCCTGCCTTTCCGTTCGAAAAATTCTTCATTCACTGCCATAGCTATAAGACGCATCACTCGTCACCTACGAGCTTGAACTACGGCCTATCTGTCAGTGCCCTCCTCAAGGTCATCATACGAGCCGAGTTCAAGGCCAAGCTTTAGCTGTGCCACCAAGGCCTCGATGCTTTGGCGGGAGTAAGGACCGTTGGCGATCAAACGAATCGTAGTACTGCGGGATACGCGCACATTGGCGATCTCCTCGCCATCGTGTGAAACGGCCGGTCTCAGAGTCAGCTCTTGTAACGCAGGTGATGACTTCTTCTGGGCATGATCTCTAATAGCGGTAGGCTCTGCATCGGCCTCCTGCTCAAACAACTCATCATCGAAATTATCAGGCTCCACTAACCCTGGCGGCTCGCGATCCAGCTTCGCGAAGCTAATCGCCGCCTCGTAGACCTTGATGATCTCGGTCGAGGCCGTTGCTGTGTATTCCCTTTCTACCCTCAAGTAGTGAGCCACGGTGTCATCCGATGGCCGATCGAGACCGTACCTATTCCATAAATCCGCGAGAATCTGGGGCGAAAGCGCTGCAGTTTTGATGGCGGCATCACGCTCTGGGGAGACTATGCGCTCGTCCTGAACGATCGACAGCCCTAAAGCAGTCAGATAAACCTTTCGATCAGGTCCGCTTCCCTTATCTTCCATAAGACCATAAGCCTTGAGGGACGAGACCGTGACCAGCCCACCGCTGCTTTTGGGGCCATATTTCCAATGCGCTACCGCGGTAGTAACGAGCGCCTCATGCTTGCCCTCAGCCTTATGGAAGGCCTTGGCACGCGCCACCGCAGCTTCTAGTGTGATACCGGGATAGGACGGACTACGCTGCTTTACGGCCATGATGTGACTCCAAAAGGTTTCTGACATGCCAACACTACAACACACCAAAGAACCAAACAAGACTTGGAAGACTGCCAAGTCTCCAAAGAAACACTTTTCTCTTGACGAGCAAAAATAGAAAGGTAGACTTGCGACAAGACTGGAGGAACCAGTACGAAGGACCAGCCCACGGGTACGCCTTCGATTGGATTCGAAAGCATAAGTGAAGAGGGAATTTCAAGGAGGATACCGGCCAAGCGCCAACTTGGCCGGTGGGTAAAAGACATCTGAAAGGGCTCCAGAGGTCTCTCGCTAGCTTTTGGGAAAAGCTTTGTAATGGTAATGCGGTTTGATTGCCGATGCAAGGTTGCGAGTTTCGTGTTCGAGCCCAACACACCATTAGGGGTATGACCATGTCTCAGCTCGACATGTTCGGCCAGCCGGATGATGAATGCGAAGTTATCTACAGGATGACGATCCGCACCAAGTCTGGAAAGGTGATTCGGCGGGCCAATGGCCAGCCGTTTCGAATCGTGATCCGCCGGAAACGCTGACCGCATACTGGCGCCCTTAAGGGCGTCAGTTCTACCATCGCAGAGGAACGCTATAATGGCATCCACTAAAGAGCTTCACCCGGGCACCACCACTCCTGTCTCAGGGCAGTATCGCAACGATACGACAAAGACGGAAATAACTGCCACTAAGGGATCCCCGCTTCCCCCGACGCCAGGTAAAGGGCAGACCTATACTCTGGTCGACAGAACGAAACATAAGCGATAAGAAGAAGCCCCGCTTTACGCGGGGCTTTTTTTATCCACAGTTGGAGTAATGACTAACGCAAAAAAGCCTAGGAGGCACTTGCAGATCCAAGGCGCTCACCCGTCACGCCGCGTATCCGTAAGCGATCGAGTTTATAATCCGTTTAGCAAGCCATCTTTAAGGCTTGAAGACATCTACGAAACTAGGAGCTATTGAGAAAATGGATCAACGGATAGTTAATCTTGTCGCTGGCAGCAGCTTCGAACACAGCCTGTATTCGGCCGCACTGCGAAACCTGTCCGATACAGGTAACCAGCTTCGATTCAACAATTTTGCCTATGCGATGCGTGAGCTCAGCAGGCATTTCTTGCATCGGCTTGCTCCTGACGCTGAAGTTGTGAAGTGCCCTTGGTATAAGAACATTACCAAGGAAGAAGGAAAAATCGCTAGGTCAGAACGGGCTGCCTACGCCGTCCACGGTGGTCTTTCCGAAGAGTACGTGGACGAGACCTTGGGCCTCGACCTCAGTGAGATGAACAAGCGCCTGAAGGTCGCAATCGACAGTCTCAGCAGATACACGCATATCCAGGAAGACGTCTTTGATTTACCTGTTGAGCAGGTAGAAGCACTAGCCCAAGAGACAACCGAGTCCTTTGCCGGTCTGTTCGATGCGATCAAACGCTGCCATGACGACATCGTCTACAAGCTTCACGAGGCGATTGATGATGCTGCGGTGGAGGAGGTTCTGCGCGATACCATCCAGGCCATAGACGAGCTGGCGACTCATCATTTCATCGATGAGATTTACGTAGACGAGACGATAATCCGAATCACGTATGACACCGTTCATTTCGACGTTGCAGGCATGGTCGGAGTCGAATTGCAATACGGATCCAACTCTGACTGGCGCAGTGGAGACGGTGCGAAGATCGATATTTCCTTCCCGTTCATCTGCAAAATGATTTGCCCTGCTGCAAACCCCAGCGAGGAAACACTCAAAATGGTGCAGGGCAGCCTCACTGTTGACACTAGTCGTTGGTACGAGAGCGATGATGAAGAGAGCGAGGAAGGAGACGCTGATCCACATGCTACAAAGACCGCCACAGATACGGAGCAGATATACTCTCGCCCAGAAGATAACGAGATTTTTTGAAGCGACGAGCCCCGTTACGACAAACCAACTTGCAGGCGAAAGCCGATAGGCAGGTTGGAGTAAGTCAGCGATATCTCCCTTCACAAGGACTATGGCCTACGACTAGTCAGGGGGAGTGCCCGGCGTTATGCATTCATAATTCTCATCGTGGATGACGATTAATAACTCCCCAATTTGACTCCACTAGATTCCATAACTAGCTGATTTGTTTATAGTACCTCTTTGAGGTACACCAAAAACTCCACCGAATTCCAGCCCCGCGAATCCCCTGCCCTCACAGCAAGAAGCCGTTCGTCTGGTGCCGCACCATCTCCAAAAGCCTCGACATCTGTCGAGGCTTTTTCGTTTCAGCCCCCCCTCCCCTGCTGCGACAGATTGTCCACACCTTCCACTTCTTGTTTTCGCTCAATAAACCCCACATTCAAAGCGGCTATTCCTGCACCCGACGGCTTTCGTCGACTTAAGGAGAAGTCCCATGAGTGAGCAAGAAGGTGTAGCCCTGACCCGGCGTGGCATGCTCGCCGGTACCGTGCTGCTTGGCGTCGGTACCTCGGTGCTGGGCGTGGGCCTGGCCCATGCGGGGGCCTCCTCGCCCGCCGCCGCCCCGGCCGTTGACCTGGCGAAGCTGGAACGGGTGAGCGTCGAGCTGGTGGCGCCGCCATACGTCCATCCCCACACGCAGCGTGCGCCGGGCCAGCCTCGGATCGTCGAGTTCCGCATGGTCATCGAGGAGAAGGAACTGGCCGTCGACAGCGCCGGCGCCTACATCCACGCCATGACCTTCAACGGCTCGGTGCCCGGCCCGCTGATGGTGGTCCACGAAGGCGACTACGTGGAACTCACCCTGGTCAATCCGGCCAGCAACAGCATGATGCACAACATCGACTTCCATGCCTCCACCGGCGCCCTCGGCGGCGGCGAGCTGACCCATGTGAAGCCTGGCGAGCAGGTGAAGCTGCGCTTCAAGGCCGACCGCGCCGGGGTGTTCGTGTATCACTGCGCGCCCGGGGGGGCGATGATCCCCTGGCATGTGGTGTGTGGCATGAACGGCGCGATCATGGTCCTGCCGCGCGACGGCCTCAAGGACGCCGAGGGCCGGCCACTGCAATACGACAAGGTCTGGTACATCGGCGAGCAGGACTACTACATCCCCCGCGACAAGGACGGCAAGTACAAGCGCTACGCCAACCCCATGGCCAGCTTCGGTGACATGAGCCAGTTGATGAAAGGGCTGGTCCCGACCCACGTGGTGTTCAACGGCAGCGTCGGTGCCCTGACCGGCAAGCAGGCGCTGACCGCCAAGGTCGGCGAGAGCGTGCTGATCGTCCATTCCCAGGCCAATCGCGACACTCGCCCGCACCTGATCGGTGGTCACGGCGACTATGTCTGGGCCTCGGGCAAGTTCGCCAATCCGCCGCAGCGCAACCTCGAAACCTGGTTCATCCCCGGTGGCGCGGCGGGAGCGGCGCTGTACACCTTCCGCCAGCCCGGCCTGTACACCTACCTCAATCACAACCTGATCGAGGCGGTGATGCTCGGTGCCGCCGCCCATGTGCAGGTCGAGGGGCAGTGGAACGACGATTTGATGAAGCAACTAGAGGCGCCTGGGCCGATCCGCTAGCGATCGACGATAGCTTGCGCACCGCTGGCAACCTCGGCGGTGCGTGACGGGCAAACGCCTCACCGAATCGCACCCACTCGTCGGAACATTCACTGACCATCGGCGAATACCCCTACAGCCCTCGCTGGCGCCGGCGCCTTACCGTTGCCCGTCCAACGGCTACCTGCGAGAACCGATTCATGAACAAGAAGACTTTCGCCCTCCACGGCCTGGCCCTGGCGTTGCTGGCCAGTGCCGTCCCGGCGCTGGCCGATGACACCACCTACCTGGCGCTGCGCCTGCAGGGCGCCGAGCACAAGCTCGCCGATGCCAAGCTAACCAGCCCTCGTGTCGATCAGCGTATCAAGAGCCCCGGCAGCGATCGCGACCTCAACGGTGCCATCGCCCTGGGGCAGCATTTCGACGGGGGATGGCGCCTGGAGGTCGAATACACCATGCGCAAGAACAGCCAGTTCGACTCCTACTGGTCGCCCTTCGATGCCAACGTCAACCGCATGAAAGTCGACAGCCAGCGGCTGATGCTCAACGGTTACAAGGATTTCGCCCTGACCAACGCGCTCTCGTGGTACCTGAGCGCAGGCGCGGGCCTGGCCCATGTGCAGTCCGAAGGCTATCAAGGCAACCCATCGCGTCAGTTCGCCCGCAACGGCCAGAACAACCTGGCCTGGAGCCTGGGCCTGGGCCTGGACTACGCCCTCAGCGACAGGATCACCCTGGGTGGTGGCTATCGCTTTGTGGACATGGGCAGGATCGAGACCGGCCGCAATACCTTCGCCAACCGCATCAACGCCCGTGACGAACAGCTCAAGGGCAAGCTCAGCGAACAGAGCCTGTTCGTCGAAATGCGCATCGCCCTCTGACGGGACCTACCTGCCCTGCAACACCTTGAGCGCCGCCTCGGCCAGGAAGCCCGAGCGGCTCTTGTGCTCCGGATGGTTCTGCACGTAGGCGTCGATGCGGGTGAGCAGGTAGGCCGGCAGGGTGATATTGAGCTTTTCGGCCTTGCCCAGGTAGCGGGTGATGTCGATATCGATCAGTGCCCAGGTACAACCCGCGTAGGCGGGGTTGGCCGCGTGCATGGTGACCGTGCTGGCCTTGGGGATTTCCTGCTCGTCCTGGGCCAGCAGTTCGAGGTGGCCTTCGATCGCCTCGCGCGCCATGGCGATGGCGTCGTCGAGGTCGTCGCCGGCCGAGAAGCAGCCGGGAATATCCGGGACTTCCACGCCCCAGGCGTGCTGGTCGTCACCGGGGAGGATCGCGATGGGGAACAACATGGCAGTGGGTCTCCTCTTCAGCTGGCATAACCGATCCGCGCCTGGCGCAGGATGCTGGCGGCGGTGGCCGGCAGCAGGTCCTTCGTCGGGTGCGGGATGGTCACCAGCCCGGGTTTGTCGGGGTGCTTGAAGTGGTGATGGCTGCCTTTCGAACGCACCAAGTACCAACCATCCGCCTTGATCAGCGAAATCATTTCACGGCTGTTCATGAACCCATTCCTTGGGCTAGCCGAATGGTGGTTAGTATACCCACCGATTCAAAGTTATCAACACCATACCCACTGCGGCGACGAGCGGGCGACCCAAGGGCAAGTAGGGTGAGGGGAATTGGAGACAGGACCAGAGAAGTGATGCGGGATCTTGCCGGCGGCAAAGTCCTCCAACGCCCCTAGCGACGCGCCTGGCGTCGCTGCTGCCGATACTCCGCCAGTCGCAGGCGCATTTCCCGATAACGCCGGCTGTTCAGTAGCAGCAGGGCCACCAACGCCGCCAGCAGGCTGCCGGTGTAGATGAACAGGTTCGGTCTGTGCCCGTAGATAGGCACGGTGATCATCATGCAGGCGACGCACATCCCGGCCACCAGCCACATCCCCCAGGCTCGCCCACGTACCACAGCACCATGGCCCAGGACGAACAGCGCAAACAGGCCATAAAGGCCCAGGGGGAACAGGCCATCCTGGGAGCAACTTCGGCAATAGGTGCTCCAGGCCAGGGCAAAGGTCCAGGCGACGGCGATGATCGAAGCGAAGAATGCACCGATGAATACACCAAAGTAGCGCCGGAGAAACGCCTTGAGTTCTGCTTGCCGTGTCATTCGCTGAGCTCCTCGTAAAGCCCGACGGCCAATCCTTGCACCGTGCCACTGCCAGACAGGCCGATGAACCCACCCACCGAATCCTTGATCAGCGTTTGCGTGGAATGACTGATCTGGGTGGGCGTATAGCGCTTGACCAGTTCACCCGCGCTCTGCCTGAGTTTCAGTTGCTTGGCCGTCAAGGCTGGATGCTTGATGGTCAACAACTCAGTGGTTAACGCCTTGCGTTGCTGGCGGCTCAGCGAGCGGGTCAGCTGATACCAACTGGTACCGGTAGCGGCCTTGCGCACCTGAAGAAACTTCAAGGTCGTCAGGCCTGAGGCGCCCACGCCCATCAGCGATACCGCATCGAGCACCGGTGTCGCCGCCTGGTACCACGCCTCCTGGTCCATGGCATCGTTAAGCGACGGATCGGTCGCCTCGAAGGCCGTGCGTACCAGGCCGATGCCGCACTGCGCGGTGCTGGCCGTGGCGGCGGCGTAGCCGGCGACGGTCAGAGCCAGGCTCGCGCCACCGGAAAACGGCACGGCGATTGTGCCGCTGAACATGACGATCCAACCCAGCACTGCGCCGGCGCAAGACAGTGTGGTGTTGACCGCTTCCTTCACCACTCGCGCTTCGCGCGGGTTGGTTTGCAACTGGTTCATGAACTGCTCGGGCGAGGTGTAGCGCGGCGCCTCACGCAGAATAATGCGCTTGGGCTTGATACTGCAGATCGGTTGGAACTCGCGCAGCGTCATGACGTTGTAGTCGGCATCGATGTACACGACACCAGCGCCAACGATACCAGGGTCAGCATCAATGGCCTTGAACAGCTTCTGCTGATCGATACGACCCTGCAGGCGCTGACGCGCCATGAACTGCGAGCTATTGCCCAGGGGACTGGAGAGCAGGTCTGTCACGAATCGATTTCCTTACGCAAAGATCAGGGCCGTCGGGGCTGCCAGGCAGCCCTTTCGCGGGCAAGTCGCATCGGCGCACCGCCGCTCCCACAGAGACAGCACAGGCCGCTGGCACTGGGCGCGATCCCTGTGGGAGCGGCTTCAGCCGCGAACACCGGCACAGCCGGTGCCAGGCACCGCGTCGCCGGATTCGCCAGCAAGGCTGGCTCCTACATGAGCCGCGCGGTGGTTGTGGGAGCCGGCTTACCGAGACAGCCGCGGTATCAAACGTTCGGGCAAGGCACCGGAGCCCAGTCACCCATGTCCGGGTTGCGGCACATGGCGTTGACCTGGTCCACACCCGCCTTGGCTACCTGCTGGGCCTCGGCTTTCTTGCCGTTGGCGTTCTGCAGGGTCTTCTCGGTGGCCACGGCCTCCTGCGGCACCTTGGTATTGGTCTTGGCCGGCTGGGCCTTCTTCACATCTTTCTTCTTGCCGGTGCTCGCCACTTTCGGCGGCTCGGCCACGGCGACCACTTCGGTACGCGCGACACCCACCTGCTTGAGATCCTGCTCGTAGGCCTGGGTGTAGTTGTTCAGGTTCTCACCCAGACGACCATTGACCGTGCTCAGCAGGTTGTTCGACTCCTGCAGGCCGGCGACGATTTCGGCCAGGCGCTTGCGGCCTTCGGTGTCGTTGATGCGGCCGGACTTGCGGTTCTGGATCAGGCTGGCGAACTCGCGCTGGTAGCAGGCCTGGGACGACTTGGCGTACGCGGTGGTGCGGTCCATGTCGGCGGCGCTCTTGTCGATGTCGGTGGCGTACGAGGCGATGCGCTGCTTGTCGTCGCTGATCTGCTTCTGGCGCTCGGTGTAGTAACCGGCGGCGCCGCCGACCAGGGCGCCGCCGGCCGCGCCGATGGCGGCGTTGCGACCGCGGTTTTCCTTGTCGACCAGCGCGCCGGTCAGGGCGCCGCCGACCGCGCCGAGCAGTGCGCCGGTGGCGACCGAACGGGTCATGTCACCGTCGGTGGAGCGCAGGTGCTGCACCGGCTCGTAGCAGTTGGGGTAGTACTCGACCTTGGTCGTGGCGCCGACCTTGGAAGCCGGCGAGCTGGCGCAACCGCTCAGCAGCACGGTGCTGAAACCGGCTGCCAGCAGCAGCGCGGTACGGGCCTGGGATGCAGTGATCAGGGGTTTGCGGGTGAACATGGTCTGGTTTCTCTTCTTGGGTTTCTCGGTATCCGGGGGCCTCGTGCCACCCGGGAGTCCTTTCTGCGGAAGCTGTCCTTAGGGTCGCGGGGCGGCCGATGCCAGCAGCTCCTTGAGGATCGTCGCCGGATCGGCCCGCCGGTTCTGGCGGTACTCCCCGACGTGGCGGACGAACAGGGTGGCGCGGGTCACCAGGCTGTTGCCCAGGACCGGCTTGCGATTGAGCTCTTCCCTGACCCGCTGGAACTGCGCCTGGATCACCGCGTCGGTGTAGCGCGTGCCACTGGACAGGTTGTCGATGTAGATCGCCACGGCGCCGTCGAGGGCGGCGCGGCCATTGGCGATGGCGGCGCCGTACATGCGCGCGCTGGTCTGATCGCCCGCGGCTTCGGCCTTGGCCTGGGTGTTGCGCAGGTTGGTCAGGCGGATGTTGTAGTTGTTGATGGTCTCGGCCACCAACGCGGCGGACTGGATCAGGTTGCCGGCCGCCTCTTCACGCTGGCGGGCGATCAGCGAGACATTGCGCTTGAGCTCTTCGTTGACCAGGCCAAGCTCGGCCTGCTGGCGCGGGTCGGTGGCGGCGGCGATGATGCTGTCCAGGCGCTTGGTCGGGTCCTGGGCGGCGTCGATGTCGTCGGTCAGGCTGGCCAGGCGGCCTTCCTTCTGCCACTGCTCGAACAGTTCCTGGTAGCGCGAACGCGGCGCCGACAGGGCACCGATGGCCACGCGAAATCCGGTGGTCTCGTTGCGCTGCTCGGTGCCGTCGGCGCCGAACAGCGGGTACTCGCGGCGCATGCCGGTGAACAAGGTGCCCTCGCCTTCGAGGTAGTTGCCGCCCTTGACCACGAAGCCACCGTAGGCGCCTTGCAGGCGCCCGGCGTGCACCAGCTGGAACGACTCCTGGACCATCTCGGCGGCGTTGCCGATCACGTCGAACAGGCCCAGTGGGTTCGGTTGCCGGGTGCCGACCGGCATCAGCCGCGCCGCCTGCCCGGTGCCACCGGCGACCTGGTTGAACACCGCGAAGTCGGCCAGCGGCCCTTCGCTGTCGGCGCCTTCGACCTTGCGCGGGAACAACCGCCCTTCCAGCTCCTGGCGGCTGACGGCCGAACCGCCCCGGGCGGCGAATTCCCACTCCACTTCGGTGGGCAGGCGCACGAAACCGGTGCCACCGTCCTCGGCCTTGCTGCCACGGCCACTGACCGGCAGCAGGTCGCGGTGATGCTTCATCAGCCAGGCACTGTAGACGGCGGCGAAGCGCTCGGCCTCGAAGCGCGACAGCTTGACCTTGGGCAGGCGCCCCGCCGCGTCGCTGGTCGTCTCGCAGGCCGGCGCCGCGTCGCCACTGGCCAGCGACTGCGCCTGGGCCATCACCTGGGCGTACTGGCGGGCGGTCACTTCGTACTTGCCGATGAAGTACATCATTGGCGTCAGCGGGCTGCCTTTGTCGACCTTCGGCAGGCTCGGGCCGACCGCCTTCTGCCATTGCGGCGCCAGGTCCTGCAGGCTGAACTGGCCGTTGATGAAGTCGCGCCGATAGCCGGAGATGAACGACTGCTTGTAGCCGGCCTCGCCTTCGCTGAACGGGTAGCCGAGGTTGACCTCACGGTCGTCGAGGCTGCCCTGGGCCAGCACATAGACGCTACGGAACACCAGCTCGCCGCCGCAGGGCAGCGGCAGGCTGACATCACCCGGCAGCGGCTTGGGATTGTCGAACTTGCCGTCTGCACCGGGCTGGGACTGCGCAGCCGGCCTTGCCTTGTCGTCGCCATCGGCCGGGGAGCAGGCGCCCAGGGTCAGGGTGGTGAGGATCAGGGCAACGGCCCCAAGGCGACGCTCAGACATCACGGATTCCTTGGCTGGCCTCGATGCGCGCCACCCGCCAGCCGCCCAGGGCGGCGGCGGCGGTGCTGGCCAGCAGCACGGCGCAGAGCGCGACGAGGTAGTGCATGGGCAGCAGGTGGCTGGCGAATTCGCCGGGCACCTGCATGAACAGTCGATTCAGGCCGTGTTCGGCCAGCAGGTACAGAAGCCCCGCCACGGCAGCGGCGAGCACACCGCTGTAGAGCGCCTGGAGCATCACGAACAGCAGCAGCGCGGCGGTGCCGAAGCCGAGCAGACGCAGCACCGCCAGCTCACGCTGCTTGCGCTCCACCGCCGCCACGGCACCGGCGGCGATGGCCGCCACCGCCCCGGTCACGGCCAGGCTGGCGATGATCCAGAACACCAGGTCGAGGTTGCGGCTCAGCGACTGCACCTGGGCGATCTGCGCGGCCTGGGTGGCGACCAGCAGCTTGCGTTCGGCGAAGAAGCGGCGCAGCGGTTCGACGTCGTTCAGCTCGCGGGCATACAGGCGAAACGCCGGGTACACCCGTTTCAGGTCGCTGCCCTGCCCGTCGCCTTGCCAGTCCAGCGCCGGCACGGCCCGACCATCACGGTAATCCTCCACCGCCTCGAGCAGCGCCAGCGGCGCGAACAGGCCATCGCGCTCGAAGGCGGCCAGCGGCAGCACGGCGATCACCTGCAGGCGTGTCTGTCGCCACTGCAACTGACCGGCCTGCTGGCGGCTGAAGCTGGCCCACAGTGCGTCACCCACCTTGGCGCCGAGCTTTTCCGCGGCGGTGAAGCTCAGCACCACCTGCTGTAGCTCGCTGGGTGGCGCAACCTGCTGAAGCAGCGGATCGCCCTTGGCAGTGGGCAGCATCTCGACCGTCACGCCGCGCCCCTGGGCGGGCAGCAGCAGCTCGGCGGTGGCCGCGATCTGCCGGGTGCGCGGGATGGCAAAGGCCACGCCCGGGCGCTGCGCCAGCTCCTGAATGAATTCGTCGCGAAAACGCCCACCGCCCAGCGGAACGATCTCGCGCACCCCTGGGTCGCGCTGCAGGCGCTCGGTCAGGCTGCCGACCAGACCGAACTTCAAGCCGAACAGCACCAGCAGCGGCGCGATCACCGCCACCAGCGCCAGCACGCTGCACGCCGACAGCCGCGCGTCGTTGCGGTAGTCCTGCCAGGCCAGGCCGGCGATCAGCAACGGGCGCATCAGGCGGCCCTCTCCAGGGTCGCGGTGACCCCGCCGTCGGCATCGCGCCGGCAGGCCATGCGCAGCACCGTCAGCCCGGCATTGCGCGCCAGGGCTTCGTCATGGGTGGCGACCACGCAGGTCACCTGGCGCGCCTCGGCCTCGCGCAGCAGCAGTTGCATCACCCGCTCGGCGTTCACCGGGTCCAGCGCCGCGGTGGGTTCGTCGGCCAGCAGCAAGGCCGGGGCATGGACCAGGGCACGGGCGCAACTGACCCGCTGGCGCTGGCCGAGGGACAGCATGGCGGGTTTCTTGCCCAACTGATCGTGCACATCCAGCGCCGCGGCCAGGCGTTCGACGCTGCCGTCATCGTCCAGCCCCAGCAACTGGCGCGGCAGGCGGATATTGCCGCGCACATCGAGAAAGCCCAGCAACCCGCCCGCCTGCAGCACGTAGCCGAGGTTGCGGCTGCGCAAGTCTGCCAAGCGATCGAGCTGCCGGCCGCGCCACAGCCCGGCGACATCCTCGCCGCCCAGGGTGAACGCGTCGGCGGCATCCGGGGCCAGCACCAGCGCCAGCAGGTCGAGCAAGGTGCTCTTGCCACAGCCGCTCGCGCCGACCAGCGCCACCCGCTCGCCCACGGCCAGGTGCAGCTGGTCGATCCGCAGGCTGTAACGCTGGGCGCCCTGCCCGCGCGTCTTGCGCACCCCGTCCAGGCGAATCATCACGGCAGCGTCGACAGCGGCACACGGTACAGGGCATCACCCGGCTCGGCATTGCCGAAGCGCACCCAGTTGGCCATGTCGTTGTGGAAGGTTTCGTACAAGCGGATCTTCGAGTCCAGCTCGTCGATGAAGTCCTCCTGCTCGGCCACCGACAGCGACAGCCACAGGTCCTGGGTCATGCTCAGGGACTTGCTGCGGTACGGCAGACCCTCGAGGTATTCACCGAGCACGCCGCCCTGGGCGAGGTTGGTGCCCTTGCGCAACGCGCCGGGGTCGCGGCTCATGTAGGCACTGGCGCTGGCGATCTCGTTGAAGAAGTCACCCGGCGAGCTGCGGGTCTTGCGCGCGGCATCGACGATCAGCTTGAGCGATTGCTGCAGGTCGTTGAGCTGCAGCTTGGTGAGCATCACGCACACCTGCAGGGTCGGCAGCGCCGGGTTGGTCAGGTCGCGATCGGCGGTCCAGGCGCTGACCAGCTGCGGCGCCTGGCTGGCGCCGTGGCGGCCGAGGAAGTCCATGTGCATGGCGTAGCCGATGGCCTGGGACTTGGCCGCCAGGCTCGAGGCCGAGGTCAGCAACGGCACCGGCTGTGGCTGCTGGTTGCGCACCTGGTGTACCAGCTCGGCGAAGGTCGAGCCGATTTCGCGCACACGGTCACCGAACACACCGACCTCGCCGCCCGGCACGCCGACATAGAGGTCGCCGATCTGCGGGTTGCTGTCGGCCGTCAGCACGCGGTACTGGGTCTCGGCCATGCCGTGATTCTTCACGCCGGCCGGGGTGCGCAGGTGCAGGGCGTAGATCTTGATCTGCTTGCTCAACGCGGCCTGGCGCACTTCGGCTTCGTTCATCTGGGTGCTGCTGAACGGGTCGTTCTTGCGCAGCGCGCCGGCATCGCTGACCAGCAGGATGAGGCGCCCGCCATAGCCGGACCAGTCCATGCCTTCGACCGCCTGCATCACCCCGGCGAAGGCGTCCTCGTTGAACGAGTGGCTGGACACGCTGGTGGCCTTGACCTGCGAGGCGGCCTTGAGGAAACGCGCCGGATCGCGGCCTTCCTCCAGGCTGACCAGGGTCTTGCTCAGGTAGTCGAGGCCCGGGGTGCGCTTGACGCTGTTGCGAAAGCCCACCAGGCCGAAGCTGACGCTGTCCAGCTCGCCACGGGCCGCCAGTTGCTGCTGCAACTCGCTGACCACCTGGCGCACCCGGTCGATGTAGGGCTGCATCGACACCGAGGTGTCCACCACCAGGACGATGCCGGTGCGGAAGCTGTTGTCGCCGACCGCCGCCACGCCAGCCGCCTTGGGCGCCCCATCGCGGGCGCTGGCGCCGGGGTCGATGGAAGCGATGTTGAGCAACTGCACCGGCTGGCCGCTTTCATCGAAGCTTTCGCGGTAGTCGAAGATCGGCATCAGGTAGAACTGATTCTGCGGCACGGCGCTGGCCGCTGGCTCCAGGGCCATTACCTGGGGCACCTGCGCCGGGTTGTTCTGCGCCTTGAGCAGGCTGTCGCGGGCCTTGCCGGTGTCGTCGAGCAAGTGCTGCACGTCGTTCGCCTGACGCATGAACATCACTGGCGAACGGCCGGAGCGCTCGGTGAACTTGAGCACCAGGCTCTGCTTCCAGTCGCTGGTCTGGTCGGCCGGCAGCCAGCCGTCGCGCTGGCCATCGCTGGCGGCGCCGACCTGGACCCAGGCCTGGCCACCGACGTCCTTGCGCTGGTAGACGTAGAGCACGGAGAAGGCCGGCAACTGCTCGCCCGAAGCGTCACCTGGCTGGGCCATCAGCTGGGCGTCTGGCTTGGTCAGCACGCGCTGGAACAGGGTCTTCTTGCCTGGCATCAACAGTGGGCGGCCATCGTCCGTGGTGGCGACGGGCGTCATCTTCGGCTCGGCCGGGGCCACACCGTCGGCGGGCGCCTGCACCACAGGCGTGTCAGGCACGGGCGCGTTGTCACCGAGCAACCAGAAGAACGCGCCACCCAGCCCCAATGCCGCCGCGACAGCCACCGCCAGCACGGCCTTGGCGGGCTTGTTCGACCCGGACTTCACCGCAGGCGCAGGCTTGGGCTCAGGCACGACAGCGGCCTGCGGAATGTCGATGGACACCGGCTTCGGGGTAGCCGGTGGCGGGATCGGCAGCGGGCGGACCAATGTGCTCTCGTTCTCGTCGATCGGCGCCTGGAGCGTCAGGCGGTCCAGCGCGGCGAGCAACGCCGCCGCATCGGCGAAGCGCTCGTTCGGATCCTTGGCCAGCAAGCCACGCAGGATGTCCTGGTAGCGGCCATGTTCGATGGGCAGTTCCGGCAGAGGCTCGGTCAGGTGCGCGAGCGCCGTGGACAGCGCGTCGGTGCCGTTGTACGGCAGCTTGCCGACGAGGATCTCGTAGAGCACCACGCCCAGCGCATAGAGGTCGGCGCGCCCGTCGATCTCCATGCCGCGCGCCTGCTCCGGGCTCATGTAGCTCGGCGTGCCGACGGCGAAACCGGCCTGGGTGAACTGGGTACGGTCATCCAGCGACTTGGCGATGCCGAAGTCCGACAGCACGGCGGTACCGTCGGCGCGGAACAGGATGTTGGCCGGCTTCACATCGCGGTGCACCAGACCCTGGGCGTGGGCATAGCCCAGGGCCTGGGCGATCTGGCGGACGTACAGCAATCCTTGCTCGGGCGTCAGGCCCGCGGCGATGCGCTCCTTCAGCGTGCCGCTGGGCAGGTATTCCATGGCCATGTAGTACAGCTCGCCGACATTGCCGATGTCGTGGATGGTGGCGATGTTCGGGTGCGCCAGCCGCGCCAGGGTGCGGCCCTCGCGCAGGAAGCGCTCGCAGAAGGTCGGGTCGGCGGCCAGGCTCGCCGCCATGATCTTCAGCGCCACCTTGCGCTCGAGGGAGCGCTGGGTGACGAGGTACACGCTGGCCATGGCGCCCTGGCCAAGCTCGCTGTCGATGTCGAATCCGGGGATCTGCATGTCCATGTTTTCTTCAGTTCGCCTTCACGACCACGGCGGTGATGTTGTCGGGAGCGCCACGGGTCAGGCCCAGGTGCACCAGGCTGCGCACCACCTCGTAGGGATCGGCGTGGCCGAGCACGTCGGCGATCTCGTGGTCCTCGGCGGTCTTGTTAAGGCCATCGCTGCACAGCAGGTAGGTGTCGCCGGGCCGCACCTGCAGGGCGACGGCCTGCAGCTCGAGGTGATCCTCGACGCCGATGGCGCGGGTGACGATGTTGCCGCGCGGATGCACCCGCGCCTCGGCCTCGTTGAGTAGGCCGCTGTCCTGCAGTTCCTGGACGTAGCTGTGGTCGTGGGACAGGCGCTCGATGCGACCCTCGCGCAGCCGGTACAGACGACTGTCGCCGGCCCACAGGCCGATGGCCTGCTCACCCCGGGCGGCCAGCACCACCACGGTACTGCCCATCATCGCCACGCCGCGGCGCACGGTTTCCTCGCGCACGATGCCATTGACCCAGGCAAGACCGTCGCGCACCTCGCCGGTGAAGTCGTCGAGCGAGTCGAGCATCGGCAGGCTGCGCAGGCTGTCCATCGCCAGGCTGCTGACATAGTCGCCCGCCGCGTGCCCGCCCATGCCGTCGGCCACCGCCCACAGCCCCGCCCAGGTCAATTCCAGGCAGGCGTCCTCGTTGATCTTGCGCACCATGCCGACATGGCTGTAGCTGGCCGCTGTGTACTGCATGTCGGTCATTCGCTGCGCGCCTCGCTACCCAGTAGAAACCCGGCGAAATCCTCGCTGCGGGGCAAGCCCGCACAGCGCATCAACCCCGGGGCGATACGTTCGGAACCCCTGCCCCACCACAGGCTCATGCCCTCGCAGGCGCATTCGGCCAAGGCCAGCGCACGCCCTTGCGGGGTCGTCGCATCCAACCGCTGCAACCCACCCACAGCCAAACGCGGTCCTTGTAGGAGCGGCCTCGCACCGCGAAAAGGCTGCAAAGCAGCTTCAAACTCCTCAAAGGCCGCACCCGGCTCAAGCGTCGCCAGCAACGCCGCCTCGACCGCCTCGAACCCTTCCTCGGCCCCGGCCACCACAGGCGCCAACGGCTGTCCCGGCTCCAGCACCTGGGCCACGGTCAGCGGAAAATACCGTCCGACCCGGTCGATGCTCGGCATCAGCACGCCGATGACCGCCTCGGGCCCGCACAGCCCCGGCGCCAGGGCGAAACGCCACAGGGGGCTGACCAGGTAGGCCTCGAGCCAACGCTCGCCCAATGCCTGCTGGCTGGCCTGCATCCCCGCCGCCAGCCACTGGTCCCAGGGCTGGATGAAAGTCCGTGGCAGGCCCCGGCTGACGAAGTCACCGCGGCTGGCCAGTTTTCCGTAGAACCCCACGTCGTTCACAGATGCTCCGGCAGGCTGAAACCGCTGAGCACTCGGCTGCGGAACGGGTTGAAGGCGCTGCTGGCACGCAGCTCGTAGGACACGCTGGCGCCATCGACGCGCAGGCGTAGGTTGAAGCGCTCCGGCGAACTTCCGGCCACCAGATCGGACTGGTCGAGCAGGCGGAACCAGGCCCAGGGACCTTCCACGGTCAGACCGGAACGGCCGGTGGCCGAGGGTGGCGAAATCGACAGGCGCACCACGCCGATGCTGTTCGGATTGGGCCACTGCAGCGCCACCGGCCGGCTCGGGCCATGGTCGTAGCTGACCTGCTGGCCATCGAGGTCGAGCAGGAACTGGGTGATGCTCGCGTCCATCGCCACCGGCTTGAGCTCGAAGCGCACGCCGGGCTGCACGCCGTTGCTGTTGCGGAAGAACGCGTCACGGATGCTCGCCGCGCGCTGGAAGGTGTACAGCACGTTGCTGTTGATCCCCAGTTTCTGCGCGGCGCCCGGCTGCCAGCTCCACGGTGTGCTCGACGTGTTGACGTAGGGCTGCAGGTACTTGCGGAAGTAGTTGTCCATCACCCCGCCGATGCCGAAGAACTGGCCGAAGTCCTCCAGGGTGGCATCCCGCGAGCTGCCGGCCACCAGCGGATAGCGACCGCTGAGGGACTGGCGGTAGACATTGACCACTTCGCTGGTCCAGGCGGCGTTGAGCTGGTTGCGCACCCCGCCCATGACGATGTTGTGGGTCGAGCCGAGCACCGAGCTCACCAGGTTCTGCACCACCTTGGGCTGACGCGCGGCGCCCAGGGCGACACGCTGGGCGGCGGCCTGGGCCTGGTTCTTGGCCTCGCCCAGCAGCGCCTCGCCACTGGCGCCGACCATGGCGCTGACCTGCACATAGAGGGCGTTGAGATCGGTGAGCAGGCCATCGATGGCCGCAGGCGTGCCCTCGCCGGTTTCCACCAACGCGGCCAGCTCGGCGAAGTGCGCGGTCACCGGGTCCACCTCGCGGGCGGCCGAGTTGTCGCTGGGCAATGGCGCGTCGCCGAGCAGGCCACCGAGACGCTGGCGCAGCTGGTCGACACCGGCCTGCTCGGCCTTGGCCTGGACCTTGTCGAGGGTGCTCGGCTGCGCCAGGTTGGTTTCCTTGGCCACCGCCTGCAGCAGTTTCTTCATCGGCGAGCTCGGCCCGGACAGCACCCGCAGCACATCGGCGGCCTGGCCGACGCTGGTGATCGGCACGAAGTCCAGGTCCGCCAGCAGCGCGTCCCAGGTGCGGATGTAGTCCTGGTAGTACAGCTGCAGCACATCGTCGGCCAGGCGCTTGGCGTCGCCCGACTCGCTGGCCTCGCGGCCCAGCACCCAGCGCTCCTCGGCCAGCGTCTCGCTGTGAGCCAGGCTGGCGGCGAGGAACGCCTTGCGATAGCCCTCGACGGTGAAGATGCCCGGCAGCGGCTCGCTCAGCGGCTTGCCGTTCTTGAAACGGAACACCAGCGCGGCATCCCGGCCGGCTGCGTCACTGACGCGGAAGTCGCTGACCCCGGCCGGCAGTTTCTGGCGCTTGACCCGATCATAGACACGCTGGGCCACCGGCAGTTGCTGGAGCTGGCGGCGGGTGTCGTCGATCAGGCGCTGATCGAGGCGGGCATTGGGCGGACGCTTGTCGAACAGTGCCACCAGGTGTTGCTCCAGGGCCTGGCGCAGGTCCGGGGCCAGGTCCCGGGGCAGGCTGCGTTCCCAGTCGAGGGTGATCCAGGCCTTGATGAACTCGGGATCGTAGTGCTCGCCATCGGCCAGCATGAGGTAGGCCTTGAGCCCTTCGTAGAGGTAGTCGGACGGGCCACCTGCGTACAGTTGCTCCTCGATGCGGGTGACCAGGCGCGGGGCGAAGATGGCGATCAGCAGCTTGCGGTAGACGCTGTCGGACTCCCCTTCGAGCATGTCGCCCTGGTACAGCCCCAGGCCCTCGGCCCAGCCCGGCGGATCCTCGGCCAGGCGGCGCACACCGTTGAGCAACGGCAGCACGTCGACCACGTTGCGCTGCGCCGGGCTCAGCTCCTGCACACTCTTGCCCAGCGGCTTGAGGCGGCTGTCGACCTCGGCGATGTACTGCTGGTTGGCGCGATAGCTCAGGGTCCACAAGGTACCCACCACCAGAACCAAGGCCACACTGAGGGCCAGGGCGCCCCGGGCGATCCATTTGCGCCGCTGCTCGACCTTCGGGTTGCTGCCGACCAGGCCGCGCTCGGCGAAGGCCACGGCGCTGAACAGCTTCTCGATGAAATAGCTGCGCCCGGTGCCGTTCTGCCGCGCCAGGTGAGCACGATCCAGGCCCATGCTCTGGGCCATGCTGCCGATCAGGCGATCGATGGGGCTGCCTTCCTGGGTGCCGCTGGTGAAGTACACGCCGCGCAGCAGGGCGCGCTCTTCGAAGGCGTTGGGCTTGAAGACGCCATCGAGGAAGGTCTTGAGGTTGCCGCGCAGGGCGGCGAACTGCTGGACGAAGCCGTAGACCAGGTCGCGCCTGGCAGGGTCGCGCTCCTGTTGCAGGCGCTCGACCAGACGCTGGTTCAGGCGCTGCTCCAGCAAGGCGAACTCGCTGCCGAACTGCGCCAACGGCCCGTCACCCTGCTGGCCGTCGTCGAGCGGGAAGGTCATGCCCCACACCTGCGCGCGCTCTTCCTTGCTCAGGTTGTCGAAGAACTCCATGAACCCCGGCACCAGGTCGAGCTTGGTCAGCATCAGGTAGATCGGGAAGCGCACGCCCAGCTGGCTGTACAACTCCTGGATGCGGGTACGGATCGCCGCGGCATGGGCGGCACGCTCGGCATCGCTGCCCAGCAGCAGGTCGGACAGACTGATGGCGATGAACGCGCCATCGATGGGACGGCGCGAGCGCTGAGTCTTGAGCAGGTCGAGGAAGCCCAGCCAGGCCGCCTTGTCCACCTGGGCGTGGCTGTCCTGGGTGGTGTAGCGGCCAGCGGTATCGAGCAGCACGGCCTGGTCGGTGAACCACCAGTCGCAGTTGCGCGTGCCGCCGACACCACGGATGGCGCCTTCACCCATCTGCGCCGCCAGCGGGAAATGCAGGCCGGAATTGACCAGCGCGGTGGTCTTGCCGGAACCGGGCGGGCCGATGATCACGTACCACGGCAGCTCGTACAGGTTGCGCCGCTCGTCACCACCCAGGCGCGCCTTCTTCAGCAGCACCAGAGCTTCGTCCATGCGCTGGCGCAGGGTCGCCAGCTCCTCGGCGGTGGCCACGCTGGCAGGGTCCGGCGTGGTCTCGGCGGCCAGGCTCTGCATCACCTTGGCCGCCTGGCGACGGGCCTGGACGATGCGCCACACGCGGTAGGCGATCCACACCGCGAACAGCAGGACGATCAGCACCACGCGTGGCGCGGCCGGCACCAGCGCATCGAGCAGCGGGCCGAGGAACCAGATGATCAGGCTGAGGGCGAGCAGGCCCAGCACCGGGACCACCCAGCGAATGACAACATTGAAAAACGCCTTCACTCGACGCCCTCCGCCAGAACGGTAATTTCAACCCGGCGATTCTTCGCCCGGCCCTGCGCGCTGTCGTTCGACGCCAGCGGCTCGGTGTCGCTCAGGCCCTGCGCGGTGAAGCGCCCGGGCTGGCCAGTGCGGGCGGCGAGGATGTCCTTCACCTCTTCGGCGCGGGCCTGGGACAACGCCCAGTTGGACGGGAAGCGGATCGTGGCGATGCGCTGGTTGTCGCTGTGGCCGGTGACTTTCACATTGCCTTTCACTTTCGCCACGGCCTCGGCGATGCGCAGCATCAGCGGCTGGAAGTCGCTCTTGATGCTGGCGCTGGCCGAGGCGAACAGTTCGTCGCCACGGATGGTCACCACCGAGCGGTCCACCGCGTCCTCCACGGCGACCCGGCCGGCCTTGATGTCCTCGGCCAGAAAGCCGGCCAGGCGCGGACGCTCGACAGGCTTGGGCTGCACCACCGGGCGGTCCATGGCCTGCACCGGGATCTCGCCCAGCGCATGGATGCCACGGAACACCGGCTCGGCATCGGCCGCCAGCTTCAGGCGCAGGCCGAACAGCACCAGCAACAGCAGCGCCAGGGCCACCGCCAGGCCGACCCAGGGCGGCACGAACTGCGCCAGGCGATCACGGGCCACGGTCACGCCGCGCCAGTGCGGCGACAGCTCGCGTTCGAGCTCGCCACGGGCGCTGCGAATGGTCGCGGCGGCGCGCTCACGCAGGGCTTCGAGCTGGGCGCGGCCATCGTTCATCACCCGGTAGCGGCCTTCGAAGCCGAGGCTGGTGCACAGGTACAGCAGCTCCAGCAGGTGCAGGCGCTCACGCGGGCTCTGCAGGCAGTGCTCCATCAGCTGGAACACCTTCTCGCCGCCCCAGGCCTCGTTGTGCACGGTGATCAGCAGGCTCTGCTTGCCCCAGTCGCTGGCGCTGCCCCACGGCGTGCTGAGCACCGCTTCATCGAGCGCGGTGCACAGCGCATAACGCGCCAGCAGCACCTCGTTGCGCGGCACCCCGGCGGCCTCGGCGCGCTCCTCGAACTGGCGCAGGTAGGCCAGCAACTGCGCGCGCAGGCTGGCCGGCGCCGGGTGGGCGATGGTGTTGCGCAGGCGCGTCAGCAGCGCCAGCAACGGGCCAGCCGCCTGTTCCAGCGGGTTCAGGCCCGTGGCCTGCCCCGGCGCCAGCGGTTCGGCGGGCACATTCAGCGGCGGCGGTGGCGCGGCCGATGCCGGCGTGGCCGGCTGCGGACCACGGCCACCGGGGCGAGGCATGAACTGGGTGCGGTCATTGGCCAACGGATCGTCCGATTGCATCGCGGCTTAGTCTCCGGTCCTTGGATAGGGGGTGGCATCGGGGGCCGCGTTGCGGCCCTTTCGCGACACAAGGCCGCTCCTACAGGCGTTCGCGCTCCCCTGTAGGAGCGGCCTTGTGTCGCGAAAGGACCGCAACGCGGTCCCGGCATTATCAAGTCGAGCACCCGACATCACGGCATCACCCCCGAATCGCCCAGAAGGCCAGGTTCAGGCCGGGGAACTCGCCGGCGACGTAGAAGGCGAAGCCCCCGGAATGCTGCAGTTGCTTCCAGTGCTCGCTGCCCCGGTCGAGTTCGAAGTAGGTGGACCCGGCATGGAACGGAATCTGCCGAGGCGCCACCGGCAGCGGCAACAGGCCGATACCCGGCAGTTGCAGGTTGACCAGGTCGCGGATGTGTTCCACCGAGCCGATCTTGCTCTGCTGGCCGAAGCGGCTGCGCAAGGTTTCGCTGGGCACGTCGGCGCGCACCACGAGAATGAAGCTGGCGCTGTCGAGCAGGCTGCGGTCGGCGAGCATGCCGACGTGGATGCCGTAGGCCTTCTCCACCAGGGGGATGGCCACGGCCTTGCTGTCGATCAGCATCGACAGGGCATCGCGCAGGGCGGCCATGACCGGGGCGAAGGTCGCCGCCAGGTCGTCGTGCTGGTACACCGGGTAGCTTTCCGGGCGACGCCCGTCACGGGTGAAGGTGGCGAATTCACCGGCCAGGGCCACCAGCTCGCTATACAGGCGCTCCGGGTGCAGCGGGGTCAGCTGGTTGAGGTGTTCGACCAACGGCTGCGCGCGGTTGACCAGTTGCAGCAGCATGAAGTCGGCGATCTCCGAGGCGCCGCCGTTGGCCGAGGCCACCACGCGCCCGGCCAGGGCTTCGCCACGCTGGTGCAGCAGGCCCAGCAGCTCGCCACGAAAACTCGACAGCACGTTGCTGGCGCAGACATCGAGCAGCGGCGGGATGTAGCTGTCGTCCAGCACCAGGGCGCGGTCGGCGCGTTTTTCGCGGATACGCACCACCCCCAGCGCGGCATAGTCGCTCAGGCCATCCTCGGCGCGCAGCAGGCGCAGGGCGCGGCTGCCCAGGGCCAACGGCGCGCGGTTTTCGAACGGGGCGTTGTCGTCACGTACTTCGCTGATACGGCTGACATAGCGCGCGCCATCGAGCGCGTCGCCGTCATCGACGGTATCGCGGGCGCCGGCACGCTTGAGCGGCAGGCCCAGGTAGATCACGCCGTCGCGCAGCGCGTCGGGAATCTCCAGCGGCGCCGGCGGCAGGTCGTCGCGCGGGATATCGAACGGCGTGCCGTCGGGCAGCAGGCCACGGGCACTGAGGATCGCCAGCTTGCCCTGGGCCAGCAGGCCCTGGTCGACGAGCAGCTCGCAGAAGCCCCAGGCGGCAGCGCTGAGCGGCCGACTGCGGGCATCGACGAAGTTTTCCAGGTAGCGGTCGTGCTGCTGGAAGTGCTGGGTCGTGATGAACATCCCTTCCGACCAGACCACGCGATTGTTCCAGGACATGGTTTCTCCGATTGCCTAGCGGGCAGGCTCAGGTTGTGGGGTGGCCACGGCGCTGCGCACGGCACGCACATCGAGGCTGATCTGATAGTCGCGGGGCGGCACCGGCAGCACGCTGCGCCACTGGGCCTGGTCGACCTCGCGGTAGCCGACCACCAGGCCGACCTGGCGCGTGGCCGGGTCCAGCGGGCGCTCCAGACGCAGTTGCTCGCCGGGCTGGAGCAGGACTTCGTCCTGGTCGATCAGGTCGGCGGCCAGGGTGGCCTGGGCGCGTTCGGCAAGGGCGAAGTAGTCGGCGCGGGCGAAGGCGGCGCTGTTCTTCAGCTCGTAGATGCGCACCCGCACCGGCGCGGGCAGGCCGCTGGCGCCAGGGTTGAGGCCGGCGGCGGCGCTGAAGTACAGGGTGATGCCCGAAGCCGCCGCTGCCTCGACGGGGGCGGCCTCGCTCGGCGTGTCCTTGCTGCAGGCACTGAGCAGCACCATGGCCAGGGCTGCGATCAGTCGTGTTGCACTCATGCTCGTCCTCATGACGTCTTGTGTTCTTCCTAAATCCCGGGCGCTGGCCTCAGGTACGTTGCAATCGGCTGCCGTGGGCCTCGTAGGCGCGGCTGAATTCGCGGCCGAACAAGTCCTGGAAGTCGTCCTCGGCTTCCCGGGAAATCTGGCTGTAGAGCTCGGTGAACTGCTGCCAGCAATGGGCCTGGCGCGAGCCGCCGAAAATTTTCGCCAGCCCGGCGGCCGGCGCCAGGCGCTCCTCCAGGCGGGCCGGTTCGAAACGCTGGAGCAGGTGCTTGATGGCCGCCTCCACGCCCGCCATGACCGCCAACTGATGGGCGCGCAGGTCGTCGAAGCTGTCTCGCACCGCCTGGTCCGGGGCCATGAACGCCTGGTTGCCCTCGCGCAGCAGCAACAGCAGCGCCTCGTCAACGTTGGGGGCGAACTTCAGCGGGTTGTTGCGCACCGGGGCGATGGTGGTCTGCTGCATGCGGAACTCGCCCTTCAGGCTGCTGCGCGCGCGCAGCACATCGATCAGGCCCTCGACCATCAGCCGGTAGCTGCGGCCGATGGCCTCCATCTGCGCGGCGGCGTCGGCCGCGTCGATGCGCAGCTGCTCGATGCCCGCGCCACGCAGGAACGCCTGGAGCAGCGCGTCGCTGGCGACAGGCTGGGCAGGGACCGGTTGGGCAGGAGCAGGCGCGGGCAGGGGCGACGCGACGGCAGACGCCTGCGGTGCAATGACCGGAGCAGCCCGTGGGGCGGGCGCCGGTGTTTCGTCGCACAGGTCCCAGTCGGCCGGGATCACACCTGGCGCGGGGGCCGGCTCGGGCGGCGGCGCAACCGGCGTGGGTGGGCGAAAGTCATGCTGCTGGGCCGGCACATGATCGGGCTGGCTGATCGGCGGCACACTGGAGGGACCGAGAAAGTCGAACAGATCCGGCAGGGTATCGTGGCTCGACGCGCCTTGCAGGAAAGCGGCGGGCGCGCCAGCGATGGGTGCGTTCGGGGTGGCCAGTTGATTGGCCATCAACGCTTCGAAACTGTGGACGTCGGGTTGTCCGGCGAGCGGGATCGACAGGCCGGAATCGATCCGTGCCTGGATCTCGTAATCGCCAATTCGAATAACTTCGCCATCCATCAGCGGTTCGCTGTTGCCACGCCGCAGTCGGATGCCGGCATGCACCAATTCCACACCGTTGGTGCTGTTATCGGTCAGATAATAGCGACCCTCCTTGAACTGGATCACACAATGTTTCGAGGAAACAAGGCGCTCTGGATCGGGCAATACCCAATCATTATCCGCCGCGCGCCCAACACTGATGGCACCGGTTTCCAGCAACTTCTCCGGGCATTGCCCAGGGGTAATCTTGTGGTAGCTGGTAATAGTCAGGCAAAGTGCCATCATGCCTCCTTGCATATATATGAAGCGCTTATCCATTCAAATGAATGGATGGACAAGCCCGACCCTACTGATCGCTGAAAGCCTTGAAATCAAAGGCCTGCAAACCATCAATCATCATCCGGAAGGTCGTATTAAACCCTATTGGAAAGGCACTTTGATGGCACCTGACCAATGGCCGTGAATACCTGCCAACTGGTTCACAGTCACTATTCGCGGCGGCTAGCTTACCTTGACAGCAATTTGGAAATAAACCATAAATGCGCAACTTGAGAGTGTCATGGTGATATCACACTGATATCAACTTCGCATTCTTTGACAAGTTTGTGCGCGCGTTCACACTTTGCAACTTTGCGCATAGCAAGCCCTCGCCAAGGGCCGATATGGAGATCGAATTCTGGTGAACTCGCCGCTGCTGCTCGCCGCTGTTTCCGCAGACTTTCCCTGCGGCGACGACCTCGAATACGACCCCGACTTCCTGCAACTGGAGCGTGATGCCCAGGGCCGCCCCGAGCGCGTGATGGGCGACGCCGTGCAGGCCGCCGAACCGCCCCAGTGGCGCGATATCGACCAGGCCTGCACCAGCCTGCTGCAACGCAGCAAGGACCTGCGCATCACCCACTTCCTGGTCCAGGCCAACCTGGCCCTGCACGGCCTGCCGGGCCTGGCCGCCAGTCTCGAATTGATCCGCGACCTGCTGGGCGAGTACTGGCTGTACCTGCATCCGCAGCTGGACGCCGCCGACGACAACGACCCCACCGTGCGCGTCAACGCCCTGGCCGGCCTCACCTGCGACACCAACATCGCCCTGCTGCGCGACGCCGTGCTGGTGCGCTCGCGCGCCTTCGGCCCGGTGACCCTGCGCGCCGCCCTGCATGCCGCGGGCGTGCAGCATTTCGCCAGCGAGCAACTGAGCGCCGAGGAACTGGCCGCCGCCCTGCGCGACGCCGACCCCGAGCAGCTTGCGCAATGTCGCCAGGCCCTGCAGCTGGCCCGCGAAGCCCTGGACGCCATCGAAAGCCGGGTCAATGACCAGGTCGGCTCGGCCAGCGGCGTCGACCTGTCCGCGTTGCGCCAGCCGCTGCGCCTGGTCCAGCAGGTGCTGGCCGACTACAGCCCCGAGGGCGCCGCCCCTGCCGACAGCGCTACGGACGAGCCGGCGCACGGCGCCGACGACGACCCGCAGCCAGCCCCGGTCGCCACGGCCCGCCCCACGGCGCGGCCAGGCGAAATCAACAGCCGCGACGACGTCCTGCAAAGCCTTGAACGCCTGCTGCAGTACTACGCCCGCCACGAGCCCTCCAGCCCGCTGCCGGTGCTGCTGCGCCGGGCGAAGAACCTGGTCGACGCCGATTTCGCGACCATCGTCCGCGACCTGATCCCCGACGGTCTGTCGCAATTCGAGAACCT
This sequence comes from Pseudomonas sp. GD04091, assembly GCF_029836165.1. GTDB lineage: Bacteria > Pseudomonadota > Gammaproteobacteria > Pseudomonadales > Pseudomonadaceae > Aquipseudomonas. Next base: position 171,336 of record NZ_JAOEBG010000003.1, read on the forward strand.
GCGCGGCCCCGAAGGCGACTGACGCCTCGACGCCGCTTAAACACCGACGCCCGCAACGAACAGAGCCGCCGCATCGGCGACCAGGAGGAACAACGTGGCGAAAGACAGCTCCCAGAAATTCATCGCGCGCAACCGTGCGCCACGGGTGCAGATCGAGTACGACGTCGAGCTGTACGGCGCCGAGAAGAAGGTCCAGCTGCCGTTCGTCATGGGCGTGCTCTCCGACCTCGCCGGCAAGCCCGCCGAACCGCTGCCGGCGGTGGCCGACCGCAAGTTCCTGGAAGTCGACGTCGACAACTTCGACTCGCGCCTGAAGGCCATGAAGCCCCGCGTGGCATTCAACGTGCCCAACGAACTGACCGGTGAAGGCAACCTGAGCCTGGACATCACCTTCGAAAGCATGGACGACTTCAGCCCCGCCGCCGTGGCGCGCAAGGTCGACGCCTTGAACCAGCTACTCGAGGCCCGCACCCAGCTGGCCAACCTGCTGACCTACATGGACGGCAAGACCGGCGCCGAGGAGATCATCCTCAAGGCGATCAAGGACGAGGCCCTGCTCCAGGCCCTGGCCAGCGCGCCGAAACCCGCCGACACCGAGCCGAAGGCCTGAGGAGACCGACCATGAACGATCCGTTGCGCGACAGCCAGGCCCCCCAGGCGGCCACCCAGGACCCGAGCGACTTCGCCAGCCTGCTGCTGCAGGAATTCAAGCCCAAGACCGAGCGGGCCAAGGAAGCCGTCCAGAGCGCCGTACGCACCCTTGCCGAGCAGGCCCTGGCGCAGACCAACCTGGTGTCCAACGATGCCATCGGTTCGATCGAGCAGATCATCGCCGCCATCGACGCCAAGCTCACCGCCCAGGTCAACCAGATCATCCACCACGATGATTTCCAGCAGCTGGAAAGCGCCTGGCGTGGCCTGCACTACCTGGTCAACAACACCGAGAGCGACGAGCAGCTGAAGATTCGCGTGCTCAACATCTCGAAGAACGACCTGCACAAGACCCTGAAGAAATTCAAGGGCACTGCCTGGGACCAGAGCCCGATCTTCAAGAAGCTCTACGAAGAAGAGTACGGCCAGTTCGGTGGCGAGCCCTACGGCTGCCTGGTGGGCGACTACTACTTCGACCAGTCGCCGCCGGATGTCGAGCTGCTGGGCGAGGTGTCCAAGGTCTGCGCCTCGATGCACGCGCCGTTCATCTCCGCCGCCTCGCCGACGGTGATGGGCATGGGCTCGTGGCAGGAGCTGTCCAACCCCCGCGACCTGACCAAGATCTTCACCACCCCGGAGTACGCCGGCTGGCGCTCGCTGCGTGAGTCGGAAGACTCGCGCTACATCGGCCTGACCATGCCGCGCTTCCTGGCGCGCCTGCCTTACGGCGCCAAGACCGACCCGGTCGAGGCCTTCGCCTTCGAGGAAGACACCGACGGCGCCGACAGCAGCAAGTACACCTGGGCCAACGCCGCCTACGCCATGGCGGTGAACATCAACCGCTCGTTCAAGCACTACGGCTGGTGCTCGCGCATCCGTGGCGTGGAATCGGGCGGCGAAGTGCAGGGCCTGCCGGCGCACACCTTCCCCACCGACGACGGTGGCGTGGACATGAAGTGCCCGACCGAGATCGCCATTTCCGACCGCCGCGAGGCGGAGCTTGCGAAAAACGGCTTCATGCCGCTGCTGCACAAGAAGAACACCGACTTCGCCGCCTTCATCGGCGCCCAGTCGCTGCAGAAACCGGCCGAATACGACGACCCGGACGCCACCGCCAACGCCAACCTGGCCGCGCGCCTGCCGTACCTGTTCGCCACCTGCCGCTTCGCCCATTACCTGAAGTGCATCGTTCGCGACAAGATCGGCTCGTTCAAGGAAAAGGACGAGATGCAGCGCTGGCTGCAGGACTGGATCCTCAACTACGTCGACGGCGACCCGGCGCACTCCACCGAGACCACCAAGGCCCAGCATCCGCTGGCGGCCGCCGAAGTGGTGGTCGAGGAAGTCGAGGGCAACCCGGGTTACTACAACTCGCGCTTCTACCTGCGCCCGCACTACCAGCTCGAAGGGCTGACCGTGTCGCTGCGCCTGGTGTCGAAGCTGCCTTCGGCCAAGAGCGCCTGACGACTTTGGGGCCGCTCCGCGGCCCTTTCGCGACGCAAGGCCGCTCCTGCACAGAGGGCCGATGTCGTGTGTTGAGTGAGAGACCGACGCAGCTTCTGTAGGAGCGGCCTTGCGTCGCGAAAGGGCTGCGAAGCAGCCCAACTGGACCAAACCGCCAACCTGACGCGAAATCCCGAGGACATCATGGCTGTAGATATTTTCATCAAGATCGGCGACATCAAGGGCGAGTCCCAGGACAAGGCCCACAAGGACGAAATCGACGTGCTCAACTGGAGCTGGGGCATGTCCCAGTCCGGCAACATGCACATGGGCAGCGGCGGCGGCTCGGGCAAGGTCAACATCCAGGACCTGTCGATCACCAAGTACATCGACAAGTCCAGCCCCAACCTGATGGCCCACTGCTCCAGCGGCAAGCACATCGACAAGGTCAAGCTCACCGTGCGCAAGGCCGGCGGGGAAAACCAGGTCGAGTACCTGATCATCAACCTCGAAGAGGTGATCATCAGCTCGCTGAGCACCGGCGGCTCGGGCAGCGATGACCGCCTGACCGAGAACGTGACCCTGAACTTCGCCAAGGTCACCGTCGACTATCAACCGCAGAAAGCCGACGGCACCAAGGAAGGCGGCCCGATCAAGTACGGCTGGAACATCCGCTCCAACGTCAAGATCTGACCGACCGCGCCCGCGCTGCCTGAGGCCGCGTGGGTGCCCTCCCCGCACACGTCACCCGCCCACGGTGGACATCATGGCCAAGCCTTCTTTCATCAACCTGTGGAACGCCTATCCAAAAGTGTCCTCACCCTGCGATGGCCCCTGGGACAACCAGTGCGCCATCCGCATGAGCATCGCACTCAATGGCGAGATGAGCATCAAGGTCAACAAGTCGACCTATACCGAGCCCAAGTGCGCCCATGGCCACGCCCGTGGCGCGGAGTCCCTGGCCAACTGGCTGGAAAGGCGGCTGTTCTACCCGCTGAAGATCGCCGGTAGCGCTCAGGCCCGCGCCCAGCTCAGCACCAAGACCGGGATCATCTTCTACCGCAATTGCTATGCGCGTAACGGGCAACGCTGGGAGGACCGCTCGGGCGATCATATCGACCTGTGGAACCGCGGCCTGACCAAGGGCTTCAATGACGACGCGTACCAGTCCCAGGCGGTCTGGTTCTGGGAGCTGACATGAAGCGCCTGAGCCTGGCCGGCCTGCTGCTGATGGGCCTGAGCGCCTGCGCCGACGCCGATAACCCGGGGCTGCTGACCCAGGCCACGATGGGCAGTACGCCAGTCAGCCTGAGCGAACGGGCCGGCCAGTGCGTCCTCAGCCAGGGCGATCAGAGCCTGGCGCTGGACATGCAGTGGCCGTGCAGCCTGAGCCCGAATCGCGCCGGCGAGGCCCGGGTCGAGCAGTTCAACGGCGTGCCGATCGTGCTGGTGACCCACGTGCGGCCGCACCCGACCCTCAACGGCGAATGCCTGAAGACCTCCCGCGCCGTGCGCCTGACCCAGACAGGCCTCGAAGCTTCGATCGCGGCGCCAAGCGCGTCGTGCGACACCGGCGTCGAGGACCAGAAGAACTTCGTGGGGCTGTTCCAGTGGTAGCCGAAATCGCCACCCGCGACCGCCTGCAGCCCTCGCTGCTGGATCGCCTGACCGACGATGACCCGGGCAACCCGCAGGAAGCCCCCGACAAGCGCGTGCTCAGCCTGCAGCAACTCAAGGCCTCGGTATTGCGCGACCTGGCCTGGCTGCTCAACACCACGTCCCTGCTGGACAGCCACGACACCCTGAACACCCCGGCCGGCGTCTCAGTGGTCAACTACGGCCTGCCGGCCCTGGCCGGCAACAGCGCGTCGAACATCGACCTGGCCGCGCTGGAGCGCATCATCCACCAGGCCATCGCCACCTACGAGCCACGCATCCTCGCCCATACCCTGAAAGTACGCGCGCAGGCGGCGCCCGGCGAAATGAACGCCAACGCCCTGAGCTTCGAGATCGAGGGCGACCTGTGGGCCCAGCCGGCGGCCCTGCCCCTGCTGCTGCAGACCGATGTCGACCTGGAGTCCGGCCATGTGCGCGTGGCCCCCGCCGAACGCCGGAGGCGTGCATGAACCCGCGCCTGCTCGATCTGTACAACCAGGAACTGCAGCACATCCGCGAGGGCGCGGCGGAATTCGCCAAGGAATACCCGAAGATCGCCGGGCGCCTGACGCTGTCCGGGATCGAGTGCGCCGACCCTTATGTCGAGCGCCTGCTGGAAGGCTTCGCCTACCTCACCGCGCGGGTGCAGCTCAAACTCGACGCCGAGTATCCGACCTTCACCCACAACCTGCTGGAAATCGCCTACCCGCACTACCTGGCGCCGACGCCGTCGATGACCGTGGTGCAGATGCACACCGACCCCGACGAGGGCTCACTGGCCGCCGGTTTCCAGTTGCCGCGCGACAGCGTGCTGCGCGCCAACCTGGGACGCAATTCGCAGACGCCCTGCGAGTTCCGCAGCACCCAGGACGTCACCCTGTGGCCGCTGCAGGTGGCCCGCGCCGAGTACTTCGGCAACCCCGGCGCGGTCCTCGGTCGCCTGGCCGCCAGCGAGCCAAAGGCCCGCGCCGGCTTGCGCCTGACCCTGCGCAGCGGCGCCGAGATCCCGTTCAGCAGCCTGCCGCTGACGCACCTGCCGCTGTACCTCAATGGTGCCGACGAGACCCCGTTCCGCCTTTACGAACAACTGCTGGGCAGCGCCTGCGCGGTGTTCGTGCGCCAGCCGGGCGCCGACTGGATCGAGCGTATCCCGGTCGAGCAAGCCTTGCTGCCCTGTGGTTTCGATGACAGCGAAGCGGCGTTGCCGGTGGTGCCCCAGGCCTTCCAGGGCTACCGCCTGCTGCAGGAGTATTTCGCCTTGCCGCAGCGCTTGCTGTTCGTCGATTTCGCCGGGCTGGAGCGTGCGGTCAAGCGCTGCGACGGTCAGGAACTGGAAGTGCTGGTGCTGTTCGAGCGTTTCGACCAGAGCCTGGAAAGCAGCGTCGGCCCGGGCCAGTTCGTGCCGTTCTGCACCCCGGCGATCAACCTGTTCCCGCGCCGGGTCGATCGCCTCCACCTGACCGACCGGGTCCATGAACATCATGTGATCGCCGACCGCACGCGGCCCACCGACTTCGAGATCCACTCGTTGCAGCGGGTCACCGGCCATGGCACCGGGCCGGACCAGGAGTTCCTGCCGTTCTACGCGGTGCGCGACCCATCGCGCTATGGCCGCGACCAGGCCTACTACATCGTCCGCCGCGAACCCCGGGTGCTGTCCAGCGAGCAGCGGCGCAACGGCACGCGCTCCAGCTACATGGGCAGCGAGACCTTCGTCAGCCTGGTCGACGGCAACCAGGCGCCGTACCGCCACGACCTGCGCCAGCTGGGCATCAGCGCGCTGTGCAGCAACCGCGACCTGCCGCTGTTCATGAACGTCGGCGACGGTCGCAGCGATTTCAGCCTGGCCGACAGCGCACCGGTGTCCGCCGTGCGCTGCCTGGCCGGCCCCAGTCGGCCCAAGGCCAGCCATGCCCACGACAACCGCGCCTGGCGCCTGATCAGCCAGCTGTCGCTGAACTATCTGTCCCTGGCCGAGCAGGGCCAGGGCGCCGCCGCTCTGCGCGAACTGCTGCGCCTGTACGGCGACCCACAGGACTGCGCCCTGCAGTTGCAGATCGACGGCCTGCGCGAGGTCAGCAGCAAGCCCTGCACCCGACGCCTGCCGATGCCCGGCCCGATCGTCTTCGGCCGTGGCCTGGAGATCACCCTGACGTTCGACGAGAACGCGTTCCGCGGCACCGGCGTGTTCCTGCTGGGGGCGGTTTTCGAGCGTTTCCTGACCCGCTATGTGTCGATCAACAGCTTCACCGAAACCGTGCTGCGCACCAGCGAACGTGGCGAGATCATGCGCTGGAAAGCCAAGCCCGGGCGCAGGCCGACCCTGTGAACACGTTACGGGCCATGCAGGCCGAGCCCTGGGAGTACGATTTCTTCCAGGCGCTGCGCCGCCTCGAGGCGGAAAACCCCGAGCTGCCCCGCTTCGGCCACTCGCAGCGGCTGGCCGACGAGCCGGTGCGCCTGGGCCAGCGCCTGGACTGCGGCTTCGCCCCGGCGACACTGGCCTCGGTCACCGCCAACGATGACGGGCCGGCGCGTCTGGAACAGTTCTTCTTCGGCCTCGGCGGCCCCAATGGCCCGTTGCCGCTGCACCTGACCGAATACATGCGCGAGCGCCAGCGCAATCACGCCGACCCGACCAGCAAGCGCTTCCTCGACATCTTCCACCACCGCCTGCTGAGCCTGTTCTATCGCGCCTGGGCCGAGGCTCGGCCGACCGTCAGCCACGACCGCCCCGGCGATGACTACTGGGCCGCGCGTCTGGCCGCCCTCAGTGGACGAGGCCAAGCGGAACTGCAAGGCCAGGGACCGCTGGCCGACACCGCCAAGCTGCACTGGTCCGGCCACCTGGCGGCGCAGACCCGCTATCCGGACGGCCTGTGCAGCATCCTGTCGAGTTACTTCGGCGTGCCGGTGACGCTCGAGGAATACGTCGGCCAGTGGCTGGAGCTGCCCGAACGCAGCCAGCTCGGCGTGCGCGCCAACCGCCTGGGCGTGGACCTGTGCCTGGGCCGCTACGTCTGGGACCGCCAGCACAAGTTCCGCCTGTGCCTCGGCCCGCTGACCCTCGACCAGTACCACGCCCTGCTCCCCGGCGGGCAGGCGTTCGTCGAGCTGGCGGCGTGGGTCGCCGAATACCTGGGCCAGGAGCTGGACTGGGACCTCAACCTCATCCTCGCGCAGGGCGAAGTGCCCGCGCTGCAACTCAATGCCGGCCGACGCCTGGGGTTCGACACCTGGCTTGGCCGACCCTCGCACGATGCCAACGACCTGAAGCTCGCCCGGTACTACGCCGAGCAGCCGGTCAACGCGCCCCACACAAGGAGTCAGGACCATGGGTGAAATCAGCCGCGCCGCGCTGTTCGGCAAACTCAACAGCGTCGCCTACAAGGCCATCGAGGCGGCCACGGTGTTCTGCAAGCTGCGGGGCAACCCCTACGTCGAGCTGGTGCACTGGCTGCACCAGTTGCTGCAGCTGCAGGACAGCGACCTGCACCGCATCATCCGCCAGTTCAATGTCGAGCCGGCGCGCCTGGCCCGCGACCTGACCGACGCGCTGGACCGGCTGCCGCGCGGCTCGACCTCGATCACCGACCTGTCCTCCCAGGTGGAAGAGGCCGTCGAGCGCGGCTGGGTCTACGGCAGCCTGATGTTCGGCGAGAGCCAGGTGCGCACCGGCTACCTGCTGGTCGGCATCCTCAAGACGCCGAGCCTGCGCAACGCCCTGCTGGGCCTGTCCAGCGAGTTCGCCAAGCTGAAGATCGAAGCCCTGAGCGAACGCTTCGACGAATACGTGGGCGATTCGCCGGAAAACAACCTGGCCGCCAGCGACGGCTTCAGCGCCGCCGCGCCCGGTGAGGCCAGCGGCGCCGTGGCGCCTGCGGCGATGGGCAAGCAGGAGGCGCTCAAGCGGTTCACCGTCGACCTTACCGAGCAAGCCCGCAGCGGCAAGCTCGACCCCATCGTCGGCCGCGACGAAGAGATCCGCCAGCTGGTCGACATCCTCATGCGTCGCCGCCAGAACAACCCGATCCTCACCGGCGAAGCCGGTGTGGGCAAGACCGCCGTGGTCGAAGGCTTCGCCCTGCGCATCGTCGCCGGCGACGTGCCACCGGCACTGAAAGACGTCGAACTGCGCAGCCTGGATGTCGGCCTGCTGCAGGCCGGCGCCAGCATGAAAGGCGAGTTCGAGCAGCGCCTGCGCCAGGTGATCGAGGATGTGCAGGCCTCGCCCAAGCCGATCATCCTGTTCATCGACGAAGCCCACACCCTGGTCGGCGCCGGCGGCGCGGCCGGTACCGGTGACGCCGCCAACCTGCTCAAGCCGGCCCTGGCCCGTGGCAGCCTGCGCACGGTGGCGGCCACCACCTGGGCCGAGTACAAGAAGCACATCGAGAAAGACCCGGCCCTGACCCGCCGCTTCCAGGTGGTGCAGGTCGACGAACCGAGCGAGGCCAAGGCCCTGCTGATGATGCGCGGCGTGGCCTCGACCATGGAGAAGCACCACCAGGTGCAGATCCTCGACGAGGCGCTGGAAGCGGCAGTGAAGCTGTCGCACCGCTACATCCCAGCGCGCCAGCTGCCGGACAAATCGGTGAGCCTGCTCGACACCGCCTGCGCCCGTGTCGCCATCAGCCTGCACGCGGTGCCGGCCGAGGTGGACGACAGTCGTCGGCGCATCGAGGCACTGGAAGTCGAGCTGCAGATCATCGCCCGCGAAGCCGCGATCGGCGTGAAGACCGGGCAGCGCCAGGCCCTGGCCGACACCCTGCTGGCCGAAGAGCGCGAGCGCCTGGTCGCCCTGGAGAGCCGCTGGGCCGAAGAGAAAGCCCTGGTGGACGAGCTGCTGGCCACCCGCGCCCAGCTACGCGAACAGGTCGGCGTGGTCGACCAGGAAGTGGACGTGCAGGGCAGCCATGAACTGCGCGAAACACTCGTCGACCTGCAACAGCGCCTGACCGCCCTGCAAGGCGAGAGCCCGCTGATCCTGCCGACCGTGGACTACCAGGCGGTGGCCTCGGTGGTCGCCGACTGGACCGGCATCCCGGTGGGCCGCATGGCGCGCAACGAGATCGAGACCGTGCTCAACCTCGACAGCCACCTGGCCAAGCGCATCATCGGCCAGGACCACGCGCTGAAGATGATCGCCAAGCGCATCCAGACCTCCCGCGCCGGCCTGGACAACCCGAACAAGCCGATCGGCGTGTTCATGCTTGCCGGCACCTCCGGCGTGGGCAAGACCGAGACCGCGCTGGCACTGGCCGAGGCCATGTACGGCGGTGAACAGAACCTGATCACCATCAACATGAGCGAATTCCAGGAAGCCCACACCGTCTCGACCCTCAAGGGCGCGCCACCCGGCTATGTCGGCTACGGCGAGGGCGGCGTGCTGACCGAGGCGGTGCGTCGCCGCCCGTACAGCGTGGTGTTGCTGGACGAGGTGGAGAAGGCCCATCCGGACGTGCACGAAATCTTCTTCCAGGTGTTCGACAAGGGCGTGATGGAAGACGGCGAAGGCCGCCAGATCGACTTCCGCAACACCTTGATCCTGCTCACCACCAATGCCGGCACCGAGCTGATCGCCAACATCTGCAAGGACCCGCAGGCCCTGCCCGATCCGGAAGCCGTGGCCACTTCGCTGCGCAAGCCGCTGCTGGAGATCTTCCCGCCGGCGCTGCTCGGGCGCCTGGTGACCATCCCCTACTACCCGCTCAGCGACGCCATGCTCAAGGCCATCACCCGCCTGCAGCTGGAGCGCATCCGCAAGCGCGTGGAAGGCACGCACAAGGTCGGTTTCGCCTACGACGACGGCGTGGTCGACCTGATCGTCTCGCGCTGCACCGAGACCGAAAGCGGCGGCCGCATGATCGACGCCATCCTCACCAACGGCCTGCTGCCGGACATGAGCCGCGAGTTCCTCACGCGCATGCTCGAAGGCAAGCCGCTGGCCAGCGTCGCCATCAGCCGCCGCGACAACGACCTGCACTATGACTTCGGCGCCGCCGACTGACAGGACCGACCATGCTGTTCAAGCAGTTCACGCGCCTGGCGCAGATCAACAGCCCCCTGGGGCCGGACAAGCTGATCCTGGCCGAGATGGGCGGCAGCGAGGAGCTCGGCCGCCTGTTCGACTACGAGCTGCAGCTGACCAGCGACGACCCGGCCATCGACCTCAACCAGCTGCTGGGCAAGCCCATGGGCCTGAGCGTGCAGCAGAGCATCGCCACGTCGCGGCACTTTCACGGTATCGTCGCCCGCTGCAGCCAGTCGGTGGACCAGGGCCAGTTCGCCGCCTACCGGGTCACCCTGCGCCCCTGGCTGTGGCTGCTGACGCGCACCAGCGACTGCCGGATCTTCCAGCACCTGAGCGCGCCGCAGATCATCAAGCAGGTGTTCCGCGACCTGGGCTTCTCGGATTTCGAGGACCTGCTCAGCCGCAACTACCGCGAGCGCGAGTACTGCGTGCAGTACCGCGAGACCAGCTTCGACTTCGTCAGCCGCCTGATGGAGGAAGAAGGCATCTACTACTTCTTCCGCCACGAACAGGAGCGCCACGTGCTGGTGCTGGCCGACGCCTACGGCGCGCACCAGAAGGCGCCCGGCTACGAGACCGTGCCCTACTACCCACCGGACGGCCAGCACCGCGAGCGCGACCATATCAACGACTGGCACCTGGCCCAGGAAGTCCAGCCCGGCTCGCTGGAACTCAACGACTACGACTTCCAGCGCCCCAGCGCGCGCATCGACGTGCGCTCGGCCATGCCGCGGCCGCACCAGGCCGGCGACTACCCGCTGTACGACTATCCCGGCGCCTACGAACAGAGCCAGGACGGCGAGCACTACGCCCGCACCCGCCTGGAATCGCTGCAGAGCCTGCACGAGCGGGTCGAGCTGCGCGGCAATGCCCGTGGCCTGGGCAGCGGCCACCTGTTCAGCCTGAGCAACTTCAGCCGCCAGGACCAGAACCGCGAGTACCTGATCGTCGCCGCCCGCTACTACGTGCATCAGGAGCGCCTGGAGAGCGGCGGTGGCAGCGGTGCAGCGCAGTTCGAAAGCAACCTCAGCTGCATCGACGCGCAGCAGAGCTACCGCCCGGTCGGCAGCACCCTGAGGCCGATCGTCAAAGGGCCGCAGACCGCCGTGGTGGTCGGCCCCTCCGGCGAGGAGATCTGGACCGACCAGTACGGCCGGGTGAAGGTGCACTTCCACTGGGACCGCCACGACCAGTCCAACGAGAACAGCTCGTGCTGGATCCGCGTATCGCAAGCCACGGCGGGCAAGAACTGGGGCTCAATCCAGGTGCCACGGATCGGCCAGGAGGTGATCGTCAGCTTCCTCGAAGGCGACCCTGACCGGCCGATCATCACCGGCCGCGTGTACAACGCCGAACAGACAGTGCCCTACGACCTGCCCGGCGGCGCCACCCAGAGCGGCATGAAGAGCCGCTCGAGCAAGGGCGGCAGCCCGGCCAACTTCAACGAAATCCGCATGGAGGACAAGAAGGGCGCCGAGCAGCTGTACGTGCACGCCGAACGCAACATGGACACGGTAGTGGAGCAGAGCGAAACGTTGTCGGTGGGCGTCAATCGCACCCAGACCGTCGGCATGCTCGAAACCATCACCATCGGCCAGGACCGCATTCGCGCCGTGCGCCGCGACGACATGCTGCTGGTCGGCGCTAGCAAGACCGACAGCGTCAGCAGCAGCTACCTCATCGAGGTCGGCGAGAACCTGCGCCTGGTCTGCGGCAAGAGCGTGATCGAGCTCAACGCCAGCGGCCAGATCAACATCAGCTGCGAGCAGTTCAGCTTCCACGCCAACGCGGACGCCGAGATCAACACCGGCGGCACCCTTGACCTGAACGTGGGCAGCGGCGCGCAGACCGACCCGCAGAGCCAGGGCGTGAAAACGACCATCGACGGCGCGGTGAAGGCCCTCTTCCCCGGCACCGGCAAGTAACGAGACCCCACCATGAGCTATCGCCTCAACGAATTCCGCTTCGCCCTGCCCGACGCCCAGGTGCGCGACACCAGTATCAACATCCTGCGTTTCGAGGCCCTCGGTACCTCGCTGATCGTCAGCCGCAGCCTGCTCGAGGAGGGCGAGACCCTGCAGAGCAATTTCGACGGCCAGCTGCAGCGCCTGCGGCAGCAGGTCAAGGACTTGCAGTTCCAGCCGGCTCGCGCCACCCAGGTGGGCGCGGCCCAGCCGATCGAGGCGATCGAGCTGAGCAGCCAGTTCAGCAAGGGCCAGGAGAAGGTCTACCAGTACCAGTTGGCGCTGGTGCTGCCGGGCACGCGCAAGATGTTCGCCCTGAGCTACGTCAAGCCGACCCCGCTGGGCGAGGCGGAGGCGGCGCACTGGGCGACGATCAAGCAGTCCATCGACTTCGACAACCTGGGCTGACCCGTCACCATGTCCGACGCACTCTGGGCCGCCCGCGAAGGCGACGCGCTGATGCACACCTCGCTGATGGCCGACATCGTCGGCGGGGTGCTGGAAGTCGCCGCCAACATCGCCATCGGCGCCCTGGCCACCGCCGCGGTCGCCGCGGCGCTGGGTCTCACCGTGGCCACCGGTGGCCTGGGCTGCTTCGTGCTTGGCGCGGTGGTCGGGCTGGTGGTCGGCGTGGTCATGGCCAAGACCGGCGCGGACACGGGGCTCAGTCGATTATGCGAGGGCATTGGCAACTTCCTGTTCCCGCCATCGGTGCAAGCCAACATCGCCAGCGGCTCGCCCAACACCAAGACCAACGGCAAGCGCGCCGCGCGTGCGGCCGGGGTGGTGACCGCGCCCTCGGCCCCGGCCCCCGGTGGCGCTGGCGGCGCCCAGGCCGAGGAAGCGGATGAGACCTTCCTCGACATGGCCAAGGGTTTCTTCTCGCAGATGTGGCGGCCGACCGTCGCCAGCCCCGCGCCCAACACCCAGGAAGCCCCCGACGACAAAGTGCTGTGCACCAAGCACCCACCGATGCCGCCGCAGTACCTGGCCGAGGGGTCCAGCAAGGTATTGATCAACGGCCACCCGGCCTGCCGCAGCGGCGATCGCAGCACCTGCGAAGCGGTGATCGTCGATGGCGGCCTGGTGTCGGACAACGTGCGCATCGGCGGCGAGCCGATCGTGGTGCGCGAGATCCGCAGCGGCAAGACGCCGGGGATCGGCCTGGCGATCACGGCGCTGATGCTGCTGCGCGGGCGGGGGGGGAAGTTCTACAGCAAGTTTGGCTGCATGCTGATCGGTGGTGTAAGCAACGTCATCACAGGCCAGGTGACCGGCGCGCTGACCCGGGCAATCGCCGGCTCGCCCAATCCGGTGCACGCGCCGACCGGCGCAAAGATACTGTGCGCCGAAGACGACCTCGACTTCAGCGTGCAGGCCATGTTGCCGATGGACTGGCAGCGTTACTACAACAGTCACGACGAACGTGTCGACGGGCTGTTCGGCGCCGGCTGGAGCGTACCGTACGAAGTCCGCGTGCGCATCGAGTCGACTGCCGAACACGGTGAGCGGCTGCTGCTGACCGACGAGCAGGCACGGGTCGTGGACATGGGCCCGATCGCGCCCGGTGACGCGGTCTTCAGCGTCGGCGAAGGCCTGAGCGTGCGCCGCGCGCTCAACGGCGAACTGCTGACCGAAAGTCGTGAGGGGCAGTACCGTCTGTTCCAACCTACGCCCGGCCAGCCAGACATTCTGCGCCTGAGCCAGCTTGGTGACCGCAACGACAACCGCATACACCTGGACTACGACGAGCAAGGCAGGCTCCTGCGGTTGCGCGACACCTTCGACCTGGTGCGCATCCGGCTGCACTACAGCCCTGAATGGCCACAACGTGTCAGCCTGCTGGAGCGTGAGGACACCGATGGTAGCCTCCGACGACTGGCCAGCTATGGTTACGACAGCCAGGGTGACCTTGCCCAGGTGTTCGATGGCGATGGCCGGCCAGTGCGCAGTTTCGCTTATGATCCGGCCCGACGCATGGTCGAGCATCGAACCCGCAGCGGCTTGCGCTGCTTCTATGAATGGGCCCGCCATGCCGATGGCTGGAGAGTGTCCCGCCACTGGACCGACGCGGGTGACAGTTACGACTTCACCTACGATGTCGCCGCAGGCATCACCCAGGTCACCGATAGCCTGGGGCGTACCAGCGTGCGCCATTGGAACAGCCAGTACCAGATCACCGCCTTCACCGATGCCCTTGGCCAGACCTGGCGTTTCGAATGGAACGATGAGCGTCAGTTGCTGGCGGCCAGTGATCCGAGGGGGGCAGACTGGCAATACTTCTACGACGAGTCCGGCAACCTTGCCGAAACCATCGACCCCCTCGGGCGCAAAGAGTCCACCGTCTGGCTTGAGCACTGGTCATTGCCCCGCAGCCATACCGACCCGGCCGGCAACCATTGGACCTTCGCCTACGATCCCCGCGGCAACTGCATCCGGGAAACCGATCCGCTTGGCCAGCACACCCGCTACCACCACGATGCCCATGGCAATCCGGTCGAGATCACCGACGCCGCTGGCCGGTCCCGCAAGCTGCGCTGGAACGACCTGGGCCTGCTGATCGGACAGACCGACTGCTCGGGATACACCACGCGCTTTAGCTACGACGCGCGCGGCCATCTCGACACCCTGGTCGACGCGCAGGGCGAGCGCACCGAATATCGACACGATGCCTCGGGGCGCCTGGTCGGCCTGGTGCTACCCGACGGACGCCGCGAAGAATGCTTGCTTGATGCCAATGGCTTGCTGATCCGCCATGTCGACAGCGCAGGCCATGTGACGCAATACCAGCGAAACAAGCGTGGCCAGTTGGAACGGCACATCGATCCACTCGGGCGCGAAGTGACCTACCACTATGACCCGCTTGGGCGCCTGCTCGCGCTGCGTAACGAGAATGGCGAGACCAGCGGCTACGAGTGGGATGATGGCGACCGGCTCGTCGTTGAGCGCAATGTGGACGCCAGTGCCAGGGAATACCAGTACGACGGCCAGGACAACCTCACCCACGTGACGTTCATCCCCACGCCCGGCAGCCAGGACACGCCCATCCTCCATCACATGACCTATGACCTCGGTGGACGCCTGTTAGCCCGGCATACCCCTTCGGGCCGCACCGACTATCGCCATGATCCGCTGGACCAGCTACTGGCCATACGCTTCACCGACGTTCAGGGCCACAGCGAACAACTGGACTTCACCTACGATGCCCTCGGCCAGCTGCGCGAAGAACGTGGTCCGAACGGCACGCTGCAGCATCTCTACGATCCGCTGGGCAATGTCGAGCGCACACGCCTGGCCGATGGGCGCTGGCTCAATCGCCTTTACTACGGCAGCGGCCATCTGCACCAGCTCAATCTGGATGGCCGGGTGGTCTGTGACTTCCAGCGCGACCGCCTGCACCGTGAAACCCTGCGTACCCAGGGACAGCTGAGTACTCGCAGCCTGTATGACCGCAGCGGGCGCCTCAGGGCTCGACTTCGTCATCCCGGTACATTGCCCGAAAACCTGCCGGCCGAAGCGCAGCAGCGCTTCGAAATGGATGATGCGGACAACCTGAGCAGCCGTCATGTGCAACGCCCCGGGACGCAGTACCTGCAGACACTGCAGCATGACCGGACCGGCCGCATCCGTGCACGGCAGGACAGCCCGACGGGCCAGCGTGAAACGTTCGCCTATGATGCCGCCGCCAACCTTCTTGACCCATCCCTTGCTGGCGTCGGCCTGGTTCGACACAACCGGCTGATCACCTACGAGGACAAACGCTACCGCTATGACGGCTTTGGCCGCCTGGTGGAGAAACGCAGCCGCAGGCGAGGCACGCAGTTGTTCGAATACGATGCCGATCACCGATTGGTCCGAATCCACAACCTGCAGCCCGGACGCGAGCGAATCGTCGAGATGCGTTACGACCCACTGGGGCGTCGTACCGCAAAGCAGGTCTCGACAGCTGATGGGCAGGTCCTGTGCAGCACACGCTTCAGCTGGGACGGGCTGCGATTGCTGACGGAGCAGCGCAATAGCCTGCACACACTGTACCTGTACGGGGACGACGAGCATGAGCCGTTGGCCCGGGTGGACGGCCAGGGGCCGAGCCAGCAGCTGAGCTATTACCACAACGACCTCATCGGCATGCCCGAGGAGCTGACCGACGAACAAGGGGAGTCGCTGTGGACCGCGCGCCACCTGACCTGGGGGGGGACCTGGCAGGAACAACGGGTGGGCAGCCTGCTGGAGGAGCAGAACCTGCGGTACCAGGGGCAGTACCTGGATCGCGAAACGGGCTTGCACTACAACCTGTTCCGTTTCTACGATCCCGATGTCGGTCGTTTCACCCAACCCGACCCCATCGGCCTGGCAGGTGGGCTCAATCTCTACCAATATGCGCCAACCCCTTTCACGTGGATCGACCCCTGGGGGTTGCTCAAGGAAGGTGAAACCGCCGGCTACGGCGCCAAGGCGCATCGCGGTGACGGGCTCGAAGCCCATGAACTGATGCGCAACAAGTACCTTCAGGACATCGGCCTGGCGCCGAAGAAACGGCGCATGCGAGGCAACCCCTCCATCGCCCTGAGCCCGAAGAACCATGACGCGGTTCACCTGGAAGAAAACCGCCTGCGCAAGCAGCTTGGCCTCAAGCCCAACCAGATGCTCAAGAGCGGCAGGGCAGAAATCCGGCTGATGTCGCAAGCCATCTACAACTCGCTGGTGGTCAAAGGCAAGATCACCCAGCAACAGCTCAGAACAGCGCGGCGCTCCGCCATCAAGTTCGCCAAAAGCAAAGGGTGCTATTGACCATGAACTCGCAAAAGATCGTGCTTTCCGACCAGGATCACGGGCTCGGCCAGATCGGCGGCAGCGCCCGCCTCAACGATATCTCGCTGTGGCCGTCGAGCCCGGACACGGGTGAGCCGATGACCCCGCTGGTGACGTTGACCGAACAGTTCCTGCCCGTCACCTTCGTTCCGCCCGGCATGGCGATCACGGTGTTCATCACTGCGCGTCAGCATGATGGCGGCTTCAGTCGATCCACCCAGCGTCACTACACCGTCAACCAGCAGAGTGAGCTCGACGAGAAACGCGCCAACGGCTTTACCCGAGTCATCCTGCACGCACTGGCCGACCAGCCGATCGCCCCGCCCGCCACCGCCCTTTTGCTGGACCGTGCCTACATCCAGTTCGAACCGTTCAGCGACGAGGAAGAGGAACAGGAACTGGAAGACGAGGACAACGGCATCGACCTGAGCAAGCCCGTCGGCCGGCCTTGCTGGCTGCAGGACCCGATCTACGAACCCCAGCGCTTTCTGTTCCTGATGCAACTGCTCGACAGCGATGTGGCCGCCGCCAGCCCGCACCACGAGGGATTGTTCTCGGACGGAATCGGCTACCTGTATGTCGACAGACAAGCACGGCGCGGCAAGCAAGGCGATGAAGCCGGCTTCTTCTTCATCCAGTTCACCTGAATGGATACCGGGGCCTGGGCCCCGGTCAAAGCTGGCGATGTGAACCACCCCAGGCAACTCCGCTTCGAGTAACAGTCTTTTACCAAAACCCCTGGTTTTCCCCGCACGGGCTTTGCCTATCCTAGGCCGGGTCATCCCGCCTGCGATGGACCCATGAAAGACTCCCTCCCCAGCCGCTATGCCTGCCTGCTCCTGTGCCTGATCTTCACGCTCGCCAGCGTACCCTTGCTACTCGAGCACACCTGGCTCTGGCCCTTCACCCTCATCACCGCCCTGCTCAGCCTGGTCGGCCTCAACGACCTGCGCCAACGCCACCACGCCGTGCGACGCAACTACCCGATCCTGGGCAACATCCGCTACCTGATCGAGACCATCCGCCCGGAGATCCGCCAGTACCTGATCGAAGGCGACGACGACAAGCTGCCGTTCTCCCGCGCCCAGCGGTCGCTGGTCTATGCCCGGGCCAAGAACGAGAGCGCCGAGAAGGCCTTCGGCACGCTCAACGACGCCTACAAGCCCGGCTTCGAGTTCATCAGCCATTCCATGCTGCCCGTGGCGACGCCTGACCCGGCTTCGTTCCGGATCCGCATCGGCGGGCCGCAATGCAGCCAGCCGTATTCGGCCTCGATCTTCAACATCTCGGCCATGAGCTTCGGCGCCCTCAGCGCCAACGCCATCGCCGCGCTGAACAAGGGCGCGCGTCTGGGCCGCTTCGCCCATGACACCGGCGAGGGCAGCATCAGTCCGTACCACCGCGAGCATGGCGGCGACCTGATCTGGGAAATCGGCAGCGGTTACTTTGGCTGCCGTGGCGAGGACGGGCGCTTCGACCCCGAACGCTTCGCCACGCAGGCCGCCGATGCTCAGGTGAAGATGATCGAAATCAAGCTCAGCCAAGGCGCCAAACCCGGGCATGGCGGCATCCTGCCCGGCCACAAGGTCAGCGCCGAGATCGCCGCCACCCGTGGCGTGAGTGAAGGCGAGGACTGCATCTCGCCAGCCGCCCACAGCGCCTTCCACACCCCGCGGGAGTTGCTGCAGTTCGTCGCCCGGCTGCGCGAGCTGTCCGGCGGCAAGCCGGTGGGCTTCAAGTTCTGCCTGGGTCACCCCTGGGAGTTCATGGGCATCGCCAAGGCCATGCTGGCCACGGGGATCACCCCGGACTTCATCGTCGTCGATGGCAAGGAGGGCGGCACTGGCGCGGCGCCCCGGGAGTTCTCCGACAACATGGGCGTGCCCCTGCGCGACGGGCTGATGTTCGTGCACAACACCCTGGTGGGCCTGAACCTGCGCGAACGCGTGCGCATCGGCGCCGCCGGCAAGCTGGTCAGCGCCTTCGACATCGCCAGCGTGCTGGCCATCGGCGCCGACTGGGTCAACTCGGCGCGGGGCTTCATGTTCGCCATCGGCTGCATTCAGTCGCAGAGCTGCCACACCAACAAGTGCCCGACCGGCGTGGCCACCCAGGATCCGCTGCGCCAGCGGGCGCTGGTGGTGCCAGAGAAGGCCGAGCGGGTGGCGAGCTTCCACCGCAACACCCTGCATGCCCTGGCCGAAATGCTCGCCGCCGCCGGCCTGGACCACCCCAGCGAGCTCAAGCCCAAGCACCTGGCCCGGCGCATCAGCCCCAGCGAGATCGGCTTGTTCTCGCAGCTGCATACCTTCCTCAAGCCGGGCGAACTGCTCAGTGGCGCGATCGGCAGCGAGTTCTATGCGCGGATGTGGCGGATGGCGCGCAGTGACAGCTTTGCGCCGGAAACGGGGAACATGGAAGCTGCGCCAGCGACGGTCGCCGGGCGCCGCAAAGAAACAACCCCGGCATAGGCCGGGGCTGCGGGTGACGCGGGATCAGGATCAGAAGATGCTGATCGGGTACTCGACGAATACGCGAACTTCGTTGCCGTCGTCGTTGTAGCCGTTCTGCTGGACCGCGTTGTTGGTACGCAGGAACGAGCCACGCAGCTTGACCGACAGGTCCTTGGCCGGGCCTTCCTGAACCACGTAGCGAACCTGGCTGAAGATCTCGCGCTCTTTGCCCTCACCGAAGCCTTGCGGGTTCTTCGCGTTGCGGGTGTTGATGTTGTCACCCACCACGTAGGCCAGCTTGTAGGTCAGGCCCGGTACACCGAAGGCGCCGAAGTCCAGGCCGTAGCCCAGCTGCCAGGAGCGTTCGTCCTCGGCGTTGAAGTCGGACCAGTAGGAGTTGGCCAGGTAGATGGTCGAACCACCGTCACCCACGCCACCATCGTTCTGGTACCAGCCGTAGTTGTAGCCGGTGCTGCCGGTGCTGCGCTGGTGCGCCAGGGTGAACGAGTGCGGGCCATAGGCGTAGGTGGCCGCCAGGCTCCAGATGGTGTTGGAGTCACCGTTGAGCTTGGCCGCACGCACGTACTTGCTGTCGATGTCCGACTTGTAGCCGTTGAAGTCCAGGGTCAGGGACTGGTCGCTGGCGATCGGGAAGACGTAGTTCAGGCCCAGGTAGTGCTTCTTCATCACGTCTTCGTTGTCGGCGGTGTACAGCGACGCGGTGAAGTTGTCGGTGAACTTGTAGCTGCCGCCGAGCACGTTGATCGACTTCAGGCCACCGCCATCACGACGTTCGGCACTCTTGCGCGCTTCCTGGGTGAAGCGGCCGGCGTTGATTTCCAGGCCCTTGATCTCCTTGGAGGTGATCATGGTGCCGGTGAAGCTTTCCGGCAGCAGACGTGCGTCGTCGTACTGCAGGACCGGCAGGGCCGGCATCTGGTCACCGTACTTGAGCACAGTGTTGGAGATACGGAACTTCACGGCCGCGCCGCCACGTGCGATGTCGTGCTCGGAGCTGCTCTGTTCGTCGGCATCGACGGTGTTGTGCCGCTTGAAGAAGTCGATACCACCGCCGCCGTTACGGCCCTTGCCGCCATCCAGGCGCACGGCGTACAGGCCGAAGGCGTCGACGCCCACGCCGACGGTGCCCTGGGTGAAGCCGGAGGAGAAGTTGGCGATGACGCCCTGGCCCCATTGGGACTGGTCGTTGGTGTGGTGCTTCTTGTCACGGTTGATGAACGCATTGCGCAGCAGGACGTTGGCGTGGCTGTCCTCGATGAAGCCTTTGCTTTCAGCCTGCTCATTGGCCTGTGCCTGGGTCGCGGCGATCATCGCCAAGGCGACCAGGCTGATCCTGGTTTTCAACATGTTATTTTCCTTATTTCGTAATCAAAAACGCTCTGCATTCGAACGCCCTGAACCAACGCCCCTTCGTAGGTTCGACGCTATGCGGATCCAAGCCGAAAGGCCCGCAGGTGCTCTGCAGCGGACCTTGCAGCCGCATGGCCAGGTTATGGCCAGCAGGCGTAGACGCCGAATCCTAGCCCTGCCTGCTCATACATGTCAAAAAATCGTGAAATGCAGGTTGATATAACCAAAAACGAGGTCCGTGCTGGTGCATTTCCATGCATATCTGCCCTGCGTCAGCGCAA
Organism: Pseudomonas sp. GD04091; assembly: GCF_029836165.1. Classification (GTDB taxonomy): domain Bacteria; phylum Pseudomonadota; class Gammaproteobacteria; order Pseudomonadales; family Pseudomonadaceae; genus Aquipseudomonas. Next base: position 192,001 of record NZ_JAOEBG010000003.1, read on the forward strand.
ATTTGTCTCTTTTGTGGAAAGCAGGCGACAAACGTAAAACTGTCATGTCGATCCGCTCTGCATCACCAGCAATGTCGTGGGAACGGACGCCTGCAACAGCACTCGATCGGAACCGTCATCATCGAGAAAAGCATCCAAACGGATAGCAACATCTTGAAACAAATGTAAAGAGAACCATTTACAAATAGGCGAGCAACAGCAAATAGCAAGCATTACCATTCGCGCCCAATTTCTCACTCCTTTACCGGACGCTTCTGATGCTTGCTCCCTGCCGCCTTTCGCCCTTGACCCTGGGCCTGTCGCTGCTGTGCAGCGCCGGCCTCGCCAGTGCCGCCTCCACCACCCTGCCGGAAACCTCGGTGACCGCCGACAGCACCCGCGAAGAGGACAATCCACGGGTCAAGGACGTGACCACCGCGACCCGTACCTCGACGCCCGCGCGCTACGTGCCCCAGGCCATCGACTCGGTGAAGACCCGCAACGTGCTGGACTACGGCAGCAGCAACCTGGGCAAGGCACTGGAAGGCATCCCCAACGTCAGCAGCGGCGCCGACACCCGCTTCGACAGCCTGCGCATCCGTGGCTTCGAAGCCAGCAACGACTTCTACCTGGACGGCGTCCGCGACGACAGCCAGTACACCCGCGACCTGCACAACATCGAGCGGGTCGAGGTGCTCAAGGGCCCGGCGGCGGTGCTTTATGGGCGCGGCAGCCAGGGCGGCATCGTCAACCGAGTGAGCAAGGCGCCGGAACACGGCCGCCGCTCGAGCATCGAAGCCCAGGGCGGCAGCCAGGACCTGCGCAGCCTGTACGCCGACCTCAGCGCCGACCCGAGCGACACCCTCAGCCTGCGCCTGAACCTGGGAAACGAAGACAAGAACAGCTTCCGCGACGGCATCGACGGCAACCACCGCCAGCTGTTCGCCCCGTCCATGAGCTGGCAGCTCACCCCTGACCTGAACTGGCTGGTGCAGTACGAGTACAGCCGCTACAACCGCACCCCTGACCGCGGTATCCCCGGCAATCCGCTCACCGGGCGCCCGGCCGATGTCAGCCGCAAGACCACCTACGGCGACACCGAGCGCGACTACATCGACGACCGCGCCCAGTCGCTGCGCTCGCGGCTGAACTACGAGCTCAACGACCAGTGGCAACTGCGCCACACCTTCAGCCTGTTCGAGCTGAACAGCGACTTCGACAACACCTACCTGACCGGCTACACCCCCGCCACCGGCCAGGTTGGTCGCCAGCGCTGGCAGCAGGACCTGCACACCCGCAACCTGTACAACACCGTGGAGCTGGAAGGCCACGTGCAGACCTTCGGCCTCGAACACACGCTGCTGGTGGGCCTGGAAGTGGGCGAGCAGCGCCGCCACTCGGTACTCGATCAGGGCGTCAACGTGCCCTCGGTGCCGCTGAGCGGGGCCACCGAGCGCGATCAGCACAACGGGGTGATGCGAGCCTCCAGCAACAACCTGACCAATGTCGACAGCGCCGGCCTGTACCTGCAGGACCAGATTCGCCTGAACGATCAATGGCAGCTGCTGGCCGGTGTGCGCTTCGACCGCTTTGAAGTGGAAACCACCAGCAAGCTCAGCAATCTGTCGGAAAAGGTCGAGGACAACAGCGTCAGCCCACGGGTGGGCGTGGTTTACACCCCATGGCAGGACCATTCGTTCTACGCCTCCTGGAGCAGAAGCTATGCGCCTGTCGGTGGTGGCCTGATCGGCGTCACGCCTCAGGCGGCCGGCAATACCAACCACACCGATCCCGAGCAGACGCGCCAGAAGGAGATCGGCGTCAAGAGCGAATGGTTCGACGAGCGCCTGAGCACGACCCTCGCAGTGTATGAAATCGAGCTGTACAACCGTCGTACCCGCGACCCGATCGACCGGGAAACCATTCTGCTGACCGGCCTGCAGCGCTCAAGAGGCATCGAGCTGACGGCGACCGGAAACGTGATTGGCAACTGGTATGTGCGTGGCGGTGTCGGCCTGCAGGACGCGACCATCGTCAAGGACAACAGTGGCCAGGAGGGGAATCGCATCTACGATGTCGCCAAACGCAACGCCAGTCTGTTCGTGACGTGGAAACCTGAGCTTGGCTGGTATGCGGAAACCGGCCTGACGTTGGTCGGCGACCGATTTGCAGATACGCAAAACACCGTGAAGCTGCCGGGCTACGGCCGCTGGGACGCCCTGGCGGGCTACCGCACCCATGACTGGGACGTGCGCGCGGCACTGAGCAACATCACCGACCAGACCTACTACAGCTCGGCGACCAGTGCCGGGCAGATCCAGGTGGGCGACCCGCGCAGCCTGGTGGTGACCGGGACCTACAGTTTCTGAGGGCCAGTAGCGCGATTGGCTTGCTCGGGACTCCTCAATCTGGCGCGATCCCTGTAGGAGCGGCTTTAGCCGCGAACACCGGCATAGCCGGTGCCAAGCACCGCGTTGCCTGCAGCAAGCCCTGAACGCCAAACGAAAACGCCACCGCGAAAGCGGTGGCGTTCTTCGTTGCGACAGGATCCTTCCCGGTCAGTGCCAGACAGCCAGCAGAGCCTCAAGCTCGGCATCACTGATCAGCCCCTGAGGGTATCGCCCGTCCAGCAGACGTCGTGGGTCGGTCTTCCTGACCCGGTTGCTTCCATGGTGTTTCAACCACTGCGCCAAGACCTTGAGCGATTCGTGATTCACTGCCGATGGGGGCAAAGCCGACTCACTTGCTGCATTCATTTCAACACGCACTCCCTAGGCCCGTGAGCGGCTAACTTACGTAAGGTTTGTTACAGAACGGCGTAACGCTATCCCTCTGAAACACAATGGAAAAACAATACAAGAGCTGTGCCATGGCGCCCCACCGACCGTCGCCCGCAAACAAAAAGGCCCGTCATGCGACGGGCCTTCTCGGTGACGGGCGGATCAGCGCTTGACCGGCGCCGGCTGCTGCTGGGTCAGGCAGTGGATGTTGCCACCGCCGAGCAACAGCTCGCGGCCAGGGATCATCACCACTTCATGGTCCGGGAAGACCTTGGCCAGGATCGCTCTGGCCTGGGCATCGGCGGGGTCGTCGAAGCTCGGAGCGATGATGCCGCCATTGACGATCAGGAAGTTCACATAGGAGCCGGCCAGGCGCACCGACGGGTCACGCTCCTGGCTGCCGGCCACGTGATCGACGCCGGCGCACTCTTCTTGCGTGGCGAACAGCGGGCCGGGGATCGGCATCTTGTGCACCACGAACTCGCGGCCCTTGGCGTCGCGGGTATTCTTCAGCACCTCGTACGCGGCGTGGCAGCGTGAGTAATTGGGGTCTTGGGGATCATCGGTCCAGGCCAGTAACACTTCGCCCGGGCTGACGTAACAGCAGAAGTTGTCGACGTGGCCATCGGTCTCGTCGTTGAACAGGCCATCCGGCAGCCAGACGATGGTCTCGACCGCCAGATGCTCGCGCAGGATCTCTTCGATCTGCTCGCGGTTCAGGTGCGGGTTGCGGTTGCGGTTGAGCAGGCACTCTTCGGTGGTGATCAGGGTGCCTTCGCCATCGACGTGGATCGAACCGCCCTCGAGCACGAAACCTTCGGTGTGGTAACGCTGCACGCGCTCCATTTCCATGACCTTGGCGGCCAGTTCCTCGTCACGGTTCCACGGTGCGTAGAGGCCGCCATCGAAGCCGCCCCAGGCGTTGAAGCCCCAGTCCACGCCCCGCACTTCGCCATGGTCGTTGACGACGAAGGTCGGGCCGGTGTCACGCACCCAGGCGTCGTCGTTGCTGATCTCGACCACGCGGATGTTCGGCAGGTCGAGCTGGCGACGGGCATTCTCGTACTGGCCGGCGGACACCGCCACGGTCACCGGCTCGAAACGGGCGATGGCCTTGGCCAGGGTCACGTGCGCGGCCTGGGCCGGCTTGCCGCCCAGGCGCCAGTTGTCCGGACGCTCGGGCCAGACCATCCACACCTGGGTCTGCGGGGCCCACTCGGCGGGCATGTGGAAGCCGTCGGCGCGGGGAGTCGAGTTGAGGGTTTTCATCGATGACCTCTAGATGGCAACTGTCGGAGGGCCAGGGGCCCGCTGCTGTATGGCGAACATTTATATACGATAAATATCGACTTTCAAAGGCAACACACAGACCGATTTCGCATAACCAACAAAATCAAACCGATAAAAATCGACATCATAATCCCTCATCCAGAATCCGATCCACACTGTCGACAAAGTAGTCCACGCTCGCGCGGGTCGTGCACATCGGTGGCTTGATCTTGAGAATGTTCAGGTAATCGCCCGTCGGCTGCATGAAGATCCCCAGGTCGCGCAGGCGGTCGCACAGGATCATGGTCTCCTCGGTCGCCGGCTCCAGCGTCTGTCGGTCACGCACCAGTTCGAGCCCCAGGTAGAAACCCGAGCCGTGGGCGGCGCCGGCAAGCGGATGTTTATCGACCAGCGCCTGCAGGCGTGCCTTGAAGTGGCGCCCCACGTCCCTGGCGTTGTCCCACAGCCCCTCGTCACGCATCACGTCCAGCACCGCGATGCCGATACGGCAACTGACCGGGCTGCCGCCGGCCGACGAGAAGAAGTAGCCCTCGGCCTCCAGCGCCTCGGCGATCTCGCGGCGAGTGATCACCGCGCCCAGCGGCTGGCCGTTGCCCATGCCCTTGGCCATGGTGATGATGTCCGGCACCACGCCCTGTTCCTCGAAGCCCCAGAAGTGCTCTCCCAGGCGCCCATAGCCGACCTGCACTTCGTCGGCGATGCACACCCCGCCTCGCTGGCGCACCTTGGCGTAGGCCTCACGCAGGTAGCCCGGCGGCAGCGAGATGCCACCGGCGTTGCCGTACACCGGCTCGCAGATCATGCCCGCCAGCTGGCGACCACGGGCATCGAGGTCGGCCAGCTTGGCATCGACATCGCGCAGATAGTCGGCGGCGCTGTCGGCGCCGCGGAAACGGCCACGGAAGGTGTTCGGCGCTTCCACCGGGTGCACCCAGTCCGGCCGGGTCTCCAGGGCCTGGGGATTGTCGGCGATGGACGTGGAGATCGCGTCGGTGGCCACCGACCAGCCGTGGTAGGCCTCCAGCACGCTGAGCAAGTCGCGCCCGCCACTGTAGGCCCATGCCAGGCGGATCGCCAGGTCGTTGGCCTCGGTGCCGCTGTTGACCAGGAACACTCGGTCGAAGCCTTCCGGAGCCACCTCCAGCAGGCGCTCGGAGAACTCGGCGATGGCGGCATAGTGGAAGCGCGAGTTGGTGTTGACCAGCGACCACTGCCGCGCCGACTCGGCGACCATGCGTGGATGGCCATGGCCGAGCACCGCGACGTTGTTGAGCATGTCCAGGTACGAACGGCCCTGCATGTCGATCAGGTAGTTGCGCCAGCCCCGCTCGATGTGCGGCGGCTGCGCGTAGTAGTGCTTCTGCGAGCGGGCGAAGCTGGCATCGCGGCGAGCCAGCAAGGCCTGGGGATCGAGCAGCGGCTCGGCGTCGCAGTCGAAGCCCAGCAACGCCCGCGGCGAAGGGCACAGGGCCAGCCAGGCGGCCGCCTGGGAGGGGCGGACGAAGAAGGGTGGCCGGGTCTCGGCATCCAGGCACAGTTGCACGCAGAGAAAGCCACAGCTCGCGCCCAACGCCTGGCCCTTGCCCAGCGCCTCGCCGTGCGCAGGGGCAGCTTCCAGGCCATCGAGGTACAGGTTCCAGTGTGCGGTGCGCAGGCAGCCTCGGCCATCGCCCAGGCGCTGCCAGACACCGGCCTCGGGCGCTTGCAGCACAGTACCGGGCGCCAGGTTCAGTTCCACGCCCAGCGCGCAGGTCGCGGGCTCATCGGGCCGGTCGATATGGGTCTGCGACAGCCGGTACTGGCCGTGCAGGCTGCAGGCCGGGCCCGGCTGGGCCGCGAGCAGCCGCTGGTCGAAGCCCGGTCGCTCCCAGTTGCCGGCCTCGCAGTGCGGGCTGAGCACGCCGAGGTCGATACGCGCGACCGACTGCCCCGCCAGCTCCGGCAGCAGCGCGGCGCAGCCGTCGAGGTCGACGGTATCAGGCGCCCGGCCCGCCGCCTGCAGGATCGCCGCCTCCATCAACGCGGCGGGCACAGCGCAGGCGGTGTCGAAGATTTCCCATTCATGAGCGATGTTGTCACGGGTGTACTGGTTGCCGGGGTCGACCGCCAACTGCTGCTCGCTGCTGAGCACCAGCACCGCGGCGCGGTTCAGCACCAGTGGCCACAGGGCACGCAGTTCGGCGTCCTGCAGCGGGTTGAGGGCGTGATAGGCACTGATCGCCGGCAGGATGCGCGACGGGTCGCCTTCGGCATGGTGCAGCAGCGCGGCGCAGGTCACCGACAGGTCGGCGATGCGCCAGGTGCGCAGCAGGTCGCCGAAGTCGATGACGCCCTGCACCTGCCACTGGCGTTCGCCATCACGGGCCCAGACCACGTTGTCGTCGGTGATGTCCAGGTGCACGGCCTGCAGCGGCAAGTGCTCGACCAACGGCAGCAGACGCGCAGCCGCCACACGGGCGACTTGCTCGACCTGCGCATGGCGCTGCGGATCCTTCAGCACCGGCAGCAGGTGCTCGATCAGCGCCTGGGCGTGGCGGGGATCCCACTGCAATGTGCGTTCGAGGCCTGGATGGTCGAAGCCGGCCAAGGCCCGGTCAACCTTCGCGCAAAGCGCCCCGAGCTCAGCCATGAGGCGCGGCGGCATGTGCTCGAGGCGAGTGAGCGGCTGGCCATCGATATAGTCGAGCAAGCGCACACGCAAGGCCTGCCCCTCGATATCCAGCGCCAGCAGGTCCTCGCCATTGCTGGCAGGGCGCACCGCAGGCACCGGTAGCCCCTGTTCGCGCAGACTGCCCAGGGCGGCATGCTGGGCTTCCAGCTCCACCTGCGCATAGCTGGCGTGACAGGCCTTGAGCACGTAGCAAGTCTCGCCGCAGTCGAGGCGCAGATTCAGGTCCTGCTGGCTGCCCAGTGACTGCACGCTTCCCACCAGGTCGTAATGCCCCCGCAGCAGGGCATGGGCCTGGGCCTCGCCAAGCAGAGGGGCGGGCAGGCTGGAACGCTGGATCAGGGTGGAAAGGGACATTGCCGGAGACCTCGCTTTTTTTCGGATATATCGCCATCGGCCAGGCAAATTGGCAAGCCAGCAGCGTACAATCGCAGCTCGTCGTATGGGATGCGCTGCCGAGCGCATTCGACTTGCCTACAGCCCTGTCAGCCGACAAGCTATGGGCCCGCAAGCTACTGTCATTTATGGAAGGAAAGGGATCCCGCCATGCGCATTCTTATTACCGGGGGGGCCGGTTTCATCGGCTCGGCACTGGTACGCCACCTTATCAGCAACACCGAGCATGAAGTCCTCAATCTCGACAAGCTGACCTACGCGGGCAACCTGGAGTCCCTGTCCAGCATTGCCAACAATAGCCGCTACGAATTCGTCCAGGCCGATATCGTCGACCAGGCCACCGTCAGCGCCGTGCTGGCCCGTTTCAAACCGCATGCCATCATGCACCTGGCGGCAGAATCGCATGTCGACCGCTCCATCGATGGCCCATCGGACTTCATCCAGACCAACATCGTTGGCACCTACAGCTTGCTGGAGGCAACCCGGGGCTACTGGAACGCACTGGGTGAGCAAGAGCGCAAGGCGTTCCGCTTCCACCACATCTCCACTGACGAGGTCTACGGCGACCTGCACGGCGTCGACGACCTGTTCACCGAGACCACGCCCTACGCACCGAGCTCGCCGTACTCCGCGAGCAAGGCCGCCTCGGATCACTTGGTTCGCGCCTGGCACCGCACCTATGGCCTGCCCGTGCTGCTGACCAATTGTTCGAACAACTACGGGCCGTTCCATTTCCCCGAGAAGCTCATTCCCCTGGTCATTCTCAATGCCCTCGAAGGCAAGTCGTTGCCGGTCTACGGCGATGGCCTGCAGGTGCGCGACTGGCTGTTCGTCGAGGACCACGCCCGGGCACTGCTCAAGGTGGTCACCGAGGGTGAGGTGGGCGAAACCTACAACATCGGCGGCCACAACGAGCAGAAGAACATCGATGTCGTACGCAGCATCTGCGCGCTGCTCGAAGAACTGGCACCCCGACATCCCGCCGGTGTTACCGCCTACGCGAACCTCATCACCTTCGTCAAGGACCGCCCGGGCCACGATCAACGCTATGCCATCGACGCGAGCAAGATCGAGCGCGAACTGGGCTGGGTTCCGGAGGAGACGTTCCAGAGCGGCCTGCGCAAGACCGTGCAGTGGTACCTGGACAACCTGGAGTGGTGCCGCCACGTCCAGGATGGCAGCTACCAACGTGAAAGACTGGGCAATAACGATTACAAGGACTCGATCGCATGACCAAGGGCATCATTCTCGCGGGAGGCTCAGGTACTCGCCTGCACCCGATCACGCTGGCCACCTCCAAGCAGCTGCTGCCGATCTACGACAAGCCGATGATCTACTATCCGGTTTCTGTCCTGATGCTGGCGGGCATCCGCGATATCCTGCTGATCTCCACACCGCATGACCTGCCGCAGTACCGCCAGCTGTTCGGCGACGGCAGCCAGTTCGGCATCAACATCAGCTATGCCGAGCAACCATCGCCCGATGGCCTCGCCCAGGCATTCCTCATCGGTGAGGAATTCATCGGCAACGACTCGGTGTGCCTGATCCTCGGCGACAACATCTTCCATGGCCAGGGTTTCAGCGAACAGCTGCAGCGCGCGGTCAAGCACTCGAGCGGCGCCACGGTGTTCGGCTACTGGGTAAAGGATCCAGAGCGCTTCGGCGTGGTCGAGTTCGACGGCGAAGGCCGCGCATTGTCGATCGAAGAGAAGCCGGTCGATCCGAAATCCAGTTACGCGGTTACCGGCCTGTACTTCTACGACAACGATGTGGTGCAGATTGCCAAAGGCATCAAGCCTTCCCCGCGCGGCGAACTGGAGATCACCGACGTCAACAACGCCTATCTGGAGCGCGGCGACCTGCGCGTGGAGCGCCTGGGCCGAGGCCTTGCCTGGCTCGACACGGGCACCCACGACAGCCTTCTGGAAGCCTCCCAGTATGTGCAGACCATCGAGCACCTGCAGGGCCTGAAAATCGCCTGCCTGGAAGAAATCGCCTTCCACAAGGGCTGGATCAACCGCGACGCACTGCTCAGCAAAGCTGAAGAACTGAAGAAAACCGGCTACGGTCAGTACCTGAGCAAGCTGGCCGAAGAAGCCTGATGAACGTCATCGCCACGGATATCCCCGACATTCTGGTCATCGAGCCAAGGGTCTTCGGTGATGACCGTGGCTTCTTCTATGAAAGCTTCAACGCCCGAGCGTTTGCAGAAAAAGCTGGCCTTCAGGCCAGCTTCGTGCAGGACAACCACTCGCATTCGCAACGGGCAGTGCTGCGTGGCCTGCATTATCAGATCGATAACCCCCAGGGCAAACTGATACACGTGCTGCAAGGTGAAGTGCTGGATGTGAGCGTCGATCTGCGTCGCCGTTCACCTACCTTTGGCAAGTGGGTGGCCACACGTCTGCGCGCCGCCGACCATCGCCAGCTGTGGATACCTCCAGGTTTCGCCCACGGATTTCTGGTTTTGAGCGATTCGGCCGACCTGTTCTACAAGACCACCGACTACTACAACCCCGCAGCAGAACGCTGCATTCGCTGGGACGATCCTGATCTGGCGATTGACTGGGGAATACAGAGCCCGCCAATTCTGTCTGCCAAGGATGAGGCCGGCACCTGGTTCAGGGACGCCGAGCTGTTCGAGTGAAAATTCTCGTCTGCGGCCATCGCGGCCAGGTCGCGCAGGCACTCCGGTGTACCTTGGCCGGCCTGGGCGACGTGCGATGCGTCGGTCGCGACGGGCTCGACCTTTCCCAACCGGAACGACTGCGCGTCCCGCTGCGCCGGATGGCCCCCGACCTGATCATCAACGCCGCCGCCTACACCGCGGTCGACCGGGCGGAAAGCGAAACGCAGCAGGCCTACACCATCAATGCCGAAGCGCCAAGGGTGCTGGCCGAGGAAGCCGCACGGCTGGGGACCCCGCTGATCCACTACTCCACCGACTACGTGTTCGACGGCTGCAAGACAACGCCCTACAGCGAAGACGATGCAACCAACCCGCTGAATGTCTATGGCCGCAGCAAGCTGGCCGGAGAACTGGCGATCACCGCCGTTGGCGGCGCGCACCTGATCCTGCGCACCAGCTGGATCTACTCGCGACAGGGGCACAACTTTCTGTTGACCATGCAGCGCCTGCTGCAGGAGCGCAGGGCGCTGAGCGTAGTGGACGACCAGATCGGCGCACCGACCTGGGCGACCACCCTGGCCATCGGCACCCGCGCACTGGTCGAGCGCTGGCAGAACGGCCAGGCCGGCGCCTGGGGCACCTACCACATGACCGCCCAAGGGGAAACTTCATGGTTCGGCTTCGCCCAGGCCATCGCGGGCCAGCTCGAGGCTCGCGGCATCGCGTGCGCCGATCTGCTGCCGGTACCGTCCAGCGCCTACCCGACAGCGGCGCAAAGGCCGCTCAACTCACGGCTGGACTGCTCACGCCTGGCCCGTGAGTGGCACGTCAGCCAACCGCATTGGCGAGACGCGCTCATCGACTGCCTCAAGTAGCGCATAATTGCGCCAGACTCCACTGGCGCACCTATCGCATGATTCCCAAACCCACGCCTCCCCGCCGTCCCCGCTGGCGCAGCCTGGCCCTGCTGGCGTTGTGCCTGGCGCCGTTGCTGTGGCCGCTGCACCATCTGGCCGAGCGCTACTACCAGGACGAACTGGCCTCGCAGAACCGCCAGACCCTCGACCTCTACGTCGCCAACCTGCTCGGCACCCTGCACCGCTACGAAACCCTGCCGCAGATCCTCGGCGACCTGCCGGCCCTGCGCAGTGTGCTGGCCGACCCGTTCAGGCTCGAGGCGGTAACCAACGCCAACCGCCTGCTCAAGGAGATCACCCAGCAGACCGGTGCCGAAGTCATGTACCTGATGGACGTCAGCGGCAATACCCTGGCTGCCTCCAACTGGGACAAACAGGACAGCTTCGTCGGCCGCAACTTCTCCTTCCGCCCCTACTTCATCGAAGCGATGGACGGCCACCTGGGGCGCTTCTTCGGCCAGGGCACCACCTCGGCCAAGCGCGGCTACTTCTTCGCCGCCGCCGTGCACGACCGCGACCAGGTGATCGGCGTGCTGGTGGTCAAGGTCGACCTCGACCATACCGAAACCCTCTGGGGCCGCACGCCGGAACAGCTGCTGCTGACCGACCAGAACGGCGTGGTGGTGCTCACTTCGCGCCCGGACTGGCGTTTCCGCGCCACCCGCGAGCTGACCGAGGCCGAACGCCAGGCCATCGTCGCCATCCAGCCCTACCCGACCCAGGCGCCGCAGCCCTTGAGCCTCAATCGCGACGCCTGGCTCACCCAGACCCGCGACATCAAGGAAACCGGCTGGCAGGTGAGCATTCTCGCCCCGCGCACCCTGGTCGACCGCTCGGTGCAGACGGTCATGGCCATCGGCGGCGGCGCACTGCTGGTGACCATGCTCCTGGCAGGCCTGGTGATGCAGCGCCGTCGCCACTACATCGACCGCATCGACTTCGAGGCCCGCGCCCGCCAGGAGCTGGAGAAGCGCGTGGTCGAACGCACCGCCGACCTCGAAGGCCTCAATACCCGGCTCAAGAGCGCCGTGCTCGAACGCGAGAACGCCCAGCAGGAACTGGTGCGCGCCCAGGACGAACTGGTCCAGGCCGGCAAGCTGTCGGTGCTCGGCACCATGTCGGCGAGCATCAGCCACGAGCTCAACCAGCCGCTGGCGGCGATCCGCAGCTACGCCGAGAACGCCGAGATCCTCCTCGACCATCAGCGCACCGAGGACGTGCGCGGCAACCTCAAGCTGATCGGCGAACTGACCGGGCGCATGGCCTCGATCATCACCCATCTGCGCGCCTTCGCCCGTCGCGACCAGCACGCTCCGGAAAGCGTGGCCCTGCAACCGGCACTGGACGACGCCCTCGCGCTGCTGGCCAAGCGGCGCCGGGCCATGGCCGTGGAACTGGTGCGCGACCTGCCCGAGGCCACGCTGTGGGTGCAGGCCGGCGAGACCCGCCTGCGCCAGGTGCTGGGCAACCTGCTGGCCAACGCCCTCGACGCCCTCACCGAAAAAGCCAACCCACGCAAGCTGTGGCTGAGTGCCGAACGCCAGGACGACTGCGTCTACCTGTACATTCGCGACAATGGCCCCGGCTTCAGCCGTCAGGCCCTGGAGCACGCCAAAGAGCCGTTCTTCACCACCAAGACCCGCACCCAGGGCCTGGGGCTGGGGCTGGCCATCTGCGAAAGCCTGATGCACGCGCTGGGCGGTGAGCTGCTGCTGGGCAACCACCCGGAAGGGGGCGCCCAGCTGACGCTGAAACTGCGCGTGGCCAAGCCCGGCGCCAACCTGCAATCTTCGGAGGACACCTCGGCATGACCACCGAGACACTGATCGACAGCCGCGCCCAGGTGATCCTGGTCGATGACGACCCACACCTGCGCCAGGCCCTGAGCCAGACCCTGGACCTGGCCGGGCTGAAGGTCGTGCCACTGGCCGACGCCCAAGGCCTGGCCGGGCGCATCGAGGAGGACTGGCCCGGCGTGGTGGTCAGCGATATCCGCATGCCCGGCATCGACGGCCTGCAGCTGCTGGAGCAACTGCATGCCCGCGACAGCGAGCTGCCGGTGCTGCTGATCACCGGCCATGGCGATGTGCCATTGGCGGTGCAGGCCATGCGCGCCGGGGCCTATGATTTTCTCGAGAAACCCTTCGCCAGCGACGCCCTGCTCGACAGCGTACGCCGCGCGCTGGCCTTGCGCCGCCTGGTGCTGGACAACCGCAGCCTGCGCCTGGCCCTCAGTGACCGCCAGCAGCTGAGCACGCGCCTGGTCGGCCAGTCGCCGGGCATGCAGCGCCTGCGCGAGCAGATCGGCGCCCTGGCCGGTACCCGTGCCGATGTGCTGATCCTCGGCGAGACCGGCGCCGGCAAGGAGGTGGTGGCCCGCGCCCTGCACGATCTCTCCAGCCGTCGTGATGGCCCGTTCGTGGCGATCAACGCTGGGGCCCTGGCCGAGTCGGTGGTCGAAAGCGAACTGTTCGGCCATGAGCCGGGCGCGTTCACCGGCGCGCAGAAGCGCCGTATCGGCAAGTTCGAGTTCGCCAACGGCGGCACGCTGTTCCTCGACGAGATCGAGAGCATGAGCCTGGATGTGCAAGTCAAGCTGCTGCGTCTGCTGCAAGAGCGGGTGGTCGAGCGCCTGGGCGGCAACCAGCTGATTCCGCTGGATATCCGCATCATCGCCGCGACCAAGGAAGACCTGCGCCAGGCCGCCGACCAGGGGCGCTTTCGCGCCGACCTGTACTACCGCCTCAACGTCGCGCCGCTGCGCATCCCGGCGCTGCGTGAGCGTGGCGATGACATTCTCGCGCTGTTCCAGTATTTCGCCGACGCCGCCAGCGAGCGCCACGGCCTGCCGCCCCACAGCCTGCAGCCGGCGCAACGCGCCCTGTTGCTGCGTCACGACTGGCCAGGCAACGTACGCGAGCTGCAGAACGCCGCCGAACGCTTCGCCCTCGGCCTGGAGCTGGCCCTCGATGGCCAGGCGCCAGCCGTCAATGACATCCATGTAGCCGTGCCGACCGGCAACCTCAGCGAGCAGGTCGAGCAGTTCGAACGCTCGCTGATCGCCGCCGAGCTGACCCAGCCGCACAACTCGATGCGCAGCCTTGCCGAAGCCCTCGGTATCCCGCGCAAGACCCTGCACGACAAGCTGCGCAAGCACGGGCTGAGCTTCGACGGCGGCGGCGGGCACGACGATCAGGAGGACCACCGTCAATGAGCACCGATAGCCAGTACCTGCAGGCCGTGCTGCACGGCGACATTCCGCTGACCCGCGAGATGGGGATGGAAGTCATAGATTGGCAGCAGCACTGTCTGCGCCTGAAGCTGCCGCTGGCCCCCAACGTCAACCACAAGAGCACCATGTTCGGCGGCAGCCTTTACTGCGGCGCGGTACTGGTGGGTTGGGGCTGGCTGCACCTGCGTCTGCGCGAACTGGGGATCGATGACGGGCATATCGTCATCCAGGAAGGACAGATCAGCTACCCGCTGCCGGTCACCGGGGCGGCGGTGGCGCGTTGCCCGGCGCCGGACGAGAAGACCTGGGAGCGGTTCCTGACGATGTACCAGCGCCGCGGGCGGGCGCGGCTGACGCTGGAGACGGTGGTGAGCAACGAGGGCAGTGACGAGCCTGCCGTGAAATTCAGTGGGCAGTACGTACTGCATCGCTGAAAGCGGGGGGCGCTGTCGCGCAGGGAACTGTCCCCCTGTGGGAGCGGCCTTGCGTCGCGAAAGGGCTGCGCAGCAGCCCCCAGCAATTTCGATGGCAGCTCGGAATTTGGGGCTGCTGCGCGCCCCTTTCGCGACGCAAGGCCGCTCCCACAGGGCCTAGATAAATCAATAAGTTACGGTTTATTCCATGAGAGCGGCCTTGTTCCGCGATGGGCTGCGCAGCAGCCCCGACAGCTCAAGCTTTGATCGCACCCGCCAGCTCGACGAGCGCCTGTCGCCATTCGGCGGCGCCGGGCAACGCCAGGAAAAACGGATTGAGCAACGATTCCCGCGCCGGATAGCGAAACGCCAGCCCATCCAGCCCGATCACCTCACCCCCGGCCCCCTCCAGCACACCCTGCGCGGCCGCGGTATCCCATTGCGAGGTCGGCGCCAGCCGCGGATAACAGTCGGCACTGCCCTCGGCCAACAGGCAGAACTTCAGCGAACTGCCGATGCTGGCCAGTTCCAGTTCGCCCACCGCGCCACCCAGGCCGGCCAGCAGGGCCTCTTGTTGCGGGCTGGAATGGCGGCGGCTGGCAACGACAGTGAACTTCGCACCCTGCGGCGGTGCGTTTCGCACCCGGATCGGCTGCGCGGCACCATCGCGCTGCGCACGCCAGGCCCCCAGGTCGCGGCCGCCAAAATAGCAGCGACCATTGGTCGGCATCGCCACCACCCCGAACACCACCTCGCCGTTCTCGATGAGCGCGATGTTGACGGTGAACTCTTCACTGCCGGCGATGAACTCCTTGGTGCCATCCAGTGGGTCGACCAGCCACCAGCGCTGCCAGCCTTCGCGGGTGGCCAGCGGGATGTCGCAGTCTTCCTCGGACAGCACCGGAATCTGCGGTGCCAGCGCCTGCAGGCCATCGGCGATGACCCGGTGGGCCGCCAGGTCGGCAGCCGTCACCGGCGAATCGTCGGCCTTGCTGGTCACCGCCACATCGGCGCGCCAGAACGGCAGGATCGCCTCGCCACCCAACCGGGCAAGCTTCACCACTTCCAACAGCAACTGCCGATCGTTCATACGCTCAGCACCCCACGCTGGATCAGCAGGTCACGGGCCAGGTACAGCGCCGCCAGCGCCCGGCCTTCGGTGAACTGCGGGTGCATGGCCAGGGCCGAGAGTTCGCGCAGGTTGACCTTGTCGACCCGCATCGGCTCGGGCTCGTCGCCCTCCAGACGCTCTTCATACAGGTCGGTGGCCAGGACTACCTGGATCTTCTGGCTCATGTAGCCGGGCGACAGCGACAGTTCGGTCAGGTGCTCCAGCTGACGCGCACCGAAACCGGCCTCCTCCTTCAGTTCCCGGTCGGCGGCGGCCAGCACGTCCTCGCCCGGCTCGATCAGGCCCTTGGGCAGGGACAGTTCGTATTCGTCGGTGCCACCGCAGTACTCCTCGACCAACACCGCGTGCTCGGCGTCGAGCATGGCCACGATCATCACCGCGCCATAGCCGTTGCCACGCCCGACCAGCCGCTCGTAGGTGCGCTCGGTACCGTTGGAGAAGCGCAACTGCACGGCTTCGACGCGGAACAGACGGCTGCTGGCGACGATCTCGCGGCTGAGGACGGTGGGTTTCTGGCGCATGGGGCGGCTCCTTGGCGTGAACGGGTTACTATACCGTGGCTTGCCGACTGATCGAGAATTTCCCATGCCCGCTCTTCCCTGGTCCGCCATCGATACCGTCCTGCTGGACATGGACGGCACCCTGCTCGACCTGCACTACGACAACCGCTTCTGGCTGGAGCACCTGCCCCAGCGCTATGCCGAGCTGCACGGCGTGAGCCGAGCCATGGCCGAGCTGGAGCTGCGTCCGCTGTTCGAGCAGCATGCCGGGACGCTCAACTGGTACTGCCTGGACTTCTGGAGCCGCGAACTGCGCCTGCCGATCCGCGAACTGAAGCAGGAGATCGCCGACCTCATCGCCCTCAAGCCGGATGCCGACACCTTCCTCGCCGCCGTGCGTCAGGCGGGCAAGCGGGTGGTGATGATCACCAATGCGCATCGCGATTCGCTGTCGCTGAAGCTCGAGCGGGTGGAGCTGGCGCCGTATTTCGAACGGCTGATCAGCTCGCATGACTATGGGTATCCGAAGGAGAGTCCGCAGTTCTGGGATGCCTTGCAGGCGGACATCGGTTTTGAACCGGCGCGCAGCCTGTTCATCGATGACACCCTGGCGATTCTGCGCAGTGCGCGGCGGTTCGGGGTGGGGCATCTGCTGGCGGTGCGCCAGCCCGATAGCCGGGCCGAACCGCGAGATACCCAGGAGTTTGCGGCAGTGGAAGACTACCGGGAGTTGTTGGCAGGGCTGTAGGCCCTGTCGCGGGTCAAGCCCGCTCCCACAAGCGCTTCGTCGTGGGAGCGGGCTTGACCCGCAATGACGTCAGTCTGGAATACGCAGCACCTGCCCCGGATAGATCTTGTTGGGGTCCTTCAGCATCGGCTTGTTCGCCTCGAAGATCTTCTGGTACTTGTTCGCGTCGCCATAGACCCGCTTGGAGATGGCGCTCAGGGTGTCGCCTTTCTCGACCTCGACGAACCGCGCCGCCTGGGCCACCGGCCCGGTGACGGTGATCTGGTCATCGACCGAGGCCACCCCGGCGATATTGCCCGCCGCCAGGATGATCTTCTCTTTCTCCTCCTGGCTGGCAACCTCGCCCTTGAGGATGATCTTGTCTCCCTCTACAGTGGCCGAGATGTTCGGGTTGCCCAAGCCGATGTTCTTGACGTGATCCTTCAGTGCGGCCTCTGCCTTGTCAGGCGTCAGCAGGTCGATCAACTTCTCGCCGGCTTCCTTCACGAAACTGAACAGGCTCATGTGGTGCTCCTTCGATGGTGAATCCATGGAAGCAGGAGTCTAGGCCAGGATCGGCCAATCCGCCCCACTGCGACCAATCGACGCGCTCTATCACGGCATAGATGCTAGCGATTAGACGGCACCTGCCCAGCGGCCTAGGCTTGTGGGGTCAAACTGCCGCCGGTATTCGCTCCGATGAACAGCAAGCCCCCGGTCTGCGCGGCGTCCACGCCTCTTGCCCTGCCCGCCGCCAGCAACACCTACGACTATTTCCAGCTCTGCGACACGACGAGCGCCAGCACGCCGCTGGCCGAGGAAGTGGCCCTGGCCATCGTCTACAACGGCCTGAACCAGGCGGTGATGCTGGTCAGCCCAACCGACCTGGAAGACTTCGCCGTCGGCTTCAGCGTCGGCAGCGGGATCGTTGCCGGCACCGATGAAATCTACGATGTGAAGCTCTCCGGCAGCGGCTCGGCGCTCTACGCCGACCTGGAGATCTCCAGCCGCGCGTTCTGGAACCTGAAGAACCAGCGCCGCCAGCTGGCGGGCACCAGCGGCTGCGGCCTGTGCGGCGTCGAGGCCCTGGAGCAGGCATTGCCCGAACTGAACGTGCTGCCCGGCGCGCCACTGCCGCCGGCGCACTGGCTCAACGACCTGCGTCAGCGCATCGATGCCTTCCAGCCGCTGGGCCAGCACTGCGGCGCGGTGCACGCGGCGCTGTTCATGGACCGCGAAGGTCAGTTGCTGCTGGGCCGCGAGGACATTGGCCGGCACAACGCCCTGGACAAGCTGATCGGCGCCCTGCTGCGCCAGCGCATCGCCACAGAGGGTGGCCTGGCCATCGTCACCAGCCGCTGCAGCCTGGAACTGATCCAGAAAGTCCTGCGCGCCGGCATCCAGACCTTGGTAAGTCTCTCGGCCCCCACCGGCCTGGCCCTGCAATGGGCACGCAAGCACAACCTCAATCTCATCCACCTGCCCAAACACAGCGCACCGCGGGTGTTCAGCCCTGCGGCGGAGTAGCAACAGCCGTGACCTCCTACGAAAAACTGCCAGACAACGCCCCCGCCTCCCCTCCCCGCTACAAGCCCTACCCCGGCCCTGCCGGCGGCTGGGGCGCGCTGCGCAGCGTGGCCAAGGCCTGGGTGGGTAGCGACAACGCCCTGAAGAACATCCGCGCCCTGCTCAAGACCAACCAGAACGGCGGCTTCGACTGCCCTGGCTGCGCCTGGGGCGACTCGCCCGAGAGCGGTATGGTCAAGTTCTGCGAGAACGGCGCCAAGGCGGTCAACTGGGAAGCCACCAAGCGGCGCGTGGACGCGGCGTTCTT
Organism: Pseudomonas sp. GD04091; assembly: GCF_029836165.1. Lineage (GTDB taxonomy): Bacteria > Pseudomonadota > Gammaproteobacteria > Pseudomonadales > Pseudomonadaceae > Aquipseudomonas. The sequence goes on from NZ_JAOEBG010000003.1 coordinate 210,498, forward strand.
CGCCCGCTACAGCGTCAGCGCGCTGCTGGAGCAGAGCGACTACTGGCTCGAATACCAGGGCCGCCTGACCGAGCCGATGGTCTACGACCCGACCACCGACCGCTACCGACCCATCGACTGGGACGCCGCGTACGCCCTGATCGCCCGGCACCTGAACGACCTGGCCAGCCCCGACCAGGCCGAGTTCTATACCTCAGGCCGAGCCAGCAACGAGGCGGCGTACCTGTATCAGCTGTTCGTGCGCGCCTATGGCACCAACAACTTCCCCGACTGCTCGAACATGTGCCACGAGGCCAGCGGCGTGGCCCTGGGCCAGAGCGTCGGGGTGGGCAAGGGCACGGTCACCTACGACGACTTCGAGCACGCCGACACGATCTTCGTCTGGGGCCAGAACCCCGGCACCAACCACCCACGCATGCTCGACCCGCTGCGCGACGCGGTGAAGCGCGGCGCCCAGGTGGTCTGCGTCAACCCGCTCAAGGAGCGTGGCCTGGAGCGCTTCCAGCACCCGCAGAACCCGCTGGAGATGCTGACCAACAGCGATCGTCCGACCAACACCGCGTTCTTCCGCCCGGCGCTGGGGGGCGACATGGCGCTGCTGCGCGGCATGGCCAAGTTCCTGCTGCAATGGGAGCGTGAAGCCCAGGCCAACGGCGAACCGGCGATCTTCGATCATGACTTCATCGCCGAACACGGCCACGGCGTGGACGAATACCTGGCGGTGCTCGACGCCACGTCCTGGGAACAGATCCAGGCACAGTCGGGCCTGAGCCTGGCCGACATCGAACTGTCGGCGCGCATGTACCGCAGGGGCAAGCGCGTGATCATGTGCTGGGCCATGGGCATCACCCAGCATCGCCACTCGGTGCCGACCATCCAGGAAATCGTCAACCTGATGCTGCTGCGCGGCAACCTCGGCGTGCCGGGCGCCGGCCTGTGTCCGGTGCGCGGCCACAGCAACGTGCAGGGCGACCGTACCATGGGCATCAACGAGCGCCCGCCGGTGTTCCTGCTCGACGCCATCGAAAAGCGCTTCGGCTTCCCGGTGCCGCGCCACAACGGCCACAACACCGTCGAAGCGATCCACGCCATGCTCGAAGGCCGGGCCAAGGTGTTCATCGGCCTGGGCGGCAATTTCGCCCAGGCCACACCGGACACCGAACGCACCGCTCAGGCGCTGCGCAACTGCGACCTGACCGTGCACATCAGCACCAAGCTCAACCGCAGCCACCTGATCCATGGCAAGCAGGCGCTGATCCTGCCGTGCCTGGGCCGCACCGATATCGACCTGCAAGGCGAAGGCCCGCAGGCGGTGACGGTGGAGGACTCGTTCAGCATGGTCCACGCCTCCAACGGCCAGCTCAAGCCGCTGTCCAGGCAGATGCGCTCCGAACCCGCCGTGGTCGCCGGCATCGCCGCCGCCACCCTGGGCCAGCAGCCGGTGGACTGGCATTGGCTGGTGGCCGATTACGACCGCATCCGCGAGCTGATCGCCGACACCATCCCGGGCTTCGCCGACTTCAACGAGCGCCTGCGTCTGCCCGGCGGCTTCTACCTGGGCAACAGCGCCGGCAGCCGTCAGTGGAAGACCGCCAGCGGCCGCGCCAACTTCAAGGCCAACCTGCTGCCCGACAGCCTGCTCGACGAGCGCGTGCGCGCCAGCGGCCAGTTGCCGGACCTGATCATGCAGTCGATGCGTTCGCACGATCAGTACAACACCACCATCTATGGCATGGACGACCGTTACCGCGGCGTGCGCGGCCAGCGCAACGTCCTGTTCGCCAACGAGGCCGACATCGTTCGCCTGGGCTTCCAGCCGGGGCAGAAGGTCGACATCGTGTCGCTGTGGGGCGACGAACATGTACGCCGGGTGCATGGCTTCACCCTGCTGGCGTTCGACATTCCCGCCGGCCAGGCGGCGGCGTACTACCCGGAAGTGAACCCGCTGGTGCCGCTGGAGAGCATCGGTGACGGCAGCCACACGCCGACCTCGAAGTTCATCGCCATCAAGCTGGAGCGAGCGCGGGACGACGGACGCATTATCTGAGCCGTGTGCCGCTCTCCTACAGGGACCCGCGTAGATTCCGAGAATCCGCCCACAAAAAAGCCCTGTTCCGCAACGGTTCAGGGCTTTGTCATAAATAGCTCAGACAGCCGAAAATCGAGAAAGTTTCATACATAAATCAACAAGTTAGAATATTGTGTACAATTCGTGCTATTCGTCGGATTTCCGTTGCCAGCCGCTTCGCCGAGCCTCAAATTCCGCCTCGTCATCCCTCTGAGGCTCTCTTGATGAAGAAGTACTCCTCGATTCTGTTGTTGTCTTTCAGCTTGCTCAGCGGCGTTGCCATGGCAGGCGGCACCACCGAGGCCGGCATTGGCGGCGCATTGGGTGGGGTACTGGGCTCTGTCGTCGGCCAGTCCATCGGTGGCAGCACCGGCTCGGCCATCGGCGCGGGCCTGGGTGGCGCAGCCGGTAGTGCGGTCGGCGCCGACAAGCGCCAGCGTGGCGAAGCGGCCATCGGTGGCGCGCTGGGCGCGGCGGGCGGCAACGTCGTCGGTCGCTCCATGGGCGGCACCACCGGTAGCTACATCGGTGCGGCGGCCGGTGGCGGCGCCGGTGGCGCACTGGGCAACTACATGGGCAACAAGGCCGACGAAGACGAGCGCCACGACCGCCGCTACCGTCGCGGCTACGACGATCGTCGCCATTACGATCGCGGCCACCATTACGGGCACCGCAAGCACAAGCGCCACTGGCGCGACTGATCGCCAGGCTTACGCCTGACGCCTAAGGCCCTGCCCTCACCGGCAGGGCCTTTTCGTTTGCGCATGCCACCAGGATTAGGGGCCACCCCGATATGGAGGCTACTGGCCACTAGTTATCATCGCCGTTTCGACCATGCACAGGACGCAGGGAATGCGCGCGAACCTCAACGCTCCCACCTGTTCTCTCCGAACCTGGGGAGACTGAAGGATGCCAAGCCGGCGCCCGCCCCTGCTCAGCGAAGCCTGCTTTGCGAACATTCGCCAGCGGGTCATGCTGGCCACGGGTGTGCAGTTGGCCGATGATCGCCGGGCCGTGGTCGCGGCGCGCCTGCACAAGCGGCTCAAGGCCCTGGGCCTGACGGATTTCGAGCGCTATCTCGCGCTGCTCGATAATCCCCAGGGTGGTGACGAGCACGAACAGCTGCTGCGCCTGCTGGTCGCCCACGACAGCTACTTCTTCCGTGAACATCGTCACTTCGAATGCCTGGTTCGCTGGTTGGCCGAGCTCGACCATCCGGCGCGCCTGTGGAGCGCTGCCTGCGCCACAGGCGAAGAAGCCTGGAGCCTGGCCATGGTCGCCGCCGAGCACGCGCGTCATCCGGGCTGGCAAGTACTGGCCAGCGACTTCGATCGATACGTGCTGGAAACTGCCGGCGCCGGCATCTACGACATCGCCCAGGCTCGCTATTTTCCCGAGGGCTGGCTGGCCCGCCACTGCCTGTGTGGCGTCGGCGAGATGGCCGGCCGGCTGCGCATGGCGCCGGCCCTGCGTGAACGGGTACGTTTCGAGGCGATCAACCTGATTCGCCCATTGCCTGAATACCTTGGCAGCTTCGACGTCATCCTGCTGCGCAACCTGCTGTCGAGCCTGGCGCCGCGCTACAAGAGCGAGGTGCTCCAAAGCCTGCTGGCGCACCTGCGTCCCGGCGGCCTGCTGATAATCGGTCATAGCGAAAGCATCCACGCCTTCGGCCTGCCCCTGCGCCCGCTACTGCCGTCAGTGTTCGAACGCCTATGATGAGAGGCACTGCCGCGCCAACCGGCAGACAAGGACTGATCGCGCGCCCGCGCGGCAGTGCGCTTTCGGAACGAGCAGGCCTGCCGCCCCCCTTCCCTTGCGAAACAGGCCCTTATCCATGCCCTGCCGAATCCTGCTTGCCGATCACTCGCCCCTCTTCCGTGCTGGCCTGCGTGCCTTGCTCGAACAGAAGAAAGACTTCGTCGTGGTGGGCGACACCGGCGATGCCATGACGGCCGTGAGCCTGGCCGAAAAACTCAAGCCAGACATCGTGGTGCTCGACATGAGCGGCGAACTGGACAGCCAGCAGGCGCTGCAGGAGCTGTTCATCCGCGCGCCCGCCAGCCGCGTGCTGATGTTCTCGCCACGCTCGGAACTGGAGCACGTGATGAGCTGCCTGCAACTCGGCGCCCACGGCTTCCTGCTCAAGAACGCCACGGTGAGCGAACTGGAACAGGCTCTGCAGGCCTTGCGCGGAGGCGGTCAGTACCTGTCGTCGGCGGTGCTGCCGATGGTGATCGGCCAAGCGCTCAAGCACAGTCGCAAGCGCGTTGCCAGCCAGGCCCAGACACCGCCGCTGACCACCCGCCAGCTGGAGATCCTGCGCTTGATCGCTCGCGGCGAGACCACCCGCTCCATCGCCGAAGGGCTGGGCCTGAGCATCAAGACCGTCGAGGCGCACCGCTCGCAGATCATGCACCGCCTGCAGATTCACGATGTGCCCGGCCTGGTACTGTTCGCCGTGCGTGAAGGGATCATCCGCCTCAACGATTGAGCGACAGCCCGGCGAGGACCCCTTGCAGCGCTTCGGGCAACGCCACCGGCCGACCCGAGGCCCGCTCGATGAAGACCTTCACCACACTCCCTGCGGCACAGGCGTCGGCTTCACCTGGCCGGAACAGCGCCAGGCGGAACTCCACGGTGCTGCCCGCCAGCCGGGTCACGCCCAGGCCCACCTCGAGCACATCGGGGAAGCCCGGCAGGGCAAAGAAGTCCGCCGCCGAGCTCACCACGAAGCCGGCCAGCTCGCCGTCGCGCAGGTCCAGTTCGGCCTGTTCGACCAGGAAGGCGTCGATGGCGGTTTCGAAGAAGGCATGCACGGTCGAGCCGGCAAGGTGACCGTTGTGGTCGTTGTCCTGCGGGCGAGTGAGGATGGGGTGCAAGTGTGAGAAGGCGGAGCGTTGGGGGGATTCGGTCATGAGGGCATCTGCTTGCAGAGGTGTGCCACGCAAGTGAAACAGATTCTGGCCGTCCTGTATTGCGAAAGCGCCTGTACTCCCTGCACGGCATCAGCCAGCAGAAACGAAAAAGCCGCCCGGGGGGCGGCTTCTTCATCCGAACCGGCAGCAGCTTACAGCTGCGGACCAGCGGCCTTGATGGCGTCGGAAACGTCGAACTTCTTGAAGTTCTCGGTGAACAGCGTGGCCAGGCCCTTGGCGGCTTCGTCGTAGGCGGCCTTGTCAGCCCAGGTGTTGCGCGGGTTGAGCAGCTCGGTCTCGACGCCTGGCACGGCCTTCGGCACGTCCAGGTTGATGATGTCCAGGTGCTCGGTCTCGGCGCCGACCAGAGCGCCGCTCTGGATGGCGGCGATCACGCCACGGGTGGTCGGGATGCTGAAGCGCTTGCCGACACCGTAGCCACCGCCGGTCCAACCGGTGTTGACCAGGTAGACCTTGGAGCCGAAGGCGTTGATGCGCTTGATCAGCAGCTCGGCGTACTCGCCGGCCGGGCGCGGGAAGAACGGTGCGCCGAAGCAGGTGGAGAAGGTCGACTTGATGCCGCCGCCCGAACCCATTTCGGTGGAACCGACCAGCGCGGTGTAACCGGACAGGAAGTGGTAGGCCGCCTGCTCGTTGTTCAGGATCGACACTGGCGGCAGCACGCCGGTCAGGTCGCAGGTCAGGAAGATGACCGCGTTCGGCTCACCGCCCAGGTTCTTCTCGGAACGCTTGGCCACGTGCTCCAGTGGGTAGGCGGCACGGCTGTTCTGGGTCAGGCTGACATCGGCGTAGTCGGCGTGCTGGTTGGCGTCGAGGACGACGTTCTCCAGTACCGCGCCATGCTTGATGGCTTTCCAGATGACCGGCTCGTTCTTCTCGGACAGGTCGATGCACTTGGCGTAGCAGCCGCCTTCAATGTTGAAGACAACGCCTTCGCCCCAGCCGTGCTCGTCGTCACCGATCAGGTAACGGCTCTCGTCGGCCGACAGGGTGGTCTTGCCGGTGCCGGACAGGCCGAAGAACAGGGTCACGTCGCCTGCCTCGCCGATGTTGGCGGCGCAGTGCATCGGCAGCACATCGGCGGCCGGCAGCAGGAAGTTCTGCACCGAGAACATGGCTTTCTTCATTTCGCCGGCATAACGCATGCCAGCGATCAGCACCTTCTTCTGGGCGAAGTTGATGATGACGCAGCCGTCGGAGTTGGTGCCGTCGCGCTCGGGCACGCACTCGAAGTTGGCGACGTTGAGGACTTGCCACTCATCACGGCCAGCCGGGTTGTACTGGGCCGGATTGATGAACAGGCAACGGCCGAACAGGTTCTGCCAGGCGGTCTGGGTGGTCATCTTGACCGGCAAGTAGTGCTCGGCAGCGGCACCTACGTGCACGTAGGAGACGAAGTGATCCTGGGCGTTGTTGAACGCCTCGACGCGGTCCCACAGGGCATCGAACTTGTCGGCCGGGAACTTGCGGTTGATCGGGCCCCAGGCGATGGCGGCAGAGGTGCTCGGTTCGTCAACGATGAAACGGTCAGCCGGCGAACGGCCAGTACGGTGACCCGTCTCGACGACCAGTGCGCCGGTATCGGCCAGCACACCTTCACCGCGTTGCAGCGCTTCTTTTACCAGGTCATCGACGCTCAGGTCGGTGTACACGGTGTTGTTGGCTTGCGTCATGAGATACCCCATCCGGCCCGAGGCCGAGTGCTCCAAACGTTTTGTAGTTGTCTCGAAAAAACTACTACAGCGAAAAAAGTGGCCGGATTATGCCAGAAACGCCCAAAAAAAGTAGGCCCCTCCTGTCAGAACTGCGCTTTTGCGCAATTCGACAGGAGTTTCCCCTGTAGTTAACCGTTTCAGTGCTGAGTTTCTGACGGTGCGCCGGTGCCACCACCGGCAAACAATTGCGCCACATCGCTTGCATCGAAGAAATAGCGCTCGTTGCAGAACTGGCAATCGATCTCGACCTTGCCGCCGCACTCTTGCACCAACTGCTTGGCGTCATGCTCGCCAAGGCTTACCAGTGCGTTGCCGGAGCGCTCGCGCGAGCAGCTGCACTTGAAGCGCAGCGGCTGGATGTCGAACAGGCGCACGGCATCCTCGTGGTACAGGCGATGCAGCATGGTTTCATTGTCCAGACCGAGCAGTTCCTCGGCCTTCACGGTGTTGGCCAGGGCTTTTACGTGAGCCCAGCTTTCCTCGCGCTCCTCGCTGTCCTTGTGGATCTCGGCCGGCAACTGCTGCACCAGCAGGCCACGGGCGCGGGCGCCATCGGCAGCCAGGGTGATGCAGGTGTTCACCTGCTGCGACATGACGAAGTAGTTGGTGAAACACTCCGACAGGTCCTTGCCGTCCAGCTCGACAGTGCCCTGGTAGCGCTGGCCATTGACCGGAATGATGGTCAGCACCAGGTGGCCACCCGGCATCAGGTCGGCAAGGCTCGCGTCATCCTTGATCTGCTCGGCTTCATAGCGCGCCAGGCCGCGGATGTCGTGTTCGCTGGTGTATTCGATGGCCAGCAATGGTACCGGGCCTTGGGATTGCGCCTGGAGGACCAGCAGTCCATCGAACTTCAGGGTGCCGACCAGCAGGGCTGCGGCGGCCATCAGCTCGCCCAGCATGCACTGGACCGGCCGTGGGTAAGCGTGCTTGGCCAGCACCTCGGCGTAGCTGCGCTCCAGAACGACCATTTCGCCACGTACGTCGCGGTCGTCGAACAGGAAGCGTTGGGTGAAATCGGTATCTGGCAAGTCGCTCATGGTTGTCTGGCTTTCTAAAAATGATTACAAAATAATTACAGGAGACTGAAAGGTCCGTCGCAGAGCGCTCATGAGGCGCTCATTTCCTGCTGGGTATCGAGGTATTTTATGGAGAATCGACCACTGTTCCAAGCAAGGTGGTCCTGGGGACCCTTGGCAGCCTGCACCCTGCTGCCCATCGCACTACTGTGTTTCTGGTTGTGGCCCGTTGGCCAGATCCTGTGCCTGACTTTCGACGAATGGCTGTTCCACAGCCTCAACGCCCCGCTGGCCGACAACCTGGTCTGGCGATCGATCTGGACGGTCGGCAGCCTGCGCCCCTTCGACATCCTGGTCGGTCTGATCATGTTGTCGCTGCTGATCCGCGGCGATTGGGTATTCAAGGCCATCCAGGTGCGCCAGGCGTTTTTCGGCTTCCTGGTCACCCTACTCCTCTTAGTGGTGATTCGCGCACTGTTTTCCAAGTGGGTCAGCGCAATGGGCTGGCAGCACAACAGCCCGTCGATGGTGTTCGACAACGCCGTGCACCTGAGCGACTACTACCCGAACCTGGAATCGAAGTGGGAACTCAAGGACCGCTCCAGCCAGAGTTTCCCCGGCGATCATGCCTCGGTGCTGCTGATCTGGGCGCTGTTCATGAGCCTGTTCAGCCGCCGCCTGATCCAGCATCTGGTGATCTGGGCGCTGGCGCTGCTGTTCATGATGCCGCGCCTGGTGGCCGGCGCCCACTGGGGCCAGGACGACTACATCGGAGGCCTGCTGATGGCCGTGCTGGCGCTCGGCTGGAGCTGCCACACGCCGCTGGTGGCCAGGACCAGTGCGGCACTGGTGCGCTGGACGGCGCCGCTGTTCGGTCTGCTCGGCAAGCTGCCGCTGGTCGGGCGAATGAGCGTGATCCGCGCCGCCTGACCGGACACAGGAGCCGCTTTGCGGCTCCTGTCACTCGAAGCTGCCATGCAGCTGGTGGATCTGTCGCCGCTGCTTCTTGTTCGGTCGCCCATCGGTGGTCATGCCCAGTGCTCCGGCCTTGCGCATCTCGGCTGCCTGCTCGCGGCGCTTCACGCTCTCGGCCGTCTCCTCGTAAAGCGTCTGCGCTTCGGGTGCCCCGCGCCGCACCACCGACAACGCCTTGACCACCACCGTGCGCTCGTCGAAGCCGGTGCGCAGCACGAATTCGTCACCCACTCGCGGCTCCTTGCCCGGCTTGCAGCGCTCGCCCCGGCAGTGCACCTTGCCACTTTCGATGGCGGCCTTGGCCAATGCCCGGGTCTTGTAGAAGCGCGCCGCCCACAGCCATTTGTCCAGGCGGACCTTGTCGTCGTCTTCAGGCTTTTGTGCCATGGTTTTTCCTCGAACTCTGTCTTTCACGGAACTGTACTACCGTGACTGACGGATGCAAAAAGTCCGTGCCGTCATTACAGTTCACCACCTCATCCGCAGGGCACGCTTTGTGAAGACATTTGACCATCTGACTGTGATCGGCCTGCGCGAGTGGGTCGCCCTGCCCGGCCTCGGTGTCGCCGGCCTGCGCGCCAAGATCGACACCGGCGCCAGTACCTCCAGCCTGCATGCCACCGAGGTCGAACCCTTCGAGCGCGATGGCCAGCCGTGGGTGCGTTTCACCGCGCACCTGGGCTCGGTGGTGCAGTTGCGCCACCGCCGCTGCGAAGCGCCGCTGGTGACGATGAAGACCATCAAAAGCTCCAATGGCCACGCCCAGACCCGCTACGTGATCCGCACTCCCCTGGCGCTCGGCGACCGGGTCTGGGAAGTCGAGTTCACCCTGGCCTGCCGCAAGAACATGCGCTATCGCTTGCTGCTCGGCTCGAAGGCGCTGATCCACGGCCAGTTGGTGGTGAACCCCGGCCTGAAGTACGTCCAGGACAAACCGGCCTTTGTGGCCACCCTTTCCCCTGTCACAGGTGCTGCATGAAGATCGCTGTGCTGTCGCGCAATCCGCGTCTGTATTCCACCCGCCGCCTGGTCGAGGCCGGCACCCAACGGGGCCACGAAGTGGTGGTGATCGACACACTCCGGGCCTACATGAACATCGCCAGCCACAAGCCGCAGATCCACTACCGCGGCAAACCGCTGGAGGGCTTCGACGCGGTGATTCCGCGCATCGGTGCGTCGGTCACCTTCTACGGCTGCGCAGTGCTGCGCCAGTTCGAGATGATGGGTGTCTATCCGCTCAACGAGTCGGTGGCCATCGCCCGCTCGCGTGACAAGCTGCGCTCGCTGCAGCTGCTGTCACGCCGTGGCATCGGGCTGCCGGTCACCGGCTTCGCCCACTCGCCGGACGACATTCCCGACCTGATCCAGATGGTCAACGGCGCGCCACTGGTGATCAAGGTGCTCGAAGGCACCCAGGGTATCGGCGTGGTGCTGTGCGAGACCACCAAGGCCGCCGAGTCGGTGATCGAAGCGTTCATGGGCCTGAAGCAGAACATCATGGTCCAGGAGTACATCAAGGAGGCCGGTGGCGCCGATATCCGCTGCTTCGTGGTGGGCGACAAGGTGATCGCCTCGATGAAGCGTCAGGCCAAGCCCGGCGAGTTTCGCTCCAACCTGCATCGTGGCGGAGTGGCGAGCCTGATCAAGATCACCCCGGAAGAACGCATGACCGCCATCCGTGCGGCCAAGGTGATGGGCTTGAGCGTGGCGGGCGTGGATATCCTGCGTTCCAACCATGGGCCGCTGGTGATGGAGGTGAACTCGTCGCCAGGGCTGGAAGGCATCGAAGTGACCACCGGCAAGGATGTCGCCGGGATGATCATCGAGCACCTGGAGAAGAACAGCGGGCCGAACCAGACGCGGACCAAGGGTAAAGGTTGAAATCAATCGCGGGGCAAGTCGGGTCGGTGCGGCGACCCGACTTGCCCCGCGATGCGTCTAGACGGCGTTACGCGGCAACAACAAGCCCAGCGGCAGCCTCACCCGCGCCTCGATCCCGCCGCCGGACCGATTGCGCAACTCCACATTCCCGCCATGCTGCGCGGCGATCCGCTTGACGATCGCCAGCCCCAGCCCAGTGCCCTTGCCGCCTCGCGCCCGATCACCGCGAATGAACGGGTTGAAGATGGTCTCCAGCTCCGACTCGTCGATCCCGGTGCCACGGTCCAGCACGCTGAGCACCACGTAGGGCGCGCTCTGGTCACCTGACACATACGCCGCCACCTCGACCCCCTTGCCGGCATGATGCAGGGCATTGCCGATCAGGTTGCCCAGCATGCGCTTGAGCGACACCCGCCGCAGCGGGAACGGCGGGATCGGCTCCAGGCACAGGCGCACCTGCTCCTTGTGCTGGTTGTAGGGCGCCACCACTTCGTAGATCAAGTCGTTGAGGTCGACTTCCTCCACCGGCTCGTCGCGTCCGTCGCGAATGAACGCCAGGAACTGGTCGAGAATCGCATCCATGTCCTCGATATCACGGACCATGTCATCGCTGAGGTCACTGTCGTTGCCCATCAAGGACAGCGACAGGCGCAGCCGGGTCAGCGGCGTGCGCAGGTCATGGGAGACCCCGGCCAGCATCAGCTCGCGCTCACGCCCGGCCTGCTCGACATCCTCGGCCATCTGGTTGAACGCCCGGTACACCTCGGTCATCTCGCTGGGCGTGTCGCTGATCGGCAGGCGCACGCTGCGCCCCTGGCCCAACTGACGGGCGGCGAACACCAGGCGCTTGAGCGGCTGGTTGAGCTGGCGCACGAAGATCCAGGCCGATGCCGTGGACAGCAGGCCGATGGCGAGGAACCAGCCCAGCACGTTCCAGATCTTCTGCCCGCGCAACGGATGTGGGTACAGCGGCACCTTGAGCCAGCCCGGGCCCAGGCTCGGCGCGTTGACCCACAGGGCCGGCGGCGCATGGATGCGCAGGCGCACTTCGGTGTCATCGCCCAGCTCGGCCTGCATCTGCCGTTGATAGATCTCGCTGTAGGGCCAGTGCTGTTCGCCTTCCGGCACGCCGGATCCGGTGACACGAATCAACCCCGCGGCCTCGGCGATACTGTCGCGGTTCTCTTCGTCCGCCGCCCAGTACGCGCGCAGCGTCAGGGCCACGCCGTGGCTGTACTGGCGATCGACCAGCACGTCCTCGTTCATCAGCAGGTACACGAGTGTCAGTGCCTTGGAGAACAGCACGACGATCAGCACCAGCCAGAGGGTGCGGGCGAAGAAGCTTTGCGGGAACCAGAGAGGCGTTTTCATCGATCAACTACTGTGCAGAAAAGGCCGGGCGCCATAGACGAAAACAGGGCGACTCGCATGAGTCGCCCTGCTGCAACCTGACGAGCCGGCAGGCTCATTTGCCGGCGTTTCCATCCGGCACGAAGACGTAGCCCACACCCCAGACGGTCTGGATGTAGCGAGGCTTGGACGGGTCGGGTTCGATCATCCGGCGCAGGCGCGAGATCTGCACGTCGATGGAGCGCTCCAGGGCGTCCCACTCGCGGCCACGGGCCAGATTCATCAGCTTGTCGCGGGTCAGCGGCTCGCGGGCATGCATGACCAGTGCCTTGAGCACGGCGAACTCGCCGGTGGTCAGCATGTGCGTCTCCTCGCCACGCTTGAGCTCGCGGGTGGCCAGCGACAGTGCGTAGTCGCCGAAGGTGACGGTTTCTTCCTCGCTGCCCGGCGCTCCCGGCACGCTCGGGGCCTGGCGACGCAGCACGGCCTTGACCCGGGCCACCAGCTCGTCGGGGTTGAACGGCTTGGCCAAGTAGTCGTCGGCGCCCAGTTCGAGGCCCTTGATACGGCTGAGCTCGTCGCCCTTGGCGGTGAGCATGATGATCGGGATCTGGTTGTTCGACGCGCGCAACCGTTTGCAGGCGGACAGGCCGTCCTCGCCGGGCAGCATCAGGTCGAGCACCACCAGGTTGAACACTTCACGGGCCAGCAGGCGGTCCATCTGTTCGACATTGGGTACGGTACGTACGCGGTAACCCTTGCTGGTGAAGAACCGGTCCAGCAGGCTGCTCAGGCCCGGGTCGTCGTCGACGATGAGAATCTTGTCGCCTTCTGCGGCGTTTGCGTTGCTGGTCATGAATTACTCCTCTGATATCGCCGCGCATTATGGCGTAGCCATTGCCACGCGTGCCGTGTGCATTGTTAGCAGATTTTTCCCTCGACGCCAGTTCGGCGCGGTCGTCGGCTGGCGCGGCGCCATCACCGCAAGCCCGGCGCGATGGGTATAATGCGCGGCTTTCACCCTGCGTCGCCGGGCCTGAACGCCCTCCCGCGGCCTTGCATTCACTATTTGTCAGGTGGTTTTCATGGACAGCATCAACAGCCGTATCGCCGAGGAACTGGGCGTGCGCCCACAGCAGGTCGAAGCGGCCGTGGGCCTGTTGGACGAAGGATCGACCGTGCCCTTCATCGCCCGTTACCGCAAGGAAGTGACCGGCAGCCTGGATGACACCCAACTGCGCCACCTGGAAGAGCGCCTGCGCTACCTGCGCGAACTCGACGAGCGCCGCGCCAGCATCCTGTCCAGCATCGAGGAACAGGGCAAGCTGACCCCGGAACTGGCCCGCGAGATCAAGCTGGCCGACACCAAGACCCGCCTCGAAGACCTCTACCTGCCGTACAAGCAGAAACGCCGCACCAAGGGCCAGATCGCCCTGGAAGCCGGCCTCGGCGAGCTGGCCGACGGCCTGTTCGACGACCCGCAGCTGACCCCGGAGACCGAAGCCGCGCGCTTCGTCGACGCCGAAAAAGGCGTGGCCGACGTCAAGGCCGCCCTGGAAGGCGCCAAGTACATCCTCATGGAGCGCTTCGCCGAAGACGCCGCCCTGCTCGACAAGCTGCGCAACTTCCTCAAGCAGGAAGCCGTGCTGACCGCCCGCGTGGTTGCCGGCAAAGAAGAGGAAGGCGCCAAGTTCCGCGACTACTTCGCCCATGATGAACTGCTGCGCACCGCGCCGTCCCACCGCGCCCTGGCGATCTTCCGCGGGCGCAACGAAGGCGTGCTGAGCGCCTCGCTGAAAGTCGGCGAAGAACTGCCGGGCACCCTGCACCCGTGCGAACTGATGATCGGCAACCATGTCGGCATCGAAAACCGCAACCGCCCGGCCGACAAGTGGCTGGGCGAAGTGGTGCGCTGGACCTGGAAGGTCAAGCTGTACACCCACCTGGAGACCGACCTGTTCGGCGAGCTGCGCGACAACGCCGAGGGCGAGGCGATCAACGTCTTCGCCCACAACCTGCACGACCTGCTGCTTGCCGCCCCGGCCGGCCCGCGCGCCACCCTGGGCTTCGACCCGGGCCTGCGCACCGGCTGCAAGATCGCCGTGGTCGATGCCACCGGCAAGCTGCTCGACCACACCACGGTCTACCCGCACGCGCCGAAGAACGACTGGGACCGCACCATTTCCATCATGGCCGCGCTGTGCGCCAAGCACTCGGTGGAGCTGATCGCCATCGGCAACGGCACCGCCAGCCGCGAGAGCGACAAGCTGGTGGCCGAGCTGGTCAAGAAGTATCCCGCGCTGAAGATCACCAAGATCATGGTCTCCGAGGCCGGTGCCTCGGTGTACTCGGCCTCGGAACTGGCCGCCCGCGAGTTCCCCGACCTGGACGTGTCGATCCGTGGCGCCGTGTCCATCGCCCGTCGCCTGCAGGACCCGCTGGCCGAGCTGGTGAAGATCGACCCGAAATCCATCGGCGTCGGCCAGTACCAGCACGACGTGTCGCAGGTGAAGCTGGCCCGTGGCCTGGACGCCGTGGTCGAGGACTGCGTGAACGCCGTGGGCGTGGACGTCAACACTGCCTCGGTGGCGCTGCTGACGCGTATCTCCGGCCTCAACGCCACCCTGGCGCAGAACATCGTCGCCCACCGCGACGCCAACGGTCCGTTCGCCACCCGCGCGTCGCTGAAAAAAGTCAGCCGCCTGGGCGAGAAGACCTTCGAGCAGGCGGCCGGCTTCCTGCGCGTGATGAACGGCGCTAACCCGCTGGACGCCTCGGCGGTGCACCCGGAAGCCTACCCCCTGGTGCAGCGCATCGCCGCCGACACCGACCGCGACATCCGCTCGCTGATCGGCGACAGCGGCTTCCTCAAGCGCCTCGACCCGAAGAAGTTCACCGACGAGACCTTCGGCCTGCCGACCGTCACCGACATCCTGCAAGAGCTGGACAAACCGGGCCGCGACCCACGCCCCGAGTTCAAGACCGCCACCTTCCAGGACGGCGTCGAGGACCTCAAGGACCTGGAGCCGGGCATGATCCTCGAAGGCGTGGTGACCAACGTCACCAACTTCGGTGCCTTCGTCGACATCGGCGTGCACCAGGACGGCCTGGTACACATCTCGGCGCTGTCGGAGAAGTTCGTCAAGGACCCGCGTGAAGCGGTCAAGGCCGGCGACGTGGTCAAGGTCAAGGTCATGGAGGTGGACATCCCGCGCAAGCGTGTCGGCCTGTCCATGCGCATGAGCGACACCCCGGGCGAGAAGGTCGAGGGCAACCGTGGCGGCAATCGTGGCAATGGCGGCAACCGCCAGCAGCAGGCACCACGCCAGCGTGAGACCACCAGCGCCGCACCGACGAACAACGCCATGGCCGCGCTGTTCGCCAACGCCAAGCAGCTGAAGAAGAAGTGATGGACATCGCGCAGGAATACGTCGAAAGCGCCTTCAGCCAGCTCCTGGGCTGCCGCCTGCAACGCCTGGACACAGGCGTTGCCGAGGTGGCCCTGGCGCTCGAGCCGCACCTGCGCAACCGTGGCCACAAGCTGCACGGCGGGGCGATCTTCAGCCTGGTGGACATCGCCATGGGCCTGGCCTGCTCGGCCAGCCATGGCTTCGACCAGCAGAGCGTGACCATCGAATGCAAGATCAACTACATGCGTGCGGTCAGCGAAGGCGAAGTGCTGTGTGTCGCCCGGGTATTGCATGCAGGACGACGCACGCTGGTGGTCGACGCTGACGTGCTCCAGGACGACAAGCGGGTGGCCAAGGCGCAGGGAACCTTCGCGGTTCTCTAGCTGACGTAGCTACATCTGCGGTATTTTCGACAGCACTCAGGGCCGCTTCGCGCCCCATCGCCGGCAAGCCGGCTCCCACAGGGAATGCACACTCCGTGGGGGCCGGCTTGCCGGCGATGGGGCGCGAAGCGGGCCAAAACCAGGCGACCACGCCAGTTCCTTTCCCAACTACCCTTGTAGACCGTTATCTCCACCCCCATATTGGGGCGACTGACGCGTGAAGGAATCCATCTTGAGCGACCTCCTCAACCGCCGCCTGAGCCTGCTCGGCGCCAATCTCCCTCTGCTCGAGCAGTGCCTGCACGGTATTGAGCGCGAATGCCTGCGCGTGACCGACCAAGGTCGCCTGGCCCAGACCCCGCACCCGGAGGCCCTGGGCTCGGCGCTGACCAACGAACAGATCACCACCGACTATTCCGAGTCGCTGCTGGAGTTCATCACCCCGGCACTGGCCGATCCGGCCAAGGTGCTCGAGAACCTCGAGCAGATCCACCGCTTCGTCTACACCAAGCTCGGCGACGAATACCTGTGGAGCCCGTCGATGCCCTGCGCGCTGCCGGCCGAGGAGGACATCCCGATCGCCGAGTACGGCACCTCGAACATCGGCAAGCTCAAGCACGTCTACCGCAAGGGCCTGGCCCTGCGCTACGGCCACACCATGCAGTGCATCGCCGGTATTCACTACAACTTCTCCCTGCCCGAGGCGCTGTGGCCGCTGCTGCGTGAAGCCGAAGGCGGCGAGGAGAACGACCGCGACTACCAGTCCTCGGCCTATATCGCGCTGATCCGCAACTTCCGCCGCTACAGCTGGCTGCTGATGTACCTGTTCGGCGCCTCGCCGGTCCTGGACAAAGGCTTCCTGCGCGGCCGCCCGCACCAGCTCGAAGAACTCGACGCCGACACGCTCTACCTGCCCTACGCCACCAGCCTGCGCATGAGCGACCTGGGTTACCAGAGCAACGCCCAGGCAGGCCTCACGCCCTGCTACAACAACCTGGCCAGCTACACCGACAGCCTGCGCAAGGCGGTGGGCACACCCTACCCGCCCTATGTCGAGATCGGCACGCACAAGGATGGCGAGTGGGTGCAGCTGAACACCAACATCCTGCAGATCGAGAACGAGTACTACTCGAACATCCGTCCCAAGCGCGTCACCTATACCGGTGAGCGGCCGATCCAGGCCCTGACCGCCCGTGGCGTGCAGTACGTGGAAGTACGCTGCCTGGACATCAACCCGTTCCTGCCGGTGGGGATCGACCTGACCGAAGCGCGCTTCCTCGACGCCTTCCTGCTGTTCTGCGCGCTGGAAGAAAGCCCGCAACTGGACAACGGCGAGTGCGGCCAGTGCACCGACAACTTCCTCACCGTGGTCAAGGAGGGCCGTCGTCCGGGGCTGGAACTGAGCCGCAACGGCCAGCCGGTCGCACTGAAGACGTGGGCCACCGAGCTGATCGAGTGCATTGGACAACTGGCCGGGCTGCTTGACCGCGCCCAGGGTGGCAACGAGCACGCCAAGGCACTGGAAGCGCAGCAGGCCAAGGTCGACGATCCTGAGCTGACCCCGTCGGCCCAGGTGCTGGCACGCATGACCGAACACGACGAGACCTTCGTCCAGTTCTCCTTGCGCCAGAGCCGCCTGCACGCCGAGAACTTCCGCGAGCAGCCGTTGCCCGCCGAGCGCCAGCAGGCCTTCGAGACGCTCGCCCGCGAGTCCCTGGCCGAGCAGTCGCGCCTGGAGCAGCAGGAAGTCGGTGACTTCGACCTGTTCGTCGGCGCCTATCAGGCCAGCATCCTGGCGATCAGCAACTGATGAGCCGCGCCGCCACGCCACGCAAGCCACGCGCCAGCAGCCAGGCCAGGATCGAGGCGATCCTGGCCGCGGCACGCGAGCTGCTGGCCGGCCAGGGCGTGGCGGCGCTGTCGATCTACAGCGTCGCGGAACGGGCGCAGATTCCGCCGTCGTCCGTGTATCACTTCTTCGCCAGCGTCCCGGCACTGCTCGAAGCCTTGACCGCCGACGTGCACCGGGCCTTTCGCGAGGCCTTGAGCGCGCCGATCGACAGCGCGGCGTTCAGCACCTGGCACGGCCTGTCGCGGCTGATCGAGCAACGCATGCTCGACATCTACAACGAGGACGCCGCGGCGCGCCAGCTGATCCTGGCCCAGCATGGGCTGAGTGAAGTGGTGCAGGCCGATCGTCAGCACGACCTGGAGCTGGGCGAGCTGATGCACAGGCTGTTCGACCGGCATTTCCAACTACCGGCGATGCCGAAGGATGTGGATGTGTTCGCCCTGGCGATGGAACTGAGCGACCGGGTGTATGCCCGCTCGATGCAGCTGCACGAGCAGATCACCCCGCGCATGGCTGAAGAGGGGATGCGGGTGTTCGAGGCGTATCTGGGACTGTATCTGCCGCCTTATCTGGCCAAGCGTTCGGTTTGAGATCCTTGGGGCCGCTGCGCGGCCCAATCGCGACACAAGGCCGCTCCCACAGAAGTCGCGTTCTCCTGTGGGAGCGGCCTTGTGTCGCGATTGGGGCGCAAAGCGCCCCCCGATACCATCACAACTTGGCGATGGACACCTCGGTCGATTTCACGAAAGCGATCACTTCGCTGCCCACCTGCAACTCCAGCTCCTTCACGGAACGGGTGGTGATCACCGAAGTGACGATGCCGGAGGCGGTCTGCACGTCGATTTCCGACAGCACCGGGCCTTCGAGGATTTCCTTCACGGTGCCTTTGAACTGGTTGCGAACGTTGATGGCTTTGATGGTCATGGCGTGATTTCCTTTTTCGGGCTTCGGGGGTTCAGTGGGCCCAACGCAAGTGCGTGGGCAAAGGGGCTACAGGCTCCGGCTCGGGCGGGATGCCCGGAACGCAGAGGACACGGTCGAGCACTTCGCTTTCCAGCGCCGCCAGGCGGTGCGAACCACGCACCCTGGGCCTTGGCAGGTCGACCACCAGGTCCAGGCCGACGGCGCCGTCTTCGATCAGGATCACCCGGTCGGCCACGGCGACGGCTTCGCTGACGTCGTGGGTGACCAGCAGCACGGTGAAACCGTGCTGGCGCCACAGGCGCTCGATCAGTTGCTGCATCTCGATGCGGGTCAGGGCATCCAGCGCACCTAGCGGTTCATCCAGCAGCAGCAGGCGCGGCTGGTGGATCAACGCCCGGGCCAGGGCCACCCGCTGCTTCTGGCCGCCGGACAGCGCCGCCGGCCATTCGTTGGCGCGCTCGGCCAGGCCGACCGCCTCCAGGGCTTGCAGGGCGCGCGGGCGCCAGTTGCCGGACAAGCCCAGGCCGACGTTGTCGATCACCTTCTTCCAGGGCAGCAAGCGCGCATCCTGGAACATCAGACGGGTATCGTCGCGGGCTTCGGCCAGCGGCGCGGCGCCTGCCAGCAGCTCACCGGCGCTGGGCTGGTCGAGCCCGGCCAGCAGGCGCAGCAAGGTGCTCTTGCCGCAGCCGCTACGGCCGACGATGGCGACGAACTGGCCGGCCGGGATATGCAGGTCGATACCGCGCAGCACCTCGCGCTGGCCGAAGGTACGGCGCAGGTCGTTGGCGGCGAGCGGGATGCCACGCAGCAGGCGCGGCGGCTGTTCCTTGAGCACGGTCATCACACACCCTCCTTCTTCGCCACCTGGTACGCCGGGTGCCAGCGCAGCCATACACGCTCCAGGCCACGGGCGGCCAGGTCGGCAAGCTTGCCGAGCACCGCGTACAGGACGATGGCCAGTACCACCACGTCGGTCTGCAGGAACTCACGGGCATTCATCGCCAGGTAGCCGATGCCGGAGTTGGCCGAAATGGTCTCGGCGACGATCAGCGTCAGCCACATGAAGCCCAGGGCGAAGCGCACACCGACCAGGATCGACGGCAGCGCCCCCGGCAGGATCACCTGACGGAACAGGGCGAAGCCCGACAGGCCGTAACTGCGCGCCATCTCCACCAGGGCCGGGTCGACGTTGCGGATGCCGTGGTAGGTGTTGAGGTAAATGGGGAACAGCGTCCCCAGCGCCACCAGGAAGACCTTCGCCGACTCGTCGATGCCGAACCACAGGATCACCAGCGGGATCAGCGCCAGGTGCGGCACGTTGCGAATCATCTGCACCGAACTGTCGAGCAGGCGCTCGCCCCAGCTCGACAGACCGGTGATGAAGCCCAGCAGCAGGCCGAGGCTGCCACCGATGAGAAAGCCCAGGCCGGCGCGCCAGCCACTGATGGCCAGGTGGGTCCAGATCTCGCCGCTGCGTACCAGCTCGACGCCGGCACTCAACACCGCGCTCGGTGCCGGCAGGATGCGGGTCGACAGCCAGCCGGTGCTGACCGCCAGCTGCCAAACCGCCAGCAGCAGCAGCGGCAGGGCCCAGGGCGCCAGGCGCTGCGGCCAGGTGGTCGAGGATGCACGACTCATGCTCCAGCCCTCAGCTCTGCGACACGGACTTGGGCAGGATGTCGTTGGCGACCATTTCGCCGAACGGGCTCACGTAGCCGCCGCTCTTCGGCTGGTCCGGGCGTTGCACGTCCAGGTGCGGGAACAGCAGCTCGGCGACCCGGTACGACTCTTCCAGGTGTGGATAGCCGGAAAAGATGAAGGTGTCGATGCCCAGGTCCGCGTATTCCTTGACCCGTGCCGCGACCGTCGGGCCATCGCCCACCAGCGCGGTGCCGGCACCGCCGCGCACCAGGCCGACGCCGGCCCACAGGTTGGGGGCGACTTCCAGCTTGTCGCGCTTGCCGCCGTGCAGGGCGGCCATGCGCTGCTGACCTACCGAGTCGAAACGCGCCAGCGACGCCTGGGCACGGGCGATGGTCTCGTCGTCCAGGTGCGAGATCAGCTTGTCGGCGGCGGCCCAGGCCTCTTCATTGGTTTCCCGCACGATCACGTGCAGGCGGATGCCGAAGCGCACTTCTCGTCCCTGGGCGGCGGCTTTCTCGCGCACCTGGGCGATCTTCTCGGCCACGGCGGCCGGCGGCTCGCCCCAGGTCAGGTACAGCTCGACCTGCTCGGCGGCCAGGTCCTGGGCGGCGTCGGACGAGCCGCCGAAATACAGTGGCGGACGTGGCTGCTGGATCGGCGGGTAGAGCAGCTTGGCGCCCTTCACCTGGATGTGCTTGCCGTCGTAATCGACCACTTCGCCTTCGAGCACCTTGCGCCAGATGCGGGTGAACTCCACCGAGGCTTCGTAGCGCTCCTGGTGGTTCAGGTGCAGGCCATCGCCGGCCAGTTCGTCCGGATCACCGCCGGTCACCAGGTTGAACAGTGCCCGGCCGTTGGACAGACGATCCAGGGTGGCGGCCTGGCGCGCGGCGACGGTCGGCGAGATGATCCCCGGGCGCAGCGCCACCAGGAACTTCAGACGCTCGGTCACCGGGATCAGCGAGGCAGCCACCAGCCAGGAATCCTCGCAGGAACGTCCGGTGGGAATCAGCACGCCGCCGAAACCAAGGCGGTCGGCGGCCTGGGCGATCTGCGCCAGGTAGCCGTGGTCGACGGCGCGGGCGCCCTCGGTGGTGCCCAGGTACTTGCCGTCACCGTGGGTAGGGAGGAACCAGAAGATGTTCAGGCTCATTGGAGTTGTCTCCTCAAGGGTGGCTCAAGCCGGAGCGACGCCCCGGCACGGGCGAATCGTTCAAGGCGCGCTGGCGACCTTGGCCGGGGGTGTCCAGATCACGTCCTTGATGCTCAAGGGTTTGGGAATCAGCTTCAGGGCCTGGAAGGTGTCGGCGATCTTCTGCTGCGCGGCGACCACTTCGGGCGTCAGCGGCGCGGCACCGTAGCCCTGGCGTTTCACCGAGGTCAGGGTGATGTCGGCGGGCAGGCCGAGCAGCGGGGCGACCTGCTCGGTGACCTGCTGCGGGTTGGCCTGGGACCACTCGCCAACAGCGCGCACTTCCTCGACCAGGGTGGTGATCACTGCCGGGTGCTGGGTCGCGTAGTTGCGGGTGGCGAGGTAGAACTGGTGGTTGTCGACCAGGCCCTTGCCGTCACGCAGGGTGCGGGCCTGCAGCTGTTGTTCGGCGGCGGCCTGGTAGGGATCCCAGATCACCCAGGCATCGACGCTGCCACGCTCGAAAGCGGCGCGGGCATCGGAGGGGGGCAGGTAGACCGGCTGGATATCGGCATAAGTGAGGCCGGCGTCCTGGAGGGCGCGGACCAGCAGGTAATGCACGTTGGAGCCCTTGTTGAAGGCGACCTTCTTGCCTTTCAGCTCCTTGACCGACTGAATCGGCGAACCCTTCGGCACGAGGATCGCCTCGCTGTGCGGCGCAGGCGGCTCGTAGGCGACGTACAGCAGGTCGGCGCCCGCGGCCTGGGCGAACACCGGCGGCGTTTCACCGGTCACGCCAAAGTCGATGGAGCCGACATTGAGCCCTTCGAGCAGTTGCGGACCGCCTGGGAACTCGGTCCATTGCACCTGGATTCCCTGCTCGGCCAGGCGCTTCTCCAGCGTGCCCTTGGCCTTGAGCAGCACTAGGGTGCCGTATTTCTGGTAACCGATGCGCAAGCTTTCTGCTTGGGCCTGGCTGATGGCGCCGAAGGACACAGCCGCCGCGAACAGGGCGACCAGACCACGACGCAAGAAGACGGTGCGCATGGCGCTCTCCTGTGCGAGTTGGGTTCGGGTTGCACCTGCTTGCCTCGTTGGCGGGCGAGTAAGGTGGGAACAGCGATGAAGCGGTAGCGGTCTGGCTCAGATGCTCCAGCGGGCACTGAGCAGGCGGTCGTTGAGCAGGCCCGGGGCGACCGGTCGGGGCCGTCGCGCCAGGGCGCCGTGGAACGTTTCCAGCGAATCCTGCAGGCGCTGCTCCAGCGCCGGCGCCAATTGCGCGGGCTTGCCGCCTTCGCCGTAGGCGATCTGGCCATCGTCGGCGAAGATCCCTTGCAGGGTCTCCTGCGCCTTGAGGGCCGACAGCACCGGCTTGAGCGCGTAGTCCACGGCCAGCATGTGGGCGATGCTGCCGCCGGTGGCGATCGGCAGCACGATCTTGTGCTCCAGGGCGCGTTCAGGCAGCAGGTCGAGCAAGGTCTTCAGGGCGCCGGCGAACGATGCCTTGTACACCGGGGTGGCGACCACCAGGCCGTCGGCCTGGGCCACCAGTTCGTTGAAGTGACGCACCTGCGGGCTGTCGAAGCGCGCGTGAAGCAGGTCCTCGGCGGGAAATTCCCGCACCTGGAAGCTCACCACCTCGACGCCGCGCTCCTGCAGCCAGTCGCGCGAGCGTTCTAGCAGCACGCCGGAGCGTGAACGAAGACTGGGGCTGCCACCGACAGAAACAACCAGCATTGAAAGCGCTTCCTTCGATTCGATTACAGGGCCGCGAGGGGTTGGCCCCGCTGGATGGAAGTGACATTAACAGCTCGTCACATATACCCATAAATCATATTTTTTCATTTGTTTATTCCATAAAGAAATATTTAAGTTTATCTCTGTAGGAGCGGCCTTGTGTCGCGAAAGGGCCGCAAAGCGGGCCCAGGTCCTGTCAGGTTACATATTTTTGTATACAAAAATGCTTGATCCATGGCAGCCGATAGACAAAACGAATGGCCATGGCCGTGCCTTTTGTGCCCGTGTCTGAGAAAATGCCCGCACTTTTTTTCCGGATGCCGACATGACTGCCCTGAAGAACGATCGTTTCCTGCGTGCACTGCTCAAGCAACCCGTAGACGTCACCCCGGTCTGGATGATGCGCCAGGCTGGCCGTTACCTGCCGGAGTACCGCGCCAGCCGTACCAAGGCCGGCGACTTCATGAGCCTGTGCATGAACCCGCAGTTCGCCTGCGAGGTGACGCTCCAGCCGCTGGACCGTTACCCGCTGGACGCGGCGATTCTCTTCTCGGACATCCTTACCATCCCCGACGCCATGGGCCAGGGCCTGTATTTCGAGACCGGCGAAGGCCCGCGTTTCAAGAAGGTCGTCAGCACCCTGGCCGACATCGAGGCACTGCCGATCCCCGATCCGCAGAAGGACCTGGGCTATGTGATGGACGCGGTCAGCACCATCCGCCGCGAGCTCAATGGCCGCGTACCGCTGATAGGCTTCTCCGGCAGCCCGTGGACCCTGGCCACCTACATGGTCGAAGGCGGCTCGTCCAAGGACTTCCGCAAGACCAAGGCCATGGCCTATGACAACCCCGAGGCCCTGCACCTGTTGCTGGACAAGCTGGCCCAGTCGGTCACCAGCTACCTCAACGGCCAGATCCTCGCGGGCGCCCAGGCCGTGCAGATCTTCGACACCTGGGGCGGCAACCTGTCGGCGGCGGCCTACCAGGAGTTCTCCCTGGCCTATATGCGCAAGATCGTCAGCGGGCTGATCCGCGAGCACGAGGGGCGCAAGGTGCCGGTCATCCTGTTCACCAAGAACGGCGGCCTGTGGCTGGAAAGCATCGCCGAGGCCGGCGCCGATGCCCTGGGCCTGGACTGGACCTGCGAGATCGGCGACGCCCGCCGTCGCGTGGGTGACAAGGTGGCGTTGCAAGGCAACATGGACCCGACCGTGCTGTACGCAAGGCCTGAGGCCATCCGCAAGGAAGTGGCACGCATCCTCGCCAGCTACGGCAAGGGCAGTGGCCATGTGTTCAACCTGGGGCACGGCATCACTCCCGAGGTCGATCCAGAGCACGCCGGCGTGTTCATCAACGCCGTGCATGAGCTGTCGGCGCAGTATCACCAGTAAGCGTCAGACCTATCGCGGGGCAAGCCCGCTCCCACTTGTGCGGTGGGAGCGGGCTTGCCCCGCGATTTTCTGGATTAAGCTTCAATTCAGCGATCGTCGGTAATCTGGCCCTATCGAAACCCAAACAGGACCCGATCACCATGAAAGCCCGCTACCTGCCCCTGATCCTCGCCCCGCTGTTCAGCACCGCCGCCCTGGCTGCCGGCTACACCGGCCCCGGCGCCCAGGCCGTGACCACCGTCGCCGCCGCCAACGATGCCGCCGACGACACCCCGGTGGTGCTGCAGGGCTACGTGACCAAGAAGATCAACAACGACGACAAGTACGAGTTCAAGGACAACACCGGCACCATCACCGTCGAGATCGACGATGAAGACCTGCCGCCAACGCCGTTCAACGACAAGACCAAGGTCAAGCTGACCGGTGAGGTGGAGAAGCACCTGATGAGCCGCGAAGTGGATGTCGATATCGTCGAAATCATCAACTGACCTGATCGCCACTTGCCCCGTCCACGCGGGGCAAGTGGCATTCTCCACGCAATCTCCACACTCCCTCCCCATCGGCTCCACATGGCAGGCAGACACTGCCGCCATCGCAAACGGAGCCCTACCTGATGAACAAGACCCTAGGTTTCAAGCTCGGCCTGATCGTCGTGCTGATCCTGCTGCTGCTCATTCCCCTGCTGATGATTGGCGGGTTGATCGACGAGCGGCAGAACCTGCGTGACGACGTGTTGCGCGATATCGCCCAGAGCTCGAGCTTCGACCAGCAGCTCAGCGGCCCGTTGCTGGTGGTGCCGTACCGCAAGTACGAACGACGCTGGATCGACAAGGACGGCAAGAGCGTCCAGCAGACCAGTACCCTCAGCGGCAACCTGTACTTTCTACCCGAGACCTTCGACGCCGATATCGCCGTGGATACCGAACTGCGCTCGCGCGGCATCTACCAGGCCCGGCTGTTCCACGCCAAGAGCCGGATCAGCGGGCGTTTCAAGCTTCCCGAGCGCTGGGGCATCGACAAGGACTACGACGACTACCGCTTCGACAAGCCGTTCCTGGTGGTGGGCGTCAGCGACATCCGTGGTATCGAGAACGGCCTCGAGCTGACCTTCGACGAGCAGCGCCTGCCGTTCGAGGCGGGGACCGGCCTGGACTGGCTGCGCGGTGGCGTGCATGTCGCTCTGCCGCAGCTGGACGGCCAGCGCGCCCGCGAGTTCGGCTACGCGTTCGACCTCGCCTTGCAGGGCACGGGCCAGCTGCATGTGCTGCCTGTAGGTCGCAGCAGCACGGTGGACATGCGGGCCAACTGGCCGCACCCGAGCTTCATCGGCAGCTACCTGCCCAGCCGCCGCGCCATCGACGAAAAGGGCTTCAGTGCCCACTGGCAGACCTCGTTCTTCGCCACCAATCTGGAGGATGCCCTGCGCCAGTGCGTGAGCACGCAACAGTGCGCGGACTTCACCGGCCCGACCTTCGGTGTCAGCTTCATCGATCCGGTGGACCAGTACCTCAAGAGCGAGCGGGCGATTAAGTACGCGCTGCTGTTCATTGCCCTGACCTTTGCCGGCTTCTTCCTGTTCGAGGTGCTGAAGAACCTGAGCGTGCACCCGGTGCAGTACATCCTGGTGGGCGTGGCTCTGGCGTTCTTCTACCTGCTGCTGCTGTCGCTGTCGGAGCACCTGGGTTTTGCCCTGGCGTACGGGCTGTCGGCCTCGGCCTGTGTGCTGCTGATCGGCTTCTATCTTGCCCATGTGCTGCGCAGCCTGGGGCGTGGAGTGGGTTTTGCGGCGGGGCTGGCGGCGTTGTACGCGCTGCTCTACGGGCTGTTGAGCGCCGAGGACTATGCGCTGCTGATGGGCTCGCTGCTGTGCTTCGGGCTGCTTGGCGTGTTCATGGTGCTGACCCGGCGGCTGGACTGGTCGCGGGTGGGGAGGTCGGCATGAGGGAGGACAGAGAGATCGGGCGGTGGTTGGCGGTGAAGATCGGCCAGTTGTTTCCTGTGGCATCGAAGTAAGGCAATCGCGGGGCAAGCCGCCCCGCGATAGGTCCCGGTCAGACCATCGGCACGGTAGCCAGCATCGAATCTCGCTGGCTCACTGCGGCATACCACGCCGCCAGCCCCGGACACTGCCCGCGCCAGTCGAACTCAGGCTGGCGCAGATCCAGGTAACCCAGCGCACAAGCCACGCCGATCGAGGCGATATCGAACCCGGAGATGATTTCCGCCAGATGCTCGCGCTCGAGGTTGGCCAGGCTGCGGCGGATCTTCTCGCCCTGCGCGTTCACCCAGCCATCCCACTGCTTGTCCACCGGGCGCAGGAAGGTCTCGTAGCGCGTGGCCACCGCCGCGTCCATGATCGCGTCGGCCTGTGCCGCCAGGGTCAGCCGCCGCCAGCGTGGCGAGCCTTCGCGGGGGATCAGGGGCAGGCCGACATGCTGGGTGTCGAGGTACTCGCAGATCACCCGGCTGTCATGCAGCACGCTGCCGTCTTCCAGGCGCAGGGCCGGAATCTTGCCGATCGGGTTGTCCCGGTTGAGCTGCTCGTCGCCGTTGACCGGGCTGATGTTCACGCCCTGCAGCTTCACCCGGTCCAACTGACCGGTCTCGTGCAGCACGATCATCACCTTGCGCACGAACGGCGACAGCGGCGAATGGAACAGGATCATGGCTCAGTTGCCTTGCAGGCTGGGTGGCAGGCAGACGCCGGTACCGCCGATGCCGCAGTAACCGTCCGGGTTCTTGGCCAGGTACTGCTGGTGGTAGGCCTCGGCGAAATAGACGGTCGGCGCCTGGGCGATCTCGGTGGTGATCGCGCCGAAGCCGGCCTTGGTCAGCTCGGCCTGGAACGCGTCGCGGCTGGCCTCGGCCTCTTCGAGCTGTTGCGGCGAGGTGCAGTAGATCGCCGAGCGGTACTGGGTGCCGATGTCGTTGCCTTGGCGCATGCCCTGGGTCGGGTTGTGCAACTCCCAGAACAGCGTCAGCAGTTCGCGGTAGCTGACCCGGTTCTTGTCGAACACCACCAGCACCACCTCGGTGTGGCCGGTCAGGCCCGAGCAGACTTCCTCGTAGGTGGGGTTGGGGGTAAAGCCGCCGGCATAGCCGACCACGGTGCTGACCACGCCCTCGCGCTGCCAGAAGCGGCGCTCGGCGCCCCAGAAGCAGCCCAGGCCGAAGATGGCGAAATCGATGTCGCCTTCGAAGAACGGGCCAAGCAGCGGGGTGCCTTCGAACACGTAGTGGAATTCAGGCAGGGACATTGGGGTTTCGCGGCCAGGCAGGGCCTGTTCCGCGGTGGGCATGACGTTTTTGTTCACCAGGATTTCCGAACGCAGGACCATGGCCGTTCCTCTGTGTCTGTGCAGTGGGATGGGTGCTGGCCCCTTCGCGGGCAAGCCCGCTCCCACAGGAGAATCACAGCCTTCGAGGTCTGCGCTGTTGCCGTGGGAGCGGGCTCGCCCGCGAAGAGGCCCGAATGGTTCCTATAGTGCCCGAGGTTTGGGCCGCTGTCAGTCCACCGGGCCGCGCGGATAGCGGCGCAGTTTCTCGTTCAGCTCGCGCCCCGGAATCGGCCGGTCGAACAGGTAGCCCTGGCCGACGTCGCAGCGATGCCGACGCAGGAACGCCAGTTGTTCGGGCGTCTCGATTCCCTCGGCGACCACCTTGAGCTTGAGGTTGTGGGCCATGGCCACCACCGCCGAGGTGATTTCCATGTCGTCCTGGTTGTCGGGGATCTCGTTGATGAAGCTGCGGTCGATCTTGATGATATCGATCGGAAACTTCTTCAGGTAGCTCAGCGACGAATAGCCGGTGCCGAAGTCGTCCATGGCCAGGGTCAGGCCCAGGGCCTTGAGCTCGTCGAGCTGGCGGTGGGTGTCTTCGGTGGCTTCCAGCAGCAGGCCTTCGGTCAACTCCAGCTCCAGCAGGTGCGGTGGCAGGGCTTCTTCCTTGAGGATGCTGCCGATCGAGCTGACCAGCTCCGGGTCGGAGAACTGCTTGGGCGACAGGTTGATGGCCACGTGCAGGTTGCCGAAGCCGGCTTCGCGCAGCTGCTGGCTCATGCGGCAGGCCTGGCGCACCACCCATTTGCCGATGGGGATGATCAGGCCGGTTTCCTCGGCCACGCTGATGAACTGGTCGGGGCGGATCATGCCGCGTTCGGGGTGGTTCCAGCGCAGCAGCGCCTCCAGCCCGAGCAGCCGGCCGCTGCGCAGGCACAGCTTGGGCTGGTAGAACACCTCCAGTTCGTTCTGGGTCAGCGCGCGGCGCAGGTTGTTCTCGACGAACAGCTTGTAGCTGGCTTCGGCGTTGAGCACCTCGGTGAACACCTGGACCTGGTGCTTGCCGTTGGCCTTGGCCTTGTGCAGGGCCAGGCCGGCGTTCTTCATCAGCGTCGCCGGATCGCTGCCGTGCAGCGGCGCGCAGGCCAGGCCCACGGAGGCCGTGACATTGATCAGCTGGTTGTCGACGAACATCGGCTTGTCGAGGGTGCGCAGCAACTGGTGGGCGACGCCCTGGCCGTCTTCGAGGGCGGTGTCGTCGAGCAGCACGGCGAACTCGTTGCTGGCGAAGCGCGCCAGGCTGCCGCCGTTGCTCAGGCTGTTGCGCAGGCGCCGAGCCAGGCTGATCAGCAGCTTGTCGCCCGTCTGGTGGCCAAGGCTGTCGTTGATCCGCTTGAAGTTGTCGATGTCCACCAGCAGCAGGCAGATGGGGCTGTTGCCGTCGCGGGCGAAGCGTTCGTCGAGGTTGCGGATGAACGCCGGGCGGTTGCCCAGGTTGGTCAGGTTGTCGGTGTAGGCCAGGCGCTCGATGCGTTGCTGGGCCAGCTTGCTCTGGGTGACGTCTTCGTAGATGCCGATGTAGTGGGTGAGCTCGCGATTGTCGCCATACACCTTGGAGATCGACAGCTGGCCCCAGTAAGGTTCGAGGTTCTTGCGCCGGCTCTTGAACTCGCCCTGCCAGCTGTTGCCCATGGCCAGGCTCGACGGCGATTCGAACAGCAGCTCGCTGAGGTTCTCCAGGGCCGGCAACTCGGCCAGGTGATGGCCCTGGACTTCCTCGGTGCTGTACTGGGTGATCGCGGTGAAGCTTGGGTTGACGTACTCCACCACGCCGTCGCAGTTGACCAGCAGGAAGGCGCTGGCGCTCTGCTCCACCGCCCGCTGGAACAGGTGCAGGGCGCTGGCGGCGGTGCGCCGGTTGTGGTTGTTGATGACCTGGGCGAACTGGTCGGCCAGTTCGCCGGCAAAGGCGATTTCATCCGACTGCCAGGCCCGAGGCTGGCCGGTCTGCTCCAGGCACAGCACACCGACCACCTGCCCATCGATGCGGATGCTGGCATCGAGCATGGCGTTGTCGTCGGTGCTGTACAGCGATTCGGCCATCACCCGGGTGCGTGGGTCGTGGCTGGCATTGTGCGCATCGATGGCGCGGCTGGCGTGCAGGGCCTCGAGGTAGTCGGGGAAGCGGCTGGCATCGATCGCTTCGGGCATGCGGTGTTGCTGCTCGCGGTGATACCAGGCGCTGATCGGCTCCAGGCGCTGGTCGTTCAGGTACCAGATGCTGGCGCAGTCGACCTTGTAGATCTCGCAGGCGCTGCGGGTGATCAGTTCGGCGGCTTCGAGCAGCGAGTTGCCGATGCTGTAGCGCTGGCGCGCCAGGCGCAGGATCAGGTCCTGCTGGGCACGCACCCGTTCCAGATGGCCGAGCTGTTCCTGTTGCGCGCGCTGGTTCAACTGCAAGGCCAGCTGCAAGCGGCTGTTGCGCGATTCAAGATCGTCGGCGTCGAGGTTGGCGGTATCGTCCGCCTGGTCGTCCATGACGGTCAGGTAGCCGCGCAGCAGCTGGCGGTTGTGCTGCTTGTAGCTTTCGCCGACTTCCAGCAGGCGCAGTGGCATCGGGCTGGCGTGCAGGGTGTAGCGCACCCGGTAGTAACCACGCTGGGCCAGCTGCAGCTGGATTTCGTCGTGCAGTTTGTAGCGCGCCTCGGGCTCCATCAGGCTGGCATAGGGCGAGCCGATCAGGGCGCAGAGTTCGGCGGCGGGCAGGCCGAACTGCCGGTCGCAGGCGGGGTCGAGGTAGAGCATCGCCCAGCTGGCCTCGTTCAGCCGTTCGAAACGCAGCATGCCGAGCCGCGAGGGCACGGGAAGCTGCGTGACGACCTCGGCCGCCACACGGCTGGCGGCATCGGGTTGGCTTTTCATCGAAGACTCGCTTGAACAGGGGCGCGGCCTTGGGCGCGGCGCATCGGGCAAGGTTGCATCATGTCCCTGGGGCTGGCAAGCGGCCGTGGGAGATGCTGTGAACAGGTTGTCGGCTGGCAGGGGGGAATCTGTAGGACCGGGCGTCGCTTTGCGGCCCTTTCACCGGCCAGCCGGCTCCCACAAGGGCTGGACCAATCCCGGTGGGAGCCGGCTTGCCGGCGAAGGGCCCTGACAGGCAAAAAAAAGCCCCGCCAAATTGACGGGGTTGAGGTACGAGCGTGGCAGCTCGAAAAGGGTACCTGCCTCCACGAAGGGAGGCAGGCTGGCTGCGTGTTACAGCAGCATGGTGCGGATATCGCCCAACACGTCGCCCAGGCGCTTGGTGAAGCGCGCGGCGGCGGCGCCGTTGATCACGCGGTGATCGTAGGACAGCGACAGCGGCAGCATCAGCTTCGGCTGGAAGGCCTTGCCGTCCCAGACCGGCTGCATGGTCGCCTTGGACACACCGAGGATCGCCACCTCCGGCGCGTTGACGATCGGCGTGAAGCCGGTGCCGCCAATGTGGCCGAGGCTGGAGATGGTGAAGCAGGCGCCCTGCATCTCGTCGGCCGACAGCTTCTTGGTGCGGGCTTTTTCGGCCAGCGAAGCGGCTTCGGCAGCCAGTTGCAGCAGGCTCTTCTGGTCGACGTTCTTGATCACCGGGACCAGCAGGCCATCCGGGGTGTCCACGGCGAAGCCGATGTGCACGTATTTCTTGCGGATGATCGCCTTGCCGCTTGGCGCCAGCGAGCTGTTGAAGTCCGGCAGTTCCTTGAGCAGGAAGGCGCAGGCCTTGAGCAGCAGCGGCAGCACGGTCAGCTTGACGCCGGCTTTCTCGGCCACGGCCTTCTGCGCGACGCGGAAGGCTTCCAGCTCGGTGATGTCGGCGGAGTCGAACTGGGTCACGTGCGGCACGTTCAGCCAGCTGCGGTGCAGGTTGGCGGCGCCGACCTGCATCAGGCGGGTCAGGGCGACCTCTTCCACTTCACCGAACTTGCTGAAGTCCACGGCCGGGATCGGCGGGATGCCGGCACCACCGGTAGCACCGGCGGCCGGGGCTTCCTTGGCCTTCTGCATCATGGCCTTGACGTAGACCTGCACGTCTTCCTTGAGGATGCGGCCGTGCGGGCCGGTCGCGCTGACCGCGCCCAGGTCGACGCCGAATTCACGGGCCAGCATGCGCACGGCCGGGCCGGCGTGGACCTTGGCGTTGCTGCCGGCGGCCGGCGCGGTGGCGACCGGAGCTGGCGCGGCGGCCGGGGCGGCGGCGGCAGGCGCGGCCGCTGGAGCAGCCTCGGCCTTGGCAGGTGCTGGAGCCGCGGCCGGAGCCGGGGCGGCAGCCGGAGCGGCGCCTGCGACTTCGAGCTTGAGGATCAGGTCACCGGTACCGACTTCGTCGTCCAGTTTGGCGATCACTTCCTTCACCACGCCAGCGGCGGGCGACGGGATCTCCATGGAGGCCTTGTCGGACTCCAGGGTGATCAGCGACTGGTCGGCTTCGACGGTGTCGCCGGCCTTGACCAGCACTTCGATGATCTTGGCCTTGCCCGACGAACCGATATCCGGCACGTGGATGTCCTGCACGCTGGCGGCTGCCGGGGCTGCGGCAGGAGCAGGGGCCGCTTCGGCAGCCGGTGCCGGGGCAGCAGCTGGAGCCGGGGCGGCAGCGGCCGGAGCCTCGGGCGCCGCGGCGGCACCCTCGACTTCCAGAACCAGCAGCTCGTCGCCTTCTTTCAGGCGGTCGCCCAGCTTGACCTTCAGTTCCTTGACCACACCGGCCTTCGGCGCGGGGATCTCCATGGAGGCCTTGTCGGACTCCAGGGTCAGCAGGCTCTGGTCGGCCTCGATACGGTCACCGACCTTGACGAACAGCTCGATGATTTCACCTTCACCGCTGCCGATGTCAGGTACGCGAATGAGTTCGCTCACTTAAAAATACTCCTCAGCAGTCCAGTGGGTTGCGCTTGTCCGGATCGATGCCGAACTTGACGATGGCGTCAGCGACAACCTTCGGTTCGATCTCGCCACGGTCAGCCAGGGCTTCCAGGGCAGCCAGCACCACGAAGTGGCGGTCGACTTCGAAGAAGTGACGCAGCTTCTTGCGGCTGTCGCTGCGACCGTAGCCATCGGTACCCAGGACCTTGAACTCTTTGCTCGGCACCCACTGGCGAATCTGCTCGGCGAACAGCTTCATGTAGTCGGTGGAGGCGATGACCGGGCCCTTGCGACCAGCCAGGCACTCTTCGACGTAAGTCTGCTGAGGCTTCTGGCCAGGCTTGAGGCGGTTGGCGCGTTCCACGGCCAGGCCGTCGCGACGCAGTTCGTTGAAGCTGGTGACGCTCCACACGTCGGCGCCGACGTTGAACTCTTCACGCAGGATCTTCGCCGCCTCGCGGACTTCGCGCAGGATGGTGCCGGAGCCCATCAGCTGTACGTGGTGCGCGGCTTCGCGGGTGTCTTCTTCGAGCAGGTACATGCCCTTGATGATGCCTTCCTCGACGCCGGCCGGCATGGCGGGCTGCTGGTAGGATTCGTTCATCACGGTGATGTAGTAGAAGATGTCCTGTTGCTCTTCGGTCATCTTCTTCATGCCGTCCTGGATGATCACCGCCAGCTCGTAGCCGTAGGTTGGATCGTAGGTGCGGCAGTTCGGGATGGTGCCCGCCATCATGTGGCTGTGACCGTCTTCGTGCTGCAGGCCTTCACCGTTGAGGGTGGTACGGCCGGCGGTACCGCCGATCAGGAAACCACGGGTGCGGCTGTCGCCAGCGGCCCAGGCCAGGTCGCCGATACGCTGGAAGCCGAACATCGAGTAGAAGATGTAGAACGGCAGCATCGGCTGGTTGTGGCAGCTGTACGAGGTACCGGCGGCGATGAACGACGACATGGCGCCGGCTTCGTTGATGCCTTCCTCGAGGATCTGGCCCTTCTTGTCCTCGCGGTAGAACATCACCTGGTCTTTATCGACTGGCTCGTAGAGCTGGCCGACCGACGAGTAGATGCCCAACTGGCGGAACATGCCTTCCATGCCGAAAGTACGGGCTTCGTCCGGGATGATCGGGACGATGCGCTGGCCGATGTCCTTGTCCTTGACCAGCTGCGCGAGGATGCGCACGAAGGCCATGGTGGTGGAGATTTCGCGGTCGCCCGAGCCGTCCAGGATTGCCTTGAGGGTTTCCAGTGGCGGGGTCGGCACGCTGAAGCTCTTGGCGCGACGCTGCGGCACGAAGCCACCCAGGGCGGCGCGACGCTCGGCCAGGTACTTGGCTTCGGCGGAGCCTTCTTCCGGCTTGAAGAACGGCAGGTTCTCAAGGTCGGCATCCTTGACCGGGATGTCGAAGCGGTCACGGAAGTGACGCAGGCTGTCGACGTCGACCTTCTTGGTGTTGTGCGCGGTGTTCTTGGCTTCGCCGGCACCGGTACCGTAACCCTTGATGGTCTTGGCCAGGATGACGGTCGGCTGCTCCTTGTGGTTCACAGCCTGGTGGTACGCCGCATAGACCTTGTACGGGTCGTGGCCGCCACGGTTGAGCTTCCAGATCTCTTCGTCGGACAGGTCTTCGACCATGGCCTTGAGTTCCGGGGTGTTGAAGAAGTTCTCACGGACGTACGCGCCGTCTTTGGCTTTGTAGTTCTGGTACTCGCCGTCGATGACTTCGTCCATGCGACGCTGCAGGGCGCCGTTGGTGTCCTTGGCCAGCAGTGGGTCCCAGAAACGGCCCCAGACCACCTTGTTGACGTTCCAGCCACCGCCACGGAACACGCCTTCGAGTTCCTGGATGATCTTGCCGTTGCCGCGAACCGGGCCGTCGAGGCGCTGCAGGTTGCAGTTGATGACGAAGATCAGGTTGTCCAGCTTCTCGCGGCCGGCCAGGGCGATCGCGCCCAGGGATTCCGGCTCGTCGCACTCGCCGTCGCCCATGAAGCACCAGACCTTCTGCTTGCCGGCCGGGATGAAGCCACGGGCTTCCAGGTACTTCATGAAGCGTGCCTGGTAGATCGCCTGGATCGGGCCCAGGCCCATCGACACGGTCGGGAACTGCCAGAAGTCAGGCATCAACCACGGGTGCGGGTACGAAGACAGGCCTTTGCCGTCCACTTCCTGGCGGAAGTTGTTCATCTGCTCTTCGTTGATGCGGCCTTCCATGAAGGCGCGGGCGTAGACGCCTGGCGAGGCGTGGCCCTGGAAGAAGATCAGGTCGCCGCCGTGTTCTTCGGTCGGGGCCTGGAAGAAGTAGTTGAAGCCGATGTCGTACAGGGTGGCGCTGGAGGCGAAGCTGGAGATGTGTCCGCCCAGGTCCGAGTCTTTCAGGTTGGTGCGCATGACCATGGCCAGGGCGTTCCAACGCACCATCGAGCGAATGCGGCGTTCCATGAACAGGTCGCCAGGCATGCGTGCTTCGTGGGTGACAGGGATGGTGTTGCGGTATGGCGTGGTGATTGCGTACGGCAGCTGGGAGCCACTGCGGGTGGCCAGCTCGCCCATGCGGGTCATCAGGTAATGAGCGCGGTCTTCGCCTTCTTTGTCGAGGACCGACTCCAGGGCATCCAGCCATTCCTGGGTTTCGATTGGATCGAGGTCTTGCATGGCTTGCTCCAGGGCGGAAAGGCCACCAGAATCGATGGCCTGAGTTTGCGACTGGCCTTATGGGCAGACGTCGTGAATTCTTGGATTACCGGACAGTCATCCGGCGCGGTGTAGTTTTACTACAAATGCTTTCGCATTTCATGCTTTGGCGCATCAGGAGTAGTAGTAAAACTACACAAATGCGACGTTTGGTCGCATCCCGGGTTGTGAGGAAAAACGTTCATGTTGGTTGGAAGCATGTTGCGAGCGGGTGAATCTTGATGAGTTTTGCCAATCTTTCGTCTATTTCAGCTATTTCCAACTTTTGTACGACAGTCCAACCGTGTTCCAGCCCCTATTTTGTCCCCTCAACCGCTCTCTTTCACGCCGATCAAGGATAGACCATGCGCCTGCCTTTGCCGTTCGATCTGCCCGTCGCCCTCCAACCACTGGTCGCCCGCAACGAACAGTTCCTGCGTGATGCCCTGGCCGGCCATCCTCATCTGGATTTCGACACGCTGAGCGCAGACCACCGGCGCCAGTTCGGCCAGGTCGCCGCCGCCAGCGACTTCGTCCTGGCGCAGGCCCAGCGCGACCCGACGATGCTGTTCGACCTGCTGAGCTGCGCAGCGATGGATCGCGCCTACGCGCCGGGGCAGTTGCGCGCGCACATCCATGCCGCCGCCCAGGCCGCCCAGAGCGAGGACGAGCTGGCGCGCAACCTGCGTCGCGAGCGCAATCGCCAGCAGTTGCGCATCATCTGGCGCGACATCACCCGCCAGGCGGCGCTGGCCGAGACCTGCCGCGACCTGTCCGACCTGGCCGACGCCAGCATCGACGAGGCTTATCAATGGCTGTATCCGCGCCATTGCCAACAGTTCGGCACACCCATCGGCAACCGCAGCGGCCAGCCTCAGCACATGGTGGTGCTGGGCATGGGCAAGCTCGGCGCGGTGGAGTTGAACCTGTCGTCCGACATCGACCTGATCTTCGCCTTCCCCGAAGGCGGCGAGACCGAGGGTGTGAAGCGCTCGCTGGACAACCAGGAGTTCTTCACCCGCCTGGGCCAGCGCCTGATCAAGGCCCTCGACCCGGTCACCGTCGACGGTTTCGTGTTCCGCGTCGACATGCGCCTGCGTCCCTATGGTTCGGCTGGCGCGCTGGTGCTCAGCTTCAATGCCCTGGAACAGTACTATCAGGATCAGGGTCGCGACTGGGAGCGCTACGCGATGATCAAGGCGCGGGTGGTGGCCGGCGACCAGGCTGCCGGCGCGCAGTTGCAGGAGATGCTGCGGCCGTTCGTCTACCGCCGTTACCTGGACTTCTCCGCCATCGAGGCGCTGCGCACCATGAAGCAGCTGATCCAGCAGGAAGTCCGGCGCAAGGGCATGGCCGACAACATCAAGCTTGGCGCTGGCGGCATTCGCGAGGTGGAATTCATCGCCCAGGCCTTCCAGCTGATCCACGGCGGGCGCGACCTGAGCCTGCAGCAGCGCCCCCTGCTGAAGGTGCTGGCAACCCTGGAGGGGCAGGGCTACCTGCCTCCGGCCGTGGTGTCCGAGCTGCGCGAGGGCTATGAGTTCCTGCGCTACACCGAACACGCCATCCAGGCCATCGCCGACCGCCAGACGCAGATGCTGCCGGATGACGAGACCGATCGCGCGCGCATCGCCTACATGCTCGGCTACGCCGACTGGAACGCCTTCCACGACCAGCTCATGCAGTGGCGTGGGCGTATCGACTGGCACTTCCGCCAGGTGATCGCCGATCCGGACGAAGACGAGGCCGAGGGCGAGCTGGTGGTCGGTGGCGAATGGTCGCCGCTGTGGGAACAGGCCCAGGACGAAGAAGCCGCAGGGCGTCAGCTGGAAGAGGCCGGTTTCCGTCAGCCAGCTGAGGCCCTGCGCCGGCTCAATGCGCTGCGCGTCAGCCCGACCCTGCGATCGATGCAGCGTATCGGTCGTGAGCGGCTGGACGCCTTCATCCCGCGCCTGCTGGCCCAGGCGGTGGAACACGACAACCCGGACCTGGTGCTGGAGCGCGTGCTGCCGCTGGTCGAGGCCGTGGCCCGGCGCTCGGCCTACCTCGTGCTGCTCACCGAGAACCCAGGCGCCCTGCGTCGGCTGCTGACCCTGTGCGCCGCCAGCCCGTGGATCGCCGAGCAGATCGCCCGTTACCCGCTGCTGCTCGACGAGCTGCTCAACGAAGGCCGGCTGTTCAGTCCGCCGTTGGCGCCGGAGCTGGCCGCCGAGCTGCGCGAGCGCCTGACGCGCATCCCCGAGGACGATCTGGAGCAGCAGATGGAGGCCCTGCGCCACTTCAAGCTGGCCCACAGCCTGCGGGTGGCCGCTTCGGAGATCAGCGGCAACCTGCCGTTGATGAAGGTCAGCGACTACCTGACCTGGCTGGCCGAGGCCATTCTCGACCAGGTGCTGGCCCTGGCCTGGCGCCAGACCGTGGCGCGTCATGGCCAACCTAAAAGAAGCGACGGCAGCCTGTGCGACCCGGGCTTCATCATCGTCGGCTACGGCAAGGTCGGCGGCATCGAGCTGGGGCATGGCTCCGACCTCGACCTGGTGTTCATCCACGACGGCGATCCGAACGCCGAAACCGATGGCGCCAAGCCCATCGATGGCGCGCAGTTCTTCACCCGGCTGGGCCAGCGCATCATCCACCTGCTGACCACCCAGACCAACTCTGGCCAACTGTACGACGTGGACATGCGCCTGCGTCCCTCCGGTGCCTCGGGCCTGCTGGTGAGCTCGCTGGGCGCCTTCGAACGCTACCAGCAGAACGAGGCCTGGACCTGGGAACACCAGGCGCTGGTGCGGGCCCGCGTGCTGGTGGGTTGCAATCAGGTGGCGACGGCGTTCGAAGCGGTACGGGCGAAGGTCCTCGGCCAGCCCCGCGACCTCGCCAAGCTGCGCGTCGAAGTGAGCGAGATGCGCGCCAAGATGCGCGACAACCTGGGTACCAAGGTCACTGCCGCCGGTACCGCGGGCAACGCCTTCGAGGCCGGTCAGCCGTTCGATATCAAGCAGGATGCCGGCGGTATCGTGGATATCGAATTTATGGTGCAATACGCCGCTTTGGCCTGGTCCCATGACCATCCGGCCATCCTGCGCTGGACCGACAATATCCGCATCCTCGAAGAACTGGAGCAGGCCGGGCTGATGCCCGCCGCCGACGCCGTGCTGCTGCGCGAGGTGTACAAGGCGTTTCGTTCGGCCTCTCACCGCCAGGCCCTGCAGAAGCAGGCTGGGGTGATCGATGCGGCGCAGTTTGTCGATGAGCGTCG
This sequence comes from Pseudomonas sp. GD04091, assembly GCF_029836165.1. Lineage (GTDB taxonomy): Bacteria > Pseudomonadota > Gammaproteobacteria > Pseudomonadales > Pseudomonadaceae > Aquipseudomonas. The sequence goes on from NZ_JAOEBG010000003.1 coordinate 249,024, forward strand.
TGAGGTGCGGCGGATCTGGGGTGAACTGGGTCTGACCTGAGATTGTTGGGGCCGCTGTGCGGCCCTTTCGCGACACAAGGCCGCTCCTACAATTGGCCGGCGTATGCAGTGCCTTTGTGGGAGCGGCCTTGTGTCGCGAAAGGGCGGCAAAGCAGCCCCAAAGGCTCATGCCTCACCACCGGTGGTACACTGTCCGCCACATAGCCTGAATATAAAGAGGGGAGGCCGGGTTGTAGCGCAGCCTGCAGCCTCCCCGAATGTTTCTGGATAACGCATGAGAATACTGATCATTGGCCCCAGCTGGGTCGGCGACATGGTGATGGCGCAGACCCTGTTCCAGTGCCTCAAACAGCAGCACCCCGACTGCGTGATCGACGTGCTGGCGCCCGAGTGGAGCCGGCCGATCCTCGAGCGCATGCCCGAGGTACGCCAGGCCTTGAGCTTCCCGCTCGGCCACGGCGCGCTGGAACTGGCCACGCGCCGGCGCATCGGCAAGTCGCTGGCCGGCCAGTACGACCAGGCGATCCTGCTGCCCAACTCGCTCAAGTCGGCCCTGGTGCCGTACTTCGCCGGCATTCCCAAGCGCACCGGCTGGCGTGGCGAGATGCGCTACCTGCTGCTCAACGACGTACGCAAGCTGGACAAGGCCCGCTACCCGCTGATGATCGAGCGCTTCATGGCCCTGGCCTACGCGCCGGGCACCGAACTGCCCAAGCCTTATCCGCGCCCGAGCCTGCAGATCGAAGCTGCGAGCCGTGATGCCGCCTTGGCCAAGTTCGGCCTCGAGCTGGACCGTCCGGTACTCGCCCTGTGCCCCGGCGCCGAGTTCGGCGAGGCCAAGCGCTGGCCGGCCGAGCATTACGCCGAAGTGGCCGATGCGATGATCCGCCAGGGCTGGCAGGTCTGGCTGTTCGGCTCGAAGAACGATCACCCGGTCGGCGAGCAGATCCGCGACCGCCTGATCCCGGGCCTGCGTGAAGAGTCGTGCAACCTGGCCGGCGAGACTTCGCTGGCCGAGGCCATCGACCTGATGTCCTGCGCCAGTGCCGTGGTGTCTAACGATTCGGGGCTGATGCACGTGGCCGCCGCGCTCAATCGCCCGCTGGTGGCGGTGTACGGTTCGACCTCGCCTGGCTTCACCCCGCCGTTGGCCGAGCAGGTGGAAGTGGTGCGCACCGGTATCGAATGCAGCCCGTGCTTCGAGCGCACCTGCCGTTTCGGCCACTACAACTGCCTGCGCCTGCTGGAGCCGGAAAAAGTCATCGCCGCCCTGCACAGCCTGGGCGGGCCGAACCTGATCGATACCGTGGCCGAGGTCGACTGAGTGCGGGTACTGATCATCAAGACGTCGTCCCTGGGCGACGTCATCCACACCCTGCCGGCGCTGACCGACGCCGCCCACGCCATCCCCGGGATCCGTTTCGACTGGGTGGTGGAAGAGGGTTTCGCCGAGATCCCAAGCTGGCATCCGGCGGTCGACCAGGTGATTCCGGTGGCGATCCGCCGCTGGCGCAAGAACCTCTGGCAGACCATCAAGAGCGGCGAGTGGAAGGCCTTCAAGCAGCGCCTGCGCGAGCACAAGTACGACCTGGTGATCGACGCCCAGGGCCTGGTCAAGTCGGCCTGGCTGACCCGCTACGTGAAGGCGCCGGTGGCCGGCCTTGATCGCTATTCGGCGCGCGAAGGCCTGGCCAGTCGCTTCTATGACCGGCGCCTGTCGGTCGCCGTCGGCCAGCATGCCGTGGAGCGCGTGCGCCAGCTGTTCGCCATGGCGCTGGCCTACGACCTGCCGGAGGGGCTGGGCAACTACGGCCTCGACCTGAACCGCCTGCAACTGCCGCCCGCCGCGCCCTACGTGGTGTTCCTGCACGGCACCACCTGGGCCACCAAGCACTGGCCCGAAGCCTACTGGCGCGAGCTGGCCGAGCGCATGGGCCGGCGCAAGCTGCAGGTGATGCTGCCATGGGGCAATCCGGCGGAGAAGGCGCGCGCCGAGCGCATCGCCCAAGGCTTGAACAACTGCCAGGTGCTCCCCAAGTTGAACCTGGCAGGCGTCGCCCGCGTGCTTGCGGCCGCCAAGGCCTGCGTCGCGGTGGACACCGGCCTGGGTCACCTGGCCGCGGCCCTGGATGTGCCGACCATCTCGCTGTTCGGCCCCACCAACCCTGGTCTGACCGGTGCCTACGGACGCGCCCAGATCCACCAGGCGAGCGACTTCCCCTGCGCCCCGTGCCTGCAGAAGAAGTGCACCTACAAACCGAGCGCCGAGGACCTGCGCCGGTTCGATCTCAAACGCGAGTGGCCGCTGTGCTTCACTCGCCTGAATCCCGAGCATGTGGCGGGCCGCTTGAGCGCGCTGCTGCTGGCTGAGGATGTTCGTTGATGCAACTGGCTTTTGTGCTCTACAAGTATTTCCCCTTTGGCGGGCTGCAGCGCGACTTCATGCGCATCGCCCTCGAGTGCCAGAAACGCGGGCACCAGATCCGCGTGTACACGCTGATCTGGGAAGGTGACATCCCGCCGGGCTTCGAAGTGCTGGTGGCGCCGGTCAAGGCGCTGTTCAATCACCGTCGCAACGAAAAGCTCAGTGCCTGGATGGAAGCCGACCTGGCCAAGCGCCCGGTCGATCGCCTGATCGGTTTCAACAAGATGCCTGGCCTCGATGTCTACTACGCCGCCGACGGCTGTTTCGAGGACAAGGCCCAGACCCTGCGCGGCGGCCTGTACCGTCGCTGGGGCCGCTACCGCCATTTCGCCGAGTACGAGCGGGCGGTGTTCGCCAGGGATGCACACACCGAGATCCTGATGATCTCCGAAGTGCAGCAGCCGTTGTTCATCAAGCATTACGGCACCCCCGAGGCACGTTTCCACCTGCTGCCGCCGGGCATCTCCCAGGATCGCCGCCGCCCCGCCGACGCCGAAGCCATTCGTGCCGATTTCCGCAGGGAGTTCGGCCTGTCCAACGACGAGCTGCTGCTGGTGCAGATCGGTTCGGGCTTCAAGACCAAGGGCGTGGACCGCAGCCTCAAGGCCCTCGCCGCGCTGCCGTCGGCGCTGCGCAAGCGCACCAGGCTGATGGTCATCGGCCAGGACGACCCCAAGCTGTTCCAGGTGCAGAGCACGGCGCTGGGGCTGGGCGAGCAGGTGCAGTTCCTCAAGGGGCGCAGCGACATTCCGCGCTTCCTGCTCGGCGCCGACCTGCTGATCCACCCGGCGTACAACGAGAACACCGGGACCGTGCTGCTCGAGGCGCTGGTCGCCGGCCTGCCGGTGCTGGTGTCCAAGGTCTGCGGCTACGCCCACTACATCGCCGAGGCCGACAGCGGCCTGGTGCTGGACGAACCATTCGAGCAGGACCAGCTCAACGACTATCTGCAACGCATGCTCGAAGACGCCGGGGCCCGTGAGGCCTGGTCGCGCAACGGCGTGGCCTTTGCCGACAGCGCCGATCTGTACAGCATGCCGCAGCATGCCGCCGACGTGATCCTCGGTCAGGAGACCGCATGAAGCTGATACTGGCCGAACCGTTCAAGCGCCTGTGGGCCGGGCGTGATCCCTTCGAAGCCGTCGAGGGCCTGCAGGGTGAGGTCTACCGCGAGCTCGAAGGCCGCCGCACGTTGCGCACCGAGGTCGATGGCGCGGGTTTCTTCGTCAAGATCCACCGCGGCATCGGCTGGGGCGAGATCTTCAAGAACCTGTTCAGCGCCAAGCTGCCGGTGCTCGGCGCCGGCCAGGAATGGCAGGCCATCCAGCGCCTGCATGAAGTCGGCGTGCCGACCATGACTGCGGTGGCCTACGGCGAGCGTGGCGGCAACCCGGCCGCGCAGCATTCGTTCATCATCACCGAGGAACTGGCGCCGACCATCAGCCTGGAGGACTTCAGCCTCGACTGGGTGAAACAGCCGCCGCAGCCGCGCCTCAAACGCGCGCTGATCGCCGAGGTGGCGAAGATGACCGGTGGCATGCACCGCGCCGGGGTCAACCACCGCGACTGCTACATCTGCCATTTCCTGCTGCACACCGACCGCCCGGTGACGGCGGACGACTTCAGGCTATCGGTGATCGACCTGCACCGCGCCCAGACCCGAACCCGCATCAGCCGCCGTTGGCGCGACAAGGACCTGGCCGCCCTGTATTTCTCGGCCCTGGACATCGGCCTGACCCGCCGCGACAAGCTGCGCTTCCTGCGCGTCTACTTCCAGCGCCCGCTGCGCCAGGTGCTCAAGGACGAGGCCGCGCTGCTCGCCTGGTTGGAGCGCAAGGCGCAGAAGCTCTACGACCGCAAGCAACGTTACGGGGACGCACTCTGATGGCGAGCTGGAACCTGGCGCCGGAGTACGCGCACCTCGCGGCCGACTTCGGTAGCCTCGACGCCGTGTTCGCCATCAAGGGCGAACGCCTGACCCGCGACCCTCTGAGCGAAGTCATCCGCATCGAGCGGGACGGTGTCAATTACTACGTCAAACGCTACACCGGCGCAGGCAAGCACATGCGCCGCTACCTGGGCCGGCCGCGGGTCAAGGCCGAATGGCAGAACCTCAAGCAGTTCGCCAAGTGGGGCATTCCCACCGCCGATGTGGTCGCCTGGGGCCTCGAGCGCCAGGGCCTGGCCTTTGGTCGCGGGGCGATGATCACCCGTGAGTTGCCGCGTACCGAAGACCTGTCGGCCTTGGCCGAGCGCAACGACCCGCGCCTGCGCGATGCCGCCTGGGTCGACCATGTCAGCCGCCAGCTGGCCCGGCATACCCGGGCGATGCACGATCACCACTTCGCCCACAACGACCTGAAGTGGCGCAACCTGCTGGTGGACGACCAGGGCACGCTATTCTTCATCGACTGCCCGACCGGCGACTTCTGGCGCGGCTTCATGCTGCGCCACCGGCTGATCAAGGACCTGGCGTGCCTGGACAAGGTCGCCAAGTATCACCTGTCGGCGACCCAGCGCCTGCGCTTCTACCTGCGCTATCGCGGGCATGCGCGGTTGAACGCGCGTGACAAGAAGCGCATTCGCCAGGTGCTGAGCTTTTTCGAGGGAAGGGAATGACCGATTACCTGGCCAGCACCGACCTGGCGCTGCTGCAACGCCATGGCCTGGGCGACTTCGAAGCGCTCTGGGCCCTGCAGCTGGATGCCGTCGACGAACCCAACACCGGTCGCGGTGGCTGGAGCAGCGTGTTCCGCCTGGAGCTCGAGGGCAAGGGCTACTACCTCAAGCGCCAGAGCGACTATTTCACCCGCAGCCTGCACCGGCCGTTCGGCGAGCCGACGTTCGCCCGTGAGTTTCGCAATATCAGCCGCTACCAGAAGCTCGACATTCCGGCCCTGCAGGCAGTGTTCTACGGCGAGCGCAAGCAGGGTGGCCAGCACCGGGCGATCCTCATGACCCGGGCGTTGGACGAGTGGTCCGACCTGGAGCAATGGCTGAGCCGCTGGCCGCAGCTGTCTGCCGAGCAGCGCCAGGGCATCCTCCAGGCCTGCGGTCGGCTGGCGCAGACCCTGCACGCTGCCGGGCAGATGCATGGCTGCTTCTACCCCAAGCACATTTTCCTGCGCGAGCGCCGCGAGGGCTGGCAGGCCCAGCTGATCGACCTGGAGAAGACCCGCCCGCTGCTGTTCGGCGTGCGTGACCGGGTCAAGGACCTGGAGCCATTGCTGCGCCGGGCCCGGGCCTGGAGCGAAGCGGATGTGCGCGTGCTGCTCGGAGCCTATCTGGAGCAGCCGGCCGACAGCGCGCTGGTGTCCACCTGGTTGCAACGCCTGACGCAACGCCGTCGTCACAAAGAGGCCCGCTGATGCGCCTGTCTGAACTCAAGGACGCCGGGCGCAGCCCGGCATTGCCACTGACCGTTACCCTCGCCGATGCCGCCGGCACCGCCGACCTGCAGCTGCTCAGCCTGCTGCGCGTGCTGCCGGGGCAGCGTTACGTCGGTGCTGGTATCTGGCGCGGCACCCGGGTGCTGGCCAAGCTGCTGGTCGGCGGCAATGCCGCCCGCCACTTCCAGCGTGAACTGAACGGTGCCCGCCTGATGGCCGAGCAGGGCCTGACCACCCCTCGTCTGCTGGCCGATGGCCTGAAGGAAGGCGAGGGCGGCTGGCTGTTGTTCGAATACCTCGATCACGCCGAAAGCCTGGGCAATGCCTGGGCCAGGGTAGAGCACCTGCCGATGCTCGCGGACGAGCAGCACCTGGTGCTGGGCGAGGCGCTGACCGCGGTGGCGCAGATGCACGCCAAGGGCCTGTGGCAGGAGGACCTGCACCTGGACAACCTGCTGCGTCAGGACGGCAAGCTGTACCTGATCGACGGCGCCGGCATCAAGGCCGAGACCCCCGGCCAGCAGCTGTCGCGCCAACGCGTGCTGGAAAACCTCGGGGTGTTTTTCGCCCAGTTGCCCAAGCGCCTGGAACCTTTCATCGAGGAGGCGCTGGTGCACTACGTGCTGGCCAACGCCGAGCATGCGCTGCCACTGGAGGCGCTGCAGAAACAGGTGGACAAGGTGCGGGCCTGGCGCCTGAAGGACTATCTGGACAAGGCCGGGCGCGAATGCACGCTGTTCAGCGTCGAACGCGATCTCTCCGGGCTGCGGGCGATTCGCCGCGACGAGGTCGAGGCGCTGCTGCCGGTGCTCGAGCAGGCCGATGCGCTGATCGACCAGGGGCACCTGTACAAGACTGGCGGCGCGGCCAGCGTGGCGCGCATCGAGGTCGGCGGGCGCCGGCTGGTGCTCAAACGCTACAACATCAAGAACACCGCCCACTGGTTCAAGCGCTTCTGGCGTCCGAGCCGGGCCTGGCATTCGTGGATCGAGGGGCACCGCCTGGAGTTCCTCGATATCGCCACGCCACGGCCGCTGGCGGTGCTGGAGCAACGGGTAATGGGCTTGCGCAGCACGGCCTACCTGGTGACCGAGTACGCTGACGGGCCAGACCTGATCGAGTGCTTCGCGCCTTTCGTGGAAAGCGGCGAGGCGCCTGACGAGCAGGTCGAGGCGCTGGCGCGGGTGATGCAGCAGCTGATTCGCGAGCGCATCAGCCATGGTGATTTCAAGGGCCACAACCTGTTCTGGCAGAACGGCGAATGGTCGCTGATCGACCTGGATGCCATGTGCCAGCATGCCACCCAGCTCAGCTTCGCGCCCGCCTTTGCCCGTGACCGGGCGCGGTTGCTGCGCAACTGGCCGAGCGGCAGCGCGCTGCATCGGCGGCTGGACGAGGTGCTGCCGCGGCTGGCTGTTTGAGTGATCGACTTACGCGACCCCAGCAGGAGCGGCACAAGACCGCTCCTGCAACAGCCTAGCGCCGCCAGAACCCACTCAGGCCCAGGCCGGCCGAAGCCCCCAGCCCCACCCAGGCCAGCACATCCCAGACCCCATCCCCAAGCAGTGCGGCAAACAGCCCGACCGCACTGAGCACGGCGATCAGCGCCGGCCAGGCGAAGATCCTGCGGGTGCTTTGCGACTTGTGGCTCATGCCGGTACCTCCCGCGACTTGCGCTGCTTGCCCCACCACAGGTACAGGCCACTGCCGAGCACGATGATGGTCAACACATCGAGCAAGGCCCAGAGAATCTGCATTGGCCGGCCGCCGTAGTCTCCGAAATGCAGGGGCTGCGACAGGCCCATGGCATCCATGTACCAGGGGCGCTCGCCCACGGCCGTCACCTCCAGGGTGCGCGCGTCGATCAGTACCGGGGTGAACAGGTGCGAAGTCAGGTGCGTGGCGCCATTCATGAACACCGCATAGTGGTGCTCGCTGGAGAAGCGCGTGCCGGGGAAGGCGATGAAGTCCGGGCGCATGCCCGGTGCCGCCTGCTCGGCGATGCGCAGCAGCTCGGTGGCCGGGGCGCGCTCGGTGAGCGGCGGTGCGTCTCGGTAGGGCGCGACCATGGCCGCCAGGCTGTCGTTGCGCCAGGCGGCGATCACCAGGTCGGACAGGGCGCTGATCACGCCGGTGACGCCGACCACCAGGGCCCAGGTCAGGGTGACCGCGCCGATCAGGTTGTGCAGGTCGAGCCAGCGCAGGCGCCTGGACTTGTCGTGACGCACGGTGGCGAAGCGCAGGCGGCGCATGAACGGGGCATACAGCACGGTGCCGGAGACGATGGCGACAATGAATAGCACCCCCATGAACGCCAGCAGCAGCTTGCCGGGCAGCCCGGCGAACATGTCGACGTGCAGGCGCAGCATCAGCATCATGAAACCGCCGTTGGCCGCCGGCATGGCCACCGCTTCGCCGGTGCGCGCATCGAGCATGAAGGTGTGCGAATCGTCGGGGTGGGTGCCGGCGGAGGCGGCCATGATCGCGACCACGCCGTTGGGCTCGTCGTCTTCATAGCCGAAGTACTGCATCACCTCGCCGGGGCGGTGCTGTTCGGCCTTGAGCACCAGCTGCTGCAGGTCCAGGTGCGGGGTGTCGGCGGGCATCTCGCGCAGTTCCGGCGCATCGCCCAGCAGGTGCTCCAGTTCGTGGTGGAAGATCAGCGGCAGGCCGGTGAGGGCGAGCAGCAACAGGAACAGCGTGCAGACGAGGCTGCTCCAGGTGTGGATCGCTGACCAGCGGCGGATGGTTTGGCTTTTCATCACGGTTCCGTCTTTGCCTGAAGGATCGAGGGGCTGCTGTGCAGCCCATTCGCGGGCAAGCCCGCTCCCACAGGGAACGCGCCGATCTCAGGGTATGCGCATTTCCCGTGGGAGCGGGCTTGCCCGCGAATGGGCCGCAAGGCGGCCCCGTCACTCAGAACTTGTAGGTGGCGCTGGCGACGACGCTGCGTTGGTCCCCGTAGTAGCAGTAATACCCGTCGCAGGTGGACAGGTAGTCCTTGTTCAGCAGGTTGCTGGCGTTGACCGCCACCGAGGCGCCCTTGAGGCTGTTGTCCAGGCGGCCGAGGTCGTAGTGCACGGCGGCATCGAACACAGTGTAGGCCTTGCTCTTGCCGAGCCAGGTGTTGGCTTCGTCACCGTAGCGGTTGCCGGTGTAACGTGCGCCCAGGCCAATGCCGAAGCCGTCAAGCACTCCGGTATGCCAGGTGTAGTCGGCCCACAAAGAGGCCTGCTGGTTGGGCATCTGTTGCAGGCGGTTGCCTTTGTACTGCCCTTTCTGCACTTCGGACTTGGCCAGGGTGTAGGCGGCGATCACTTTCAGGTTGTCGGTGACATCGGAGACGGCTTCCAGCTCCAGGCCGTGGACCTTGACCTCGCCGGTCTGGCTGGAGACGGGCACCCCACCCACATTGTTGGTGACGGGCACGTTCTTCTGCTTGAGGTCGTACACTGCCGCCGACAGCAGGGTGTTGGAGCCAGGCGGTTGATACTTGACCCCCAGCTCCCATTGCTGGCCTTCGGTTGGCTTGAACGATTTCTCGATGTCAGCGCTCGAACCGCTGCTTGGCTGGAAGGACTCGGCGTAGGACAGGTACGGTACAAAGCCCGAGTCGAACACGTAGCTGAGCGCCGCATTGCCGCTGAACTGCTTGTCACGCTGGGTGTTGGTGGCATTGCCCTTGTTGAGGAACGTGGTGCCGGTATGCACCCAGTCTTCACGCCCGCCCAGGGTCAGGCGCCATTTGTCGAGCGCCATCTGGTCCTGGATGTAGAGCCCGGTCTGGACGGTTTTCTGGTTGTAGTCCAGATAGGCCGAAGCGCGGTCCGGACGGGTGATCGGCAAGCCATACACCGGGTTGTTGACGTTGGTGGGCGGCACGTTGAAGCCGTAGATGGAGAGGAAGTCGGAGTCGGTGCGCTGGTGGTCCAGGCCGATCAGCACGGTATGGCTGATATCGCCTGTGGTGAAATCGGCCTGGAAGTTGTTGTCGAGCGCGAACTGGCTGATGTCTTCATCGACGTTGGTGGACATGCGGCTGGCGTTGCCCTGGTTATCCACAGGGCCATCAGGTTGGTAGTAGCTGCCGACCGTGAGCGTCTGGAATGACAACTCGCTCTTGGTGTAGCGCAGGTTCTGGCGGAACTGCCAGACATCGTTGAAACGATGTTCAAAGGCATAACCCAGCGCGTAATAGGTGCGGTCGTAGTACTCGTAATCCGGGTCGCCCAGGTTCTTGTGGCGGGAGACCTTGCCGAACGGCATGTCGATCTTGGTGCCTTGTATCGGGTAGAACTGGCTGGTGGCACCGGTGTCGTCCCGAGTGAACTGGCTGAGGAAGGTCAGCGAGGTGTCTTCGTCGATGTTCCAGGTCAGGCTCGGGGCGATGTTGTAGCGCTTGTTGTCCATGTGGTCGATCTGCGTGCCACTGTCGCGCACCACGCCGCTGACGCCATAGAGGAACTGGCCCTGCTCATCGATCTTGCCGGTGCTGGCGAAGTTGATCTGACGGTGGTTGTCGCTGCCGTACTGCAGCTGGATCTCATGAGTGCTTTCAGCCTGGGGCCGGCGGCTGACCATATCCAGCAGGCCGCCGGGTGGTGTCTGCCCATACACCGACGAGGCCGGCCCACGCAGCAGCGCGAGGCGGTCGAGGTTCCAGGTTTCGGCTTTCGGGTTGGCATACACACCGCGGGGCAGGGGCAGGCCGTCTAGAAACTGAGTCGGCTCGAAGCCGCGCACGCGCATCCAGTCGTAGCGGGTGTCGCTGCCGAAACTGGCCGAGACGATGCCTGGCATGTACTTCACCGCGTCATCCAGGCTTTGCACGCCGCGGTCGCTCATCTGCTGGCGGGTGGCGACGGAAATGGAGCGTGGGACCTCGACCAGCGCGGTGTCGGTCTTGGTGCCGGCGGCTGTGCGCTTGGCGGTGTAGCCCTCGACCGGTCCCCAGGCGCTTTCGTAACTGCTGTTGGCGTTGATGTTGGTTTCCGGCAGCGCGAGGCTGCCCTCGGCCGTGGCTACCAGGCTGTAGCTGCCGGCGCTGCTCTGCTGCAGCTGCAGACCGGTACCGCGCAGGGCGGCCTGCAGGGCGCCGACAGCGTCGTACTGGCCACTGAGCGGTGCCGAGTTGCGTCCGCTGACCAATGCCGGATCCAGCGCCAGGGCGATGCCGGCCTGGCTGGCGATCTGGTTCAGGGTACTGGCCAGCGGTGCGCTGGGCAGATCGTAGGTACGTATGGCGGACTGTTCGGCGGCGAACAGGGCGGGGCTGGCCAACGGGGCGGCCAGGCCGATGGCCAGGGCCATCAGGCTGGGGCGAAGCAAAGCATCAACGGCACGGGACATTCAGCGGCTCCTCGACGAAATAGTGCTGACTGCTTCCTTGCCGAGCGAGATTGGGAAAGTGACAGGGTCTTTGGAAAAAATATCTGCGAGGGCTGGCGCTCAGCGCTGAATCGCTTCGGCTTCTTCGCGGGTAAACCCGCTCCCACAGGCATGGCGCATTCCCTGTGGGAACGGGTTTACCCGCGAATAGCGGCAGACGACGTTCATCTGGCGGAGACGGTCACCCACCACGACGTATGCCGTTCGATCTTCACCGGCAGTGCCGGCAGCAGCGACGCCAGGGCCAGGTCGGTGTCGTTCAGCGGGAAGCTGCCGCTCACGCGCAGGTTGGCCACCTCGTCGCTGGCGCTCAGGTGGCCGCTGCGGTACTGGCCAAGGGTGGCGAGCAGGTCGGCCAGGCGCACGTTGTCCACCACCAGCATGCCGCGGGTCCAGGCATCGCTGCCGACCGCCACCGGGCTGACCCGACCCAGGCCATCGGCGCTCATCAACACCTGTTCGCCTTCGCGCAGGACCTGCTCGTCGCCGCTGTTCTGCGGCCTGGCGGCCACGGACGACTGCAGGACCTCGAGGCGCGTCCCGTCATCCTCGCGCTTGACCAGGAAACGCGTACCCAGCGGCCTCAGGCGGCCCTCTTCGGTGCGTACCAGCAGTGGGCGACTGTCGTCATGACCGGTTTCCACTGAAATTTCGCCCTGGTGCAGGACGATCAACCGTTGTTCGCCCTGGAAATCGATATCCACGGCGGTCTTCGTGTTCAGGCTCAGCAAGGTGCCGTCTTCCAGGCGCAGGGTACGCATTTCGCCGGTGCCGGTGCGCTGGTCGGCCAGCCAGTAGTCCGGCGACAGGGTCGGCACGCCGGCCCAGGCCAGCAGGCAGCCGACCAGCAACAGCCCGGCCACGCCGCCACCCAGCCCACCCAGGCGCTGACGCATCCCGGCCCGGGACTGCAACAGGGTATGGCGCACCGGGCCTGCCACGGTGCTGACGCGCTGGTCCAGCACGCCGAGTTGCCGCCAGGCGCGGGCGTGCTCCTCGTGGGCGGCGTGCCAGCGCATGAAGGCGCTGCGTTCGTCCGGCGTGCCGCTGCCTTCGTCCAGGCACAGTTTCCAGGCGATGGCCGCTTCCAGCACTTTGCTGGACACCGGGCCGTTGTTCATGTCGGCTGCCCGTACAGGGCGATGTAGCACTGGCGCATGCCCTGGGCGATGTACTGGCGCACGCGTGACACCGAGACACCCAGGCGCTCGGCGATCTCGGCGTGGCCCAGGCCATCCAGGCGGTTGTGCAGGAAGGCCGCGCGAGCCTTGCTCGACAGCTTGCCGAGCAGGCGGTCGATGGCCTTGAGGTCCTCGAGGATCAGGTGCTGCACTTGCGGGGAGGGGTGTTCGGTCTCGGGCAGCAGGGCCAGTTCCGTCAGGTAGGCCTGTTCGAGGGCGGCGCGACGGAAGTGATCGAACAGCAGGCCCTTGGCCACCGCCACCAGGAAGGCGCGGGGTTCGCGGGGGACGTCCAGGCGCTCTCGACCGAGCAGGCGCACGAAGGTGTCCTGGCTCAGGTCCTCGGCCCTCTGGCGGCAGGCGGTGCTGCGCTGCAGCCAGGCGAGCAGCCAGCCGCGATGGTCGCGGTACAGCGCTCCGACCAGCTCGGTGTGTGGGCTGTGCACAGGCGTCAAAGGGCTTCCCCCGGGAAGAATGCGTTAACTAACGATAATTATTCGCGATTGTGGCAGAGGCGGGGGTAGGGGCGCAATTGACGCTTATCGGATTGCCATCAGGAACGGGTTGCTATCAGAAGCCGTGGTGATGGGCCTTGCGCCGCCGCCATTGGCGCAGCCCCTGCTCCAGCTGCAGTGGGCTGTCCAGCCGTTGGCGGCGGGCCTGGCTGAACAGGATCAGAGCCAGCTCGGCGGTCACCTGGGCATCGGCGCTGGCATGGTGGCGGGCCTGGACCTCAAGGCCGAAGCGGGCGATCCAGTCGTCCAGCCCGGCTTCGCGCAGCACCGTGTCGGGGTTGAGCATTGGCGCCAACTCCGCCACATCGAGAAACCCATGCTGCAGGCGCAGCCCCAGGCTGTCCTTGAGTGCCCGGGCCAGCATGCGCTGGTCGAACGGGGCATGGAACGCCAGCACCGGGCTGTCGCCGATGAACGCCATCAGGTCGAGCAGCGCTTCGGCCGGATCGCTGCCGGCGGCCAGGGCGCTGGGGCCCAGGCCGTGGATCAGCACGCTGGCATTGGTCTTCTGCTCGGGGCGATGCAAGGTGCGCTCGAACGGTCGACCCAGGTCGATGGCGCCGTCCTCGATGGCCACCGCGCCGATCGACAGCACCTGGTCACGGTTGAGGTTCAGGCCGCTGGTTTCCAGGTCCAGCACCACCCAGCGCTGTTCGCGCAAGGTACAGACTCCCAGGGGCGCCGGCCCAGGCAACGCGGCCAGGCGCTGGCGCAGGCCGTCGCCCAGTTCGGGAGTCGCGGGCCGCAGCCAGGCGAGCAGGTTCATAGCTGATACCGCAGGGCCAGGCTGCTCTGCAGGCGCTGGGCCTGACGCAGGGACTCACGCAGGATGCGCCGGTCCAGGTGGTTGAGGCTGTCGGGGTCGAGCCGGTTGGAGTAGGGCAGGTGGTCGCGGGTCTGGCGCTGGTGCTGCTGCATGCGCGTCTGCTGAATGAAGTGGTAGGCCTCTTCGTAGGCGGCGCCGTCCAGCGCTTCGATGACCCCCTTGTCCACCAGCTGACGCAGCCGCTCCAGGGTGTTGCAGGCCTTGATGCCGTTGGCCAGGGCCAGCAGCCGGGCGCCGTCGACGAACGGGGTCAGCCCCTGCACCTTGAGGTCGAGGGTGGCGGCCTTGTCATCACCCTGGCGGGTCAGTACGAAGTCGCGCAGGCGTCCCACCGGCGGGCGCTGGCGCAGGGCGTTGTCGGCCAGCATGCGCTGGAAGATGCGGTTGTCGGCCACCTGTTCGAGCAGGGCCTGGCGCAGTTGCTCGCAGCCCTGTTCATCGCCCCAGACCACGCGCAGGTCGAAGTAGATGCTCGAACCCAGCAGGTTCTCCGGGCTGGCTTCGCGCACGAAACCGGCGAAGCGCCGTGCCCATTCGCTGCGCGACAGGCACAGCTCGGGGTTGCCGGCCATCACGTTGCCTTTGCACAGGGTGAAGCCGCACTGGGCGAGGTTGTGGTTGATGTATTGCGCCAGTGGCAGCAGTTTCGCGCGGATGGCATCGGCTTCGGCGCTGTCGCGGGCTTCGAAGAGAATGCCGTTGTCCTGGTCGGTGTGCAGGGTCTGTTCGCGGCGGCCTTCGCTGCCGAAGCACAGCCAGCTGAACGGCACGCCCGGGTCGCCGCGCTCGGCCATGGCCAGCTCGATCACCCGGCACACGGTGTGGTCGTTGAGCAGGGTGATGATCTGGGTGATCTGGGTCGAGGAGGCGCCGTGGGCGAGCATGCGCTCGACCAGCTGGCCGATCTCGCCGCGCAACGCGACCAGCGTGTCCAGTCGCGGCGCATGGCGAATGGTTCGCGCCAGGTGCACCAGGTCGACGCGTTGCAGGGAAAACAGGTCGCGCTCGGAGATCACTCCGCACAGACGCTGGTTTTCCACCAGGCAGACGTGGGCGATGTGCCGCTCGGTCATCGCCATGGCGGCATCGAAGGCGCTGGCCTGAGGGCTCAGGTGGAAGGGCCGGACGGTCATGTGGCGTTTGACCGGTGCGGTCAGCTCGGCGCTGGCGTCGGCCACCACCTGGCGCAGGTCGCGCAGGGTGAAGATGCCGATGGGATGGCGCCGCTCATCGATGATGACGATGCTGCCGACCTGCTGCTCATGCATCAGCCGTACGGCGTCGCGCAAGGGCGTGTCCGCCGTGCAGACCACCGGGTGACGCAACGCCAGCTCGCCCAGCGGCGTATTCAGCGAGTACTGGGTGCCCAGGGTTTCCACGGCGCGCTGGCGCACCTGCTGGTTGACCTGGTCGAGCAGGCTGCTCACGCCGCGCAAGGCGAAATCGCGGAAGGCTTCGGACATCGAGAACACGCGGATGAACGCCGCCTTGTTCAATTGCAGGCAGAACGTGTCCTCGCCGGCCAGATGCTCCGTGCGGGTGGCGCGTTCGCCCAGCAGCGCGGCCAGCGGGAAGCACTCGCCGCTGGCGATCTCGAAAGTGGTCTCGGTGCCCGGCCTGGTCACGTGGTGGCGTTCGCCGACCACCCGCCCCTGTTTGACGATGTAGAAATGCTCGACCGGGCCGTCGGCGGGTTTGATGATGCTTTCGCCGCTCGCATAGAAGCGCAGCTGGCACTGTTCCACCAGAAAGGCCAGGTGGTTGTGCGCCATCTGGTTGAACGGCGGGAAACGCTGCAGAAACTGCAGGGTGCCCTGGATGTTTTGCAGCACTGCTGTCCTGCCCGCCAGGTGGTAGGCGTCCTTTTTGCTCATGAAGCTGACCGTATCGCTATGCCGAACTATATATATCTATCTATAGGGGTCGGCTTTGTTGTTCTCGGCCTCCATGGTCGGCTGGCCGCCTTGTGGTGCCCATTGGACGTAAGTCTAGAGGCACCGCCGGGACGCCCCGACGAAAGGCGAACCGGGTTGGGCGGGTTTACGGTCTCAAGGGTTGAGCGAGATTTTTTTGACGAGATGACCATGGCTGAGCATGACGACATCCTGAGTGACGCCGAACGTGAGGCGTTGGCCGTGGCGAGTGCCCCCGTTGCGCCCAAGCCCGTGGTGCTGGTGGTGGACGACAACCCGGTGAACAGCGAGGCGCTGAGCCTGTACCTGAGGAGCCGCGGCATCACGTGCATGACAGCCGATGGGGCGCAGGAAGCCATGTTGAAGCTGCATTACGAACCCAGGATCGCGCTGATGATCACCGACCTGCGCATGGAGCCGAAGGATGGCCTGGAGCTGATCCGCCAGGTGCGCGAGTCGGAGCGGGCGGCGCTGTCGATCATCGTGGTGTCAGGTGACACCGATGTGAAGGAGGCGGTGGACGTGATGCATTTGGGCGTGGTGGATTTCCTGCTCAAGCCGGTGGACCTGGAGAAGCTCCTGGAGCTGGTGCGACGTGAATTGAGAATGGATCAGGGCTGAAAGCGATCGCGGGTCAAGCCCGCTCCCGCGCCGAGTGACAATCGGCGCGGGAGCGGGCTTGACCCGCGATGTGTTGCTGGCGGCTTACAGCCCGTTGCGCGCCTTGAACTCGCGACGACGACGGTGCAGCACTGGCTCGGTATAGCCATTCGGTTGCTTGGCGCCTTCCACCACCAGCTCCACGGCGGCCTGGAACGCGATGTTGTCATCGAAGTTCGGCGCCATCGGACGGTACAGGGCGTCACCGGCGTTCTGCTTGTCGACCACCGCGGCCATGCGCTTGAGGCTTTCCAGCACCTGCTCCTGGGTGACCACGCCGTGGCGCAGCCAGTTGGCCAGCAGCTGGGCCGAGATACGCAGGGTGGCGCGGTCTTCCATCAGGCCGACATCGTTGATGTCCGGCACCTTCGAGCAACCCACGCCCTGGTCGATCCAGCGCACCACGTAGCCGAGGATGCCCTGGGCATTGTTGTCCAGTTCGTTGCGGATCTCGTCGGCCGACCAGTTGGTGTCGGCAGCCAGCGGGATGGTCAGGATGTCGTCCACCGAGGCCGGGGCACGGTTGGCCAGTTCGCGCTGGCGGGCCTGCACGTCGACCTTGTGGTAGTGCAGGGCGTGCAGGGTGGCGGCGGTCGGCGACGGCACCCAGGCGGTGTTGGCGCCGGCCAGCGGGTGGGCGATCTTCTGCTCGAGCATCGCGGCCATCAGGTCGGGCATGGCCCACATGCCCTTGCCGATCTGCGCGCGGCCTTGCAGGCCGGTGGCCAGGCCGACGTCGACGTTGTTGTTCTCGTAGGCGCCGATCCATTTCTCGTTCTTCATGGCGCCCTTGCGCACCACGGCGCCAGCCTCCATGGAGGTATGGATTTCATCACCGGTGCGGTCGAGGAAACCGGTGTTGATGAACACCACGCGCTCGGCGGCCGACTTGATGCAGGCCTTGAGGTTGACCGTGGTGCGGCGCTCCTCGTCCATGATGCCGACCTTGACGGTGTTGCGCTTCATGCCCAGCAGGTCTTCGACACGGCTGAAGATCTCGGCGGCGAAGGCCACTTCCTCAGGGCCGTGCATCTTCGGCTTGACGATGTACACGCTGCCGCTGCGGGTGTTCTTGCGGCTGGTGTTGCCGTTGAGGTTGTGCAGGGCGATCAGGTTGGTGAACAGGCCGTCCTGGATGCCCTCGGGAATCTCGTTGCCCTGGGCGTCGAGGATTGCCGGGTTGGTCATCAGGTGACCGACGTTGCGCACGAACAGCAGCGAGCGACCGTGCAAGGTCACGCTGCCACCGTTGGGGGCGGCGTATTCGCGGTCGGGGTTCATGGTGCGGGTGAAGGTCTTGCCACCCTTGCTCACGCTTTCGGCCAGGTCGCCTTTCATCAGGCCCAGCCAGTTGCGGTAGACGATCACCTTGTCGTCGGCGTCGACGGCGGCGACCGAGTCCTCGCAGTCCATGATGGTGGTCAGCGCCGACTCCATCAGGATGTCCTTCACGCCGGCGGCGTCGGTGCTGCCGACCGGGGTGCTGGCGTCGACCTGGATCTCGAAGTGCAGGCCGTTGTGCTTGAGCAGCACGGCGGTCGGGGCCTTGGCATCGCCATGGAAACCGATCAGCTGGGCGTCGTCACGCAGGCCGCTGTTGCTGCCGCCCTTGAGGGCGACGACCAGCTTGCCGCCTTCGATGCGGTAGCCGGTGGAGTCGACGTGCGAGCCGGCGGCCAGAGGCGCGGCTTCGTCGAGGAAGGCACGGCCGAAGGCGATGACCTTGTCGCCGCGCACCTTGTTGTACCCCTGGCCTTTCTCGGCGCCGCCGGCATCGCTGATGGCATCGGTGCCGTACAGGGCGTCATACAGCGAACCCCAGCGGGCGTTGGCGGCGTTCAGGGCGAAGCGGGCGTTCATCACCGGCACCACCAGCTGCGGGCCGGCCATGTGGGCGATTTCTTCGTCGACGTTTTGCGTGGTGGCCTGGAAATCCTCGACCTGTGGCAGCAGGTAGCCGATTTCCTCGAGGAATGCCTTGTAGGCCACGGCGTCATGGGCCTGGCCCTTGCGTGCCTGGTGCCAGGTGTCGATCTTGGCTTGCAGCTCGTCGCGCTTGGCGAGCAGGGCTTTGTTCTTGGGAGCGAGGTCGTTGATGATCTTTTCCGCCCCGGCCCAGAACGCGTCGGCCTTGATGCCGGCTCCAGGGATCGCTTCGTTGTTGACGAAGTCGTACAGGACCTTGGCGACCTGAAGGCCACCGACTTGAACGTATCCAGTCATTGCTTGCCTCACCTCTGCTCAGCTATTTCGCTTTCGCGCATCGTATTAAGCCTGTAGCGCTTCTCTAAACACGGCACCAGTGCGTGCCCGCGTGCTCCGGGGCGGCTGGGTGCGGCTCGCCAGACAGGCTGGCGGGCGGTTGGCGTATTTTCACAGGCGCCTTGGCAGACATCGAAACGACGTTTTGTAGTCCGCGTCGACGCATACTACATGAAGCAGCAGGCAGGTGAACATCGGACTGAAAGCGTCGCTCTGCGACCACTTGGTCGCGTAGGGTCACGCTGGGAGACGGTATGTTCGCAAAAAACAGGTGGATTGTTCCAGATAAATCTTGAAACAGTACACGATTGCTCGTTCTGACTGTCCTGCGGCAGGTTGCCGCGCCTTGCCTATACTGATTCGATCCCCATTGCGCGGCCTGCTGTCGCGGCCCTGAGCGAACCGAAAGGAGTGGCCCGTGGACCATCTCGTACTCACCGTGATCGCCCCCGACAAGGCAGGGCAGGTCGAACGTATCGCCCAGTGCATCGCCGATCACAATGGCAACTGGCTGGAGAGCCGCATGTCCCGCATGGCCGGGCAGTTCGCCGGGATCCTGCGGGTGGCGGTGCCGGCGGAAAGCTACGCCGAACTGGTCGAGTCACTGCAGAACCTGGCCAGCCATGACATCCGCGTGCTCATCGCCGAAAGCGGCATCGAGCCGTCCTGTACCTGGAAGCCAATCGCCATGGAACTGGTGGGCAACGACCGGCCCGGTATCGTCCGTGATATCACCCGGCTGCTGGCAGAGCAAGGGGTGAATCTGGAGCGCTTCACCACCGAGGTGCGGCCGGCGCCGATGAGCAGCGAGCCGCTGTTCCGTGCCGATGCGTTGCTGGCGCTGCCGTTGACCCTGTCGCTGGACGATCTGCAGCGACGATTGGAGAGCCTGGCGGATGACCTGATGGTGGAGTTGAAACTGCGGCCGGAGGATTGAGTCGCGACCGTCGCGATGGCGCGCGCGGCGGCCCCTGGCGGTTATCCCGATTTAACGGGGAAGCCCTTGTGGATAACCTGGGGGCTCCATGCTGTAGCCCAGGAGTGGCGGGGTTTGTCGGTGTTTGAGCAAAAAACGTCCACTAATCAGTGGCTTGTGCACAAACCACGGGGACGAGGGTGTGGATAACCTCTGGAGATCTTGCTGTAGGCCGCGTGCTACGTGGCCTGCATAGATTTGATCACTAATTGATCAGGCGCGTTTACGCAGGCTCAGCCAGGCATCGATGCTGTAGACGGCCAGGCCTGCCCAGATGCAAGCGAAGGCCATCAACGTGCTGGGCGATAGGCGCTCATCGAACAGCCACACCGCCTGCAGCAGCACCAGCGTCGGTGCCAGGTACTGGAGGAAGCCCAGCGTGGTGTAGGGCAGGTGCCGGGCAGCGGCGTTGAAGCACACCAGCGGCACCAGGGTCACCGGGCCGGCGGCGATCAACCACAGCGCTTCGCTGCTGCTGAAGAAGCTCGCATTGGCACTGCTGGCGGCCGGGTGCAGCAGCAACCAGCCGATGGCGAGCGGCACCAGCATCCAGGTCTCGGCCACCAGCCCGGGCAGGGCGGCCACCGGCGCCTGCTTGCGGATCAATCCGTAGAAGCCGAACGACAGCGCCAGCGTCAGCGACACCCACGGCAGGCTGCCGACCTGCCACACCTGCTGGGCCACGCCCAAGGCCGCCAGCCCCACCGCCAGCCATTGCAGGCGGCGCAGGCGCTCGCCGAGCAGGAGCATGCCCAGCAGCACGTTGATCAGCGGATTGATGTAATAGCCCAGGCTGGCTTCGAGCATGCGGCCGTTGTTCACCGCCCACACGTAAGTCAGCCAGTTGCTGGCGATCAGCGCGCCACTGAGTGCCAGGGTTGCCAGGCGCCGCGGGTTGTCGCGCAGTTCGCGCCACCAGCCGGGGTGTTTCCATACCAACAGCAACAGGGAGCCGAACAGCGCCGACCAGAGCACCCGGTGGACGATGATCTCCACTGCGGGGACGCTCTGGATGGCTTTGAAATACAGTGGGAACAGGCCCCAGATGACGTAGGCGGTAAGACCCAGGATAAACCCGCGGCGCGGGTTGGCGGCGTGCATGCAGAATCCTTGCTTAGGTAGCTAAATAAAGCGCCGCCTATTGTAGACAGAGCACGGCGCGCAGCTAGAACAATTTCAGCGGTTCTTCATCCAGTGCCGCGAGCTGCTCGCGCAGGGCGAGAATCTGGTCGCCCCAGTAACGCGGCTGGCCGAACCAGGGGAAGCTCGGCGGGAACGCCGGGTCATCCCAGCGCCGTGCCAGCCAGGCGCTGTAGTGCAGCTGGCGCAGGGCGCGCAGCGGCTCGATCAGGGCCAGTTCGCGCGGATCGAAGTCGTGGAACTCGTTGTAGCCATCGATCAGCTCGGCCAACTGGCCCAGGCGCTCTTCGCGGCTGCCGGCGAGCATCATCCACAGGTCCTGGACCGCCGGCCCCATGCGGCAGTCGTCGAGGTCGACCACGTGGTAGATCTCGTCACGGTGCATGAGGTTGCCGGGGTGCAGGTCGCCGTGCAGGCGGATCAGCTGGTGTGGGGTGCGGGCGTAGATGTCTTCGACCCGTTTGAGCAGGTCCCGGGCCACGGATTCGAACGCCGGCAGCAGCTCCCGTGGTACGAAGCCACCGTCCAGCAAGGTTTGCAGCGAAGCATGGCCGAAGTTGTCCACAGCCAGTTGCTCGCGATGTTGGAAGGGCCGGCTGGCGCCTACGGCATGCAGGCGGCCGAGCAACTGGCCGAGGCGGTACAGCTGGTCGAGATTGCCGGGTTCCGGTGCGTGGCCACCGCGGCGTGGGAACAGGGTGAAGCGAAAACCCTGGTGCTCGAACAGCGAGCGGCCTTCGTACTGAAGTGGCGCTACCACCGGCACCTCGCATTCGGCCAGTTCGGCGCTGAAGGCGTGTTCCTCGAGAATCGCCGCATCGCTCCAGCGTCCGGGACGGTAGAACTTGGCGATCAGCGGCTGTGCGTCCTCGATGCCCACCTGGTAGACGCGGTTCTCGTAACTGTTGAGCGCCAGGACCCGCGCATCACTGAGAAAGCCGAGGCTTTCCACGGCATCCAGCACGAGATCGGGGGTGAGGGTATCGAAGGGGTGGGACATGAAAGGCTCCGGTCGCTGGGACTGCGAGGGTGCATGTTACCCCAATCGCAGGGCGGGCCGTCCTTGCAGAAGCGGGCTTGCCCCGCGATGCGATCGCGCGGCGCACGGCCAGGCTAGACTGGCACCCCCAGCAACACGAACGACGGATGGAACTGCACGCGCAACGCGCTTCCCGGCTGGACCCGGTGTTGCGCCAGCCAGGCCGCCTCGGCGATGGCGCACAGGGTCTGGCCGTTACCCAATGCCAGGCGTACCTCGCCTGGCCCGTCCTCCTCGCTGAGGATTTCCTCGACCTTCGCCTTCAGGCAGTTGCTGCCTGCTTCCGCCTGCTCGTCATCGCCCAGCAACTGTACCCAGCCCGCCTTCAAGAGCGCCACCACGGTACCGCCCAGCGCCAGTTCCAGGCGCTCGGTACTGCCCCGGGTGATCAACGCCTCGATCTCCAGCCCCCCGCCCAGGGCCAGGCTGATGCGGTCATGGCGGCCCTCGCGGCGTAGCCCGCTTATCCGTCCTTGCAATTGATTGCGCGCACTGGTGCGCATCATCAGGCGCCCGAGCAGGTCGAGGTCGCTGCTGTCCTCGGCGGACTCGAGTATCTGCGCCTGCAATGCCTGCAGACGTTGATACAGACGCAATACCCGTTCGCCTTCGGTGGACAACCGGGCCCCACCACCACCCCGTCCCCCGGTGCTGCGCTCGACCAGTGGTTGCGCGGCCAGGTTGTTGAGCTCGTCGATGGCGTCCCAGGCTGCTTTGTAGCTGATCCCGGCAGCCTTGGCGGCGCGGGTGATCGAGCCCTGCTCGGCGACATGCTGCAGCAGGGCGATGCGCTGTGGACGGCGGGCGATGTGCTGGGTGAGCAGGGCAGGCAAGGACATGGGCTGGCATTCGGGGGTTGTGTAGGTCCCGCGACGTTGCCGCCGTCATCGGGTCAAGTCAAGCCTGACCCGGCCTGGGCGTGCGCGCCAGGCAATAGATGTCGACGCGTCGGGCGCCGGCGCCAAGCAGCAGCCGGGCAATCGCCTGGGCGGTCGCCCCGGTGGTCAGGACATCGTCGACCACCGCCAGGTGCAGGCCATCGAGCCGGCTTTCCGGCGGGAGCGCGAAGGCCTGGCGCAGGTTGCGTCTGCGCGCCCTGGCGCCAAGCCCCTGCTGGGTCGGCGTGTCAATGCTGCGCTCGACCAGGCGTTCGTCGCAGGGCAGTTGCAACTGCCTGGCCAGCCAGTGGGCGAGCATTGCCGCCTGATTGAAACCCCGCTGGCACAGTCGACGCCTGGACAGCGGCACGGGCAACAGCCGGTCGGGGCGTGGCAGGCCTTCGCCATAGCGATGCGCCAAGGCATGTCCGAGCAATTGCGCCATCAGCCGGCCCAATGGCCATTGCCGGTTGTGCTTGAAGCGGCTGACCAGGGTGTCGATGGGAAAGCCGTAGTGCCAGGGCGCGATCACCTGCCCGAACGCCGGTGGCTGGCGGCTGCAGGTACTGCAGACGAGCCCGTCCAGCGCCATTGGCAGGGCGCAGCGACGGCATTGCTCGTCCAGCCAGGGCAGCTCGCGCTCGCAGGCCATGCAGAGCGGATAGGGCTGCTCGGCCGGTTCATCGCAGAGCAAACAGGTGTGATTAATATTTGTACAGATGTAAACCTGGTGTTTTGTGTTTGGTTGACAGTTCATGGGCCTTCCGTGACTATGCGAGCTATCCGTGATGCGCTGGCGGGCTTTCTTCTCCCGGCGTCAGTCAGACCCTAGATAAGGAAACGCCGATGAGCGCCAGCACAATTGCAACCACACGTCACGACTGGTCTCTGGCCGAGGTCAAGGCACTGTTCCAGCAGCCGTTCAACGACCTGCTGTTCCAGGCCCAGACCGTGCACCGTGCGCACTTCGACCCCAATCGGGTGCAGGTTTCCACGCTGCTGTCGATCAAGACCGGCGCCTGCCCGGAAGATTGCAAATATTGTCCACAGTCCGGCCACTACAACACCGGCCTGGAAAAACAGAAGCTGATGGAAGTGCAGAAGGTGCTGGAGGAAGCTGCCCGGGCCAAGGCCATCGGCTCGACCCGTTTCTGCATGGGCGCGGCGTGGAAGCACCCCTCGGCCAAGGACATGCCCTACGTGCTGGAGATGGTCAAAGGGGTCAAGGCCATGGGCCTGGAAACCTGCATGACCCTCGGCAAGCTCGATCAGGAGCAGACCCGCGCCCTGGCCCAGGCCGGCCTGGACTACTACAACCACAACCTCGACACCTCGCCGGAGTTCTACGGCAGCATCATCACCACCCGCACCTACGGCGAACGCCTGCAGACCCTGGCCTACGTGCGTGATGCCGGCATGAAGATCTGCTCCGGCGGCATCCTCGGCATGGGCGAGTCGCTGGACGACCGCGCTGGCCTGCTGATCCAGCTGGCCAACTTGCCCGAGCACCCCGAGTCGGTGCCGATCAACATGCTGGTCAAGGTCGCTGGCACGCCGCTGGCCGAAGAAGAGGACGTCGATCCGTTCGACTTCATCCGCATGCTGGCGGTGGCTCGCATCCTGATGCCGAAGTCGCATGTGCGTCTGTCGGCCGGTCGCGAGCAGATGAACGAACAGATGCAGGCACTGGCGTTCATGGCCGGCGCCAACTCGATCTTCTACGGCGAAAAACTGCTGACCACCGCCAACCCGCAGGCCGACAAGGACATGCAACTGTTCGCCCGCCTCGGTATCCAGCCCGAGGCCCGCGAAGAACATGCCGATGAAGTGCATCAGGCCGCCATCGAGCAGGCGCTGGTCGAGCAGCGCAGCAGCGAACTGTTCTACGACGCAGCCTCGGCCTGAACATGGCCTTCGATCTCGCCGCGCGGCTGGCCGAACGGCGTGCCGCGGACCTCTATCGCCAACGACCGTTGCTGGAGAGCCCGCAGGGGCCGCAGGTCGTGGTCGATGGCCAGCCTCTGCTGGCCTTTTGCAGCAATGACTACCTGGGCCTTGCCAACCATCCCGAGGTCATCAAGGCCTGGCGCGAGGGTGCCAAGCGCTGGGGTGTCGGCGGTGGCGCCTCGCACCTGGTGATCGGCCACAGCACGCCCCACCACGAGGTGGAGCAGGCGTTGGCCGAACTGACCGGGCGCCCGCGCGCATTGTTGTTCTCCACAGGCTACATGGCCAACCTCGGTGCGATCACTGCGCTGGTGGGGCAGGGCGACACGGTCCTGCAAGACCGCCTCAACCACGCGTCCCTGCTTGACGGTGGGCTGCTCAGCGGAGCTCGGTTCAGCCGCTACCTGCACAACGATCCGGCCAGCCTGGCCAACCGCCTGGACAGGGCCACTGGCAACACGCTGGTAGTCACCGATGGCGTGTTCAGCATGGATGGCGATTGCGCGGACCTGCCGGCCCTGGCCAAGGTGGCCCGGGCCCATGGCGCCTGGCTGATGGTCGACGATGCCCATGGCTTCGGTACCCTGGGTACCAACGGCGGCGGCCTGCTCGAGCACTGTGGCCTGGGCCTCGAGGACGTGCCGGTGTTGATCGGCACACTGGGCAAGGCGTGCGGTACCTCCGGCGCCTTCGTCGCCGGCAGCGAGGCTCTGATCGAGGCGCTGGTGCAGTTCGCCCGGCCCTACATCTACACCACCAGCCAGCCGCCAGCGCTGGCCTGCGCCACCCTCAAGGCGCTGCAACTGCTGCGTCGCGAGTCCTGGCGTCGCGAGCATCTGGCCGCCTTGATCAAACAGTTCCGTGAAGGTGCGGGCCAGATCGGCCTGACCTTGATGGACAGCCAGACGGCGATTCAGCCGATCTTGATCGGCGACGCCGCGAAGGCGCTCGAACTGTCCCGTCGGCTGCGCGAACGCGGGCTGCTGGTCACGGCGATCCGACCGCCCACCGTGCCTGCCGGGAGCGCGCGCTTGCGCGTGACGCTCAGCGCCGCGCACAGCCAGGCGCAGGTCCAGCTATTGTTGAATGCATTGGCCGAGTGTTATCCACAGCTGGAGTCCGCCGATGCGTAACCGACTGATCCTTCTGCCCGGCTGGGGGCTGGGTACCGCTTCACTGGAGCCGCTCGCCGCCAGCCTGCGGGCCCAGGATCCACGCCTGCAGGTTGAGCTGATGCCCTTGCCTGAACTGGCTGACAACAATGCGCAGGCCTGGGTCGATTACCTGGACCGCAAGCTGCCGACCGATGTATGGCTGGGTGGCTGGTCGTTGGGCGGCATGCTGGCCAGCGCGCTGGCGCAAAAACGTGGCGACCACTGCTGCGGGTTGCTCACGCTGGCCAGCAATCCCAGTTTCGTCGTCCGTCCGGATTGGCCCCATGGCATGCCCGAGGACACCTTCGGTACCTTCCTCGACGGCTGCCGCAGCCACACCCAGGTCACCCTCAAACGCTTCCGCACCCTGTGCAGCGAGGGCGCGCAGCAACCGCGCACCCTGCTGCGTCAACTGGGTGTGGGGGTGCCCGACACCGATCCGTTGTACCTGGCCACCGGGCTGGAGGTACTGGCCAGTCTCGATACACGTACCGCCCTGGAGCAATACGGCGGCCCGCAGCTGCACCTGTTCGCCGGCAGTGACGCGCTGGTACCGGTGGAAGCGGCCAAGGCCCTGAGCGACCTGCTGCCCGACGTGGAAGTCGGCCTGGTCGAAGACAGTTCCCACGCCTTCCTGCTGGAGTATCCCCAGGAGCTGGCGGCGGGCATCAAGAGTTTCCTGCATGAGAGTGGCGATGACTGACCTTTCCCACCCCACCCTGCCCGGTGCCTTGCCGGACAAGCGCCAGGTGGCGGCTTCGTTCTCCCGCGCGGCGGCCAGCTACGACAGCGTTGCGGCCCTGCAGCGTGCGGTGGGCATGGCGTTGCTGGAGAAACTGCCCGCTGGGCCAGCGCCTGCGCGCTGGCTGGACATGGGCAGCGGCACTGGCCATTTCAGCCGGATGCTGGCCGAGCGTTTCACGGGTGCCAGCGGCGTGGCGGTGGACATCGCCGAAGGCATGCTGCGCCATGCCCGCGCCCAGGGCGGCGCGCAGTATCACGTGGCTGGCGATGCCGAGCGCCTGCCCTTGCGCGATGGTAGCGTCGACCTGCTGTTCAGCAGCCTCGCGGTGCAGTGGTGTGGCCAGTTCGCCAGCGTGCTGGGCGAGGCGCGGCGGGTGTTGAGTCCAGGTGGTGTTCTGGGGTTCAGCAGCCTCTGCGTGGGCACTCTCGATGAGCTGCGCGCCAGCTGGCAGGCCGTCGATGGCATGGTGCACGTCAATCGTTTCCGGCATTTCGAGGACTACCAACGGCTGTGCGCCGAGAGCGGCCTGCGCCTGATCGAACTGGAACGACGCCCTCACGTGCTGCACTACCCCGACGTGCGCAGCCTGACCCACGAGCTCAAGGCGCTGGGAGCGCACAACCTCAATCCGGGGCGTCCATCGGGGCTCACCGGGCGCGCGCGGATGCAGGGTCTTTTGCAGGCTTACGAGCAGTTCCGCCAGCCGCAAGGCCTGCCAGCCACCTATCAGGTGGTCTATGGTGTGTTGCGCAAGCCACTGGCGGGGGAGCAGTGACATGAGCCAGGCCTACTTCATCGCCGGAACCGACACCGATGTCGGCAAGACCACCATCGCCGCAGGCCTGCTGCATGCGGCACGGCAACTGGGGTTGAGCACGCTGGCGGCCAAGCCGGTGGCGTCCGGGTGCACGGTAACGGCAAAAGGGCTGCGCAACAGCGATGCCCTGGCGCTGATCGATGAAAGCTCGGTGAAGCTGCCCTACGAGGCGATCAATCCTTACGCCTTCGAGCCGGCCATCGCCCCGCACGTGGCGGCGCGCGAGGCCGGGGTGGCGTTGAGCGTGCCGACGCTGCGTGATGCCATGCGGCACGTGCTGGCGCAGCAGGCCGACTTCACCTTGATCGAAGGTGCCGGCGGCTGGCGCGTCCCGCTGTCGGACCATGCCAATCTGTCGGACCTGGCCATTGCCCTGAAGCTGCCGGTGATCCTGGTGGTGGGGGTGCGTCTGGGCTGCATCAACCACGCCTTGCTCAGTGCCGAGGCCATTGCCCGGGACGGCCTGCAACTGGCTGGATGGGTAGCGAACATCGTCGATCCGCGCACATCGCGCCTGGAAGAGAACCTGGCCAGCCTGGCCGAGCGGTTGCCGGCGCCATGTCTGGGGAGGGTGCCATGGTTGAAGCAGGCCGGCGCGGATGCGGTGGCTGAGCATTTGCAACTGGATCTGCTGGACTAGGTCTCTGTCTATCGGCTGGCACTAGGCTATTAGGGATTTAAACGGGCCTTTTTCCCAGTCTGCTGCTTTAATAAGGCCTGTTCATCACCCAGCGTCACGGAGTCCTGACATGGAAATCAATGCGAGCTCCGCTTTCTACGCGGGCCTTGGCGCCATCCAGAACGGCCAGAACCGCGTCGACCAGGCCGCCCAGCAGATTGCCAGTGGTGCGGTCGAGCGCGGTACCAGCGGGCAGTCCACCGACTATCAGGCCGAGCGTCTGCGCGGCGTCGACCGTAGCCAGCAGATGGACCTGGCCACCAGCACCGTGCAACTGGCCCTGGGCAAGCATGAAGTCGAACTTGGCGCCAAGGTTGCCAAGGCTTCGGACGAAATGCTCGGGCGGTTCATCGACACCTACGTCTGAGTCGCCGGCCCGTCCGGCGAACCATCGCGGGGCAAGCCCGCTCCCACGCCCCGTCCAGTGACGTTGCGTGGGAGCGGGCTTGCCCCGCGATGCGTTTGGAAAGGAATGGCATAAATGTCGTGTTCGGCGGCGCAAATGGCACTACTCGTCCTTCTTGACATTGGGACCACCTAAACGTAAGTTTCAAACAACTGTTTGACCGAAAGCCGCCAAGAGCTGGTCGGTATCAGCGGTCTCCCCACCGAACTCATCACAGAGGTTCATCGCAATGCCTGATTACAAAGCCCCCTTGCGTGATATCCGCTTCGTTCGCGACGAGCTGCTCGGCTATGAGGCGCACTATCAGAGCCTGCCGGGCTGCCAGGACGCCACCCCCGACATGGTCGACGCGATCCTGGAAGAAGGCGCGAAATTCTGTGAAGAGGTCCTGGCACCGCTGAACCGTGTC
Organism: Pseudomonas sp. GD04091; assembly: GCF_029836165.1. GTDB lineage: Bacteria > Pseudomonadota > Gammaproteobacteria > Pseudomonadales > Pseudomonadaceae > Aquipseudomonas. The sequence goes on from NZ_JAOEBG010000003.1 coordinate 277,773, forward strand.
GGCGACCTGGAAGGCTGCACCTGGAGCGAATCGGGCGTTAAGACCCCGACCGGCTTCAAGGAAGCCTACAAGCAATTCGTCGAAGGCGGCTGGCCTAGCCTGGCGCACGACGTCGACCATGGCGGCCAGGGCCTGCCTGAGTCCCTGGGCCTGGCCCTGAGCGAGATGGTGGGTGAGTCGAACTGGTCGTGGGGCATGTACCCGGGCCTGTCCCACGGCGCGATGAACACCATCTCCGCCCACGGCACCCCCGAGCAGCAGCACACCTACCTGACCAAGCTGGTGTCCGGCGAGTGGACCGGCACCATGTGCCTGACCGAACCGCACTGCGGTACCGACCTAGGCATGCTGCGCACCAAGGCCGAACCTCAGGCCGACGGCAGCTACAAGGTGTCCGGCACCAAGATCTTCATCTCGGCCGGTGAACACGACATGGCCGACAACATCGTCCATATCGTCCTGGCTCGCCTGCCCGACGCGCCGGCTGGCACCAAAGGCATCTCGCTGTTCATCGTGCCGAAGTTCCTGCCCACCGCCGAAGGCGGCGTGGGCGAGCGCAACGGCGTGAGCTGCGGCTCCCTCGAGCACAAGATGGGCATCCACGGCAACGCCACCTGCGTGATGAACTTCGACGGCGCCACCGGCTACCTGATCGGCCCGGCCAACAAGGGCCTGAACTGCATGTTCACCTTCATGAACACCGCTCGCCTGGGTACCGCGCTGCAAGGCCTGGCCCACGCCGAAGTGGCGTTCCAGGGCGGCCTGAAGTACGCCCGTGACCGCCTGCAGATGCGCTCCCTGACCGGCCCGAAAGCGCCGGACAAGGCCGCCGACCCGATCATCGTCCACCCGGACGTGCGTCGCATGCTGCTGACCATGAAAGCCTTCGCCGAAGGCAACCGTGCGATGGTGTACTTCACCGCCAAGCAGGTGGACATCGTCAAGTACAGCCAGGACGAGGAAGAGCGCAAGAAGGCTGACGCCCTGCTGGCCTTCCTCACGCCGATCGCCAAGGCATTCATGACCGAAGTCGGCTTCGAAGCGGCCAACCATGGTGTGCAGATCTACGGTGGCCACGGCTTCATCGCCGAATGGGGCATGGAGCAGAACGTGCGCGACAGCCGCATCTCCATGCTGTACGAAGGCACCACCGGCATCCAGGCCCTCGACCTGCTCGGCCGCAAGGTGCTGATGACCCAGGGCGAGGCGCTCAAGGGCTTCACCAAGATCGTCCACAAGTTCTGCCAGGGTCAGGAAGGCAACGAAGCCACCCGGGAATTCGTCGAGCCGCTCGCCGCGATCAACAAGGAATGGGGCGAGCTGACCATGAAGATCGGCATGGCCGCGATGAAGGACCGCGAGGAAGTCGGCGCCGCTTCGGTGGACTACCTGATGTATTCCGGCTACGCGTGCCTGGCCTACTTCTGGGCCGACATCGCCCGCCTGGCCGCCGAGAAGCTGGCTGCCGGCACCAGCGAAGAGGCGTTCTACAACGCCAAGCTGCAGACCGCGCGCTTCTACTTCCAGCGCATCCTGCCGCGTACCCGCTCGCACGTGGCAGCCATCCTGTCCGGCGCCAACAACCTGATGGCGATGAAGGAAGAAGACTTCGGTCTGTCCATCTAAGCCCGACGGTTGCACGAAAACCGCCTGCCCTTACCGGCAGGCGGTTTTTTTTCGCCTGGGCGTAAGTTGTGGGAGCGGCCTTGGGTCGCGAAAGGGCTATGCAGCGGCCCCAGGATTCAGCGTTGAAGCAAAGGTAGCCGGGGCCGCTTTGCGGCCCTTTCGCGACCCAAGGCCGCTCCCACAGGGATCGTGTAGGCAGGAAAAATCCTGTCGGGTGTCGCATCCAGTAACGAGAACGTCTCAAGCCGAGTCTGACAGCTGCCGTTAAACGTCCCGTGTATTCATCTATTCATGTGCGCTGCCGATGAAGTAAGGGCACAATGCCATTATTGATCTGCCGGGTCGGAGATTACCCTTGTTTCGTCTATCCGCTGTACGTGCGAGCCACTTCCTGCCATCGCTGATTCTTCTGCTGGCGGGGCTCGCCGCGGCTTATGTGAGGGACCTCAGCGTCTTCTTCACATCGCTGTTCAATGTCTTGCCCACCTTGGTCCTGTTGCTGGGCGGCGCCTACTGCGCGGTGTATCGCCGCCAGCGCGAACTGTTCCTGATGGTCACGGTGTACATCGCCTATTTCCTGCTCGACACCCAGACCGACTTCTACCGTGACAACGGCCGGGTCCGCGAAGATGCGGCGGTGATCTTCCATCTCGTCTGCCTGCTGCTGCCGGCGCTGTTCGGCTTGTACGCGGCCTGGCAGGAGCGCACGCACCTGGCCCAGGACATGCTCGCCCGCTTCGCCGTGCTGTTCGCCGTGGGCAGTGTCGCGGTGGCGCTGGAGCAGAGCTTTCCCGAGGCATTGCTGGGCTGGCTGGCGGAAATCCGCTGGCCGTCGCTGCATGGCCAGTGGATGAGCCTGATCCAGCTCGCCTACCCGCTGTTCCTTGCCGTGTTCATCCTGCTGGTGGTGCAGTACCTGCGTGAGCCCAGGCCTTTGCATGCCGCGCAGATCATCGGCCTGATCGGCATCTTCTGGATGCTGCCGAAGACCTTCATCCTGCCGTTCACCCTGAACATCATGTGCAGCCAGGTGATGCTGATGATTGCCGCCGCGGTGTCCCACGAGGCCTACCAGATGGCCTTTCGCGACGAGCTGACCGGACTGCCGGGCCGGCGCGCCCTGAACGAGCGCATGCAGCGGTTGGGGCGTAATTACGTGATCGCCATGACCGACGTCGACCATTTCAAGAAATTCAACGATACCCACGGTCACGATGTCGGCGACCAGGTGTTGCGCCTGGTCGCCAGCCGCCTGTCCAAGGTCACCGGCGGTGGACGTGCCTACCGCTATGGTGGCGAGGAATTCGCACTGGTGTTCGCGGGCAAGACGGCCGAGGAATGCCTGCCGCACCTGGAGGCGGTGCGCGAGATGATCGCCAACTACGCGATCCAGCTTCGCGACCAGAGCAATCGCCCGCAGGACGATTCCACCGGGCGGCAGCGGCGCGGGGGCAGCGCCAGCAGCACCGTCTCGGTGACTATCAGCATCGGCGTTGCCGAGCGCCAGGCCGAGCATCGCAACCCGGAAGAAGTGCTCAAGTCGGCCGACCAGGCGCTGTATGGCGCCAAGGGGGCGGGGCGCAACTGCGTGATGACATTCGGTCAGCAGTCGCAGCGTGGGGCAGTACGCATGGTGTGACCATTATCGACTAATCGGTCGCATGATGACCCTATGTCTCGTAAAAGTTGTTCGGTTACACTGCGGTCATCCCAGTGCAGCGGTCCCGACGGGCCGCCCCGCCCCCGATAGCGAGAGGTTGTCATGGCTGAATATAAAGCGCCCCTGCGCGACATGCGCTTCGTTCTCAATGAAGTCTTCGACGTGGCCACACTCTGGTCACAGCTGCCCGCTCTGGCCGAGGCGGTCGATGCGGACACCGCCATGGCCGTGCTGGAGGAAGCCGGCAAGGTCACCGGCAAGTCCATCGCCCCGCTGAGCCGCGCCGCCGACGAAGAGGGCTGTCACTGGGACAATGGCGCGGTGCGTACCCCGGCCGGTTTCATCGAGGCCTACCAGACCTTCGCCGAAGGTGGCTGGGTCGGTGTGGGCGGTGATCCACAATTCGGTGGCATGGGCATGCCCAAGGCCATCTCGGCGCAGGTCGAGGAAATGGTCAACGCCTCGAGCCTGGCCTTCGGCCTGTACCCGATGCTGACCGCGGGCGCCTGCCTGTCGATCAACGCCCACGCCAGCGAAGCGTTGAAGGAGCAGTACCTGCCGAACATGTATGCCGGCGTCTGGGCCGGGTCCATGTGCCTGACCGAGCCGCATGCCGGCACCGACCTGGGGATCATCCGCACCAAGGCCGAGCCTCAGGCCGACGGCAGCTACAAGGTCAGTGGCACCAAGATTTTCATCACCGGCGGCGAGCACGACCTTACCGAGAACATCATCCACCTGGTCCTGGCCAAGCTGCCGGACGCCCCGGCCGGCCCGAAAGGCATCTCGCTGTTCCTGGTGCCCAAGTTCCTGGTCAACGAAGACGGCAGCCTCGGTGCACGCAACCCGGCCAGCTGCGGTTCGATCGAACACAAGATGGGCATCCAGGGCTCCGCCACCTGTGTGATGAACTTCGACGAAGCCGTCGGCTATATCGTCGGCGAGCCGAACAAAGGCCTGGCGGCGATGTTCACCATGATGAACTACGAACGCCTGGGCGTGGGTATCCAGGGCCTGGCCTCGGCCGAGCGCTCCTACCAGAACGCCGTGGAGTACGCCCGCGATCGCCTGCAGAGCCGCGCCCCGACCGGTCCGCAAGCCAAGGACAAGGTCGCCGATCCGATCATCGTCCACCCGGACGTGCGCCGCATGCTGCTGACCATGAAGGCGCTGATCGAGGGTGGGCGCGCCTTCTCGACCTACGTGGCGATGCAACTCGACTCGGCCAAGTACAGCGAAGACGCCGCGACCCGCAAGCGCAGCGAGGAGTTGGTGGCACTGCTGACCCCGGTGGCCAAGGCTTTCCTCACCGACCTGGGCCTCGAGTGCACGGTACATGGCCAGCAGGTCTTCGGTGGCCACGGTTACATTCGCGAGTGGGGCCAGGAGCAGCTGGTGCGCGATGTCCGCATTACCCAGATCTACGAAGGCACCAACGGCATCCAGGCCCTGGACCTGATGGGGCGCAAGGTGGTGGCCAGCGGTGGCGCTTACTACAAGCTGTTCGCCGACGAGATCCGCCAGTTCATCGCCGCTGCCGAGGGCGACCTGGGTGAATTCACCAGGCCATTGGCTGCATCCCTGGACCAGCTCGACGAACTGACCGCCTGGGTGCTGGATCAGGCCAAGGGCAACCCCAACGAGATCGGCGCGGCATCGGTCGAGTACCTGCACGCGTTCGGCTATGTCGCCTACGCCTACATGTGGGCACTGATGGCACGGGCTGCCAAGGCTGGTGAGGGCGATGCCGACTTCTATGGCGCCAAGCTGGGTACCGCGCGCTTCTATTTCGCACGCCTGCTGCCACGGGTGCATTCGCTGGTGGCTTCGGTGAAGGCGGGGAGCGAGTCGCTGTATCTGCTGGACGCTACCCAGTTCTGACACTTCAGGGGCTGTTGCGCAGCCCTTCTTGGCACAAGGCCGCTCCTGCAGGGGCTGCGCGAGGCATCGTCTTGCGTGGACCTTATGTAGAGGCGGCCTTGTCGCATCTTGAGGCGATAAGTTTGCGATCAAGCCTGCCTTGTAAGCTTTGGCTTACACGACGTGGTGACTTTTCTCCTCTTTCCTAAGATTGGATCCACGGTTACTCTTTCTTACATGGACGTAGCGCAGGACGCGCAATGGACAGAACAGGGACACGCAAGGAATGCCTGCCAGGGAGGCGGGGTGATAGGGATGTCAAAGGGAAACAGTCTAGGAAACCCCGCTTCGGCGGGGTTTTCTTTGTGTGCGTGTTTCAGCTGAGCGCGTCCAGCGGCGAGATGCCCAACTGGCGCATATCGGTCTCTTCCTCCAGCAGGGTGCGCAGCAGTTCGACCGAGGCCTGCTGGCGCTGCGCGTCGCGAAACACCAGGCCGATCTTCAGTGGCACCCGAGGTTCGCTCAAGGGCTTCCACAACAGTCGCTGATCGTCCTGCGCGGCATCCTTGGCGCGGCCCGGCAGGATGGTCGCCAGGGCGGTATGTGCCAGGCTGTCGAGAATCCCCGCCATGTTGTTCATCTCCGCCTGCACCTGCGGCCTGCGGCCCTGGCTGGCCAATTGCGCCTTCCAGATCTGGCGAATCTGGAATTCCTCGCCGAGCATCAGCATCGGCAACTCCGCCGCCTGGCGGATCGAGACCTTCTTGAAGTCCTTCAGGGGGTGGGTATCGGGGATGACCAGTTGCAGCTCATCCTCGTACAGCAGCAGGCCATGCAATCCTGGCTGGCGCGGCGGCAGGTAGCTGATGCCGATATCCAGGCTGCCGTTGAGCAGGCGCCGCTCGATCTCCGATCCCGACAGCTCATAGATCTGCACCACGAGGTGCGGCTGTGCCTTGCGTACCCGTTCCAGCAATTGCGGCACCAGGCTCGGCCGTACGGTCTGCAGCACGCCGATGGCGAGGGTGCGCAGCGACTGTCCCTTGAAGTTGCCCATGGCCTCGTGGGCCCGTTGCAGGCCGTCGAGCAAGGGCACGGCGTGGTTGTACAGGGTGTGGGCGGCGAGCGTCGGCAGCAGGCGCTTGTTGCTGCGTTCGAACAGGCTCAGGTCGAGGCTGTGTTCCAGTTGGCGGATCTGCTGCGACAGGGCCGGCTGGGACAGCGACAGGCGTTCGGCGGCCCGGCCCACGTGGCCCTCTTCATAGACCGCGACGAAGTAACGCAGTTGGCGAAAATCCATAAGCTGTACTTATCAAAAAAGCTGGAAAAACGAAATGGCCGCGGACCGGCTCGAGGCCTAGTCTATCGCCGTATTCCAAAGGGTTACAGCGCTTGATGAGGCGATTGTTACCGAGGATGAAAAACACTTTTGATAGGCAAGGCAAAATATCTATCGCCGGCGTACGACTGGCACCTTGACCGCCACCACCGTGATTGGCTGGAGCCTCGATGAACCTGTTCAACCTGCGCCGATCGGCACCTGCCGTCGCCGAGCCCAAGCGTGCTCCGGTGATCGAGCCGGCCAACGCGCAGCTTTCCCGCCAGCGGCTGATGCCCGGCGTCGAGCGTGCGCCACAGGTGTTCGTGCGAGGCCAGGGTTCCTGGCTGTGGGACAGCGAAGGGCATGCCTACCTGGACTTCACCCAGGGCTGCGCGGTCAACAGCCTGGGCCACAGCCCCGGCGTGCTGGTCAAGGCGCTGGGCAATCAGGCCCAGGCCCTGATCAATCCGGGGGCTGGATACCACAGCCGCGGCCTGCTGAGCCTGGTCGAGCTGCTGTGCCGAAGCACCGGCAGCGATCAGGCCTACCTGCTCAACAGCGGCGCCGAAGCCTGCGAAGGGGCGATCAAGCTGGCGCGCAAGTGGGGTCAGCTGCACCGCAACGGCGCCTATCACATCATCACCGCCAGCCAGGCTTGCCATGGCCGCAGCCTGGGCGCGCTGTCGGCGTCCGATCCGTTGCCGTGCAACCGCTGCGAGCCCGGCCTGCCAGGTTTCAGCAAGGTGCCCTTCAATGATCTGGCGGCGCTGCATGCCGCGGTCGACTCACGCACCGTGGCGATCATGCTCGAGCCGATCCAGGGCGAGGCAGGGGTGGTTCCGGCGACCCGTGAATACCTCAAGGGCGTCGAGCGACTGTGCCGCGAACTGGGCATCCTGCTGATCCTCGATGAGGTGCAGACCGGCGTAGGGCGTTGTGGAGCGTTGCTGGCGGAGGAAACCTACGGTGTACGTGCCGATATCCTCACCCTCGGCAAGGGCCTGGGCGGCGGCGTGCCGCTGGCGGCGCTACTGGCGCGTGGTACCGCCTGTTGCGCCGAGCCGGGCGAGCTGGAGGGCAGCCACCATGGCAATGCACTGGTGAGTGCGGCCGGGCTTGCGGTGTTGCAGACCGTGCTGGAAGTGGGCTTTTTCGAACAGGTGATGGACAGTGGGCGTCATCTGCGCGATGGCCTCAGCCGCCTGGCGGGTCGTTATGGCCAGGGCGAGGTGCGCGGCCAGGGGCTGCTGTGGGCCCTGCAGTTGTGCGAAGACACGGCCACGCAGCTGGTCGAGGCCGCGCTGCACGAAGGTTTGCTGCTCAACGCGCCGCAGGCCGACGTGGTGCGCTTCTCGCCGGCGCTGACGGTGAGCAAGGGCAACATCGACGAGATGCTCCTGCGCCTGGCCCGTGCCTTTTCCCGGCTGCACGCCCAGCAGCACAACCGCCGCGAGGTGTCGGCCTGACCGGCCGCCCTGGCGTACAGAATTTCAACGAACCGTCTGGCGTTCCTGCGCATCGCCCCTGGCCTGAAATACATGGCCAGGGGCGTTTTTTTTGCCCGGTGGAACCTCTGCCAGGCGCGGCTAGTCTGTGTGGATACACCCTCAAGGAGCGCAGCACATGGACTTCATCCGCATCATCATCGCCATCATCCTGCCGCCGCTGGGCGTATTCCTCCAGGTGGGGTTCGGTGGGGCGTTCTGGCTGAACATCCTGCTGACCTTGCTGGGCTACATCCCCGGGATCGTGCACGCGGTATACATCATCGCCAAGCGCTGAGGACTGGGGCCGCGATGCGGCCCATTCGCCGGCAAGCCGGCTCCCACAGGAATAGGCGATCATCATTGTGGGAGCCGGCTGCCGGCGATAGGGCTGCGCAGCAGCCCCGGGTGAGTTACCGGCCAAGCAACCGGCAGTAGAACTTCCACTCCTCCTCCAGCGCATGCGCCAGATTCGCCGCCTGGCGAAAGCCATGCCGCTCGCCCGCGTAGAAATGCCCCTCGGCCTCGATGCCATTGGCCTTGAGCGCTTCAAGCATGCTGCGGGTCTGCTCAGGCACCACCACCGCGTCCAGCTCGCCCTGGAAGAAAATCACCGGCACCTTGATCTGGCCGGCATGCAGGAGCGGCGTGCGCTGGCGGTAGCGCTGCGCATCCTGCACCGGGTCGCCGATCAGCCAGTCGAGGTAGTCTCCCTCGAACTTGTGAGTCGCGCGTGCCAGTGCCAGTGGATCACTGACCCCATACAGGCTGGCCCCTGCACGGAACACATCCTGGAAAGCCAGTGCGCATAGCGTGGTGTAGCCGCCAGCGCTGCCGCCACGGATGAATGCCTGGCGCGGATCGACCAGACCCTGCCCGGCGAGATAGGCAACCGCCGCGCAGGCGTCCTGCACATCGCTTTCGCCCCAGCGCAGGTGCAGTGCCTGGCGGTAGGCCCGGCCATAGCCACTGCTGCCCCGATAGTTGAGATCGGCGACGGCAAAGCCGCGTTGGGTCCAGTACTGGATGCGTGGGTCGAGCACCGGGTAGCAGGCCGAAGTCGGGCCACCGTGGATGAACAGCAGCAATGGTGACGGCCCGGTGCTGTTCATCGCCGGGTAGAAGAATCCATGGGCAACGCCGTCGCCACTGGCATAGCGGATCGACTGCGGATGACTGATCTGGTCGGCGGGCAGCACTTCGGCGCCGCCGGCCAGTACCTGCACTTCGTGGCTGCGCCGGTCGATGGCGATGACCGAAGGCGGGCTGATCGGCGAGGCGGCAATCGCATAGATGCGCTCGGCATCCAGGGCCAGGCTGCGAAAGCGGGTGTAGGCACTGGCGTAGCGCTGCGTTTGGCCCTCGCCGTCAAGCAGCCCCAGTTGCCCGAAACCGTCTTCGAACCAGCTGGCCAGATAGCGGGCGGGCCCGAGTGCCAGCCAGGTGCTGGCGCCCAGTTGCCAGGGGGCGGCGGCATGATCGGCCGCCGCGGCGGGCAGGCGTCGCCACTGGCCCTCGACTTCGCCCCAGGGTTGCCAGAACCCATCCCGGTCGGACAGACAATACAAGCGCCCTTCGCTGTCGAAACGCGGCTGCTGAAGCGACTCGTCCTGGCCGGCGACACAGCGTGTCGGCCCCCAGGCCCCGGATGGGTCGCGGTCGCGGCACATCAGCCGAGTGACGCTCCACGGTTGCGCCGGACGGTCCCATTCGATCCACGCCAGGCGCTGCCCATCCTCGCTCAAGGCCGGCGTGGCATAGAAGTCGGCGCCTTCGGCAAGGATTTCCCGCTGCCCTGCACCCAGGCTGACCAGTCGATGCTCGACCTGTTCGCCATGCCGTTCCTCGATGGCCAGCACTTGCGCGGCGTGCCACTGCACATCGCCATACCGGCAGTCGCTGCAAGCGGTGAGCGGGCGTGGCGCGGCGCCGTCCAGCGCTTGGGTATACACCTGCTGGTCCTTCTCGTTGACGAACACCAGGCCGTCACCGCCCAGGCAGAAACTACCACCGCCGTATTCGTAGACCCGGCTGCGCACGCTGAAGCCGTCCGGGGTCAGGCAGCGGGCCTGATGGTCGTGCCAGTGCCAGATACGGCAGGCGCCATCGGCGGGGCGGAACTCGTTCCAGAACACCCCTTGCTCGCCGACCTTCAGCTCGGCGAAGTCAGTGCCAGCGGCCACCGCCTGGGCGGCGCTGAACTCAGCCACGGGCGATGACTCGGGAATTGCGTTCGTTGCGGAAGGTCATCTGTTCGATCTCCAGCGTGGCGTGCTCGGCTTCCTCGCGCGCCTTGAGGATGATGCCGTGATCCGGTGACTTGCCGCACACCGGGTCGGCCTTGCTGGCATCGCCGGTGAGCATGAAGGCCTGGCAGCGGCAGCCACCGAAGTCCTTTTCCTTTTCATCGCACGAACGGCACGGTTCGGGCATCCAGTCATAGCCGCGGAAGCGGTTGAAACCGAATGAGTCGTACCAGATATGCCGCAGGTCGTGGTCGCGGACATTGGGGAACTGCACCGGCAGCTGGCGCGCGCCATGGCAAGGCAGCGCGGTGCCGTCGGGGGTGATGGTCAGGAACAGGCTGCCCCAGCCGTTCATGCAGGCCTTGGGGCGCTCTTCGTAGTAGTCCGGGGTGACGAAGATCAGCTTGCACGGCTTGCCTTCGGCTTTGAGTTTCTCCCGATACTCGTTGGTGATGCGCTCGGCCCGCTCCAGCTGGGTGCGGGTCGGCAGCAGGCCAAGGCGGTTGAGGTGCGCCCAGCCGTAGAACTGGCAGGTGGCCAACTCGACGAAGTCTGCTTCCAGGGCAAGGCACAGCTCGATGATGCGGTCGATCTTGTCGATATTGTGCCGATGGGTGACGAAGTTGAGCACCATCGGGTAGCCATGGGCTTTCACCGCCCGGGCCATCTCCAGCTTCTGCGCAAAGGCTTTCTTCGAGCCGGCCAGCAGGTTGTTGACCTGCTCGTCGCTGGCCTGGAAGCTGATCTGGATGTGGTCCAGCCCGGCCTGCTTGAACGCGGCGATCTTCTGCTCGGTCAGGCCGATGCCGGAGGTGATCAGGTTGGTGTAGTAGCCCAAGCGCCGGGCCTCGCCGATCAGCTCGGTCAGGTCCTGGCGCACCAGCGGCTCGCCGCCGGAGAAACCGATCTGTGCGGCGCCCATTTCGCGGGCTTGGGCCATCACCTTGAACCACTGCGCGGTCGTCAGCTCCTTGCCCTGCTCGGCGAAATCCAGCGGGTTGGAGCAGTACGGGCACTGCAGCGGGCAGCGGTAGGTGAGTTCGGCCAGCAGCCACAGCGGCAGGCCGATCCCATCGCGGGGCAAGCCCGCACCCTCGCCAGCGGTTGCCATCACCTTCTCAGGCGAGGGTGATCCAGTGTTCGGCACGGGCCACCTCCATGAATTGCTCGATGTCGTCGGCGACTTCGGGCACACCGGGGAACTGCCGCTCGAGTTCGGCGATGATCGCCGCGACATCGCGCTGACCATCGATGAGCCCGCCGATCAGCCCGGCGCTGTCGTTGAGCTTGATCATTCCTTCGGGATACAGCAGCACATGGCCCTTCTGCGCCGGCTCGTACTGGAAACGGTAGCCGGGGCGCCAGGCGGGCACCTGTTGACGGTCGAAACTCATAGGGCGATCCCCTTGTGCCAGACCCGCTCGCTTGTGACGCTGTGATACGGCGGGCGGTTCAATTCATAGGCCATGCTCATGGCGTCGAGCATGCTCCACAGGATATCCAGCTTGAACTGCAGGATCTGCAACATGCGCTCCTGGCCTTCGCGGGTGGTGTAGTGCTGCAGGGTGATCGCCAGGCCGTGCTCCACATCGCGTCGGGCCTGGCCCAGGCGGGTGCGGAAGTATTCGTAGCCGGCCGGGTCGATCCACGGATAGTGCTGCGGCCAGCTGTCCAGGCGCGACTGGTGGATCTGCGGGGCGAACAGCTCGGTCAGCGAACTGCTGGCGGCTTCCTGCCAGCTGGCGCGGCGGGCGAAGTTGACGTAGGCGTCGACGGCGAAGCGCACGCCGGGCAGTACCAGCTCCTGGCTGCGCAGCTGGTCCGGGTCCAGGCCCACAGCCTGGCCCAGGCGCAGCCAGGCTTCGATGCCGCCGTCCTCACCGGGCGCGCCATCGTGGTCGAGCAGGCGCTGGATCCACTCACGGCGTATTTCGCGGTCCGGGCAGTTGGCCAGGATCGCCGCATCCTTCATCGGGATGTTGACCTGATAGTAGAAGCGGTTGGCCACCCAGCCCTGGATCTGCTCGCGGCTGGCGCGGCCCTCATACATCGCCACATGGTAGGGGTGATGGATGTGGTAGTAGGCGCCCTTGGCGCGCAGGGCCTGCTCGAACTCGGCAGGGGACATCGGCGTTGCGTCGCTCACAGGGCCTCCTTACAGCTCGATGCTCATGCCATCGAAGGCGACTTCCACGCCCCGGCGCTGCACTTCGGCGCGTTCCGGCGAGTCTTCGTCGAGGATCGGGTTGGTGTTGTTGATGTGGACAAGCACCTTGCGCTGACGCGGGAAGCCGTCCAGCACCTCGAGCATGCCGCCCGCGCCGTTCTGCGCCAGGTGGCCCATCTCGCGGCCGGTGCGGGTGCCGACGCCGCGGCGCTGCATCTCATCATCCTCCCACAGGGTGCCGTCTACCAGCAGGCAGTCGGCGCCGTGCATCATCTCCAGCAGCTTGGCATCGACCTGTCCCAGGCCCGGCGCGTAGAACAGCTTGCCGCCGGTGCGGGTGTCCTCTACCAGTAGCCCGAGGTTATCGCCCGGGTGCGGGTCGAAGCGGTGCGGCGAGTAGGGTGGCGCGGCGCTGCGCAGCGGGAAGGGGGTGAAGCGCAGGTTCGGGCAGGCGTCGATGACGAAGCTGCCTTCGAGCTCGATGCGGTTCCACGCCAGGCCGCCGTTCCAGTGGCTGAGCATGTTGAACAGCGGAAAGCCGGTGGTCAGGTCCTGGTGGACCATGTCGGTGCACCACACCTGGTGCGGGCAGCCTTCGCGCAGGCTGAGCAGGCCGGTGGTGTGGTCTATCTGGCTGTCGAGCAGGACGATGGCATCGATGCCGCTGTCGCGCAGGGCCCGGGCCGGTTGCATCGGCGCGAAAGCCTGGAGTTGGGCACGGATGTCCGGCGAGGCGTTGCACAGGATCCAGTGCTCGCCATCGTCGGACAGGGCGATGGACGACTGGGTGCGCGCCGTCGCACGCAGGGTGCCGTCACGAAAGCCCTTGCAGTTGACGCAGTTGCAGTTCCATTGGGGGAAACCGCCACCGGCGGCCGAGCCGAGAATCTGGATGTACATGGTCACTCTCTACTGGAAAACCGGGTGCGAAAAACGACAACGCCCCGGCTGGCCGAGGCGTCGAGTCGCACTGCTGCTTAGCGGTTGGCGAAGTACATGGTGACTTCGAAGCCGATACGCAGGTCGGTGTATGCAGGTTTGGTCCACATGGGTTTGCTCCTTCCGGATAGGGTTGAGGTGATCAGCCACTGTGTTTGGCTCCCCCTGTGGCAGGAGGTTCCATTGACTGAGATTGCGCTATCTTACAAGAAAAATTTGTACCGAAAGGTTAATTCTTCGAAAAGCGTCGTTGCACTTCCGGTAACAATCCATCGTTCTTCAATGCCACTGGGAATCTGGCGCTGCGGCATTGGCCAAGCATAACCAACCGTGCTCGGCATCGATCAGCTGCCGCAGTACCGCGTCCAGATCGCATTGCTCGACAGAGAGAATAGACCTGCTCATGTGGGAAAGGTCTGAATTTTGTTTCGCCATATGTGCCTGCCACGCCCATTCCACGACATCGGCATTGGTCATGGCGGTTTCGTTGAATTGATTCGCCAGGCACTGACGGCTTGCACGATCAAGACTCACACCTTCTTTCAGCAGCGTCGTCAGATGATCGAGGATCTCGCTATGGCTGGCATGCGGAGATTGCACACCGAACAACAGCCCGGCATGGCCCTCGATCTGACGGAAGGCGCTGAATACGGCATAGCCCAGTTGCAGTTCGACACGCAGCCGTTGGTAGACCGGTCCCTGCAGGCGCTGGGCGAGCAGACGGCCGGGTGCCTGGAGAGGCTCGGGCAAAGGGCAGAACAGCAGCAGGGCCGGTTCGTTGCCCGCCGTGCTGATCTGCCGCCAGTGGCGGCCTTCGAGCCGGTGCCCGGATGAGCGTTCACCGGGCTGGCCCATGATGCCGTGCAGTGCCGCCCCCAATGCGCCTTGCTGTGCGTCGTCGAACCCGGCCGCCAGGCCTTGCCAGCGGGCGTTCTGCCAAAGGGCGTCGGGCATCGGTGGTTCGTCCGGCGGCGAGGGTGTTTCATCTGTCAGCAGTTCGTCCGGCAGCACCTTGAGCAGCATGCGGATCGGGATCAGTGCAGGTTCGACCGGTATGGGCGCGCCCCAGTGCTGCGCAGCAGGTGCGCGTAGCAGGGGGAGTGCTTCCTCCACAAGCGCGATCACCGCCAGTGGATGTCCGGCGGCGCGCAACTGCCAGTATTCGCCACTGGCGGTGAAGTCCAGTTGCAGCGAGGCACGCCCGGCACGCTGGCGCAGCGACTGCAGACTGCGTTCTAGGACGGGCAGCCAGCGTCGGCGCAGAGGCGAAGGGACGTGCCAGTGCAGATAGAGCGCGGCGAACTGGCGCGAGGGTGGCAGGCAGTTGCTGACGGACAGGCCTGCGGGGATCGGCGCGTGTGTTTTGGGCAGTGAGGCAGCCAGCAAGGGATCGTCGCCCGGCAGATGCCATTGGCCCAGGGTGTTGCTCGGGAAACTGGCCAGCAGCGCATCGAGAGCGGCCAGGCCTCGGGCGCCAAGTCCCTGGTACGGCAGGCCGGCACTGTCGCGTCGAGCCAGTTCCAGCGCGCTGGCGGCCTGTTCGCGGCGTTGCTGCAGCTGGCTGAAGGCGCTGTTCAACCGCTGGCGATCCTGCTGCCTCAAGTCGCTCAACCAGCCGTGCAGCAGGTCCCGGGATTGCGCAATGCAGGCAGGCGCTGTCAGCTGCAAGCGGATTTGCCAGAGCATCTGGCCCGCATGGGCGTGGAGCAGCTGGGCGTTGCAGTCTTGCAGCCAACCGCGACTGTCCAGCTCGGCCAGCCATCCACCGGGGCGGTTGTCGGTGAGTACGCTCAACAGCAATTCCAGCGCCTGTTCGGCATCGGCTGGCAGTCCTTCGTGGGCGAACAGCAGGTCGTGATCCGTGCCACTGGCGGTTGGCTGGCGTAGCGGCCCCGCGAGCAGTTCAGGAGGTGGTTTCTGGGCGATGCGTTGCCCTGTGCCGAACAGCGTGCCGAATCGCTTGCCCGATCGTTCCAGCTCATCCAGGGATTGCGGTCCGGTCAGGCTCAGGGTGATCTGCCCACCTTGGTAGAAGCGCTGGTGAAATGCCTTCAACCCTTGCTGGAAGTCGCGGTCTTGCAGAGGCAAGCTGTAGCGGTTTCCCGCGTGGAAGCCGCTAAGCGGGTGGCGCGCCGACACCGATTGCAGCAAGGCGAACTGCCGTTGGGCTTCGCGGTAGCGCGACCAGGCGATGAACTCAGCGTGGATCACCTCGCGCTCGCGACGTTGGCGTTCGATACCGAGGTCGGGCTCGGCAAGCATCTGGCACAGGCGCTCCAGGCCACCGGCCAGCCCATCTGGCGGGACTTCAAAGAAGAAATCGGTGGTGCGTTCGCGGGTGCTGGCGTTGACCTGGCCGCCCAGGCCCTGGACGTAGCGCATCAGGCCGTCTTCCAAGGGGAAGCGCGCGGTGCCGAGGAAGAACAGGTGTTCGAGGAAGTGCGCCAGCCCCGGCCATCGTGCGGGGGCGTCATGGCTGCCGGCGTGAACCCGCAGTGCCGCGGCGGCGCGCTTGAGGCGCGGCGCGTGGCGCAGGGTCAGGTGCAGGCCGTTGGCGAGGGTGAGGTGACGTGTGGCGTCGGACATGACGCCATGCTAGCGCGCAATGGTGAGGTTGTCTGTTCTGCCGCTGTCGCGGACAGACCCACGCTCTGTGGGAGCTGGCTTGCCGGCGATGGGCGGCAACGCGGCGCCAATCAGTGCAGATCCAACCGCAGATCCTGCAGATAGGGAAACGCTTCACGCCCACGCAGCACCCGTTCGCGCTCCAGTTCCGCCAGCAAAAGCCCTTCGTCGTGCCCGGCCATCGCCAGCAGGCTGCCATCCGGCCCGACGATACTGCTCTGCCCGCAATACTGGATTTCGCCCTCGTTGCCGCAATAGTTGGCGTACACCAGGTAGCACTGGTTCTCCTGCGCCCGCGAGCGCACGGTCACCTGGCAGACGAAGTCGTAGGGCGTCATGTTCGCCGTCGGCACCAGGATCAGCTCGGCACCGTTCAGCGCCAGGCGCCGGGCGTTCTCCGGAAACTCGATGTCATAGCAGATCAGCATTCCGACCTTCCAGCCGTCCAGCTCGACCACCGGAAAGTGGTCGGTGCCTGGGCTGAACATCGAGCGATCCAGCTCGCCGAACAGGTGGGTCTTGCGGTAGTTGCCCAGGCTGCGGCCATGGGCGTCGATCAGTTGCACGCTGTTGTAGATCGCCCCATCCTCGGCCCGCTCCGGGTAGCCATAGACGATGGCGATGCGGTGCGCCTGGGCGATCTCGACAACGCTCATCGCCGAGGGGCCGTCCTCGGCCTCGGCCAGGCGTTCCACCTGGTCCAGGCCGATGTTGTAGCCGCTGAGGAACATCTCCGGGCATACCAGCAACTGCGCGCCGCGGGCGGCGGCCAGGTGGGCCTGGTGCTGCAGGCGCTCGAGGTTGCCGGGCACGTCCAGTGGCTTGGGCGTGCCCTGGAACAGGGCGATGCGCATGGCGCTACTCCTACGCTCAGTCGGCCAGGGCGATCGGGCCAATCTCGTGGAACACATCGCCTGGGCCTGGGTTGTCCGGGTGGGTCTGGCCACCGAAGTGGTTCATGATACCCCACACCGCATTGAGCGAAGTCTGCACCGCGCCTTCCACCCAGGCGGGGGTCCAGGACACGTCGTCACCCGCGATGAAGATGCCGCGCTGTTCGATGGGCATGTCCTGTTGCATGAAGTGCGCGTACATGCGCTGGTTGTAGCGGTAGTGGCCTGGCAGCGCGCCCTTGAAGGCGCCGAGGAAGTGCGGGTCGGCTTCCCACGAGATGGTGATCGGGTCGCCGATGATATGCCCGGCGATATCGGTCTTGGGGTAGATCTTCTTCAGTGCGTCGAGGGCCAGTTGCACACGTTTCTCGGTCGGGTGCGGCAGCATCTTCAGGGCATCGCTCATCCAGGCGTAGGACAGGCAGATCACCCCCGGCTTGTCGTCGCCGTTGTCGAACAGGTAGGTGCCGCGGGTCAGGCGATCGGTGAGGGTCATGCTCATCAGATCGCGGCCGGTCTGCGGGTCCTTGTCCTTCCAGAACGGCCGGTCGACCATGACGAAGGTCTTCGACGACTGCATGTAGCGGGTGCGGTCCAGGGCCATCCACATCTTCTGCGAGAACAGCGACTCCTCGCAGTCGATCTGGGTGGTCAGCAGCCAGCTCTGGCAGGTGGTGAGCACCGCCGCGTAGTGGCGCACGTCGCCGTAGTTGTCGGTGACCGCCAGGCGGCCATCGGCGGCGCGGGCGATGCGCTTGACCCCGGTGCGCGGCGCGCCGCTGTGCAGGCCGCTGAGGCTGGTACCGGCAGGCCAGTGGGCGCAACGCTCCGGCACATGGCGCCAGATGCCCTGCGGCACCTGCTCGACGCCGCCGACCACCAGGTGCTGGTGATCGTCGCAGTTGGTCATCACCACGCGGAAGATTTCCAGCATCGAGTTGGGGAAGTCCGAGTCCCAGCCGCCGGTGCCGAAGCCCACCTGGCCGAACACTTCGCGGTGCTGGAAGCTCAGCTTGGCGAACGAGCGGGAGGTGGCGACGAAGTCATAGAAGGTGCGGTCGTCCCAGAGTGGCACCAGCTTGTTCCACAGGTCTTTCAGGCGCGGTACATCGCGGTCGCGGATGGCCTGCTGGATATCGCCGAACTGCGCGCCGCTCTCCAGGGCATCGGCCCAGGCGTCGGCCACTTCGTGGAACAGCGGCGGCAGATCGGCCGCTTTTTCGGCGTAGTAGGTCTGGCCTTCCAGGTCGATCACCGTGCTACCCGAGGCAGGGGTCAGCGGGTTGGGGAAGGGCTTGGTCTCCAGGCCGAGCTTGTCGACGTAGTGATAGAACGCCGTGGACGACACCGGGAAGCGCATGCCGCCAAGTTCGGCGACGATGCCATCGGTGCCGTTGAACGCCTGCGAGCGCAGCCGGCCACCGAGTTTGGAGGCCTCGTAAACCACGGGCTTGAGGCCCAGCTTCATCAGCTCGTAGGCCGCCACCAGGCCGGCGATACCGCCACCGACGATCGCCACCTCTTCACCATGGCGCTCCTTGGGAATGCTGCCCAGGCCGGCCGGGTGCTCCAGCCAGTCGTCGAAGGCGAAGGGGAAGTCCGGGCCGAAGATGGTGATGGGTTTCTTGCCGTCGGCGGGGTGGCGGTTGTTCTTGTTCATGTAATGACCTTGCCAGGGGCTGCGCAGGGGGCGGAGCCTGAGTATAGAGAATGCCTGGTGGCCATTTTATGAAGTGATGGGTTCGTAATTAAGATACAGAGTGGCGTCGTTATGTAATTTATTTCGTCTGAATGTCTTCTGTTTATTGATTAGTGACGAATCAGCTCAAGGACGCCAGATGCTCGACGGTCTCCGGATACTTCTGTACCAGCCGGATCAACGCCACGGCCTGGGCGTTGGGTCTGGAGCGGCCCTGCTCCCAGCTTTCCAGGGTTCGGGCGTTGGTACGCAGGTAGGCGGCGAACACCGCACGCGACATGTTGAGGCGCTGGCGCAGCTCGGTCAGCTCGTTGGGGGCCAGGGGGGCCAGTTCCTCGAAGGTCACTTTGTGTGAACGCAGGGTCAGTTTGCCGGTGCGCTCATCGGCGAGGGCGTCGAAGCCTTCGGTGAGTTCAGTGAAGATGTTGCGTGGCATTGGTCGTCCTCGTCAGGTACTCGCGTTCCAGCAGGTTTTTCAGGGCCTGGCGTTGCTGTGGCGTCAGATCATCCTGGACTTCCTTGCCGTAGAGCGTGAAAAGCCAGAATTGCTGCCCGGCGGACCACCAGTAGTAGATGATCCGAGTGCCACCGCGCTTGCCTTTGTGGCGCAGCACATCGGCGAAGCGCATCTTCCTGAGGCCGCCCGTACCCTTGATGACATCGCCAGCATGGGGATGCAGGAGCAGCAGGCGTTGCAGCGCGAAAGTCCTCATCGTCCAGATACTGGCTGCGAAAGCGCTCGAAGGCGGGTAGTTCAACAAGCAGAGCATCCATGCTTTTATACGTGATCCGCGTATAGTTTGTGATGAGGCCGCCGATGCGTCAATAGGGGCGGTTTGCCGTCAGCCTAACCGTGGATTGAAAGGGACGTGGCGGGGGAGGGTTGCCGGATATGTCATTGGGAGGCGGGTGGGTCGCTGCTTATCAGGCCATTCCCTGCAGGCGGCACATTCATCGAGATCTATCCTGCTCGCCCTATCGCTCTGGTCTGGCTGTGCGGGTAAACCTTCGCGGTAGTTTTTGCCGGTCACTGCACATTCGGTGATCGGGCGTGAGAACCCGGCGATCTACTTGGAGGCATGCTGCCACCCATTCCTGTGAGAAGGTTGCGTGGTGGCCTCCTTGAGCCGGTAGTGCAGGGCGCTAGTTTGGCTGGCCGCGGTCGACCTTGCTGCTGAGGATGATCGACGTGGTGGTCTTCTCCACCCCGTCGAGGCTGCCGATCTGGTCGAGCAGCTGGTCCAGCTGCTCCGGCGAATCGCTGAGCAGCCACGCCACATAATCGAATTCGCCACTGACCGCGCACAGCTGCTGGACCTGGCCCATGGCGCTCAGGTGGCGCACGATGTCCTTGCCCGAGCGCGGTTGCGCCTTGATCCCGACATACGCTTGCAGGCCACCGCCCAGCAGGCGCTGGCCCAGGCGCACGCCATAGCCGGTGATGACTTTGTTGCGCTCCAGGCGTTCGAGGCGCGAGTTCACCGTGGTGCGGGCGATCCCCAGTTGGCGAGCGAGGGTGGCGACGCTTTCCCGGGCATTGATCTGCAGCAGGGCGATCAGCTGGCGATCGATGGCGTCGAGGGCGATGGAGGAGGTGGCCGGCATGGTAGGTCTCTGTTGTCGAGCTGCTAGCCTATGCATGCGCGACCGGTTCGCGCAAGGCGCCCAGCACTGGCATTACGTCGGCAAGGCGGTACGATAGCGGGCCGCTGCCATCCGGCAGCCAGGACCATGGCAGGAGTGATTGACCCATGAAGTTCAAGGACTGGTACTGGCGGCGATGGATTCGCCAACACGGTTGCAAGGTGAGCACGGGCCTTTCCAGATTCGGCAAGCGCGCCAGGCTGGCGCTCGAGGACGAAGTGCGCATCGGCGATGTCACGATCAGCGCCGCCACTCTCGATGTCTCGATCGGGGCTCATACCTATATCCGCAGCGGCGGCTCGTTGCAGGTGGTCGAGTCGATCGGGCGCTACTGCTCCATTGGCAGTTCCGTGGTCATCGGCCAGGAAAAATACGCCCACCCCACCGACTGGCTGAGCAGCCACCCCTTCCAGTTCACGGGCACCCAGTGGCACTACGAGCCGCCGAGCACGCCGGCGCGCATAGGTCATGACGTGTGGATCGGCGAGGGCGCGATGATCATGGAAGGGGTCGATGTCGGCACCGGGGCGATCATCGCCACCCGCGCTCTGGTCACCCGGGACGTGCCGCCCTACGCCGTGGTCGCGGGCTTCCCGGCGAAGGTCGTGCGCTATCGCTATCCCGAGCCGATGATCGAGCGCTTGCTGGCATCGCGTTGGTGGGAGCGCGATACCCAGCAGTTGCTGGCGCTGCCGCTGCACGACCCTGCCGCCTGCCTTGACCGGATCGCCGGGCTGGCTGAGGCACGTTATTCGCGAATCGAGATCTCACGGCGCGGGGGCAAGGTGCTGGCGTCTGCTTGAATCGCCACGAGCAAGCCCTCACTCACTGGACTCGCATATGTCCTGTGGGTGCGGGCTTGCCTCGTTCAGTTCAGCCGGTAGCCGATGCGATCAACGTGCTGCGCTGGTTTGCGTCGCGGTGGCGCAAGGCGACTTCAGGCCGGCGGTCATGCTCTCGACGTTGTCGAGCATCTGGTTGCCCTTGTTGACCTTCTGGGCGTTCTCGGCCAGTTGCATGCGCTGGTCATAAGTGGCCGTGTCGCCATTGAAGCTGTTCTTGGTTTCGAGCACGGAGTTGGCGATGCTGAGCAGGCTGCGACCGGTGGAGATCAGGTTGTCGGTGGTGCTGGGCGTGCAAGGGGCGTTGCCGCTGGCCATCTGGCTGCCCTGCAGTCCCTGGCCTTGTGAACCCGGTGCCACGCAACCGGCGAGCGTCGCCAGCATCGGCACGACCAGCAGGGCCCCAAGCGTTCCTTGGATGTTCATGTGACGTTCCCTCGATCACTGGGCTCCGACCCGGTGCCGAAGCGATGGAGAGATTCTAGGAACGTGGGGTTGATGGCGAAATAGAACGGGTGTGCTAAAGGCACTTTGCCCGTTCTGGCTGGTGGGCAAGCTCGAATGAGAACACCGCTCGCTGCACTCAGAGGCCAAGCAGTGTCTTGCAGGCGGAGAGAACGTTGGCGATGTTGGAGGCAATGTTGGTATTGCGCTCGAGCTTCGGGATGTTCTCCACGGCCTCGTTGTCCACCTCTTGCTTGATCCGCCTGGGATCGCCATCAGGCGGAAGGACCTCATTTTTTTCTTGCTCCGGCGTTTCAGCGCTCGAGGTATAGCGTGTCTTGGATTGCGCGAACAAGTCGCTCGCTATGCCTTCGTAGTTGCCGTAGTCGCTGAGCGTGAGAACGTTCTTGATCAGTCGAAGTTCCGCGTCGATGCGAATGGCGATCGAGGCAAAGGTGGTGAAGTTGGTGTTCTGCTCGATGATGCTGGCACGCCAGTTGTACTGATCGACGATGTTGTTGAACGGGTAGAGCAGGTCGAACCCCAGGCGCAGCATGCGCTGCTGGGCCGTGGGGCCAAGCGCGATCAGGCAGCTCTGCACCTGTACCGCCAAGGCGCATGACCGGGGATCGCCAAGTTTCGAATGGTCGGTGATGGGATGCTTGGTCGGATAGGTTTCCAGCAGCAGCTTGAAGTAAGCGTCGTGTGCCGTTTGGAATTGCTCTATGACTTTTTGCTTGTCCATGGCGATCGAATGTACTCAAAGGTGCTGTGGGTGGAAGTCAATCGAAGTGCCGAGCTTTGCCGTGGCGTCTGCGCACCACGTGCGCAAGGCCGCATCGATCGATGCCTTGTCCGCCAGCTCTGCGAGAGGGATGGCCTTGGCGAAGCACCGATAGCCTGGCTTGTCGGTAGCGTTGACCTGTCCGTCGCCGGGATATTTGATCGCCACCCAGACGTTGTGGTACCAGTTGATGCCCGTGCCATCCTCTTCACAGACCACGACCGAAAGCACCAGCTCGCTGCGGGTGTCTTCGACGGCCTCGGAGCGGAAGCTGCCGTCACGCTTGTTGAAGCCGGTATCGCTGCGCACCCAGGCGCCGAACATCAGATCTCCGGCCAGGTGATTGTCCCAGTGCTCCGACTGTTCGCCCGGGAACCTGAGCCAGATGGCGGCCAGGTCGTAGAACGGCAAGTAGCGCAGGCCGCTGTCATTGCGCTTGTCCAGCCCGGACAACCCTTTGGGCTGCGAGTAGACATATTCGTGGTAGTAGTTCACGGCGCCCAGGCGTTCACGGATATACCCCAGCAATTCGAAGAGACTCTGTTGGTAGTCGGCTAGCAGCCGATAGGCGCGGCGGACGTCCAGCAACGCGTGTTCCAGATTCCCTGTCATTTCATTCTCCATGGTGCAAAGGCATCGGGGTGGCTTGCGATCTGCCGATCGCGCAAGTCTTTCAGCCAGCGTCGATCATGAGTGCGCAGGTCGTGCCAGGCGTAGCAGGAGGCGATATCGTCGAACAGGCGCTGACAACTGGTGGGGCCGTCGGGGCGGATATGCTGCTGCAGGATCTGAAAGAGGCCCTGCCAGCTCTGACAGACCAGTCGGTACGGGGAAGCTTGGTGGTCAGCCAGTGTTTGCTGCAAGGCCTCTTCCAGCCGCAGGCGGGCCCTGTTGATCGGGTCGCCAAGTCCGCCAAGAGCGAGCAGGATGCAGCCGCCCTCGAGCTGGTTGCCGTGCCAGCCTGCCAGCAGTTCTTTGGCGAGTTGGGCAGGGCTTTGCTGGTCTCGATGGTCAAGGCGCTTGGCTTCGACCACCACGGTGCGGCGCCCGTCATGCAGCACCAGGTCAGGTTCGACCTTGGTGTTGTCCCTGGACTTCCAGGATGGCCAGTACTGGATCTCTTGCAGCGGCCCGAAACTCTCGCCGAGCAGGTCATGCATCACGGCGCAGAACTGCTCATCCGGCAGGTAGGCCAGGCGTTCGAAAACAGTGGCGGTGATCACATCTTCGGCGCCTTCGGCCTCTTCGGGGCTGAAGGCTTCGCCTTGCAGGCCGGTGCCGCGTTTCTTGCCGGCCATGATGGCATTCAGCATGACGACTCCCTGTATGTGGCATGCGTGGCCAACAACCATAACCCAACAGGGCCAGGTGTGTGATGCGCAATGGCCATCTTTTGGGCGCAAGAAACGAAAAAGCCGCGCAATAGCGCGGCTTTTGATATCTGGTGGGCCCACACGGACTCGAACCGTGGACCAAAGGATTATGAGTCCTCTGCTCTAACCGACTGAGCTATAGGCCCTCAGC
This sequence comes from Pseudomonas sp. GD04091, assembly GCF_029836165.1. Lineage (GTDB taxonomy): Bacteria > Pseudomonadota > Gammaproteobacteria > Pseudomonadales > Pseudomonadaceae > Aquipseudomonas. The sequence continues at coordinate 301,531 of NZ_JAOEBG010000003.1, forward strand.
AGGAGCGCCGGATTATAACGAGGGTTTCGATACCGTGCCATCCGAAAGATCCGTTTGTGCTATGCGAAGAAACGTTGCGGCGAACTCCTCGGCTGGCAGGGGCAGGCTGACGATGTAGCCCTGGATCTGTTCGCAGCCCTCGGCGGCGAGGAAGCATTGCTGCGCCTGGTTTTCCACGCCCTCGGCAATGATCGTCAACTGCATGCTGCGCCCCAGGGCGATGATGGCGCGGGCAATCGCCGCGTCATGCGGGTCGTCGGGCAGGCCGCGGATGAACGACTGGTCGATCTTGAGGATGTCCAGCGGCAGGCGCTTGAGGTAGCTGAGCGAGGAATACCCCGTGCCGAAGTCGTCGATGGCCAGCTGCACGCCCAGTTGCTTGAGCTGGTGCAGCACGCTCAGGGCCTCCTCGGCCTGGCTCATGATGAAGTTCTCGGTGATCTCCAGCTGCAGGTCGCCGGCCTTGAGCTGGTAGGTGCGCAGCAACTGTTCGATGCGCCTGGCCAGGTTGGGCTGGCGCAGCTGGGCGCCGGCCAGGTTGATCGAGAGCGGGCCGAAGGCCTGGTAGGCCTTCTTCCAGCTGTGCATCTGCCGGCAGGCCTGCTCCAGCACCCAATCGCCGAGCTGGAGGATGGTGCCGTTCTCCTCGGCGATGTGAATGAATTGCTCGGGCGGGACTTCGCCGAAGGTCGGATGGGTCCAGCGCACCAGGGCTTCGGCGCCTACCAGGCTCTGGGTCTTGAGGCTGAACTTGGGTTGGTAGCACAGGCTCAGTTCGTTGCGTTCGATGGCGCGGCGCAGTTCGTGCTCAAGGGCGATGCGCTCGCTGGCCTGGGCCGTGAGGTCGCGGGTGTAGGCCTCGACGCGGTTGCGGCCCTTGGCCTTGGAGCGGTACATGGCGGCATCGGCGTTGCGGATCAGCGTGGCGACGTCGGTGCCGTCCTGGGGGAACAGGCTGATGCCGATGCTGGCACTGGTGAAAAACTCGTGCTCACCGGCCTGGAACGGGGCGTGGAACCCGGCCAGCAGCTTGTTGGCGATGGCACTGGCGTCGCTGGGTTTGTGCAGGCCGGGCAGGAGAATGATGAACTCGTCGCCGCCCAGGCGCGCGACGGTATCCACGTCACGTACCTGTTCCTTGAGGCGTTGGGCAATACCTTTGAGCAGCAAGTCGCCGACCGGGTGGCCGAGGCTGTCGTTGATGTGCTTGAAGCGGTCGAGGTCAAGAAACAGTACCGCGCCCTGGCGATTGGATATCTGGGCGCAGTTCAGCGTGGACTGCAGGCGGCTCTCGAACAACGCGCGATTGGGCAGGCCGGTCAGCGGGTCGTGATGGGCCTGGTAGTCGAGCTTGGCCTGGACGTGCTTGAGGCTGGAGATGTCGGCGAACACGGCGACGAAGTGAGTAATCTCGCGTTCGTGGTTGCGCACGGCGCTGATGGTCAGCCAGCCTGGGTAGATCTCGCCATTCTTGCGCTTGTTGTAGATCTCGCCCTGCCAGTGCCCCTCGGCGGTCAGCTGATGCCACATGGCGATGTAGAAGGCGCTGTCGTGCTGGCCGGAGGCGAGCAGGCGCGGGGTCTGCCCGAGGGCTTCGATCTCGCTGTAGCCGGTAATCTCGCTGAATGCGCGGTTGACCGCGCTGATGCGCTGGTCGGTATCGGTGATCAGTACGCCCTCGGCGGTGTTCTCGAAGACCGTGGCGGCCAGTTGCAGTTTCTCCTGCATCAGGTGGCGTTCGGTGATGTCCCGGGCGATGGTCAGCATGCAATCGATGCCGCCGATCGGCAGTGGCCGCGCGGACAGCTCGCACAGGCGGATCTGCCCGTCGCTGCGGCGGATATGGCTGGTGAAATCGCGGACGAACCCATCGCGCTGGAGCTGCTCGACCATGCGCTGGCGTTCGTTGAGGTCGACCCAGATGCCCAAGTCCAGCGAGGTCTGCTCGGCGTTCGGGTTGATGTCGTAGCCGGTCAGTCGGCAGAAACCTTCGTTGACCTCCAGCAGCAACCCATCACTCTGGCGCGACAGCAAAAGACCGTCGGGCGAGGCATGGAAAGCTTTGGCGAACTTCTCCTCGGAAGTCTGCAGCTGCTGCTGGGTCTCCTTGAGCTGGCTGATGTCGCGGATGGCCACCACCAGCGCTGGCGTGCTGTCCAGGTCGAAGGTCTCGGCCGAGGTCAGGCCGGTGAACAACTGCCCATTGTTGCGACGGAAGGTCATCTCCAGATTGCGCACCCCGCCGCGATGAAGGCGTTCGAGCAACGCTGGACCCGTGCCGGCTACGCCCCACAGGCCCAGCTCGGTGGCGGTGCGGCCGATCACTTGCGCAGGGCTCAGGCCGATCAGCTCTTCGAAGGCTTCGTTGACCTCCAGCAGGCAGCCGTCACTGTGCCTGGCGATGATCAGGATGTCCGGGCACTGCTGGAACACCGAGGCGAATTTCTGCTCCGACAGGCGCAAGGCATCTTCGGTGTGCTTGGTTTCGCTGATGTCGATCATCAGCCCGCGCATCAGCGGCTTGTGGCCGTGCTCGATCATGCTGACGATGTTGCGCACCCACAGGGTGTGACCATCGGCGTGGATCACGCGGTAGTCGAGGCTGTGATCACGCCCTGCCGCCGTTTCGCTGTCGCAGTAGGCCTGCGCCCACAGGGCGTCCTCCGGGTGCAAGATGCTGCGCCAGAAACCCGGTTTGAGCCATTCGCCCATGGGGTAGCCGAGCAGATCCTCGGCGTGGGGGGAGACATAGCTGAAGGTGAAGTCGTTGGCGTCGGCCTCCCAGGCGACTGCCGAAAGGCTTTCGACCAGGCCTCGGTAGTGGTACTCGCTGCTGCGCAGCTCCTGCTCCAGGGCGATGCGGCGCGAGATCTCCGAACTCAGGCGGCGGTTGATGCGGATCACGACCGCGAGGATGGCCATCAGCACCAGGACCGCAGGCAGGCCGTACAGCAGCACATCGTGCCAGAAGGTCCGCTGATCGACGACATTACCGACCCAGCGCTGCTGGATGTGACTGATTTCGCTACTACTCATGTCGGCCATGGCCTTGTCGAGGATGCCGACGAGCATCTTCTGGCTGCGTGGCACGGCCATGGCCAGCTGGTAGCGGTAGGGCGTCTCGCCGCTGACGTACAGGCCATCGAGCTTGAGCTGGCGCAGGCTCCAGATGCTCGAGGCAAGGTCGCCCACCACCGCATCCACCTCATCGGTCGCCAGGGCCTGCAACGCGGAGCTGACGTTGGGCAGGGCCACCAGGTTGAGGTCCGGGTGATGGGTGCGCAGCAGTTCGTGGGGGGCATAGTTTTCCACCACGGCGACTTTCAGGCCGTAGAGGTCCTTGAGGTTGCGCGGTTGCGCGCCACCGGAGTGGGCCAGTATGACGATCGGGAAGTCCAGGTAGGGGCGGGTGAAGGCGAGGTAGTTCTGGCGCTCGGGGGTGGACATGATGCCCGGCAGCAGGTCGATGCGACTGTTGCGGGCTTGCTCGAGCACTTCGGTCCAGGTGCTGGGCTCGACCGGCTTGAGCGTGACACCCAGCCTGTCCTGGATCAGGGCGATGTAATCGGCGGCCAATCCCTGGTAGCGACCCTCCTGGTCGCGGAACTCGAACGGCGGCCATGAAGCGTCGACGCCCAGGTGCAGCTGTGGGTGGGCGCTGAGCCAGGCATGTTCCTCGTCGGTCAGGGTCAGGGCGCCGGCCGTTGTGTTCCAGGTGAACAGGAGCAGCAACAGGAGGGCCGGCATCAGGGGCATAGCGGCCTCTCGATCAGGGGGACTGATTCGAGTGTAGACGGGCATCCTGCCCGTGGTAGGGCGCCGCCCACGACCTTTTGTCACATAAGAAAAACCCCGGCCTGGGCCGGGGTTGATTCTTTACTCGTCGAGGAAGGAGCGCAGGTGCTCGCTTCGCGTCGGGTGGCGCAGCTTGCGCAGCGCCTTGGCTTCGATCTGACGGATCCGCTCGCGGGTCACGTCGAACTGCTTGCCGACTTCTTCGAGGGTGTGGTCGGTGTTCATGTCGATGCCGAAACGCATGCGCAGCACCTTGGCTTCGCGTGCGGTCAGGCCCGAGAGCACGTCACGGGTCGCTTCCTTGAGGCTTTCGACCGTGGCCACGTCGATCGGGGACTGCATGGTGGAGTCCTCGATGAAGTCGCCCAGGTGGGAGTCTTCATCGTCACCGATCGGCGTCTCCATGGAGATCGGCTCCTTGGCGATCTTCAATACCTTGCGGATCTTGTCCTCAGGCATCTCCATGCGCTCGCCGAGCTCTTCCGGGGTCGGTTCGCGACCCATTTCCTGCAGCATCTGGCGGGAAATACGGTTGAGCTTGTTGATCGTCTCGATCATGTGCACCGGAATACGGATGGTGCGCGCCTGGTCGGCGATCGAGCGGGTGATCGCCTGGCGAATCCACCAGGTGGCGTAGGTCGAGAACTTGTAGCCGCGACGGTATTCGAACTTGTCCACTGCCTTCATCAGGCCGATGTTGCCTTCCTGGATCAGGTCGAGGAACTGCAGGCCACGGTTGGTGTACTTCTTGGCGATGGAGATCACCAGACGCAGGTTCGCCTCGACCATTTCCTTCTTGGCGCGGCGGGCCTTGGCCTCGCCGATGGACATGCGACGGTTGATTTCCTTGATCTCGGCGACGGTCAGGCCGGTCTCGGTCTCGAGGTCGATCAGCTTTTGCTGGCAGGCGACGATCGCGGCGTCCTTCTCACCCAGGGCCGCGGCCCACTTGGTGTTGCGCTTGGCCAGGTCGCCGGACCAGGTCTGGTCGGTCTCGTTGCTCGGGAACAGGCGCAGGAAGTCGGCGCGCGGCATGCGGGCATCACGCACGCACAGCTGCATGATGGCGCGTTCCTGTTGGCGCAGGCGGTCAAGGGCGCCACGTACACGCTCCACAAGGGCGTCGAACTGCTTGGGCACCAGCTTGATCGGCATGAACAGATCGGCCAGGGCCTGCATGGCGCCAATGCTTTCGGCGTGAGCGCGGCCGTGCTTCTTCAGCACCTTGAGGGTGATGACCAACTGATCGTTGACGGCACCGAAACGCTGTGCGGCAACCACCGGATCCGGGCCGCTTTCGGCCTCTTCCTCGTCGTCGCTGCTTTCGGCGTTTTCGTCGTCTTCGTCTTCTTCTTCCTTCGCGGCAGCGGCCTTGGCACCAGGAATCGGTACTTCTTCGGTCGGTGCGGCGATGTTGTCGTCAGGGTCGATGTAACCGCTGAGAACATCGGACAGACGGCCACCTTCGGTGGTGACGCGATCGTATTCGCTGAGGATGTAGTCGACGGTACCCGGGAAGTGAGCGATGGCGCCCATGACTTCACGGATGCCTTCCTCGATGCGCTTGGCGATTTCGATCTCGCCTTCGCGGGTCAGCAGCTCGACGGTACCCATTTCACGCATGTACATGCGCACCGGGTCGGTCGTGCGGCCGATATCGGTCTCTACTGCCGCCAACGCTGCGGCGGCCTCTTCGGCTGCGGCTTCGTCGGTGTCGGCTTCCGCCAACAACAGGGCATCCGCATCCGGAGCACTCTCGAATACGTTGATCCCCATGTCGTTGATCATGCGGATGATGTCTTCCACCTGCTCCGGATCTGAAATATCCTCTGGCAGGTGGTCGTTGACCTCCGCGTAAGTCAGGTAGCCCTGCTCACGACCGCGGGTGATCAACTCTTTGATACGAGATTGCTGTTGCGCTTTTCCGGACATAACACCCTATCCACTGAAGGTCTTGGCGGGCAAAAAACAAGCCGAGGATTATACCCGAGCATGGACCTCACGCGCCAGATGAGGTCGGGGTTTGTGCGGGAACATTCCGGCTTAGCAGGGCGAGCAGCTGAGATTTTTCCTCTGCATTCAACTCGCTTTGACGTGCTTTCCTGAGCAGATGTTCCAGGCTGCGCTCGCGCTGGCGAGCGGACAAGCTAGTTATAGTGTCGAAAAACTGTTGTTCAAGGTTGTCGGCATCGATCAACCATTCCTTTTCGGCCAGGGCCCGCAGCAGGCGGCCCTGCTCTGTGCCGTGCCAGCGTGCGATCAGCTGCATAGAGCTTAGCTTAGGATTCTTCTGTGCGGCCTCGATCAGGGCCACCAGCAGCTGGCTGTACAGTTGCTCCTCGTCGGCGAAGTGGCTGGCGTCCTCGACTTTGCCGGCCAGCAGCGGGTGGTGCAGCAGGGTGCGCAGGGCCGAGAGCGTCGGTGGCTCGACCGGCGCCGGCACCCGCGGCGGGGCCTCGCCGCGCTGGCCATCACGCTGCCAGGGCTTGCCGCCTTTCTTGTCCCAGGGCTTGCCGTCCCACTGCTTCTTGCCTGCGCCCTTGTTCGGCGTCCAGGGGCGTTGCTCCTGCTGCTGCGGCATGTAGTCGGGCTGGTACTGCAGGTCACCATGGTCCGGCGCGTAGCTGGCCATCGCGTCGTAGTCGTAGCCTGGGTCGTAATCCGGCACGCTGGGCGCGGGTGCGCTCTGCGCCAGTTGCTCCATCTGCTGCGGGTCGAGGCCGGTGATGTCTTTCAGGCGGTTGCGCATCAGTTGGCGCAAGTTGGCGCCCGGGACCTTCTCGATCAGCGGCGCGGCCAGGGTGACCATGTGCGCCTTGCCTTCCAGTGAGCGTGGGTCGGCCTCGTTGCTCAGCTGTTCGAAGAAGTAGTCGGCCAGCGGTTGGGCGTGCTGATTGATGCGGGCCTGGAAGGCATCGGTGCCTTCGGCGCGTACCAGGCTGTCCGGATCCTCGCCTTCGGGCAGGAACAGGAAGCGTGCGCGACGGCCGTCCTGCAGGCTCGACAGCGTCGACTCCAGGGCTCGCCAGGCGGCCTTGCGGCCGGCCTGGTCGCCGTCGAAGCAGAACAGAACGCTGGGCACCACGCGGAACAGGCGCTTGAGGTGTTCCTCGCTGGTGGACGTGCCGAGGGTCGCCACGGCGTTGCGCAGGCCTTGCTGGGCCAGGGCGATGACGTCCATGTAGCCCTCGACCACGATGATCTCGTCGAGGTTGCGGTTGTGCTTGCGTGCCTCGTACAGGCCATACAGCTCCTGGCCTTTGTGGAACACCGGGGTTTCCGGGGAGTTGAGGTACTTGGGCTTGTCGTCGCCCAGTACCCGTCCGCCGAAGGCGATGACCCGGCCGCGGCTGTCGCGGATGGGGAACATCACCCGGTCGCGGAAGCGGTCGTAGCGCTTGCCGCTTTCAGCGTTCTCGATCAGCAATCCGGCGTCGATCATCACCTTTTGCTGCAGTGAGTCGGCACCCAGGTGCTTGAGCAGGTTGTCCCAGCCCGGCGGGGCGAAGCCCAGGCCGAAATCGCGGGCGACCTCACCGGACAGCCCACGCCCCTTGAGGTAGTCCACCGCCGCCTTGCGGGTGGCATGGCCACGCAAGGCCTGGCGATAGAATTCGGCGGCGGCTTCGAGCAGCGGGTACAGCGGCGAGTCGGTCGGCTGGCGCGGTTTCTGTCCGCGTCGTCCTTCTTCCCGGGGGACTTCCATGCCGGCTGCGCGGGCCAGCTCCTCGACCGCCTGGGGGAAGTCCAGGTTGTCGTGGTCCATGACGAAGCCGAGGGCGTTGCCACCGGCGCCGCAGCCGAAGCAGTAGTAGAACTGCTTGTCAGGGCTGACGGTGAAGGAGGGGCTCTTTTCCTTGTGGAACGGGCAGCAGGCAGACAGGTTCTTGCCGGTCTTCTTCAGCTGGACGCGCGAACTCACCACATCGACGATGTCGGTGCGGTTGAGAAGGTCATCGATGAAGCTCTGGGGAATCAGCCCGGCCATGGCAGTCTCGTCATCTGGCAACTGGCAAGTCTAAACGCTTGTGCGCGAGTTTGGCGTGGGGTATCGCAGGAAGAGGTGTGTGCTCGTCACCAGCCCGTGGAAGGGCTCGTCAGAAAGGACGTGCACGCCTGGTCAAGGACCAGTTCTGACGCGTTGAGGCAGGTTGCCCATGGCTTTTGCCGGGGCACCCCAGGCGCATGGCCAAGGGCTTGAAGCGACCACTGCCATCAGCCCGACACGAGGCCGGGCATGGCAGAAGCTTTGCGTAGAACGGCTGTACTTAGTACAGACGAACGGCGCGGCGCTGTTCGCGCTGGACCTTCTTGGCGTGACGCTTTACAGCGGCAGCGGCTTTGCGCTTACGCTCGGCGGTCGGCTTCTCGTAAAACTCGCGGCTACGAACTTCAGCCAGTACACCGGCTTTTTCGCAGGAGCGCTTGAAACGACGCAGAGCTACGTCGAAGGGTTCGTTCTCTTTAACTTTGACGGCTGGCATCCAGGGCTACCTTAATTCATTACCGGGGTAGACGTGCTCCTGGCAAAACATAAGGTGTGCTGGAGAACGTCGGTTTTCAAGGGTTGCGGATGTTAACCCTTAGCTGGCCGGAATGCAAAGCCTCTGATCGAAAACCGCTGGTCGGCACACGGCACGGGGACTATCATGCGCGCCTTCGAATTCAGCCTCGACAAGGCACGGACCCATGCTAGTACTGGGATTGGAAACATCCTGCGACGAAACTGGCGTCGCATTATACGACAGTGAACGCGGCCTGCTGGCCGACGCACTGTTCAGCCAGATCGACCTGCACCGCGTCTACGGCGGCGTGGTGCCCGAGCTCGCCTCGCGCGACCACGTCAAGCGCATGCTGCCGCTGATCCGCCAGGTGCTGCAGGAAGCCGGCTGCGTGGCCACCGAGATCGATGCCATCGCCTATACCGCTGGCCCTGGCCTGGTCGGCGCGCTGCTGGTCGGCGCCTCCTGCGCCCAGGCCCTGGCTTTCGCCTGGGATATCCCGGCGATCGGCGTGCACCACATGGAAGGCCACCTGCTGGCGCCGATGCTCGAGGAGCAGCCGCCGGAGTTTCCGTTCGTCGCTTTGTTGGTGTCTGGCGGTCATACCCAGCTGGTACGGGTCGACGGCATCGGCCGATACGAGCTGCTGGGCGAGAGCCTGGACGACGCCGCCGGCGAGGCTTTTGACAAGACCGCCAAGCTGATCGGCCTCAACTACCCGGGTGGCCCCGAGATCGCCCGCCTGGCCGAGCAGGGTACGCCGGGACGCTTCGTGTTCCCACGACCGATGACCGACCGCCCGGGGCTGCAATTCAGCTTCAGCGGTCTCAAGACCTTCGCCTTGAATACCTGGCAGCAATGCCGCGATGCCGGGGACGACAACGAGCAAACCCGTTGCGACGTGTCGCTGGCCTTCCAGCAGGCCGTGGTGGAGACTCTGACCATCAAGTGCAAGCGAGCCCTCAAGCAGACCGGTCTCAAGCGGCTGGTCATCGCTGGCGGGGTGAGTGCCAACAAGGCCCTTCGCGTTTCGCTGGAAGAGATGCTGGCAGGCATCAAGGGCAACGTCTATTACGCACGCCCTCGGTTCTGCACCGACAATGGCGCGATGATCGCCTATGCCGGTTGCCAGCGCCTGTTGGCCGGGCAGCGCCAGGACTTGGCGATCAGCGTGCAGGCGCGCTGGCCGATGGAGCAGTTGCCCGCGGTATGAATTGAGCCGGGCGCCTGCCGCTGCATCAGAAATGGCGTTCGCGCCCGGCGAACAGGTCGCGTAGATTGCTGCGGTGGCGCCAGACGATCAATACCGTCAGTACGGTCATCGGCAGCAGCGCTTCAGGTTCGCGCCACGCCAGCAGCGGCAACGTCAGCGGTGTGGCGATCAACGCTGCCAGCGAGCTGGTGCGGGTGAGATAGAAGGTCAGCAGCCAGGCGCCGATGGCCAGCAGGGCCGCCGGAAAGTACAGCGCCATGAGCATGCCGGCGGCGGTGGCCACGCCTTTGCCGCCCTGAAAGCGGAAGTACACCGGAAATAGGTGGCCCAGTACCGCGCAGATGCCGATCCAGGCCTGTTCCTGCTGGTCCAGTCCGGCCAGGCGAGCCAGCAGCACGGGCAACATGCCCTTGCACAGGTCGCCGAGCAGCGTCAGGATCGCCAGCTTGCGCCCGGCCAGGCGCAGCATGTTGGTCGCGCCGGCATTGCCCGAGCCGCTGGAGCGCGGGTCGGGGCTGCCGCTGAGGCGGCTCAGGACGATAGCGAAGGACAGGGAGCCGAGCAGGTAGGCAAGCAGCGCCAGTGACCAAAACATGCTAACTATTCCGGGCGAGGACGCCCTGATTCTAACGGCGCCCGTCGCCCTTGTCGTGCTGTGGAGAGAAGTGCTTGGACAGAGTGTTCATCGAAGGCCTGGAAGTCGATACCGTCATCGGTGCCTATGACTGGGAGCGGGATATTCGCCAGTGTCTGCGCCTGGATCTGAGTTTCGCCTGGGACAACCGCCCGGCCGCCGCCGGTGACGACCTGTCGCTGGCACTGGACTACGCCAGTGTATCGGCGCGGGTCCAGGCCTTCGCCGAGCAGGCCCGCTTCGAACTGGTCGAGACTTTCGCCGAGCGCCTGGTGGCGGTGTTGATGACGGAGTTCAACATTCCCTGGGTGCGCTTGAAACTGACCAAGCCGGGCGCGGTGCCGGCGGCCCGCGGTGGTGTTGGCGTGGAGATCGAGCGCGGATGTCTCTGAGCACGGTTTACCTGGGGCTGGGCAGCAATGTCGAGCGTGAGCGGCACCTGTGCGCCGGCCTCGACGCGCTCGCGGGGCTGTTGACGGGAATGCAATGCTCGACGGTGTTCGAAAGCCAGGCGGTCGGCATCAAGAGCGGGCCTTTCTACAACCTGGTGGTGCGTGGGCAGACCGGGCTGCCGTTGCTGGAGCTCGATCGCCGGCTCAAGTTCATCGAGGCCGACAATGGTCGCTATGCCCCTGATCGCAAGGGCTTGCCGCTGGATATCGACGTGCTGATGTATGACGGCTTGCACGGCACGTTCAACGGGCTGGTGCTGCCACGGGCGGAAATCCTGAAGAATGCCTTCGTGCTGTGGCCGCTGTCACTGCTGGCGCCGGAGCTGATGCACCCGGGTGTTGGAAAAAGCATGGCGCAGCTGTGGCGCGAGGCGAACATCGACCAGGTGCTGGCACCGGTGCCGTTCGAATGGCGGGGGTTGCAGCTCACGCAACCTTGAGTCGCGCACTTCCATCGCGGGGCAAGCCCGCTCCCACGCAGGAGCGGACTTGTCCGCTCGATCAACGGCCCTTGTAAGCTTTGAGCGCCTGGAGCCGTTCTTCTTTCAGCGCTTCTCCCAGTGCTTGCCCGGACAGCCCTCGCTCGACCAGCGGCTTCACATCCACCTCTCTGGCTGCCGCTGCCGCGCCACGCAGGTACGCGGCTTGTGGATAATCTCGGTTCTCCAGCCCCAGCCTGCCCCGGGCGTCCATCTCGCAGGCGGCGATGAAGTCCTCGAAACGTTGCGGGCGACGGTATACATCGAACTTCTGCAGCAGCTCGAGCAGGGTCGAAGGCCGCAGCTCGAGGGCGCGGTGGCAGTGGGTGTGGAACTCGCCGACCAGCATCGCCAGCTCCTGGCACTCACGGGGAGCCTTGAAGCGCTGGTTGACCGCCTTGATCAACTTGAGGCCGCGCACCTCGTGAGCGATATGCCGTGGCCACTCGTCCTCCGGCGTGGTGCCCTTGCCCAGGTCGTGCAGCAGGCAGGCCCAGCGCACAGCCAGCGGTTGCTGATGCAAGGCGGCCTGCTGCAACACCGACAAGGTATGTACGCCGCTGTCGATCTCGGGGTGGTGCGCTGCAGGCTGCGGCACGCCGAACAAGGCGTCGATCTCGGGCATCAGTTCCTTCAGGGCGCCGCAGGCGCGCAACACCTCGATGAACACCTGGGGCTGCTCTTCCATCAGCGCCCGTTCGATCTCCTTCCAGCTACGCTCGGCCGTCAATGCCTGCAATTCGCCTGAGGCACTGATATGGCGCATCAGCTCCAGGGTTTCATCGGCCACGCGAAAACCCAGTGGGGCAAAGCGGGCGGCGAAGCGGGCGACGCGCAGGATACGTAATGGATCTTCGGCGAATGCCGGCGAAACGTGACGCAAAATGCGCCGTTCGAGATCTGCCTTGCCGTGGTAGGGATCGTACAGGTTGCCGTGGTCGTCCTCGGCCATCGCGTTGATGGTCAGGTCGCGACGAATCAGGTCTTCCTCGAGGGTGACCTCGGGACTGGCGTGAAAGGTGAATCCACCGTAGCCGCGACCGCTCTTGCGCTCGGTGCGGGCCAGGGCGTACTCCTCGCCGGTCCTGGGGTGGATGAATACCGGGAAATCGGCGCCGACCGGACGATATCCCAGCGCCTGCATCTGTTCGACCGTGGCGCCGACCACCAGTCTGTCGATGTCGCTGACCGGCAGGCCGAGCAGGCGGTCGCGCACGGCGCCGCCAACTTTGTAGATCTGCATGTGAAACCTCCATTGCTGGCGACAGGATACCTTGTCGACGGCAATGGAGGTGGCGCACGGCTAGAGGTGATGAACCACCGCGAGATCCATGCGCCCGTAGTCGCCGGCGTCACTGTGCTCGCCGCGTGGCGGCATATGGTGGGTTTTCATGATCTGGTCGCCCTGAACGGTCTCCAGGTGGATGTCGAAGCCCCACAGGCGATGCAGGTGCTTGAGGACTTCCTCGGTGGAGTCGCCCAGCGGTTTCCGGTTGTGTTGCTGGTGACGCAGGGTCAGGGAGCGGTCACCGCGGCGGTCGATGCTCCAGATCTGTACGTTGGGCTCGCGATTGCCCAGATTGTACTGGGCGGCCAGTTGCTCGCGGATGGTGCGATAGCCGTCTTCGTCATGGATCGCCGGAACCAGCAGGTCATCGCGCTGATCGTCGTCGAGAATGCTGAACAGCTTGAGGTCGCGCATCACCTTGGGTGAGAGGTACTGGAGGATGAAGCTCTCATCCTTGAAGCTGCTCATGGCGAACTTGATCGTCGACAGCCAGTCGCTGCCGGCGATGTCCGGGAACCAGCGGCGATCCTCTTCCGTCGGGTGCTCGCACATACGGCGGATGTCGGTGTACATGGCAAAGCCCAGGGCGTAGGGGTTGATGCCACTGTAATAGGGGCTGTCGAAGCCTGGCTGGAACACCACGCTGGTGTGCGACTGCAGGAACTCCATCATGAAGCCTTCGGTGATGAGCCCCTCGTCGTACAGGTCGTTCATCAGGGTGTAGTGCCAGAAGGTCGCCCAGCCTTCGTTCATCACCTGGGTCTGGCGCTGTGGGTAGAAGTACTGCGCGATCTTGCGCACGATACGCACCACTTCGCGCTGCCAGGGTTCAAGCAGCGGGGCGTGTTTCTCGATGAAGTAGAGGATGTTTTCCTGTGGTTCGGCGGGGAAGCGCGCGTCGTCTTTCTCGCCACCTTTTTCGGCGCCCTTGGGAATGGTGCGCCACAGGTCGTTGATCTGCTTCTGCAGGTGTTCCTCGCGCTCCTTCTGGCGGCGGCGCTCTTCTTCGGCGGAGATGGGGTACGGCCGCTTGTAGCGGTCCACGCCATAGTTCATCAAGGCATGGCAGGAGTCGATCAGGTCTTCCACCGCATCGATGCCATGGCGCTCCTCGCACTGGGCGATGTACTGCTTGGCGAATACCAGGTAATCGATGATCGAGCTGGCGTCGGTCCAGGTGCGGAACAGGTAGTTGCCCTTGAAGAAACTGTTGTGGCCGTAGCAGGCGTGGGCAATCACCAGTGCCTGCATGCACATGGTGTTTTCTTCCATCAGGTAGGCGATGCACGGATCGGAGTTGATCACGATTTCGTAGGCCAGGCCCATCTGGCCGCGGCTGTAGGATTTCTCCGTGCTGAGGAACTGCTTGCCGTAGGACCAGTGGTGATAGCCCAGCGGCATGCCCACCGATGCGTAGGCGTCCATCATCTGCTCGGCGGTGATGACCTCGATCTGGTTGGGGTAGGTGTCCAGGGCGTAGCGGGCGGCCAGGCGACTGATCTCGCGGTCGTACGTCTGGATCAGCTCGAACGTCCACTCGGAACCGGTGGAAATGGGTTGGCGTCTCTGTTCTCTGGCGCTCATGTGGCTAACCTGCGCTGGAAGAGTTCACGGAAGACCGGGTAGATATCGCCGGCCGATACCAACTGCTGCTGGGCGAAGGTGTCGGGGAAGGCTTCGCCGATGCGCTCGTATTCGTACCACAGCGCCTGGTGTTCGCGTGGGGTGATCTCGACGTAAGTGTAGTACTGCACGTGCGGCATGATCTGGTTGGCGAGGATGTCGCGGCAGATCGGCGAATCGTCGTTCCAGTTGTCACCGTCCGAGGCCTGGGCGGCGTAGATGTTCCAGTCGCTGGCCGGGTAGCGTTCGGCCATGATCTCCTGCATCAGCTTGAGAGCGCTGGAGACGATGGTGCCGCCGGTCTCGCGGGAATAGAAGAACTCTTCCTCGTCCACTTCGCGGGCGCTGGTGTGGTGGCGAATGAATACCACCTCGATGCGGTCGTAGTTCCGCTTGAGGAACAGGTACAGGAGGATGAAGAAGCGCTTGGCGATGTCCTTGGTGGCCTGGGTCATGGAGCCGGAGACGTCCATCAGGCAGAACATCACCGCCTTGGAACTGGGGTTGGGCTGCTTGATCAGCAGGTTGTACTTGAGGTCGAAGGTGTCGAGGAACGGCAGGCGATTGATGCGCGCCTTGAGTCGCTCGATCTCGGCTTCGGTCTCCTGGATGTCGGTGAAGTTGTCTGGCTCCTCGACCTTCAGTCGGGCCAGTTCCTTCTGCGCTTCGCGCAGCAGGGCGCGGCTGCTGCCGGTCAGGGCGATGCGCCGGGCGTGGGCCGAGCGCAGGGTCCGCACGATATTGATGCGAGAGGGGTTGCCTTCGTTGGCGATGCCGGCGCGCACGGTCTTGAAGGTGTCGGTGCCGGTCAGGTGGCGTTTGACCAGATTGGGCAGCTCGAGGTCTTCGAACATGAACTCGAGGAACTCTTCCTGGGTGATCTGGAAGACGAAATCGTCCATGCCTTCGCCGGAGTTGCCGGCCTTGCCACGGCCGCCGCCACCGCCGCCACCTTGTGGCCGGGCGATGTGCTCGCCCGCGGTGAACTCCTTGTTGCCGGGGTGGACGATGGTCTGCTTGCCGCCGCGACCGTGGTGCAGCACCGGTTCGTCGATGTCACGTCCCGGGATGCTGATCTGTTCGCCATGCTCCATGTCCATGATGGAGCGACGGCTCACGGCCTCTTCGACGGCTTTCTTGATGTGCTCACGGTACCGCCGCAGGAAGCGCTGGCGGTTGACCGTGCTCTTGTTCTTGCCGTTCAGGCGTCGGTCGATAACGTAGCTCATGGGCCCTCCGGTAGCTGGGTACAGCTGCAAGCTTCAAGCTACGAGCTGCAAGTAAAAGCAGTCGCCGCCGCCACGGGCGCGCGGTGCGCCGAAGCACACCGCGAACGTTCCGTGACGTGCCGCCTTTACTGCGACTTCCTGACCCGCAGGTACCATTCCGACAGCAGGCGTACCTGTTTGTCGGTGTAGCCACGCTCCACCATCCGGGTGACGAAGTCGTTGTGCTTCTGTTGGTCTTCCTTGCTGGCCTTGGCGTTGAAGCTGATGACCGGCAGCAGGTCCTCGGTGTTGGAGAACATCTTCTTCTCGATGACCACCCGCAGCTTCTCGTAGCTGAGCCAGCTGGGGTTCTTGCCATTGTTGTTGGCCCTGGCGCGCAGCACGAAGTTGACGATTTCGTTGCGGAAGTCCTTCGGATTGCTGATGCCGGCCGGTTTTTCGATCTTCTCCAGCTCCTCGTTGAGGGCGATGCGGTTGAGGATCTCGCCGGTTTCCGGGTCGCGGTATTCCTGGTCCTGGATCCAGAAGTCGGCGTACAGCACGTAGCGGTCGAAGATGTTCTGGCCGTACTCGCTGTAGGACTCCAGGTAGGCGGTCTGGATCTCCTTGCCGATGAACTCGATGTAGCGTGGCGCCAGGTACTCTTTCAGGTAGCGCAGGTAGCGCTCGCGCACTTCGGCGGGGAACTGCTCCTGTTCGATCTGCTGTTCCAGCACGTAGAGCAGATGCACCGGGTTGGCCGCCACTTCGTGCGGGTCGAAGTTGAACACCTTGGAGAGGATCTTGAAGGCGAAGCGGGTCGACAGGCCGTTCATGCCTTCGTCCACGCCCGCGGAGTCGCGGTACTCCTGGATCGACTTGGCTTTCGGGTCGGTGTCCTTGAGGTTCTCGCCGTCATACACGCGCATCTTCGAGTAGATGTTGGAGTTCTCCGGCTCCTTCAGGCGCGAAAGCACGGTGAACTGGGCGAGCATCTTCAAGGTGTCAGGGGCGCAATGGGCCTTGGCCAGCGAGCTGTTGACCAGCAGCTTGTCGTAGATCTTGATCTCGTCGCTGACGCGCAGGCAGTACGGCACCTTGACGATGTAGATCCGGTCGATGAACGCCTCGTTGTTCTTGTTGTTGCGGAAGGTGTGCCACTCCGATTCGTTGGAGTGGGCCAGCAGGATCCCGGAATAGGGGATCGCGCCGAGGCCTTCGGTGCTGTTGTAGTTGCCTTCCTGGGTAGCCGTCAGCAGCGGATGCAGGACCTTGATGGGCGCCTTGAACATCTCGACGAATTCCATGAGGCCCTGGTTGGCCCGGCACAGTGCGCCCGAGTAGCTGTAGGCGTCGGCGTCGTTCTGCGGGAATTCCTCGAGCTTGCGGATATCCACCTTGCCGACCAGGGCGGAGATGTCCTGGTTGTTCTCGTCGCCGGGTTCGGTCTTGGCGATGGCGATCTGATTGAGGATGGAGGGGTAGAGCTTGACCACCTTGAACTTGCTGATGTCGCCGCCGAACTCTTGCAGGCGCTTGGTGGCCCAGGGCGACATGATGGTGTTCAGGTAGCGCCGCGAGATGCCGTATTCCTCTTCGAGAATGGCGCCATCCTCGGCGGCGTTGAACAGCCCGAGGGGCGACTCGAACACCGGAGAGCCCTTGATGGCGTAGAACGGCACTTTCTCCATCAGCTGCTTGAGTTTCTCGGCCAGCGACGATTTACCGCCGCCCACCGGCCCCAGCAGGTAGAGGATCTGTTTCTTCTCTTCCAGGCCTTGGGCGGCGTGGCGGAAGTACGAAACGATCTGGTCGATGCACTCTTCCATGCCGTGGAAGTCGGCAAAGGCCGGATACCGGCGAATCACCTTGTTGGAGAAGATTCGCGACAGTCTGGAGTTGGTTGAGGTGTCGATCAGCTCCGGCTCACCGATGGCCAGCAACAGCCGTTCAGCCGCCGATGCGTAGGCACTGCGATCCTCTTTGCACAGCTCGAGGTACTCCTGCAGCGAAAGTTCTTCCTGGCGGGTTGACTCGAAACGTTGTTGGAAGTGGCTAAAAATGCTCATGACGTCACCTCGCTCGATACGTGGAGACGACGCCGGATCAGTCAGCTGATGCTGGCATGCAACCGGGCTCGCCGATTGCTGTATACCCCCCAGAACACCTTGGAACGCTACCGATGACCCGCACGCCGGTGTACCGGCTCTCCCCTTTTTTGGATGGCCTGGGCTTAAGGATAGTTGGTTATACGCAAGGTCAAGGGCGGGGAGCCAAGAAGACGCCTGATACCGTTCGTCAGGTCAGGCGCGAGCCCACGCCGAGCGCGGGCTGCAGCAAAAATGAAAAATTATTCGACGCTACCCTGGGCTGTCTCTGCCGGGTAGGTGGCGCGCCACAGCTCAAAGCCACCATCGATGCTGTAGACGTTGGAGAAGCCTTGGCCGACCAGGTAGGCGGCGGCGCTCTGGCTGGAATTTCCGTGGTAGCAGACCACCAGTGTAGGCGCGTCCAGGTCGGCGTTGCGGATGAAGTCGGCCACCGAGTGATTATCCAGATGAGTGGCACCGGTGATGTGCCCAGCGGCATAGGCTTGCGGGTCGCGAATGTCGACCACGACCGCGCCTTCTGCGCGCAGGGCGAGGGCCTGCTCGGGGGAGATGCGCTTGAATTCGCTCATGGGTGCGGTTCCTTCAGGGCTGATCGTTGGATGTCGCCGGTTGCGCCGGCGGGCGAGGGGTGCCCTCGCGGGTGCAGTCACAGCGGTGGTATTCGCCGCTGTCGACGTTGTACAGGGTCATGGCGCCACCCCACACGCAGCCGGTGTCCAGGGCGATCACGCCAGGGACGTCGACGCGGCCTTCAAGGGCGGCCCAGTGGCCGAAGATGATCTTCACATGGCGCGAACGGCGGTCGGGGTGGTCGAACCAGGGCTTGTAGCCTTTCGGGGCGCTGTCCACGCCTTCCTTGCTCTTGAGGTCGAGCTTGCCGGCGGCGGTGCAGAAGCGCATGCGGGTGAAGTAGTTGGTGATCACCCGCAGGCGTTCGATGCCGGTCAGGTTCTTGCTCCACCTGTTCGGCTCGTTGCCGTACATGCCGTCCAGGTACAGCTGCAGACGGTTGTCGTCACGCAGGACCTCTTCGACCTCCGCCGCCAGTTCCAGGGCGCGGCCCAAGGTCCATTGCGGCGGGATGCCAGCGTGGACCATGGCGATGCCCCGGGGCTCATCGTAGTGCAGCAGCTTCTGCCGGCGCAGCCAGTCGAACAGCTGGTCGGCGTCCGGGGCCTCGATGATTTCGCGCAGGGTGTCGCTTTTTTTCAGGCGTTCGACGTTATGCCAGGCGGCCAGCAGGTGCAGGTCGTGATTGCCCAGCACGCAGACCAGCGCGTTGCGGATCGAGTACAGGTAGCGCAGGGTTTCCAGCGACTCGGGGCCGCGGTTGACCAGGTCGCCCACCAGCCACAGACGGTCGACGGCCGGGTCGAACCGTACGCGCTCGAGCAGGCACTTGAGGGGTTGCAGGCAGCCCTGGAGGTCGCCGACGGCGTAGGTGGCCATCAGTGCAGCGCCCCAGGCACGGCGAGGCGGAAGGGGGCGATTTCGGCGTCGAAGCGCTTACCATCTTCGGCGAACATCTGATAACTACCCTGCATGGTGCCCACGCGAGTACTGATCACCGCGCCACTGCTGTAGGTATGGCTCTGGCCGGGCTCGATCAGCGGCTGCTGGCCGATCACGCCGGCGCCGCGCACTTCCTCGACTTCGCCATCGCCATTGGTGATCAGCCAGTGACGGGACATCAGCTTGGCTTTGACCGTGCCGTTGTTGTGCACGGTGATGGTGTAGGCGAAGGCGAAACGGCTGCTTTCGGGGTCGGATTGTTCTTTGAGGTAGCGGGTCACGACGCTGACGTCGATCTGGTAGCGGGGGTCGGACATGCAAGGGCCTTGGGAAGCTGACGCAATAACGCAGTCTAGGCCATTGAGAGGGGGGAGGGCCAGCGGTGTGGGCGCTGGGATTCCGTTGTCGGCATCGGCCTCTTCGCAGGCAAACGCGCTCCCCAGGGACCGCACAGATTGTGCGATTTCTGGGGGAAGCGGGCTTGCCCGTGAAGGCGAATCAGCCCTGCTGTTCGGCCAGCTTGTCGGCCAGGCGCACGAAGGCGGCCAGGTCCAGCTGCTCGGGGCGCAGGCTGCCATCGACGCCGGCGGCTTCGATGGCCTGGCTGTCGAGCAGGCCCTTGAGGGTGTTGCGCAGGGTCTTGCGGCGCTGGTTGAAAGCTTCGCGCACTACACGCTCCAGCAGTTGCGGGTCCTTGGCTGGGTGCGGCAGGACTTCATGGGGCACCAGACGCACGATGGCCGAATCGACTTTCGGTGGCGGGTTGAAGGCGCCCGGGCCGACATTGAACAGGTGCTCCACGCGGCAGTGGTACTGCACCATGATCGACAGACGGCCCCAGTCGCCGCCACCAGGGCCGGCCGCCATGCGCTCGACCACTTCCTTCTGCAGCATGAAGTGCATGTCGCGAATCAGCTGGGCGTGATCCAGCAGATGGAAGATCAGTGGCGTGGAGATGTTATAGGGCAGGTTGCCGACCACCTTGAGGCTGCGCTCCGGCACGCCCAGCTGGTTGAAGTCGAACTTCAGGGCATCGCCCTGGTGCAGGCGGAAGTTGCCGCGCCCAGCGAACTTGTGCTGCAGGATCGGCACCAGATCCTTGTCTAGTTCCACCACGTCCAGTTGCGCGCCGCTGCCCAGCAGGCCCTCGGTAAGGGCGCCCTGGCCAGGGCCGATTTCCAGCAGGTGTTCGCCGGCCTTGGCGTTGATCGCCCGCAGGATGCGATCGATGATTCCGGCGTCGTGCAGGAAGTTCTGACCGAAGCGCTTGCGCGCCCGGTGTTGGTAGTGCTCGTTCATGCTTGGTTCTCGGCCATCTGGTAGGCGGTTTGCAGGGCGACGCGCAGGCTGCCGGTGTCGATCTTGCCGCTGCCGGCCAAGTCCAGGGCGGTGCCGTGGTCGACCGAGGTGCGGATGATCGGCAGGCCCAGCGTCACGTTGACCGCGGCGCCAAAGCCCTTGTACTTGAGCACGGGCAGGCCCTGGTCGTGGTACATCGCCAGCACCGCGTCGCAGTGCTCCAGATATTTGGGGGTAAACAGGGTATCGGCCGGCAATGGGCCGCGCAGGTCCATGCCTTCGGCGCGCAAGCGCGCCAGGGTCGGCTCGATGATGTCGATTTCTTCGCGGCCCAGGTGGCCGCCTTCACCGGCGTGCGGGTTGAGGCCGCAGACCAGGATGCGTGGATTGGCGATGCCGAACTTGTCGCGCATGTCTGCGTGCAGGATGCGGGTGACGCGTTCCAGGCGCTCGGCCGTGATCGCCTCGGCGATGTCGCGCAGGGGCAGGTGAGTGGTCACCAGGGCCACGCGTAGCCCGTGGGTGGCCAGCATCATCACCACTTGCGTGGTGTGGGTGAGGTCGGCAAGGAACTCGGTATGCCCGGAGAAGGCGATACCGCTTTCGTTGATCACGCCCTTATGCACGGGGGCCGTGATCATCCCGGCGAACAGCCCGTCGAGGCAGCCTTGGCCCGCGCGGGTCAGGGTCTGCAGGACGAACGCGGCGTTGGCTTTGTCCAGCTGCCCCGCCACTACCGGGGTAGCCAGGGGAGTATCCCAGACGTACAGGCTGCCTGCGGGGGTAGGCTGGGTCGGGAGATGGTCCGGCGTGACAGGCAGCAGGGTGACGGCCAGCCCCAGCTGCGTGGCCCGCTCGGCGAGCAGGTCACGGCTGGTGATGGCGATCAGGGGATGGGGCTGTGTCTCGGCGGCGAGCAGCAGGCACAGATCGGGACCTATGCCGGCCGGTTCGCCGGGCGTGACTGCGAAGCGCTGCGGCTTCACTGGGCGGCCTGGTCGGCGCCAGGCAGCTTGATTTCAACGTAGGCTTCGTCGCGGATCTGGCGCAGCCAGGTTTGCAGCTCTTCGTCGTACTTGCGGTTGCGCAGCACGTTCATCGCTTGCTGTTCGCGAGCCTGGTCGGTGCTGTCGGTGGCGCGGCGGCCCAGGACTTCCAGCACATGCCAGCCGTATTGGGTCCTGAACGGCTTGGTCACCATGCCTTGCTGGGCGTTGGCCATCTGCTCGCGGAACTCCGGCACCAGGCTGTTCGGGTCGACCCAGTTGAGGTCGCCGCCGTTGAGCGCGGAACCTGGGTCCTCCGAGAAGCTCTTCGCCAGCTCGGCGAAGTCTTCACCGTTCTGGATCCGGTCGTACAGACGCTCGGCCAGTTGCTCGGTGGCGGCTTCGCTGCGGATCTCGCTCGGCTTGATCAGGATGTGGCGTACATGCACTTCGTCGCGCAGGATGCTCTCGCTGCCGCCACGCTTCTCCTCGAGCTTGAGGATGATGAAACCGTTGGGGATGCGGATCGGCTGGGTGATATCACCGATGGCCATGCCGCTGAGCAGCTTGGCGAAGTCCGGTGGCAGCTGGCCGGCCTTGCGCCAGCCCATCTCACCGCCTTCCAGGGCGTTTTCGCTGGCGGAGCGGGCGATGGCCATCTGGCCGAAGTCGGCGCCCTGTCGGAGCTGCTGGTAGATGTCGCCGACCTGGCGTGCGGCCGCCTGAATGGCTTCCGAGTTGGCGCCTTCAGGCGTCGGGATGAGAATGTTGGCCAGGCGATATTCTTCCGACATCTGCATCTTGCCGAGGTCGGAGTTGAGGAAGTTCTTCACTTCCTGCTCGGAGACCTGGATGCGTTCTGCCACGCGGCGCTGGCGCACGCGGCTGATGATCATCTCGCGCTTGATCTGCTCGCGGGCATCGTCGTAGGACAGGCCATCGTGGGCCAGGGCGGCGCGGAACTGCTCCAGCGACATGCCATTGCGCTGGGCAATGGTGGCGACGGCCTGGTTCAGTTCCTCGTCGGTGATGCGGATGCCGGAGCGCTCGCCGATCTGCAACTGCAGGTTCTCGACGATAAGCCGCTCCAGCACCTGCTGCTGCAGCGCGCCGGCTGGCGGCACACCACCGCCACGCTTGGCGATGGTCTGCTGCACTTCGCGCACGCGCTGGTCCAGCTGGCTCTGCATGACCACGTCGTTATCGACGATGGCCGCGACGCGGTCGAGAGGTTGCACCGCGGCATGAACCGCGCCACTCAGCAATACGGCGCCCAGCATCAGCGGGCGCAGACGATCAATAAGCTTGCTCTTCACGTGTACGGTAACCTTGAATGCCTTGGTCCAGGAACGATTCGACCTTGTTGCCGACGACGCCGCCGAGGCCCTTGAGCACGATTTGCAGGAAGACGCCGTGGTCACCCTTCTCGTTGTTGGGGACGGCCTGGCTGAAATCGTCGTAGTCGATCCAGTAGCGGTTGATCAGGCGCAGCTTCCAGCAGCAGTTGTCGTACTCGAAACCGCCCATGGCTTCCAGGGTGCGGTTGCGGTTGTAGTCGTGCTGCCAGCGAGCGATCACGCTCCATTGCGGCACGATCGGCCAGATGACCGAGAAGTCGTGCTGCTGGATCTTGTAGTAATCCTTGATGTAGTTCGGGTTGCCCGGCGTACCGTAGTCACCGCCGCCGACTTTCCAGGTACCGGTCAGCTGGTCGTAGGTGATCATGTCGTTACGATAGCGATAGCCAAGGTTGACGATCTTGTTCGGGTTGTCTTCAGGCTGGTATTGGAACATTGCGCTGCCCGAGCGGGTGCTTCGGCTGTCCGGGTCCCAGTTGAAGTCCGAATTGAAGCGCCAGTCGCGGTTGAACGCGTATTCGTACTCCAGCGCATACGGTGAGACCTTCGACTTGCTGTCTTCGCGGGTGCGGTAGTCGATGCCTGGCAGCTGGACCTTGCGATCCTTGAAGTAGAACGCCTGGCCGATGCTGAAGCGCTGGCGCTGGAAGCCGTTGTCTTCGATCCAGCGGTTGGTCACGCCCAGCGACAGCTTGTTCTCGTCGCCGATACGATCGGGGCCGGCGAAGCGGTTGTCACGGAACAGCGAGGCATAGTTGAACACGGTCTCGCCGGAGTCGAAGATCGGGATGTCCGTCTGGTCCTTGTACGGGACGTAGAGGTAGAACAGTCGCGGTTCGAGGGTCTGGCGGTAGTGGGTGCCGAACAGCTGGGTGTCGCGGTCGAAGTACAGGCCACTGTCGACGCTGAACACCGGAACGTTGCGGTTCTGGTTGCTCTTGAAGTCGCCGTAGGTCGGGATGCGCTCCGGGAAATCGATCAGGTCCTGCTTGCCTTTGCTGTCCAGGTCCAGATCATAGTGCGTGTAGACGTATTTCAGCCTGGGCGTGATGTAACCGTAGCTGGCCTCCATCGGGAGGCTGGCGGTTGGGGCCAGGTTCAGACGGGTACCATTGGCGCGAGCGACACCGAAGATGTTTTCGTCCAGGCGTCGTCCGCCAAGGATCTGTCCGGTGGTTGGATCCAGCACAACACCTGTGGCGTCGTCCGGCAGGCCGTCTTTGCCAAACACGAGATCGTTCTTCAGGTCTCGATCGAAACGCACTGCCTCTGCTTCGTAGCCGAAATCGAAACCGCCCGGTTTGTAGGGCAGTATGCCATTGAGCGTGATCCGCGGCAGTGTGTCGTACGGCGTGATCTGCGAAATGGTCGCCAGCTCGTAGGCATGCAGGTCCAGTCGAGCGCTGTAGGTATCGCCGCGATAGGTGAGCGCGCCCTGCTGGTCGATGTAGTCACGGCTCTGCACGCCGATCTGATCGGTCTCCAGGTCCTGGAAGTAGAACGGGTCACTGATGTCGGTGTAGTCCACCTCGGCCATCAGGCGCTCGTCCAGGCCACCCTTGTGCTGCCAGTTGACCATCCAGCGTTCTTTCTTGTAGTCCGTCTGCAGCTCGCGGTCGTCGTCCTGGTCGCTCAGGTAAGCGCCACCGAACTGACCTTCGCTGGACTTGGTCAGGTAACGGAATTCGCCTTCCATCAGCATGCCGCGCTTGGCCATGTAGCGCGGGTACAACGTGGCGTCGTAGTTCGGCGCCAGGTTGAAGTAGTACGGGGTGACCAGCATGAAGCCGGTGTCGCTGCTGGTGCTGAACGATGGCGGCAGGAAACCGGACTGGCGACGGTCGTCGATCGGGAAGTAGATGTACGGTGTGTAGAACACCGGGAAATCCTTGACCCGCAGGGTGACGTTGGTTGCGGTACCGAAGCCGGTGGCCGGGTTCAGGGTGATGTTGTTGCCCTTGAGCTGCCACGCGTTGCTGCCCGGCTCACAGGTGGTGTAGGTACCGTCCTTGAGGCGGATGATGGCGTTCTCCGCACGCTTGGCGTACAGGGCGTTGCCGCGGATACGCGACTTGTGCATCACATATTCGGCGTTGTCGACCCGGGCTTCGCCGGTGTCGAGCTGGATCTGCGCCTGGTCACCGACCACCAGCGTGCCGTTGTCGCGGATCTTGACGTTGCCCTTGAGCTCGCCGCGATTCTCGGTCTGGTACAGGTTGGCCTCATCGGCCTCGGCCTGCATGCTGCCCTGGCGCATGACCACGTCACCGGCGAGGGTGGCGATCTGCTGCTCCTGCTGGTACTTGGAGACCTTGGCGTTGATGTAGGTGGGCGACTCGTCCTTGGGCGTGGAGTCGTCCATGCCTGGGCGGATCGGCTCGATGTAGGCACCGGCGCAGTACGGGCCGGTCTCGGCCAGCTGCGCGGCGGTGAGCTTCTCGCGCGGGACCCAGTCCAGGTGGCTGTAGTCTTCGCTGCGCGATTTCAGGCCACGGCCCTTGGCCTCGGTGACCAGCATCGGCTTTTCGGCCTCGGTCGCGGCGACTTCGCCCGGCGCTTCGGCGCCCGAGCTCGCGGCGGCCGCGCCCGAATGGACCGGGCGAGGCGGCAGGTTGGCAGCGGTCTTGGGCTTGCAGTCCCAACCACCGGCGGCGGACACTTGGCAGTCGAACTGCTCGGCCGCCACCACGTACGACGTGGCCAGAGGTTGCAGGGCCAGCAGACCGCCAGTCACCAGCAACGGAAACTTTCTACGAAACGCGGGGGATTTCAATGCCATCTTATTAGTCCGGGCTTCCTGCGTGCCATCTGCCCGCGTGTGGGGGCCGCACGCCTCTCGATGGTCTGAAAAAGATGCTGGATAATAAAGCATGACCCGCTTGACGGCTAGGGCCGTCGGAGAACCCTTGCAATGCCCGATCACGATGTACGCCTGCAACAACTGACCGCCTGGCTCGCCGGGCAGCTGGACAACCTCTTCCGTACCAACGCCTGGGGCGCCGTGCCTGAGGGCAGCCTGACCGCCGCCAGCAGCGACGCCAGCTTCCGCCGTTACTTCCGCTGGGAAGGTGCCGGCCACAGCTTCGTGGTCATGGATGCCCCTCCTCCTCAGGAGAACTGCCGCCCGTTCGTCGATATCGACCACTTGCTGGCCAGCGCGGGCGTGAACGTGCCGGTCATCCATGCCCAGGACCTGGAGCGTGGCTTCCTGCTGCTGGGCGACCTGGGGCGTGAGACCTACCTGGACATCATCGACCAGGACAACGCCGATGCCCTGTTCGCCGATGCCATCGATGCGCTGCTGGCGCTCCAGCGCCTGCCGATGGACGCGCCGCTGCCCAGCTACGATGTCGCCCTGCTGCGTCGCGAGGTCGAGCTGTTCCCCGAGTGGTACGTGGGCCGCGAACTGGGTCTGAGCTTCACTGAAACGCAGCAGGCCACCTGGCAACGGGTCAGCCAGGTGCTGATCGACAGCGCCCTGGCCCAGCCCAAGGTGCTGGTGCACCGCGACTACATGCCGCGCAACCTGATGCACAGCGCGCCCAACCCGGGCGTGCTGGATTTCCAGGACGCGGTCTACGGCCCGGTCACCTACGACATCACCTGCCTGTTCAAGGATGCCTTCCTCAGCTGGCCGCAGCCTCGCGTGGAAGGCTGGCTGCGCGGTTATTGGGACAAGGCGCGCACCGCCGGTATTGCGGTGCAGCCCGATTTCGAGGACTTCCACCGCGCCAGCGACCTGATGGGGGTGCAGCGTCACCTCAAGGTCATCGGTATCTTCGCCCGTATCTGCCACCGTGACGGCAAGCCGCGCTACCTCGCCGACGTGCCGCGTTTCTTTGCCTATATAGATGAAGTGATCAGCCGCCGACCCGAACTGGCCGAGCTCGGCCAGCTGATTGCCGAGCTCAAGGGCGAGGCACGCCCATGAAGGCGATGATCCTGGCGGCAGGCAAGGGTGAACGCATGCGCCCGCTGACCCTGCATACACCAAAGCCCTTGGTGCTCGCGGCCGGCAAGCCACTGATCGAATACCACCTCGAAGCGCTGGCCAGGGCCGGCGTCACCGAGGTGGTCATCAATCACGCCTGGCTCGGCCAGCAGATCGAGGACCACCTCGGTGATGGCCGCCGCTTCGGCCTGAGCATCCGCTATTCGGCGGAAGGCGAGCCACTCGAAACCGGTGGCGGGATCTTCAAGGCGCTGCCCCTGCTGGGCGATGCGCCGTTCCTGCTGGTCAATGGCGATGTCTGGACCGATTACGACTTCTCCCGCCTGTGCCAGCCGCTGCAAGGGCTGGCGCACCTGGTGCTGGTGGACAACCCGGGGCATCACGATCGTGGCGACTTCCGCCTGATCGACGGGCAGGTGAGCGATGGCGACACGGCCCCGGGGACGCTGACCTTCAGTGGCATCTCGGTGCTGCACCCGGCGCTGTTCGAGGGTTGTCAGCCCGGTGCGTTCAAGCTGGCACCGCTGCTGCGCAAGGCCATGGCCGAGGGGCGGGTGAGCGGCGAGCACTATCGTGGGCACTGGATCGACGTCGGCACCCTCGAACGCCTGGCCGATGTCGAGCGCCTGATCGGCGAGCGCGCCTGAGATGTGGTGGCCGAGCACAGTGATTGGTGCCGGTGCCGGTTTTGCCGTGGCCAGCATCCCCGGTGCGTTGCTGGGGGCGCTGCTGGGCCAGGCCATGGATCGGCGTCTGCGTCTGCAGGGATGGGAGGATGTGCGCGAGCGACTGGGCGGACGCCCGGCGTTGCGTGATGAAGAACTGCTGTTCGTCCTGCTCGGGCGTTTGGCCAAGAGCGACGGGCGGGTGGTGGAGGGGCATATCCAGCAGGCGCGCCAGGAGATGATCCGCCTGGATCTGGCCGAGCCTGCGCGCATGCGGGCGATTGCCGCGTTCAACCGGGGCAAGTCAGGCAAGGACCGTCTGGGGCACTACCTGCGCCGTATCAAGCTGCAGCCGCATGCCGCCGAGGGCACCCTGCGTGCCTGCTGGCGGATGGTCTGGGCTGACGGCAAGGCGGGGCGTCAGGAGCGCGACCTGCTGCTGGGTTGGGGGCAGCAGTTGGGGCTCAGTCGCAATCAGGTGCAGGCGTTGTCGCTGGAGTACGAGCCGCGCAAGTCTGCGCTGGAGGGCGGCGCCATGACCTATGCCGCGGCACTGCGGCTGCTGGGTGTGGAGCCGGATACCGAAGCGGAGAAGGTCAAGCAGGCGTACCGCCGTCTGCTCAGCCGGCACCATCCGGACAAGCTGGTGGGCAGCGGGGCTGGCGAGGCGAGGGTGCGCGAGGCGACCGAGCACACCCGCGAGCTGCACCAGGCCTATGCCATGATCCGCAAGCGGCGGGGGCTGTAACGACGTCAACGCGGGCCAGCCAGCATCCCACGGATGCTGCGTGTGGCCCGCGATGCATTCCATTACTCCTTGGGCGTCAACCAGCCACGCACCCGGCGTAGCAGCTGTTCCTGCTCTGACGCCTTGTCGCCTGGCATTGCCATCAGCAACAGCTGGCGGTACTGGCTGTCCTTCTGTCGCTTGCTCGCCTGCAGGCGCAGCTGAGCTGCCGCCCGGTCCTGGGTGCGGACGGCGTAATAGATGTCGGCGGTGGGTACCTTCAGGGTCGGGGTCAGGCTCTGCAGGTCGTGTTCCACCCGCGCCGGGCTCTGGGCGGAGACCATCACCAGCTTCTGTACCTGGGGTGGCTGCTTTTCGCCGAGATAGCGTGCGGCCCAATAGGCGCCGCTGCCATTGCCGAGCAGGACGATGCTGCGGGCCTTCTGTTGCTGGGCGTAGGCCACGGCGGCGTCGAGCCGAGCGAAGATGCGTTCGGCATCCGCCTGATCATCATGGTCGTCCGCCGCCACCGCATCGGTGCTTTCGGCGGCGTCGACCTCGGGGGCCGTGGCCTGGGCCACGTTGGCGTTGGCGTCGGCTGGAGTGTCCTTGGCCGGTGCCGATTCGCCCTGGTCTTGCTTCGGTTCGACAGCGGGTTTGGCCTCGACCCGCGCCTGCGGGCGCTCGGCCAGCAGGTCGGGCAGGCTCACACTCAGGGTGCCCCAGCCGACGTCAGGGAAACCACGACGCAGCGGCCCAACCGTCGTCGGCCAGTCAGCGTTTTCACCCGCGCCAGGAACGATGATCACCACGCCCTGCGGGTCGCTGTCGTTGGCCGGTTTCCACAATGCCAGGAAGTTTTCGCCGTTGGCCTGCAAGGTCTGTTGCTCGGCCTTGGGCACCTGGCGCTCGAGGGCCAGGGCATCATCCTGGCTGCGCTCGAGCAGCGGCGGGCGAGGGGCGGGAGCGGCCGCCTCGGCGGCTTCCTGCGGTTTTTCGGTTTCGGCGGCGTAAGCGCCGAGGGGCAGGACCGAAGCCAGGCAGAACATTGCCAGCGTCGTGCGATAAAGTGTGAACATCGATCAATCCAAGGCCAGAATCATACCGGCAGCCTAATGGTATTTGCCCGCGACGGCCACGCCGTGGACCGTCATTGCCAAGACGAGCGTATAGATGAAGCGAGTGCGTTGCCTGTGGGTTATCGGCTGGTTGTGTCTACCCTTGATCGCCCTGGCAAGAACCGAGGCGCCGCCGGGCGTGGTGTTGGAACCGCCTCTGAAGCAGTGGTTGGACGAGCACCGCAGCCTGCGCGTCGGCCTGGTGCTGCAGGCGCCATATGCCCAGTTCGACCGGCGCCTGCAGCAGTTCTACGGGGCCAATGTCGAGCTGGTCGGCGCCATCGCCCAGGCGCTGAGGCTCGACCTCACCTGGCGCGGCTTTCCCGACCAGGCCTCGCTCGAGCACGCGCTGCAGGCGGGCGAGGTCGACTTCGCTCCCGGGCTGACCCAGACGCCAGCCAGCTTGCGCTTGTGGCTGTTCAGCGACCCTTACATGCGAATCCCTCAACTGGTGGTGGGCGCGCGCAGCGGCGCGGTGGCGGTGGATCTGGAGAAGCTGACTGCCAATGAACGGGTAGCGGTGCGCATGCCGAGCACCCTGGCCGACTACCTGCGGGGCAACTACAGCCACCTCAATCTGCAGGGGGTGCCCAACGAGCGCGAAGCCTTGCACTGGGTGCTGGGCGGCCAGGTCAGCTTTGCCGTGATGGACGAGGCGCAGCTCAGTCGCCTGTCGCGCGAAGGCGAATTCGCCGAGCTGGCGGTGGTGGGCGATATCGGCCTGCCGCAGCTGTTGCGGGTCGGATCCCGGCGCGACTGGCCGCTGCTTGCCGAGGTGCTCGAGCGTGCGTTGCAGGCCATGCCGGCCAGGACGCTCGAACAGCTCCACCAGCGCTGGCTGCAACCGAAGTACCCGCGTTTCGCCGAGTCCGCCGGTTTCTGGCAGAACCTCGCCTTGTTGTTCGGCCTGTTGCTGCTGGGCGCGTTGGCGACCTTGATCTGGCAGCGTCGACAACAGCGAGGGCTGGAGCGCAGCCTCTTGGCGGCACGCGAGAGCCTGGTGGAGCGCCAGGTACGCGAAGAGGCACTGCGCCTCAGTCAGTTCTCCATCGACCAGAGCACCGTGGGCATTCTCTGGGTCAACTGGGACAGCCACGTGCGCTATGCCAACCACGCCGCCGAGCGCATGCTCGGGTTCGGCGAGGGGGCGCTGCTGGAGCGGCCGCTGCTCGATATCGACCCTACCCTGAACATGGATCGCTGGCTCGAACTGTGGAAGCGCGCGCGCTCCGGTGAGGGGGGCGAGCCATCGTTCGAAAGCCAGTGCCGGCGCGCGGACGGCAGCTTGCTGCCGGTGGAGCTGTCGCTGTCGTTCCTGCGTTTTCGCGATGCCGAATACCTGGTGGTGTTTCTCGTCGATGTCACCGAGCGCCGCCGCGCCCTGGCCGCGTTGCGCGAAAGCGAGGCGCGGCTCAAGGGGATTGCTGGCAATGTGCCCGGCCTGGTGTTTCGCCTGGAGCGCGACCCTGCCGAAGGCGAACCGGAGTTTCCCTATATCAGCGAAGGCAGCGAAGCCTTGGTCGGCTACAGCCCGGCAGCGATCCAGCACCCGCAGATGGGGTTGCGCAACCTGGTCCACCCGGAGGATCGCGCCGACTATCACCGGGTCCAGGACCTGGCCCTGGCCAGTGATCGGGACTGGTCGTGGCAAGGCCGCATCCTCACGCGCCAGGGCGAGCAGCGCTGGGCCGACATCAAGGCGACCACCCGCCGCCTGGCCAATGGCCGCATGGTCTGGGACGGCGTGGTCTGGGACATCACCCAGGGCAAGCAGGCCGAGCTGGCGCTGGCCAGTTCCCAGGAACAGCTGCGTGAATTGTCGGCGCACCTGGAGAGCGTGCGCGAGGAGGAAAAGGCGCGCATCGCCCGCGAGGTTCATGACGAGCTCGGGCAGATGCTCACGGTGCTCAAGCTCGAAGTGTCGATGTGCGAGCTGGCCTGCGCCGAGCTGGATGCCGGGCTCAACGAGCGGCTGGGCAACATGAAGCGCTTGATCGCCCAGTTGTTCCAGCTGGTGCGTGATGTTGCCAGCGCCCTGCGCCCGCCGATCCTCGATGCCGGCATCGCCTCGGCGATCGAGTGGCAGGCCCGACGTTTCGAGGCCCGGACACAGATTCCCTGCCTGGTCGAGGTGCCGGAGCAGCTGGCGCCGTTGAGCGACGCCAAGGCCACCGGCCTGTTCCGCATTCTTCAGGAGGCGCTGACCAATGTCATGCGTCACGCCCGGGCGCACACGGTGCAGATTGCCTTGGTGCACGAGTCCGGGCAGTTGCGCATGTCGGTCGTCGACGATGGTGTGGGCTTCGTCGTCGATGCCCAACGGCCAACCTCCTTCGGCCTGGTGGGGATCCGTGAGCGGGTGCTGATGCTGGGCGGCAGCATGGTGCTGGACAGCGAGCCGGGCGAGGGCACCAGCCTGAGTGTGGTGATTCCTTTGCAACAGGAGGCGGGAACGTGATTCGAGTGCTGGTGGCGGAAGACCATACCATCGTCCGGGAAGGCATCAAGCAGTTGATCGGCCTGGCCAGGGACATGCAGGTCGTGGGCGAGGCGGGCAATGGCGAGCAGTTGCTGGAGGCGCTGCGCCATACCGCTTGCGAAGTGGTACTGCTGGATATTTCCATGCCGGGGGTGAACGGGCTGGAGGCGATTCCACGGATTCGCGCCTTGAGCAACCCACCGGCCATCCTGATGCTGTCGATGCACGACGAGGCGCAGATGGCCGCGCGTGCGCTGAAGGCGGGCGCTGCCGGCTACGCCACCAAGGACAGCGATCCGGCGTTGTTGCTCACGGCCATTCGCCGGGTCGCCGGGGGCGGACGCTACATCGACCCGAGCCTTGCCGACCGGATGGTCTTCGAAGTGGGCCTGACCGAGACCCGGCCGTTGCATACCTTGCTGTCCGAACGCGAGTTCTCGGTGTTCGAACGCCTGGCCCAGGGCGCCAATGTCAACGACATCGCCCAGCAGTTGGCGCTGTCGAACAAGACCATCAGCACGCACAAGGCACGGCTGATGCAGAAGCTCAAGGTCAACTCGCTGGCCGAGCTGGTGAAGTACGCCATGGAGCACAAGCTGGTGTGATTGCGACATGGAGGTTGGCAAGGTAGCCACATTCCCTGTGGGAGCGGGCTTGCCCGCCAATGGGCCCGACCTGCTGATCTCGGTGGCCGAGCTGGCCATTCGCGGGCAAGCCCGCTCCCACAGGTTGCTCGACTGCCGGTGGGCAGCATTCCAATCCCGCCATCCTTGTAGGGCGATCCCTACGGCAAATCTTCCATCCGGCTGATGCCATTCTCTCAGCGCCCCCGATTTCCGGGATTTCGCGTCTCTTCTACGCTTTGCCCACGCAGTCATTCCAACAAGAAGGTGCAGGGCATGAGCGAGGCGAGTTCGAACGAGACGCTGGTCAGCTTCCGAGGTGTGCAGAAGAGCTACGACGGCGAATCGCTGATCGTCAAGGACCTCAACCTGGACATTCGCAAGGGCGAGTTCCTCACCCTGCTCGGTCCGTCCGGCTCGGGCAAGACCACCAGCCTGATGATGCTGGCCGGCTTCGAGACCCCCACTGCCGGCGAGATTCAGCTGGCCGGGCGCTCGATCAACAACGTGCCGCCCCACAAACGCGACATCGGCATGGTGTTCCAGAATTACGCGCTGTTCCCGCACATGACCGTGGCCGAGAACCTGGCCTTCCCGCTGACCGTGCGCAACCTGAGCAAGACCGACATCAGCGAGCGGGTCAAGCGCGTGCTCAACATGGTCCAGCTCGATGCCTTCGCCCAGCGCTACCCCGGCCAGTTGTCCGGCGGCCAGCAGCAGCGCGTGGCCTTGGCACGCGCCCTGGTGTTCGAACCGCAGCTGGTGCTGATGGACGAGCCGCTTGGTGCGCTGGACAAGCAACTGCGCGAACACATGCAGATGGAAATCAAGCACATCCACCAGCGCCTGGGCGTGACGGTGGTGTACGTGACCCACGACCAGGGCGAGGCGTTGACCATGTCCGACCGCGTGGCGGTGTTCCACCAGGGCGAGATCCAGCAGATCGCCGATCCGCGCACGCTCTACGAGGAGCCCTGCAACACCTTCGTCGCCAACTTCATCGGCGAGAACAACCGGATCAACGGCACCCTGCTGGCCACGGACGGCAAGCGTTGCCAGGTGCAACTGGCGCGTGGCGAGCGGGTCGAGGCACTGGCGGTGAACGTCGGCCAGGCTGGCGAGCCGGTGACATTGTCGATTCGCCCCGAGCGGGTGCGCCTCAACGGCCATGGCGAGAACTGCGTCAACCGCTTCTCCGGCCGTGTGGCCGAGTTCATCTACCTGGGCGATCACGTGCGTGTTCGCCTGGAGGTTTGCGGCAAGGCCGACTTCTTCGTGAAACAGCCGATCGCCGAGCTCGACCCGGCCCTGGCCGTGGGCGATGTGGTACCGCTGGGGTGGGCGGTGGAGCACGCCCGCGCGCTCGATCCGATTGCCCAGGCTCACTGATGGAATGCTGCACCAACCCTGTACTGTGGAGAGAACAATAATGCACAAGCAGTTGAAACTGACCGCACTGGCACTGGGGCTGTTCGTCGCCGGCCAGGCCATGGCGGCTGACCTGACCGTGATTTCCTTCGGTGGTGCCAACAAGGCCGCCCAGGTCAAGGCGTTCTACGAGCCATGGGAGAAGGCCGGCAAGGGCAAGATCGTCGCTGGGGAGTACAACGGTGAGATGGCCAAGGTCAAAGCCATGGTCGATACCAAGAGCGTGAGCTGGAACCTGGTGGAGGTGGAGTCTCCGGAGCTGGCCCGCGGCTGCGATGAAGGCATGTTCGAAGAGCTCGACCCCGCGTTGTTCGGCAACGAGGCCGACTATGTGCCGGGTGCCATCCAGCCATGTGGTGTAGGTTTCTTCGTCTGGTCCACGGTGCTGGCCTACAACGCCGACAAGCTCAAGACCGCTCCCACCAGCTGGGCCGACTTCTGGGACACCAAGCAATTCCCGGGCAAGCGTGGCCTGCGCAAGGGCGCCAAGTACACCCTCGAATTCGCCCTGATGGCCGACGGCGTCGCGCCGAAAGAGGTGTACAAGGTGCTCGGCACCAAGGAAGGCCAGGACCGCGCCTTCAAGAAACTCGACCAGCTCAAGCCGAGCATCCAGTGGTGGGAAGCCGGCGCCCAGCCGCCGCAGTACCTGGCCTCGGGTGATGTAGTCATGAGCTCGGCCTACAACGGCCGCATCGCCGCGGTGCAGAAAGAGAGCAATCTCAAGGTGGTGTGGAACGGCGGCATCTACGACTTCGACGCCTGGGCGATTCCGAAAGGCGCCAAGAATGTGGAGGAGGCGAAGAAGTTCATCGCCTATACCGTCCAGCCCGAGCAGCAGAAGACCTACTCCGAGAACATCGCCTACGGCCCGGCCAACTCCAAGGCTGTCCCGCTGCTGGCCGATGCGGTGAAGAAGGACATGCCGACCACGCCTGAGAACATCGCCAACCAGGTGCAGATCGACGTGGCGTTCTGGGCCGACAACAGCGAACAGCTGGAGCAACGCTTCAACGCCTGGGCGGCGAAGAAGTAAACCACCTGGAGCCGCTACGCGGCTCATCGCCGGCAAGCCGGTTCCCACAGGGATCGCACACTCCCTGAAACCAGTGCAGTACTTGTGGGAGCCGGCTTGCCGGCGATGGGCTGCGCAGCAGCCCTAATTTCAGCCTGTATCGCGGAGTTCGCCATGGCCATTGCAGTGCCCCTCAACGAAGGCGCGGGTAAAAGCCTCAAGCAGCGCCTCAAGCATGCCGAGCGGGTCAACCGCTGGAGGGCCCAGGCGCTGATCGCACCGCTGGTGCTGTTCCTGTTGCTGGTGTTCCTGGTACCCATCGCGGCGCTGCTGTACAAGAGCGTCGGCAACCCCGAGGTGGTCGCCGGGCTGCCGCGCACCGTCGAGGCGGTGGCGCAGTGGGATGGCAAGAGCCTGCCAGGCGAGGCGGTGTACAAGGCCCTGAGCCAGGACCTGGCCGAGTCGCGCAAGAACCAGACCCTGGGCGATCTCTCCAAACGCCTGAACATGGAGCTGGCCGGTTACCGCAGCCTGCTGGCCAAGACTGCGCGGGCGTTGCCGTTCAAGGCGCAGCCCGCTTCCTATAAAGATGCGCTGCAGACTCTCGACGAGCGCTGGGGCGACCCGGCCTACTGGCAGGCGATTCGCCGCAACACCAGCAGTGTCACGCCGTTCTACCTGCTGGCGGCCCTTGACCACCGTATCGACGACCTCGGTGAACTGGCCAAGGCCACGCCGGACCAGGCCATCTACCTGGATATCTTCGCCCGTACCCTGTGGATGGGCGTGGTGATCACCGTGATCTGCCTGGTGCTGGCCTATCCGTTGGCGTATCTGCTGGCCAACCTGCCGACCCGCCAGAGCAACCTGCTGATGATCCTGGTGCTGTTGCCGTTCTGGACTTCGATCCTGGTGCGGGTGGCGGCGTGGATCGTGCTACTGCAGTCGGGCGGCCTGATCAACAGCGCGCTGATGGCCACGGGCATCATCGACCAGCCGCTGGAACTGGTGTTCAACCGCACCGGTGTGTACATCGCCATGGTGCACATCCTGCTGCCGTTCATGATCCTGCCGTTGTACAGCGTGATGAAGGGCATCTCGCCCAGCTACATGCGTGCGGCGATCTCGCTGGGCTGCCACCCGTTCGCCAGCTTCTGGCGGGTGTATTTCCCACAGACCTATGCCGGTGTCGGCGCCGGCTGCCTGCTGGTGTTCATCATTTCGATCGGCTACTACATCACCCCGGCGCTGCTGGGCAGCCCGAACGACCAGATGGTCAGCTACTTCGTCGCCTTCTACACCAACACCAGCATCAACTGGGGCATGGCCACCGCGCTGGGCGGGCTGTTGCTGCTGGCGACCGTGCTGCTGTACCTGATCTATAGCTGGCTGGTCGGCGCCAGCCGCCTGCGCCTGAGCTGAGGAGCCTCGTCATGCCGAACCCTTACATGTCGCCCGTGGAGCGGGTGTGGTTCTACAGCCTGCGTATCCTCTGCGGCCTGATCCTGCTGTTCCTGGTGCTGCCAGTGCTGGTGATCGTGCCGTTGTCGTTCAACAGCGGGAGTTTCCTGGTCTATCCGCTGCAGGGCTTTTCGCTGCACTGGTACCAGGACTTCTTCGCCTCCGCCGAATGGATGCGCGCCTTGAAGAACAGCATCATCGTCGCCCCGGCGGCCACGGTGCTGGCCATGGTCTTCGGCACCCTGGCGGCCATTGGCCTGACTCGCGGCGATTTCCCCGGCAAGTCGCTGGTGATGGCGCTGGTGATCTCGCCGATGGTGGTGCCGGTGGTGATCATCGGTGTGGCCAGCTATCTGTTCTTCGCCCCGCTGGGCATGGGCAACAGCTTCGTCTCGCTGATACTGGTGCATGCGGTGCTGGGGGTGCCGTTCGTGATCATCACCGTGTCGGCCACGTTGCAGGGGTTCAACTACAACCTGGTGCGGGCGGCGGCCAGCCTGGGCGCCTCGCCATTGCTGGCCTTCCGTCGGGTGACCCTGCCGCTGATCGCCCCCGGGGTGATTTCCGGGGCGTTGTTCGCCTTTGCCACGTCGTTCGACGAGGTGGTGGTGACGCTGTTCCTCGCCGGGCCGGAGCAGGCGACCCTGCCACGGCAGATGTTCAGCGGCATTCGCGAGAACCTGAGCCCGACCATTGCGGCGGCGGCCACCTTGCTGATCGCGTTCTCGGTGGTTCTGTTGCTGACCCTGGAGTGGTTGCGCGGGCGTAGCGAGAAGCTCAGAACGCAGCAACCGGCCTGATCCGAGTGCATGCGGGATCGGCAATGGGTAGGCGCGGGTGGCGTGGGCGCGGGCTTGCCTCGCGATAGCGGTAGTGGAAGTCTCGTCGCAATCGCGGGGCAAGTCGGGTCGCCGCATCGCCGCTCCCAGGCTGTTTGCCCTACTGGCCGTTTCACACCCTTGATACCAATCAGCCCCGATCCGCTTCCCTGAGTTACAATGCGCGCCACCGTGATTCTGCCCAACAGGTGCGCCATGCAGCCCTACGCTATTGCCCCCTCCATTCTGTCCGCCGATTTCGCCCGCCTGGGCGAGGACGTCGACAAGGTCCTGGCCGCCGGGGCCGACATCGTCCACTTCGATGTCATGGACAACCATTACGTGCCCAATCTGACCATCGGCCCGATGGTCTGCAGCGCGCTGCGCAAGTACGGCGTGACCGCGCCGATCGACGTGCACCTGATGGTCAGCCCGGTCGACCGTATCATCGGCGACTTCATCGAGGCCGGCGCCACCTACATCACCTTCCACCCGGAAGCCTCGCAGCACATCGACCGTTCGCTGCAGTTGATCCGTGACGGGGGTTGCAAGGCCGGCCTGGTGTTCAATCCGGCCACCGGCCTGGACGCCCTGAAGTACGTGATGGACAAGATCGACATGGTCCTGCTGATGAGCGTAAACCCAGGCTTCGGCGGGCAGAAGTTCATTCCCGGCACCCTCGACAAGCTGCGCGAGGCCCGCGCGCTGATCGACGCCAGCGGCCGTGACATCCGCCTGGAGATCGACGGCGGCGTCAACGTCAACAACATCCGCGAGATCACTGCCGCTGGCGCCGACACTTTCGTGGCCGGCTCGGCGATCTTCAATGCCCCGGACTACAAGGAAGTCATCGACAAGATGCGTGCCGAAATGGTGCTGGCACGCGCATGAGCGGCTTCGAGCAGCTGTTCCCGGGGACGCTGCCCAGGCTGGTGATGTTCGATCTGGATGGCACCCTGATCGACTCGGTACCGGACCTGGCCGCAGCCGTCGACCGCATGCTGCTCGAACTCGGGCGCCCGCCTGCCGGGCTGGAGGCGGTGCGTCACTGGGTCGGCAACGGCGCCCAGGTGCTGGTCCGCCGGGCCCTGGCCGGTGACATCGAACACGATACCGTGGACGATGAGCTGGCCGAGCGCGCCCTGGCGCTGTTCATGGAGGCCTACGCCCAAAGCCATGAACTCACCATGGTCTACCCTGGCGTGCGCGACACCTTGCGCTGGCTGCGCAAGCAGGGCGTGGAGATGGCGCTGATCACCAACAAGCCCGAACGCTTCGTCGCTCCCCTGCTAGACCAGATGAAGATCGGTCGCTACTTCCGCTGGATCATCGGCGGCGACACCCTCCCGCAGAAGAAACCCGATCCGGCGGCGCTGCTGTTCGTGATGAAGATGGCAGGTGTCTCGCCGGCCGAGTCGCTGTTCGTCGGCGACTCGCGCAGCGATGTGCTGGCGGCCAGGGCGGCGGGGGTGCAGTGCGTCGGCCTGACCTACGGCTACAACCATGGTCGGCCGATCGACGAAGAGTCCCCCAGCCTGGTGATCAGCGATTTGCGCTTGCTGCTGCCCGGTTGCTTAGTCACTGACACTGGGATAACGTTGGCGGACCTTCAAGCCCCGCAAAGCAGAGACAACGACGTGGCGGTTACCGGCAAATTCTGGATGAAAGTCATCAAGGCCCTGGCCCGTTGGCGTTGGCGCGCCTGACTCCTGCCCGCCGGCGCCTGCCGGCCCGTCCGCTTGCCCGACCCCATTGCTGCTTGCCACGAGGCTACCCATGACCCGCGAAGAATTCCTGCGCCTGGCCGCTGCCGGCTACAACCGCATTCCCCTGGCCTGTGAAACCCTGGCCGACTTCGACACGCCGCTGTCGATCTACCTGAAACTTGCCGACCAGCCCAACTCCTACCTGCTCGAGTCCGTGCAGGGTGGCGAGAAGTGGGGGCGCTATTCGATGATCGGCCTGCCATCGCGCACTGTGCTGCGTGTGCATGGCTATCACGTCAGCATCCTGCAGGATGGGGTCGAGGTGGAAAGCCACGATGTCGAGGACCCGCTGGCCTTCGTCGAGGCGTTCAAGGATCGCTACAAGGTTGCCGACATTCCGGGGTTGCCGCGCTTCAATGGTGGCCTGGTCGGTTACTTTGGCTATGACTGCGTGCGTTATGTGGAGACGCGCCTGGGGGGCAGCCCGAATCCGGACCCGCTGGGCGTGCCGGACATCCTGCTGATGGTCTCCGACGCGGTGGTGGTGTTCGACAACCTGGCCGGCAAGATGCACGCGATCGTGCTGGTCGACCCGAGCGAAGAGCAAGCGTTCGAACAGGGCCAGGCTCGCCTGCAGGGTCTGCTGGACAAGCTGCGCCAGCCGATCGCCCCGCGCCGAGGCCTCGACCTCGGCGGTCCGCAGGCCGCCGAGCCGGCGTTCCGCTCCAGCTACACCCGTGCCGACTACGAAAACGCGGTGAACCGCATCAAGGAATACATCCTTGCCGGTGACTGCATGCAGGTGGTGCCGTCGCAGCGCATGTCCATCGACTTCCAGGCCGCGCCCATCGATCTGTACCGGGCGCTGCGCTGCTTCAACCCGACGCCGTACATGTACTTCTTCAACTTCGGTGACTTCCACGTGGTCGGCAGTTCGCCGGAGGTGCTGGTGCGTGTGGAGGACAATCTGGTCACCGTGCGTCCGATCGCCGGTACCCGTCCACGCGGGGCCACGGAAGAGGCGGATCGTGCGCTGGAAGACGACCTGCTGTCGGACGACAAGGAGATCGCCGAGCACCTGATGCTCATCGACCTGGGCCGCAACGATGTCGGTCGAGTGTCTGCGACCGGCAGTGTGCGCCTGACGGAAAAAATGGTGATCGAGCGCTACTCGAACGTGATGCACATCGTCTCCAACGTGACCGGCCAGTTGCGCGAAGGGCTGACCGCGATGGACGCGCTGCGGGCGATCCTGCCGGCCGGCACCTTGTCCGGCGCGCCGAAGATCCGCGCCATGGAGATCATCGACGAGCTGGAGCCGGTCAAGCGTGGTGTCTACGGCGGCGCGGTGGGTTACTTCGCCTGGAACGGCAACATGGACACCGCCATCGCCATCCGCACCGCAGTGATCAAGGACGGCGAGCTGCACGTGCAGGCCGGTGGCGGTATCGTCGCCGACTCGGTGCCGGCGCTGGAGTGGGAAGAAACCATCAACAAGCGCCGGGCGATGTTCCGCGCGGTGGCGCTGGCCGAGCAGACCTGCGCCAAGTAGATTGATCGGGCTGCCGCGCAGTCCATTCACGGGTTTACCGCGAATGGGCTGCAAAGCGGCCCCGGCCACTCAGAAGTCGACGCTCAACGCCAGGCTCACGCCCTGCTGGCGCAACTCATCACTCTTGCGCCAGTTGTAGTTCCCCCGCAGGTTCAGCCCCGGCACCAGCTCATGGGTCACGCCCAGGCTGGCGCGGGTCAGGTTGCTGTGCGGCGTATACCCGGTGAGGGTGAAGTCGTTCGCCGGCAGGCTGGTCAGGCGCATCCGCAGATCCTGCTGGTCATCTTCGAATTCGTGTTCGCGGGCGACCTCGGCAAACAGCTTGGTCGTCGGCAGGACCTGCACGCTACCCAGCAAGCCGGCCCCCAGCCGACGTGACGTACGTTCCTGATCGTCGAAGCCGAGCGCCGTGGAGCGGCCGCTCTTCTCGTCGTAGCCATCGACCTTGACCCGCGCATAGTCGGCGCTGACGAACGGTGCCAACTGCCAGGCGCCGCCCTCGGGCATCAGGTTGTAACCCAGCCGCGCGGTGACGGCCCAGGCCTCGCCATCGGTATCGCCTTTTTCGCTGCGTTCGTTCACCCCCAGGGCGAAGGTGCGCTTCAGGTCGCGGTAGTCGAGGTGCCCGACACTCAGCGCCGCGTCGGCCCACCAGCGATCCTGGTGGAACTGGGCGAAGGCACTGCCCAGGTAGCTGTCGAGTTTGTAGTCCGAGTCTTGCTGGCCGACTTCGAGCTTCTGCCGGTAGACCCCGGCGGCCAGGCCTACGCGCCAGGCGTCATCGAGCCGGTAGCTGCCACCCAAGGTCAGGTTGTAGCCACGCCCGTCACCACTGGCTGCGCTGCGCTGGCTGCCGAAGTCCAGGTCCTGGCCGCCGGTGGCGACGAATGCCTGCCACTGACCGACTGCCTGCCACGGCGTCTGCCACTGATTGCGCAGCTCGTCCTGATGGGCGCGGATGCTGGCGTGGGCGATTTCCGGCAGCAGTGTCAGCTCCCATGGCGCGGCCAGAATCGAAAAGCCGTAGTCGGCGATCAGTTGCTGGCCGGCGATGGTCGGATGCACGGAGTCGTTGAACAGCAGACGGGTCGGATCGGGGGCCGTGCCGTTGACGCCATGGACCGGATTGCCCACGCAGCCGTTGCCGCTGTAGCAGGTGCCTATCAGGTTCTGGTCGGCGGCCAGGCCGAACTGCGTCGGGTTGGCCAGTGCTTCCTGAAGCAGCACCGGCACGTTCAGTGGAATTATCTCGGCATCGATGCCGGCAAGTTGACTGACCAGCGACTGGTTGAACACGCCGGAGAGCAGCGACAGCTGACCCTGCTGGAGGGTACCGCTGAAGTTGGGCGTCTGTCCCAGGTC
Organism: Pseudomonas sp. GD04091; assembly: GCF_029836165.1. Taxonomy (GTDB): domain Bacteria; phylum Pseudomonadota; class Gammaproteobacteria; order Pseudomonadales; family Pseudomonadaceae; genus Aquipseudomonas. The sequence goes on from NZ_JAOEBG010000003.1 coordinate 342,897, forward strand.
GGGCAGCAGCCAGACCATGATGTAGCGCGCGCCGGCCTGCTGCAGAGCCTGGGCGCTGGCGGCCAGGCGGGCGCCGGCGGCCGCGGCGCTGGCGCGGCTGGTGACCAGACGCTGGAGGAAATCGTTGCCGCCGCCGGTCAGGTAGTACAGCGCGTTCGGGTCGGCCGCCAGGCCGTTGGCCAGATAACCGGGACGCTCGCGCAACACGGTGCCGGCGCCGGGTTGGCCTGGGGGAATTACCGTCTGCGAACGGGTGGTGATCGAGTCGAGGACTTGTTGGGTGGTATAGCCGCCCACCGCCCAGTTGTTGCCGTCGGGCAGCCCCTGCAGCAGGTGGGTGAGCGAGGTGGAGGGGCCGAGCGAGGTCTCGCTGAAACCCAACCTGGCGCCAAGGATCATTGGCGAGACCGGCGCGAAGTTGCCGTTGTCGTCACGGTTGGTGAAGCGCATGCCCGCCGTGCCGCCGGTCAGGTCGGGAAACTGCCCGGCATCGCTGAGGCTGTCGCCGAAGACGACGAGCGAGCTGTAAGGGGAGGGGGCGGCCATGGCCTGACTGCAAGCCAGTGCCAAGGCTGCAAGTGACGTGCGCAGCAAAGGAGCCTTGTGCATGCATGAATATCCTTTTCGTTGTTTTTATCGGGACAAGCTGCATGACCATAGCAAATCGCCGGTCTTTGTCTGTCATTGCCTTCGTTTCCCCGTGTTTACGGGCATATTGCACCCGCCGCCCCGGTAGGCTACTGTGCCGGAACGTATGAACGAGACCTACCCCGTGTTGATCGTCAGCAAACTCTTGATGCGCGTTATCAAGGCCGTCGCCCGTTGGCGTTGGCGCGCCTGACTTTTCCCCTGCCGGCGCTCGCCCGGCCCGTCCCCGTTTGCCTTCCTTCGCTCCATCTGCCGCCTTGTGCGCAACTGCCCGCGCCCGCGATCGGCAGTGGAAGGCTCGAATCAAAAGTCAGTATTCAAGAGGTTCGTTGCAAATGTTACTGATGATCGACAATTACGACTCCTTCACCTACAACGTCGTGCAGTACCTCGGCGAGCTGGGTGCCGAGGTCAAGGTCATTCGCAATGACGAGATGACCATCGCCCAGATCGAAGCCCTGAACCCCGAGCGCATCGTCGTCTCTCCAGGCCCGTGCACTCCGAGCGAGGCCGGTGTCTCCATCGAGGCCATCCTGCACTTCGCCGGCAAGTTGCCGATTCTCGGCGTATGCCTCGGCCACCAGTCCATCGGCCAGGCCTTTGGCGGTGACGTGGTGCGCGCGCGCCAGGTGATGCACGGCAAGACCAGCCCGGTGTTCCACCGTGACCTGGGCGTGTTCGCCGGCCTGAACAATCCGCTGACCGTGACGCGTTACCACTCGCTGGTGGTCAAGCGCGACACCCTGCCGGACTGCCTGGAAGTGACTGCCTGGACTGCGCATGAGGACGGCGCCGTCGACGAAATCATGGGCCTGCGTCACAAGACGCTGAACATCGAAGGGGTACAGTTCCACCCAGAGTCCATCCTCACCGAGCAGGGCCACGAGCTGTTCGCCAACTTCCTCAAGCAGACCGGCGGCCGCCGCTAAGGATCGATCATGGATATCAAGACCGCTTTGAGCCGCATCGTCGGCCACCTGGACCTGTCTACCGAGGAAATGCGCGACGTGATGCGCCAGATCATGACGGGCCAGTGCAGCGAGGCGCAGATCGGCGCCTTCCTGATGGGCATGCGCATGAAGAGCGAGAGCATCGACGAGATCGTCGGCGCCGTGTCGGTGATGCGCGAGCTGGCCGACAAGGTCGAGCTCAAGAGCCTCGATGGCGTGGTCGACATCGTCGGTACCGGTGGCGACGGGGCCAATATCTTCAACGTCTCCACCGCTTCGGCCTTCGTCCTGGCGGCGGCGGGTTGCACCGTGGCCAAGCACGGCAACCGCGCGGTGTCTGGCAAGAGCGGCAGTGCCGACCTGCTGGAGGCCGCCGGCATCTACCTCAACCTGACCCCGGTCCAGGTGGCCCGCTGCATCGACAGCCTCGGCATCGGTTTCATGTTCGCCCAGACCCACCACAGCGCCATGAAGCACGCCGCCGGCCCGCGCCGCGACCTGGGGCTGCGCACCTTGTTCAACATGCTTGGCCCGCTTACGAATCCGGCCGGTGTGAAGCACCAGGTGGTCGGCGTGTTCACCCAGGCCCTGTGCCGCCCGTTGGCCGAGGTGCTGCAGCGTCTGGGCAGCAAGCATGTGCTGGTGGTGCACTCCAAGGACGGCCTGGACGAGTTCAGCCTCGCTGCGCCGACCTTCGTCGCCGAACTGAAGAATGACCAGATCACCGAGTATTGGGTCGAGCCGGAAGACCTCGGCATGAAGAGCCAGAGTCTGCACGGGCTGGCAGTCGAAGGTCCGCAAGCGTCGCTGGATTTGATTCGTGACGCCCTGGGCCGGCGCAAGACCGAGAACGGCCAGAAGGCCGCCGAGATGATCGTGCTCAACGCCGGTGCCGCGCTGTACGCCGCCGACCATGCGATGACCCTGGCCCAGGGTGTGGAACTGGCCCACGATGTCCTGCACACCGGGCTGGCCTGGGAGAAGCTGCAGGAGCTGGGCGCCTTTACCGCGGTATTCAAGGTGGAGAACGAAGCATGAGTGTACCCACGGTTCTGGAAAGGATCATCGCCCGCAAGTTCCAGGAAGTGGCCGAGCGCAGCGCGCGGGTCAGCCTCGGCGAGCTGGAGCGCCTGGCCAAGGCGGCCGATGCACCGCGTGGCTTTGCCAATGCCCTGATCGAACAGGCCAAGCGCAAGAAGCCGGCGGTGATCGCCGAGATCAAGAAGGCATCGCCGAGCAAAGGCGTGATCCGCGAGAACTTCGTCCCGGCGGATATCGCCGTCAGCTACGAGAAGGGCGGTGCGACCTGCCTGTCGGTGCTGACCGACGTGGATTACTTCCAAGGCGCGGATCTCTACTTGCAGCAGGCTCGCGCAGCGGTTGCACTGCCGGTGATCCGCAAGGACTTCATGGTCGATCCATACCAGATCGTCGAAGCTCGCGCGCTCGGCGCCGACTGCGTCCTGCTGATCGTTTCGGCCCTGGACGATGTGAAGATGGCCGAGCTGGCCGCTACCGCCAAGGATGTCGGCCTCGACGTGTTGGTCGAAGTGCATGACGGCGATGAGCTGGAGCGTGCGCTGAAGACCCTCGACACGCCGCTGGTCGGGGTCAACAATCGCAACCTGCACACCTTCGAGGTCAGCCTCGACACCACGCTCGACCTGTTGCCGCGCATCCCCCGCGATCGCCTGGCGATTACCGAGAGCGGCATCCTCAATCGGGCCGATGTCGAGCTGATGGAAATCAACGAGGTGTATTCGTTCCTGGTCGGCGAGGCGTTCATGCGCGCCGAGCAGCCTGGGTTGGAGCTGCAGCGGCTGTTCTTCCCCGACCAGGTGAAGAAGACCGTTCAGCAACTGGACTGATCGAACAGGGAGCCGGCAATTGTTGCCGGCTTTTTTGTATGCCTGTTCCGGCCTTTTCGCGGGTAAACCCGCAAAAAGGCCAGAGAATCCAACATCATAGGTGGATCAATGACCGATCAACCCCTGGCCCTCACCGTGGAGCAGGGCCTGCATGCCGAACAGGACCTGCTGGCCGCCGTCTGCCGTGGCGAGCGCGAATCCGGCGTGCTGTTCTGGCGTCCGACCGATCATGCCCTGGTCATGCCGCGCCGCATGAGCCGGTTGGACAACTTCGAGGCCGCCTGCGCCGAGCTGGCGATTGCCGGCTGGCCGGTGCTGCTGCGCGAGACCGGCGGCGAACCGGTGCCGCAGTCCCATGCGACGGTGAATGTGGCCTTGGTTTACGTGGCGCCGCGTAGCGAAGGCGACCATGGGCGCATCGAGAACGCCTACGAGCGGCTGTGCCTGCCCTTGTGCGATGTGCTGCGCGATTGGGGCGGGGTCGCTTCGGTGGGGGAGATCGACGGTGCGTTCTGCGACGGGCGCTATAACGTCAATCTCAACGGTCGCAAGCTGGTCGGCACGGCCCAGCGCTGGCGCCAGGGACTGGGCGGCAAGCGTCCGGTGGTGCTGGTGCATGGTGCGCTGTTGCTCGACAACCAGCGCGAGTCGATGGTCGCGGCGGTCAACCGCTTCAACGAGTGTTGCGGGCTGGAGCAGCGCTGCCGTGCCGATAGCCACATCGCGTTGCATGAGGTGGCGCCCGCCGCGCCCTGGTTCGAGCGCCTGTCGCAGGCGTACGCCGAGGTGATCGCGGCGCTGCCCAGGGACTAACGCGTGCCGTAGACCACCATGGTCTTGCCCTTGACCTGCACCAGGCTGCGCTCTTCGAGATCCTTCAACACACGGCCGACCATTTCGCGCGAGCAGCCGACGATACGGCCGATTTCCTGGCGGGTGATCTTGATCTGCATGCCGTCGGGGTGGGTCATGGCGTCCGGTTGCTTGCACAGGTCGAGCAGGCAGCGGGCGACGCGGCCGGTGACGTCGAAGAAGGCCAGGTCGCCCACCTTGCGGGTGGTATTGCGCAGACGCTGGGCCATCTGGGCACCGAGGGCGTAGAGGATTTCCGGGTCTTGCCGGCCCAGCTCGCGGAACTTGTCGTAGCTGATCTCGGCCACTTCGCATTCGGTCTTGGCCCGCACCCAGGCGCTGCGCTGGTGTTCCTGACCTGCGGGCTCGAACAGGCCCAGTTCGCCGAAGAAGTCGCCGCTGTTGAGGTAGGCGATGATCATTTCGTGACCGTCGTCGTCCTCGATCAGGATGGTCACCGAGCCTTTGACGATGAACGACAAGGTTTCCGCCCGGTCACCTGCGCAGATGATGTTGCTCTTGGCGGCATAACGGCGGCGCTGGCAGTGCGCCAGGAGCTTGTCGATGTTCTTGATCTTGGGGGGAAGGGCTGAGGCAACCATCACGAAATCCTGTTCGATGCGACGCATTGGCTTTTGTATAGATTGTCTGACGAGAAGCGCCAGTCATTTGGCGCCAGCTTATCAGACACTGCCCTTCTAATCGGCACAAAAGCGACGCGCCTTGAGCTTTTCCGACAGCCTCACAAGGTCTAAGCTGACACCCTTTTACGAAATCGGGAGTCCGGATAGATGAAGGCACGCATCCAGTGGGCCGGTGAAGCGATGTTCCTCGGCGAGTCGGGGAGCGGCCATGTCGTGGTGATGGACGGCCCGCCCGAAGCCGGGGGCCGCAATCTGGGCGTGCGCCCGATGGAGATGCTCCTGCTCGGCCTCGGTGGCTGCAGCAGCTTCGATGTGGTCAGCATTCTCAAGAAGTCGCGTCAGGCCGTGGAGAGTTGCGAAGCCTTCCTGGAAGCCGAGCGCGCCAGCGAAGACCCCAAGGTGTTCACCAAGATCCATCTGAACTTCGTGGTCAAAGGCCGTGGGCTGAAGGACGCGCAGGTCAAGCGCGCGGTGGAGCTGTCGGCGCAGAAGTATTGCTCGGCATCGATCATGCTGGATCGCGCGGGTGTGGAAATCACCCACGGCTACGAAATCATCGAGCTGGCTTGAAAACGATCGCGGGGCAAGCCCGCTTCCACAGTGGGAGCGGGCTTGCCCCGCGATGCCGGCCTCGGACGATCAGTGGCGCAACGCCGGCAACGCGTCCCGCAACCACTGCGGCAGCTTCGCTTGCAGCGATTCGCTGAGTCGTTCGCGGCGCTTCTGGTACTGCAGCCCCAGCGCGATCACGCCCAGGCCGATCAAGGTCAGCACCACCGGGAACAGCAGCGAATCGGCAAACACCTCATAGGACAGATAGCCAAGATACGCGGCCACGCCCATCGCCCCGAACACCATGAACATTGGCCGCCGCAGCAGCACGGCCAGGCCCATCAACGCCAGGTTGATCAGGCAGTAGAGGAATTTGCCCCACTCGCTGGCGCTGTCCATCATCGTCAGTCCACCCCAGAACGCCGCCAGGCCGGCCAGGTAGCCCCAGAAGGCATAGTCCCGACGGGTGCGCCCATCGATCACGACGAACACCAGCAGCAAGCCCAGGCCGAACCACAGCGACACCGTGCGCCGTTGCTCCCAGCTGAACAGGTCGCCATGGATCCATTCGCTGAGGTCCATGGACATGAACCACAGCGCCACGGCGATCGGCATGACGATGAAGGGAAAGGGGATCAACCGTAGCATCAGCAGCCCGGCAACCACCGTCGCCGCTTCCATGGCCAGCCAGCCGCCCTGCACGTAGGTGTAGTACTGGTGATAGTCGCCCTGTGCATCGTCCATCGGCCACCAGCCGACCAGCCGTTCGATGGCGAAGACCGCCAGCGGCACGATGCTCACCGCCACGGCCGCCAGCACGCCCGCGGCGATGGGTTGTTCGCGACGCTGCAGGGACAGGGCAAACACGGTGAGCCCGGCGATATAGGCCAGCGCGATGATCAGCAGCGCGCTGTCGCCGATGCGCATCCAGGCCTCGGTGAGCAGCCAGCCCATGGCACCCATGATCAGCAGGGCGCCGAAATAGAACGCGACGTGGGCCAGCTGGAAGCTGCCACGGTTTTCCGGTTGCTGGCGCAGGAAGTCCAACAGGGCCCGATCCTGTCCTGGCTGCAGCACGCCGGCACTCACTGCGCGTGCCAGGTCCCTGGCGTCGAAGCGTTCCATGGTGTGCGCCTCAGATGCGGTAGGTGCTCTTGGTCATGACCTTGGCCAGCAGGCTCATGCCGAACCGCACGGGGGCCGGGAACCGGTAGCCACCCGCTTCCAGCGCGGACTCGGCATGCTGCTCTTCATCGACGCGCATCTGCTCGAGGATGGCGCGGGACTTGCCGTCGCTCTCGGGGATCTGTTCCAGGTGCTCGTCGAGGTGCTTGCACACCTGGTGCTCGGTGGCGGCGACGAAGCCCAGGCTGACCTTGTCGCTGACCAGGCCGGCGAGCGCGCCGATGCCGAACGACATGCCGTAGAACAGTGGGTTGAGCACGCTGGGGTGGCTGTTGAGCTGGCGGATGCGTTGCTCGCACCAGGCCAGATGGTCGATCTCTTCTTCCGCCGCATGCTCCATGGCCTTGCGTACCTGGGGCAGCTTGGCGGTCAGGGCCTGGCCCTGGTAGAGCGCCTGGGCGCAGACTTCGCCGGTGTGGTTGATGCGCATCAGGCCAGCGATGTGGCGGGTCTGCTGCTCGTCGAGCTCGGCGTCCGGCTGGATGATCGCCGGCGAGGGACGGGAAGGTTGGCCGCTGAAGGGCAGCAAGGTGCGCATGGCGGTATCGGCCTGCAGCAACAAGCGGTCGAGCGGCGAGTAGTGACGTTCGGTAGCCATCGGGCACCTCCGCTGAAGTGATGCCCGACAGTCTACCTCAATACCCCTGGACGGGCTTGCCTTGGATCAGCCCGGCGGCCAGTGCATCTGGCGCTGGCCGAGCACGTGCATGTGGATGTGGTAGACCGTCTGGCCGCCCTGCTCGTTGCAGTTCATCACCACGCGGAAGCCTTCCTCGCAGCCGAGCTCCTTGGCCAGGCGCTGGGCGGTGAACAGGATGTGGCCGGCCAGGCCCTTGTCCTCTTCGGTCAGGTCGTTGAGGGTGCGGATGTGTTTCTTCGGGATGACCAGGAAATGAATCGGGGCCTGGGGGGCGATATCGTGGAAGGCCAGGACCTGGTCGTCTTCGTAGATGATCTTCGCCGGGATCTCCCGGTTGATGATTTTGAGGAATAAATCGTCCACAGCACGTGCTCCATGGTGAGTGTCGGGCCTGAGTGTACTGAGCCCGCTGCCGCTCGCCCAGTGGCTATTCCATGCCGACCGGGCAGTAGCGGCGGTGGATCACCCCGGCCAGCTTGCGTGCCAGCCAGCGCGGCAGCAGGCGCGGGGCGAAGGCCAGCCAGCGGTTGCGCCGGCCCGGCGTGATCAGGGCGCGGTTCTTGTCCAGCGCGCGAACAGTGTACAAGGCGATTTCCTCCGGGCTGGGGCAACGGCCGCTGTCATCGAGCCTGGGGATGCGACGTTTCGATGAGCGCACCGGCCCCGGACACAGCACGGACACCTTGATCCCGGTACGGCGAAGCTCTTCGCGCAACGCTTCGGAAAAGCTCAGCACATAGGCTTTGCTGGCGGCATAGGCGGCCATCCAGGGACCGGGGGCAACCCCGGCCAGTCCAGCGACGTTGAGAATCTGTCCGCCCCCCTGTATGGCCATGAGGTTGCCGATGGCGTGGCACAGCCGGCTCAGGGCGAGGATGTTGACCTCCAGCAGGTCCTGTTCGTCAGCCCATTCGTGAGCGAGGAAAGGCCCGTAGGTGCGCACCCCGGCGCAGTTGACCAGCAGGTCGATACGCCGTTCGCCTTCCTCCAGTTCCAGCACGAAGCCAGACAGGCGCAAGGGCTGGCTGAGGTCGCAGGCGCGGAACAGCACCTCGACGCCAAACCGTTGGGTCAGTTCGATGGCCACCGGCTCCAGCGTTTCGCGCTGGCGTGCCACCAGGATCAGGTTGCGCCCGCGCCGTGCCAGGGCCTCCGCCAGGGCCAGGCCCAGGCCGCTGGAAGCTCCGGTGATCATGGCGTAACGGGTCATGCAAGGCTCCTGGGGCGTAAGGGGCGCCTAGTGTACAGCCTGGCCGATTTGCTACAAGGCGTTGCTGCGCAGCTGCTGGGTACGCTCCAGGGCGGCCTGGTACTCGCCTCGCAGGCGGGAGATCAGCTCGGCGGCCGAAGGCAGGTCGTGGATCTCGCCGACACCCTGGCCGGCGGACCAGACGGTCTTCCAGGCCTTGGCTTCGTCGTCCAGCGGCTTGAGCTTGCCGGACTCGTGGCCGCTCTTGAGCGCCGCCAGATCGTAGCCAGCCTGTTCCAGGCTCCGGCGCAGGAAGCTGGCGGGAATCCCGGACACCGCAGGGGTGTGAACGATATCGGCGGCGCCAGCCCCCAGGATCATTTCCTTGTACGCGTCCTGAGCCTGGCTTTCTTGGGTGGCGATGAAACGCGTGCCCATGTAGCCCAGGTCCGCGCCCAGCAATTGTGCGGCCAGCAGTTCATGCCCGTGGTTGAGGCAGCCCGCCAGCAGCAGGGTCTTGTCGAAGAACTGGCGGATCTCCGCGACCAGGGCAAACGGGCTCCAGGTCCCGGCATGGCCACCGGCACCGGCCGCCACGGCGATCAACCCGTCGACGCCGGCCTCTGCCGCTTTTTCCGCGTGTCGACGGGTCGTCACGTCGTGGAACACAAGGCCGCCATAGGCATGCACGGCGTCCACGACCTCCTTCACGGCGCCAAGGCTGGTGATGACGATGGGCACCCGGTGCTCGACGCACAGCGCCAGATCGGCGTGCAGGCGCGGGTTGGTCGGGTGCACGATCAGGTTCACCGCATAGGGAGCAGGCGCCTGCAGTGTCGCCAGGCCGGCCTCGATTTCCTCCAGCCATGCCTTGAACCCGGCACTGTCGCGCTGGTTCAGCGCCGGGAAGCTGCCCACCACACCATTGGCGCAGCAGGCGAGCACGAGCCCGGGGTTGGAGATCAGGAACATCGGCGCCGCCACCAAGGGCAGGCGCAGTCGTTGTTCGAGCGAGGCGGGCAGGGACATGGCGAAACTCCTGTAAGCGGCTGTATATCGTCAGAACGGTTTGACCACCACCAGAATTACGATGCCCAGCAGGATCAGCACCGGCACTTCGTTGAACCAGCGGTAGTAGACGTGGCTGCGGGTATTGGTGCCGGCGGCGAAGCGCTTGCGCTGGGCGCCGCACATGTGATGGTAGACGGTGAGCAGGACTACCAGGGTGAGCTTGGCGTGCAGCCAGCCCTGACTCAACCAGCCGGGGTTGAGGTAGAGCATCCAGCCGCCGAACACGTACGTGGCGATCATCGCCGGGTTCATGATGCCCCGGTACAGTTTGCGTTCCATGGTGGTGAAGCGTTCGAGGCTGATGTTGTCCCGGCTCTGGGCGTGGTAGACGAACAGGCGCGGCAGGTAGAACAGGCCGGCGAACCAGCAGACCACGCTGACGATGTGCAGCGCCTTGATCCATAGATAGAGCATGGGGTGTTCCTTCAGGTTTTCACGGTCGTCAGATAGTAGGGGTCAAGGCCACGAAGGGTCATCCGAAGAGTTGTTACAGGCGCTTGTGCCCCCTATTATCGTGCGCTTTCCAGTGGTCTTGTTGATAAGGGGCAAGCGTCATGATCAAGGTCGGTATCGTCGGCGGCACGGGCTACACCGGTGTCGAACTGCTGCGTCTGCTGGCGCAGCACCCACAGGCCGAAGTGGCGGTCATCACCTCGCGGTCTGAGGCGGGCGTGGCGGTTGCCGACATGTACCCGAACCTGCGCGGCCACTATGACGGCCTGGCATTCAGCGTGCCGGACAGCAAGGCCCTCGCGGCCTGTGACGTGGTGTTCTTCGCCACGCCCCATGGCGTCGCCCACGCCCTGGCCGGCGAGCTTCTGGCGGCCGGGACCAAGGTCATCGACCTGTCCGCCGACTTCCGACTGCAGGACGCTGTCGAGTGGGGCAAGTGGTACGGCCAGCCGCACGGCGCGCCCGAACTGCTCCAGGATGCGGTCTATGGCCTGCCGGAAGTGAACCGCGAGAAGATCCGCCAGGCCCGCCTGATCGCCGTGCCGGGCTGCTACCCGACCGCTACCCAGCTGGGCTTCCTGCCACTGCTGGAGGCCGGCCTGGCCGACCCATCTCGCCTGATCGCCGACTGCAAGTCGGGCGTCAGCGGTGCGGGGCGCGGCGCGGCCGTGGGTTCGCTGTTCTGCGAGGCAGGTGAAAGCATGAAGGCCTACGCGGTCAAAGGCCACCGCCACCTGCCGGAAATCAGCCAGGGCCTGCGCCAGGCTGCAGGCAAGGATATCGGCCTGACCTTCGTGCCGCACTTGACGCCGATGATCCGTGGCATTCATGCCACCCTGTACGCGACGGTAGCCGACACCTCGGTCGACCTGCAGGCGCTGTTCGAGAAGCGTTATGCCGACGAGCCGTTCGTCGACGTGATGCCGGCCGGCAGCCATCCGGAAACCCGCAGCGTGCGGGGCGCCAACGTCTGTCGGATCGCCGTGCACCGCCCGCAGGGCGGCGATCTGGTGGTGGTGCTGTCGGTGATCGACAACCTGGTCAAGGGCGCGTCGGGCCAGGCGGTACAGAACCTCAACATCCTGTTCGGCCTGAACGAGCGCATGGGCCTGTCCCACGCCGGTCTGTTGCCGTAAGTCGGCATTCGCAGCCAGGGCCCGCTCAGTGCGGGCCTTTTTCATGGGGGCGACTAAAGCCGCACAATTCTTGACCGATTTTCTCGGACAAGCGGATAATACGCCCCATCGAGTTTTATGGCGGCACTGCGCCGGGAGAATCAACATGAGCGTCGAAACCTTCACCCCTACGGCTTTGGAGTTCACCCCCGGGGCCGCGCACAAGGTGAAGACCTTGGTCAGCGAAGAGGGCAACGATCGACTGAAGCTGCGTGTGTTCGTGACGGGTGGCGGCTGCTCGGGCTTCCAGTACGGCTTCACCTTCGACGAGGAAGTGGCCGAGGACGACACCATCGTCGAGCGCGAGGGCGTGGCCCTGGTCGTCGACCCGATGAGCTTCCAGTACCTGGCGGGTGCCGAGGTGGATTACCAGGAAGGCCTGGAGGGTTCGCGCTTCGTGATCAAGAACCCGAATGCCAGCACTACCTGCGGTTGCGGTTCGTCGTTCTCGATCTGATCGCGGGTACTGCACTGCAATGCAAAACGCCGCGCGATTGCGCGGCGTTTTGCATTCTGCGTCCGGGTCAGGCGGGGTAGATCGCGCCGAGAATGCGCAAGCCTCTTGCCGCGGTCACGCTTGGGCGGTTGGCCGCAATGCCTTCCAGGCAGCAATGGGCCAGCCAGGCGAAGGCCATGGCCTCGACCCAGTCGGGATCCACACCCTGTGCCGCGGTACTGGTTACCTGCGTCGCCGGGAGCAGGGATGCCAGGCGGGCCATCAGTGCACCGTTGCGGGCTCCGCCGCCACAGACCAGCAACGCTTCGGTACCGTCCTGGGCCTGGCGGAGCGAGTCGACAATGCTGCGTGCCGTAAGCTCCAGCAAGGTTGCTTGGACATCTTCGTCGCGTAGGGCGGGCAACCGGGCGAGGTGAGCGTCCAGCCAAGTCAGGTTGAACACCTCGCGGCCAGTACTCTTCGGGCCGCTGCCAGCGAAGAACGGATCGCCAAGGAGTGCGCCCAGCAGGTCCTGGCGAACGACGCCACTGGCCGCCCAGGCGCCGTTGGCATCGAATGCCTGGCCCCGCTTGCGTTCGATCCAGGCATCCAGCAGCACATTGCCCGGCCCGCAGTCGAAACCATGCACCGGCTGGTCTCGCTCGATCAGACTCAGGTTGCTGAACCCCCCTACATTCAACACCGCCAGCCGCTGGCCAAGGTGGCCGAACAGCGCCTCGTGAAACGCGGGTACCAGGGGAGCGCCCTGGCCGCCTGCGGCCACATCGCGACGGCGGAAGTCTCCCACCACGCAAATGCCGGTCAGCTCGGCCAGCAGGGCCGGATTGCCGATCTGCACGGTGAAGCCGCGGGCGGGCTCGTGGCGAACGGTCTGGCCGTGGCTGCCGATGGCACGGACCGCGCCTGGCGCGAGGCCCTGGGCAGTCAGCAGGTGATTGATGCCTTGCGCGGCCAGCGTGGCCCAGCGGTTTTCCGCAAGAGCCGCGCGGGCGATCTCGTCAGGGCCGCTGGCGCAGAGGCCGAGAAGGTCCTGGCGCAGGTCGACGGGCATGGGAATGTAATGGGTGGCGAGCAGCCGGAGCTGCTCGTTCTGTTCGATCAGGGCGATGTCCAGGCCATCGAGGCTGGTGCCGGACATCACCCCCAGGTAGAGCGCCATGGGCTCAGCGCTTGTTGGCAGCGAGCAGGGTGGCCTTTTCCTGGTCCATACGGGCGATCAGGGGCTGGCTCTGCTGGTTGAAGCGGGCGCGCTCGGACTTGGCGATCGGGTCAGCCATCGGCACTTTCTGGCTCAGCGGGTCGACGTGTACGCCATTGACCTGGAACTCGTAGTGCAGGTGCGGGCCGGTCGACAGGCCGGTAGTGCCGATGTAGCCGATGATCTGGCCCTGCTTCACGCTGCTGCCGGTCTTGATGCCTTTGGCGAAGCCCTGCATGTGGCCGTAAAGTGTCTTGTACGAGTTGCCGTGGGCAATGATCACGGTGTTGCCGTAACCACCGCGGCGCCCGGCCAGCTCGATGCGACCGTCACCGGCGGCCTTGATCGGTGTACCCCGCGGGGCGGCGTAATCCACACCCTTGTGCGCGCGAATCTTGTTGAGGATCGGGTGCTTGCGGCCGGCGGAGAAGCGCGAGCTGATGCGGGCGAAGTCCACCGGGGTGCGGATGAACGCCTTGCGCAGACTGTTGCCATCGGCGGTGTAGTAGTTGGTGTTGCCCTGCTTGTTGGTGTAGCGCACGGCGGTGTAGGTCTTGCCGCGGTTGGTGAAGCGGGCAGAGAGAATGTTGCCGGTGCCGACCACCTTGCCGTCCATCACCTTCTGTTCGTAGACCACGTCGAACTCGTCGCCAGGGCGGATGTCCTGGGCGAAGTCGATGTCGTAGCCGAGGATGCGAGCCATGTCCATGGTCATGCCGTGGGACAGGCCGGCGCGCTGGGCGGAGGCCGACAGCGAGCTCTTGATCACGCCGTGGGCGTAGGCTGTGCGCACGACGGGCTTGCTGATCTCGCGATTGAAGCTGAAGCCTTTGTCGGTGCGGGTCAGGCGGATGGTTTCAAGATTGCTGACCTTGCTGTGCAGGCTGGTCAGTTGGCCATCCTTGTCCAGCTCGAACTGCAGTACCTGGCCATGCTTGAGCTGGCTGAACTGCTTGGCCTGCTTGTTGCTGGCGAGCAAGTCATGGACGGCATTGGCAGGCAGGCCGACCTTGTTGAACAGGGTGGAAAGCGTATCGCCGCGGGACACGACCACTTCGCGATGGCCTGGGGCTTTGTCTTCCTGCTTGGCTACCGGGGCGGGTTCGGGTTTGCTCTCGGCCTTGGCGGTGTCTGCCTCGTCACCCTCGATCTGGGCGAAGGGCGAATCGCTGTTCTGCTCGGCTTGTACCAGCGGGGCAGCTCGGGATTCGTCCTTCAGCTGTTCGGCCGGGCTTTCGAGCTCCAGGCTGAGGGTGGTTTTCTTGGCTTCGACTTCGCTGGAAGGGAATACCAGCAGTGCCAGGCTGAGGAGAGCGGCGATGCCGCTGGCGGCCAACAGATGGCTTTTCGGATAAAGCGGGGGCGCTTTAGGCGTTTCGTTGGTCATAGGTGAGGTGACTTTGAAAAAGTGGAATGGAAAAGATGAATGACATGATGAAGATGAAATAACTGTATAAAATATAACCAAATCCATTCTCACGCAAGGGCGCGTAGACGTTTCGATGCGTCGTCCGGGTCACATTCCTTTGCGAAACTTGTAATTGATGGCCGATCTTGTATGGTTGGCTCCCCTTGAATCCTAGCGTTGCGGGTCTGTCTATGAAGTCGGTTGAAGAGCAGCTGGCGCTTATCAAGCGCGGTGCGGAAGAGGTATTGGTCGAGTCGGAACTGGTGGAGAAGCTCAAGCGCGGCCAACCACTGCGCATCAAGGCGGGCTTCGACCCAACCGCGCCTGACCTGCACCTGGGGCACACGGTGCTGATCAACAAGCTGCGTCAGTTCCAGGAGCTGGGGCATCAGGTGATCTTCCTGATCGGCGACTTCACCGGCATGATCGGTGATCCGAGCGGCAAGAGCACCACTCGCCCGCCGCTGACCCGCGAGCAGGTGCTGGAGAACGCCGAGACCTATAAACAGCAGGTGTTCAAGATCCTCGATCCCGCCAAGACCGAGGTGGCGTTCAATTCCACCTGGATGGACTCGCTCACCCCGGCCGACTTCATTCGCCTGGCTTCGCAGTACACGGTCGCGCGCATGCTCGAGCGTGACGACTTCGACAAGCGCTACACCACCAACCAGCCGATCGCGATCCATGAGTTCCTCTATCCGCTGGTGCAGGGTTATGACTCGGTAGCCCTCAAGGCTGATGTCGAGCTGGGCGGCACCGATCAGAAGTTCAACCTGTTGATGGGTCGCGAGCTGCAGCGTGCCTATGGTCAGGAAGCGCAGAACATCGTCACCATGCCGCTGCTCGAAGGGCTCGATGGCGTGAAGAAGATGTCCAAGTCGCTGGGTAATTATGTCGGTATCCAGGAAGCGCCCGGCGTGATGTACAGCAAGCTGGTATCGATTCCGGATACGCTGATGTGGCGTTACTTCGAGCTGCTGAGCTTCCGCTCGATGGAAGAGATCGAGCAGTTCCGTGCCGATGTTGCCAATGGCGCGAATCCGCGCGACATCAAGATCAAGCTGGCGGAAGAGATCGTTGCACGCTTCCATGGCGAGGAGGCGGCGGCCAATGCCCATCGTGCGGCAGGTAATCGCATGAAGGATGGCGAGCTGCCGGAAGATCTGCCAGAGATCGAAGTCGCTGCGGTAGAAGACCTGCCTATCGCTGCCGTGCTGAACCGCGCTGGACTGGTGAAGAACTCTGCGCAGGCGCGGGATCTGCTTGCTGGTGGTGCCGTCAAGGTTGATGGCGCGGTGGTCGAGCGTGATTTCATGTTCGCCCTGGGCGCGACCCATGTCTGCCAGGCGGGCAAGAAGTCGTTCGCTCGGGTCACCCTCAAGGCTGAATGATTGCGCGACAGGCTATATATAGAAGAGGGGAGGCCGCGAGGCCTCCCCTTTTTGTTTTTAAGCTTTGTTAAGGTTTTTTAAAAATTG